>NZ_CM147918.1:0-1630000 GCF_055809635.1 Roseibium sp. 10G30-5
ATGAACAGGTGCGGGCCACCAACGACCGGCTGAATGTTGGCGATGGCACCAAGACGGAAGTCGCGCAGGCGCAAGCTCGTTTGGCTGAAGCGCAAGCCAACCTCAATTCGGCCCTTGCCACTCTCAACAGCAGTCGCGCCACCTTCCGTCAGAATGTCGGCCATGATGCCCACCGCTTGCAGACGCAGACCCGTCTGGGGTTGGTGCTGCCGCGTACGCTGAATGTTGCGCTGAAAATGAGTGAAGATCAGCAGCCGTTGATTCTCCAGGCGAACTACACTGTTGAAGCGGCGCATGCTGCCGTGAAAGTGGCGCAGGGCAAGCTGCTTCCGACGGCAAGTCTCGAAGCATCTCTTTCCGCCAGTCATGAGCCGCAGGTGGGAACCGAGAACCTGACTGAAGCCTCCATCATGGCTGAGGTGAGCATTCCCCTCTATCAGGGTGGCGCTGTCAGCTCCCGCGTTCGGCAGTCGAAGGAAGAGCTTGGTGCCAGCCGGCTCCAGCTTGATGTTGTGCGCAATCAAGTGCGTGCCAACGTCATCATGGCGTGGGGAAACTACAAGGCTGCGGTGGCTTCGATCACAGCGGCGGAATCTGCTGTCCGTGCTCAGAGGCTCGCCCTCAGCGGTGTTGGTGAAGAGCGCAAGGTGGGGCAGAAAACCACTCTGGATCTGCTTGATTCACAACGTGAACTTGTCAATCAACAGTCCAATCTGGTGGTCGCCCAACGCAACCGAATTGTAACGGGTTATCAGTTACTTGCAGCAATTGGTAGACTCGATGCGTCATCGTTGAAGTTGCAGGTCAAGCGCTATGATCCGAAGAAGCATTACCGGGCGGTGCGCGACAAGTGGTTCGGCCTGCGAACGGCTGACGGTAACTGATTAGCGATTGACGTAAGGCTCTCTTAAGGGCTTTCGCGTAAGCTCCCGGATTGAAAATCCTTGATATGACAAGGGGAAAAAGAAGCCGGGGGAGCTTCTGCGTCTTTAATAGCCTCTCTGGTTTCTCGTATAATTCCTTTATTCGATTCGGGTTGTAGCCTGACGATCGTTGTAATCGCGAATCAGTAGGGGGTTTGCATGGCGCAGGCGAAACAGGCTGAAGAGCCGTCGATGGAAGAGATCCTTGCATCGATCCGCCAGATCATTTCGGATGAAGATTCCCCGTCTGCAGCAGGCTCAAGTTCCGCACAGACGGAACCTGCGGTGAGCCCGGAACCAGAAGTTGAGGCCGTCGACGATATGAGCGATTCTGCAGAAATGTCCCAGGACGACTTGGACAAGTTGTTCGATATGGATATGGACGAAAGCAGTGCGCCGGATGAAGCTGCTGCCGACGATGACATGGCCGCTGCGATGGCCGCCGAAGAGGCTGCTGCTGTCGAAGAAGAAGCGCCTGCCCCTGTCGAAGAAGACGATGACGTTCTGGAGTTGACCGAAGATCTGGCTGTGCTCGACGAGGACGATGATGTCACCGAGAGTGATCTCGCCTTCGTGGAAAGCCTGGACGAGGAGGAGCCTGCCTCCTTCGACGTGGCGCCCGATCCCATTCCGGAGCCGCTGCGTCCTGCGCCGCGTGCCAAGCCTTCCAAATCTTCGGATGATTTCCTGACATCTGATCAGACGGGCGAGGCCGTGCATGCGGCTTTTGACAGCCTTGCGTCGATGATGATCGGTGGCAAGAGCCGTACCGTTGAGGATCTCATCTGCGAAATGCTGCGACCGATGCTGAAAGACTGGCTGGATCAGAATCTGCCGGGAATGGTGGAAGGGATGATCCAGAAGGAAATCGAACGTCTCACCCGTCGCGGGTAAGGGCATGTCCCTCGTATCTGACTGTGGCCTTATCGCATGAAGATACAATAGTTGGCCGGGGCAAGAGGGCGTTAGACGGATGCTTGCGTTTTTTGCCCCTTTCATATCACCTTGAAATCTGACCTGAGTGACCCTCGATGATCTTGTGAATACAGATCGTCGGGCGGTTTTCTGGTGTGTGTGAGGGGGCAGCGGTTGACTTGCCGCCCACCTTCCGATTTACACAGGTCTAACCGATAATCGCCTGAGTGCTCCAAATGCTTGACAAGACTTACGATGCGGCGAGTGTAGAGCCGCGGATCTACGACACATGGGAAAAGGCCGAGGCTTTCAAGGCCGGGGCGGGCGCGCATGACGGCGCTGATGCTTATTCCATTGTTATTCCGCCGCCCAATGTAACGGGCTCGCTGCATATGGGCCATGCGCTCAATAACACCCTGCAAGACGTGCTGGTTCGTTTCGAGCGAATGCGTGGCAAGAATGTCCTTTGGCAGCCGGGCATGGATCACGCTGGAATCGCCACGCAGATGGTCGTTGAGCGCCAGCTCATGGAACGTCAGGAACCGGGCAGACGCGACATGGGGCGCGACGCTTTTGTCGAACGTGTCTGGGACTGGAAGGGTGAATCCGGTGGTCTGATCTTCAACCAGCTTAAACGGCTGGGAACGTCTTGCGACTGGAGCCGCGAGCGCTTCACCATGGATGAGGGGCTGTCGAAGGCGGTTCTGGAAGTCTTTGTTACGCTTTACAAGGAAGGTCTGATCTACAAGGACAAGCGCCTTGTGAACTGGGATCCGAAGCTGTTGACTGCGATTTCTGATCTCGAAGTCGAGCAGAAAGACCTCAATGGCAATCTGTGGCACTTCCGCTATCCGCTGGCTGACGGGGTGACGTATCAGGCTCCGACCGAGTTTGACGACGAGGGCAATGCTACCGCACATGAAACGCGTGACTACATTGTTGTTGCCACAACGCGCCCGGAAACAGTGCTCGGCGATACCGCCGTCGCGGTGAATCCGGAAGACGAGCGCTACCGCGATCTGATCGGCAAATTTGTTATTCTGCCGCTGGTTGGCCGCCGTATTCCGATTGTTGGCGATGATTATGCCGATCCGACGGCTGGCTCGGGTGCGGTGAAGATCACACCTGCGCATGACTTCAACGATTTTGAAGTTGGCAAGCGTCATGCCTTGCCGATGATTTCGATCCTCGACCGCGAAGCCAATGTCACGCTGACCGACAACGAAGAGTTTCTGGCGAATGTTCCTGCCTCGGATGGTCTGACGGCGACGATTCAGATGTTCGAGGGTCAGGAGCGCTTTGCTGCCCGCAAGCTGCTTGTTGCCAGGATGGACGAATTGGGCCTGCTGGACCACATCGACGACCATCCGCATATGGTGCCGCATGGCGACCGGGGAGGCGTGCCGATCGAGCCGCTTCTGACCGATCAGTGGTATGTCGATGCAAAGACGCTGGCCGAGCCAGCCATTGCCTCCGTTCGCGAAGGGCGTACGAATTTCGTGCCCAAGAATTGGGACAAGACCTACTACGACTGGATGGAGAATATTCAGCCCTGGTGTGTGTCGCGTCAGCTCTGGTGGGGGCACCGCATTCCGGCGTGGTACGGCCCGGATGGCGAGATCTTCGTTGAGAAGAGCGAGGATGAGGCGCTTGCCGCCGCCAAGGCAAAATACGGCAAGGATGTTCGGGTCACCGACATTGAAACCGCGCTGAAAGCCTGGGAAGACGGCGAGGGCGGTGAAGCACTGCTTTATCGTGACGAAGACGTCCTCGACACCTGGTTCTCGTCTGCCCTGTGGCCGTTCTCGACACTCGGTTGGCCGGACAAGACGCCAGAACTCGACACGTATTTTCCAACGTCGGTTCTGATCACCGGCTTTGACATCATCTTCTTCTGGGTTGCCCGCATGATGATGATGACCAAGCATTTCATGAAGACGGAGCCTTTCAAGGACGTCTATGTGCATGCGCTTGTTCGCGACGAGAACGGGCAGAAGATGTCGAAGTCCAAGGGCAACGTCATCAACCCGCTTGATCTGATCGAGGAATATGGGGCGGATGCGCTGCGGTTCACGCTGACGGCGATGGCAGCGCAGGGACGTGACATCAAACTGGCGACCTCTCGCGTTGCAGGCTACCGCAATTTTGCCACCAAGCTTTGGAACGCCGCCCGTTTTGTCGAGATGAACGACTGCAAGCGCAGTGCGGCTTTCGACCCCACATCGGCGCACTCGACGTTGAACCGCTGGATCATTACCGAAGTCGGCGCCTGTTCGCGCGACGTGACCGAGGCGCTGGAAAGCTATCGCTTCAACGATGCGGCCAATATTGTCTATCGCTTTGTCTGGAACTCCTTCTGTGACTGGTTCCTGGAACTGGCCAAGCCGGTGTTCAACGGCGACGATGAGACGGCAAAGGCTGAAACGCGTGCAACAGCGGCCTGGACGCTGGATGAAATTCTCAAGATCCTGCATCCTTTCATGCCCTTCCTGACGGAAGAGCTGTGGGAGCGGCTTGGCGATGACGGCGAGAAGGCCGACACGCTTTTGATGCACACACAGTGGCCGGGACAGAGCCTTCAGGATGAGGCCGCAGCCGAGGAAATCAACTGGTTGATCACCTTCATTTCCGAGATCCGCTCCGTGCGCGCCGAAATGAATGTGCCTGCCGGGGCCAAGGTGCCAGTCGTCGTGGTCGGGGCGTCGCAGCAAACGATGGATCGTATCGAGACGCATCGCTCGGCGTTGTTGCGTCTGGCGCGCGCCGAAAGCGTCACGCTGGCGGAGACCCAACCGAGTGGCTCGGCGCAGATTGTCGTTGGCGAGGCAACTGTTTGCCTGCCTCTGGCGGGTGTCATTGATCTGGCCGCAGAACGAGCGCGTCTGGACAAGGAAATCAAGAAGCTCGAAGACGACGTTTCCCGTATCGACAAGAAGCTTTCCAATCCGAAGTTTGTCGAAAAGGCCCCGGATGAGGTGGTTTCCGGAGAACGGGACAAGAAGGTCGAGTTGCAGGAGCGTCTTGAAAAAGTATCGCTTGCCATGCAGCGTCTCGCACAACTCGGCTAGCATATTGGCAATATGGGCTCCGGAAGACGTTGTCTTTTCGGGGCCTTATTCCGGTGCTAGCTGAGACGTGTGCGGTTAGAATAAAGCAGGTCGAATGGGTCAGATGGGATACAGCAGTCTGAAGGTCTCTGGTAAAATGCTCGCCCGTGGCGTTGCCTTGGCATGTCTTGCCATAATGACGGCCTCGGCCGCATCTGCGCAGAGCGCAACCGATGGCGATGACAATAAGATCAAGAACCCGGTTGCTGTGTTTGCCGGCCTCGACAAGATTACCGGGCGGATCACCTCGTTCGACGTTTATATGGGCGAGACCGTACAGTTCGGCTCTCTGCAAGTGTCGCCGAAGGTCTGTTACACACGCCCGGATACAGAGAACCCGCGCACCGATGGTTTTGTGCAGGTGGATGAAATCACTCTGGACAACAAGGTGAAGCGAATTTTCTCTGGCTGGATGTTTGCCGATAGTCCGGGTCTCAACGCGGTTGAACACCCGGTTTATGATGTCTGGCTCACCGGCTGCAAGACATCGTCCTCCGTTCCGCCCCCCAAGGACTATTCCGGCCCACCTGTCGAGCAGAAAGACCTTTTGGCAGGTCCTGATGCCAAACACAGCGCAACGCCGCCTGTGCCCGATCAAAAGCCCTAGAGGCTGATCTGGGACAAATCGCAAGAAATGCATGAGGGAGAGGATGCTATCTGCATCTTCTCCCGTTTTGCGTTCCGGCGCTGTCACAGGTATCTGCATCACACGTCCTAGCGGTGTCCTTGAGATGCAACGGGAGCCGGGTGATGCAGATAATCGAGCGCAAAAGTGATGATGCCGCGACCTTTGACAAGTTGCTGGAGCGGGTGCAGGCCCGCCTGACAACGCGGCTGGAAGGCTGCGATGAATTGTGCAGTCCCTGGCAAACGCCGCTGCTGCGCAATGAGACCTTCGATAGTTTTCTGTGTCAGGCGCAGGATCCGGTTGACTTCAAATATCTGTTCTTCGCCTTCAAGAAGGCCAAGGATCCGGCAAATCTGTATCCGTTGCGCTATATCCGCGGCGTGACCACCCAGATGCAGCAATATTATGTCGGAACCAGCGCCAAGAACAAAGATCAGGACTCACAGGTTGAGTTGAAGCTGGGTGACATCAAGACAATCACCGGCATAACAACCATCTACGCGACCCCGAAGCAGGTGAGTGGCGATCTTCAGGATCGCTATCGGCGGCGGATTGTTGCAATCATTGTTGCCTATCTGGGGACGGATGCAAATGCACATGAACAGATGATCTGCTCCAGCCAGAGCGAGTTTGCCACCATTGCCGAACAGAACCCGACAGAAATTCGGGCCAAGTGTCTCGATTATCTCAAGACCTATGCGGGGCGTGTCTCAGACTATGCCATTGCCTTTGAGGACAATTCGACGGCGCTGCAATTCTATCCCGATCCTGCCAACGCCCAGAAGCGCATCCGCATTTGCAATGTCGGTTACCAGACCATCACCGGGGCCAGCAAGGAGTACATCAGTAATCTGGCGCTGATCTCGACCTTGCCGATGAAGCCTGCGGAGATCGTGCCGGCAAACGTCACCCGCATGACATTCTCCATTCCTTTCACGCCCAACTCGACGGGCGAAAAGATCACTCTGGAGAAAACCAAGAGCAGCACGGAGGATCACAGGTCGCTGATCGTCACGCAGAAAAGCAACAATTTCTCGATTGGTATCCCGAATATCAGCGTCGGAATGGCGGGAGGTCCGAGCGTCGCTATCGGTCAGATTGCGGGCTACAATTACACCTCGTCGCAGGGCAAGGAGCACGAGCACAAGAGTGGCAGCAGCAATGGAGCAACCTTCACCATGACGGTGCCCGCGGCGGCCTATGTGCTGGACAATCTCCAGGATGCGGACAGTTTTCGGGCAACCGCTCAGATCCGGCTCTTCGGCGATGCAGGGCCATCACTGCTCGACATCGCCGTGCCCACGAATGTGCCTTGCTACAACACCACCAGTGAAGACAAACTGGTCGAGGCCATTGTCGAGACGATCTGAAGCAAAGGACCACCTGCGCTGAGGAGCATGGGGCAGCGTGGAATATGAAATGGCGGCCGCTTTGAAAGCGCCCGCCATCTATCGTGTTCTGACAAGGCGACTTGTCGCTTTAGAAGCGGAAGTTCAACTTGCCGGAGAAGTTATTGTCATGGTTGTTGTCCGAGAACTGGCCCGAGTATGTCAATCCCAGATGAGCACGGTCGGTGAGGCGAATATCCAGGCCAGCTTTCACCAGCGCCGCATCGCGATCAATCGGTGTGCCAGAAACATCGAAGGTGCTGCTGCCGGTGAATGAGGCTTTCAGGACCGGATCAAGATCGCCGAATGCGTGCTGCCAGCCGAGCGACCCGCGTGTGGTGATGGCTGCGCCCATGATGTCGAATTCCTTCGACAGGTTCAGCCCCAATGTCAGCATGCCAACGTTTGACTGGCTGCTCTCGGTGTGCAGACCCGCAATCGTGCTTTCGTCATAACCATCGGTATGTGCGCCGATATAGGCGAGGCCCGCGAATGGATCCAGCGTCAGGGCTTTCAGCGGGATGGCATAATCAACCTGCGTGAACGCCTGCACAGTTGAGCCGTCGTAATTCGCGGTCGGCGTGTAACCGGCACTGCCAACCTGAACGTGGCGCTTGCTCTTGGAATCCTGCCAGGTGTGGGCAGCGCCATAGCTGAGCGTGACCGGGCCGAAGGCAACGCCGCCGTAGGCTGCGACCGTGTAGTTGTCCGAGGAACCGGAAGCGCCCTGATCGCTGATGTCGTAGAAGGAGCGGCCAAACCCGGCCGCCAGACCAAATCGCATCATGCGGTTGAGTGGCGCATCTGCCCCAACCAGAAAACCTGCGTTGGTGCGGTTGAGGTCGCTGGAGCCACTTTGGTTTGTCGCCCCTGTGCCGCCATAGCCCTTGGCCCAGACATTGTAGATCCGTTCTTCTTCCGGGCTCTCGCCATGTGAACCGACCATTGCTCTGGTGGCCGAGCCACCCATCGTATCCGAAATACGGCCCGTCATCAGATTTCTGATACCGGCACTGTTCTGGATGGATGTGGTGAGGGCCGTCGCTTGTGGCTGTCCGGACAGGGACTGGAAAGCGCTTTGCGTTTGTGAGGTCGTCAAGCTCGCGACCTGAATGGCAAGCGGGGAGGACGTTGAAAGACTGTCGAGAGCGCTGCCTTCTCCGCTGAAGCCACTTTGCGTCGCCAGACTGCTGAAGGTGGTGCTGGAGCGGGTCACGTCAACAGCAACGGCATTGCTGTTGCTGTAATCGGTCGTGAACGTCAGGAACGGAAGACTATCGGAAACGTCGACACTGCTGAACGTTCCCGAAACCCCACCTGTCGCCGAGACAATGGTGTAGGACGAGCCGACAGAATAGGTGTTGGACTGCCCGGTGATCGACAGTGTTCCGTCTAGTGCTGCTGTTCCTGTGGCCTCGATTGCTGCCGTCGCGCTTGAGATCACAAGGGTGGAGTTTGCATCCTGCGTGTAGGTGCCGGTCGACAATGTCCCGGATATTGTCAGACTGCTGCCTGTGAGAGATGTGCTTGTCGCATAGCTCTGGCTGCCGGAGAGGGTCCAGCTTCCGCCGCCCGAGACCGTCAGAACTTCAAAGTCGCTCGCGCCGTTGAACGTATTTGTGCCAGACCCGGTCAGGTTGACGGTATCCGTACCGTCACCGCCTTCAATGCTGCCACTGAATGTTCCAGACGTTCCGACGTTCAGCGTGTCGTCACCACCGCCCATATCAAGCGCAAGGCCGTTTGAGCCGGAAATCAGGCCATCGTTCGTGACGGTGTCGTCCTGCGTGCCATTGAAGCGAATGCCGTAGCCATCAAGACCGCGGATGGTGCCTTCGTTGGTCACAGTCGTGGCGTAAGGGGCTGCACCCGCATCGCTATCATCAATCAGAATACCATTGTTGGCACCGCTGATCAGACTGTCGGAGCCAAGGTTCTTGATCGTGCCGCCACCAGCTGCAATCCCTTCGCTGGTATTGGCCGAGCCGTCCTTCTCGCCCGTCGCGCCTGTGCCTTGAATAGTACCGTAGTTGGTGATCGTTGCTTCATAATCGATGTCGACGCCGTCGCCGTCACCATTCTCCGAGGTGCCGTCCACCGTACCAGTGATGGTGCCGTAGTTGGTCACGGTGCCGTCGCCATCTGATCCAACACCGGAGCCGTTACGACCGGTGATCGTCCCCGTTGAGGTATTGGTGACCGTTACACCGGTGGCGGAGGTGATGCCGTGACGCGCGCCGGAAATGGTGCCGCTGTTCTCGACCGTTCCACTATGAGCCTGAAAGTCTATGCCATCGTTGGAAGGGTCATCAGAGGTATCATAAGAGATAATTGTGCCTGCGTTGATGACCGTACCGTTTTCGCTAGGTCGGACCGCGTCCTTGTCATAGGCAATCATCTGACCGGTTGCTGTATTGGTAATGGTGATTGTCGCAGAAGACGTATCGATGGCGTCGAAGTCGATGACCTGACCGTCTTGCGCACTCATCAAGCCACTGTTGGTGACCGAAATTGTTCCGCTGAGGACATCGTTGTCGATGCGGATGGTATCATCCGCTGTTTCGAACGTTGCCCCTTCCGCATTGGTGATCGTCAGGTTGAGCGGATCAATCGTGTCGTCGTCTGCCAAATCCGTGTCGATGCCGCGATCTTCGCTGGTGATGGCTCCGTTGTTGACGATGGTGATGCCATTCGTCGTATCGGTAGACTCAAGCTTGACTGCGTCTTTTGTCGTCTCGAGAGTGCCGCCACTCTCAACGGTCAGGCTGTCGCCATCCGAGAGTTTTTCTGTGTCAGTTTCCGTGGTGCCAGACGTAACGGTATAGCTCGTGCCGATAGGGGCGGCATGCACTTGAAGGACAGCAAGTGTTGGAGCCAGACAAGTGAGAAGAGCAACGCGTGTGAATTGAGACACGCTCTGGGGCAGTACGGACATTTTTAGGCAACCTTGAAACGAAATGTTACCGGTGCCTAGCGGCTGTGCATGACGGCCTGATGACAATTAGCATCGTGAAAAATAACAAGATGCAATTGGTATTCGATTGCTTGAACGCTGCGTCTTGTCAGACACAATTGGAGAATTGCGACAAGAGTGCACCTTGCTGCATGGACGTCATGGAGCCGCTTCTCAGCCGTGGTCCATGCCTGGCTCTGAGCATCGAGAATGGCCAGAATCTCTTCACCAGAAGTATGGGAAGAGAGGGCGAAGAAGTCGCCGTCCTGTTGCAGCGCCTGAGCGAGCAGCACATTGTAATCGTCCCGCTCGACTTCCACCGTTCCGAATCGTGACAGATGGTCGGTGACAAACTGCGTGTCGAGCAACGTATAGCCTCCGGTGATCAGGCGAGCCACCAGATGCGCAAGACAGACCTTTGAGGCATCTGTCACGCGGGTGAACATGCTTTCTCCAAAGAAGCAGCCATTGAGATTGACGCCATACAGCCCCCCGACGAGCTGACCATCCTGCCAAGGCTTCTACCGTCTGGCAATTGCCCATCTCGAAGAGACCGGAATAAAGACGGCGGATCTCAGTGTTGATCCATGTCTTGGGGCGGTCGGGGCCACCTCCAGAGCAGCCATTCAGGGTTGCTTCAAAATCGGAACTGATACGCACCTCGAAGACATCCTGCCGCAACGTGCGCCGCAGACGCTTGGGCAGATGAAAGCCAGTGAGAGGCAAGATGCCGCGATGCTCAGGCTCCAACCAGAAAAGGCCGGGATCGTTCGCCGATTCCGCCATGGGGAACAGACCGCAGGCATAGGCTTTGAGAAGCACCTGTGGCGTGATTTCCAGGACAATGTCGTCCGTATGCTCTTTCATGTCGTTATCATATCACGACTTGGCCAAAACAAAACGGGCAGGCGTCTGAGCCTGCCCGTTTTCATTATCGCCTGGCTATCAGCCGCCTTGGCGGCGAGGTATTTTTCCAGCCAGTGAATATCATACTGACCGTTGGCGATGTCCTGATTGTCCACCAGTTCACGGAACAACGGCAGGGTTGTCTTGATCTCGTCAACGACGAACTCATCGAGACAGCGTTTCAGACGCATCAGGCATTCTACACGGTTACGGCCATGCACGATGAGCTTGCCGATCATGCTGTCGTAATAGGGCGGGATCTTGTAGCCCTGATAGACGCCTGAATCGACGCGAACCCCAAGGCCGCCTGGCGTGTGGTAATAGGAAATCGTGCCAGGCGAAGGTGCAAACGTGTGCGGGTCTTCAGCATTGATACGACATTCGATGGCGTGACCGACCAACCGAATATCGTCCTGCACCATGCCCAGATCGCCACCACCGGCAATGCGGATCTGCTCATTGACAAGATCAATGCCGGTAATCATCTCGGTGACCGGATGCTCGACCTGAAGACGGGTGTTCATTTCGATGAAATAGAACTCGGCGTTTTCATACAGGAACTCGATGGTTCCTACGCCGCGATATTTCATCTTGCGCATGGCATCGGCACAGATATTGCCAATGCGCTCGCGCTGCTCGGGGTTCAGGCACGGCGAAGGCGCTTCTTCCAACACCTTCTGGTGGCGACGCTGCAACGAGCAATCGCGCTCACCCAGGTGAACCGCATTGCCCTTGCCGTCGCCCAGCACCTGAATTTCGATGTGACGTGGCTTGTCGAGATACTTCTCGATGTAGAGCGCATCATCGCCGAATGCTGCCTTTGCTTCGGCGCGTGCGTTCGCCAGAGCATCGTCGAGATCGGCCTCGCTCAGGGCAACCTTCATGCCACGGCCGCCACCGCCGGCAGCAGCCTTGACCAGCACCGGGTAGCCGATGTCAGCGGCAATCGCATGAGCGTCGTCCTGCGGCGTGACGGCACCGTCAGACCCCGGAACAACCGGAATGCCGAGATCGCGCGCCGTCTGCTTGGCCTGGATCTTGTCGCCCATGACACGGATGTGTTCGGCGGTCGGGCCGATGAAGACGATGTTGTGCGCTTCCAGAATTTCCGCAAAGCGGGCATTCTCGGACAGAAAGCCGTAGCCCGGGTGAACTGCGTCGGCACCGGTGATTTCACAGGCGGCGAGCAGAGCCGGGATATTCAAATAGCTGTCACGAGCCGGAGCTGGTCCGATGCAGACACTTTCGTCTGCAAGGCGAACATGCATGGCATTTGCGTCAGCGGTGGAATGCACGGCCACGGTAGAGATGCCCAGCTCTTTACAAGCGCGCAGAATGCGCAGGGCGATCTCACCACGGTTTGCAATCAGGATCTTGGAGAACATGCCGTGGCGGTCCTTATTCGACGATGACAAGCGGCTCGCCGAATTCGACCGGCTGCGCATCCGTAACAAGGATCTGCTTGACCGTGCCGGATTTGGTGGCGGGGATGTGGTTCATCGTCTTCATGGCTTCGATGATGAGGATGGTCTGACCTTCGGCCACCTTGTCGCCAACGCTGATGTAGGACTTTGCGCCGGGTTCTGGCGAAAGATAAGCTGTGCCAACCATCGGCGACGGGATCATGCCAGGATGCACGATTGGGTCTGCCGGAGCGGGCGTTGCTGCAGGTGCTGCGGTTGCAACAGGGGCCGGAGCTGCTGGAGCCGAGAAGGAAACGGGCGCTTCAATGTTAATCTGGCGGGCAACGCGAATGCGTGTGTCGCCTTTCTCCAGTTCGATCTCGCTCAGATTGGTTTCATCCAGCAGCAGAGCGAGGTTGCGGATCAGGCCCGTGTCAAAATTCATCGTATCTTTCGACATGCTTGTCACTTTCCGTTCTCAGCTTGTGCTGGCAGGTCTGCCCGCGCCAAGCGTTTCGTCTTGTCTTTTTGGTCTCTGTGCGACAGGCACCTAGTCGTTCTGTAGTTTTTACGGATGCGGGATATGAAATCCTGAAAAGACGCAATCCTTCGAAACGCGATGACTTGGTGTTTCGTGTTTCCGATCTCGGGCAACAGCACTGCCGGAAGAACCTTCATATGGATCTAATGGTCAAATGCACCCCGCAAGTGCGAGGCGCTATTTGCCCCCCTTATAGGCATTGAATTTGATAAGGAAAAGCCCCGATTATTGCAAAAGCCCAAGGATTTCCGTCTTTAACACTCGGTTTTCCCGCATTGATGCATGGCCTCAATACTCTGATGCAATTCATCATAGCCAACAGCACCGACCATCACCTTGTCGCCAATGACGTAGGACGGTGTGCCGGTCAGGTCGAGGGCTTGCGCCAGCGCATATGATTCCTGAATGGTGGTGTTGGCAGCCTGCTTGTCTGCCATGGCCTTCTTCACATCGGCTTCCTTGAGGCCAATCTTGACGGCTGCGGCGAGGGCACTTGCCATATTGGCGTGACCACGGCTCATCAGCAGTGTCTCGTGGAAGTCTTCATATTTCTTCGGTGCCAGATCATGCACGGCAATGGCCACTCTTGCGGCTTCGACTGACCCTTGACCCAGAACCGGAAATTCCTTCAGCACGACGCGCAGGTCCGGGTCCTGCTTGATCAGCCGTGTCATGTCGGAATGGGCACGCTTGCAGTAACCGCAATTGTAATCGAAGAATTCAACCATCGTGACCGACCCCTTGGGGTTGCCGATAACGTTCTGGCGTGGCGAGTTGAACAACATCTTGGCGTTGTCCTGAACAGCTTTTTCCTGCGCGGTGTTGGCGGCGGCCTGACGGCGCTTGTCCAACTCCTGCAAGGCATCCTGAATCACTTCCGGATGCTGCATCAGGTAATCATGAACAATCGTTTCGACCTGCGACTTGGTCATGTCGGCGGCGTTTGCTTGCGTAGACAGGGCCGACTGCAAGCCGAAAACACCTGCCGCCAGCATGACCGCAGCTGCGGATCCGCGCAGCCAGCGCCGATACGGGAAAGAGGCGTTGGACCGTTTGGCGTTCGAAAAGACCATTCTTTGCTCCTGATGTCCGGCTGCAATCTTGCGCCGGGCTATGGGGTGTTGGTTGGGTCCTGAATGAACCATTGAACCTGAATTTGGGGTTTATTTAGACACCGACCAGTCCGAGTTACAATTTTTTGGGTTTGAAGGTGACAATATCATCTGCCTGCAACCACGATGGAGTGCCGCGCTTGAACGTCTTGCGGGCGCGCGCAGCATAGCGTTTGGCAGCGTCATATTGGCCGGAAATCATCAGACCCCGCGCAGTTGTGAGGTCCGCCAGTGCTGTCTTGCCCTGTCGGCCATAGGCAATAGCCAATTGCGCATAGCCGGTCGGCGAGATCGGGTCCAGCCTCAAACCATGCTCCAGCGCCTGTTCTGCCTGAGGCAATGCAGCCGCGTTATCTGAGGCAACCAAAGCATACCCGAGCCAAACCAGAAATTGCCCTTCTTTCGGATGCAGTTTGACAGCCTGCCGGAAGGCCGGAGCGGCTTGTGCCGGATGGCCGCTTTCCAGAAGCGCTTGTCCCTTGACCTCATAAAAATAAGGATTGTCAGGCTCTTTGCGGATCAACTGGTCAATCAGACGCACCGCCGCGCGCGAGTGGGTTTTCATGGCGGCGATGGCGCGGGCATATTGGGCCGGCAGGCTGTGGTCTGAGGCAGGGTACTGACGGCCAACCGAGGTTTGTGCGCTGGTATAGGCGAAGAGTTTGGCGCGCACCATGTCATGCCGGAGTTGCAATTTTGTAGGGGCCTTGACGTTGAAATAGCGGCTGGCCTTGGCATCGCGCTCCAGATTGCGATAGCGGTCGCGCGCCATCGGATGACTGATTGCATAGGGGTCGACATAGCGCGCGGAGAACATTTGTTCATCTGCCATGCGCTTGAAGACATCCAGCATTCCCTTGGCGCTCTGATGGGTGGCTGTGAGATATTTAAGAGCTGCACGGTCGGCGGCAGCTTCCTCGCCGCGCTGATATGACAAGAGCGAACGGGTTCCGAGGGAACCGGCCCCGATGGCGGCAGCGGCCCCCCTTGGGTCACGCCGGAACTGCCGGACAAGGCACCGGCTGCCACTGCGCCTGCACCAAGCAACATGCCGATGACGGTCATGATCTGGGCCGAGGCGGCAGCGCTGCGCAGTCGCACCAGATGCTTGCCGGCAATATGGCCGGTTTCATGAGCAATGACGCCAATAACCTCGCCCGGTGTCTCGGCTTGCAGTAAGACGCCGATGTTGATGAACATGCGCTTGGCATCGGGTACAAAGGCGTTGAACGTCTTGTCGTTGACGAGAATGATCTGGATATTCGCACTTGCCAGACCAGCGGCACGAAAGATCGGCTTGGCATAGTCCTTGAGAAGATCTTCTGTTTCTGCATCCTGGATGATAGACAGCCGGGAGCCGGACTGGGCGAGGGCTGGCGCACCTAAAAACGGCAATGCGACGGAAGCTGTCAGGCTTGCGCAGACAAGAGGGCGCAAGAGCCGGGTTATGGCGCGCACAGGTGAAAAGCGGACGGACGGTCTGTGTGGGGCTGCTCGACGGGCATGGCCTGAGGGGGGCAAGGATCTCTCCTGTTGTTCGCGTGTGATGAACAGTGCAGGGCTGGCAAAACAGCGTCAAGTCTCTGAAACCATCGGGTCAGGAGCTATCTAAAGCCGCACCCATGGTGCAAACTGTCCCGTTGACCGTCAGTGGCGATCAAAAATTGCGAATAAGGATCGAGAGTTATGGATGATACCGGGTCGGAGCGCAGTCGCGTGGCACCGTTTCTTGCGATGGAAGTACTGGCCGAGGCTGCGGCTATGGAAGCCGATGGACAAAAGGTCATCCACATGGAAATTGGCCAGCCCAGCCACAAGGCCCCGCTGGCGGCGCGCTCCGCCGCACATGAAGCGCTGGATCAACGCTCCATTGGATACACCGAAGCGCGCGGCCTGAGATCCCTGCGCGAGGGCCTTGGCACTGCATTACTTGACCACTTATGGTACCCAGGTTGATCCCGACCGCATTTTCGTGACCTCTGGATCGTCAGCAGGCTTCAATCTGGTGTTTTTGGCGGCCTTCAATCCGGGCGACCGTATCTTGATGTCGACGCCGGGATATCCCGCGTATCGCAACATCATCAAGTCGTTGGGACTGGTGCCGGTCGAGGTCGATGTCGACGAGACAACGCGTTGGAGCCTGACACCTGGGCATGTGGACGCGGCCCGTAAAAGCGGCCCCATTCACGGGATTCTGGTTGCAAGCCCGGCCAATCCGACCGGCACCATGATGCTGCCTGACGCTCTTGAAGAACTGGTGCGCTATTGCGACGACCAGGACATCTGGTTCATCTCCGACGAGATTTATCATGGGCTTGTGTATCAGGGGCAGCAGGAAACTGCCTTGAAGACCTCCGACAAGGCTATCGTCGTCAACAGCTTCTCGAAATATTTCTGTATGACGGGATGGCGGATCGGCTGGCTGGTATTGCCTGAGGACCTGTTGCGTCCGGTGGAAAAACTGGCGCAGTCGCTGTATATCTCGGCCCCCGAAATTTCGCAGATTGCCGCACAAGCAGCCCTCGGTGCAACGGCCGAGCTGGATGTGATCCGCGACACTTATGTTGTCAATCGTCAGGTGCTGCTGGAGAATTTGCCGCGTCTTGGCTTCAAGAAGCTGCTGCCCGTCGATGGGGCATTCTATGTCTATGCGGATATAACGCCATTTTCGAATGATTCCATTGCCTTCACCAAGGCGATGTTGCGCGAGGCCGGTATTGCGGCAACGCCGGGCGTCGACTTTGATCCGGTCAACGGACACCGCTATGCCCGCTTTTCCTTTGCAGGCAGTGAAGCCGATATGCGCCTTGCCATGACCCATCTGAAAGACTGGCTGACCTGACCATCGTTTGGCCTGCGGGCACACCTGCCGCAGTCTTGCAAATAACAAAGGGCGGCCCACTGGCCGCCCTTTGCGTGTATTTTCATGGTCTTCGTGGGGCCAAGAGGCCACATGTGATTTCACGATTTAGAAGAACGAGCGTCGCTGCCACCAGCCGCCGCGCTTCGGCTTGTCGCTATCGTCGTCATCGGATGACTGTTCAGCGTTGCTTGTCACCACCGGCTCTGCGGGAGCACTAGACTGGCGCGGTGTGGTGATGGCCACGTCTTCCGCTTTCGTCGTGTCAGAGGACGATGCGTCTTCAGACAGAGCCGCGGGTGCCTCGTTTGCGACTTTGTCGGGGGACGACATGACGGCGCTTTCAGGTTTTGCCGGGCTCGCGACCACATCAGACGCCTGTTCCGGCTCTGCATCAACCACTGGCGTCTCTACAGGAGACGCGATTGGCTGAATGGCAGAGGCCGAATAGGCAGGCTTGTCATAGGTTGCAGCGGGTGCCGCAGCCGGAGTTGCATCCTCGAGAACAGGGGCCTTTTCTGCCGGAGCCTCAACGTCCTTGGCTGCATCGTCAACAGACGTGTCTGTCGTTGGCTGCTTATCTTGCGAAGCAACATCAGATGCAACGTCATGAGCTGCGTTGGCGGACACAGGCGCAGAAGGTTGCGCTGTTCCCGCTTCTGCGGCTGCAGGCTGCTGTACGTCGTCTTGCGACGATGCATTATCTCGATCACGCGGTTGTTCCGAGGAAGACGCATCAGCACCGTTTTCATCCGACCCATTTGCGTTTTCTTCGGCATTGCGCCGACCGCGCCGACCGCCGCGACGCCCACGACGGCGCTTGCGACGCGGCTCGTCTTCGCCGGTTTCAGAAGCCTGACGATTGTCATCGCCATCTGACTGAGTGTCGGACGACGCATCCGTGGTGTTCGGCGCATCCTCGTCGTCAGAGGAATTGTTGTCGCGTGCACTCGACTGGCCGTTGGCGTCGTTGTTGCCACCCCGACGCCGCTTGCGGCGACGGCGACGACGTTCGTCGCCGGATTTTTCCGTCTGCTCTTCGAGTTCGATTTCGTCGTCGTCGTCCTCGTCTTCGATTGCGGCTGCAGCCGCAATCGCCTTGGCATCGAGTTCGGCTTCAACTTCGTCAGGAATGACGTCGATAGTGTCCGGATGGATCGTCGGAATGATCTGCGGAACCTTGTCGCGGTCAATCGGATCGGAGCGTTCCAGAACGTAGAGCTGGCCGTTGACCATCTCATCCGCCTGCACCTGGATTTCGACACCGAAGCGATGTTCCAGAACCGTGAGGTTCGTGCGCTTCTGGTTGAGAATATAGAGCGCCACATTGGTCGCAGTGCGCAGCACCAGATTGTGGGTCACGCCCTTGAGAAGATTGTCCTCGATCGAGCGCAGAACATGCAGCGCAACCGATTCAACCGACCGGATCATCCCCGTGCCATGACAATGCGGGCAAGGCGACGTCGAGCTTTCCAGAACGCCGGTACGGATACGCTGGCGCGACATTTCCAGAAGACCGAAGTGCGAAATGCGACCCACCTGAATGCGGGCGCGGTCGTTTTTCAGGCATTCCTTTAGTTTGCGCTCAACCGACTTGTTGTTCTTGTTCTCCTCCATATCAATGAAGTCGATGACAACAAGACCGGCCAGATCACGCAGACGCAACTGGCGCGAGACTTCTTCAGCCGCTTCCAGGTTGGTCTGAAGCGCCGTGTCTTCGATGTTATGTTCGCGGGTCGACTTACCGGAGTTCACGTCGATGGAGACGAGTGCTTCGGTCTGATCGATGACGATGTAGCCGCCGGATTTCAACGTCACCTGTGGCGAGAACATAGCATCAAGCTGCGTTTCAACGCCAAAACGGATGAACAGCGGCGACGGGTCACGGTAAGGCTGAACATTCTTGGCATGGCTCGGCATGAGCATGCGCATGAAGTCCTTGGCCTCGCGATAGCCTTCTTCGCCAGCGACCAGCACTTGTTCGATATCCCGGTTGTAGAGATCTCGTATCGAGCGCTTGATCAGGCTGCCTTCCTCATAGACGAGGTAGGGCGCGCTGGACTTCAAGGTCAGCTCGCGTACCGTTTCCCACAATCGCATGAGATATTCAAAGTCGCGTTTTATCTCGGCCTTGGTGCGCGCAGCACCAGCTGTGCGCAGAATGACGCCCATGCCTTCCGGCACTTCCAGTTCGGAGGCGATCTTCTTCAGACGCTTGCGGTCGGCAGGCTGTGTGATCTTGCGGCTGATGCCACCACCGCGAGCGGTGTTTGGCATGAGAACCGAATAACGGCCAGCCAACGACAGATAAGTCGTAAGAGCAGCCCCCTTGTTGCCGCGCTCTTCCTTGACCACCTGCACCAGAATGACCTGGCGACGCTTGATGACTTCCTGGATCTTGTACTGGCGCTTCTGCTGGCGCTGGCGGCGCTCAGGAACTTCTTCCATTGCATCTTCAGCACCAACGGATTCGACCGAATCCTTGTCGTCATCATCATGTTCGTCATGGTGATCGGAAATATGTTTGTCGCCGCCGGTGTCGTCGTCTGCATCAGCGTCTTCCGCGACCGTATCGTCATCGGTGTGCGCATCGCTGGATTTTCTCCGGCGGCGGGACCGCCGCGACGGGCTCGGCTTGGCTTTTTCGTCGCTCTGCTCGTCCGTCTCATCGACAGACTCATCTTCCATCAAAGCCTGACGGTCGGCGAGCGGTATCTGGTAGTAGTCGGGATGGATTTCGCTGAAGGCGAGGAACCCGTGCCTGTTTCCGCCGTACTCGACAAAGGCAGCCTGAAGGGATGGTTCTACCCTTGTTACCTTTGCAAGATAAATGTTACCGCGTAACTGCTTTCTGTTTGCTGCTTCAAAGTCGAATTCTTCAACTCGGTTGCCGCGCACCACCACAACCCGGGTTTCTTCCGGGTGGGCCGCGTCGATCAGCATTTTGTTTGCCATTGAATCGTATCTCCACGCAAACGGCTCGGCCCGGCGCCCTCTGAGAGCGCGAATCGGTCAAAGTCGAGAAGGTTTGCGTAATGTTTTCGTCGGGATTGGGTCGGGGTACAGCGTCGGGAGCGGCGAGCCAACCAACATAAGCGCCCAGCTTAACGGGGCCTGCTGATATGTTGGTCGTCTGATGCATCGCGCAGTCCTTTTTGGGGCAACGCTGCCCAATTTGTTTGTCTCATCTCGTATCGGCGTGCATGCCGCTCTTTTTTGATTGCGCGGCACACGAGCGTCGTTCGTGGATTACGCGACCGGGGGTCCACTTCTGCATTTTATTGCAGTATGGGACCGGGCCTCAGCCGTGGTCAGGCCGTTTCCTTATTTCGCTCCGAAGTTCTTCTTTTCTTCTGGGAAGTGGCCGAAATTCTGGCCGAGAAGCTATTCAGAGGTAAGATGATTGTGGAAATACTTCCAATTCGATCATCAACTAAGGTATCGGCATGTGACCGAAATCCATAGACTCGTTGTACGATCACGACGTTGCATTTGCAAGCAACGTGACAGCGATTGTCCATTTTATGTCATGTAAGCTGACCCAGTGTCTGCGGGTTGTGGGCAAAATACCCTGTTCTTATGGGGCCAATACACGATGATGCGCTGAGGAAGGAGAGGGCATGGGGTTCCGATCCCGATTGCCAGAGGTCGCCGGAAATCAGACGGACCGCCTATGGAAATGGGCTGGCTTGCGCCTTTTTCATGGGCTTTGGGCCGTTTTACTTGTGGGCGCTGCGGTATTCGCTGTGCTCTCACCTGCACGGGCGGCGGGGCGCACTCAGCATCATCAACCACTTGTGATTGCAAAGGCGGCGCAAAGCAGCCCTGCCAGGCAAGTGGGAGAGGGGCCGGTGCATGTGACTGCGGGGCGAGATCATCGGCGATGTCGTGCGCACGCGATTCGTCCTCGACCTCAATCAGCCCACGACTGTTTCAGTCTCTGCTTTGGCTGATCCCTATCGACTTGTGCTGGATATGCCGAAGGTGTCCTTTGATCTCAAGGCCAAGACCGGCAAGACGGGCCGAGGATTGATCAGTGCCTGTGGCGGTATGGCCTGTTTGCGCCGGGAAAGTCGCGTGTCGTCATTGACCTGAAGCGCCCGGTGACCATTGAAACGTCTTTCTCCATTCCGGCCCGCGATGGGCAACCGGCCCGCTATGTGCTGGATCTGGCACATTCCAACCGTGACAGCTTTCTCAAGCTGGTATCGCAAGATCGCGCGAAGGAACAGCATGCCGCTGTCGAGGGCAAAGGAGATCACGTGTCGATGCGCAAGGGCCCACGCTTGCCTGTCATTGTTCTTGATCCCGGTCATGGTGGCATCGACACAGGAGCACAAGGCGTGGATGGGGTGCTCGAGAAATCCATCGTTCTGGCCTTCGCAAAGACCCTGAAACGTCATCTCGAAAAGACCGGGCATTACGTCGTCTACATGACGCGGGATGACGACACCTTTATTCCCCTCGCCAAGCGGGTGGAGATTGCCCGCGATCATGATGCGGATCTGTTCGTTTCCATTCATGCAGATTCGGTGCGGCGCGGCGGGCGTTATGTGCGTGGAGCCACCGTCTACACCCTGTCTGACAAGGCATCGGATGATCTGGCGCAGGAAATGGCAGATTCCGAAAACAGATCGGACATCATCGCCGGAGTTGATCTGCCGGATCAGAAAAAGGATGTGACGGATATTCTTCTCGATCTGGTGCGCCGGGAAAGTCGTAATTTTTCGGTCATGTTCGCTCGAGACCTGATAGGTGCCATGAAGAACAAGGTTTTGCTGATCAAGAATCCCCACCGGTCTGCCGGTTTTGTGGTTCTCAAGGCCCATGATGTGCCGTCGGTTCTGGTGGAACTGGGGTATTTGTCGAGATCGTAAAGACGAGGATCTGTTGGGATCGACGCCGTGGCGTGAGCGGATGGCCGGGGCGATGGTCAAGGCTGTCGATGTGTTTTTTGAACCGCGCCTGCGGGCACTCGAACAAAAGACCGTCGACAAGGAGCGCTCCTTGAATTGACGCGCGCGAGTGCGGCGGGTATGTCGTGGCGCAAAGGGGCTTCCTGGCAGTTCGCGCGGTTTTGATTTCGCATCTCCGGGCCGGGGAAGACGTCGGGGCTTTTGCAGAACTGTTCGGCAGATCGCCATGCTTTTACCGGGCGTGATCGCCGACGCCTCAGCATTGCCATATTACTAGGAGAATTGGAGCGCTGGACAGCTCTGTATGTGCGGGCGATAAAAAGCCCAACTGCATGTATCTTGTGTTAGACAGCAGCGATCAATCAAACAGAACCGGGAAAGATGAGCCCCGCAGTATGAAGTTTCTGGCCAAATTTTTTGGATACCTCTTCGGCATCGGAGCCGCGCTCGGACTGGTTGCCGCAGCCGGGGTGTGGATCTACCTTCAGCATATCAGTCAGGATTTGCCCGACTATAAGGCGTTGAAGGACTATGAGCCCCCCGTCATGACACGCGTGCATGCCGCTGACGGCTCCCTGCTGACAGAATATGCAACACAGAAGCGGATGTTTCTGCCCATTCAGGCCGTTCCTGATCTGCTGAAGGATGCTTACATCTCGGCAGAAGACAAGAACTTCTATCATCATATCGGAATTGACCCGGTCGGCATCATGCGCGCCGCTTTTCGCTATTTGCAGAACTTCGGGTCTGGCCGTCGTCCTGAAGGGGCATCGACGATCACCCAGCAGGTGGCCAAGAACTTCCTGCTCACCAATGAAGTTTCGATCGTCCGCAAGATCAAGGAAGCGATTCTGGCGCTGCGTATCGAGCAGACCTTCTCCAAGCCGAAGATTCTCGAACTTTATCTCAATGAGATCTATCTCGGCATGGGGTCTTATGGTGTTGCTGCTGCGTCACTATCATATTTCGACAAGTCGGTGAATGAGCTGGATCTGGCGCAGATGGCGTATCTGGCGGCGTTGCCCAAGGCGCCGAACAACTATCAGCCGTTCCTGCATCACGACCGCGCTGTCACCCGCCGCAACTGGGTGATCGACCGTATGGTCGAGAATGGCTATGTCACGGCAGAGCAGGGCGAAAAGGCCAAGGCCGAGCCGCTGAAGGTCGTGACGCACCATCAGAACCACGCGCCTTATTACGCAGAATATTTCACCGAGGATGTGCGCCGCCAGGTGGCCGACATCTATGGCAAGAAGAAGCTTTACGAAGGCGGCCTGTCGGTACGCACCACGCTGAAGCCGAAATATCAGCGGTTGGCTCGCAAGGCGCTTCAGGATGGCCTGATGAATTACGACCGGGGGCACACCAATTGGCACGGCAAGATCGACACGATCTCCATTGATGCGGACTGGGGTGTGCCTTTGTCCAAGGTCAAGGATCTGACCGATCTGCCCAATTGGGAACTGGCCGTCGTGCTCAAGAGCGGTGGCGATCAGGCGACCGTTGGCTTGCGTCCGAAGGATCTGCCCGGCGGCAAGCTTTCAAGCAAGCGCACCGAAGGCATTGTCAAGCTCGACAGCATGAAGTGGGCGCGCGTCAAAGGTCATGCCCCGTCGAAGGTTTCAGATGTGCTGTCGCCCGGCGACGTGGTCTATGTCTCCGTGGATGGCAAGCAGACCGGCGTCTACGATCTCCAGCAGATCCCGTCCGTGTCTGGTGCGCTGGTGGCGATGGACCCTTACACGGGCCGTGTGCTGGCCATGGTCGGGGGCTTCAGCTACGACCTCAGCGAGTTCAATCGAGCTACACAGGCCTATCGTCAGCCCGGGTCTTCATTCAAGCCGTTTCTTTATTCGGCTGCCCTCGACAATGGCTACACCCCCTCGTCGGTGATCATGGATGCGCCTATCGAGATCCAGCAGGGTCCGGGACAGGATCCTGGAAACCGCAGAACTACGAAGGCAAGTTCTATGGTCCTTCGACACTGCGGACCGGGATCGTGCACTCACGAAACGTCATGACAGTGCGTCTGGCGCAGGACATGGGCATGCCGCTTGTGGCGCAATACGCCCAGCGTTTCGGGATCTATGATCACCTCAAGCCAGTGCTGTCGATGGCTCTGGGGGCGGGCGAAACCACGGTTATGCGTCTGACTTCTGCCTATGCGACAATCGCCAATGGGGGACGTCGCATTCATCCCACGCTGATCGACCGGATCCAGGATCGTTACGGCCATACGATCTACAAGCACGACAGCCGTATTTGCGAAGGCTGTAATGATGCCAAGTGGGACAATCAGCCTGAGCCCAAGTTGATCGACAACCGTGAACAGGTTCTCGATCCGATGACCGCCTACCAGATCACCTCGATGATGGAAGGTGTTATTCAGCGCGGCACGGGCAGCAAGGTCAAGGCCGTCGTGCATCGTCCGGTGGCTGGCAAGACCGGCACCACCAACGATGAAAAGGACGCCTGGTTCATGGGCTTCACGCCCAATCTGACCGTTGGGGTCTTCGTTGGTTATGACACGCCCAAATCGCTTGGCCGTCAGGGCACAGGTGGTTATGTCGCAGCGCCCATCTTTGCCGAGTTCGTTCATTCTGTTCTCAAGGACAAGCCGAAGGTGGATTTCCGCGTTCCCAAAGGCATCCAGCTTATTCCGATCAACCGCACCACTGGCCTGCGGACCACGGCAGGGGCACCAGGATCGATCCTGGAAGCGTTCAAGCCGGGGATGGAACCGCCTGACAGCTATTCCATTATTGGCGACGAAGACAGCATTGGTGCGCCGATGCAGAACGTCTCCCCCGAGGCCAACAAGGCCGTCCTCAGTGGCACGGGCGGTCTCTACTGATCGGGCTCGCCCGGCCAACATCTTTGGCGGTCTGAGCAGTTTACAAGCCGCGTTGCAAACCGCTAATGTCCGCCGCAAAATCAGCCCTGTCGACACGTCCTGTCGGCAGGGCTTCTGTCACCATATCAGGAGGTATCCGATGCGCGCCGAGATCGAAGGCATCGTCGATGAAATCAAGCAGGCCATAAGCCTGCTGAGGAGGCATCTTTGACTGGGATCAGGCCCTTGTCAGACTGGACGAGCTGAACGCTCTGTCCGAGAATCCCGATCTATGGAATGACCCGACTAAAGCGCAAAAGCTGATGCGCGAGCGCCAGCAACTGGACGATGGTATTTCTGGTGTCCGTTCGCTGGAACAGGACATGGCCGACAACATCGAGCTGATTGAACTTGGCGAGATGGAAGATGATGCCTCGGTGATCAAGGATGCTGAAGACGGCCTCAAGGGGCTCTTGAGCAAAGTCAATCAGCTTCAGTTGCAGTCCTTGTTGTCTGGTGAAGCCGATGGCAATGACACTTACGTCGAGATCAACTCCGGCGCGGGTGGCACCGAGAGCTGCAGGACTGGGCTTCGATGTTGTTGCGCATGTACCGTCGTTGGGCCGAAAAGCGCGGCTTCAAGGTCGAAGTGCTGGAATACCATGACGGCGAAGAAGCTGGCATCAAGTCGGCCACGTTGCAGATCAAGGGTGAGAACGCTTATGGCTGGATGAAGACCGAGTCTGGTGTTCATCGTCTGGTGCGGATCTCGCCTTACGACAGCAATGCCCGCCGTCACACCAGCTTCTCCAGTGTCTGGGTCTATCCGGTGATTGATGATTCGATTGATATCGACATCAATGAGAGCGATTGCCGTATTGATACATACCGTGCGTCTGGCGCTGGTGGACAGCACGTCAACACGACAGACTCTGCCGTGCGTATCACGCACCAGCCGACCGGGATCGTCGTGCAGTGTCAGAGCGAGCGATCGCAGCATAAAAACCGGGCCACCGCCTGATCCATGCTGAAAGCGCGTATGTATGAGGCCGAACTGAAAAAGCGCGAAGAGGCTGCCAATGCCGAGCAGGCTGGCAAGACCGACATCGGTTGGGGGCATCAGATTCGGTCTTATGTTTTGCAGCCGTATCAGCTCGTCAAGGATCTGCGCACTGGCGTAGACAGCACGGCTCCGGGCGATGTGCTCGATGGAGACGTGGACAAGTTCATGGAAGCTGCACTCGCCCAACGTGTATTCGGGGGGGATGAAGTGCAGGTGGAAGACCTCGACTAACACAGGTTGGCCTTCCCAAATGATCGAAACTGAAAAGGCATTCTCTCTCGTGGAGGATGCCTTTTTTTATGAAAGTTTTGCGTCCGTCGATCACGTTTTTGCCGCGGCGTAAAATGTGATCACGTTCCAGTGATGTTGTTCACGAATGAGAAAGGTCTTGAGAGCAAGGAAGGTGCTAGTGGAAATTACGTATACTAGCGAGGGCCCTGAGATTGGCTTTATTGGAATTTTCCGATTGCAAGGCAACTGTTGAAGCACTCATGCGCTCGAATGCCGTGGCTGAAATTGCGCCAGATGGCACCTTGCGAGTTGTAAACGAGAAGTTTGCCACACTCTTTGAGACTGAGGTAAAGAGGCTGATCGGGCAGGCACACTCCGATCTGTTGTCACCGGAAACCGCCCGCACATTGGCTAAGGTCGGATTTCTGGGCGGATCTTGCCCAGGGAAACCTCGCCAGGGCGAATTCCACTTCCATGTCGCATCAACAGACAAGGAAATCTGGCTTGATCTCACCTACACACCGGTCATGGGGCGCAGGGGAAAATTGGCCAAAGTGGTGCTGATGGGTCGTGATGTAACGGCGCGAAAGCGTTCCGTTCGGGGCAATCAGGGGGTGATTGATGCCATCAACCGGTCTCAGGCCGTCATCCATTTCAAGCCGGATGGTACCATCCTGCACGCCAACGCGAATTTCCTGAAGACACTTGGTTATGAGGCGGAGGAAGTTGAGGGCAAGCATCATCGCATGTTTGTTGATCCTGATTTTGCAAAGAGCGCCGAATACGCAAGGTTCTGGGAAAAGCTGGGGGCTGGTGAGTATCAGTCCGATGTCTATCGCCGCCTTGGAAAAGGCGCCCGGGAGGTTTGGATTCAGGCCACCTACAACCCGATCTTTGACGAAGAGGGCAATCTTTATGAGATCGTCAAATTTGCAACCGACATCACAGGTGCAACGAACCGGCGTATCTTGCGCGAGCAGGCCCAGCATCAGATTGACGGCCAACTTGTACAGATTGCCGGGTCAATCTCGCATCTGACCGATCAGGCTTCGGGGTCTGCTGTCGCGTCCTTTAAAACGGTCGAGAGCGCGCAAAGCGTTGCAGCCGGTGCAGAGGAACTGGTCGGGTCGATCCAGAGCATTCAATCGCAGGCCCAGACTGCGCGTGAAATCTCCGCTCAAGCGGTGGGCGAAGCGTCCCGCTCGGACGAGATCATGATTGGCCTGACCCATGACGCCGAAACGATCAATGATGTCATTGAGATCATTTCCTCCGTAGCCGCACAGACAAACCTTTTGGCGTTGAATGCGACCATTGAGGCGGCGCGGGCCGGTGAAATGGGGCGGGGCTTTGCCGTGGTTGCCAATGAGGTCAAGGATCTGGCTTTGCGTACCAGTCAGGCTGCGGCCAAGATTGGCGAGCAGATCACGCGGATGCAGGACACCACCAAGCAGGCGGTTGCCGCGAACCGGAACATTTTGTCGATCATCAACCAGATGAGCGACATTTCCTCCGGCATTTTGGTGGCTGTGGAAGCGCAGACCTCTGTCAGCGAAGAAATCTCCTCCAACCTCCAGACCGTCTCGCAAGGCGTGGAAATGGTCTCTGATACGATCAAGACCATTTCGTCAACGACGTCGGAGATTGACGCAGCGACACAAAGCGTCCGCAAGACCTCCGCTGCATTGGCGTAACGGGAGATCGACCGGCGGCCCTCGCCGGATCGGGAGATAAAAAGGCAGCGGTTTCCGGACAGGGAGCCGCTGCTTTTGTATGAGGTGCGATGGAGTTCTGCGGTTCAGAGGATTTGGTGGATTTCGTCACCCACGTTGACAAATCCCATCGGATCAATTGCATGACCATTCTTGCGGATCTCATAATGCAGGTGTGGCCCGGTTGAGCGTCCTGTGCTGCCAACGCGGCCGATGGTTTGGCCTTCGGCAACTTTTTCGCCTGCCGTGACGAGCAGTTTGCTCATATGACCATAGCGCGTGATCAGTCCGCTCTTGTGGCGAATGGCCACCATATTGCCGTAGCCTCCTGTCCATCCGGCGCGAAGCACAGTGCCATCTGCCGTTGCATGAACGGGAGAGCCCCACATGGCCTTGAAATCGACGCCAGTGTGCATGGCGAGCTTGTTGAGGAACGGATCTTCCCGCGGCCCATAGGGGCTGGAAATGGCATGAGACGCAACGGGTCGGTTCAGCGGTATCAGTGGCAGCTTCGAGGCAATGAGTTCCAGTTCGGACAGCGCCTGATTGGTACGCAGGGCCGTTGCCTCGAAGGCATTGGCGGGCGTGTAGGGCACATAGGGACCGCCGACATCATCGGACTGCAAGACCATGCTACGGATCGTTGGTGATAGCGGCGAGAGCGCCGTCTTCAATCGTCTGGTCTTTTCCATGGCGGCAAGCGCCAGTGTCGTCAGGGTTTTTTTGTAGTCAGCGCCGATGCGGCTCAATGTCTGGGCCACCTGAGCCAGATGCTGGCGATCTTGCGTGATGCGTGTTGCCGTCGGATCCGTTGCATTTGAAGATGAATGCCATGCGCCTGAAGCGGTCCCGCCTGAGACGGCGGGTGCATCAAAAGGGTCGGGGGTACTGCCTCTCAAGCCGAGGGCTGTGATCGGGTCCTGAATGGGTTCAGGTTCGCCACCGATTGCCGATGGGTCTTCCATGGCAAGCTCTTCCGGTTTTTGCAAGGGAACAGCGGGAGAAAGCGACAGCCCAAGGCCGCTGTCTGCGGCGCGCTTCATCAGATCTGAGACAACGATATGTTGCTGCGACAACTGATTCTGGCGTTTGAGAAGGCTGCTGAGTTTGGTTTCAACGGTGTTGCGTTCAAGCGCCTGAGTGCTGCGCAGGCGATCAATCTCGGAGCGCAGGCGGGCAATGCGTGTCTCATAGCCTTGCGCCACGCGCGCCTTGTCTTGTGAAGCGTGGGTCGTGATCGACTGGCGCATGGACGTAAAGACCATTTTACCGGTCCAGCCCGCTCCGATTGTGACAATCACAAGCGCTACTGTTGCCATCATCTGTCTGCGAGACAGGCCAAGCCGGGTGGTTTTGCCCACTGATCGCGAAGTGCGATCAGTGGCATTGACGGAAGAGGAGCCGGGGTGATTGAAGTTGGGTCGATAACGGGTCACGGACACACCAGTTGAAACCTTGAAAACTGACAAGCCCATTTAAAAACCGGTAAGGTTAATATTCTGTGGTTTGTCGTTCAGGTTGCAGTTCTGCACGCGTGAATTGCGGGGATGTCAGTTCTTTGCCGTGAGAGTGCGAACAGCCTCAAGAACCTTCTCCGCATGGCCGGCAACTTTCACCTTGGGCCAGATTTCAGCCAGTGTTCCGTCCGCAGCAACCAGGAAGGTCGACCGTTCGACACCCATATATTTGCGTCCGTACATAGACTTCTCGACCCATACGCCATAGGCCTCGCACACAGCCTTGTCTTCATCAGAGGCGAGGCGAACCTTCAGGTTATGCTTGGCCTTGAATTTTTCGTGTTTGGGCAAAGCATCAGGAGAAATGCCGATGATGGTTGTGTTCAGCGCCGCAAACTCTTCGATGAGGTCGGAGAACGCAATTGCTTCCTTTGTGCAGCCGGGCGTGTCGGCTTTCGGGTAGAAATAGATCACGACCGGATGTCCGAGACACTCCGACAATTTAACACCCTGTTCACCATCCGCGGGCAGTGTGAACTCGGGAGCAGGGCTGCCGATGGTTAAGTCAGTCATGTTGCCTTCCTTACGTCACAGTGAGCGGGTTTATGCGCAGAATGCGAAACCCTTGGCCGTGTCGACTTTTGGTGCTTATCAATTATCATAGGCACCTGTCCCGACTGGTCAATCTTTGGCTGAACGAAGCAAACCAAAAAGATCACTGAATTCAGGTGCCAAGGAACAAGAGTTCAACGGGAATGGGAAACGAATCGGACACACCTGAGGTCAAGCCAAAACGGCGCTTCCGCATGCGAAAGCGAACCTATTTTATTGGCCTCCTGCTGGCGCTCCCCCTGTTCCTTTTGACGGGCATCGCTTGTGCACTGATTTATTGCTACGCCGTGGGCCCGATCCATGTGCCGATGCTGGCCCAGATGCTGGCTGAAAAAGTCGATCACGATAATGTTTCTCTGACCATTGCCGATGCCACCATCGACTTCTCCTCCGACGAGGGGATCGCGGTCGAATTGCGTGAAGCGCATCTCAAGGTCAAGGGGCAGGTACAGGTGGATGTGATCCTGCCACGAATCAAGGCGCCGGTCAGCGGCAAGGCGCTTTTGGCCGGACGGTTGAATTTTGCCTCGCTTTCTCTGGAACGCCCGCATGTGGTCGTCGGGGTTCAGCAGGGCGGTGGCCGTATCCCACAAATGTCGTCATTGGTTGAGGCTGCCGACCGGGTGGCCGCCGTTGTGGACCGCGAGTTTGCCCGTCGCCGCCTGAAACGCTTTTCCGTCTCCAACGGCAGCGTCGCTCTGACGGGCGCTTTTCCTCGCCGTATTCGCGGTATTGATGCGATTCTGACCCGCAGCCGACGCGGGAATATTCATGGCAATGTTCGTATCGTTGGCCGGTTCGGAGCCTGGCATGCGCAGTTGCGCCGCGATCCGGTCAACACAGCCAAGCCGAATGGCACGCGCGACCTGGATTTCACAGTCGAGAACATCACTCTCGGTGATCTGCTCAATGCGGATCCGGGCAGTCAATCGGGCAAGGGGATGGGCCTGCCGTTGACGATGGTTTTTCAGGCCAAGATGAACCAGAAGGAAGGATCCTTCCAGAGTGCGTCCATGGCGGTGCGTGGAAAGTCGGGCTGGTTACAGCTTGGCAAGACCACCTTGCGTTATGACGATGCCGCTGTCGGGCTACGCTGGATCAAGAACCAGAAAACCATCGAGATTACAGATCTGCACGGGGAATACGCCAATTCCAGTCTGGCGTTTCGTGGCCTGCTGCACCCGCCTGAAAAAAAGGGTCGCAGTGGGGCTTTTCTCTGACCTCCAACATGGCGAAATTCGGGTCATCGGACATTCCAAGCGCGCCCGTGCGTGTGGATGAGATCAACGCTGGTGGTCGCTTTGACATGGACACTCATACGCTGTTCATCGACAATGCCCATTTGCAGTCAGGGCCGGCGACGGTGGATGCCAAGGGATCAGTCGACATCCGGCCCGATGGTCCCTATCTCGCATTGGCTTTGGCGGCGCATGACGTTCCTGTCGGTCTGGCCAAGCAGATCTGGCCAATCACGCTTGTTCCACCGGGGCGGCGCTGGGTGATTGATCATATCAAGACGGGTCTTGTGACCGCCATGCAGGTGACGGCATCGGTGCGGCCTCCGGCCTTCAATTCGAAGGATCCGAACGCCGGTTGGTCAGGTAATGACGTGACCATGGACATGTCGTTTTCGGATATGGCGGTGCAGCCGCTCGACACCATGCCGGAGATCGAGGGCATCGACGGCACGGTGAAGGTTGCTAATGAACTGATGACCATTTCCGGTAAGGACGGGAAGATTGACGGCGCAACGCCCGTGGAGATCCCGCAGGGCACCTTTCAGATCACCAATCTGACACAGAAGCACGGCAAGGATGGTATTCTGGACCTGACCACCAAGGGCGAGGCGAAGACGGTTGCAGGTATTCTCAATCTGCCACCGTTCAACGTGATGGACCGGGCCAAGATTGATGCGTCGGGCCTGTCAGGCCAAAGCACCTTGCAGATCCATGCCAAATTGCCTTTGGAAAAAAATTTGGCCATTTCAGATCTGGATTGGTCAGCCAAGGCGTCCCTGAAAAACTTCTCCTCCAAGGCGCAGATCGAGGGGCATTCCATTCACGATGCTGATCTTGATGTCGATGCTGAACCGTCGAAGGTCGCCGTCAAGGGCAAGGGCGTTATGGATGGCCTGAAGGCCGATATTGACTTGCTGGTGCCAGTGGGTGGCGCTGATGTCGATGGCCATCAGGGTGTGTCTCTGTCGGTTACGGCTGCCGATTTGAAAAAGCGCGGAGTTGATCTGACGGCCTTTCTTGATGGGGCAATGAAGATCTCCGTGGATGCAGAGCCTGATCAGCAGAGTTTCAAAGTGGATCTGACCAACGCGCAGATCCGTCTTGCACCGCTTGGCTGGGAAAAAAACAAGGGTGTGCCGGCGACGGCTTCCTTCCAGTTGATCGAGAAAGACGGCACCCGGCACATCGACAATCTTGTGCTCGATTCCGAGGGCGTGCATGTGGCGGGCAACGTCATTGTTTCCGACAGCGGTCAATTGCACAGCGCCACCTTCAAGGATTTTCAGTTACGGTCCGGGGACGATGCCTCAATGACCATTCGCTCCACGGGGGCTGGCGCCTATCGTGTCGATTTGGAAGGCACCAGTTTCGACGCGCGCGGCCTGATCCGGCGTCTGAAGAGCGATGATACAGACAAAGGTGGCGATGCCGGTTTCAAGAAACTTGTCATCAATGCCAATCTCGACCGTGTAATCGGGTTCAATGGCATCAATCTTGCCAATTTCGGCGGCGTCATCGTGTCCACGGGTACGGGATTGCAGTCTGCCGATCTCACGGGGCTGCTGGAAGGCCGTTCCGCTTTCAGCTTTGAGTTGAACACCAAAGGCAAGATGGGCAAGGGGTCGGCGCTTGGCGTGTTTGACAATTCCGGCGCCCTGCTGCGGTTTCTCGATATCTACAAGCGGATGCGGGGCGGAAAGGGGCGTCTGCGTATTACCTTGAACTCGATGGACAAGTTTCAGGGCAGGTTCCAGGTCAGCGATTTCTCCATCTCGCAAGATCCTGCTCTGGCGAAACTTGCCCGGCGCCCGGATCTGTTTTCGGGGCGGCAGGGACAGATTGTTCGCCCTGGAGCTCCGTCTGCCGCTGCACGCACTGCCAATCTGGCTGTTGATGCGTCTTTCGACACCTTGCAGCTTTCTTTCGCGCGGGGCGGCAATATCCTGCGCGTCACCAAGGGTGCTTTGAAGGGTGTCGTCATCGGCGGAACGGTGTCTGGTGACGTCAATCTCAAAACTCAGGCACTCGATCTGACCGGAACCTTTGTACCGATTTACGCCCTCAACAACATTTTCGCCAAGATTCCGATCCTGGGCTTTGCGCTGGGGGGCACATCGGGCGAAGGCTTGATCGGCGTCACCTATGAGGTAAAGGGCACCACCGCCAAGCCGCAGATCAAAATTAATCCAATTTCGGCCATCGCGCCGGGGATCTTCCGCAAAATGTTCGAGTTCTGATCGACGCGTCTGTCGGTCTCACACAGACACCATTCATCAGGCAAAAGAAAAGGCCGGGCAATCAGGCCCGGCCTTTTCGTGAGAGGGTGATGGTTGTGATGCTTTGATCAGACCGGCTTCAAAAGCACATGCTTTTTCTTGCCCATCGACAATTTGATGATGCCGTCTGCCGTCAGGTCAGTGTCGGTCAGCGTGCGCTTGTCGTTCTGCTCTGCCACATCGTTGACGCGGATGGCGCCGCCTTTGATGTTGCGACGCACATCGCCGTTGGAGGCGCAAAGACCTGCGATGACAAACGCGTTGAGAATGCCGATCCCGGCGTTCAGATCCGCCTGAGGGATCTCAACCGTGGGCAGGCCGCTGGCGCTTTCACCTTCTTCAAAGGCCTTGCGGGCGGTTTCGGCAGAGGCTTCGGCAGCCTCGCGGCCATGAATGAGCGCGGTGGCTTCCGTTGCCAGCACTTTCTTGGCTTCGTTGATGCCTGCGCCTTCCAGGGCGGCAAGACGGGCGACCTCATCCAGCGGCAGGACCGTGAACAACTTCAGGAAGCGCTCGACATCGGCGTCTTCCGTGTTGCGCCAATACTGCCAATAGTCATAGGCGGACAGCATATTGGCATTCAGCCACACGGCTCCACCCATGGTCTTGCCCATCTTGGCGCCCGATGCTGTCGTCAGCAGGGGGGATGTCAGTGCATAAGCATCGACACTTTCCATGCGGCGGATCAGGTCGGTGCCTGACAGGATATTGGACCACTGGTCGGACCCGCCCATTTGCAGGCGACAGCCATGGGTCCGGTAGATCTCCAGATAGTCGTAGCCCTGCAACAACATGTAGTTGAATTCCAGGAACGACAGGTGCTGCTCACGTTCCAGACGCAGGCGCACACTGTCGCGCTGGATCATCTGATTGACGGAGAAGAAACGGCCGACCTCGCGCAGAAAGTCAACGTAGTTGAGTTTCATCAGCCAGTCGGCATTGTCCAGCATCACCGCATCGGTTGCGCCATCACCAAATGTCAGCAGCTTTTCGAAAACCTGGCGGATCCCCGCCTTGTTGCTTTCGATGGTGGCGTCATCCAGCATCTTGCGGGCTTCATCCTTGCCCGTCGGATCGCCAATGCGCGTTGTACCACTGCCCATCAGCGTGATCGGACGGTGGCCGGTCTGCTGGAACCAGTAAAGCATCATGATCTGCACGAGAGAGCCTGCATGCAGACTTTCCGCCGTGCAGTCGAAGCCGATATAGGCCGTGACGGTTTCCTTGGACAAAAGATCGTCGAGGCCACTCTCATCGGACATCTGATGAATGAAGCCACGTTCCTGCAACGTGCGCAAAAACTCGGATTTATACTCGGTCATATGTCTTCCCTGTGAAGACGGGCCTTTCGCCCGGCAAATCATTTGCAACCGCTATAGCGGACCTTTGGCAAGATTTCACGGGGGGAGATGAAAAAAGCGGAAAACTGCTCAGAATTCGGAGCGCTGTCCATGGTCGGCGGGCGGAGCATCTGACCCTGCCGTCATCTTCAGAAATCGGATCAGGGACATTGGAGCCTCGTCACCAACGCACATGTCCATGACGCAATGCGCCTCCACAGCCTCTTTTGCGCTGCGGGTAAACATTGCGTCTTCATAAGTCGTGAGAGCGGCCTCCACGTCTGTCGGGGGTGTTGCGATCGCCTCGGCAAGACAAAGGGCATCATACATGGCCAGATTGGCCCCTTCGCCACATGGCGGCATCAGATGCGCTGCGTCGCCAAGCAGCGTCACGCCTGCGACCCGTTGCCATCGGTGAGCATCGGGCAGAGCATGAAGCATCCGCAAGACAGGTATGGTGTCGCTGTCGGAAATCAGAGCTGTCAGGTCCGGGCACCATCCGGCAAATTCGGCGAGAATACGATTGGTCGCGGCTTTCGCATCAGTGAAGTCAATGGTCTCGAACCACTCGGCAGGTCGGCTGAGTTGCACATAGGTGTGAAGCACGCCATTGGCTTCGCGGTGGGCTGTAATCCCGTGGCCTGGCTGAAGCGCGAACATGCCACCGCATCCGACGGCTCTTGCCGATGCTGGGTGACGGACATCCGCATCATGCAGATATGTTTCAACAAAGGACGTACCGATATAGTGCGGCTTTGCCGTGGACAACAAAGGGCGCACTCTGGACCACGCTCCATCCGCGCCAACCAAAAGACACGTGGAAACGGTGGTGCCATTCTCGAACGTCAGCTGATGGTGTCCATTGCCCAAAGGCACGGCGCTTTTGAGTTTGTGTCCCCAGTTTACGGTGCCTTTCGGCAGGGAGGACAGGAGGATGTCTCGCAAATCGCCGCGCAGAACTTCCGGGCGTGTGCCGGTGCCGTCATCTTTATCCTCAAACAGCACCGTGCCGTTGCAGTCGAGCGCGCGTGTCGCTTCGCCGCCCTCGTGGATAATGGCGTGAAAAGCATCTCGCAGATCAGCCGCAGCAAGCGCAGCCTGTCCTGTTGCCTCATGAATATCGAGTTGGCCACACTGGGTTCTGGCCTCCGGTGAAGCGTCTGCCTCATAGACAATGACAGGCATGCCTTTGAGATGAAGCAAGCGGGCGAGTGTCAATCCGCCAAGGCCTGCACCAACAATGGTGATCGGGGTCATTTATTCCGCCTTTTTGAGTCTGGAACAATGTTCCATTTCAAAAGATTTGGAACATTGTTCCAGTCATGTCAATATGGATTCATGACATCCGAGAAAACACGATCACCAGACCGCCGCGCGGACGCTCTGACCAAGGCCCGTATCGTCGATGCCGCGATTGTCCTTCTGGACGGTGGTGGTGAACGCGCCCTGACGTTTCGTGCATTGGCCATGCAATTGGCAACCGGAAGTGGAGCGCTTTACTGGCATGTCGCCAATAAGGAGGAACTGCTTGTTGCAGCCACGGATCATGTTGTCGATCAGGTGATGCGAAATGCTGCCACTGTCGGCTCTCCCGAAGAGGTGATCCGCAAGGTGGCTCTCGGTGTGTTCGATGTGATTGATGCCCACCCCTGGGTCGGAACCCAGCTTTCGCGCGGGCCATCCCAGACGGCGATGCTTCAGATTTTCGAAAGCCTTGGTCAGCAGTTGCAACGGTTGGGGGTGCCTGAGAGAGGGTATTTCAATGCGGCCTCGGCGTTGTTCAATTATATTCTCGGAGTGGCGGGGCAGAATGCGGCAAATGCACGTTCACACGCGCCCGAGACCAGCAGGTATGAGGTGTTGTCCCGTTTTGCGGAGCAATGGTCAAAGCTTGATGCGCAGGAGTATCCCTTTATCCGCAAGGTGGCGGCTGAGTTGCCCGACCACGACGACCGCGAGCAGTTTCTGGCCGGAATCGACCTTATTCTCGCTGGCATCGAAAGCACTTTTTAAAGGCTGTGGCGGGACTGCACAGGCGCGCTGTGTGTTGCTGGGTCGCGTGCCTTGACAGCGTGGCCTTGTCCTCACATGATCATCGTTACTCCAAGGGGAGCCTCGACAAGAGGCTGAGAGCAGGCTGTATGCGCCGTTACCCTTAGAACCTGATCCAGTTCATGCTGGCGTAGGAATGGATTGTCTCGCACATGGGTGATCTCCACCGTTACGGTTTGATCGATATGCTCGTGCGCCTCACGCATTTTCCCGCAAGATCATGAGCTGGTTCCTTTCGATTTCGATTGGAGTGGTGTCATGTGTTTTATCTCGTTTAAGACCCTGGTCCTTGTGCGAGGTGTCTTATGTCGTTGAAAGTGCTTGTGCGCGGTGCCGGGGTTGCCGGGGTGTGCACAGCCTATGCCATCTTGCGACGTGGGCTTCCCGAGGGCGTCGAGGTCACGCTGTGCGAGTGGGCTGATCGCATTGGGGCGGGCGCCTCATGGTTTGCCGGGGGCATGTTGGCACCATGGTGTGAGCGCGAGAGTGCCGAGGAGGCCGTCATCACGCTTGGCAAAACCTCCGCCGATTGGTGGGAGGCTGCCTTGCCCGGACACGTGACGAGGGCTGGAACGCTTGTTGTGGCGCCGCCGCGCGATACGGCCGATCTCGGTCGCTTTGCTCAAAGGACGTCCTGCTATGACTGGCTGGACGCTGAACAGGTGGGGACACTTGAGCCGGATCTTTCCGGTCGGTTTCGCAAAGGCCTGATGTTCACGCAGGAAGCGCATCTGGATCCACGCAAAGCCCTTGTTGCGCTGGCCGGTGCGTTTCAGGCTCAAGGTGGCATCTTGCGATTGGCAGCGGGTGATGACGATGTGTCAGCGTCAGATTTTGATATCGAGGTTCGGTGTACGGGTAAGGCGCAGCAGTATCCGACCCTGCGCGGTGTGCGGGGGGAAATGCTGATCCTGCAAACACCGGATATCCGCCTGTCGCGTCCGGTGCGGCTGCTGCATCCGCGTATTCCCATCTACATCGTGCCGCGGGCGGATAATTGTTTCATGGTCGGCGCTACCATGATCGAGAGCGATGTGGATCATGCCGCCACGGTCCGCTCCGTTATGGAGCTGTTGAATGCAGCCTATGCGCTGCATCCAGCCTTTGGCGAAGCGCAGATCCTTGAAATGGGAACAGGTGTGCGCCCGGCACTGGCCAGACAACCTGCCACGGGCGGAGCGTGATGGCGCTTGCATTATTGTCAATGGATTATATCGACATGGGTTTCTGCTCAGTCCGGCCATGGCCGAACAGGCAGCAGAGCTGGTGTTTCAGGACAGACTATCTGAAAGGAGGCGTTCATGAAGGTGATCGTCAATGGGGAAGCGTGCCAGATCACAACGGCAACGCTTGCCGATATGTTGAGTGAATTGGATTACGAGGGCGATTGTCTGGCGACGGCGCTGAACGGCGAACTCGTGCAGGCAGAAGACCGGGCGGCGCAATCGGTGAAAGACGGCGACCGTATCGAAATTCTGTCTCCCATGCAGGGAGGGTAAGGCCATGCTGACACTCTATGGCAAGACCTTTGCTTCGCGTCTGCTTCTGGGCACTGCGCAGTATCCCTCGCCGCACGTGCTGGCCGATGCGGTAAGGGCGTCCGGGACGGGCATTGTCACCGTGTCTTTGCGCCGTGAAACGGCCGGAGGGGGCAACGGGGGACAGTTCTGGTCGCTCATCAAGGATCTCGATGTCGAGGTCCTACCCAATACGGCAGGCTGTCATACGGTGAAGGAAGCCGTGCTGACGGCGAAAATGGCACGAGATGTATTCAAGACCAATTGGGTGAAGCTGGAAGTCATCGGTCATCACGACACATTGCAGCCCGATCCCTTTGCGCTCGTGGAGGCCGCCGATGTGCTGACGCAGGACGGCTTCGAGGTCTTTCCCTATATGACAGATGACCTTGTGCTGGCAGAGCGTCTGGTCGAGGTGGGATGTAAGGTTCTGATGCCGTGGTGCGCGCCGATTGGATCGGCCGCCGGGCCTTTGAACCTTCAGGCCTTGAAAACCTTGCGCAGCTATTTTCCCGATGTTCCGCTGATTGTTGATGCCGGGCTGGGGCGGCCGTCGCACGCTGTCACCGTGATGGAACTCGGCTTCGACGCTGTCCTGTTGAACACCGCCGTTGCCAAGGCCGGTGACCCGGTCGCCATGGCGCATGCTTTTGGACAAGGGGTTGCCGCCGGACATGAGGCCTTTGAAGCAGGTCTGTTGGAGCCGCGCGATTTCGCCGTCGCCTCGACACCCGTGATCGGGCAGGGAGTGTTCTCATGACACTGGATCCGTTTTATCTCATTGTTGACCGGGCCGCATGGATTGAGACGCTTGCCCCTGTTGGGCTCAGGCTTGTGCAATTGCGTATCAAGGATATGGAAGAGGCGGAGCTGCGGACGGAAATCCGCAAAGCCAAGGCGCTGGCCGATCAGTATGGCCTGATGCTGGTGATCAATGATTACTGGCAGCTCGCCATAGAGGAAGGCTGTGCCTGGCTGCATCTGGGGCAGGAGGATCTGGCGGACGCCGATCTGACGGCTATCCGCAAGGCAGGCCTCAAGCTGGGCTTGAGCAGCCACGATCCGGCCGAGCTGGACACAGCGCTGGCAGCAGGGCCGGATTACATCGCGCTGGGTCCTGTGTTTCCGACGATTTTAAAGAGCATGAAATGGGCACCGCAGGGACTGGAAAAGCTGGCTGACTGGAAAGCGCGGATGGGAGAGACACCTCTCATCGCCATCGGCGGCATGACGCCGGAGCGCGCAGTGCAGGCGCTGGGCATGGAAGCCGACAGTGTTTCTGTCGTCACGGATGTGCTGCGCAACACCGACCCGGAAGCCCGCACGCGTGAATGGCTCGCCTCAACCGCGCCTTGGCGCAAGGGATAAGGTCACGGGACCTTCCGCGCCTCTGGTGTGTGCAAAGTCTTGAATCAAACGCTTGTGAGATAACCGCGGCAGAAAACAAAAAAGCCGGGCACGGGCCCGGCTTTTCCTGTCAGATCCGTAAAGGATTAGACGGAGTAGTACATGTCGAATTCGACCGGATGCGGCGTCATTTCATAACGCTCGACTTCTTCCATCTTCAGTTCGATGTAAGCGTCGATCTGGTCGTCGTCGAACACGCCACCAGCCTTGAGGAACTCGCGGTCAGCGTCAAGGCTGTCGAGAGCTTCACGCAGGGTCCGGCAAACCGTCGGAATGTCGGCCAGTTCTTCAGCCGGCAGGTCGTACAGGTTCTTGTCCATGGCTTCGCCCGGATGGATCTTGTTCTTGATCCCGTCAAGGCCAGCCATCAGCAGAGCTGCAAAGCAGAGGTACGGGTTCGCGGACGGATCCGGGAAGCGGACTTCAAGACGCTTTGCCTTCGGTGAGGACGTGAACGGAATACGGCAAGACGCCGAACGGTTGCGCGAGGAATAGGCCAGCAGAACCGGTGCTTCGTAACCCGGGACCAGACGCTTGTAGGAGTTGGTCGACGGGTTGGTGAAGGCGTTCAGAGCCTTGGCGTGCTTCAGAATACCGCCGATGTAGAACAGGCAGCTTTCCGACAGGTCAGCATACTGGTTGCCAGCGAAGAGCGGCTCGCCGTCTTTCCAGATCGACTGGTGGCAATGCATGCCCGTGCCATTGTCACCGAAAACCGGCTTCGGCATGAATGTTGCGGTCTTGCCGTAGGCGTGAGCAACCTGGTGCACGACGTATTTGTACTTCTGCATGCTGTCGGCACACACGGTCAGTGTGTCGAACTTCATGCCGAGTTCGTGCTGTGCAGCGGCCACTTCGTGGTGGTGCTTTTCGGTCGGCACGCCCATTTCCGCCATGACGGACAGCATTTCAGAGCGAATGTCCTGACAGCTGTCGATCGGCGGGACTGGGAAGTAGCCGCCCTTGGTGCGCGGACGGTGGCCCATGTTGCCGGCTTCGTATTCGGCAGCCATGTTGGACGGCAGCTCGGTGCTGTCCAGCTCAAAGCCGGTTGCATACGGGTCAGCCGAGAAGCGAACATCGTCGAAGATGAAGAATTCAGCTTCAGGGCCGAAGAAGACGGTGTCGCCGAAACCGCCGGACTTGACGTAGGCTTCTGCCTTCTTGGCAGTCATGCGCGGATCGCGGTTGTAGGCTTCGCCCGTGACCGGATCGACAACATCACAGATGATGGCCATCGTGGACTGAGCGAAGAAAGGGTCCATGTGAGCGGATTCCGGATCCAGAATCAGCATCATGTCGGACTCGTTGATTGCCTTCCAGCCGGCGATCGAAGATCCGTCGAAGGCAGTGCCTTCTGCAAACATCTCTTCGTCAACCAGCGCAACGTCCATCGTGACGTGCTGCATTTTACCGCGCGGGTCGGTAAAGCGCAGATCGACGAACTTGACGTCGTTGTCCTTGAGTTCCTTCAAGACATCTGCGGCTGTGGTCATACTGTCCATCCCTTGTAATATGGTATTTCGGTTTAGGGCTTTTGGCGTGCCGCGGTTCGTGTCGATACCCGACCTGCCTCAAGTTCTGGCCGATTGGCCGTGATTCTGATTAAGAGGGCGTGCCTCAGATCGCGTCTTCACCGGTTTCTCCGGTCCGGATGCGAACGGCTTCCTCAATATTGGAAACGAAAATCTTGCCGTCCCCAATGCGTCCTGTTTGCGCTGCAGAGCGAATGGCCTCGACAGCCTTGTCGACGGCCTCTCCGCTCAATACGATTTCAACCTTCACCTTCGGCAGAAAGTCAACAACATATTCCGCGCCGCGATAGAGTTCGGTGTGGCCTTTCTGGCGACCAAACCCTTTGGCCTCGGTCACCGTAATGCCCTGGAGGCCGACCTCCTGGAGCGCTTCTTTAACTTCATCCAATTTGAAGGGTTTTATGATCGCTTCGATCTTCTTCATCACCTTCTTTTCACTCCGAATGTTGGGCCATTAGCGATACGGACACAGTGGCGACGATGCCTCTGGAAGCACCTCCGGTAAAAATACTTAAAGCACAAGACGTGCCAGTTTCCAGTTTTTTCCAAAGCGCCGAAAAAACGAGCAAATCTGACTGTCAGGCTGGCAGTCATACGCGAATTGCAAAGGTTTTGTTGCGCAAAAAAAGTGCAAAAGATGCATAATTAGGCAAAACTGGCAGGTTTGTGAAAGGCTCCTGTCTGGATGTCTCCTCAGCCGATCGACTAGAGTGGCAGGTGAGGGGCGCGCTGCCCACTCTTCTCGTGTGCAGCGCTTTCGTCAAGGTCAATCGATGAGGTGAAATGTGGGCCGAAACATGACATTGCCATCCGCCAGCGTCTTGCTGGCGCCGGATCAGATGGGGCAGGCGGACCGGCGCGCGATTGCTTCTGGCATCACCGGGCGTGTGCTTATGGAACGGGCGGGGCAAGCCGTTGCTGACGTGGCTCTGGAGATGTTGCAGGGCAGAAAACGCGTCGTTTGTCTCTGCGGGCCGGGCAACAATGGTGGCGATGGATTTGTTGCAGCGCGTCTGTTGGTCGAGCAGGGGTGTACGGTTGATGTTATGGTGCTCAAGGATCCGGAAAGCCTGTCTGGCGATGCACGACTTGCCTTTGACGAAATGGGTCTTGAAATTTCACTTCTTTCTGTGGATCACGCGCGCGCTGCGCTGCAAGGTGCCGGCCTGGTGATCGACGCCTTGTTCGGGGCAGGACTGCAGCGGTCGATCAGCCGCGACTTGGCGCAGGTCATGCGCGCGGTCGAAGCGCGAAAGGGCGCAGTGCTTGCCGTCGATCTTCCCTCCGGCATTGAGGGGCATTGCGGGCGGGAATTGGGAACATCGTTGCAAGCCACCCGGACGGTGACGTTTTGTCGCCTCAAGCCGGGGCATCTGCTTTATCCCGGTCGGCTGCGGTGCGGCGATGTCTCCTGTGCCGATATTGGTATTCCGGACAGTGTGGTTGATGGCGTCGGGGCGACTGTTTTTCGAAACGGGCCAGCGCTTTGGCGGGCGGCTTATCCGTTGCCTGACGGCCAGAGCCATAAGTACAGCCGCGGTGCAGCCTATGTTTTTTCTGGTGGAGTTGCTTCAACCGGAGCCGCCAGACTGGCAGCTCACGCTGCCTTGCGGGTTGGGGCGGGCACTGGTGAAATTGCTCTCGCCGCCATCCGCGCTGATGGTCAATGCGAACCACTTGACCGCCGTGATGCTGGCCAGCTTGCCGAAAGAGGCGAACATGTCAGAGGTGCTGAGCGATCGTCGCTTGCGCGCTTTACTGATCGGCCCGGCTGTTGGTGTGGGTGAAAGGACCCGATCGCATGTGCAGGCGTGTCTCGAAAGTGAGGCAGCGGTGGTTCTGGATGCGGATGCCTTGACCAGCTTTGCCGACAATCCCGACCACTTGTTTGCGTTGATCCAGATGCACAGCGCGCGGACCGGGCGAGGAACGGTGCTGACACCCCATCAGGGTGAGTTTGCACGGCTGTTTCCTGATCTTGATGTGTCGGACCGGTTGCAGGCGGCTCGAGCAGCATCTGAGCGCAGCAATGCAGTGGTTGTCCTGAAAGGCCCGGATACGGTGGTTGCTGCGCCGCAGGGGAGCTGTGTGATTAACTCGAATGCGCCCGCATGGCTGGCAACGGCAGGGTCCGGCGATGTGCTGGCCGGGATCATTTGCGGATTGCTGGCACAGGATCTTGATGCTTTTGCGGCGGCGGCGATGGGTGTTTGGTTGCATGGGGCGGCGGGGCAGGCAGCGGGCATTGCCTTGACGGCGGAAGATCTGGAACCTGCCTTGCGTCAGGTCATGCAGGAGCTTCTGGGGAATTCCACAGATTGCCGGTGAAACGGTCTGTCTCCCCCTTGGCCCGGTGCGGACGTGGTGATATAGAGGCCCATCTTGCCGACAGGCAGTGGCATCACGACGCGTGATGCCTGTGTGCGGGTGTGGTGGAATTGGTAGACACGCCAGATTTAGGTTCTGGTGGCGCAAGTCGTGGGGGTTCAAGTCCCTCCACCCGCACCATAGACATCAAGCAGAGTTGAGTGTAGCCGGACGCGCGATTTGCGAATTTTGTCGTTTGGTTTGAGAACAACGCGATTTTGCCAGACGTGTGTAGCCGGACGCACGATCTGTAGCAGGCGACTTTTAGCGGTTCGCATTTAGAGCGGCGTTTAGTCGGCCTATCGCATCGATGTCACGCTGATCACTCAGCCATCTTGATAGCTCCTGTCTCTCCACTTCTTTTTGGCATAAAGCTGCGATGAGCTTTGCGAGAGCCAGTTCTTCTTCGGGCTTCATAATTATGGTCACTTGCCGTTCAACCATGATTGTCTCAATCTTCCTCTCAGCCCGTAGAGCCACCCACCTTTTTGCCAGTGGTTGGGGCTTCCAACGTGATTGTCATCATATAACTCTCGCCGAAGGTATGCCGCACAGTCTTGGCGTACCAAAGCCCGGCGGCGTCGGGGCGAAAGCCCTTGAGCAGGATCAGGCTGCCTGCGAGGATGTCAGGGCGTCCCGCCAGCGTGATGCTGCCTGATCCTGTCGCGGCTGTCTGGCGTCCGGCCTCTCCACCTGCTGCGGCCTCCGCTTCTGATTGAGAATTGAAGATCGTTCGAAGCCGTTTTGAAGGGCCTTCAAGACCTGTGTCTTTGGCGGTGGTCTGTGTCTTGCCAGTGGTCCGGTCGTACCAGCACGCTTCGGCCTTGCCATAAGTCGGCCGCGGCTCGATGGCAAAGCTCCAACTGTCGCACGCGCCCTTGTCGATGGTCACAGGGGCAAGGATCTGGCGATCCAGAAACAGGAACTTGCCGTCTTTTATTTGAAATTGCGCGCCGCTGCGCCGGGCCAGCCGCGACAGAAAGTCGGCGGTGCTCTGGTTCACCCGCGCCATGTAAGGAACCTGCAAGGCCTCGAACCGGTCACTGACCTTCGCGTCATAGCCATGTCGCGCCGCCAGGTGACGCACGATTGCTCCGGCTGTCTGATCGTCAAAATGTTCGTTGACGGGCTCCTTGATCGCCTTGCGCATGTCGGCGCTGCGGCCTGAGAGCACAATCACCTCACCGTCGGGCCCGCCATGCATCTGGGGCCGTTCGATCTCGAACAGGCCCATTTTCGCAATCGGTCCAGGCCGGTATCCGAAGGCCAGAGACAGCTTTGCGCCTGGCTGCGGAATGGCAACCACGTTGCCGCTGTCGTCGAATGTCAATTCACAGGTGTCTGCCTCGGTCTCGGCGTTGTCGGTGATCGAGGCAGAGATAAGGCGATCGTAAAAGCCGCTTTTGACAGCCCTGCCATTGACGAGAGCTTCGAGGAAAGGCTGTGACATGGCAATCAGATCAATCCCACAGGCGCACGGGGCGTGCATCCGGTGTCGTTGCGGCAAAGCTTGGAAGCGAGATCACGGTGCCACAGGGCAGGATCGAACCTTTTGCCCCAAGGCCGGGGTTTTGAGCCAGAACGGCCTCGACATAGCCGGTCAGCTTGCCCGCTTTTGTCCGATCTCCAAGACAGGCGAAGGCGTATTCAAAGCAGACCAGATCCAGGCTGGCATCGTCGCGGCTGATGGTGATTGTCCGGGCAGGCAGCGTTGCCATCGTTTAAACTCCAAACAGGCCGACAGGTTTGCCGCCGCTGTCTCCGGCCGGAACCAGGTCAATGCGGTAGGCGATGCGGCGTCCCTGACCATTGCGAGAAATATGCGTTTGCGTGTCCTCGATCGCTGCAATGGTCACCAGCCCGAAGATCTCGGCTGCGGTATCCGAGCCAACAGCCCAGCCGGTCATGACAACGGGCTTGCCGGCGTCCTGTGTCTTGCGCAGGGCTTCAAATTCCGTGCGATCATTGAATTCTTCTGGGAACAGCAGTCCCTCAAGCTCCAGGCTGCCGGTCTTGTGCCCGGTGAACTGCGTTCCGGCCCGGTGACCAAAACGGTTGATCTCGGCGAGCCGCGTTTCCGTGCGCCGTTGCAGGCTTTGAAAATTGAGCTTTGTGATCTCGAAAACATGGGGCCCCAATGCCAACAGCGGGCTGCTCATCAATCGTCTCCGTCATAAAGCGCGCCGGTGCGGGCACTTGCAACGCTGCCGGTCGCCCGGCCTGAAATTTCCGCGGCGCGGCGCGCATGCCCCACCAGGCGGTTCAGATGTTGGGCGGCCTGGTTCAGATGTGCGGCGGCGGTTTCGCCCCCTTTTGCCAACGCATCGCCTCCACGCGCGCCGCCATCGACCAGCGATCGTCCGGCGCGCGCGGCGCTGCCATCCTCGGTTGCAGGCATTGCCCGCATTGCAGTTGCTCCCGGCTTGAGCCCCTGCAATGCGGGCCCGATCGGCGTTGTGGCCGTCTTGTCATCGCCATTCCCCCAAAGGCTTGAAATGCCGTTGGCGACACGGGAGGCAGCTCCTGCTGCCATATCCTTGGCGCTGGAAAAGACGCCTGTCAGATCGATCGAACCGATTTTCTGGCGAATGATCTCGGGCCATTGGGCAAACCAGTTCCAGATGTCCTGGGCTGCTTGCTTCAAGCCGTCACCGATCGCGTTGCCGATGTCCTTGCCGGTGTTCTCAAAGCCCTTGCTTGTCGTTTTCCAGGCGGTTTCCAGTCCGGCTTGAAGAGCGGCCGCAAGGGCTTTCGTCCGGCCTGCCAGTGTTTGGGCGAGTTCGTCCATATAAGACGCTGTTTTGTCCCAGCCACGCGCCAGCCAGTTTTTGAAGGCTGTGGCCGGCACTTCACCGGCATCGAGGCCCATGGCGGAGTTGGCCTTTGCCTTGATGCCAGTCCACCACTGGCCGAAGTTGCTCTGGTCAACCTGCTTTTGAAGATTTTGATATGCCTTGGCTCGCTGGCGCAGTTGCGCCAGACGTTGCTCTGGAGTGCGGCCCATGTCATCGACAAATTCAAACGCAAGCGGGATGATCCAACTGCCGGCGACAACACCGCGCAGCACGGTCTTGAGCCCGCCGACGCGCTGCACGAGGCGGCTGATGTTGCCCTGTGCCAGACCACTGGACCGCGTTACGCCACCAATGGCTCCGGCCGTGCTGCGAAGCGCGCGGCCGAGACCACGTGCCGACCCGGCCAGAAGACGCCAACCCAGAGCCACGTTGCGTCCTGATGTGTCGAAAGCGACAAACATCCGGGTGAGACCAATTGCGCTGCGCGCGATCCCTCCGAATGCAAGCCTTGCCGCCGTCAGACCAAGGTTTAACAACAGCAAGGCCCCCACTGACTTGATCAATGCGCCCGTGAGTTTTGGGTGTTCTTTTGCCCAGGTCACCACGTTCTGGATGATCGGGGAAATCGTCTTCATCAGGTCGATCAGCGCGGGCAGCAACTCTGTGCCGATCATGATGGACAGATGTGACATCTGATTGCGAAATGTGCTGAACCGCTTGTCGGCTTCCTGCGCCTGTTTGGCAAAGGCATCATCGACTGCATTTGCGCCTTTGCGCATGTCGTCAAGGGTTGAATTAAAGACCTTGTTTTGAGCGCCGGTCAGCCCCATGACAGCATTGACAGCTTCTGCTGATCCGAACAGGGCTTGCATGGCTGCATCATTGCCATGCAACGCATCGCGGATCTTAGCGAAGGCGGCAACCATGCCGCCAGATTTGTCGATCAGTTCTTTGAAAGATTTCACGTTGAGTTTGGAGAAGACGGCCTCGGTTTGCTTGGTGTCGCTCGTGAGGCCGACGATTGCTTGACGGATCTGAGTATAAGCCTGAGCCGCAGGAGCCCCGGTTGTCGTTAACGCAGCCACCGAAGCATATAATTCATCGATTTTTACATGCGCGTTGGAGATGTAGCCAGCCACGCCACCAAATCCCTGAGCGAGATCACTGATGGTGGTCTTGCCGTTCTTCACGGCCTTGAAGATGATGTCGTAAATACGGGCCTGATCTTTACCCTGAAGATTGAAGGCATTGATTGAGGACGTCACAAGGTCAACAGCTTCTTTGGTAGTCCACAGGCCAGCAACCCCAAGACGCCCGGATCGCGCAAGGACGCTCATGGCGTCTGCGCCTGCCACACCAGCGGACCGCACCTGATACAGACCGCTGGTCAGATCCCTGAGCGCGACCGGCAGTCGATCCCCCAGCGCCAGCACCTGCCGCTTCATGCCGGCCATGCTTTCGGTCGTCGTGTCGATCAAGGTTGAAACGTTGGACATGCCCGCCGAAAAATCGCTGGCTTGTTTCAAGGGCAGCAGCAGTGAGCCCGCCATCGCCGTTGCCCCCAGCATGCGTCGCCGGGCGTTCACCATGTGCATTTCCGCCCGTTGGGCGGCCTGGTCCAGTGCCTCGACCGAAAAGCTTTGCTTGATGCCGTCGCGCAGACCCGTTTTCATCTTCTTGGCGCTCTCGCCAATGGATTGCAGCGTGTTGCGCACTTTTTGACCGGGGCCGGACACCCGGTCGATCAGGCGGATGATCAGCGATGCATCCATGTCAGTCAGCCTCCTGCGTCACGCCGGCCAGGCGGGGAATGTGGCTCCGGTAGATCACGGCGTCGCACCACTCCAGTTGATCGACGTCGCTGGGGGACCAGTTGTAAAAGCTCGCCAGGTCAGCGGCTATTTCGTGGGCACGGCGAACCGGAGTGCGGGAAAAAATCAAGAAACGCCTGACCGACGGCAGGCAGGTCAGCCCAGTCCAGATCGTCGATCACATCAGACGTTTCGCCGCATAGATCGGCCAGCACGTCTGTCAGTTCGCTCAAGACATCGGGCCTGATGACCGCTTGAGCGAGGTCATTGACCACGGCGCTCCAGTTGACTGTCTCGGTTGCATCCGTCGCACCACCATCCTCATTGCCGCTGTCCATCAGCGCTGTCACCATTTGCGGCCCGATCAAGGCCGCGATGCGTTTGGTGTGGCGCAGCTTGGGGCGTTGCAGGGTCAGTTGGCAGCGTTCGGCCATCTTGCCATCCGCGCTGGCCACGGTGACGGGAACGGTCAACGGCACGTCGATCTTGGTCTTCAAAAGGGTCATGAAGCGGCCTCACAGGTCAGGAGAACAGAAATGAACGGCGGTGCGAGTTCATCTGCGTGAAGTTTTGAATGTCCCAGCCTCCGTTCTTGAGGCTGAAGCGGTGCAGGATCTGGCCGTCCCAATATTCCGTGTATGTCCAGATCGACTTGATTTCGTGATCGTAGCCAGATGCCTTGCCCCCGTGATGGGCTTCCGGTCCGATCTTGGACAGACGCCCCAGAATGTCGATCGCGTGCTCATATTCCACGCCGGTTTCTTCATCGACCACCAGCGACTTGCCGGTCCAGGTGTGGCGGGTGCCCGGAGCGCCGGCAAACAGCGCGTTGATGCCGGGAACAATGCCCTTGGTTTTCATCGACAGCGTCAGCGCCTTGGTGCCGAGACCGGCGATCTCGACTTCGCCGTCGGCACCGCCGGGTTGAAACGCCTCGACGGTTTCCTCCAGGGTTGGCAAGGCCAGTTCGTCGATGGTCAGGGCCAGATTGACATCATCGTTGGCGACCAGGGTAAAGCCACGCATGATGCGCGGAGCAATGACAGACATGGGGCTCTCCTTAGGCCGTGAGGTCGCTGATCTGAGTTGAGAAGGACACGCTCATCAGCCGTTGCACGTCGGCTGCGAGATTGTCGAAATAGCTTTCGTTGCGCCGTGATCCCCAGGTGAGATCTTCGAGCGGCGGCGTCTCTTCGGCGTCGAATTCAACCCGCAGCTTGCCCAGGCGCAGGTTGGCGTTGGGATTGGTGTCGCGGTCCCAGAACACCTGACCGCCGAGAATGGCTCCCACGGCTTTCAGTTCGTCCAGAAACGCCTGTGCGGTGCGCATGACGGACAGAATGTGCTGCGGTGTCAGGTTGTCGTCATTGGCCCAGCGGAAGCCATCAATCAGCGTCTTTTCGATCGCTGCACGGGTTCGCACGACATTGACGAAGACCCAGAGCGTGTCGTCGGATGTGGTGCGGTTGCCCCACAAGATACGCCCATTTGGCGAGAACTGACCGCCGACCCCTTGCACAACGCGCGGTGGAATGAAGGTGGCAATGCCGGCCCCATTGAGCTGGTTGGCCTCATGGTCGATCTCACCGGGGAAATAGGTGATCGGCCGTGCCGTTCCGAGGATGCCAAGCACTTCCTGATTGGATGGCGACCAATACGACCCGCCTTTTTCCTTGTCGCGCTTGACGAACATGGCTGCTGCAAAGGGGCTGGCTGGCTTTGTGACAATATCGGTGCCTGACAGCACGCGCACAAACGGGTCCAGAAGATACATGTAGCGGGAGGAAAAGTCTGCGCGATAGGCAAGCGACGTGGCAGCATCCGGCCCGCCTGTGTCGCAGATGCCGATGGACTTGAGCTTTGTCGCAACCTGCTCGACCACGTCTGCGACCGGGTTCTTGGCGTTCTCGACCCGGCCTGCGGCATAGCCTAGGGCGAGGATGAAGTCCGGCTCAACGCCCACATGACCGCGTGCATAGCTGAGAGCATGCAGCCCCGTCATTGAGGCAGCAGACCCGGCCAGATTGGCCATGGTCGCGTCGGTGTCCGCGCCTTCTGCCACGCGGGAAATGACCAACTGGGCTTCAATGCCCTGCGCTTTGACTGCATTGACCAGGTCAATGGCGGTGCCGGTGGTGCCAAGGGCCGTGACCTTGTCGGTTTCATGTGTGTAGAAAGCAACCGGCTCATCGAATGGAAACAGGGTGTCGTCGGCGTCGGGCGCTGTGACACCGGCCCCGATGGTCGAATTGTCGGCGACCTCCAGCGAGCGGGTCTCGGAACTGGCATCAACAACGCGGCTGCCGTGATTGAATGCGGATGTGGCCATCTGGCTGTCTCCAACGGAAAAGGGAACGTTGGAGGCAGCGTAGAGAGAGGTGGAAACGCAAAAGAGCCTGACACTGTCAGGCTCCTTGAGAGGGTGTCATCACCACTTCAAAACGCCTAGCAGATCAGGCGGGATTGCTCAAGTGAGCCGTGCCACCAGCGCGGCATCAAACGCCGCCAGAACAGCGGCAAGCGGATCAGGGTCTGTATCGAATTCACCAGAGGTAATGCGCGCGGCAATCACCGGTTCTGCCTGTCGGCATGCATCCCGGTGTGCGTTCTTTGCGGCGTGGATCGCGGCTATACCATCGCTGTCGAGATCCACATAAGCCCCATTGGCCATGTACCACGGGCCGGGCAAGGCTGTGGGATTAGCCCGGCAGTCTGCCATCACGCTGTCGATCAGTGCCTGCTGGCTGTCGCGGTCAGTGGCCAGTAGATAGTCCGTGCCGTTGTGAGTGACTGTCGTGCCGGATGTTTCGACTTCATAACGATGGGATCGGAGGTCCTTGACCAGATCGTCGGGCGTTAGGAGATTGGAGGGCGGAGACTGCAAGAGCAAGTCATCGGATGGGGTGCCCAAGTTCGCAACGACAATGGGCGTGCCATCTTGCTGATGCTCAGGTTGTCCCTCGCATGTCCGCGATCTTATGCCATACGCCATCTCTGAAAACCGCTGCTTCGGAGGCTTGCACGTCCGGGGGCGCAACGGTTGTTGCGAGCGCCGGCACGAGATATTTTTCAGGCTCTTTTGGATCTGGCGTTGCATCCGTGCTGCCAAGATACTCTCCGGTTTGGGGGGCGTAGTGATAAATCTTCATCGTTATCTCAATATTTAATGCAGGTCAGCACCGCGACATTGCGGGGCCGTGTTTCGTTTGCATCGCCAGCGGTGTATGTTGTTGATGTATGCGTACCGTGACCTGTAAAATCCGGGACTGGGGTTGTGCCGCTGCCGCTACTCGATCCGTACCAATTAAATGTATGGTTATGACTGGCGAAAGCGTCGCTTTGTGCAGACCCGAATGTTCTTCCTGCATCCACACCACGGCCATTATCAAACCCACGGATGAATTCGCCGCGCAAATCCGGAATGTTGAACGTTGAAGTGCCGTCTCCATCCCCGAAAACGGTCCCGATAGCTGAGAACAGATCACTGTAGGTGGATCGTGAGAGGGCTGATCCGTCACATTCTAACCACCCGTCAGGACTGTTACTTCCGGCAAAATATGCGATGCATCCAGCAGGACTGCTTTTGAACGTTGCAACGGTGTCCTGCAAATTGCTGATAGCTGAATTTACCGTAGTCAGATCAGTCAAGGCCGCGACAGACGCCGCCGTTGCTGTCCCTGTTGCGCCGTTTTCAAGTTGTAAAAGCAGCGGGGTGGTTCCTGAGATTTCGTCAATCAGAGCCGTTTCAGGTCGGTCCAACTTGGCCGACACGAGGTCCGTTACGCCGAGATTGTGGCGTGCCGTTGCGGCGGTTGCCGCCCCCGTGCCGCCAGCGCTGATCGGGAGGATAGATGCTGCAGCCTGCGCAAGAGCGGTTTGCACATCCTGCAAGACCTGTGCGTCGGCTTGGTGCAGACCGTCAATCTCAGCATCAGACGTAAATCGCTTGTTGGCCGTCTCTGCAATCCGGTCAGGTGTAAACCCGCTTGCAAACTCTTCTGACAGAGCCGCCAACGCGGCTGATTTTTCGGCAAAGTCTTCGTTGATTGATTTCACCAGCGCGTCAACGTCCAGCCGGTTGCCCGTTCTGAAGGCCTCGGCGATGATCTCGACTGCATCCAACCGCAAATCGAGATCCTTGAAGACCGCGCGCAGCTTGGCCAGCACATCGTCCTGCTCGCGCGGTCTGTAGTCTTTTTCGTATTTTCTCGTCATGGTGTCAGACCTTCAGATCACGCCGACTTGCGGGCGGCGGCCCATTCGACATGAAAGGGCACACGGTAATTGTTGGTGGTGCCATCGAGCCGGAATTTGACAGCATCCGGTGTCGAGCCGGAGACATTGAAGATCCACTCGATTTCAACAGCAGCTTCTTGATCCGGGCGCGCGGTTTCACGCCCGGTTACAGGCCGGATCGTCGTTGAGGACGCCGCTGTTTCGGTTGCAAATCCGTCTCCGGATAGCACTTTGGGCACCAGCGTGTGACGGGCTGCATCAAAGGCTCCGACGACGGCGCGCAGAGTGATCTCACTGGCCTCTTCTCCGATTGCCCAGTCCGCGCCGATCCAGGTGAGCGTGTCTTTGGCACGTGACAGGCGAATGCGGCTGTCACCCATCTCGATGATCGGCATGCCCCATTCCGTGCCGGTTACAACGACACGGGCGTCATAGTATGTGGTGACACCATCAATGAAACCGTCCGCCGAGGTTTGCGCTGACAAGGCATTCCAGCTGCCATTGACGTTGATCTCATAAACGACATTGGCCGCCGACGGGATCAGCATCGGAGCGAGCAGATCAATGCTGTCAATGCCTCCGGTCAATTGCCAGCCGTTGAGCCGGATCGGCATTTGTGTGATGTCGAACGAACAGAAGTCGACGCCCATCACCAGGTCTTGTGTCAGGTCGCCGTCAAAATACACGCCATCCGTTGTGGTGAACAGATTGCCGCCAAGGAAGGCTGCTCCGTCGGCCGTGGCCACATAAACGTCTCCGGTGACGAAATACATCACGGCGAATGGACGTGCCTTGCTGCCCGAGCCTGCCAGGGGGTCAGCAAGCGAGGTTTGTCGAAGGGGAAGTTGGTGCGGGCGAGTCAGGTGGCAAAGTCGCTGGCCTGTTTTGTGACCGAGGCCAGTGTGCGGCTCGGGTCTGGCGTGCCGTCGCTGCGACATTCGACCAGCGCCGCCGTGATCGCTGCCCCTTGGCCCCACGACTTGATACCGAAGCCAGGTGCGCGGCGTCCAGCGTTCCTGGTGTACGAGGAAGGATTGGGCCTTGACGACGCCAGAGATGGTCTCTTCGTTTGTGACATACTTATCGTATGGCACTTCGATCGTGTCGGTCCAGAACTGCTGGAGACGAACCAATTGATGAAGAACGCTCCCGGAGCCGCCGCCAATAACAGCGGCAGCTTTGTAGGTGTCACCATTGGATGCTGTAAAGATCCCGGCGATGGGATCATATTTACCAGAGTGCCAGAACGACGAGTTGTTGCAGATCGAGAACGCTGTGCCGTAGCGAATGCGGGTTCGGCTTTCGGTCAGATGTTCCAGTGTGATCGACTGAACCGACAAGCCGCCAAGCGCCATTTCCCCCGACGCTTCGGTGACCGCGATGCCGTCGACGATCGTATATTTCGGACAGATCAATCCAGCCGAAGCGTGCATCAGGTTCGGGTCATTGGGATTGTAGAGGGACAGGGCAAATTCATTGACGCCATTGTAGCCGAAGCGGATGCCTTCCTCGACCCGTGCATCAAAATCGACATTGCCGATATCGGTTTCATTGGTGTCGAGAAACCGATCCGCCCAATAGGGTGAGCCATCGTCACCGATGTCGAGCTGATCCTTGATCAGCGCCATATCAACCGTCAGGGAACTGATCATGCCTTTCGATGCAGCCCCCAGAAGCTGCGCCTTGATGCCGGCCTGATCGGCGCGCAAGCCTTCGATGTTCTGGTTCATGATCGCCAGCATCTGCTGAATGGTTGCCTGCTGCGCCACCACTTCTTCCAGGCGCTTTGCGCGGGTATCGGTGCGCATGGTGATGGTCTGGATCCCTGAGGTGCCGATCAGCACTTCCGCCACGGCGACGGATCCGACAGGGGCCACCGGGGCAACGGGCTTGGCGGCCTCGATGCCCGGCACGATCGTCAGGATCGCCTTGCGGTTCTTGGTGCGGTAGTCATCCTCGACCGTCTGCTGCGTGCCGGCATCCGGGTTTTGGGCGTCGATGGGCCGCTCATAGTAGCGGTTTTCCAGATCGTCGGAGACTTCCTGTCCTGGGCTGCAACCAGACAGATGACGGACTGGCCTGCGGTGGTCGGCACATAGCCTGCCACGGATCGCTCTTGTTGTGTTTCCGAGGCATACATCCGACCTGCCTCATAAACACGGCCGGGCGCGATCTGCACGGTCACCGTGTCCGACTGGCTGACCATCATGCCGGCGTAAACGATAGACGTTTGCAGCAGATCGGCTCCCAGATATTCAAACCCGGCTTGCGGATAGGTTCCCAGCCGCTCGAAATCGACTTCAGAAACCCCTTGGCTCTCCTGGACAACAACACGTTTGAACATGTCAAATACTCCGTCTTTCGCCGAACGTCGTTCCGGCGGTGATGTGTCTGATGTCGGCAAAGGTCAGCCGACGTGTCGAATTGATTGCGATTGCATTGGTGTCCCGCGCAGCACTTGCCATCTGAATGGCCTGCATCCAGCGGGTTACCAGTGGTTCACTCCGCGCGGCGATGCGGCGGCCCGGCAGGAAGCGGCTGCGCGGCATCTGCCGCGACCAGCCCACGGTCCAGGCAGCGCTGAAAGGTTTGCGTGTCACCCGACTTGTGCCGACGACATTGAGGGGCACATGGGCCGAGATCCGACCCGCCTTGGCTGAATATTTCAGCGACGTGTAGCCTTGCGTGATCGCCACAGGGGCCACGATACGCTGGCCGCCCCGGCGCGCTGGGGTAAAGAGGGCTTCAAAGCCGTTTTGAAGCTGGCGTGAGGCGGCGATGAAGGCCTGTGTGTCGCCAGTGGTCGCAACCGGACGCACATAGGAGGCATCAGACGTCACGGGATGAATGGCAAGAACACGTTCGCCCAGATCATTGACCCCCATGCAGGCGCAGGCGGTCACCGCGCCCGGCGACAAGCATCGCCTTGCGTGTGATCGGAAAGGTGATCTTTTCCATCAGGCCATCCGGGCGAAGGGTCAGCGACTGGCTCTGGCCATCTTTGAGCAGAACAGCATGGCGCGACAGGCGGGCATCGGCACGGGCGATGAGATTGATGCCGGCAAAGCGATGTGCTCGACCTGATCGCAGCACCGGCACGGCATCGTAAATGCGGATTTCGGGCAAACGATCACGCCACCGTTGCTCTTCGCCCGCGTCTGGCCGTCTGTCACAGAAAAAACCATGACGCGGCAGATTGGTGCTCACCAGATGTGCATCAAGATAGGACAACGCCATGCGCACACCGGCTGGTGTGGTCTTGCGCCGGTGATAGAGGCGGGCATCGGCCACCACTTGACGTTGACGCCATACCGGTCAGGTTTCGTCCCAGATGTCGACGGAGAATGCCCACGCCAGCAATGGCAGATCGGCGTGCGGGCACGTCATCGGATCCCACAAGGTAGACAGCACCGGCGTCGAGGCCAACACGCCGTCCAGGCGCTGCGCATTCACGAGGCCCAATGAGCGCTCATAGACATCGGAATTGCTCGGCAGGTCCGAGAGGATGCGCGGCGAGGTCATGGCAGTACCTCAGTCGACACCTGAATGCGGGTGACAAAATATGCCGTCTCCTGCGCTTTGATCAGGTCTTGTGTCGGTGCATTGACGGCAACGGTGACAACGGGCCCGACATGGGCAGCGGCGGCGATGGCTTCCCGGTACTGGCTGTCATGGATGATGTGCAGACGATCTGCCAGTTTCTGCAATTCGGTTCTGGCAAGGGCGGCAACGGTGGTCGGGTCCGGTCCGCGCTTCAGGTACAGCGTCACGTCCCATGTGACAGGCACCACATTGGCCGACAGCACCGTCAATACGTCGGTGGACTGTTGCCCGTCCTCAATTCGGAAAGCCTCGATAATGCGGCTGAGCACGTCCGGGGCGACCGTGCCATCTCCGATGCGTCCAAGCACCCGCAGTTCAACGCGGCCATTTCCGCGTGTGATGGGATAGACGTGTTTGATGTCTTCGGCAAAGGCGGTTCGGACCTTATAGACGTAGCCCCCCGGCGTCAGTCCCATGTCGGCCAGTGCTTCTGGCGCAAGCTGGGCGCGCGCCCGGTAAGCGCTGTCGCTTTCAAGGATCGCAGGCGTGCTGTCGGTGGCCGCACGGATCACCTGGCGCGTGGCCCGGTGATAGGTGGTCGCCAGATGGTCCAGGTCTGTCCCGGTGGCCTGCAGCCAGGCGCAGGCTTTTTGCTGCATCATTGATGGTTTGCAGGATCAGCGCCTCCGACACGCCGAAGGTTTCACTGGCAATCGTCGCCGGTTCATATTCCAGATCCAGCGTGTCGATGTCGGGCAGAGCCGGATTGGCCGCGCTGGCGGTGGCCCAAAGGGCGCGAAACAGGCTCTTGCGCGCAGCGATGATGGCCTCGCGATCCACATCGACAAGGGGCGAGGCTGCGAGGGTCGACAGGTCCAGAGTGTCAGCGGTGGTGCTCATGAGAGCTCCGTCACTTGGCTGGTCTGCTGGCCAGACAGTTGGCCGGACAGTTGGAAAGAGCGCTGTTCGGCGATCGAGAAATCACCCAGGTGTCCGCGCGGATAGTAGACGCCATTCAGGATGAAGCCGAAGCGACCTGCGCGGCCATAGTCGATCATCTCAATTGTCTGCAGTGAAAAGCCCGGTTCGCCTGCATCCGGATCGTTGAGGGCTTCTGCGACGGCGGCAAAGGTCTGGAAGATGGTCAGCGCGGAGGCGTTGGCGTCCTGCAAGTCAGGCACGTTCGATCCCAGGTGACGGCGGGCCGGCCGACTTGCAAACCGGGTGGTCAGCAGTTTGCCGATCGACTGGACACAATGGTCCCAACCGGTCAGCAACTGTCCTGTCTGTGCATTCAGTCCCGCCCGCATGGTCAATCACCGGTCTTTTGGTCAGGCGCGACATCCTTGACCGCGCGTGTGGTTTTCACGGTCGGCTTCAGCGGCTCGATTTCGCCCAGGATGAGGGGATAGCGCGCTTGCTCGACGCTCAGGCGCAAGGTCTTTCCGGCCCCCGGCGAGCGGGATCCGGCGACAAACCGTCCGGCGGTCTTGGTAACGGTGAAATCGATCTTGTCAGGCATTGGGGCAGTCCTCAGGTTGGCGTTCCGGTCAGGGCACCACCAAGGTGTGACGCCCGAATGCTTGTGGGTTGCGCCGATGTTGCGGCCGTTGTGGGTCAGCGTGTCGGATGCAAGGGCAATGTCGGACGCCTTGAAAGACAGCGCGTCGCCGGTCAATTCGACCGATGTGTCGCCGCGCTCGATGCGGCAGCGACCATTGCTGGCAATCGAAATCCGGCATCCGGCATAGGTCAAAACCAGTTCCTCATTGCCGCTTGCCGGATTGGGGGCGGCCTCGGTATGGCTGTCGCGCATAGCCAGCGACCCTGGGCCCATTTCCCCGTTGGGCGAAAGCAGCCGCATCGGATCTCCCACAGCAACCGGCATGTGACTGCCAGTCGCACCGGCCATGTCCTGCAACTGCACCCAGGGGCTGAGAAAAGGTTTGCCGGTGCGTGCATCTTGCGGCCCCAGTTCAAGGCGCACCAGATTGCCTTTGATCTGGGCGACGTGGCCCGTCAGGATCATGGAGGCCTGACGGCGGCTGATGTCCTCGATGCGGGCACTCAGGGCCATTAGAGCGCGGGTCATGTCGTTGCTCATGCGTCATCTCCCTGCGTGTCGATCAAGACATCGTTGATGTAGACGTCGGGCGGCACGATCTGCGCGTCGTTGAAAAGACCGTCTCCCAGGTGGCGGAGATCCTGTGTCCACTCGACGGCGATGATGGCTGTTGCCCGTCGCTTGATGTCGCCCGCCACAACGGGTGTGATGCGGGCCGCCCGTGGTCCTGACAAACGCGTCAAGCCGAACAGCTGTGCTGCCGTGAGATCGGAGACAATGACTTCTGCGATGTTCCAGGCGGTTTCATCGTGGCGCTGGCCGTTGGTGATGACGAAAGCGGCGCAGGAAAGGGTTGCCGTCTTCCGGTCTGCGGCCTCTTGCGTGCAGTCAGCCTTCAGCACGGCAACGCGCACTGACGGAGTCTTGACGATGATGCTGTCCAGCGCCTCGATGTCGAACCGGCCGAACTGAATATCGCAGCTCTTCAGCTCTGGCAGCAGCGCCTGAATGTGAGAGGTTACGGCAGTGCGGAAGAGGTTGATGCGTCCGGTCATTGCAGCAACCCTTGCAAGCCATCCTCGACCATGTCGACGATTTCGCGGCGGTTGTCGAGGGACAGGCCGAGATACGGCCGTGCCGGGATCGTGACGCTTTGCACAAGCCGGAACTGTCCGGCAATACGGAACGCCAGCGCCTTGGCAGTGCGGGGTTTGATCGTGCCGCCCTGCTGATGAATGCGGGCATAGACCAGCGCCGATCCAACCTGCACTTTTTCGGGACTTGCGGCATAATCGATTGACCGGGTCAGGGCACCGTCCTGAAAAAGGATGGATGTCCCCGCCGCATTGGGTTTCCACGGCGTTCCGTCCGGGGCAGTCTTCTCGTCTGTGATGCGGCGACGGGTCTGCTCCTGGACAAGACGACCGATGCTGTCGGCCAGCTCCGTCATTGGCGCATCGGCGATGCGGTTGATCTGCAAGAGCGCACTGGTCAGCGCCTGGTCCTGCACGTTAAACGAAATGCCGCCCATCAGTAACTCCTGCGGGTAAAGACGCGGGGCTGCGCATAAAATGCTGCCCCATCACCTGAGGCATTCTCATCGTGCGACACGGCAGGTTCATCTGCCCCGAGGCCCGCGCGCCCGTCGGCAATTCGCTGGAGGAGTTTGACGGCATCCTCGTACCGCTCACGGATTGTCTGGGTCAGCGTGGCGTGTCGATTGGCCAGTGTGTAAATGGCAATGTTGATAGCGGGCATACGCAGGTCCTGGTGGAGAGACCTTCAACGGCAGCTCATAACGCGCCGACAGATGCGTGTCGATTTCGGTACTGGCTGCATCCAGCGCGGTCGCTGCTGCGGCCTCGGGATCGCTGTCCTCATCAATCAGGCTGAGCAGAAACTCAGTCCCGTAAAGCGCATCGATGTCGGTCTTCGTCGCATAGGCCATTGTGGTCTCTGTTCGTTCGAGAGAGGGAGCGGCCGGTCGGTCGCCCCCTGAAATCACCAGATCGTCCGGGCGCGGACGTCAGAAGACGTCGAGGGTTTTCAATTCGGCAGAGATCGTCTCGGACAGATCGTCTGGCAGATGATCGCCGATCTCGTAACGAGTGCCGGCATAGTCGACACGTTGCATCACCTTCGGACCGAGGACAGGTGACTTTGGCGGCTCCACCTGTTCCGATGTCGTCTGAGGGACCTGTGTCTGAAGAGCCTGTGTTTGCGGCTCGTTCCCAGGGGCGGCTTCCGGATCGATGACCTCCGGCTTTTCCCGGGTGTCAGATGCCTTGGGTGTGGTGCGCTTCGTGGTCATGTCGCTTGCTCCCGGATCAGATGGGGTTCTTGATCAGATAGCCGAGGCTCTTGGCGACACAGAGTTCGCGCACCCGCTCGCCAACGCGGACCCTTTCGCCCCCTTGCAAGCCAATATCTGGATCCGGAATGGAGCCGGAGATCCGCGTGCCGAGTTCTGCGGTGAAGCCCCAGGTCATGATCGCGTCATTGGCAGCCTGCTTTGTCACGTTGACGTAGCGCAGCGAGATGAAGTTGCCCCAGGCGCGATCCAGAGACACGGTCTGCCCCTTGGCGGCGGTGTTGATCCAGGCTTCGCCGAGCAGGAAGTTTTCCAGGTCGATCTCGAACAGATCACAGAACTGCTGTTTGGTGATCGCACCATCTTCGGTCAGACCGCCCTTGCTGGCCTTGATCAAACGCGGGTGGCGCTTGAGCCGATCCCAGACCGGGCGGGCCATCGTGATCTGGTTCGGGCGATAGATGAGCGTGCTGCTCATGCCTTCGTCGATCACGCCATAGGGATCTGAAGCGTCGAAGTCGGAGAACTTGGATCCGCCAGCCAGCACAATCTGACGGCTGGCATCGTAGTTGTTGCTGTCCTGAACAACGGCTGCCACGCGGACTTCGCGGTCATTGTCGAGCTGATCGGTCAGGCCTTCAACGGCAGCGGCACGTGGATCATATGCGGACCGCTTTTCGGCCCGCAGTCGAGCCGCTTCATCGACGTCCGACTGCGGGATCGGACTGTCATAGCCATAATCCTTGGTCGAACTATCAGCTTCTTCAGCTCCGAAGGTCAATTGCTGGACACGCCCCAGCCGGCCGACTTCGCTGTCGGAGGTGTTGAACGCCTTTTCCAGAGGGAAGACGTTGTATTTGAAGGTCTCACCGCCAACCGCCACACCCGGTAAGGCGCGGGCGGCGATGCGGGCGGCGGCCGGATTGCGATAAGCAATGGAAACGGCGGTCAGGGATGGGTCAACGGGGAACGGGCGCGGAGCCATGGGGCGATCCTCTAAAAAAGGGCGGTCGATCAGGCGGAGGCACCGGTGATGACACCGGGCGCAACGCGATAAGAGATGACGTCGTCGGCATCGCCGTCTTCTTCGGCAAAGCCGATGATGCGGACGGTGTCGCCGCTGTCGGGCGCAGCCAGAACAGCCTTGGCATTGGCGTCGCTGGTCAGCGGATCGCCATTGGCAACGGTGCCGCCCAGGCGCACATCGAGACAGACCGGCCAGCGTGATGTCAGCCATGCCGCCATCACTTGAGCCGGTATCGCCGACCGCACCGATCAGTTTGTCACCCGGCCCGCTGGCGAGCACAGCGGCCCGTGTCCCGGCGACGGAGGCCGCAATGAGATGCGCCGCAATGCCCGTGGCAGTGCGATAGGACATGGTCAACAACGGGATCATGCCGTTTTCTCCTTCAGTTCAGCGATGGCTTCCATCGTGGAAATGCTGCGCCCCAACTTGGCCTGGTCGTCCTTGTAGGTGCGGGCGGCGGCCGCGAGCTGCACCGGATCCACCGGCTTGTCCTCGCCGGTCCCCGGATCGGCCCGGCGCGCGTCGAGATCGCTCGGCTTCAGAATGACCGGCAGGGTGGCTGCCAGTTCGCGGAATTGACCCAGCCCGCCGTCGGCCTTGCACATTTTCTCGTAGGTGAGGCGGCTTGCCGGTGCGATCTTGCCTTCGGCCACGGCGGTGTCGAGCACCGATGCGATCTCGCGCTCCATGTTCTGCGTGGTCAGCTCTGCGACCTGGGCTTTCAGGGTTTCAAGCTCACTCTTGGCCGATTGCTCGGCCGCGATGACCTTGGTCTTTTCGTCAGACAGGCCTGCAATCGCGGCTGGCACATCGGTCATTGCCGTGACATTCAGCGCCGTCAGCACGGCCGCACTGTCTTTCTTTTGCGCCTCGATGGCCGCCAGAACGGCGGTCGCGTCGGCGCTTTCCCCGAGGCCGAGAGCCTGGGCAATCTTGTTCAGATCCATTTGATCCTCGTTGATGTCTGGGTTTTGAAGATGCTGGGCCCGTGCAAGGGCAGGCATGGCGATGGCTGGCCGGTTGACCAGAGCCGCGCCGGCGACTGACAGGATCTCGCCCGCCTCATTGGCGTAAAATTCAGGAGAAATGAAACGGTATTCGCGGGCGCTGATCAGCTGACGCGCCCGATCTGTCCAATCGACAGCGGCGAACAGGCCTTTGCCTGCGCGCCATTCCATGTTGGTGATCCAACCGGCAGCCGGTGCGATGTCGCCAGCCGGAGCCTTGTGGTACTGGGCATGCTCGTAGTCGATGACCAGCGCGCCATCGTTGGCCTGGAACGCGGCAATGATGGCGTCGGGATTGGTCAGCTGCCAGCTGCGGCCGTCACGGGCCTGAATGTGTGGCCCGGCCGGAAACAGCATGATCCACTTCGGGGCTGTCTGGTCGCCGGCAAGCTGGGTGCCGAAATAGGCTGTTGCGGTGCTCTTGGTCATGCGGCAAGATTGCCGTGTTGCTCCAAAGCAAAAGAGCCTGACACTGTCAGGCTCCTGCATCTTCCGGGGTGTCAGTGCGTCACCGCACCTTTCACGCCCTCTTCATATCAAATTTGAAGCCCCTTCAAAGCCCGTGGAGCGTTTTTTATCGCCTCCGGCAGGGATTGTGGCTGAAAGGCCTCTCTGTGGCGCTGTGAGGGGCTTATTGAAATCGCCGCTCTTGATCTCTTCTGAACAGATGTCAAAGCTTTGCCGGAGTTTCTGTCCGGTTCAGGCGATCAACTGATCCTTCAAACGAAAGCCAAGCAGTGGCCAGATCTTCTCGCGGGCGTTTTCCTTTGCGTATTTGCGACCAAGCGCCTCATCGAAGTTTTGAGGCGAAGCACAGGCGCTTTCGCCCGTAACGGTGAAGCCATTCCGGAGGGTCAGGCAGCAGACTGTGAGGCAAGAGCCCGTAAAGACGTGGAAGTCAGCGCTGACGATCTCTGCATCCAGCATATCAGGCGTGATACGTGGCGCGATCAGCCCTTTGGTCTGGATTTCGGTTTCAATCTCTGTCTCGTTGCGGGTCATGTGATCACCTTGTCCTATGTGCTGCTTGCAGGGATGTGGTCGGTTTGGCATACTCAGTGTCAGGCGCGAGCCAGGTTCTCTCAGGACGGGTTTGCCGTATCTGCGAGGGAGTGCCGCCCCTCCGCGCCGATGTCACTCAATCAGTTTTCCTGTCTTGCGGGCCCGTGCGATGGCCCGGCGGGCGTCTGTCTCGCTCTTGCGATGGAAGCTGGTCAGATACCATTCCTCGCCATCGCCGACCGCCTTCAGCACAACCCGCCACCACTGACCGTTGCTGATGCCGAGCAATACGGCAGAACCGGCCTGTTTGGCCTGAATGGCTGCGGCCGGATCCGCTGCCACGCTCAGGGCATGGCGCAGATCATCCGGATCAAGTGCCCGGTCCGGATTATCGTGCAGGATGTGCCCGACACTGTCTGCCGACAGCCGCACCGGCACGGCCTTGACCTTCAGTCGCTCGGCCACTCTGACCGGTGCCGGTGCGACAGGCAGCCAGCCCTTCGGCATGTGTCCGTCAACCAGCGCCTTCAGGAGACGGGAGCCGACAAGATCCTTGATCGCGATGGCCTGTCTCTGCTGCGGCATGGCGGCAATGTGGTCGCTCAGGAAAGTGCTGATATTCCGGGCACGATTCCTGCCGGGGTTTTGTGCCCAGCCGGGGTCAATCCCCTCGGGCACCTGCTCGCGGGCTCCGGTTCTCTTGTTCGTCCAGGGGCGGGTGCGGATTTCCGGCGCAGCCTGACCGTCCTTCCATCCCAGGCTGATGGCTTCGCGGCGTGTGATCTGACGGGCAGAACACTCGCAACCCCAGCCATTGGGCGGGTAATGCGTGTTCCACCAAGGCATCATCGACCGGCAGCACCACGTCGACAAATTGCAGATGTTCCTGCCGTGGTTCACGCGCCGCCGTGCGTTGATAGCGCAGGAAGGGCAGAAAGCGCTTGGTGCGCTGTGTGCGCTCCCATTCTCCCGCCGCGTAGGCGGTGCGGGTGTTGGCCCAGTAGATTGTTCGCAGGCGGCGTGGGCTGCCGAGCTGGACAGGTGCCAGGTCTCCATCTGCGGGATCTGTTGCCAGTGCCTGTCCCCACCATCCTTTTTTCTGCAGAATGGGTGTCAAGGACTTTGAGAAGGTTTCGAAGGGCACCTGGTCGCGAATGGCCACCGTCAGTTCATCGCGGATGTCATCGAGAATGTCATAGCCCGCTGACTTGGCAACGGTGAAGGTGAAGGCATGTTCGCTTGGCGCTATGTCACGCCAGTCAAACGTCGGTTTGGTGCCTTTGGCATCGAAATAGCGCGTGACCTCGGCCGGGGCCTGGGTGAAGAGATCATCCGCCATTGCGGCTGTCCTCAGGCAGGTCCCCCAGACCGCGTGCGATCATCGTCAGCTTCGCCAATCGCTCCGCCAGCGGCCCCGCATCCATGTGCGCAATCATCTCGTCCAGACCCGCTGCGATCTCGTCATAGGACGCGGCCTTTTCAAACAGGCTTTGAAGCGGCTTCACAAGCGGTTCGAGATCATCTTGCCAGTCTGCGAGTGCATCCGCTGCAATCTGGTCCAGTTCCGTGCCCTGGGCCGCTGCAGTGTGGTGGCCACCACACTGCGGACAAGGCGTCTTGGAGGCGAGCCGCGTTGGCCGTTGCAGGGCTCTTGCCTGATCCGTCGCGATGGTCTGGCTTGGCGAGGTCAGCAGTTCATCCGTGTCGTCGGGTGTGTCGAGCCCGATCTTGCTGCGCACGCTGCTCATGGACACCTTGAGCCCCAGAGGCACAAGCCGCTCGACGGACTGGGTCAGCGTCTCGATGTCTTCCGGTTCGACAATTGGCCAATAGACATTTGGATAGCGCTCTTGCGGGCCAAAGTTGAGGTCGACAAACGGTCTGATGAGATCTCGGTTTGTTGTTGCCGACAATTGGCGGGCATCGGCCCGCGCAATATCCTGTCGAACCTGCTCATGCACTTCGGCCTGCGCCATCGACGATCCGTCGTCAGATGTCATCGTCTGCCCAAGCACACCCTTTGAAATCTGCTTGTCGAGGTACTCTGCCTTGGCTTCAAAGACTGCATTGCCACTGCCGCCCTTGGCTTCGATGAATTCAATGTCCATTTCGCGCGGGATGATGGCGGCGGCATCGGCGGAGAGATCGCGCACGGCGCGCAACAGTATGCGTTTTTCGTCCTGACTGGCATTTTTCGAATAGCGGCCAACGCGCAACGGCATTCCGAAGACTTCCAGAAAGGCCATCCAGTCTTTCAGCGTATAGGACTTGAACAGGAAGGCCCAACTTGCTAGGCGCGCCAGTCCGCCGCGCACCGGCAGGCCGGATTTGAGCTTTGGCCGATGGATTGAAAACTGAAAGGGCGGCAGGTCCAGTCCTTCCAAATCACCGGATGTCTTCAGGCGCACTGTCTGCCCGTCGGTCCGGTCAATGACGAAATGCCGCTGGTCGCGCCACTTGTAGCTTCTCGGCCACCATTCGCGGGCGGAAAAGTCCCAAATGGTTTCGACAATCGAAAAGCCTTTGCCAAGCGCATCCAGCAAATCCAGCACATAGGTGTCGATGAACTCCGGTTGTTCGATCAGCTCGCGCACCGCATCTGCGATTGTCTCATCGCGCGCCGCGTCGCTTGCCGCCTTGACGATCGGTGTGATGCCGGTCAGGGCCATCTTTCGTGTTTGCAACACAGACGCATAGTGCAGATCGCGTTCTTCCATCTCGACCGCCAGCGCAATGTAGCGATCATGATACCCGTGCGCCGCCTGTTCCAGCAGATAGGCAAGGCCGTGCGGCGTCAGGCCAGCCGTGATGGTTTCCTGCCAGACAGAGCGCATACCAAACAGTTCGGGAGCCGCAAATTCCTGTTTCAGGGATGCGGTTGACACAGGCCGGCCAAGGCTGTCGAGAATGGGCATCAGATCAATCCTTCGCTGATTGCCGGCAGAAACGGATTGCCCGGGCGGTTTTCAAAAAGCGCATCCTGGCTGACATCGAGATCACGCGCAGAAGTGTAGTCGATGATCTCGATGTCGCTGCGCGTGGCGAAGAAAGCCAGCGCTCCGGCAATCGCACCATCGCCATGGCGATCAAAGCCGTCGGTGCCTTTCAGCCGGTGATTGTCCGGCACCTTCACATAGCCGTTGACATAAGCCAGCGCCTGATGATCCGTGAGCACGTCTTCATGGGCGGGCAGGATGATCGTCTTGTCCGCAAAGGCTTCCAGGTATGCTGGCATTTCTGTCTTGTACCAGGCATCAGACAGCTGCACTTCCATGACATTGGAGCCATAGCGCTGCGCGGCCTTCTCGGCGATATAGGCCCCGTTGCCGCGCGCATCGAGCGCACCACCGGACAGGCGCGGCAAGCGGTCGACGATGTAGAACAGGATTTCGCGCTGTTGATCGAAAGGCACATTGCGCAGCTCGACCTGAATTTTGGATCTGCGGATCAGGTCGCGGCCCAACTCCAGGGCCAGAATGACGGTTGCATCGCCTTTGCGGGCAAAGTCTTCGCCAAAATAATGCGCCCGGCGACTGTCGAGCGTATCGAGAACGGGGCGCACTTCGCGCTTGCAGAAGTCTGATGCAGCTTTCGTTCGCACGTCATCCGGAGCGTTTTTGAAGTCATCGTCACAATGCCAGCGAATGACTGGAATGCCTTGCTGCTGACATGCCTCAATCTGCACGCGGCTTAAAGCAGCTCCTTCGGCGTCTGCCGGGATGGCGTCGAGCTCCTGGCGCATCTGCGCCTTGCGAACACCATAGCTGGCCCGGATCTGATCTTCCCAGTCCCGTTCATTGTCCGGCGTCCAGTCAACGCCTTTGATATAGCACACGCGGCGATAAAGACCGTTGCGGATCGCCGTTTCAAACGGGATCTCATGCACGGCAAACGGGATCTTTCCGGCCCGCGCTTCCCGGATCAGCTCGTTGAAAGGCGAGAGGGTGCCATTGTGAGAGGAGATAACGCGCACCTTGCCACCCCAGATCAGCAATGCATTCACCGCGTCGAGCACTTCGCGGACATCTTTATGGAACGCTGCTTCGTCGATGACGACAACACCTTGCAGACCCCGGATGTTTTCCGGACGCGATGACAGGGCCTCGACGCGAAAGCCGGAGGCAAAGCGCACCACATAGGTGGCGATCTCGCGGGTGCGCCCATCGGCCTGCTGATCCAGAAAGACACCGTCTTCAATCGAGGTGATCTCGCTGGCCACCGTGCGCGCGAAATGTGCCACATAACCGATGAACTCGCGGCCTTTGTCGCGAGTATCGCCAATGTAAAAGACATTCTGGCCACCGGCTGAGCGTTTGGCGGCGGCAATCAGAGTATCGTCCAGGGCTTCGGCAAAGGTTATGCCGGTGCGCCGCCCTTTGGCGCAGGCCTTCAGGTCGCTTTGGTCGGCAATCCAGCCGGCCTGATGGAGCATCAAGACGCCATCTGCCAGAGGATCGAGATCGTCCGGCAAATCAGACCCGCGCGGCAGGTCTGCTGGTAAGGCGTGAGGATCGCGTGGTAAAACGGGATCCTGCCAGGCACCGCGGGGGATCTCGGGGCTATCGCTCATGCGTCACCTGGCGTGGTCTTGGGGCGCACACCAAGGAAGTCGCGGCGCAACTGTGCAATCGTGTCGGGAGACAGACCCTTTTCGTTGGCCACCCGGTCGATGGCGGCCGTGGCCTTGGTTTCAAATTCCTGTTCGATGGTCCTGCGGCGCTTTGTCGAGACGTTCTGTGCCAGGGTTGCCGAGCGCAGCGCGTCGGCCAGCGCTTTAGCGCCCTTGGGATCAATGCCTGCTTCACCAGAGGCCGTCAGCAGTTCGAAGACCAGCGTCTTGATGGTCTCGGCCGCAATCAGCGTCAGATCGTCAGAGCTTTCGGCATCCATGCGATCTGAGATGGTGGCTGCGATCTCGCGTGTTTGCTCCAGCCGCCGGGTCATGAGGGCCAATTTGAGCGAATATCTGTTGAAGGCAGTGAAGGAGGGAAGATCAAAATCGATCCCGTGTTCGCCCTGGATGGCGATCAGCTTGGTTCGAAATTCCGGATAGATGTCCGTTTGCGTCCGGTCGCGGTCGGCCAGTTCGCGCGCGGCCCAGGCGACGATTTCGTCGCATTCCTCGGGCAACAGATCAATCTTGGAAAGACGTCCGCGTCCTCGGGCCATGCTCAACGCTCCAGCGACGGACGGGCGACCCCATCCAGTTGAGCGCGCCTGTCGACATGGTCGAGGCCGGGTGCCTTGAGCGTGGCAATCAGCACGGATCCGGCTTCGTTCAAACGCACCGCTCCGAGATCTTCCAGAGTGCGTAACTGTGTGCGCACCCATTGCCGTGTTCGGTTGTGACCGAAGGTTTCCAGAACGCGCTGCAAAATGGTCTCATTCAGTGTGTTGTGGGTCTGCGCTGCAAGCTCTTTCAGAATGATGAGCCTTGCGTCCTCGGTCAGGTATTCGTTGAAATCGCTCATCACAGCTTGCCCTTCAGCAGATAGTCTTCGACGCGGTGTACGGTTCTGGAAATCCCGCCCATGTGTTCTTCAAGACGTCCGATAACGCCGCTCAGATTGGCCAGAGACAGTTTCACTTCCATCAGGGCTTCAGCATCCGGAAGGTGTTCCATGTCGGCCTCGATCTTGTCGATGCGATGAACCAGCGCTGCATTCTGTTCGATCGTCCGTTGTGACAAGGCCTTCAGTTCGCGTGTGTTGTCATTGGCACGCTTGCTCATCCAGACATAGGCCGCGGTGCCGGCAGAGCTGAACGCTGACAGGATGGCCAGCCAGTCCTTGATTGTTCCGAGCTCCATCATCGGTGTTGGCTCTCCTGTTCATGGTCTTTCTGGCAGGGCAGGCAGCGGATTGCGGCATAGCGGTCGCGGCGCAGATCGCTGATTGGCTCGCCGCATGCACAGACCGACCTGCCTTTGCGGGTCAGCGACTGGCAAACAGCGACGACGCCGTCGCAGCGTTCGCGTTCACTGCGGGCAGCAGCCATGGTCGAAATCTCGTTCATTCATCATTGCGGCTCTCATGACTGGCAGCGGAGACGGCGGCAACCCGACGCTCTTCGCAGGTGCGCAGGGACGAGCGGTCCTGAGACCAGAAGCGTGTGGTCTCGCCTTCGCTCAAGCCTCGGTCTGGCAACCGCACCGGCTTGGCGCAGGGCGTCGTGGCCTCGGCTGGCAACTGAATTTCCACCCGCGCCGTGCGCACGACCGGGCGATCACTGGCGGTTGAGCAAGCGGACGCGATCGCGCTTGAGGCCACCGCAACCATCATCCGGAAGCGCTGCATTCTCTTTCTCCAACTCTGCGAGTTTCTGCTCGGCGGACTGTATCTGGGCGGTGGCGTGTTGTTGCGCCTTGAGCGCCGCAGTGGTTTGAGCCGCTTTCCAGGCTTCAACCTGGGCATTGCTCTTTTCGAGCGCGGCCCGCCAATAGGCATCGCGTTCGGCGGTGGCATGCTGGCGGGCATCCCGCACCATCGCGTGCACTTGATAGGCCGCAAAGGCGGCAGATCCGCAGGCAAGCGCCAGCACCACGGCGCACACCAGTACCGGTCCGCCAAAGCGGCCGGCGAGCTTAATCAGCAAGGCGGTCATCTGACGTCCCCTGACACGTCGCGATCCCGTCCGCGCGCAGTTGCGGTGTCATCCGGGGTGTCCGTATATGGTTCGCACAGTGCCTCGTGGCGGGGCATGCGCCGGTCGTTGCGGGACGGGCGTCCGGCAAGCGTTGCCATGTCGACGGTGCCGAACCCCCGATGAATGCCCAGCATCGCGGCGATCAGAATGACCATGGATGGCAAGGCGATGCGCGCCATTTCCACGGCGTTGTCTTCGCCAAGCAAAGCCCCCAGGACGAGCGCGAGAATGACCAGCCATGCAAGCGAGGCAGAGATCCATAATGCGCGTTTCGACGTGGTATAGTGCGGCTTTTCCATGATCAGCACCCCGCTTTTGCCATGGGCAGCGGTCGTGATCGGACCGGCAATGCCGTCGGGATTGAGCCCATTGGATCTCTGAAAGGCTTTGACAGAGGCTTCCGTGGCTGGTCCGAAGGTGCCGTCAATGGCTCCGATCTGGAAGCCGAGGTCTGCCAGGCGTGATTGCAAACGAGCAACGGCTTCGCTTTGCAGGCCCCGATGCAACACAGGCCCCTCAAAGCGGATTGCAACGTTTCTACCCATGAGGCCGGCGATGACGTCCTTCGCGACGGCAAGCTTGTCAGAGCGATCTTTCAGGCCGTTGGTGCCGCCGTTAATCTCATGCGTGATGGCATAAATGTTGTCGGCATCGGCCAGCCGGTTGAGGTTGTGAACGGTCCAGAACCAGATGGCCGAGAGACTGGCCCAGGGGCTTCGGTCAGCAGACTTGGATGAGCTTCAAAGTCCGGAGCGTTGGCCTCATGATGAGATCTGACCCAGACCGTGAAGGCCCGGTAGTTGCTGCGCCCTGTGCACTGGATCGGGCCACGGCCGCGAAACCGGCGACCGTCACCGGGCTCTGTGTTGCCCAGATCTTTCCGGCCTTCATATGCCGAGCCGGAGGCGTATTCGGTCAGTGTCTGAAAGCTGTCGCTCTCATGGGCAAGCTGGGCAAGGAAGTGTGCCGAGGCGCAAACTGGTCGAGATCCGGGCGCGATCCAGCAGAGAGCCAACGCGTTGACAAAGAGTGTCGGTGACAGTGCGCGTTTCGGCGGAGTTGACACGGCCGATCAGGCGCAACACGTGCGGGGTGATTTCGTCTGTCAGGCTGGGCATGGTCACTCCGGGTCTCTTGACCGTTTCGATGGAGTGAGTATGCTTTGTCAGACCTTCCGGTTAGCAGCCTGACACTGTCAGGGCCATCAGTTTTGGGGCTTGGTTTCGTCCAGCAGCCCGGTGATGTTTGCCCCCTCTTTCCCGTAACCCGAAATCCCGATCCAGCAAAAGGCATCCTGGCTGATGAAGCTTGGCTGCGAGTTTTTGACCCGCTGATATGCGTCGTCAAACTGGCGCAGCTTTTCCGGATCATTAAAAAATTCGGCCCGGATATGGTTTCTGTGAATAGCCTTGGCGAGAACCGCCTCATTCACTGACAACGTGTCGCAGAGATCGGCGAAAGCAGAGGCATCGCCCAGGATCTCGAAAAAGACACCGGGTGTGTATCTCATGTTGGAAGCAGCCCAGGCTGCGTGCGTCGAAATGATGATCAGAGATCCGGCGAGGAGGGCAATCAGGCGAGACATGTGGCAATCCTTGAATGAACCCGGAAACCCTAACAGCATCTTTTCGGCGTTGCCATGACAATAATCAGAACAGGTTGCCCTGATCGTCGCTGCCGGTCTTCCGCTTGCGGGCTCGGGCGCGGTAGGCCGAGCGCACATGCATGCCTGCAGCCTGTGCCGCGTCCGGGGCGGTCATGCCAGCATCGAGAGCACGGGACAGACGCTGGCGCTGAGCTGTAAAGCGCGCGAGTGGAATGAGCAGGCGCAGCCCCGTCTCGCCCACCCGGAAATGGGTGCAGATCTTGTCGGCAGCGTCATGACCGACCAACTCATAAAGCCAATGCCCCGGACCGGAATGTGCCGGAATGTAAACCACACGGCCGCCTTGCGCCCGTGCAACATCCCATGCCGCATCCATACCGGCAACTTCTGCGATTTCTGCGAGCACGTCGGGCAGCATGGTCATGGTGATCTCCGCTTGAGCTGCAATTCCGTTTTCAATAGATCGGACGTCACTGTCATCAGCCGGTCTTCCAGACGCCAGCGTCTGTGACTTCCCGGTTTTGTGGTTTGAAGGCCTTTCAACAGCGCGTTACGCTGTGCCTGAAGGGTCTTCAAATCCTGTCGTATATCGGTGACATCAAAGAGCGGGCCGAGCGATCGGGCTCTGTCGATGTTCACCGGGCGGGTCATTTTGTCTCGTGCCCGGTTCTGTAATCCCGCGACGGCCAGCCCTTCTTCACGCAGGTCACCACCGTGTCCTGCTGAAGCACAAACTTGACACCTTCGCTGATCACCCCGCTTGCCCCAAACCGCACACCGTCCACCACGGCGGCTGCGATCTGCTTGCGGATGGCCTCGATGTCGACGCCGTGTCGCCGCTCAATGTAGCGCAACACCGCATGATCCGTGACACAGACGATCGTCAGTCCTGTCTCTTTCATGACCGCCGCCCTTCATTCTGCGCGCGACGGATCCGCTCCCCCAACGCATTGGACACCTTTTGCCACTCCGCCTGTCCAAGCAGGGCAAGACTGGCTTGCTGCCGGGGGCTGCAATTGCCGCGACAGCCTCATCAAAACCTCGTCTGTCGGGATAAAGTGATGCGCCCGGTGTCAGGATCTGCCATTGCGCCCAGGCAACTTTGGCGATGTCACGGGCAAGCCAATCGTGACCGTTGGTGTTTCCGAACGTGACGCCACCCTCTCGGTGCAGGATGGCCTTCAGCGCTTCAATGGCTTTCCGGGCATCGGCAGGGTCATGGCAGAAGCGCACAGCATCGACGCCTGTCTGGCGTTTGACAAAGGCTTCCAGAGCGTTGTCATCCTTGTTGCGGAACACGCCGAGGTTCCAGCCGGCGATCCACAGCGCCTGCAATTTTGTGGCAAAGCGGCCCGTTAGTTTTGCGCGACCATTCGGACGCCGCGTGCGCGGCTTTGGCTGAAACCCGTCTGAGCGAAAGACGGTCAGCACCTGTTGCCGTTGTGCTTCGCTCATGTCTTTTGCCGACGTCTTGCCCGTGATCTTGGCCAGTTTGGCGCGGTAGGTTTCTTCATCCAGGCCGAGCTGTTTGCGGGCCACATGAATGGCAGCGAGAGAGGACGTCATGCTGCTGCTCCTTCCAGTCGTTTCGCCTCTGCCGTAAGCAGGCGGCTTTGAACCACTGAGCCTGTTGGGCAGGGCGTACTGAATGAAATGCTGTTCTGCTGGGTCGAAACAACGAAGGTTGCGCCACACTTGAACCGCCTGGATGACCCGGTTGCGCTGATCTCGCTGTGATCCGCACCACAGACGGGACAACGGGAAAGCACAAGCAGGCGCGCATAAAGACTGGCGTTGTTCATTTGCTTGACCTCACGCCTTTGCCAGATCGATGGTAATTGCCCGCCACGGGCCGTTCGGTGTGTCGCGCTCGTAAAAGCGCACATAGCTGCGGCTGCCAACCACCCGGATGGCTTCCCGAATGGCGGTCATGGCGCGGATCCAGCGCTCGTCGGTGATCTCCAGACGTAGCAGCATGAAGATCTCTGCCTTGTTGATCTGGCCGCTTTTGTCGGTGTTGAAGGCGCGGGTGACGATGGCCCGGATTTCCGGGCGTGCGTCGGCAGACCATTCGTTGAGGCATTCATCCAGCAGCTCCTTGGCGATCTGCAATTGCGGTCCGAACTCGATGGTGTCGGCCACCTGGACCTGCACCTTCAGACAGCCGTCGAAACTCAGGAAGGTCTTGTTGCCTTTCGAACCACCTTTGCTGACGCCGTATTCCTGCGCCATAAGGCTTTCCAATGCGCCGAGATCTTCAAAGGTATGCCCCTTGAAGCGGGCGATCTGGTCCGAGAGTTCACGGGCAAAGAACATGATCTTGCGCACCGTCTCATCTTCCAGCGCATCTTGTGCTTTCACCAGTTCGGCCGGAACAAGCGCTCCCTTGGCATCCTTCATGTAGACCGCTTTTTCCATCTCGACTTGAGAGGCCTTCAATGCAATCTGAAGGCGGTCTTTCTGGGCGTCCGGTGTGGTCTGCATATCCATGGGTCAATGTCCTGTTTCAGGCGGCGCAGAAGCGCCTTTGTTGAGGGCGAGGGAAAGGGCGCGGTGAGATTGGTTCATGCAGCCCCATCAGGCGTGTGAGCGCGGGGTGGCCGGCGTTTCGGGTCAAATACAACCACCTTTCCGGTGATCAGGTCTGAGGGGCCGATCAACGCCTGCAGGCGGTCTGTTGGTCAGCTGGCGGGGTTCCTGATCCAGCGCCATCGCATGACAGTCGTCGAGAGCCTTCTCGAAAAGATCGGCAACCTTGCGCGGCAGCAAGATGCTGCCGTCCTTGCGTCTGGCCTGACGGTAGGTGTTGCAAAGCACACGAAGATGGGTGGTCAACATTAGACGTCCTCCCGGGATGAACGGAACATGGCGCGGCCAAAGGTTGGGCGAAGCACGTTGTCGTCTTGAGTGTCTGGTTGCAGGTGGGCGGTGGTCTGGCGGGCAGTGGTCTGACGGGCGAACTCGCCCACCTGACGTCCGGCTTCGAGCATGCGAAAACTTTGCAGCTCCAGTTCCTGCGCCTGGGCTAGATCGCCAAGCGCCCCAAGCATGTCGGCGAGTTGGGTCACATCGGTTCTGGACAGGCCGTCGCTTTCACGAACCGAGGTGGCCAGATGTGCCAGTTCGGTGGAAAGACGTGTCATGCCATGTCCTCCACGTCCCGGTTCTGCCAGTACCTGACGGATGTGGTCGAGCGTGACGGTCTCCCGACCACCACCGACTGCGAGCATGGTCGCAAGCTTCATGGTCTTGTCGATCTGCCCAAGGGCACCGCCCTTGAGGCCAATGCCCGTCAGCAGTTTTGCTGCTTCCGGATCGGTCACACCCCAACTGGCGATATATGCGGCCAGATCATCCTGACGTGGCTTGTGGCGCTTGAGCCGCTTGCCGATCCGTCGCTTCAACTGCGCGTAGCTAGGACCATCATTCTTCTTGGTGAACCGGGCGTAGATTTCCTCGTTGCCGACCAGGGCCACACCACAACCATGGTTGTCGACAAAGTGGCGCAGCTGATTGACTGCATCATCGACGAGGTTCTGAGCTTCATCGACGATCAGCAGCGTGTTGCCGCCGTTGCTTTCCAGGCGCTGGCCGATGGCATCCACATACCGTGCGGGATTGTGTTGCTGGATGCCAAGCGCATGAACGAGCGTCACCAGCATGCCATGTACGGTCTTCGTGTGCGGGCTGATCGTCACCATGTGTACATGCGGTGTGGTGCGGGCGTAGTAGCGGCAGGCTTCCGTCTTGCCCAGCCCCGACGCCGCCGTGATGACAACAAGGTCCGGGCAGAGCTGTGACCACTGCAGGGTCTGCAGGATTTCTTCCGACATCTTCAAACGCAGGAAGCTCGGTCCGGCCGGAATGGTGGCCGCAAGCGAGGACTGATCCTCGACCGCATCCAGCCACTTTGCGATAATATCGTTCTGCCGGTCGAGCCGACCGGCATAGCTGCCGGAAAACCACTGCGAGAACGTACCACTGGCCATGTTGGACCGGCGCGCAACGTCTGCCTTTGTCCAGCCATTGCGCAGGGCGGCTTCGCGCACCCGGTCAATCAGGTTCCACCACGTTTCGACATCTTCAATTTCCCGTCCCGGAATAATCTCCGGCGCAGTTGCGGGGCGTGTCCAACCCGTTGTGGTTGCATTTGCACTTGTCGTGTTGAGGGTCATCATCTATAAAGGTTCCTGTTTCTATTTGGCGCTTGTCGCCATTCTTGGGGCGGGCTTCACAGCTCGCCTTTCTTTTTGGAACCGTACTCTTCACTCATCGGCTCTTCCCCTTGCGGGAAACTCAGGACGTCGGCCTTCGGCATGCGTTCCATTGCGCGTGCAAACATTGTGTCAAAGGCATCGTCATCAATATCGTCAGCAGGCTTCAGCGCAGCAGCCGTGCGTGCCCTGTGGCCTGTCGCCAGTCGTGTAACGGATGGCTTGATCGAGACCGGTGTCTGGTCGACCGGGCTGCGCGCTCCGGTGTAAAGCTGTGCCAGCTCTTCCGCAGACAGAGCGGCATGCGCATCGCGTTCAGCGCGCAGGGCCTTCTGATAGGTTGAGCGCGCTTTTTCATGCTGTCGGGCCGCTTCCGCGTCGTGGTAACCCGTGTCGACAACACAAGGTGCTTCGCAAATCAGTTGGTTGTTGAGGTCATAGACCCTCAAATCACGCATCAGATTATCGGGATCAAAACGGATGATCACTGACTTGCCTGCAAAGCCGGTCAACTCCGGCGACCAGTACCGGTTGCCATAAAGATGGATTTCACCGTTGCCCTTGCGGGCGCGGATGCCTTCCGAGGCCAGCAGCCACAAGGCGCGTTGCGCTGTCGACGCCTGTCGAACGATGGTCGCTGGATCTGCCATGCTGTCTTCAAACGTCTGATCGAAGCTGCGACCTTTGCAGTTTCCGCCTGTGCGTCCGGTCCGGGCGTTATGTTCAGCCATCGTCTGGTCAACGTGTTCGCGGAACACATCCAACGGGACCGCGCGGGTGCCATAGTTGTCCGGTTTGTTTTCTGGCTTGTTGCCTGTGTACGCGCCGGCACAGATGGGGTGTCTGGCGACATCGTCGGTGAGATCACGAAAGGCGCGCTCAATCGGCTTGGACTGACCGGAATAGGGCTTTGTGAATTGCAGATCCACCCCAAGGGTCGTCAGCAAGCCTTGTGGATCTTCGTCTCGTACCTTGAAGCGATAGCGGGTTTTTGAACCGCCCGTGATCCACTTGCTGGCAAAAGCGCGGCCGTTGTCCAGCGTGATGCGGTCTGGAATGCCGAAGCGTTCAACCATGTCGCCAATGACCAGGCTGTGTCGTTTCCTTGTTCTCGCTGTCGGACAAGCGCCAGGACGACAAATTTGCCGGAATACAAGTCTTGCAGAGCAACGAGGAAAAGGCGGGTCACACTGCCATTTGGCATTGAGACGAACACGTCGAACTTATGACCGTCCATATTGACAGCCTCAAGCGCATGCAGGTGATCGCGCAGACGGCGTTGAGCGGGATAAAGGGCCTTTGCCTTTTCGCGCCCCGACCGGGCAAGAACTTGAGCAGACTGCGGCACTTCCGCTTCCAGGCGACGACGCAGAGCCCGCTCAGATGGAAGCGGTGTCCACTTGCGTTGCGTGGCCAGCGCGGCGACACGACGATAACAAGCAGAAAAGCTGGGGCGTTCTGGACGGAGAAAGTCTGACTTCAGCGTCTCCCAGAGCATCACGGTGGCACGCGCAGTGGTCTTTTTTGCTCTGATATGATGGGGCGAGTACGGCCAACCAATCTGCACGTGGGCACGCAGCCGTTTTTTCAACCCACCTGTAAAGTGTTGCGATAGATGTGTGATCGCGCTTGGCGATGAGCGCGGCCGCTGCCCTGGCCTTGCATTCCTGCGATAGCTCAAGAAAATCCAGAACAGCCTTCAGGCGCTTTTCTGCAATGGCCTTCTGCTTGGCAGGCAAGGCTTCAAACCGTCCCCAAAGCTCCGATGAAGTCTGCTTGACCGGCTCGTCATTGGCAGGCAGGTCAAAGATCATGGCAAGACGTGCCTGTGCTGATTTGGGCAAAAGGCTGATGTGATACTCGTACCCGCCGCCCTTGCCAGCGCTGCGCCGGCAGCCGTCCATATGTCGCCACCCTTCGCGGGTGATCAGATCATGAAGGGCGCTTTTGCCCGATGGCATGCCGGGCAGCCTTGGCTTCCAGAAGGTCTTTCGGAGTGAACCATTGTTTCTTCACTTGGTCCTCCCCCGCACCTTTGAGGGCACAGATTTGAGGCCACGGATACGGGCCTTGATCGCCTCCTGTTCCTGCTGCCAATAGGCGATTTCGGCCAGGCATGGGTTTCATCGCCATCCATAATGGTCAGACCGTCATCACAGACCAGTTCATCCCAGAGCCAGACAGCGCCGGTTGCCTTCACAAAGGCCTTGAACCGCACAAGACTGATGTCATGGGTCTCCTTGCTTTCGGCTGTGTAGCTGTCGAGCGCGGTCTTGCTGATCGTGCGTCCGAGATACCGCGCCATGCGGGCGGCAATCTCGGCCCGGTCATACGGGCATTCGCGGATCGCACGTGCCATGGCCCGTTTCAGCTTTACCCGCAGCCGGTCCAGGTCAACGGTGTTGACCGTGGTTCGGACAGGGAAAGCTGTGTCGGCAAACATGTCCATCTGATTTGGGTTGCGGCTCATGGCAATCACTCCGCCGCTTCAACAGCCAGGGCTGTTCGATGTGGTGTTGAAACCGATCACGCACCTGACGGCCACAGCGGGACCAGAGATCGACGAGCTTCTGGAACAGGATTTCGTCCGGGCCCGATGTCGGCTTTGGAGCGCCCTGTAAAAGGGTGAAGACCTGCTTGATGTCTTGTGTTTCGCGAAAGCCGATTGCCGCCCGCCGCTGCATTGCCGGTTCCAGCTTGGCAAGCTTCAGAAGGATCGTTGTCTGGTCTGCGACGGCAGAGCAGCGAAGAGCAGAGCGCAACTCGGGGTGTAGCTGACGGGCGATTTGGTCAAGTCGTTTGGCGCTCTTTTCCGAAACGCCGAGCCTGTCTGCAACGTGAGCACTGAAGCTTGTTCCAAGAATTGGGTCACCATGACCCGATTTTTCGGACGGACGGCCAGCTTTGATTTCGCCGTGTTCGTCTTCCCAGAGTTTGCGGTAGCGCTGCACAAAGATGGCGCGATCAATCACAGAGAGCTCGTTTCGGAAGAGGTTTTCGGAGATCTCAAGCATTTCAGCTTTGCGGCTGTCCGCCTTCACCACAATCACGTCGATCTCATCAAGCCCGACGATCTGACAGGCGCGAAGCCGATGGGCACCGAAGACCAGTGTGTGGTTTCCAAGTTTCTGTGCAGGTGTTGAGCGCACCTGAATAGGGGTCTGCAAACCGATCTCGGCAATCGAGACCGCAATAGCCTGGGCGTGGTCTTCATCGATCTCCCGAAGGCGTTCGCCAACAAAAATGGATCCGATGGGCAAGGACTTGATTTCGGCCATCAGGCAGCCTCTTCGATTTTCTGGAGCAAAAGGGAGCGGGCACGCTGAGCTGCGACCAGATATGCATTTTCAAAGCAGATCTCAGAAAGACGGTTGTCGACAGTCCGCAGACCGCGACTAATTCCTTCGCGAGAGCGCTTTTGCATGTCGGCCACACGGCGTTTGGGAAGTTTGAATTGCTCAATCATCAGGTGATTGGCAATCTGACGTGCCAAAGCCGCATCAAACCACTCATGTGGTGGGGCAATGATGTCGCGCAGAGACAGATACGGAAACATCTCAGACACCGCTCCAAAGCATGCTGCTTCAATGAGCTTGGTATCCCGGTCGAGTTCCTGTATGGGAGCATTCAGGTCCATGGTCCGCTCCTGACAATCAGGGCAACCAGGACGGCGCTGCAACAAAGAAGAAGACCAAGGACAATGGCAGCAAGATCATCCCCAGGCTTCACAGCTTTTTGGCTAGCGCGAAATGGATTTTTGCCGTCAATTTTGGCATGAGGTTTCGCCATTGTAAGACTCGCTGGAATGCGGTGTAGTTTCTGTGCACGGACGGTCGGCACGACGGCCGGGAAGTTGGCTCCGCCAGCCTTCTTGCCGCGAAATGCGGATACCAAAGGCCAGAGCGAGCCGTCCGCCCGTGTAATCAGGCAGCACTCTTGGCGATTGCAGCTTGATATTTGGGCGACAGAATTCCTTTCTTGATCGGATAACGATCGGGAAAGAGCTCTTCGACCGGGACATCAAGAAACCGGGCAAGAGCCGTCTCGGCACGGCGGTTCGTCCGAGCCCAGACAGCACGAAAGTTGTTGGGGTTGATCCCCTCCAACTGTGCAAGGCCCGTCAGGGTCATTTCGCGGCGGTGCAATTCCGCCTTGATCGAATGCTGGTCCCATTTCGTTTTGGGGGTAGCCATTTGTTGAACCTCGCTGAAGCGGCCCGCCAAGGCCGTTTTGTCGGTGTGATAAACGCAATTGCGTTTCGCTGTGGTTGGGTGCCTGTGCGGAACGCTAAAATTGAAAATAGCAATTTATTGCCATCTGTCAATCGACAAGTGGCAATAAATTGCTATTAACGGAGAGCGATGAGCGATCTTCCCGAAAGGATCAGGTTTGCTGCTGAGAAGGTCGGTGGGCTTAAGCAGTTGGCAGAATCAATGGGTGTGCCACGAAGGACGCTTGGTTACTGGCTAAAAGGCGTTAATCCTAAGCCGCGTGCCATGCAGGCAATCGCCGACGTATCAGGTGTCGATCCGAACTGGCTTTATACCGGAGAAGGGGAGCCTTACGTGGCAGCGCCAATAGCGGAAGCATCTTCTGAGAGGCAAGAAGTTTCTACTGTCGATGTGCCTTTGTATGATCTCTATGCGTCTGCTGGTCGCGGTAATTTGGTTTTCGAAAATCAGAAACAGACTTCATTCCCGATCGCTGTTCAGTTTTTGCGGTTGCTTGGAGCGGATCCGATTACTTTGGCAATGGTTTGGGCGCGAGGAGACAGTATGCTGCCCACAATTTCAGACGGTAATCTGCTGCTCGTGGATACGAGTGACAGGACGCCCCGGTCTGGTTTTATCTATGTGGCTGGTTTTGATGATGATCTCTTTGTCAAACGTATTCAGCGTGAGGGCGATGGTTCGATTAGTCTGCTGTCAGACTCTAACTCTCACCAGTATCCGCCAATAAAGATCCCGCTTGAGCGCTAAGGCACGTTTGGCTATTCATGGTCGCGTTGTTTATACGATGCGACGGCTATAAGCGCTTCTCAACCGCTTGGGACCGGAAAGTTACATCAGTCCGATTTTTCATTAAATCTGTTTTGTTTCAGTGCGTTGACTAACTTTCCGCGCAACCGGAAAGTTTAAATTGGCGAAAGCTGCCGTTCCACCTCTCGGTCGCGCGCTTTTGCAGATCGTCTCAAAGGCTCTCAAAGCCCGTTTTAAGCCGTTTTGAAGCTCTCTAAAATTATGGGCGGTTCTTTTTGAAGCCCCGCATCTGCCAGCGGGAAATCCACTACTTTGCGCTCAAGTTCTCAATTCAAACGTCAAACGTCAAACGGGCCTTCCGTTCGCTCTTTGGCAGGAATTCTCTTTCACATGAGTATCTTATCATCCATTACCGGCTCTTCCCGTCTATTCCCGTAAATTCTCATTCTTCGTGTCAAACAACATTGAGACGTCTGTAGCCGGACGCTGTACCTTGCCCTCTTCAATTGAGCCGAGGTTGCTTTGTGCAGGAAACGTGAACGTCCTGTCCTCATTGATTGTGTTTCACACAGGGAATGCAAAGACAGCGTCGTTTGCTGTTCATCTCATTTGAGCTGACTTTTGTGCTTTGCTTGAATTGTAATACGGCAGCCTTTGCGATTGGCGGAGGCAGGCTTGTGCGTTAAAGCTGCCCAACGCACCCTGACGTATGGTCTCCTTTCGCCTGAAAACGCGGTCTTTGTGGCAGTCAGCGCCTGCTGGATGGGGCTTGACAGGCCTGTGTCCAATCGCTATCGCCCATCCATCGTACCCGCGATAGGGAGGGGGATGGTCCGTCAGGATCAGGTGTTGCCGGTGTCTTGAAACCGTTTTGGTTTGTCGGCGTTGGGTAATGGACCTTCCGTATCGAATGGGTGAGGGCGCTACGGGCGAAAGTCTGTTTCAGGATCCGTGATCCGAAACGGGCGCCGATGGATTTCTAACAAGATCGTGGAACACTCGTTTCCACGCCTCAAGGACGAAGCACATAATCATGCAGGTGACAGAAACCCTCGCCGAGGGCCTTAAGCGAGAGCTTAAAATCGAAATTCCCGCTGGCGAGCTGGCGGCCAAGCTTGAAACCTACCTTGGCGATCTCAAGGATAAGGTTCGACTGAACGGTTTCCGTCCGGGCAAGGTGCCACCCGCGCACTTGAAAAAGGTTTATGGCCGTCAGGCGATGGCTGAAATCCTGAACGAAACGATTCAGGAAACCTCTCAGAAGGCTCTCGAAGAGCGCGAAGAGCGTCCGGCTCTGACGCCGAACATCGATCTGCCGGATGAAGATGCAGAAGCCATCCTCGCCGGGACAGGTGATCTGTCCTACACGATGACCTACGACATTCTGCCGACGTTCGAAATCGTCGACTTCAAGGGCTTTGCCATCGAGCGTCCTGTGGTTGAGATTGCCGAGACGGAAGTCGATGAGCAGGTCAACGAGATTGCCAAGAACAACACGCCTTTCACTGAAAAGGAAGGTGCAGCAGCCGACGGAGACCGAGTAACCATGTCCTATCTGGGCAAGGTTGACGGCGAAGCATTCGACGGCGGCGCTGACGAAAACGGTCAGCTCGTTCTCGGTTCCGGTCAGTTCATTCCAGGCTTCGAAGAGCAGCTTATCGGCCTTAAGGCTGGTGACGAAAAGGTCGTTGAAGTGACTTTCCCGGAAGAGTATCCGGCTGAAAACCTTGCAGGCAAAGCCGCGACCTTCGACGTCACCGTCAAGGAAGTTGCAGCACCGGGCGACGCCAAGGTCGATGACGAATTCGCCAAGGGTCTTGGTCTGGAATCGCTCGACAAGCTCAAGGACATTGTCCGCGATCAGATCGAAAGCCAGTTCGGCGCAATGACACGTCAGCGCGTCAAGCGTCAGCTTCTCGACAAGCTGGACGATCACTACTCCTTCGACTTGCCGGAAGGTCTGTTGAACTCGGAGTTTGATGTTGTGTGGAAGCAGGTCGAAGAAGACATGCAGCGCAACGGCAAGAGCTTCGAAGACGAAGACACAACCGAGGAAAAGGCAAAGGAAGAATACAAGAAGATCGCGGAACGTCGCGTTCGTCTCGGCCTCGTCCTGTCGGAAATCGGCGAGAAGAACAACATCCAGGTCACTGACGAAGAATTGCAGCGCGCTCTTTACGACCGCGTTCGTCAGTTCCCGGGTCAGGAACAGCAGGTGTTCGACTTCTACAAGAACAACCAGCAGGCTCTCGCGTCACTGCGTGCGCCGATCTACGAAGAGAAGGTCGTCGACTTCATGCTTGAGCTCGCCGACGTGACCGACAAGTCGGTGACGAAGGACGAACTGACCAAGATGATCGAGAGCGATGAGGAAAACGCATAAGTGTTTTCCCCGCAATTGCGCAAATGAAGGCAAAGGATTTTAACTTTGCCTTCACAGCGTGTCTGCAATGACTTTTCGAACAAGGCGACATCTCCTATGTATGGAGTGTCGCTTTTTTCGAGTCAGCTCGTGAAACAGTCGACCAACGTTTGATCTGACAGCCGCGGCCCTTCGACAGGTCGGTTTGGCTCTCTCAAAATAATGGATGTGGTATGAAGGATCCTCTCGATATCTACATGAATACTCTGGTCCCAATGGTGGTGGAGCAGACGAACCGCGGAGAACGGGCCTTCGATATCTATTCCCGTCTCCTGAAAGAACGCATCATCTTTCTGACCGGCCCGGTCGAGGATCATGTTGCGACGCTGGTCAGCGCGCAGCTGCTGTTCCTGGAATCGGAAAATCCGACGAAAGAGATCTCGATCTACATCAATTCGCCCGGCGGCGTGGTGACGTCCGGTCTGGCGATTTATGATACGATGCAGTTCATTCGTCCGGCTGTCTCGACATTGTGCATCGGCCAGGCTGGCTTCGATGGGCTCGCTGCTGCTGGCGGCTGGCGAGAAGGACATGCGCTTTTCCCTGCCGAACTCGCGTATCATGGTCCACCAGCCATCCGGCGGGTTCCGTGGTCAGGCTGCGGACATCATGTTGCACGCTCAGGAAATCCTGAAGATCAAGCGTCGCCTGAACGAAATTTATGTGAAGCACACGGGGCAGTCCCTCGATGCCGTTGAAGAAGCGCTCGACCGCGATAACTTCATGACGGCGGATCAGGCCAAGCACTTCGGGATCGTCGATGATGTCATCGAAACCCGCGCCGGTCTGTCGGACGAAAGCTCCTCGTAACGCGATCACGCGGAGCTTCGCCGCTCCGTATGGATGATTAACCGTGGCCGTTAACCGGCCTAGTTGAAATATGCGAACGATGAACGCATATGGGTATAGGCCGGTTTTCCACGCTCACTTTAAAACTATATTGATTTTTAAGAGTGAAGCATGGTCACATCAGGAAACGTCGATCGGGACCAGTCTCGTATGACCGAGTCGGATGAAGTGAAGCGGTCCTTCATCCTGCCAGGTCCGGTCGGAAGGCGTTTGTCCTTCCAAGAAACGTGGGGTTGAACACTATGACAAAGGCCAGCGGCAGCGATTCCAAGAATACGCTCTACTGCTCATTCTGCGGCAAGAGCCAACACGAAGTGCGCAAGCTGATCGCCGGCCCGACTGTTTTCATTTGCGATGAATGTGTCGAGCTGTGCATGGACATTATTCGCGAGGAGAACAAGTCTTCGCTGGTGAAATCGCGGGACGGTATTCCGTCCCCGCAGGAAATCCGAAACGTGCTGGATGACTATGTCATTGGTCAGGGCAGCGCGAAAAAGGTTCTCTCGGTTGCTGTTCACAACCATTACAAGCGTCTGAACCACGCCTCCAAGAATCCGGACGTGGAACTGGCGAAATCGAACATTCTGCTGGTGGGACCGACCGGGTGCGGCAAAACGCTTCTGGCTCAAACCCTGGCCCGAATTCTGGATGTGCCCTTCACGATGGCCGACGCCACAACGCTGACCGAAGCCGGTTACGTGGGCGAGGATGTCGAGAACATCATTCTGAAGCTGCTTCAGTCTGCCGACTACAACGTCGAGCGCGCACAGCGCGGCATCGTCTATATTGATGAGGTCGACAAGATTAGCCGTAAGGCCGACAATCCGTCGATCACGCGCGACGTGTCCGGTGAAGGCGTGCAACAGGCACTGTTGAAGATCATGGAAGGCACCGTTGCCTCCGTTCCGCCGCAGGGCGGGCGCAAGCATCCGCAGCAGGAATTCCTGCAAGTCGACACGACGAACATCCTGTTCATCTGTGGCGGTGCGTTTGCTGGCCTCGACAAGATCATCTCGGATCGCGGGACCAAGACGTCGATCGGGTTCAAGGCGCAGGTTCATGCCCCTGAGGACCGTCGTATCGGCGAATTGTTCTCGGTTCTTGAGCCGGAAGATCTTCTGAAATTCGGTCTTATCCCGGAATTCGTTGGCCGTCTGCCGGTTATCGCAACGCTGGAAGATCTGGATGAGGAAGCTCTGGTCACCATCCTGACCGAGCCGAAGAACGCTCTTGTCAAGCAGTACCAGCGTCTGTTCGAGATGGAAGAAGTCGAGCTGAACTTCCACGACGAAGCGCTCAAGGCTGTTGCTCGCAAGGCGATTGAACGCAAGACCGGTGCCCGTGGGCTGCGCTCCATTCTGGAAGCCATCCTTCTGGACACCATGTACGAGCTTCCGGGCCTCAAGGGTGTCAAGGAAGTCGTCATCTCGCCGGAAGTCGTCAAAGGCGAAGCCAAGCCGCTCTACATTTATGAAGAGCAGCAGGAAGAGACATCGGCAACCAGCGCGTAAGGCTGATTTGCTTTTGTCCCAAGACACATCGAAATGCCGTTCCAAGTGAGCGGCATTTCCTGTTTAAAATGGCGGAAACAGGCGGTTGTCCACTTCTTTAGGCCGAAGAAGCTTGTGTGATCAGCGCAAGCGATCTTGCTGTCTTGACACGCGCAGCGCCCATATCCACCTAATAGGATGACATGATGGCAATGCATTCTGGCACCATGCCCATTGGGGTGGTCCGGTTTGGCTCGTCGGACAAATTGTCCGCTGCCATCCGACAGCTTCCCTCGCTGCTGGTTGGTCTGGGGCAGGGACGCGCAACGTAAAGGAATAAAAATGAGCGACATCGACATCCGGCCCCCGCAAGGTGAAGAGACCGGAACCTACCCGGTGCTGCCATTGCGCGACATCGTTGTTTTTCCTCATATGATCGTTCCGTTGTTCGTGGGTCGCGAGAAATCTATCCGTGCGCTTGAAGAAGTCATGGCAACGGACAAGAACATTCTGCTCGCTACTCAGGTGAATGCGGCGGATGACGATCCCGACACGGATCAGATCTACGAAGTCGGGACGCTGGCAACCGTGTTGCAGCTTCTCAAACTGCCGGACAACACCGTCAAGGTGCTGGTCGAAGGCGGCGCGCGTGCGCGAATCGATCAGTATTCTGATCGGTCGGAATATTATGAAGCCACCGCCACCGTTCTGCCCGAGACCGAAGGCGAAGACATTGAGGTTGAGGCTTTGGCCCGCTCGGTTATCGCCGAGTTTGAGAACTACGTGAAGCTGAACAAAAAGGTTTCGCCGGAAGTTCTGGGCACGGTCAATCAGATCGAGGATTACTCGAAGCTGGCGGATACGATCGCCTCGCATCTGGCGATCAAGATCCAGGAAAAGCAGGAAATCCTTGCCATCGTCTCCGTGTCGGAGCGTCTGGAGCGGGTTCTCGGCATGATGGAGAGTGAGATCTCCGTTCTTCAGGTCGAGAAGCGCATTCGCTCGCGCGTCAAGCGCCAGATGGAGAAGACGCAGCGCGAGTATTATCTGAATGAGCAGATGAAGGCCATTCAGAAGGAGCTCGGCGACAGCGAAGACGGGCGTGACGAACTGGCGGAAATTGAAGAGCGGGTCAAGAAAACCAAGCTCTCCAAGGAAGCTCGTGAGCGTGCGCATCAGGAAATCAAGAAGCTCAAGCAGATGAGCCCGATGTCGGCGGAAGCCACCGTCGTGCGCAATTATCTGGATTGGCTTCTGGGGATTCCGTGGTCGCGCAAGAGCAAGATCAAGCATGATCTTTCGATGGCTGAAGAGGTTCTCAACACGGATCACTATGGCCTTGAAAAGGTCAAGGAACGCATTGTCGAGTATCTGGCCGTGCAGCAGCGCGCCAACAAGCTGAAGGGTCCGATCCTGTGCCTTGTTGGTCCTCCTGGTGTCGGCAAGACCTCACTCGGTCGCTCCATCGCCAAGGCAACGGGCCGTGAATTCATCCGTATGTCGCTTGGTGGTGTGCGTGACGAAGCCGAGATCCGTGGTCACCGCCGCACCTACATCGGTTCGATGCCCGGCAAGGTCATTCAATCGATGAAAAAGGCGAAGAAGTCCAACCCGCTCTTCCTGCTCGATGAAATCGACAAGATGGGCATGGATTTTCGCGGTGATCCGTCGTCGGCCTTGCTGGAAGTGCTCGATCCGGAACAGAACTCCTCGTTCATGGACCACTATCTGGAGGTTGAATACGACCTGTCGGACGTGATGTTCGTGACGACAGCCAACACGCTGAACATTCCAGGCCCGCTGATGGACCGTATGGAAGTGATCCGTATTGCGGGCTACACGGAAGAGGAGAAGATGGAAATCTGCCGTCGTCACCTCATTCCGAAGGCTGAAAAGGATCATGGTCTGCGTGACGGTGAGTTCTCGATCACGGATGATGCGTTGCAGTTCATCGTGCGTCGTTACACCCGCGAAGCTGGTGTGCGTAACATTGAGCGCGAAATGGCAACCCTGGCCCGTAAGGCCGTTAAGAACATCCTGATGTCCGACATCACCTCTGTGGAAGTGACGCCGGAGGTCGTGGAAGAGTATCTGGGCGTGCCCCGGTTCCGCTATGGCGAGATGGAAGACGAAGATCAGGTCGGTGTTGTTACCGGACTTGCCTGGACGGAAGTGGGCGGCGAATTGCTGACCATCGAAGGCGTTGTCATGCCCGGCAAAGGCAAGATGACGGTGACAGGCAACCTGAAGGACGTCATGAAGGAATCGATTTCCGCAGCGGCTTCTTATGTCCGCTCGCGCGCCATTGATTTCGGCATTGAGCCACCGTCATTCGACAAGAAGGATTTCCATGTGCATGTGCCGGAAGGTGCGACGCCCAAGGACGGTCCTTCGGCCGGGATCGGCATGGCAACGGCGGTTGTCTCCGCACTTACGGGCATTCCGGTGCGCCGCGATGTGGCCATGACCGGGGAAATCACCCTGCGCGGTCGTATTCTGCCGATTGGCGGTCTCAAGGAGAAGCTGCTGGCGGCTCTGCGAGGCGGCATCAAGACGGTGATGATCCCGGAAGACAACGCCAAGGATCTGGCGGATATTCCAGACTCGGTCAAAAACGGCATGGAGATCATTCCGGTCTCCGGTATGACCGAGGTGCTTCAGACGGCGCTGGTCAGAATGCCTGAGCCGATTGAGTGGGATCAGGCAGCCGCAGACGCCGCTGCCAAAGCGGTGACCACCGACGACGAAAGCGCAAAAGGCTTTGTCGCTCACTGATTGACTTGGATCAGAAATATTGGAAAGCCCCGGCAAAACCGGGGCTTTTCTTTTGTAAAACTGCAATAAACGGCGGGTTTCCGCGACAAATACCTTGCGTTCTTTGTCGTTTCGCCCGACTTTCCGGCAACGGCGCTGGTGAGAATCGCCAGCTGGAGTGCCGTATCTTAGAAAGGTATCTGCTATGAACAAAAACGATTTGATCGCGGCGGTCGCAGAAAAGACCGGCCTGACGAAGGCCCAGGCAGGCGAGGCTGTCGACGCTACTTTTGATGCAGTCACGGAAACGCTGAAGTCTGGCGACGAAGTTCGCATCATCGGTTTTGGCAACTTCTCGGTTTCTGAACGTGCTGCGACCGAAGGTCGTAACCCGCGTACCGGCGAAACGATCCAGATTCCGGCTTCCAAGACGCCGAAGTTCAAGGCCGGCAAGGGCCTCAAGGATGCGGTGAACGCTTAAAGTCGTTTGCCCATGGCTTTGCCTGGATAAAGCTCTGTGTGCTTGATGCATGCAGGGCTTTTCTTTTGTCCGCAGACACGCTGCTTGCTCCCGTCACTTTGAACAAGAGGGCCCGCTTGCACCTGCAAACGCCTTCAGGCGGCGCTCTGGCGCGTTTGAGCCCTCATCCATCTGCAAAGGCCTGGAGACAAGCAGTCCACCGGGAGTGAATTTCAAAGGGGGGCACCATTCAGAGTGGCGAGGATGAAGTGCACCCGTCTGTCCACGCTCACCCTTGGCAGAATGTGCGTCTGATAGCCGAGAGCGGGAAAGGCCTGTAGAAGCCTTTCGTATTCTTGTGTTGCTGCCGCAAGGTCGTGCCGACGCGCGGTGTCCGTTTCGTGTATCTGAGGCCATGGAGGCGTCAGGAAGACGTCTGAGGCGTATCGGGTCTGTGCGGCCTGCCTTCGATCAAGGGGCGTGCCTGTTGCGTGGGACAAGGCCACCAGCGCATCAATCAGACTGCGATCGAAGAACACCGGCCCAGCCATACCCTCTGTTGCCAGATGATCGGCGAGCGCCATGTCGCGGGCGCTGCTGGCAAAGGTGACCATGTCGTTCCAAGGCAGGCGAGGGCTGTGGGGATCCGCTTCTGCCTCGACAATTCGACGCCCCGGTTCGGCAACGGTAGCGTATCCACGCTTTTTAAATGCGGACAAGAGCGTGGATTTTCCGCCGCCAGAGCATCCAGACAGAATAATGCGTAACGGGGCGGCTGTGGTTGTGGTCATGAGATCCTGATGTTTTCCATAAAGGGCTCTTTGGGCTGCCGACGGACCGTGCAGATGTTTTTGACCATTCATCAGCGATCTGCAATAGGCCAAGCTGTGGACTGTTTCGGAAAGGGGAGAAAAATCTTTCGAAAGGCGCTTGCCAAGGCAGCATGAAATGCATAGAAGACAGCTCACCGACGCAGTGGCACCACGCCACTCCCAAGCGTCCGGGCGATTAGCTCAGTTGGTAGAGCGCCTCGTTTACACCGAGGATGTCGGGAGTTCGAGTCTCTCATCGCCCACCATTCCCTTTAAAATTTCGATATAAAAAATCTTCTAGCAGGAAGTTTTGTGTCTGCATTTGCGTTGTTCAGCGCATGTGCTTCAAACAGTTTGTTCGTCTTTTGCTTGTCGCGTTTCACTGATCGTCTGCCCGAAGCGTGTCTGAAATGCACGGGAGAGGGTGGCGGGGGATGAGAAGCCGGTACGGGCGGCAATAGCAGCCGTGGTCAATGATGTTTCCTGCGCCAGCGTTTGTGCCAGGGCCAAACGCAACTGCCGATAATAGTGGCCTGCGGTGACATTAAGTGTGCGGTGGAACAGTCGCTCCAGCGTGCGGTCTGAAACGGCAGCTTCCTGAGCAATCTTTCCAAGGGGCAGTGGTGCATCCAGGGTGCGTCGCATCATTGAAATGGCGCGTGCCAGAGGTCGGGGCAGGGCTTCGCTTTCGATGCCTGCCACCATTTCCTGCCGGAACAAGGCGCCCACGTCATGCGCCAGCACATCGCCGGAACGCTGGCGGATCAGATCCAGCATCAACGCCAGCACCGAAGACGCCCCCCGGCGGTGACATAACACCCGTCACGCACATACACATCCGGCGTGAAGGTGATCAGCGGAAACGTCTCGCGGAAAGCGTCTTCTTCCTGCCAGTGGATGGTGGCCTTGCGCTCGTCCAGCAGGCCTGCGGCCGCCAGACACCAGCTTCCCATGTCCAGCCCCATCACCATATCGGCCGAGCGGCAAGCCTGGACGAGCTGCGCCAAAAGCGGCCTTTGCGCAAGCGCCCGCGCGCCATAGCCGGCAATGACGGCCAGTGCATCAAGTCGTGCCCGCGGGTCTTGCAGTCTGGCATCCGGTTGTAGCATCAGCCCGGACGAACTGCGCACGGCGGCAAGCGGCTGGTCCGGCCATGCGGGGAGTGTCGGCGCAATGTCGCTTCCCAGCACCTGCCAGCGGAAATCATCCGTACCCGACAGGTCGTTGGCTGCGCGCAACGGCTCGATGGCGCTGGACAGCACCATGTTGGAAAACCCGTCCAGCAGCAGAAAGCCGATGTGATAGGCATCTCTTGTCTGTTTGAGCAATGATCCTGTCCGTTTATGCAAAGACGAGAAGGCGTGTCGCTCTAGTATCGAAGGCAACAGACAATGTCCACGATTGCGGAGCGATTACATGAACTGGGAAACCTTCATCACCTGTGCAGTTACCGGGTCCGGCCAGAGCCACGTCAAGAGCGACAAGGTGCCGGTGACGCCGAACCAGATTGCCGAAGCCTGCATCGAGGCGGCCAAGGCAGGCGCAGCCATTGCGCATGTTCATGTGCGGGATCCCGAAACCGGCGCGCCATCGCGCGACTCTGCCTTGTACCGCGAAGTGGTGGAGCGGGTGCGCGAAAGCGACATAGACGTCATCTTGAACCTGACGGCTGGCATGGGCGGTGACATCGTTCTCGGCTCTGCCGAAGCCCCTCTGCCGTTCAATGGCGAGCAGACCGACCTCATTGGTGCGACCGAGCGTCTTGTGCATGTGGAAGAGCTGCTGCCGGAAATCTGCACGCTGGATTGCGGCACGATGAATTTCGCCGAAGCCGATTATGTGATGACCAACACCCCCGGCACACTGCGGGCGATGGCAAAGCGCATTCAGGCGGCAGGTGTCAAGCCGGAGATCGAAGTCTTCGACACTGGCCATCTGTGGTTGGCCAAAACGCTGGTAGATGAAGGCCTGATCGACGATCCGGTGCTGGTGCAATTGTGCATGGGGATCCCCTTTGGCATTCCCAACGATACCAACTCGCTGATGGCACTTCTCAACAATATGCCGAAAGACTGGACTTATTCCATGTTCTCCATTGGCCGGATGCAGCTCCCCTATGTGGCACAGTCGGTGCTGAACGGTGGCAACATTCGCGTTGGTCTGGAAGACAACATCTATCTGGATCGGGGCGTGAAGGCGTCTAACGGCGATCTGGTTGAGCGGGCGGTGAAAATTGTCGATGCGATGAATGTCAAGGTTCTGGGGCCTGATGATGTTCGCAAGAAACTCAACCTGAAAAAGCGCTGAGGTCCGATATGTCTCAAGTGATCAGAAAAGCGGCGGCTGTTGGGGGTGGTGTCATTGGCGGCGGCTGGATTGCCCGTTTCTTGCTCGCTGGCATTGATGTCAGTGTGTTTGATCCACATCCGGAAGCCCAGCGCATTGTTGGCGAAGTGCTGGACAATGCGCGGCGCGCCTATCGCCGCATGGTGCAGGCACCTCTACCGGAAGAGGGCACGCTGACCTTCTGCGCGACGTTGGACGCCGCCGTTACAGGTGCAGACTACATTCAGGAAAGTGTGCCTGAACGGCTGGACCTGAAGCATAAGACGCTGGCCGCCATCGAAGCGGCGGCGCCGCGAGACGCGCTGATCGGTTCATCCACGTCCGGCTTCAAACCCTCCGAGCTTCAACAGGGGCTGAGAACGCCGGATCGTGTCTTCGTGGCCCACCCGTTCAATCCGGTCTATCTGGTGCCGCTGGTCGAATTGGTCGGGTCTCCTGCCACTGGAGAGACGACGCTGGAGCGGGCTGATGCCATGTTACGCCCCACGGGGCTGCATCCGGTGCGTATCCGCAAGGAGATCGAGGCGCATATCGGTGATCGCCTTCTGGAAGCCGTCTGGCGTGAAGGCTTGTGGCTGATCAACGACGGCATCGCTACGACGCAGGAAATCGACGATGTCATCCGCTACAGCTTCGGGCTTCGCTGGGCACAGATGGGCCTGTTCGAGACCTATCGTATTGCCGGTGGCGAAGCGGGCATGAAGCATTTCATCGAGCAATTTGGCCCGGCGCTGCAATGGCCATGGACCAAGCTGATGGATGTGCCGGAGTTGACCGACGAACTGGTGGAGCGCATTGCCAGCCAGTCGGACATGCAGTCTGGGCATCATTCGATCCGGGATCTGGAACGTATTCGCGACGACAATCTGGTTGGTATTCTGCAAGCCCTCAAGGGCAATCGCTGGGGGCTGGGGAAACGCTGCGCGAGATGGAAGACAGTTTCTATGCGGCGGCACGGTCCAAAGGCGACAGCACGAGAGCGGCTGTTGATCAGGCGGCACCGTTGGAGTTGCATCAGGCACAGGTTCAGGGCGATTGGCTGGATTACAATGGCCATATGACCGAGCATCGTTATTTGCAGGTTTTCGGCGATGCAACCGATGCCTTCCTCGGCTTTCTGGGCATGGATGAGGCTTACCTGGCGCGCGGGCTTTCGGTTTACACGGTGGAAAGCCATCTGCGGCATTTGGCCGAAACCCCGGCCAACACAAAGCTGTTTGTCCGCACCCGTCTTCTGGGCGCAGATGCCAAGCGGATGCGTATTCATCATGAGATGACAAATGACGCCGGAGAGGTGCAGGCAACGGCCGAGCACATGCTGATGTCGGTCGATACGAAGGCGGGCAAGGTTTGTCGACTGGAAGAGCCGATGGCCGCTCATCTGGCTGGTTTGGCCAAGGCGCAGCATTCTCTGGCTTCGCCGGACCATGCCGGACGTCCCATCCGGGATATTGGCTGGGGCCTTGAGCCAACCGCGTAAGCAACCATACGTGATGAACACCGGGCCTGTTACTCAGGGCAGGCCCGGGGCGGTATGCCGCTGTGCCAATTACGTTTGCCAAGAGGATGATGTCCCATGTGCCGCCGACCTGACGATCCTGCACAGACCTTGCCGGATAACCTGGCCAACGGGCGCATCACCGATCCGCAAGTTCTTCGGTTCATTGCCGATACGGAGGCAGCCTATCCGGCGGCAGTCAATCAGGCAGGGCCGGAGGAAAACCGGCGCATTTATGAGGCCATGTGTGCCAGATTTCGCACGCCCCGCCCGGACGGCCTTGAGGTGTTGGACGAGCAGGTCGGGTCTGTACCCATTCGCCGCTACCGCGTGGCTCCGCAGGATGCTGCGAGACCTTTCATTCTCTTCTGTCACGGCGGAGGCTTTGTTGTTGGCTCGCTCGACAGTCATGACGATATCTGCGCTGAGTTGGCTGTCTCCACGGGCTGCGAGGTTGTTGCGCTCGCCTATCGGCTGGCACCAGAGCATCGTTATCCGGCGCAACTTGAGGATGTCTCCAGCATTTGGCAAAACCTGTCTGGACAGGGGCGCTCTGGCATCCTGGTGGGAGACAGCGCGGGCGGCACCTTGTCGGCGGCACTTTGCTTGCGATTGAAACGCCTGAGACACGCGATGCCTGTCGGACTGGCCCTGATTTATCCCTCGCTCGGCAGTGACGGATCCCTTGGTTCGTTCGTGGAAAATGCTGAGGCGCCACTGCTGCGAACAGAGGATGTCAGGCACTATGGCACGGTGCTGGGCCCGCGGCCCTTGCAACCCGATCCAGAGCGAGATCCGCTTGTGGCCGCAACCTTGCAAGGTCTGCCACCCACATTGATCCTCACCGCAGATATAGACCCATTGCGCGATGAGGGGCTTTTCTTTGCAAAGCGGCTGGCGGCTGATGGCGTCAAGGTCACATGCCGCAACGAGGCGCAACTGGTTCACGGCTATCTCCGTGCCCGCCACACCTCACACAAAGCCCGCAACAGCTTTGCTTTTCTGAAGCAGTGGCTGTACGCCTGCGCGACCTCGTCTGGCACGGGTCAATCGACAGGGTAAGTCCTGGTGCTTGCTGCGGGCGGAGCCGGGGGGCTGCTCGTTGCGTGTCCATCAAGCCTCGGGCGGCTGAGAGCAGTCTGAGCCTCCAGGAAGCATTCGCGGAAGCGGGTGGCGACGGCGGAGAGTGTGCTGATTGGCAGGTGAGCAATGCACAGACCAATCTTGAAGTTGAGAAGATCCGGGCGAAGAGCGCGCATGTCGTCGCGTTCCACCCAGCGGGCGGCATAGTGTTTGGGCAGAAAACTGACGAACCGCCCACTCAGGATCAAATGCGCGATGGCTTCCATGGAATAGGCCGTTGCGCCGGGTGGCTTGGCGAACAGCGTGTGATAGGCCGTTGAAATCACATAGCCGCGTTTGGCATAGGTGAGTGCGGCAATTCGCTCGAGACCGAGTTGATCCCCGCGCGCGTTAAACAGAGGGTGACGGGCGCCGCAATAAAGTGTCTGTTCCTCGTGAAAAAGCTGTTGCAGCTGTACGGCGGCATTCACCGGCTGATTGGCCATCAGGGCAATTTCGATCTGCCGGTTCAGCAGGGCATTTTCGAGTTGGTTGGGCGTCAGAACATTGACGCTCACATGCACATCCGGATAGCGCTCGTTGAAGATGGCAATTGCATCAGCCAGCGCGCACATCGGGTTTTCGACAAAGGCGTCGATGGCACCAACGCGCAATTCCCCCACCAGACGCCCCTTCAACGCTCCGAGTTCGGCCCGAAAGCTTTCCAGTGCGGCAAGGCATTTCAGTGTTTCGGCAAAGATCAACTGGCCGTGCTCGGTAAGGGCAAAGCCTGACCGGCCGCGTCGACATAAAGACACGCCAAGCCGCGTTTCCAGTGCCGACATTTGCGCGCTGATGGTGGAGCGCGACAGACCAAGTGCAGATTGCGCATTGGTGAAGCCGCCATTCTCGACCACGGCCCGAAAGATCCGCAGTTGTCGCAGGTCGACATCACTCAAAGGCGGAACGTGGGGAGCCATATAGGTTGATCTTTTCGGACGTTTAGTTTGCAACGTCGAGACTATTGGACGTGAAGGCCTGTGGCAAGCTGATCTCAGTGATCACCAGTCTTGGAGCTTCTCATGTCGTCCGACGTCTCAGCTACCCCTCGCAAGGATGCGCGTTTTCAGCCAATTTCGGGCATGGATCTGCCGCGCTATGCCGGTCCCGCCACCTTCATGCGTCTGCCGCTTGTCGGTCTGGACGATGACCTGATCAAGGATGTCGACATCGGTTTCATCGGGGTGCCCTGGGATGGTGGCACCACCAACCGTCCGGGCACGCGCCATGGTCCGCGCCAGTTGCGCGATTTGTCGACCATGATCCGCCTGATGCATCCTGCCACCGGCTTGAAGCCTTTCGAGATGTTCAATTGCGCCGATCTTGGCGATACGCCCGTTAATCCTGCCGATCTGGGGGATTCTGCTTGAGCGCATCACCAAGTTCTATCAGACGGTCGCGGCCAAGAAGATCATCCCGATGAGCGCTGGTGGCGACCATCTCGTCTCCTATCCGATCCTCAAGTCGCTGGCGGCCAACGGTCCCGTTGGCATGATCCACTTCGATGCTCACACGGATCTCTTCGACAGCTATTTCGGTGGTTTCAAATACACCCACGGCACACCATTCCGGCGCGCGATTGAGGATGGTTACCTGGATCCCAAGCGCACCGTCCAGATCGGCATTCGCGGCACCATGTACGATGATAGCGACATCGTCTGGGGCGAAGAGCAGGGGGTGCGCATCATCCGCATCGAGGAACTGGATGCGCGCGGAATCGACGATGTGATGGAAGAAGCCCGCAGTATTGTCGGCGAGGCTGAAACCTATGTGACTTTCGACATCGACAGCATTGATCCGGCTTTCACACCTGGCACAGGCACTCCGGAGATTGGCGGTTTTACCACCCGCGAAGCACAGCAGATGGTGCGCAAACTGGCAGGGCTCAACCTGATCGGCGCGGATCTGGTGGAAGTGGCTCCCCCTTTTGATCCTTCGGGCGGAACGGCCTGAGTCGGTGTGTCGATCATGTTCGAATTGTTGTGTGTGCTCGCCCAATCGCCTTTGGCACAAAAGATGCAATCGTCAACGACAGCATAACAAAGACAAAAACCAGACAGAGGGTAGTCAATTTATGGAAAATGAACGGAAAATCGCCAAAACGACGCTGCTTTCACTGGCAGCAGGGGCGTTGGCGTCCCTGACGCTTTGTGCGCCTGCATTTGCGGCTGACAGCCTTAAAATCGGGCTGTCGACGTGGGTTGGCTACGGCCCGCTTTACATCGCGCAGGACAAGGGGTTCTTCAAGGATGAAGGTCTGGACGTGGAACTGGTCAAGATGGAAGATGTCAAGACCCGTATGCCGGCACTCATCGCGGGGCGTTTGGATGCGGCTGTCACCACCGTTGACACAGTTTTGGGCTTTACCTCACAAAAGCGTCCGCTGACGTATCTCTTTGCCATTGATGACAGCCGCGGTGGTGACGGCATTGTCGCCCGCAATTCGATCAAGTCGATGAAGGATCTCAAGGGCAAGACAGTGGCCTACACCAAGGGGTCCGTTTCCGGTTTCTTCCTTGGGGTGTTGTTGAAGCGGGCTGGTATGTCGTTTGACGACGTTCACTCGCTCAACATGACGGCTGGCGATGCCGGAGCCGCCTTTGTGGCGGGCAAGGTAGACGCGGCTGTAACGTGGGAACCCTGGTTGAGCCGTGGCAAGGCAGCCAAGGATGGCCACGTGCTGATCGATAGCAAGCAGGCCCCCGGCCTCATCACTGACATCATGGTGACCAGCAAGAAGTCTCTCGACAAGAAGAAGAAAGACTTCGAAGCGCTCTACCGCGCGTGGACGAAGGCTGTTGCCTCGGCAGAAGACTCATGAGAGCGAAGCCGACAAGATCATGGCCAAGGGCGTTGGTGGCTGGTTGAAGGACCCGAAGGCCTTCGCTGAGAGTCGTCAGGGCATTGCGTTCTATGATGGCGACATGAACAAGAGTTTCATGGATCCAGCCAACAAGAAGGGCATTTCCGCAACGATCATGGACGCGGAGCAACTGGGCAAGGATACGGGGCTTTATGATGTATCAATGGCTCCCGGCGACATGATTGCATCCGGGATCGTTCAGTGAGTGGGCGTGTGACCGGTATGCGAACAAGATCGCTCCTGTCACCAAAGGTCGAGATAGCGCGCAGTGCCTATCTCGGCCTGAGCGCCGCCTCGGTGTTGGTGGTGCTTGGTGGCTGGTGCCTGCTCACTTACGGCCATCTGACGTCACCGGATTTTCTTGCCTCTCCCGGCGCGGTTCTGGTGGCAGGCTATGAGCGGATTCGGGATCTCTCGCTGTTCACCAACATGGCGGCATCGCTCTCGGTCATCCTGACCGGCTTTGCCCTTGCCTCGGTGTTCGCGGTGCCGCTCGGCATTCTCATGGGCAGCTTTCGCAGTGTGCAGGCGGTGGTCGAGCCGATCACCGGCTTCATGCGCTACATTCCCGTTTCAGCGCTGATCCCGCTGCTCATCCTGTGGATTGGCATCGGCATGGAACAGAAGGTTGCGGTGATCTTCTTGGGCACCTTCTTTCAGCAGTTGATCCTGATCTCCGACGTGTCCTCCCGCGTCAGCAAGGATCTGATCGACAGCGCCTATACGCTGGGGGCAGGGCGACGGCACGTTATAACCCATATTCTGGTGCCAGCCTGCATGCCGGGTGTGATCGACAATTTGCGCGTCACCATGGGCTGGGCCTGGACCTATCTGGTGGTCGCCGAACTTGTCGCAGCCGACAGCGGCCTTGGCTACATGATCCTCAACGCCATGCGCGGGCTTTTCACCGATGTCATTCTGCTTGGCGTTCTCACCATCGGCCTTTTGGGGTTGATCACCGATTTCATCTTCAAATGGTTGCGCCACAGGCTTTTGCCCTGGGCCACCAACTACTAAGGGAGATCTTTCTTGAGCCTTCTTTCCCTTCAAGACGTCACCATGCGCTTTACGCCCAAGGGCAAACCCTCGGTCACCGCGCTGGATGATGTCTCGTTGACGGTCAAGGACGACACCTTCTCCGTCATCGTTGGCCCATCGGGGTGCGGCAAGTCCACGCTCTTACGGCTGGCAGCCGGTCTGGAGCAGCCGACTTCGGGACGTATGATGCTGGATGGCAATCTGATCGACGGTCCGTCCGCGGACCGCGGCATGGTGTTCCAGAGTTATACGCTTTATCCGTGGTTGACGGTGCGCAAGAACATCATGTTCGGACCGCGCCTGAGAAAGCTTCCCCGAGCGGAGTGCGAGCGGATCGCCGATGATCTGATTCAGGCCGTGCGGCTCGATGGATTTGCCGATGCATATCCCAAGGAATTGTCCGGCGGTATGCGGCAGCGCGTGGCACTTGCGCGTGCATTGGCGAATGATCCGGCCATCCTGTTGATGGACGAGCCTTTCGGTGCCTTGGACAGTCAGACCCGCCAACTCATGCAGGAACTCCTGCTGGAGATCTGGCAGCAGCGACGTAAGACGGTGCTCTTCATTACCCACGACATCGACGAGGCTATCCTGCTCGGCGATGAAGTGCATGTGATGAGTGCGCGACCCGGACGCATCAAGGAAAGTCTGACGATCGACATTGAGCGGCCGCGCGGCATGCAAACGCTGACCACGCCAAAGTTCATGGAGTACAAGCGCCATATCCTGTCTCTCTTGCATGATGAGGCGGTGTTGTCGCAGGTGGCGTGAGGGTGCAGGCCTTCGGTCATGCGATATCTGGCGGGTGACAGTCCCTTTAGCTCTTTTGTCGCAGAAGGGGCGTCACACCGCTTGCGTGTGGCGCAGCGCAGGTTTGGAACAGCCCCGCTCGTCGTGATTTTTTGTCGCAAGCGCCGCCAGATTTGCAAACGAGAGAAAGAATTCTTTTCGGCAGGATGTCAGATCCACGACAAAAGTTTTCATGTGCAAAGTTTTTTGTGAGGCTACGCGCATAAGCATTTCAAATCATGTGGCTTTATCCACAATGAAGAGGGGGCTGATTTCCGTGTAAATCGTCGGGTTTATCAAGGTTTCACAAAAACCTGCGGTTCTACCGGTTTGAGCCGCTTGACTTGAACTCTCAGCCGCCGTAAATCAGCGCCACTTCGCGGTTACGCAAAACACGAAGCAAGCGGGTGTAGCTCAGTTGGTTAGAGTGCCGGCCTGTCACGCCGGAGGTCGCGGGTTCGAGTCCCGTCACTCGCGCCACTTCTTCGTAAAACGAAGATGTGTCGCTTCTAGAATGTGCCGTAAAGATTGCGGGTGTAGCTCAGTTGGTTAGAGTGCCGGCCTGTCACGCCGGAGGTCGCGGGTTCGAGTCCCGTCACTCGCGCCACTTCTGCTCGGAAACGAGTAAGGTGGCGCAATATATACCGTTAAGTTGCGGGTGTAGCTCAGTTGGTTAGAGTGCCGGCCTGTCACGCCGGAGGTCGCGGGTTCGAGTCCCGTCACTCGCGCCACTTAACGATGAATCGAACACATCTTTCTGATCAGTATTGAACGAATGGCCTTTCAAAGGTCAGACAGGCCTGTCTGCTCACCGCAGCGCAGGCTTTTTTGCGTTCGGTGGTTTTAAAGAGTGCGGTCGCCCATGCGCTTGCTCCTCCGGGACCTGAGGTCCTTCGCTCGTTTGCGGTCGACCGCACGAAATGCGGCATACCGGTGCCCCTGTCAGAACTCCCAAGCTGCGCAAGATGACCATGTGATTTGTCAGTTTGGACAATCGTCTTCAAAGATCCGTCTCGCACCTGTGATATCCCGCAAGGTCTTTGCAGCAAATGGTGTTTCTGACCTCAAGAACATTGTTTCGCGATCTTGCTATGAGTTTAAAACTCCCCTAGCGTCATGAATGTGAGGGGGAGGCTGACTCGCAAGGGACACTTGTGCGAGCGAGCGGAAATTCTGGATCCGGTAGACCGCCAGAGTGCGAAGCCCGTCTTTTGAAGGGCGGGTGATGTTGTTACGAAACATGAGTAAATATCTCATGTTATTGATCTATTTGCGTCAATTTGATTCGAAAAACCGCCATTTCCCGGCCACATGGGGAAAAATAAAGTGACTGTAAAAATTTTGTTTGTAAGGAAAGATACGGAATTTGGCCGTTTGTGGCTTGGGGAGGGCCTTGAGCGGTCGAATTGATGGTTAAGGGGGCTGGTAAGGGCCTTGCGTTGCCTGATTGTGTGGGCTAATCGTGCCTTCGCATACTGGCTTCCACGGCCAACAGGTCCTATAACTTAAGAAGACTTCTGCTTCTGGAGAGGGCCTATAAGGTTGACGCATTCGAGCGCGTCGCCTGTGAATGCAAGGACGCGAAAGACATGGAAGAATTATTGCGGGATTATGCCCCGATCGTCGTCTTCATCGGCATCTCGCTGGTGATTGGCCTCGCTCTGCTTATCTCTCCGTTTCTGCTGGCATATCGCAATCCCGATCCCGAAAAGCTGTCGCCTTACGAATGTGGGTTCAACCCCTTCGATGATGCGCGCATGAAGTTCGATATTCGCTTCTATCTGGTGGCGATCCTCTTCATTATTTTCGATCTCGAAGCGGCTTTTTTGTTCCCTGGGCGGTGCGCATGGGTGAACTCGGCTGGTACGGTTTCTGGTCGATGATGGTGTTCCTTGTGGTGCTGACCATCGGCTTTGTCTACGAATGGAAAAAGGGAGCGCTGGAATGGGATTGAGCACGACCAACAGTCCTCTCATTACGGAAAAGCCTCAGGGCATCATTGATCCGGCCACAGGCAAGCCTGTTGGCGCCAATGATCCGTTCTTCATCCAGGTGAATGACGAATTGGCCGACAAAGGCTTTCTGGTCACCTCGACGGACAATCTGATTCAGTGGGCCCGAACCGGTTCACTGATGTGGATGACCTTCGGGTTGGCGTGTTGCGCCGTCGAGATGATGCAGATGTCGATGCCGCATTACGACTGCGAGCGCTTCGGGTTTGCACCGCGCGGTTCTCCGCGCCAGTCGGACGTGATGATCGTTGCCGGCACGCTGACCAACAAGATGGCGCCGGCTTTGCGCAAGGTCTACGACCAGATGCCAGAGCCGCGGTATGTCATCTCGATGGGCTCCTGTGCCAATGGCGGCGGGTATTACCACTATTCCTATTCGGTTGTGCGTGGGTGCGACCGTGTTGTTCCGGTCGATATTTATGTTCCTGGCTGTCCTCCGACAGCAGAAGCGCTGCTCTATGGCGTGCTGATGTTGCAGAAGAAGATCCGCCGCACGGGGACCATCGAACGCTGATTGCTGCAAGGGATCGTCTGGATCCCGAGGCTCCCATGGAGTGAGGTCGAAGAGTATGGACGAAACGCTGAAGGAACTTGCCGAACACATTGAAGGCGCGCTGGCCGAGAAGCTGGCGTCCTGGTCGGTTGCCTATGGCGAATTGACACTTGTGACCACGGTTGCCGACGTCATTGATGTCATTCGCTTCCTGCGTGACAACAGTTCCTGCAAGTTCGTGAACCTGACAGACCTGTGTGGCGTTGACTGGCCATCGCGCGACAAACGCTTTGATGTCGTCTACCATTTCCTGTCTCCGGTTCAAAACTTGCGCGTTCGCGTCAAGCTGGAAACCGATGCCAACACGCCGGTGCCTTCACTGACGCAACTCTTTCCCGCTGCTCAGTGGTTTGAGCGAGAAGCCTACGACATGTATGGCATCCTGTTCTCCGGCCATCCGGATCTGCGCCGTCTGTTGACAGACTACGGCTTTGACGGCCATCCGCTGCGCAAGGACTTTCCTCTGACCGGCTTCGTTGAAGTGCGTTACGACGACGAAAAGAAGCGGGTTGTCTATGAACCCGTGCGCCTCAATCAGGAATTCCGCAACTTCGATTATCTCTCACCGTGGGAGGGCACAGATTATGTGCTTCCTGGCGATGAGAAGGCAAGCTGAGGAGAGGGCATGTCGAAAGAATTGACTGGCCGTTGCCTTTGCGGATCTCTCCGCTTCTCGGCCACGCCGGAAAATATGGACATGAGAGCATGTCATTGCTCCATGTGTCGCACATGGTCCGGTGGAGCATACATGGCCGTCGGCTGTGGCGACAGCGTCCGTTTCGAGGGTGAGACAACGCTCGGTGTCTATGCCTCTTCCAGCTATGGTGAGCGGGTATTTTGTACGGCGTGCGGGTCTTCGCTCATGTGGCGTTCAAAAGATGGCTCTTACAGCTCTGTTTCGATTCAATCTTTCGACACTCCCCCCGCTTTCAAATTCGCATCCGAAATTTTCATCGACGAGAAGCCGGATACCTACGAATTTGCCAATCAGACTCTCAAGATGACCGGCGCTGAGGTGTTCGCCCTCCATGCGCCCAAGCAGGACCCTCATCATGGCTGAGGCTCAGGTACGAAATTTCAATATCAACTTCGGTCCGCAGCACCCAGCGGCACACGGCGTGTTGCGTCTGGTGCTGGAGTTGGATGGCGAGGTGGTCACACGCGTTGATCCGCATATCGGCCTGCTGCACCGTGGCACCGAAAAGCTGATCGAGTACAAGACCTACCTTCAGGCTGTGCCGTATTTTGATCGTCTCGATTATGTCGCGCCGATGAACCAGGAGCATGCCTTTGCTCTTGCTGTTGAGCGTCTTCTGGGCGTCGAAGTGCCGCGTCGGGGTCAGTTGATCCGCGTGTTGTTCTCGGAAGTCGGGCGTATCCTCAACCATCTGCTCAATGTGACGACGCAGGCGATGGATGTCGGTGCGCTGACGCCGCCCCTTTGGGGCTTTGAGCCGCGTGAAGAACTGATGATCTTCTATGAGCGAGCTTGTGGTGCGCGTCTCCATGCGGCTTATGTCCGTCCGGGCGGTGTGCATCAGGATTTGCCGCCAGAACTGCTCGATGACATGTGGGATTTCTGTGATCCTTTCATCAAGCGTCTGGATGACATCGAGAGCCTTCTGACTGGCAACCGCATCTTCAAGCAGCGTAATGCCGATATTGGCGTGGTGACCCTTGATGAGTGCATGGCGCACGGTTTCTCGGGTGTTCTGGTGCGCAGTGCCGGTGCTCCGTGGGATTTGCGCAAATCGCAGCCCTACGAGTGTTATGACGAACTGGACTTCGATATTCCGGTTGGCAAGAACGGCGATTGCTATGATCGCTATCTGATCCGTGTCGAGGAGATGCGGCAGTCGATCAAGATCATGAAGCAGTGCCTGGAGCTTCTGTCGAAGGAAACCGGCCCGATTTCGTCGCTGGACGGCAAGATCGTGCCGCCAAAGCGTGGCGAAATGAAGCGCTCGATGGAAGCCTTGATCCATCACTTCAAGCTTTACACAGAAGGTTACCATGTGCCCGAGGGCGAGGTGTATGCCTGTGTGGAAGCGCCCAAGGGCGAGTTCGGCGTCTACCTTGTTTCCGACGGCACCAACAAGCCGTATCGCTGCAAGATCAAGGCACCGGGGTTTGCGCATCTTCAGGCGATGGACTTCCTGTGCACCGGTCACCAGCTTGCCGATGTGTCGGCCATCCTGGGATCTTTGGATATTGTGTTCGGGGAGGTCGACCGCTAACGCGGGCGCCTTGCCGATTTGAAGGGCTCACGGAGTGATTTTTCTCCTGCGGCCTCACTGATGAAACGGGGATAACACCATGGCGGTTCGCAGACTTGCCGCGGAACAACCTGAAAGCTTCGCGTTCACCGAGGAAAACCTCGTCTGGGCACGCAAGGTAATCGAGCGCTATCCGGCAGGACGTCAGCGCTCGGCGGTGATTCCGCTTTTGTGGCGCGCTCAGGAACAGAACGACGGCTGGGTGTGTGAACCCGCTATCCGGTATGTAGCTGATCTTCTGGACATGGAAAAAATCCGCGTCCTGGAAGTGGCGACCTTCTACACGATGTTCCAGCTTCAGCCGGTGGGCAAAAAGGCGCACATTCAGGTGTGTGGCTCGACGCCTTGCATGTTACGTGGCTCGGAAGAGCTGTTGAATATCTGCAAGTCGCGCTTGGCAAAGCACATGCATGAGATCTCCGAAGACGGCGATTTCTCCTGGGAAGAGGTTGAGTGTCTTGGCGCCTGCGTCAATGCACCGATGGTTCAGATCTTTAAGGATACCTACGAAGATCTGACAGGCGACACCTTCAACAAGCTGATCGACGATATTGCGGCTGGCCGGGAAGTGACGCCAGTGCCCGCAAAACGGTCGCCGTTTCGCTATGGCCGCAGGCGGTCAGACATCCTTGACGGAAATCGACGACGATACCAAGGGTGGCGATCCGCTGCCGCAGATCATTGATGGCTCCGAGCCGACATCGCGGGTGTTTGCCGGCGAGTCTATCAATGGTGGCGGCAACGATTTCGAAGGCCCGAGCTATCCGGCCGAAGACGCCGTGCAAAAGGTTCGCGAAGCATTCAAGGCGCAGCAGGCAGCGGATGCTGCGGCTGCCGCCGATGAAAAGAAGGCGTAAGGGGAAGACATGCTGAAGGATCAGGATCGTATCTTCACCAATATCTACGGGCTGCATGATTGGGGCCTGAAGGGCGCCATGAAGCGCGGCCATTGGGATAACACCAAAGCGCTGCTCGACAAGGGCCCGGAATGGGTCGTTGACGAAATGAAGGCCTCTGGTCTGCGTGGGCGCGGTGGCGCTGGCTTCCCGACCGGTCTCAAGTGGTCGTTCATGCCCAAGAAGTCAGACGGTCGTCCGTCTTACCTCGTGGTCAACGCCGATGAGTCCGAGATTGGAACCTGTAAGGATCGCGAGATCCTGCGTCATGATCCTCACACATTGGTTGAGGGGTGCTTGATTGCCGGTTTCGCTATGGGTGCGATTGCTGCCTACATCTACGTGCGCGGCGAATTTATCCGTGAGCGTGAACGTTTGCAGACGGCCATCGACCAGGCTTATGACGCCGGTCTTCTGGGTAAAAACAACAAGAACGGCTATGATTTCGACATCTACGTTCACCACGGCGCAGGTGCTTACATCTGCGGCGAGGAAACGGCGCTTCTGGAAAGCCTTGAAGGCAAGAAGGGTCAGCCACGCCTGAAGCCGCCGTTCCCGGCCGGTGCAGGTGTTTATGGTGCGCCGACCACGGTGAACAACGTTGAATCGATTGCCGTTGCCCCGACCATCCTGCGCCGTGGCGCAAGCTGGTTTGCCGGTCTTGGCCGCCCGAAGAATGCAGGCACCAAACTCTTCTGCGTGTCTGGTCACGTTGAACAGCCTGCGACCTTTGAAGAAGAGCTCGGGTTGCCATTTTCCGACATCATCGAAAAGCATTGCGGTGGCATCCGCGGGGGCTGGGACAATCTTCTTGCTGTCATTCCGGGCGGCGCATCCGTGCCTGTTCTGACGGCGGAAGAAGTGCGCGACGTGCCGATGGACTACGACGGGCTAAAAGATCTTGGCTCCGGTCTTGGCACTGCCGCCGTCATGGTGATGGACAAGAACACGGACATCATCAAGGCGATTGCCCGCATCAGCTACTTCTTCAAGCATGAGAGCTGCGGCCAGTGTACGCCATGCCGTGAAGGCACCGGCTGGATGTGGCGTGTGATGGAACGGATGGTGAAGGGCGAAAGCTCGTATGAAGAAATCGATATGCTCTTCAACGTCACCAAGCAGGTGGAAGGGCACACGATCTGTGCGCTCGGCGATGCAGCCTCCTGGCCGATCCAGGGGTTGATCCGCCGCTTCCGTCCGGTGATCGAGCAGCGGATTGACGATTACGTTGCCAAGACACGCAAGCCCACCATGGTGGCTGCGGAATAGATTTTGATCGGACCACCCGGACGTGCTGTTCGGTTGGTCACGTCGTTCTGGTGTCAGCCGGACGACGACGTGTTGAACACTTCGGAGCCGTAGCGGGCGGGGCGCTGATGCCTTTCCCACCGCGTAACCGGACCAGGAATGGAAAGTGACGGATCTTTCCGGCAGCTCTGTGGCCGTCGGAAAGCAGGTCGCGAGGATGGCAGCAAATGAAGAAGCTGATAGTTGACGGCAAGGAAGTGGAAGTCCCCGCAGACTACACGCTGTTGCAGGCCTGTGAGGCCGCAGGGGCGGAAGTGCCGCGTTTTTGCTTCCATGATCGCTTGTCGATCGCTGGTAACTGCCGCATGTGCCTGGTGGAAGTGAAGGGTGGGCCACCCAAGCCGACTGCTTCCTGCGCCATGTCGGTTCGCGACATGCGTCCGGGGCCGGAAGGCCAGCCGCCAGAAGTCTTCACGAAGACGCCGATGGTCAAGAAGGCCCGCGAAGGGGTGATGGAGTTTTTGCTCATCAACCACCCGCTGGATTGCCCGATTTGCGATCAGGGCGGTGAGTGCGATCTTCAGGACCAGGCAATGGCCTATGGTGTCTCCGGCTCACGCTTTGGTGAGAACAAGCGCGCCGTTGAGAACAAGCATCTTGGGCCGCTGGTGAAAACGGTGATGACGCGTTGCATTCACTGCACGCGCTGCGTTCGTTTCACCACTGAAGTGTGCGGTGTGTCCGATATGGGCCTCATCGGCCGCGGCGAAGACGCCGAGATCACAACTTATCTGGAAGCCGCGCTGTCTTCTGAAATGCAGGGCAATGTTGTTGATCTGTGTCCGGTCGGGGCGCTGACCTCCAAGCCTTATTCTTTCCAGGACGCGTCCTTGGGAGTTAAACAAGACCGAAAGCATCGACGTGATGGATGCGCTCGGATCTGCCATTCGCGTTGATACCCGTGGCCGTGAAGTAATGCGCATCATGCCGCGTCTCAATGAAGCGGTGAACGAAGAGTGGATTTCGGACAAGACACGCTACATCTGGGACGGTTTGCGGACCCAGCGTCTTGATCGTCCATATGCGCGCAAGCATGGCAAATTACAGCCGGTATCCTGGAATGAAGCATTCCAGATTATTGCTGATAAGCTGAAAGGTGCTCACCCTGAACGGGTTGGCGCACTTGCCGGGCAATTCTCCAGCGTGGAAGAAATGTTCGCGCTCAAGACTTTGATGAGCAAGCTCGGTGTTGCCAACATCGACAGCCGTCCGGTGTATTCGCCGCTTGATCCGGCTGCGGGACGGTCCAGTTATCTCTTCAATTCCACCATCGAGGGGATTGAAGAGGCGGATGCTATTTTGCTGATCGGCACCAATCCGCGTCTTGAAGCGACGGTTTTGAACTCGCGTATCCGCAAGCGTTACCTGCGCGGGGACGTGCATATCGGTCTGATCGGCGAGAATGCCGACCTGACCTATCCGGTCACCTATCTGGGCGCTGGCCCGGACAGCCTGACGAAGCTGCTCGAGCACCCGATGGCCAAGGCTGAAAAGCCGATGATCATTGTTGGGCAGGGCGCGCTGAATCGGGCCGACGGGGCTGCTGTTCTGGCGACGGCGGCCAAGGCTGCCAAGCAGCTTGGCGTGATCAAGGACGGCTGGAACGGCTTCAATGTTCTGCACACCGAAGCGCATCAGGTCGGGGCGCTGGATCTCGGCTTCGTACCAGGCATGAGGGGGGCAAGTCCACGGCTCAGATGCTGGAGCAGGGTGCGCTTGATGTCATGTTCCTGCTCGGCGCAGATGAAGTTGAGGTTCCGGCTGGCACTTTCGTCGTTTATCAGGGCACGCACGGTGACCGGGGTGCGCATCGCGCCGATGTCATTTTGCCGGGGGCGACCTACACGGAAAAATCGGGCATCTATGTGAATACGGAAGGCCGCGTCCAGATGGGCGACCGCGCTGGCTTCCCTCCGGGCGATGCCCGCGAGGACTGGGCCATCCTGCGCGCCTTGTCCGCCGTGCTCGGGCAATCGCTGGATTTCAAATCCTTGCGCGAGTTGCGCGGACAGCTCTTTGCCGAGTTCCCGCATTTTGCAGCGATCGACGAAATCGAGGCAGGCGAGATCAGCCAGATTGAAACCCTGGCATCCGGTGATACGTCCATGACTGCCGCGGGATTTGCGAATGTGATCCGCGACTTCTATCTGACCAACCCGATTGCGCGCGCTTCTGCAGTCATGGCGGAATGTTCCGCTCTGGCGCAGGCCCGTGTTGCCGAAGCCGCGGAATAAGGGAGAGACACGTCAATGTCGGAATTCATGACAGCCTATGGCTTTCCTTTTCTCTGGATGGTTCTGGAGAGCCTCGTGCTGCTCGTCGTCCTCCTGGTGATCATCGCGTATATTCTGTATGCGGATCGCAAGATCTGGGCAGCGGTTCAGTTGCGCCGTGGTCCGAATGTTGTCGGGCCTTTTGGTCTGTTCCAGAGTTTTGCCGATCTGTTGAAGTTCGTGCTGAAAGAACCGGTCATTCCGGATGGATCGAACAAGATCCTGTTCTTGCTGGCGCCGCTTGTCAGTGTGACACTGGCTCTGGCGGGCTGGGCTGTGATGCCGGTGGCGCAGGGCTGGGTCATCGCCAATATCAACGTTGGCGTTCTCTATATTTTCGCGATCTCCTCGCTTGGTGTCTACGGCATCATCATGGGCGGTTGGGCATCGAACTCGAAATATCCTTTCCTGTCGTCGCTGCGCTCTGCCGCGCAGATGGTGTCTTATGAAGTGTCGATCGGCTTTGTCATCGTCACGGTGCTGATGTGCGCCGGATCGTTGAACCTGAGCCAGATCGTGGCATCGCAAAACACCGGTCTTGCCAACATGATCGGTTTGCCCTGGCTGACGATCCTGAACTGGTACTGGCTGCCGCTGATGCCGATGATGGTCATCTTCTTCATCTCGGCGCTGGCGGAAACCAACCGTCCACCGTTCGATCTGGCAGAAGCAGAATCCGAGCTGGTGGCCGGCTTCATGGTGGAATATGGCTCGACCCCGTACATGATGTTCATGTTGGGCGAATATGCTTCGATTTCGCTGATGTGTGGCCTGTTGACGACCATGTTCCTCGGCGGCTGGTTGCCACCGTTCGATTTCGTGCCTTTCACATGGGTGCCGGGTGTCATCTGGTTCCTGCTGAAGTCGCTGCTGGTGTTCTTCATGATCGCAATGGTTAAGGCCATGGTGCCGCGCTATCGCTACGATCAGCTGATGCGCCTGGGCTGGAAAGTGTTCCTGCCGATCTCGATTGCCATGGTGGTGATTGTGGCTTTCGTCCTGATGCTGACGGGCTGGGTGCCCGGTGGTGTGAGCTGACGGCATAAAGTGATTTAACCCTCGCGGGCGTGATTGGTGGATCCAATGTCTGGGAGGGGCTGCTTCGGGCAAATGTTTGGACAAGGTGTCTGGGCAATTGAACTAAGAGCGGCGGGGTGAGGGGAACGTCCAGATGCCGATAAGCGGTGTCGCGCCTCTTGCCATCTTTGAGCAAATGGTCCGGCTGCATATGAGATGCGCTGGAATGTCTGGCCGGGAAAGCCCGGTGAGAGTGTTAAGGAAGGCACAAGGCGATGGGACTTGATCAGGCCGCCAAATCGCTGTTTTTGAAAGAGTTCGTTTCGGCGTTCTTTCTTACGATGCGGTATTTTTTCAAGCCGAAACCAACGATCAACTATCCCTTTGAAAAGGGGCAGGTGAGCCCGCGGTTCCGTGGTGAACATGCGTTGCGTCGTTATCCCAACGGTCAGGAACGCTGCATCGCCTGCAAGCTGTGCGAAGCCATCTGCCCGGCGCAGGCTATTACGATTGAAGCTGGTCCGCGACGCAATGACGGCACCCGCCGCACGACGCGCTACGACATCGATATGGTGAAATGCATCTACTGCGGCTTCTGTCAGGAAGCCTGCCCGGTGGATGCTATCGTCGAGGGGCCGAACTTCGAATTCGCCACCGAAACCCGCGAAGAGCTTTACTACAGCAAGGAAAAGCTTCTCGCCAACGGGGACCGGTGGGAACGTGAGATCGCTCGCAATATTGCGATGGATGCGCCTTACCGTTAAGGGCGCGCAAACTTCAATCGAGAGCAGGCTGCAATCCGGCGGTTCTGCTTTGGAACGGTCGACAACGGCCAGGATGACAGGCAGGTCTCTTCATGATCCTGAACGCACTTTTCTTCTATCTTTTTGCCGGGGTCACCGTTGCGTCTGCAATCATGGTGATCTCGTCACGCAACACCGTGCATTCGGTCTTGTTTCTCATTCTCGCGTTTTGTAACGCCGCTGGCCTGTTCATCCTTCTGGGGTCCGAATACCTGGCGATGTTGCTCATCGTGGTCTATGTCGGGGCGGTCGCCGTTCTGTTCCTCTTTGTGGTGATGATGCTGGACGTCGACATGACGGAAGTGCGCGAAGGGTTCCTGCAATATTTGCCAATCGGGGGGCTGATCGGCCTTGTGCTCCTGATGGAGTTGCTGATGGGCGTGGGGGCCTGGGTGATTGCGCCCGATGTCGTTCACACCACGGCGGAGCCGATGGCTGCCTTGGGACATGGAACAACCAACGTTGGCGCCATCGCCAGCGTGCTCTACACGAAATACATTTTCTACTTCCAGCTCTCTGGCCTTGTGCTGCTGGTGGCGATGATCGGGGCCATTGTGCTTACGCTGCATCACCGCGAGAACGTCAAGCGTCAGAATATTTCGGATCAGGTTGCCAGAACGCCAGAAACCTCAGTGGAGGTACGCAAGGTGGAATCGGGCAAGGGTCTTTGAATTTCGCGCTTCGGCGCACTCAGCCAAGGACCGGGGGCAGGCCAAGTGTCATTCCCGCAGCACCCGGTTGGTCTTAACGAAGGGAGCACGACGAGGCACCCATGCATATCGGTCTGTCGCATTATCTGTCTGTCGCGGCCATCCTGTTCACGATCGGGATCTTCGGGATCTTTCTGAACCGGAAAAACGTGATTGTCATCCTGATGTCCATCGAGCTTCTGCTGCTCGCTGTAAACATCAATTTTGTCGCCTTTTCATCGTTCCTCGGGGATCTGATCGGGCAAATCTTCACGCTGCTTATTCTGACGGTTGCAGCCGCTGAAGCGGCAATCGGACTGGCAATTCTGGTGGTCTATAACCGTAATCGCGGTTCCATTGCCGTTGAAGACATCAACATGATGAAGGGCTAGGGGCGCATGTATACGGCAATTGTTCTATTGCCTCTGATCGGCTTCCTGATTGCAGGGCTGTTCGGACGGTCTATCGGTGACAAGGCGAGCGAGTACATCACAAGTGGTCTCGTGATCCTTGCGGCGGTGCTGTCGTGGATCGCCTTTTTCACGGTTGCCTATGGGCAAACGACTATCGAACCCATCACCGTGATGCGCTGGATTTCAGCCGGTGCACTGAATGTGACCTGGGCCATTCGAGTGGACACGCTTACCGTGGTCATGCTGATCGTGGTCAACACGGTCTCGGCGCTGGTGCATGTCTATTCCATTGGCTACATGCATCATGACCCGCATCGCCCGCGGTTCTTTGCCTATCTGTCGCTCTTTACTTTTGCGATGCTGACGCTGGTCACCTCGAACAATCTGCTGCAGATGTTCTTCGGCTGGGAAGGCGTCGGTCTGGCGTCGTATCTGCTGATTGGCTTCTGGTACAAGAAGCCTTCGGCCAATGCGGCGGCGATGAAAGCCTTTGTCGTCAACCGGGTGGGAGACTTCGGCTTCGCGCTTGGCATTTTCGGCGTTTTCTATCTGTTCAAGAACATCGACTTCGACACGATCTTTGCCTCCGCGCATACTATGTTCGGGGACGCGGGCAATGCCCATAAGGTTGTAATGCCATTCTTGGGCTATGAGCTGGATTCACATGCGGCCATGACGGTCGTCTGCCTGCTTCTGTTCATGGGGGCCATGGGCAAGTCGGCGCAGTTCCTGCTGCACACCTGACTGCCGGATGCCATGGAAGGCCCGACGCCTGTGTCGGCGCTTATTCACGCTGCGACCATGGTCACCGCCGGTGTTTTTATGGTGGCGCGTCTGTCACCTCTGTTCGAACTGTCGCATGTTGCGCTCACAGTGATCATCTTCTTCGGTGCGACCACGGCCTTCTTTGCTGCAACGGTCGGGCTGGTGCAAAATGACATCAAGCGCGTTATCGCTTATTCGACCTGTTCTCAGCTTGGCTATATGTTCGTGGCTCTGGGATGTGGCGCTTATTCCATCGCTGTGTTCCATCTGTTCACGCACGCCTTCTTCAAGGCACTTTTGTTCCTGTGCGCCGGTTCGGTGATCCATGCCGTGTCGGACGAGCAGGACATGCGCAAGATGGGTGGCCTACGCAAGTTCATCCCCTGGACCTACTGGACCATGATGATCGGCACGCTGGCTCTGACCGGTTTCGGTATTCCTTTCACGCACCTGGGCTTTGCAGGGTTCGTGTCCAAGGATGCCATCATCGAGGCCGCCTATGCGGCCGGGTCGGGTGAACATGCCAATGGCATGGCCATGTACGGCTTCTGGTTGACGGTAATTGCTGCCGCGTTGACATCCTTCTATTCATGGCGCCTGACGTTCATGACTTTCCATGGCAAGCCGAAGGCATCTGTCGACGTCATGAAGCACGTGCATGAAAGCCCGTGGGTCATGCGAGGGCCGCTGGTTCTGCTGGCCATTGGGGCCACATTGGCGGGGATGGTGTTCTACGTTTCCTTCTATGGCGCCGGTTACGATGCCTTCTGGAAAACGGCGCTTCCGTCGATGGAAGACAGTCATGTGCTGCACGCAATGCATGATGTTCCGGCCTCAGGTTTCTGTCAGTCCGTTCGTCATGATGCTCGGCGGCTTCCTTGTTGCATATTATTTCTACGTTGTTTCCCCGGAAACTCCCCGGAAACTGGCGCAGCGCCATAACGGCCTCTACAAATTCCTTTTGAACAAGTGGTATTTCGACGAGTTGTATGGCTATCTTTTTGTACGCCCGGCACTGAGTCTCGGACGCTTCCTGTGGAAGAAGGGCGACGGGACAGTTATTGACGGTTACGGGCCTAATGGTGTGGCCGCACGCGTTCAAAGTATTACGGCTTGGATGGTCAGATTGCAGACCGGTTACCTGTATCACTACGCCTTCGCGATGCTGATTGGCGTAGCTGCTCTGATCACCTGGTCGATGTTTAGTGGCGCGGGGCCAGTTGGAGGAGCGCACTAAATATGTTGAATTGGCCAATCCTATCTCTCACGACATTTTTGCCCCTTGTGGGCGTCGTGTTTATCCTGCTCGTCCCAGGCGACGATGAAGGTGCAAAGCGCAACATCCGTATGGTTGCGCTGGTGACAACTGTCTTCACCTTCGTCTTGTCGTTGTTCATCTGGGCCGGTTTTGACTATGGCAATCCGGGCTTTCAGATGGTTGAGCAGGGGGATTGGCTCGACGAAGCAATTGGCTACAAGATGGGCGTCGACGGGATCTCGCTTCTGCTGGTGATCCTGACGACGTTCCTCATGCCGTTCTGCATTCTCGCCAGTTGGGAGAGTGTGCAGAAGCGGGTGAAGGAATACATGATTGCGTTCCTGATCCTGGAGACCCTGATGATCGGCGTGTTTTGTGCGCTGGATCTGGTGGTGTTCTACGTGTTTTTCGAGGCCAGCCTCATTCCGATGTTCCTGATCATCGGCGTTTGGGGAGGACCGCGTCGCGTCTATGCTTCGTATAAATTCTTTCTCTATACGCTGTTCGGCTCGGTTCTGATGCTGATTGCGATGATGGCGGTGTACTGGGAGGCAGGCACCACCGACATCGTGCAGCTCTTACAGTTCAATTTCCCGCCTGAAATGCAGACGTGGTTGTTCCTGGCTGTTCTTCGCAAGCTTTGCGGTGAAGATGCCCATGTGGCCGGTGCATACCTGGTTGCCAGACGCCCACGTCGAGGCGCCAACGGCTGGGTCCGTTATTCTGGCTGGCATTCTGCTGAAGCTCGGTGGTTACGGCTTTCTACGCTTTTCGCTGCCGATGTTCCCGGTCGCGTCCGAGATGTTCGCGCCCTATATTCTGGTGTTGTCGGTGATTGCCATTGTCTACACCTCGTTGGTGGCGCTGGCTCAGGAGGACATCAAGAAGTTGATCGCCTATTCCTCTGTGGCTCACATGGGTTACGTGACGATGGGTTTGTTCACCTTTACGGAGCAGGGGGTTCAGGGCGCTGTGTTCCAGATGCTGTCGCACGGCATCGTTTCGGGGGCACTGTTCCTCTGCGTCGGGGTGATTTACGACCGAGTGCACACCCGCGATATTGCCGCCTACGGCGGGTTGGTCAATCGGATGCCGAAATATGCGGTGGTCTTCCTAATCCTGACAATGGCCAATGTCGGGCTGCCCGGCACCTCTGGTTTTGTCGGCGAAATTCTGACGTTGATCGGCGCCTATCAGGCCAACACCTGGATTGCGGTGATCGCAACCACGGGTGTCATTCTGTCAGCGTGTTATGCGCTGTATCTTTTCCGTCGAGTGGTCTTCGGGGCGCTTGAAAAGGAAAACCTCAAGCAGATTCTCGATCTGAGTATGCGGGAGAAGGTTCTTCTTGCTCCCCTGATTATCCTGACGATTGTTTTCGGTTTCTACCCCATGGCGCTTCTTGATGTGACGCAGGGTGCCGTCGACAATCTTCTGACACACATGCGCACGGCGCTTGACGCGGCTGGTTCCATCCAGCATGCGGCGAGCATCGCGTACTAACGTTCCTAAGGCGAGATTAAAGCCAATGGCTGATGTAAACAGTGTTCCAGACCTTCTCCCAGCGCTGCCGGAGATCTTTCTCTGCGTTGGGTCTCTCATCCTCCTGATGGTGGGAGTGTATGCGGGCAAGAGCGCCAATTTTGTGGTGAACGGGATTGCGATGGGCCTCATTGCTGTCACCGGCCTTGGTGGTGTTGCCCTTCTGGGCCACTCAGGGGAGCACGTTTTCAGGAAGCTTTGTCCTTGATGACTATGCCTTCTTTCTGAAGGAGCTGATCCTGATCGGCTCCTTCTTCGCCATCGCCATGGCCTGGGCCTTTTCCAAGTCCCAGACCTTCAACCGTTTCGAATATCCGGTTCTGGTGCTGCTGACGACGGTTGGCATGATGATCATGGTTTCGGCAACGGACATGATCTCGGCCTATCTCGCTTTGGAATTACAAAGTCTGGCGCTTTATGTCGTCACGTCGATCAATCGCGACTCGGTCCGCTCGACTGAGGCCGGGCTGAAGTATTTCGTGCTCGGCTCGCTGTCCTCCGGCATGTTGTTGTATGGCATGTCGCTGGTTTACGGTTTCTCGGGTCAGATCGGCTTTACGGAAATCTCGACACTTCTGTCGACGAACGGATCGTCTTTCGGCCTTATCGTTGGTCTGGTGTTCATTCTCGCCGGCATGGCCTTCAAGGTGTCTCTGGTGCCCTTCCACATGTGGACGCCAGATGTGTATGAGGGCGCGCCGAGTCCGGTGACCGCTTTCATGGCGGCCGCGCCAAAAATCGCCGCGATGGGTCTTCTCATCCGCATCATCGTTGAAGCCTTCCAGCCGATTACCCATGACTGGCAGCAAGTCGTCGTTTTCGTGGCGATTGCCTCCATGGTGGTCGGCGCATTCGGTGCAATCGCGCAGCGCAATATCAAGCGGCTGATGGCCTATTCCTCCATCGGTCACATGGGTTACGCCCTGGTGGCACTGGCCGCTGGCACCGAGACAGGTGTCGAAGGTGTGCTTATTTATATGACCGCCTATCTGGCCATGACGCTCGGCGTCTTCGCCTGTATCCTGTCGATGCGTCGCAAGTCGGGCATGGTTGAGGAAATCGACGAACTGGCCGGTTTGTCGCGCACCAATCTGCCGGTTGCCATTGCCCTTGCGGTGTTGATGTGGTCACTTGCCGGTATTCCACCGTTCCTGGGCTTCTTTGCCAAGTGGTTTGCCTTCTCCGCCGCCGTGCAGGCCGGATTGTTCCCGCTCGCCGTGATCGGGATCGTGACCTCGGTAGTTGGCGCCTTCTATTATCTGCGCGTCATCAAGGTGATGTTCTTTGACGAGCCGGCCGAACCTTTCGAGAAGATGCCGGTTGAGCTGGGCTTCATCCTGGCGGTGTCGTCCTTTGTGGTGGCCTTCTTCTTTATCGCGCCGGGGCCAGTGGTTGATGCGGCCGCATCGGCTGCCGGTTCTCTTTTCTGATCAAAGAGATGATCGTTGAACCGACAATAGAAACGAGAAACCCGGTCGGCGAACGACCGGGTTTTCGTGTGATGAAGTTCGGCGCAATGCCGTCGACCAACACCTATGCCCTGGAGCGCGCACGAGGCGGCGACGAGGGGCATCTTTGGGTGGTGGCGGCCGAACAGACCGCAGGACGTGGCCGGAGAGGAAGACATTTCGTTTCTTCGCGCGGTAACCTTTTTGCGAGCTTTCTACTTGTCTTCCCAAGAATTGAGGAGCATATAGGGGACTTGCCGATGGTTGCTGCCGTAGCGGCGGCCGAGGCTGTAGAGAATGCGACGGGTCAAAGTGATCTCGTTTCTCTCAAATGGCCCAATGATCTCCTTATTGGTGATGCGAAGCTCTCGGGAATCCTCCTCGAGGCAGAGCGTCTGCCAGATGGACGTCAGGCGTATGTCATCGGTTTCGGTGTAAATTGCGTCAGCCATCCAGATATACCGAACTACAACTGCACGGATCTGTCCGAAGAAGGGTTCACTGTTTCGCCGGAAGTGCTTTTCGAAGCGCTTGCACATGCATTCACGTCGTGGATTGCACATTGGCGCGGCGAGGGCGGGTTTGCAGCTGTGCGCGAGGCGTGGCTTGCGCGTGCGCGCCACCTGTGGGCAGCAGATTACGGTGAAAGATGGCAACACGGAACGCAGCGGAACGTTCGTAAATATTGACATGAATGGGCATCTGGTGCTCGAAGATGAGACTGGATGTCAGACCAAAATCTATGCGGGTGACGTTTTTTTCGAAGACGCCGAGAAGACATCGGCTCCGAGGCAGCGTTGACGCGAAGAATAAAGGGCGTGCAGCCTGACCCCAGCCGGGTTCGAAAGGGAAAACCCTCGGACCCGGGCGGCGTCAGCGTTGTCGTGCCTCATGCAGGAGCGTACTGATGAACGACTGGCCAATATTATCCCTCACGACGTTTCTCCCCCTGTTGGGCGTCGTGTTTATTCTTATGGTGCAAGGATCTGACGAGGCGGCGAAAACCAATATTCGCCGTGTAGCGCTGATCACCTCTGTTGCCACCTTCGTGCTGTCTCTTTTCATCCTCTTCGGGTTCAACTATGACAACCCGGGCTTCCAGCTCATCGAGCAGGACAGCTGGATGGGCGGCGCAATCACCTACAAGATGGGGGTTGATGGCATTTCGGTGCTGATGGTGCTTCTGGCAACCTTCCTCATGCCGTTCTGTATTCTGGCCAGTTGGGAAAGCGTTCAGACCCGCGTCAAGGAATACATGATCGCTTTTCTGGTGCTGGAGACACTGATGGTCGGGGTTTTCTGCGCCCTTGATCTCGTGATCTTCTACGTCTTCTTCGAAGCGACCTTGATCCCGATGTTCCTGATCATCGGCGTATGGGGCGGCGCCAAGCGCGTTTATGCCTCCTACAAGTTCTTTCTTTATACGCTGCTTGGCTCGGTTCTGATGCTGATTGGCGTCATGGCCGTTTATTGGCAGGGGCACACCACGGACATCGTTGCGCTCCGCGATGTTCAGTTCTCCTCGTCAATGCAGACGTGGTTATGGCTCGCCTTTTTCGCCAGTTTCGCCATCAAGCTGCCGATGTGGCCACTGCACACCTGGTTGCCGGACAGCTATTCTGAAGCTCCGACCGCCGGATCAGTGATGATGGCAGCCATCCTGTCGAAGATGGGCATTTACGGTTTCCTGCGAATTTCGTTGCCGATGTTCCCGGATGCCTCGCATTACTTCGCGCCAATGGTGTTTACGCTATCAGCCATCGCTATCGTCTACACCTCGCTTGTGGCCATGGTGCAGGGCGATATGAAGCGGCTGATCGCCTATTCCTCGATTGCTCATATGGGGTTTGCCACGATGGGCCTTTTCACGATGACACCAGAAGGGGTGCAGGGCGCTGTCTTCCAGATGCTGTCGCATGGCTTGGTCTCTGCGGCTCTGTTCCTCTGTGTCGGCGTGATTTATGACCGCATGCGGACCCGCGAGATTTCTGCTTATGGTGGGCTTGTCAGCCGTATGCCGAAATACGCCGTTGTCTTCATGATCCTGACAATGGCCAATGTTGGTCTGCCAGGCACATCTGGTTTCATCGGAGAAGTGCTGACATTGATTGGTGCGTTCCAGGTGAACTCGCTCGTCGCGGTGGTTGCCACGACCGGTGTTATTTTGTCGGCCTGTTATGCGCTTTATCTGTATCGCCAGGTGTTGTTTGGACCGATGGAAAAGGACAGCCTGAAGTCGCTGCTTGATTTGAAGCCGCGCGAGAAGGTGATCCTGGCTCCGCTGGTGATCCTCATTATCGTGCTGGGTGTTTACCCGAATGCTGTGCTGGATATCAGCCGCGGGTCGGTGAACAATCTGGTGTCGAACTATCATCAGGCCTTGGCGCAGCCCGCCAATGCCGAAAAAACGGCAAGCTTGGGCAAGTAATTCAGTCCGGTAAACCGCTTGATCTTGTGTCAACCGCTCTTCCGCCTTGCGCGGGGGGCGGTTTGCGCATATTCACGCTGAAGCGCGTCTTCATGAGGAGCGGGACGGCTGGCATCTTTTGGGATGTGAGGCCTGAGACCGCCCCTTTTGAAGGCACGTTCTTATTTTTCGCATGGGTGCAGGATCGACGGTCCTGGTCCCGAAGTTCATCCGGACGCGATTGTCCGGTCTGTTTCAAGGTCAGTCCCGCCGTCAAAACGGTGTGAAGGGCGACAAGGGAGCAGCAAGTGGAGTAACGTATGGCATCCGCCACTGATATTGTTTTTCTGCCCCTCGGTGGGGTAGGTGAAATTGGAATGAACCTGGCGCTTTATGGCGTTGGCCCGAAGAATGATCGACGCTGGCTCATGGTTGATTGCGGCGTCTCCTTCGCCGGTCCTGACCTGCCGGGGATTGATCTGGTGTTTCCGGACATCAGCTTTCTTGAAGAGAATATCGACCGTATCGAGGCCATGGTCATCACACATGCCCATGAAGATCATTACGGCGCGATTGCGCATCTCTGGCCGTTCCTGAAGATCCCTGTCTATGCAACGGCTTTTACTGCCGGTCTGCTGGCCTCGAAGATTGAGCGCGAGCCAGGCGTTGAAGAAGTGCCTGTCACGGTCGTCAAGCAGGGTGACCGGATTGATATTGGTGCATTCAATGTTGAGTTTATTGCCATGACACACTCGATCCCGGAGCCCTGTGCTCTGGCGATCCGTGCGGGGGGCAATCTGGTTCTGCACACAGGCGACTGGAAAATCGACCCGACCCCCGGAATCGGCAAATCGATCGATCTCGATCGTCTGCGCGAACTGGGCGACGAAGGTGTCACGGCGCTGGTTTGCGACAGCACCAATGCCATCCGTGATGGCGTCAGTCCGAGCGAGGCTGATGTCGTCGCCGAACTGACCAAGGTGATGAAGTCCGCCACCAAGCGCATTGCGATTACCACCTTTGCCTCTAACGTCGCTCGTATTCGCGGTATTGCACTGGCGGCTGCGGCCTGTGACCGGGATCTGGTGGTCGTTGGCCGCTCGATGCACCGCGCGATCGAAGTGGCGGGTGAACTCGGGTATCTCGATGGCTTGGCCCCGTTCCTGGACGAGGATGCCTTTGGCTATCTGCCGCGCGAAAAAGCCGTGCTGCTTTGTACCGGCTCGCAGGGCGAAGCCCGCGCCGCCTTGTCGCGTATTGCCGGTGGTGAGCATCGCCACATTGCCTTTTCCAAGGGTGACACGGTGATCTTCTCGTCGCGCACCATCCCTGGCAACGAGAAGGCTGTGGGCGCTGTTCTCAACAATCTTGCCAAGAGCGGTGTGCAGATCGTGACTGATCGCGACGCGATGGTGCACGTCTCAGGCCATCCGCGTCGGGGCGAACTTGAGCAGATGTATCAGTTGGTGCGACCGTCTGTGGCCGTGCCGGTTCACGGTGAGCCACTGCATCTGGCCGCTCATGCTGCCTTTGCTGAAAAGATGCAGGTTCCGGAAGTCATTCAGATCGAAAACGGCAAGATCACCCGTTTGAACGCGGGTCGTGCCGGTGTGGTGGGCGAGATTGAGCCGGGCATTCTGGTCATGGATGGCCACATCCTGGACGATCCGGATGAAACTGGTGTGCGGGATCGCCGCAAGCTGTCGTATGCGGGCATTCTTGTCGTGTCGCTTGTTGTCAATGCCTCTGGAAACCTGCTGCACGATCCAGCGATTGTCATGATGGGCATGCCGGAAAGTGATGACGAAGGTGAAGCGATGGAAGACATCGTGCGCAAGGCGGTTGTCGGTGCTGTTACCAGCATCCCCAAGGCACGCCGCAAGGACCGTGACTTGATCGGGGAAGCCTCTCGCCGTGCGGCACGGGCGGCCGTGCTGGACGTGTGGGGCAAGAAGACCCAGGTTCGGGTGACTGTCACCACAATCTGACGCGACCGTCAGACACTGTCTAATCTCTGCGAAAGCGGGGCGCGGGTTTTTCCCACGTCCCGCTTTTTCGTCTGAAACCGAATCTAGGCGAATACCTGCAAAGGCTGGGTATTTCGCAGACTTGCAGGGTCACGGAGATCCGCGCACAATAACTCTCGCAAGGGCAGTTCTAGGCGGAGAAGCTCAAGGGTGGAGCCTCAGCCAACCGGGAGAAGGCGATGGATATCATTTATTATTCCGCGATTTACATCATGATCTGGTGGATCTTGCTGTTTGCCGTTCTACCTTTGGCGGCTGGCCGCTCACAGGCAGAGACCGGGATAATTACTCCGGGCACTGAGCCGGGCGCACCGGTGCGCCCTCGGTTTCGCCGAGTCCTCATTTTGACGACACTTGGGGCCAGCGCGATCTTTCTTCTGGGATTTGTTGCCACCCATATCGGTCTGTCCTTGGACGAGATTCCATTTTTGACGCCGCCTTCGGACCGTTTTTAGGCACACCGACTTTCGCTTTTAGCGCCTGTGAACAGGTCTTTTCGCTGATATTTTTTTCCGGAAAAGTCATTGAATAGCTGCACGAGACAGTTTCAGGCATGAAGAAGTCGTGAATCATGCCTGAAATGGCCTTTTAAATGCCGATGTTCTGACGGGGCGGGGGCGAGGGAAGATCAATAAGACCACGATCCAGATCCATTGCAGCGCTGCTTAGCAATCTTGTCAGGGGCAATTGTGGCTTGCCTCAGCGTTATGCGGGTGATGAAAAAAGAGGTGAGGGGCGTGCCTGCTCATTCTTCGCCTGTCTCCACTTGCACTGGAGGTGGCAATCTATTGTCCTGAAACGGCGGAAAACAGGTAATCTAGGCAAAAAAAAGCAGGGCCGAAGCCCTGCTTTTTCAGTAACGCGTCTATACTCTCATCACTGGAACGATGTTACATTCCAATTCGGCAGCACACTTAGAGTTGCGCCAAAGAGCTCTTCCTCCCAAGACCTAGAACACGTTATTCTTTGGGACCTTAGCGTCTCCACCTTGCTCCCGTTCGATGATTTGAAACTAGCTCATTGTCTTATTCTTGTCACCAGTTTGTGCAGCAAAGCCTAAAATTTCCTCTTGCGCTCTAAATGATCAAAAAGCTTGCGCTTCTTTCGCGTATATTTCATTTCATTGCGTCTGCTTTCGTTTGTGTTTGTGTGCGGGAAAGACTGTTCTGGCCAACCGGCTTTCAAGGGCGTAAAGGTCGCGAAACAGAAGGGTTGGACTATTTGAAAAAGTGGCGTCAAAAGCGTGGCGAGGTCTTGTTTTTCCAAGTCTCATGCGGTTTGAGTAGTCAAAAGGCTGTCGCCCGGAAATAAAGAGAGAATACATGCGCCTGTCCCGCTATTTTTTGCCTATCTTGAAGGAAACGCCCAAGGAAGCGGAAATCGTTTCACATCGATTGATGCTCCGTGCCGGCATGATTCGGCAGCAGTCTGCGGGGATCTATTCGTGGTTGCCACTGGGGCTGCGCGCTCTCAAGAAGATCGAAAAGATCGTCATTGAGGAGCAGGAGCGCGCCGGGGCGGTTCAGCTTTTGATGCCGACGTTGCAGTCGGCGGACCTGTGGCGTGAAAGTGGGCGTTACGATGCCTATGGTGCCGAAATGCTGCGCGTGACTGATCGTCACGAGCGCGACATGCTGTACGGGCCGACCAATGAAGAAATGATCACCGACATCTTCCGCTCGTCCGTGCGCTCCTACAAGGATCTGCCGTTGAACCTGTTCCACATCCAGTGGAAGTTCCGCGACGAAGTCCGCCCTCGCTTTGGGGTCATGCGCGGCCGTGAGTTCCTGATGAAGGATGCCTATTCCTTTGACATTGATCAGGACGCCGCAGTGAAATCCTACAATCGCATGTTCGTGGCCTATCTGCGCACCTACAAGCGTATGGGCCTGACCGCGATTCCGATGCAGGCAGAGACTGGCCCCATTGGGGGCGATCTCAGTCATGAGTTCATCGTGCTGGCCGAGACCGGCGAAAGCGCGGTGTTCTGCCACAAGGATTTCTGGAAAAGGCTGTGCCAGGCACAGACATTGATTTTGATGGTGATCTGACCAGCATTGTCGAGGATTGGACCTCGCTTTATGCGGCAACTGAAGATGTCATTGACATGGAAGCCTTCGAGGCCAGCGTGCCGGCGGAAAAGCGCATCGCGGCGCGCGGCATTGAAGTTGGGCAGACATTTTACTTCGGCACCAAGTATTCCGAGCCGATGGGCGCTAAGGTCACCACCCGCGATGGCACCGATGTTCCGGTTCACATGGGGTCATATGGGGTTGGCGTGTCGCGTCTTCTGGGGGCGATTCTGGAAGCAAGCCATGACGATCAGGGCATCATTTGGCCCGCGGCTGTGGCCCCGTTCCATGTTGGTTTGATCAACCTGAAGGCGGGTGACGATGCCTCTGACGCAGCATGTGAAGAGCTTTATGCCAAACTCACTGCTGCTGGCATTGAAGTGCTTTACGACGACACCGATGCGCGGGCCGGGTCTAAGTTCTCAACCATGGATTTGATCGGTTTGCCGTATCAGGTTGTCGTCGGTCCACGTGGTCTTAAAGACGGTGTTCTTGAAGTCAAGGATCGCAAGACGGGCGAGAAGGAACTGCTGTCTCCCGAAGCAACGTTTGACAGGCTGAAAACGGCTTTGGCCGACATTTTCTGAAAGCCTGATCTGACGTTTGGGGTCTGAGGCGTCGCCCTGAAAAGGCCTCGTGGGAAGGTGGCAAAGTCCTGAAATTTCCCATGGTTTCTGATTCCTTCTTCAAAAAGCCGGAATTGGCCGGGAAGAAGGAATGGCTTTGGTGCCGAATCGCTTGTTCGAACCTGTGAGAAAAGGCAGGTTCGGTCAGGCTGATCAGATTTCGCAAGAGTGGATGGTAGATGACTGAGCATGAGACCGCTGAAGTCGGGTCTTCCGACTTGAGGGCCAACAGACCGTTTTCGGCATTCGAATGGATGCTGGCCGGGCGGTATCTGCGCTCCCGCCGCAAGGAAACTTTCATTTCCGTCATCGCCGGGTTCTCTTTTGTCGGCATTACGCTTGGCGTTGCAACGCTTGTCATCGTCATGGCGGTCATGAACGGCTTTCGAGCCGAGTTGCTCGACAAGATCCTTGGTATCAACGGCCATATGCTGGTGCAGACGAGCGGTGAGCCTTTCACCAATTATGATCCGGTCGCCAAGCGGCTGGCCGGCGTGCCGGGCGTTGTCGGGGCCATTCCCTTTGTCGAAGGGCAAGCACTGGTTTCCGGCCCAAGCGGTAATCTGGGGGGACTGGTGCGCGGCATGAACGAGAGCGGGCTGCGCAAGGTTCCTCTGGTGTCACAGAACGTCAAAATGGGCACCTTCAAGAATTTCGATCAATCTGGCGGCGTCGCAATTGGCACGCGCATGGCCCAGCAGCTTGGTGTGTCGGTCGGCGACCAGATCACCATTATCAGCCCGCAGGGCAATGTCACCCCGATGGGGGTAACGCCGCGGGTGAAGGGCTACAAGGTCGTTGCCATCTTCGAGATCGGCATGAGTGAGTATGACAGCACCTTTGTCTTCATGCCCATGACCGAGGCACAGAACTTCTTCAACATGGAAGACAAGGTCACCGGCATCGAGCTTTATGTGTCCAATCCCGACACCGTGGGCACGATGAAGGCAGCCGTGCAGAAGGCGGCGGGCCGTCCGACCTATATCACCGACTGGCGGCAACGAAACGTCACCTTTTTTTCCGCGCTTCAAGTGGAGCGCAATGTGATGTTCATCATCCTGAGCCTGATCGTGCTGGTGGCTGCGCTGAACATCGTCTCCGGGCTGATCATGCTGGTGAAGGACAAGGGCAGCGACATTGCCATTCTGCGTACCATGGGCGCCTCACGAGGCGCGGTGATGCGGGTTTTCCTGATCACGGGTGCCAGCATCGGTTTCGTCGGCACATTCGCAGGCTTCGGTCTTGGGTTGCTGGTATGTCTGAACATCGAGAACATCCGTGAGTTCATTTCCTGGATCACGCGCACGGAAGTCTTCGATCCGACGCTGTATTTCCTCTCCAAGCTGCCGGCGCAGATCGACAACGGCGAGACTACGCTGGTGCTCGTCATGGCATTGGTTCTGTCGCTGTTGGCCACTGTCTATCCGGCACTGGCGGGCTGCCCGTCTCGATCCGGTTGAAGCGTTGAGGTACGAATAATGCAATCCGCTTCTCATCAAACGGCCGCCCATCGCCCTGTCCCGGCGCTGGCGCTGCGTGGCGTCACCCGGGTCTTCGAAGAAGGTGACAGAGAGCTGCACGTCCTGCGTGGCATCGACTTTTCCATGGCGCGTGGTGAAATGGTGTCTCTGGTGGCCCCGTCTGGCACGGGCAAGTCGACGCTGCTCCACATCGCCGGGCTTCTGGAATATCCTGACGATGGCGACGTTTTCATTGCTGGCGAGAACGCCTGCGAGATGTCGGATACAGAGCGAACGACCTTGCGGCGTGACCAGATTGGCTTTGTCTACCAGTTCCACCATCTCCTGCCGGAGTTTTCAGCGGTCGAAAACATCATGTTGCCGCAGATGATTTCTGGCCTGTCCAAGAAGCTGGCGCGCGAGCGGTCGATGGACCTTCTGTCCTATCTCAAGATGGCAGAACGAGCCGATCACCGTCCGGCACAATTGTCCGGTGGCGAACGGCAACGCGTGGCGGTTGCCCGCGCCGTGGCCAATGCGCCGCAACTGCTTCTTCTGGACGAGCCGACCGGCAATCTGGATCCGGCGACGGCAGATTATGTCTACGATGCGCTGCATGCTCTGGTGCGGGCATCTGGCGTGGCGACGATCTTCGCGACGCACAACATGGAGCTGGCGGCCCGCATGGACCGTTGCGTGACCCTGTCGGGCGGCCACCTCGTTCCTCATACGTTCTGATCACCCGAGATCCTCGGGGCATCTGTGACATCATCTGACGGTTTGAAAGGGCTGGCACCATTTTGAGTGCCGGCCCTTTTTGTGTGCCGCCAAACGCGTCTTTCAGGCGTCCGGCGTCGTCAGAAAAGTCGGCCTTTTCGTAAAAAGAACAAAAAGTGCTTGCAAGGCGAACAAAATAAGAACAAAATGATTTTAACGAAGAGAGTTCGTCGTATGGAGTTTGAAAATGATCCTTCTTGCCCGTGACTGTGCCGCCTTTGCTTCCCTCGTTGCCTTTGCAACCTCGATGGTTGTGTGGGGGGATGTTCTGCTTCATCTCTAAGCTGTGCGTAGAGGTAAAAGCTGTCGATCAAAGATCGATGATCGGCTCTCTGCATTGCCTTGGCAGGGATCAGGGGGCTACCTTCGCCGCACTGTGAGCGAGTGTCCGGCTGTGTCGGCATAGCCTGTCGAGTTTCATAAGCGCGACAGGGCATTCCGGTGCGATCATGCGGAGCCTGAGCGATGAGCCAAGACCTTTCCAATCCTGTTGCCCTTGCGCCATCTGACGAAAGCCTTTTGGCGCGAGCAAGGTCGGAGCGTGACAAGGTTGGCTTTGTTCATCTCAGAGTTCACTCGGCGCTGTCCTTGCTTGAAGGGGCTTTGCCGATCAAGAAACTGCTGTCGCTTGCAGAAGATGATGCGCAGCCAGCGCTTGCCATCACCGATTCGGGCAATCTGTTTGGTGCGCAGGAGTTTTCTCACAAAGCGTGGGGCAGTGGCATTCAGCCGATCATTGGTATTCAGCTGACAGTGCGTCTTGAAGCGCCTACTGATGAGCATGATGACAAGGGCGAGTTGAGTGAGCTTGTCCTGCTTTCCATGTCGGAGATCGGGTATGGCAACCTGATGGAATTGTCGTCGAGGGCTTTTCTCGACACGGCCACGGGGCTGAAGCCACATGTCTCATTTTCATATCTGTTGGAGCATTCGGACGGGCTGATCGTCCTGACTGGTGGCAGCCTTGGGCCGATTGGTCAGGCGTTGTTGTCTGGCCGCAAGGGATTGGCTCGCGAGCGTCTGGACGCGCTGGCCGCAGCCTTTCCGGGTCGCTGCTACATCGAGATCCAGCGTCATGGCATGGAGGAGGAAAAGCGCACCGAAGCGCCGATGCTTGATCTTGCCTATGAAATGGGTCTTCCCATCGTTGCGACAAACGAAGCCTTCTTTAAATCACGTGACGATTATGAGGCGCATGATGCCTTGATCTGCATTGCCGAGGGTCGGGTGGTGATCGAGGATGATCGCCGCCGGCTGACGCCAGAGCATTATTTCAAATCCCGGTCCGAGATGCAGGAGTTGTTTGCTGATCTGCCGGAAGCGTTGGCGGCCACCGTCGAGATTGCACAGCGGTGCAGCTATCGTCCCTTGCGCCGTGATCCGATCCTGCCACGTTTTGCTGGCGCTGATGCGGACCCGGAAGAAGCCGAACGGGCCGAGGCGAGTGAATTGCGCCGTCAGGCGGAAGACGGTCTGCGCAACCGGCTTGCAGCGCATGGTACTGGCGCCGGGGCTAGATGAAAAAGCCTATTGGGACCGCCTCGAATATGAGGTCGGGATTATCGAGGGTATGAAGTTCCCCGGTTACTTTCTCATCGTTGCGGATTTCATCAAGTGGGCCAAGAACCACGACATTCCGGTGGGGCCGGGGCGTGGATCGGGCGCAGGGTCGTTGGTGGCCTTAGTCACTGACGATCACCGACCTTGATCCAATGCGCTTTTCCTTGCTGTTCGAACGATTCCTCAATCCTGAACGTGTGTCGATGCCGGATTTCGACATCGACTTCTGCCAGTCGCGGCGTGAAGAGGTCATTCGTTACGTTCAGGAAAAATATGGTCGCGGCCAGGTGGCGCAGATCATCACCTTCGGGTCCTTGCAGGCCCGCGCGGTGCTGCGCGATGTCGGTCGTGTGCTGCAAATGCCTTATGGCCAGGTCGACCGTCTTTGCAAGCTGGTGCCGTCCAATCCCGCCAACCCGGTTACACTTGAGCAGGCGCTCCTTGATGAGCCACGTCTGCGCGAAGCCGCAAGGGAAGAGGAAATTGTCGACAAGCTTCTGACGATGGCGCAGAAACTTGAGGGGTTGTACCGTCACGCCTCAACCCATGCCGCTGGTGTGGTGATTGGCGATCGGCCGTTGGAACAGCTTGTGCCGCTCTACCGCGATCCGCGCTCAGATATGCCGGTCGCGCAGTTCAACATGAAGATGGTGGAAGATGCCGGACTGGTGAAGTTCGACTTTCTTGGCCTGAAAACGCTAACGGTCATCGATACCGCAGTGAAGTTGATTGCGCGCCGCGGTATCGATGTCGATGTTGCGGGCCTGCCCATCGATGATGGTCTGACCTATGCGATGTTGACCCGTGGCGAGACCTTTGGCGTGTTTCAGCTTGAAAGTCAGGGGATGCGCCGCGCCATTGCGGGCATGAAGCCTGACCGGTTCGAAGACATCATTGCGCTGGTGGCGCTCTATCGTCCTGGCCCGATGGAAAACATTCCCGTTTACAACGCTGTGAAGCACGGCGAGCAGGAACCGGATTGTCTGCATCCATTGCTAGAGCCGATCCTGATGGAGACGAATGGCATTATCGTCTATCAGGAACAGGTGATGCAGATCGCGCAGGTTCTATCCGGCTATTCGCTCGGTGAAGCTGATCTTCTGCGTCGTGCCATGGGGAAGAAGATTGCTGCCGAGATGGAAATTCAGCGTGCTCGTTTTGTCGACGGGGCGGTTGAGCGGGGAATTTCCAAGGAGCAGGCAGGTACGATTTTCGACTTGGTGGCAAAATTCGCCAACTATGGTTTCAACAAGTCGCACGCCGCAGCCTATGCGTTGGTCTCCTATCACACTGCCTGGTTGAAGGCGAACCACCCGGTCGAGTTCATGGCTGCCTCCATGACACTTGATATGGGCAATACCGAAAAGCTGGGCGATTTCCGACAGGAAGTCCGGCGCATGGGGATCGAGATCGTGTCTCCCTCGATCAATCGCTCCTTTGTTCATTTCGATGTGCAGGATGGCAAGATCATCTACGCCATGGGGGCTATCAAAGGCGTTGGCGAGCAGGCGGTCGAACATATCGTCTCGGTGCGGGGCGACAAGCCGTTCCGCAGCATGGGCGATTTTGCCCGCCGGATTTCACCGCGCCAACTCAATAAGCGCACGCTCGAAAATCTGGTCGCTGCCGGTGCGTTCGACGAGATCGAGCCGAACCGCGCGCGGGTTTTCGAGGGGCTTGACCGGGTGATGGGTCTGGCACAGCGCTCAGAAGAAAATCGGACGCTTGGCCAGGACGAATTGTTTGGCGGTAGCGAAAGCGAAGAGCCGTTGCAGTTGCCGGATGTTCATGGCTGGAACTCGGAAGAAAAACTCAACCGCGAACATTCGGCCATCGGCTTCTATCTGTCGGCACACCCGCTTGATCAATATGATGCGCTGCTCGACAAGATGCGGGTGCAGCCCTGGGCGAAGTTCGCTGAAGCCGTGAAGAAAGGCGCTTCCGCGGGCCGTCTGGCAGGAACGGTGATCTCCAAGCAGGAGCGCAAGACCAAGACCGGCAACAAGATGGGCATTGTCCGCTTTTCTGATGGTACGGGTCAGTTTGAAGGTTTGCTGTTCAAGGAGAAGCTTGAGCAATTCCGCGATGTGCTGGAACCGGGCCGTTCAATGGTGGTGCTGGTGGGCGCGGATTTGCGGGATGATGAGCCAAGCATCCGCATCGAGCAGGTCGATCCGATCGAGGCCGTGGCCGCTCGGGTTCAAAAGAGCATGTGCGTCTTCCTGAAAGATATTCGCGCGGTGGAAAGCCTGTCGCGGCATTTGCAGCAACGCGGCGAGGGGGAGGTCCGGGTAGTGGCGATGCTGGACAATGGCGAACAGGAGGTTGAGGTGCGTTTGCCGCAGCGCTATCGGTTGTCACCGGAGATTGCCGGTGCCATCAAGGCGACGCCCGGTGTGATCGACGTTCAGATGGCGTGATCCCATAGCCTGTCCCTGAATGGTCAGCGCGCTCTTTTGTATATGAGCGCATGTCCAGGAGGGAAGGTCGAGGTGGTTGTCCGGTCCCGTGCCTCGTCGTTTTCCGAAGCCTTGTGTCGGGTTTGGAGGCGCCAATTTATGCGGAGCGGGCACATCTGCGGTCCATACCGGGAAATCGCGTGATCGGGCCTTGAAATTCATCCGAACCCCGCATATAAGGCGCCCATCCCACACGCGGGAGGTGGTTATCGGTGTATCCGATAGTCTATCCGGTGGTTCTTGCGAATTGAATGACCTTGCTTTGAGGTTTGTCGCAAGGATCCGCAACCTGCCCGCGGAGGAGTAACCGGAAAACAGGAGTAAAGAGCGATGGCTCTGCCCGATATCAACATGCGTCAGCTGCTGGAAGCTGGTGTGCACTTTGGTCACCAGAAGCACCGTTGGAACCCGCGTATGGGTCAGTACATCTTCGGTGTCCGCAACGACATTCACATCATTGACCTGGCACAGTCCGTGCCGCTCTTCCATCAGGCTCTGAAGGCTGTCAGCGACACCGTCGCTCGCGGCGGTCGCGTTCTGATCGTTGGCACCAAGCGTCAGGCACAGGAATCTGTTGCTCAGTCCGCTCGCAACTCTGCTCAGTACTTCGTGAATGCACGTTGGCTCGGCGGCATGCTGACGAACTGGAAGACGATCTCCAATTCGATCCAGCGTCTTCGCAAGCTCGAAGAAACGCTTGGTTCCGATGCAGCGAACTCGCTGACCAAGAAAGAGCGTCTGTTCATGGACCGCGAGCGCGAAAAGCTTGAGCGGAACCTGGGCGGCATCAAGGATATGGGTGGTCTTCCGGACCTGATCTTCGTGATCGACACCAACCGTGAAGCCATCGCCATTCAGGAAGCACGTCGTCTGGGGATCCCGGTCGCAGCTATCCTCGACACCAATTCCAATCCGGAAGGCATCACCTATCCGGTGCCGGGCAACGACGACGCCGGCCGCGCGATCTCGCTTTATTGCGATCTGATCGAGCGCGCAGCGATCGACGGCATCCTTCGTGCACAGGGTGGATCCGGCATGGACATCGGTGAAGCAGAAGACGCTCCGGTCGAAGAAGCACTCGTTGCTGAAGCTGCTGGCGAAGAAACTGCTGTTGAAGCAACTGCTGGCGAAGAAGCCGCAGCTGAGTAATCGGTGTTGTTTTGATGCCTGGGCCGGACGTGTTTGTGCGGAACGGGTCTTGAACGAAAAGGACGGAAACGCATGTCTGCGTTTCCGTCACATTTATGCGGTAGGACAGGTCTTACCGCTTTTGTCTATAACCTCCTATCCACGAGGCTTCCGATGAGCATTACCGCTTCGATGGTCAAAGAGCTGCGCGAAACATCCGGCGCTGGCATGATGGACTGCAAGACTGCCCTGACCGAGTCGGGTGGCGACATGGAAGCAGCCGTTGATTGGCTGCGCACCAAAGGTCTTGCAAAGGCTGCCAAGAAGGCTGGCCGTGTTGCTGCCGAAGGCCTGGTTGGCGTTGCTTCCGAAGGCGCCAAGGCTGCCGTGATCGAGCTGAACTCCGAAACCGACTTTGTTGCCCGCAACGAAGGGTTCCAGCAGCTGGTTCGCAATGTTGCAGAAGTTGCAATTGCAACCGATGGCTCTGTTGACACAGTCAAGTCCGCGAAAATGGGCGAAAAGTCTGTTGAAGACACCATCAAGGACGCGATCGCTACGATCGGCGAGAACATGAACCTGCGTCGCAGTGAAGTTCTTTCGGTCAGCACCGGCGTTGTTGCCAACTACATCCACGGCGGCGTTGCCGATGGTCTTGGCAAGATTGGGGTTCTGGTCGCGCTCGAATCGACCGGTGACAAGGACAAGCTGAACGCACTTGGTCGTCAGATTGCCATGCACATTGCTGCAACCAGCCCGCTGGCACTGACCACGGATGATCTGGATCCGGAAGTTGTCGAGCGCGAACGCGCCGTCTTCTCCGAACAGGCACGTGAATCCGGCAAGCCGGACAACATCATCGAAAAGATGGTCGAAGGTCGTATCCGCAAGTTCTATGAAGAAGTCACGCTGACCAAGCAGGCTTTCGTCATTGATCCGGACAAGACGGTCGAACAGGCTGTCGATGCGCTGGCCAAGGAACTGGGCACGGAAATCAAGCTTTCCGGTTTCTCCCGTCTCGCTCTCGGCGAGGGGATCGAGAAGGAAGAGGCGGATTTCGCCGCCGAGGTGGCGGCGGCCACCGGACAGTAAGACACGAGAAAGCGCCGGCATTGACCGGCGCTTTTTTTTAGAAGGAAGTTTGTAAAAGGAAAGGCCACACCATGACGAAGCCCTTGCGTTGGAAGCGCGTGCTGCTCAAGCTCTCAGGCGAAGCGCTGATGGGCTCGCAGCCCTTTGGGATCGATCCTCAGGTTGTGCAGCGGGTCGCGAAAGAAATCGCGGACGCAGTCGCACTTGGGGCTCAGGTGGGTATCGTGGTCGGCGGCGGCAATATCTTCCGCGGTGTTGCTGTGGCAGCCAAAGGTGGCAACCGCGTCAGCGGCGATCACATGGGCATGTTGGCCACCATCATGAACTCCTTGTCGTTGGCTGATGCCTTGCGCCGCGTGAATGTTCCCTCGCGCGTTCTCTCCGCTGTTCCCGTTCCCTCGATTTGCGAAACATTCACGCAGCGTGTCGCCGAGCGTTACATGGAAGATGGCGATGTGATCGTGTTTGCAGGCGGCACCGGAAACCCGTTCTTCACCACCGACTCAGGGGCAGCTCTGCGCGCCGTCGAAATGAAATGCGATGCGTTTCTCAAAGGTACACAGGTTGATGGCGTCTACTCCGAAGACCCCAAGATCAATCCGGATGCGGAACGCTACGATACGCTGACCTATGACGATGTCATTCAGCGCAACCTCAAGGTCATGGATACAACGGCAATTGCGCTTGCGCGTGACAACGACGTGCCGATGATCATTTTTTCGATCCATACACCTAAGGCGCACTGGTCAGTGTTCTTAAGGAAACGGGTCGCTATACGGTTGTTGGCAACTAAGACTTTTAATCAGGTCGGCGGTCATACCACTTGTAATTCACCACAGGTGTGCGATTTTGGCCGCCAACGACTGTTGCAAGACTTTCATAAATATCTAGTGAGGAAGCTATGCCGGTAGAAGGTGTGGATCTGGACGATCTGAAGCGTCGCATGCAAGGCGCGCTTGCGTCTTTGAAAACCGATTTTGGCGCGCTCAGAACAGGCCGTGCATCCTCGTCGATGCTGGACGCCATTACCGTCAGTGCCTATGGCCAGCCGATGCCGATCAATCAGGTCGCCAGCGTCACTGTTCCCGAGCCGCGCATGCTTGCCGTGCAGGTGTGGGACAAGGGCATGGTGGGGGCTGTTGAGAAGTCGATCCGGGAATCGAACCTTGGCCTCAACCCTGTCGTCGATGGAACGCTGCTGCGTTTGCCGATCCCCGAGTTGAACACGGAGCGTCGTCAGGAGCTTATCAAGCTGGCGCACAAGTATGCCGAGCAGGCCAAGGTGGCGATCCGCCATGTGCGCCGCGATGGTATGGACACGGCCAAGAAACTCGAAAAAGCCGGTGACATCTCTCAGGATGACAGCCGCGTGGCGTCTGATGACGTTCAGAAGCTGACGGATGAAATGATTACCGAAGTTGACGGTCTTCTGGAACACAAGCAGCAGGAAATTGCTCAGGTTTGATCCTGTCCTGATGGTTGACTTGACAAGGAGGGCCGGGGGTCGATGACCGCACAGTCCGACACGCAAGATGTGAGCGAGATGCAGGCGCGTGACACCACGCGCCTGCCTGTTCATGTTGGCGTCATCATGGATGGAAACGGGCGTTGGGCTCAGTCGCGTGGTCTTTCCAGATCGGAAGGGCATCGCGCGGGGCTGAATGCATTGCGGCGTCTGATCCGGCATTCCTCCGGCCTTGGCTTGAAATATCTGACGATCTTTTCGTTCTCCTCGGAAAACTGGAACCGCCCGCACGGGGAAGTGTCCTTTCTCATGGGGCTGTTGAAGCGGTTCGTGCAGCGTGACCTTTCTGAATTGCACCAGGGCAATATTCGCGTCCGCGTCATTGGCGAGCGCGACGGGCTAGACCGGGGCATTCGCCAGTTGCTTGAGCAGGCAGAAAACCTGACGTTGGCGAATACAGGCATGACGTTGGTGGTTGCGTTCAATTATGGCGCCCGCCACGAAATCGTGCGCGCCGTACGGTCTCTCGCCGAGGACGTGAAAAGCGGCGAGCTGACGCCGGATGCAATCACGTCTGAAATGATTGATCAGCGTCTCGACACAGCAGATTTTCCCGATCCCGATCTGATCATCCGCACCAGTGGTGAAATGCGCTTGTCCAACTTTCTGATGTGGCAGGCTGCCTATTCCGAGTTCTATTTCTGTCCGTGTCACTGGCCGGAATTTGACGAGCAGGCCTTTGATCTGGCTCTGGCAGAATTCGCCGGGCGTGAGCGACGCTTTGGCGGGCTCGGGGCCAAGGCGCGATAGATGGGCAATGACGACAAGGGGGCAGGGGCCGCAGATGGTCGCGGACGAATGTCCGACCTGAAATTGCGTTTGGCATCCGCCGTCATTCTCGGTCCGCTTTCCTTGCTCATCTGTTGGTTTGGTGGTGTGCCGTTTCTTCTTTTGACCGGCCTCGTCTGCGTTCTCATTCAGTGGGAATGGCTGATGATGACCAATCGTCAATGGGTTTCAACCCCGGGCATCCTGTCTTTGGTGGGAGTGATTGCGACTGGCGTCTTTTATGCCCTCGATTTTCCAGTATTGCTTCTGGCCTGCCTTGTTGCGGTGCCCGTTCTGGTGCTGCTCATCGGCCGCTTGACCGCACGGGCCAAATGGGCTGCAGCGGGGTTTTTGTATTCTGCCGTGTCGCTGGTCGGCCTGATAGGCGTTCGTCAGGGCGTCGATGGTCGCATCTTTGTCTTTTATCTGCTGCTCATCATCTGGGCGACGGATATTCTGGCCTACTTCACGGGTCGCACTTTCGGTGGGCCGAAGCTGTGGCCGCGCGTTTCCCCTAAGAAAACATGGTCCGGCGCACTTGGCGGTTTCGTCAGCGCCATTCTCGTTGCGGGCCTTTTTGCGCTGGTACTGGATCTGGAAGCGACTGTGCGCTGGATGGTGTTGGCTGGCGTCCTGTCTATTGTGGCGCAACTGGGCGATCTGGGCGAATCCTCTCTCAAGCGTCGGTTCGAGATCAAGGATTCCAGCAACCTCATTCCGGGGCATGGCGGTATCATGGACCGGGTCGACGGGCTTGTCGTTGCTGCGGTCATCGCCATGGTGCTTGGTCTTGTGCTGGGTGGCTCGCTTGGCGACCCGTTGGCCGGGCTTGGGTTGCGCTAGTGATGGCTCTCACTTTGCATCGTCCGCTCATCGGGGATGAGCGCAGCAGCTGCGCAGGCGCTGGCTCGCCGTCACAGTACGAAGAGGTATCCTCGTGTCATCAGTGGAAATTGACCGTGTCCGTTCGGATGCCGGTAAGCTTGCGCAGGACGCGCCGATGAAGGTCACCGTTCTTGGCGCGACCGGTTCCGTCGGCCAGAACACGCTGGACATTTTGCGACGCAACCCGGAGCGGTTCGAAGTCGTGGCCCTGGTGGCCAACAGCAATGTTGATGACCTGGCGCGGCTTGCCAAAGATGTTCATGCCGAGATTGCCATCATCGCACGCGAAGATCTTGGGGCGTCGCTGAAAGAACAGCTTGCCGGATCTGGCGTTGAGGCGGCGGCCGGCGAACAGGCCGTGCTGGAGGCTGTCAGTCGTCCGGCGGACATGGTGGTCGGAGCCATTGTTGGCGCCGCCGGGCTTCGTCCCACTTGGCAGGCGTTGCAAGCGGGACGCACGGTCGCCCTTGCCAACAAGGAATGCCTCGTTTCCGCCGGGGACCTTTTCATGCAGCGGGTCGGTGAAACCGGCGCAACACTGCTTCCCGTCGATAGCGAACACAGTGCCATCTTTCAGATCTTCGAGAATGCCAATCTCGATCAGCTTCATAAGGTCATTTTGACGGCCTCGGGTGGGCCCTTCCGCACGGCAACGCTGGACGATATGAAAAAGGCCACCGCAGCCGAAGCGTTGAAACATCCCAATTGGGCAATGGGCAATCGTTTGACCATCGACAGCGCCACGATGATGAACAAGGGCTTCGAGGTGATCGAGGCTCGCTATCTGTTCCCTGTCACGCGCCAGCAGCTTGATGTTCTGGTGCATCCGCAGTCAATTATTCATGGCCTTGTTCAATATAAGGATGGATCGACTCTGGCCCATATGGGTGTGCCGGATATGCGCACGCCGATTGCTCATGCCTTCAGCCTGGCCAAAGCGGATGAAGACACCTGTCGAGCCGCTCGATCTGGCTGAAGTTGGCAATCTTGATTTCGAGAAGCCGGATTTGCAGCGGTTCCCCGCCTTGCGTCTGGCCTTCGAGGCGCTTGAGACGGGCAAAGGAGCCACCACGGTGCTTAATGCGGCCGATGAAATTGCCGTCGCGGCCTTTTTGAAGGGGGGCATTGGCTTCATGGATATTCCAGCCGCAGTCGAGGCGACACTTGAAGCCATGGACCGGCGCGGGGCCTTGCAGGTGCTAGGGCGAAATCGACGCAGTGTTCGCGCTCGATGATGAGGCTCGGCGGGTGTGCTTAGGATTGGATTGCCGCCTATTGTTAAGTTTGTCAGGGCTGTTTTGCAGCTGGCCTTGATGATGTTGCGGAGGTCTTGCAAAAGGCCCGGCAAAAGCTCTGTGCGGCGCCGCGATGCATATTTGCCACGCGGTAAATTTAGGGTAGAACAAAGCGTAACAATTCTCTTTTCACCGTTGGGGGGAGAGACTAACGTACCAATCTGAACGGGCGATGCGCGGCGGTCTTCAAGAGGCATAAATGGAAATTCTGACATCTGCCTACCACCTGATCATTGGTTACATCGTCCCCTTTCTGTTCGTGCTGACGATCGTTGTCTTCTTCCATGAGCTCGGCCACTTTCTGGTGGCTCGTTGGTGCAAAGTGAAGGTTGATGCCTTTTCTGTGGGGTTTGGCCGTGAGCTGATCGGCCGTACCGACCGTCAGGGAACGCGCTGGCGTTTGTCGGCCATTCCACTCGGTGGCTACGTCAAGTTCGCAGGCGACGACAACGCCGCCAGTGTACCGGACCGTGACCAGATCGCTGCCATGAGTGAAGAAGAGCGCGCAGGCGCCTTCATGGCCAAGCCTGTGTGGCAGCGTGCCGCCGTCGTAGTGGCAGGCCCTGTAGCCAATTTCATTCTGGCAATTGCAATCTTCTCGGTCATCCTGATGACCTTTGGCAAGGTCGAGATTTCGCCAAAGATTGACAAGGTGCAGCCGGAAAGTGCCGCAGCGGCCGCAGGCATGAAGCCGGGCGATCTCATTCTCAGTGTCGATGGCGACAAGATCCACAGCTTTTCCGCTCTTCAGCAGATTGTCACTGTCAGTGCCAATCTGCCGCTGCATCTCGTGGTTGAGCGTGACGGTGTCAAGGTGCCATTGACGGTGACGCCGCGTTATTCCGAGATCAAGGATCGCTTTGGCAATGTGCAGCGGGTGGGGCTTCTGGGTGTCTCTCGCAGTCCCAAGCCCGAGGATCTTGTGGTCAAGCGCTACAATCCGGCGGAGGCGCTGGTTGGTGGTGTCCATGAAACCTGGGTAATCGTGGCACGGACCGGCGATTATCTTGGAGCTGTTTTTGCAGGCCGTGAATCTGCCGATCAGATCGGCGGGCCTATCCGGGTGGCAAAAGTGTCGGGGCAGGTGGCCTCGCAAGGCTTTGTGCCTCTTGTGTCATTGGCGGCAATTTTGTCGGTGTCGATAGGACTTCTTAACCTGATGCCAATTCCTATGCTGGATGGTGGGCATCTGGTTTTTTATCTCGCTGAAGCGGTTCGAGGGAAGCCTCTCAGCGAGCGGGTTCAGGATATCGGGTTCCGGTTTGGTCTCGCCATCGTATTGATGTTGATGGTGTTTGCGACCTGGAACGATGTCATGAGTTTGACGAATCTATGATGGGGAGCTGATCTCGTAACGTCGATAACCGCTTTTTGTTCCCGCTCTTATGGGAAATGCGGCATTGATGTGGTTGCGAAATTGGCAAAACACTGTAAAAAGAGCCGAGTAGCTCAGAATCAGGGCTGTCTGTACATTTGCGTGCAGAAAGCTTCAAAACATAAGGGCATAGCGCACTAATGCAGCGATTGCACAAATTGACTCGCGCCGTACTTGTTGCAGCGGCTGTCTTTACTTCTGGAGCCGTGGTTCCCGCTGTGCTGGGACCGCTTTCGGTAACGACTGCTGAGGCAGCTGTCGCACGCAGTATTGCAGTGCGCGGCAACACCCGCATTGAGCCCGAAACGGTGCTCAGCTACATGACCATCCAGAAGGGGAAGTCATACAGCGCGTATGATGTCGATGAATCGCTGAAAGCGCTTTATGCGACCGGCCTCTTTGAGGACGTCAAAATCACGCCAAGCGGTGGAACTCTGATTGTGACCGTCAAGGAGAATCCTGTGATTTCGCAGGTTTCTTTTGAAGGCAACAAGAAGGTCAAGGATAAGTCTCTCGAAGGGATCGTGCAGTCGTCTTCCGGCAGCATGCTGACGAAGGCGAAGGTTCAGTCTGACGTTCAGAACATTCTTGAAGCCTATCGCCGATCCGGTCGGTATGGCGCTTCTGTCGATCCCAAGGTCATTGACCGGGGGCATCAGCGCGTTGATCTGGTCTTCGAAATCAACGAAGGCAAGAAGACAGGCGTTGGCCGTATCACCTTCATTGGCAATCATTCCTTTAGTGACGGTCGACTGCGTGACGTGGTGCGGACCCGCGAAAGTGGTCTTCTGAGCTGGCTGCGGACAACAGACACATACGATCCTGATCGTCTGTCTGCTGATAAGGAGCTGCTGCGCCAGTACTACTTCAAGAAGGGCTTTGCAGACTTCCGTATCTTGTCTGCAACGGCCGATCTTGATCGCGGCAACAATGAATTCGACATCACCTTCACGGTTGATGAAGGCGAGCGTTACAAGATTTCCAGCGTTGATGTCGTGTCTTCCATTCCGGAAGTGCATGCTGATGATCTGAAGTCTGATGTGATCACCGATGCTGGTGACACTTTCAATTCTCTCAAGGTTGAAAAGAGTGTCGAGGACCTGACTGAAAAGGTCTCTGCGAATGGTTATGCCTTTGCACAGGTTCGTCCTCAGGCTGTCGCGTGACTACAAGGATCACACGATTGCGCTGACCTATTACATCGAACAGGGGCCTCGGGCTTACGTCGAGCGTATCAACATCACCGGCAATACCCGGACACGTGGTTATGTCATTCGTCGTGAATTTGATCTGGCCGAAGGCGATGCCTTCAACCGGACGCTTCTCGACAAGGCGAAGCGCCGTTTGAAAAACCTCGGCTTCTTTGAGAAGGTCAACATCACGACTTCTCAGGGCAGTGCTCCGGACAAGGTGGTCATCAACGTCAATGTCGAAGAAAAGTCGACGGGACAGATCTCCTTCGGTGTCGGTTACTCGACGACGGACGGTGTCATTGGTGATGTGTCTGTGAGTGAAAAGAACTTCCTCGGTCGCGGTGAGTTCGTGAAAGTCGCTGTCGGCGGTGGTACGGACACTCAGACGTATGAGTTCCAGTTCAAGGAGCCTTACTTCCTTGGTCGCCGTCTCGGGTTCGATCTGGACCTTTACAAGAAGGCCTATGATGCGAACGACTATCGTGACTACGATCTGGACAAGACCGGTGGTGAAGTTGGCCTGACCTTGCCGCTGCGTGAAGAAGAAACCTCGCTGCGTGTCTACTACCAGGGTTTCCAGACCAAGATTTCGGATGACAGCTCCAGCAGTAGCAACTGTTCGAATTCCGAACTGTCCTTCGCCATCTGTAACTCGCTTGGCAGCTACTTTACTTCGGCTGTTGGGTACACGCTGACCGAGAACACTCTCGACAACAACCTTGACCCGACGGATGGTTATTTCCTTCAGTTCGGTCAGGAAGTCGCTGGCCTTGGTGGTGACTCCAAGTACATCAAGACCACGGCTGAAGCCCGTGCTTACAAGGAATTGTTCCCGGATTGGGGCATTGTTGGTAAGCTTGGCATCAAGGGTGGCAACATCCAGGGCTTTGGTGACGACGGCCTGCGCGTAACTCAGCAGTTCATGCTTGGTGGCGATACAGTCCGCGGCTTCGAGACCCAGGGGATCGGTCCTCGTGATGCGAACTCCGGTGATGCTCTTGGTGGTCGCTTCTTCGTGGCAGCCACGGCGGAAGCAACCTTCCCGTTCCCGATGATCCCGGAAGACTTCGGTCTCTCAGGGGCTGTCTTCGCCGATGCCGGGTCCGTCTGGGATCCGGACAGCAAGATCGAGGATGCGGTTTCTGATGGCGGTAGCTCGGTGGAATCGGATGGCTTTGATGTCCGGGCCAGCGTTGGCTTCGGGATCCGCTGGAAGTCGCCCTTTGGACCGCTGCGTGCTGACTTTGCAGTGCCGGTTGTCAAGGACGACGCCGATAAGACCCAGGTCTTCCGTCTGAGCGGTGGAACGAAGTTCTAAGATCTTTGTTCTCTTGAATACTCCAACGGCCGCCGCATTCGCTGGCGGCCGTTTGCTATTGGGTAGGTGATATGTCTGATCCAGTTTTCTTTGAAGCTTTCTCGCCGGTCTCCGTTGCAACCCTGTGTGAGTGGGCGGGCGCGGAGCTTGTGCGCGGTGACGGTGCGGCGATGATTGCGTCGGTGGCACCTGTTGAGGATGCAAGTTCCGGCAGTCTCGTTTTCTTCGACAACACCATTTATGCTGACAAGCTGCGCGAGACCGGTGCGACCGCCTGTCTTGTTGCGAAGAAGCATGTCGACAAGGTGCCTGCCGGTGTTGCGGTTCTTGTCAGCAGCGACCCCTATCGCGGTTGGGCCAAGGTTCTGGCCAAGCTGTTTCCGGCAGCCATGTCGCCTGTGTCGGAGGCCGCACGAGGTGTGATCTCCGCGCGCGCCATCATTGATGAGACGGCATCTCTGGAAGACAATGTCACTGTTGAGCCGGGCGCTGTGATTGGCGCGCATGCCGAGATTGGTGCAGGCACGGTTGTGCGTGCCAATGCGGTGATCAGTGACAGGGTGCGCATTGGACGCGATTGCGTTATCGGGCCAAATACTACCGTTCAACATGCATTGCTCGGCAATCGTGTTTTCCTGCATCCGGGCGTGTCAATCGGACAGGATGGCTTCGGCTATGCCATGGGGCCAGGTGGGCATCTTAAAGTGCCACAGGTTGGGCGCGTCGTTATTCAGGATGATGTCGAGATTGGTGCCAACACCACCGTCGATCGTGGTGCCAATCGCGACACGGTGATCGGTGAGGGAACCAAGATCGACAATCAGGTCCAGATCGGCCACAACGTGGTGATTGGTCGGCATTGCGTTATTGTGTCTCAGGTTGGCCTGTCAGGCAGTTGCCGTCTGGAGGATTATGTCGCCATTGGCGGCCAGTCCGGTGTTCGTGGTCATGTCACGCTTGGCATGGGGGCGCAGGTTGCCGCCGTCAGCGTCGTACATGACGACATTCCTGCCGGCGGACGTTATGGCGGGACGCCTGCGAAACCCATCAAACAGTGGTTTCGTGAAATGGCAGCCATTCGCAAGCTTGCAGAAAAGGGTTCTGCAAATTAAAGGAACAGGCAGGAAATGGCTGTTTCGGACGTCGGTACAGGTGTCGCCCGTCCAGCTGCTTTTGAGACTGACCTTTGCAGGGTGCGCTGGGGCACTGTGCAAATCAACAATCTGGCGCGGATGGCGCTAGGGGGCTTAAAATGGAACAGACGGAAAACAAGACGCTTGGCAGCGCAGACATCATGCGGATCATGGAATTGCTGCCGCACCGCTATCCTTTCCTGATGATCGACAAGATCATCGAAATGGATGGGGATCGGAGCTGTATCGGCATCAAGAATGTCACGATCAACGAGCCGCATTTTCAAGGACACTTTCCTGTGCGGCCAATTATGCCGGGGGTGCTTCTGATTGAAGCCATGGCACAGACTGCCGGTGCGCTTTGCGTGGATTCTCGCGGCGAGGACGCTTCGCCGCAGTTGGTCTACTTCATGACGATCGACAACGCTAAATTCCGCAAGCCGGTTGTTCCGGGTGATGTGGTGGAGTTTCACGTCACCAAGAAGAAGCAGCGTGCCAACATCTGGCGTTTCGAAGCTGTCGCGCTTGTGGACGGTGCCAAGGTTGCAGAAGCCGAAATCAGCGCCATGCTGGTAGACGCGTGAGGACTTGATGAGCAACATCCATCCGACGGCAATCATCGAAGATGGTGCGACGCTGGGAGACGGGGTCGAGATCGGCCCCTATTGCGTTGTCGGGGGCAAGGTTACGCTGGACGACGGCGTCGTGCTGAAGTCGCATGTGGCGCTCGAAGGGCGCACCCATGTGGGATCTGGTACGAAGATCTATCCCTTCGCCAGCATTGGCAGTCAACCGCAAGACCTGAAATACGCTGGTGAAGACACCGAGTTGCGGATTGGCAAAAACAATCAGATTCGTGAGCATGTCACCATGAACCCCGGCACCGCTGGTGGCGGTGGCGTCACGCAGGTTGGTGATGGCTGTCTGTTCATGATGGGGGCTCACGTCGGGCACGATTGCAAGGTCGGTAATCGGGTTATTCTGGCAAACAATGCCACGCTGGCCGGTCATGTCGAAATCGCTGATCAGGTGATCATGGGTGGCTTGAGTGCGGTTTTGCAGTGGACTCGTGTTGGCACCGGCGCCATCATTGGCGGCATGACGGGTGTTGAGTTTGATGTCGTGCCTTTCGGCTCAGTGCTTGGAGACCGGGCACGCCTGCATGGCCTCAATCTTGTCGGTCTCAAGCGCAGTGGTCAGCCACGCGAGCAGATCCATGCTCTGCGCGCGGCCTATCGCGCCTTGTTTGAAAGCGACGAGGGGACGCTGCTGGAGCGGGCGCGTGCTCTTGTCGAGACCGCACAGGATCAACCGTTGGTCAAGGTGATGCTGGATTTCATTCTTGAAAAGGACGGTCGACGGTTCTGTACTCCGGACCGCGGCGCGTAAGTCTCGGCATGGCGGGCGGCTTTCTCTTCAAAAGGCGATCTGGCGGGCCACCGCGAAGCGTGACGCCATCTGAAGCTGGTCCGCTCGCCATTGTCGCTGGCAATGGCCTGTTGCCATTGCATGTGTGCGACAGCGTTGAAGCCAAAGGCCGCAAGACATTGCTCATTGCCATCAAGGGCGAGGCGCATGACACCGTGCGTGCGCGGGCGGATGTTGAACTGGGGTTTGGCGAAATTGGCCGGCTCTATGCCGCCTTGGCCGCAGCCGGATGCCGCGATCTCATTCTGATTGGCGGTATCACTCGTCGCCCCGATTTTTCATCCATTCTCGGCGATCTCGGAACTATCCGTCGCCTGCCCAAGATCGCGAAGGCGCTGACGGGGGGCGATGATAGCTTGTTGACCCGTGTGATGCGGCTTTTCGAAGACGAAGGTTACCGGGTGGTTGGTGTTGCGGATGTCGCGCCGGATTTGCTGGCCGGTCGTGGGCCACTCGGTCGGGTGAACGTCGATGAGACCGATCTTGCTGATATGGCTCTGGCGCGGGAAGCAACGCGACGGCTGGGTGATCTTGATATTGGTCAGGCTGCGGTAGCGATTGCGGGACGTGTCGTTGCGCTTGAAGGCGCTGAGGGGACCGATGCGGTTCTTCTGCGCTGCGAAGAGTTGCGCGCCTCCGGCCGCGTCCGGGCCAAAGGCCAGTGCGGCGTTCTTGTGAAGACGGCGAAACCCGCTCAGGATCTCCGCGTTGATTTGCCGACCATCGGCCCTCAGACCGTTGAAAACGCCGTCCGGGCCGGGCTGCGTGGCATTGCCGTTCAGGCAGGAGCCGCATTGATTGCCGAAACGGCGGCCACCATTGCGGCCGCAGACAAGGCCGGGATTTTTATCTACGGGCTTGAGGATGTGAGTCACTCAGGCTGAACCGTCAGCATCATCGCCCATTGTCAACGATCCGCTACACCAAACTTAACCGCCGCGATTGGAGACTGCTGTGATCTCGTCTGCAAAGCCCTTGCGTATCGGTCTGATCGTGGGGGAAGAATCCGGGGACGCGCTGGGGGCAGGTCTGATGGACGCTCTCTCGGCGCGGCTGGGAGAGGCCACAAGCTTCGTCGGAGTTGGCGGCGAACGTATGCAGGCGCGCGGACTGGAAAGCCTGTTCGATATTTCAGACATTTCCGTCATGGGCATCAGCGCGGTTTTGGCGCGTTTGCCGTCGATCATCAAGCGCGTCTATCAAACGGTCGATTATATCGTTGAGCAGCAACCGGATGTGCTGGTGATCATCGACAGTCCAGATTTCACTCACAACGTTGCCAAGCGCGTGCGCAAGAAGGCGCCGGGCATTCCCGTTGTCGGCTATGTGTCGCCATCGGTTTGGGCATGGCGGCCGGGCCGAGCCCGCAAGATGAGCGCATATGTCGATGAACTTTTGGCGATCCTGCCATTTGAGCCGGATGTTCACGCCAGACTGGGTGGCCCACGCACGCATTACGTTGGTCATCCATTGATCGAGCAGGTGGGTCGCCTGCGTCCAGCGCCAGGCGAGCGGCAGCCGATTGAGGGTGAACATAAGGTCTTGCTGGTTTTGCCGGGCAGTCGCCGTGGTGAAATTGATAGTCTTTTGGAAGACTTCGGGGCAACAGTTGCCAAACTTCATCAAGGATTTGAATCACTTGAGGTGATTCTTCCGGCCGTCTCCCATCTGCGTGACAAGATCGAAGACGGTGTCAGGAACTGGCCTGTCGCTCCGACAGTGGTGTTTGGCGAGGAGGCCAAACAGGCAGCCTTCCGTCGCGGTCATGCGGCCTTGGCTGCAAGTGGCACCGTATCACTTGAACTGGCGATTTCTGGCGTGCCGATGGCGGTTGCCTACAAGCTTGACTGGTTTTATCGCCGCATGAAGCAGATCAATCGCTATATCAAGTTGGCACAGGTTACCTCCATGGTTCTGCCGAACATCATCCTGGGCCGCAATGTGGTGCCGGAGTTTCTCGATGATGACGCGAGCCCGGATCAGCTCTCGACAGTGATTGCAGGTCTGTTGAGCGACACCGAGGCGCGGCGCCGCCAGATCGCAGCCTTTGAGGAACTGGACGACACCATGCGGTTGGAGGATGGCAAGCGGCAGAGTGAGGCGGCTGCCGATGTGGTCCTGCATACTCTGGGTCTCAAGGCACAAATCCTGCCCGAGACGGCATGATTCAAACTGACAGAATAATCATCCAAGGCTATGGAAAATAGTATGAATCCGGTTATGAGCGTTGAAGCGATCGAAGCGTTCCTGCGTGCAGACTTCCCTCAGATCCCGCTTGGCAGGGACGGCTTGCAGATTGAGACCATTGGCGCAACGTCTGTGGTGATGCGTCTTCAAACCGGGGATGATCATCTGCGCCCCGGCGGAACGATTTCCGGGCCGACGATGATGATGCTTGCCGATGTCGGTGGCTATATCACCGTAAACGCATTCGCGGGACCTGTAGCGGAGGCCGCGACCACCAGCTTCAATATCAATTTTCTGCGCCGTCCTGATGCTACTGATCTGATCTGTCGTTGCGAAGTTCTCAAGATTGGTCGCCGTCTCGCGGTTATCGAGGCCTATCTGTCGACGGCGGGTAATGAGGCCTGCGTGGCGCATGCCACGGCCACTTACTCGTTGCCCGCCAAAACGTCTGTTTGAGTGCCCCGCCACCGGGGCAGGGCATGGGGTTTTCATTTTGATGAGAAAATATGCGGTAATATAATACCGTTTTTTTAAGTATTTGATTTTATTGCATTTATTAAAGAGTAATGCGAAACATTGCGCTTGACGCTGGTTTCAGGCTGACCTATAAGCAGCCTCGACGAAAGCGAAGTCCGTCGTCCGGTCCCTTCGGGGCGCTGCGAGCGGGCTTTCTTGTTTCAAGACAAACGATGGATCTGAAACCATGAAGACCTATTCTGCCAAGCCGGCTGAGGTCGAGAAGAAGTGGATCTTGATCGACGCAGAAGGCATGGTTGTTGGCCGTCTGGCTGCCTACATTGCCAATCATCTGCGCGGCAAGCATCTGCCGACCTACACACCTCACGTTGATTGCGGTGACAACGTTATTGTCATCAATGCTGAGAAGATCGTTCTGACCGGTAAGAAGTACGAAAACAAGAAGTACTACTGGCATACCGGCCATCCGGGCGGCATCAAGGAGCGCACTGCGCGCGCCATCATCGAAGGCCGCTTCCCGGAGCGCGTCGTTCAGAAGGCTGTTCAGCGCATGATGCCGGGCGGTCCGCTGTCCAACAAGCAGCTGAAGAACTTGCGTGTTTACGCTGGCGAAGCACACCCACATGAAGCTCAGGCGCCCGAACTGGTCGACGTCAAGAGCCTCAATGTGAAGAATGGCAAGAGGGCATAACGATGGCTGAGCTGAACTCCCTGGAAGATCTGGGTGGCGCTGTCGAAAACGCTGCTCCCGAAGCACCGGTCCACGTTCAGAAGCTGGACGCACAGGGCCGTGCCTATGCAACGGGCAAGCGTAAAGACGCTATCGCTCGTGTCTGGATCAAGCCGGGCTCCGGCAAGATCCTGGTCAACAAGAAGGACTTCACCGAGTATTTTGCTCGTCCGGTTCTTCAGATGATCCTGAAGCAGCCTATCGTTCTGACGGATCGCGCTGGTCAGTATGACATCATCGCAACTGTTGTTGGTGGTGGTCTCTCGGGCAAGGCAGGTGCCGTACGTCATGGTATCTCCAAGGCTTTGACATACTACGAGCCAGAGCTGCGTGGCGTCCTCAAAAAGGATGGCTTCCTGACACGCGATAGCCGTGTTGTTGAACGTAAGAAGTTCGGTCGCCGCAAGGCTCGCCGCTCCTTCCAGTTCTCCAAGCGTTAATCGCTGCTATAGGTTTCTGGATTACAAAACCCGCCGGGGTCTCCTCGGCGGGTTTTTTGTGTTCGTTGGAGCACAACAGTTGGAGATAAATTGACGTTACGTGAAATGCTGATGATTTTGCGATAATCTTTTGAAATATATTCTGAGGGCAATATTTCGGGGAACGCAGAGGCAGTATGTCGTTAAATCCAATTCGGTTTGTAGTGAAAAAAATAAATAAGAAGCTCAGGAAACGTCAGGTGCTGAAAGCACGGGCTGCTGAAATAGATAAGGTTTTTGACTTTGTTCTAAAGATGAATGGTGGCGGCGATAGCCAATCTCAAATCAAGCAGGATATTTTTGCTCTGATTGCCACCAACTTCAAACGGGATGGTTTTTTCGTCGAGTTTGGTGCTGCAAACGGAATTGGCTTAAGCAACAGCTATCTTTTGGAGAAAGACTTTGGTTGGACCGGCATTTTGGCCGAGCCTGCTCGCGTTTGGCATGAAGAGCTGCATAAAAATCGTAAGTGTGCAATCGAGACCGATTGTGTCTGGGGCAAAACGGGCGAAGTTCTGGATTTTGATATGGTCGAGATCGGCCGAGCTATCGACGGTCTCGCAGTTTTCTCAGGGGGATCAGCATGCGAAAGAGCGGCTGTCTAAGACCAGCTATAAGGTCAAGACAATTTCTCTGGTTGATCTTTTAGAAAAATACAGTGCGCCAAGGCTGATAGACTACCTGTCTATCGATACCGAAGGGTCAGAATTTGAGATCTTGAGCAATTTTGATTTCGACAAGTATCGCTTTCGGGTCATCACGGTAGAGCATAATTTCACAAGTGATAGAGAGAAGCTGCGCAAGCTGCTTGTCGGAAAAGGGTATAAGCGTGCTTTTGATTATGTCGCACGCTGGGACGACTGGTACATTTTAGATGATGTCGTAGAGTGATCGCTTGGCAGTGTGTGAAAGTGTTGTGGCACGCGATAGCCGTGTTGTTGAACGTAAGAAGTTCGGTCGCCGCAAGGCTCGCCGCTCCTTCCAGTTCTCCAAGCGTTAATCGCTGCCAAGGTTTCTGGATTACAAAACCCGCCGGGGTCTCCTCAGCGGGTTTTTTGTGTCTTGTCGCGCGGTGCCGCTTTCGATCATCCTGTGAATATGGCTAGGGTGTTGCCACGTGCAGACCAGTGCCGAAAGGGAAAACAGAATGTCCGACAATCCACGCCCCACCGACAATGCTTTTCTCGGATCTTCGTTGACCGGCGGCTCCCATGAGCCGACCTATGGCGGTGCGCTGTCCTTCATGCGTCGACGCTTTACGCGCGACCTGAGGGGCGTTGATGTGGCTGTCTGGGGTATTCCCTTCGATGCCTCTGTCTCCAACCGGCCCGGCGCACGCTTTGGTCCGCAAGGGGTGCGTCGTGCATCCGCCATTTTCGATGGCGATCCGCAATATCCCTTTGCCGCCGATCCTTATGAGCATCTGTCGGTCATCGACTATGGCGATTGCTCATTCGATTATGGTCGTCATGCCGATATTCCAGGTCATATTGAACGGCAGGCGCGTGAGATCCTTGATGCCGGGGTGCATTTGTTCTCCATTGGCGGCGATCATTTTGTCACCTATCCCTTGCTGAAGGCGCATGTCGCACGGCATGGGCCTCTGGCGCTTGTGCAGTTCGACGCGCATCAGGACACTTGGGACGACAAGGGAGACCGTATTGACCACGGCACTTTTGTCGGGAGAGCCGTTCGTGAGGGGCTGATCGATCCCGAAAAGTCGATCCAGATCGGTATTCGGACCCATGCGCCTGAAACGTGCGGTTTGGAAATCCTGACCGGTGAAGACATGGAGTTGCTTGGAGTTAACGGCGTTGCGGAGCTGATTCTGGACCGCGTGGGCGATGCGAAAACCTATATGACCTTCGATATTGATTGTCTGGACCCTGCCTTTGCGCCGGGCACAGGCACGCCGGTTGCGGGCGGTCTGACATCACGCGAAGCCATGATGGTGTTGCGGCGTTTGGGAGATTTGAACTTCGTCGGTGGCGATGTTGTGGAAGTTGCCCCTGCCTATGACCACGCCGACATTACCTCAATTGCCGGAGCCACCGTCGCGCAACATTACATGGGCCTTCTGGCGGAAAAGAAGGCCGATGCGGCCAGCTGATCGTTACGCGAACTTTGAGTGAAACGCAACGGGTCGCGGTCGCTGTGAGGGGGAGGTTTCGCGCACGCACGTGTGTCGCGCTGTAAACTCAATGGCTCACTTGAAAGCGAGCAAAAGAGGCAAGGCAGGGCGGCGCGTTTCAGCCTGCTTTGCTTTGCTTCAGGTCATCGTTGGCAGGGCTCCGCGACCAGAACCGGTACAGTGGATGCGCTGATTGCATGGCGTCGTAGAGCTGCGCCATCCGATTGAGAAACGACAGGCGGGCTGCCAACGCTACGACAATGCCTGTTGCCGATAACACGGGCGACAGGAGCAGGGCCCCGCCAAGCGCGCTTACTGTGCCAAGCGCGCCAACCACCCAGAGAACGGTGCTGCTGCGGCTGTCATAGCCTGCCAGCGGCAACAGCAGCCGGTTCAGCCAGATACGCTCCCCAAAAGCGGCCTTTGCCGCCCAGCTCGTCCGCTTGCCAAATCGGCGGCCAATGTGCGAGGCAGCGAAAGTGCAAACCAGTACGAGGCCGAAGAGACCATATTCCAGCGCGGGCTGTAGGAACGGCGCGAGCCACAGGACTCCGGTCAAAAGTGGAACCGTCAGGAGGCGGAAATACACGCTCCAGGGCGCGGCCGGTCTGCGCCAGACCTTTGGCGGCAAGGTCATGACCCGCAAATGTCGCGATGCCAATTCTGCTTTTTTCAGCTCTGAAGCCGCCAATGTTGGCTGGGACATAGGTGCATCGAAACATGTCCTCCACGTTTTATCCCACGAAATTTAGCTGCTCGCCTCATTGAAGCCAACACTTACCGGTTGTTTGGGTGAAGAGTCAGTATCTTTTGACGTGCAGAGGCACTCATAGGATGCTTATCGGCGTCATCCTACACCTTGTTACAGCGAATTTTTCAAAATTCACAAGGCGGTGCATAAAAGGTGGAGGAGGGCGTCACATGGTCGCAGGGATGAGCCGCGTTTACCCTGAAGCAAGCCCGGTGTTGCGCCATCTCTTAGCGATCCGTTAAAAGTTCGCCAATCGCCAGTCATAATGCGGCGAAAATGCAGCCTTGCACCGGTTTTGTTGACAGGAAATATGCGTTAAGGTTTTTTGTAAACGACTTGGTTACCAAGATTCCCGACAATCAGTTTTGACGGGAGAGAGGTTTCACTCGTGAACAGCTCGGCTGCCGTCGCGAATATGTTCCGGTCAAACGTCCAGCAATGGGCGTCGAGTTTGAGTAGTTTGGATCGTATGTCAGTAACGTACTCGCCTGTTAGAAGTTCCGATTATTCGAAGACCAGTGTCTTTGGACCTAAGTCAATGTTGTTCGGCATTGCTTTGGCCTGCACTGGTGGAGCTGCGGTTCTGGGTCTGACCAGCGCATCGCTTGCTCCCGTCTACTTGTCGTCTTCGTCACTGTTTTCCGGCTAGGAATCCTTTATTACGCCAGCGTCAACGGTGATGCATGAACGTCAGGTTCAGCGTGCGCCAAATTGGCCGGTGCCGATGACCTGGCTGAGCAAAACCAAGCTTGCACGTGTGTTGAATGTCGAAAAAGACATTTTCCTGAGCGACGTGTCTGCGGGGCATCTCGAAATCAATCCTGACAAAATGCTCTATCGTGAGCGATCGGGCGATGCACAGCCGCTTCATGCGACGCAGCAGCAGGGTGTCGTTATTGCCTCTGCGCCGCCAGCAACGGATGCAGCGGGACAATGGCAACTCGCCAAGGCAGAGCTGCGCTCAAAACTGGCCCATGCGACGTTGGCGCGTCGTTTGATGTCAGTAAAAGATCATGTGCGCACTCAGGTTGCGATCGCCTCTGTTCCGGTCAAGCCCGGCTCCGTTGCCGAGCCGATGCCTGCGCCAGCACGCAACACCGTTGCCTCTGCCGACGTGACGGGCGATGTGCCCAACGCTGGCCAGATCAACGTTGTGCCACGCAGTGAACCGGACATCGCGGTGCAAACGTCAACTGTGGTCGCCTCTTTGCCAAGTGTCGCTCCGGTGCCGCATTTGCGTCCGGCCTCTGTTCCTGCAGCCTCCCGGGCGTCGTCACAATCGACGCTGGCATATGCCAAGGCGGAGGAGCCTGAATCGGGAGGTTTGTTTGGCGGTCTTGGCAAGGTGTTCAGTGGCGGGCACTCATCCGGTCGTGTTGAACTTCCCAGTCCAGGCAGTGAAATTGCGGTTTACTCGATCAAGCAGGCAACGGTTTATCTGCCGGATGGCCAAAAGCTGGAAGCACATTCCGGGCTGGGGCATATGACAGATAACCCGAACTTCACGAAGCAGAAGAACCGTGGTCCCACGCCGCCGAACATCTATCATCTGCGGATGCGTGAGAACTTGTTCCATGGTGTGCAGGCAGTGCGTATGCTGCCGGTCGATGCGAGCAAGATGCATGGACGTGACGGGATGTTAACCCACACATATATGCTGCGCGGACGGGCTGGTCAGTCAAATGGGTGCGTGGTGTTCAAGCACTACAATCGCTTCCTGCAGGCCTTCAAGGCGGGCAAGATCAAGACCATGATCGTGGTGCCCGACATTTCCAAGCTGCCAACCTACATGGCGTCGCTTTAAATCAGCGGTGTCGGTGGCCATACTGCGTGGCCGGGGCACCAAAGTACTCTCCCACCAACGCTGAAGGTGGGAAAGCGGCATCTGTGATCTTTAAGAGCGCCCCGTTGGGCGCTCTTTGTGTTTCGGGGTATTGGTTGTTGGTCGATGGAGCTGCAAGGCAGTGTGTGGTGTGTGCTTTCTCGGAGCATCGACGAGATCGGTGGGCAGTCGGGTCGGCGTCGCTTTGTCGTCACGCAGTGTGTGAGCGTGGGCGTCCAATCAATGGCGCATGAACCATTTCGCCTGACAGACAGTGTCTGTTCCACGGTGAGGCGCCATAGGTCATGCTCCCATGACCTTGGCGAGCTGCGGTTCAGGATTTTTCCTTCACGTAGCTGCCTGGTGCGTCCTCAATGAGCTTCATGCGGTAGGCTCCGGGCTTGCGCGCCTTGACGGTGGTGTCATCCTGCTTGCGGATCCAGTCATCCCAGTAGGGCCACCATGAGTCCTGGATGTTCCTCCGCTTTCTTCAGCCAATTGTCGAAGACGCCCTTGGGGGGCTTGCCGGTCCAGAACTGATACTTGTTGCGGGACGGCGGATTGACTACGCCTGCTATATGCCCGGAGCCAGACAGCACAAATTCCACCGGTGTGCCAAAACACTGCGTCCCCAAAAACACGCTTGGTGCCGGGGCAATATGATCTTCACGCGTCGCCAGTGAAAAGATCGGCAGATCGAGTGTTTCGAGATCAATACGAATGCCGTCAATTTCCATCTCACCTTTCGCCAACGCATTCTGCTGATAGCACTTGCGCAGATAGAACGAGTGATTGGCTGCCGGCATTCGGGTGCTGTCGGAGTTCCAGTACAGCAGGTCAAAGGGGAAGGGGTCTTCGCCCTTGATGTAGTTGTTGACCACATAGGGCCAGACCAGATCATTGGAGCGCAGCATGTTGAAGGCGTTCGCCATCGCCGAGCCATCCAGATAGCCCGTTGCGTTCATACGCTCTTCCAGCATTTGCAACTGGTCGTCGTCGATGAACACTTTCAGGTCGCCGGCCTGTGTGAAATCCATCTGCGCGGTGAAGAAGGTTGCGGTCTTGACCCGCTCGTCGCCCTTGGCCTTGAGATAGGCCAGCGCCACTGCAAGCAGCGTACCGCCAACACAATAGCCAATGGCATTGATCTCCTTGACGCGCGTCGCAGCTTGCACGCGATCAAGAGCAAACAGAATGCCGAGCTTGATGTAATCCTCGAAGGACATTGCAGCCTGTTGTGGGCCGGGATTGACCCACGAGATGACAAAGACGGTGTGGCCCCGATCAACAGCCCATTTGATGAAGGATTTTTCCGGCGACAGATCGAGGATATAATATTTGTTGATCCAGGGGGGACGATCAACAGTGGCCGTTTCAACGCAGTTTCCGTCGTCGGCGAATACTGAATGATCTGGCAGAGCTCATTTTGCGCCACCACCTTGCCATCTGTCATGGCGATGTTGCGGCCAAGCGCAAATTTGCGCGCATCCGTCTGGCGAATGCGGATTTCTCCTTTGCCCGCTTCAATGTCTTCGGCGAGATGCTTCATGCCCCGCACCAGATTATCGCCGTTCGATTCCATCGTCAGGCGCAACAATTCCGGATTGGTGAGCAGGAAATTTGAAGGCGACATCGCATTGGCAATCTGGGCCACATAGAAACCTGCCTTGTGGCGTGTGTGCTCATCCAGTCCATCTGCGTGTTCGACCAGTTCTTCGGCCCAGTTCGAGGTGATGAGATAGATCTGCTTGAGGAAGTCGAAATACTGGTTGTCGCTCCAGTCCGGATCCTTGAAGCGCTTGTCGCGCGGCGCGGGTGTAACAGCGGGAACGCTGTCTTCTCCCATCATGCGTTTGAGTGAATTGTTCCAAAGGTCGATATATCCTGACCACAGCCGCGTTTGTGCTTCCATCGAGCGCTGCGGGTCGGACATCCAGTATTCCCCGAGCTGGCCAAGGGTCTTGACGATATTGCTGATCTGCTCGACGTCCTGAGAGCGAATCTCTCCCTTTTCGCGGGGTCCGATATAGGCGGCGAGGGCCTGGCCGGCATTTTCAAGCGTCTTCGCAAGATTTTGTGCGAATGTTTCTGGATTGTTGATAATGAACTGCAACATCGGATGCTGAGCGTCTTCGGACATGCGATCGTCTCCCTGCAACCGCGTGGTTTCTAGAATGTTTTGGCAAGTTTGACGCGATCAAGGGGGCAAACGCAATGGCCTTCTGGACGGAAGCTGTCATTTCACGCAGGGCTGTGTTGCGGGCTGCGGATACGAAAAGTGTAAACCTTTCTTAACCGCTGCGTGACAGCAGTGATGTGGTAAAGCTTTTGCGTGTCCGCTTCGCTGGAGTGGAAGAAATGCAATTTTCGGCATCAAATCCGCCCTGATAGGGCCGCAAGGGCTTCCGTTTTACGATCTGTTCCGATAGATAATTGTGACAATCGGAAAGATAAATTGAGTGGAAAAGACTTGAGATCTCTGCTTCGCCCCGTCCTGTTGATTTCTGCCACCGTTGGTCTGGCAGGATGTTCGTCCTTCCCCGCAATGACCTTGTCGGGAATGTTGAGTTCGCCCAAGAGCGAATACGCGCAGACGGATAAATCGGAGACCACCAAGGCGGCAAAGCACACGCGGGTCGTCGCGCAGTCGGATGATGCAGATCATCAAAAGACCATTCGTTATCTTGAAGCGCTGGCTGATCGTGGTCGCAAGCAAAGCTTCCCGGTTTTTGCAAGTTCGCAGAAAGAGCTGGCCGACCTTCAGCTCGATCAGGAAAAGCAGGCTGCCGAGACCGAAGCTCTGATCAAGGCTGGTAAGGCTTACTGAGTTTCCAAGATATTTGTCTCTCTTTGTGTCTGAAAATGGGCGGTTGAGAGCCGACAAAACGACTGGTGCTGCGCTTGTCGGCTGAGCCTGCATGTCGCTTTTTGTGCAGAGCGTTGTATCGCTCTCGGTCTGGGGTTCGACGGTGTCAAATAACTGTCGATTTTCTCAAAGAATGGTGCAGAGCAGCTAACAGGCTGCTAAAAGTGGCAAACCTGTCGACGGATCCGCCGCCGACCCGCATTTGCAACACATCAAGGACTGCACCATGACCGAGGAGTTTCACAAGATACGGCGGCTTCCGCCTTATGTCTTCGAACAGGTAAACCGTTTGAAGGCCAGTGAACGAGCGGCGGGTGCAGATATCATCGACCTTGGCATGGGCAATCCCGATTTGCCAACGCCACAGCATATTGTCGACAAGCTCACCGAGGTTGTGCAGGATCCACGGTCGCACCGCTATTCTGCGTCCAAGGGCATTCACGGTCTGCGGAGGGCGCAGGCGGGCTATTATGAGCGCCGGTTCGGCGTCAAGTTGAATCCGAACACCCAGGTTGTGGCAACGCTCGGCTCCAAGGAAGGCTTTGCCAACATGGCGCAGGCGATTACCGCGCCGGGCGACATTGTGTTGAGCCCCAATCCAAGCTATCCGATCCATACCTTCGGTTTTTTGATGGCTGGTGCGGCGATCCGCTCCGTGCCTGCGGAGCCGAATGACGATTTCATTCGTGCACTGGAGCGGGCGCTGATCCACTCGGTGCCCAAGCCGATTGCGATTATCCTGTGCTATCCGGCTAATCCGACCGCCTATTGTGCGACGCTTGATTTCTATAAGGAAATCGTTGCCTTTGCGCGCAAGCATGACATCTTCATTCTGTCGGATCTGGCTTATTCTGAAATCTATTTCGGTGATACGCCACCGCCTTCTGTCTTGCAGGTGCCTTGGCGCCATGGATGTCACGGTGGAGTTCACCTCCATGTCGAAGACGTTTTCCATGGCCGGGTGGCGGATGGGCTTTGCGGTCGGCAACGAGCGCCTGATCGCAGCGCTTTCGCGGGTGAAGTCCTATCTCGATTATGGTGCATTCACGCCGATCCAAGTGGCCGCAACCGCTGCCTTGAATGGGCCGCAGGATTGCATTGCCGAAACGCGGGCAACCTACAAGAAGCGCCGTGATGTCGTTGTGGAAAGCTTTGGTCGGGCGGGCTGGGACATTCCTGCTCCGGAAGCCAGCATGTTTGTCTGGGCGCCGATCCCGGAGAAGTACCGCGATCTCAAGAGCCTTGCCTTCTCCAAGCTGCTTTTGGAAAAGGCGCAGGTGGCTGTTGCTCCGGGCATTGGCTTTGGAGAATACGGCGACGATTATGTGCGCATCGGCCTCGTTGAGAATGAACAGCGTTTGCGTCAGGCAGCACGAAATATTCGTCGCTTCCTTGAAAGCGCCGACGAAAAAATGCAAAACGAAGCCCTCGCATAAGGCTCGTGTCCTTTACGGCCTCATTGAAAACGGAAATTTCGGTTTATGACGAACGACTTGAGACTCGGTGTTGCGGGCCTTGGTACGGTGGGTGCCTCTGTGTTGCGCCTGCTGTCCACCCATGGTGAAGTGCTTTCCAGAAAAACAGGACGCTCTATTGCCGTGACCTCGGTCTGTGCCCGCGATCCCAACAAGGATCGCGGTTTCGATGTTTCAGGCTTCAATTGGTTTACCGATCCGGTGGAAATGGCGCGCTCCAGCGACGTTGACGTCTTTGTCGAGTTGATGGGCGGTGAAGATGGCCCGGCCGCTGACAGCGTTCGGGAGGCGTTGCGCAACCGCAAGCATGTGGTGACAGCCAACAAGGCACTTTTGGCCAAGCACGGCGTTGAACTGGCACTGCTAGCGGAAGAAAATGACGTCAGTCTCAACTATGAGGCTGCGGTCGCCGGCGGTATCCCGATCATCAAGACGCTGCGTGAGTCGCTCGCTGGCAATGAAGTGCGCCGGGTCTACGGCATTCTCAATGGCACGTCGAATTACATCCTGACGCAGATGGAAGCCGAGGGGCTGTCGTTTGATGCCTGTCTGGCGGAAGCTCAGCGTCTTGGCTATGCAGAGGCCGACCCGACTTTCGATATCGAGGGCAATGATGCCGCCCACAAACTGGCGATCATGACCAGTCTGGCGTTTGGCACCAAGATTGCCAGCGACGAGATTTACCTAGAAGGCATTTCCTCTCTGACGCCAGCCGACATTCAGGCCGCTGACGAATTGGGCTACCGCATCAAGCTTCTCGGCGTGGCACAACGCACGGACACGGGCATCGAGCAGCGCGTGCATCCGACGATGGTGCCAAAATCTTCGGCGATCGCCCGCATCGACGGGGTGTTGAATGCGGTGGCTGTAGAAGGCGACTTCATTGGCGACATCGTGTTGGTGGGGCCGGGAGCCGGGGGCGATGCCACCGCCTCGTCTGTTGTGTCCGACATTGCCGATATTTATCGAGGTATCAAGGTGCCTGTGCTTGGCACCCCGGCCAAGGCTCTGGTGGACTATACTCGCGCGCGCATGCGTTTACATGAAGGCGGCTACTACATTCGTCTGGCCTTGCAAGATCGTCCCGGTGCCTTTGCCGAGATCGCTCAGTCGATGGCCGAGGCCGGTATTTCGCTGGAATCAATTGTGCAGCGTCAGCGCATGCCCGGCGAGAGCCAAGGCGGACGTGGCGAAAAAACCGTGCCGCAACCGGTTATTCTCATTACCTATGAGACGACCGAAGTGGCCGTGCGCGAAGCGCTTGAGGGCATTGCCCGCAAAGGCGTGATTGTTGGCGATCCGCAGATGATCCGCATCGAGAAACTGGCGTAAAGACGGTTTCGTTGCACTGCGTCGCATATGAGGTGCGGTGCGCCGCAGCTTTTGGAGATGAAGATGGCCGAGACCGGAACAGGCGAGACGAGTGTTCTCGATCGTATTCTGACACTGGAACTGGTGCGCGTGGCCGAACGCGCGGCAGTGGCTGCAGCTCGCATGCGGGGACGGGGTGACGAGATGGCCGCTGATCAGGCTGCGGTCGACGCCATGCGCCGCGAATTGAACCGCCTGCCGATTGACGGCACAGTTGTCATTGGCGAGGGCGAGCGCGATGAAGCCCCGATGCTCTACATCGGTGAGCCGGTTGGCAACGGCAAGGGGCCGAAAGTCGACATCGCGCTGGATCCGCTGGAAGGCACCACCATCTGTGCCAAGAACCTGCCGAACTCCATGGCGGTCATTGCAATGGCGCCGAAGGGAGACCTTCTCAATGCGCCAGACAGTTACATGGAAAAGATCGCCATCGGACCGGGCTATCCGGACGGGTTGATTGATCTGGATGCGCCGATTGCCGACAATCTGGCGGCCGTTGCCCGGGCCAAAGGGTGTGCGGTCAGTGAGGTGACGGCCTGTGTTCTCGACCGTCCGCGCCACGCCCGGCTGATTGAGGATATTCGCGCCACCGGCGCTGCCATCCGTCTGATTGGCGATGGTGATGTGGCGGGTATCATTCACACCACGGACCCGGAAGAGACCGGCATTGATCTTTATGTCGGTATTGGCGGGGCCCCCGAAGGTGTGCTGGCGGCTGCTGCCTTGCGCTCTATCGGCGGGCAAATGCAAAGCCGTCTGCTGATCACCCGGGAAGACCAGATCCTGCGGGCGCGCCGGATGGGCATCGAAGATGTGAACCACAAATACACCCTGGAAGAGATTGCCGGACCGGATGTGCTGTTCGCAGCCACCGGTGTCACTGACGGCAATTTCCTGCAAGGCGTCCGTTTTGGGCGCAACGACATCACCACTCATACGGTCGTCATGCGATCATCAACGGGGACCGTGCGTTACATCAAGGCGCGACACACCCAACTGGACAAGTTCTATCTCGATTGAGGTCGGACAGGGAATGAAAGCCATCACACAACACAGGTCTGCTGCATCATGAGCGCGCCGGAGAGCCGGGATCCGTCTTCGGGGCGTCTTGTGCTGGGCGTGACACGCTCTGCCAACGACAATGCCTGCGCGTGAACGGCTCAGTGAAGCGGAAAGCCGGACCGCGATGATGATCGCGCAGCGTGAGGGCTTGCCGGATGTGCTGTCCCGGGTTCTTGCGGCGCGCGGTGTCGGGGCAGACGAGGCCGTCAGCTTTCTGGAGCCGTCCCTGAAGGCCTTGATGCCGGATCCCTCGCGTCTTGTAGATATGGACAAGGCCGTTGCCCGTGTCGCGGATGCCGTGATGGCTGGAACAAAAATCGCGATTTTTGGCGATTATGACGTCGACGGTGCGACATCCTCAGCGGTTCTGGCGCGCTATCTGCAATGGATGGGGTTGAACCCGGCCATTCACATTCCCGATCGTATTATCGAAGGCTATGGTCCGAACTCTTCAGCCATCGAAGCGCTTTACGCTGACGGAGCGCGGCTTTTGATCAGTGTTGACTGCGGCAGCACATCGTTTGAAGCCTTTGAAACCGCAGCCAATCTGGGCCTTGATGTGGTGGTCATTGATCACCACCAGGTGAGCGAAAAATTGCCCAAGACCGAAGCGCTGGTCAATCCGAACCGGCAGGACGATTTGTCGGGGCAGGGCCATCTGGCCGCAGTTGGGGTGACCTTTCTGTTTCTGGTTGGCCTGAACCGCGAACTGCGGACACGTGGCGTCTTCAATGGAAAACAGCAGCCGCCCTTGATGGAGCTGCTTGATCTGGTGGCGCTTGGTACAGTCTGCGATGTGGTGCCACTGCAAGGTCTCAACCGGGCCTATGTAACGCGCGGTCTTGGAGTCATGCACCAACGTGCCAATGCAGGGCTTGCCAGCCTTGCCGATGTGGCGCGCGTGGCGGGGAGACCCGCGCCCTATCACTTGGGATTTTTGCTCGGGCCTCGCATCAATGCAGGCGGTCGTATTGGCGATGCCGCCCTTGGCGCGCGATTGCTCCTGACGCAGGATCCGGCGCAGGCGCGCTTGATTGCGGAAAAACTCGATCAGCTCAATAGCGACCGTCAGATTCTGGAAGCTGCAATGCTGGAACAGGCCGACGCGGAAGCGGTCTTCACCGTGGAGCGGGATGATCCCGCCGTTCTGGTGACCGGACAAGATGGCTGGCATCCTGGTATCGTTGGGTTGGTCGCCTCGCGTCTCAAGGAAACCTGGCGGCGTCCCGCTTTTGCTATCGCCTATGATGCGAACGGGCAGGGCGCAGGTTCGGGCCGGTCCATTCCGGGTGTCGATCTGGGGCGCGCGGTGCGTCAGGCGGTAGACCTTGGTCTTCTGGTCAAGGGGGGCGGTCATGCGATGGCGGCTGGCCTGACCGTGATGCGGGACAAGGCTCCCGAATTTGCCGCGTTCCTGAACGAGACGCTGCGCAAGGATGTGGACATTGCAGCAAGCCGCCGTGACCTGAAGATCGATGCTGCATTGACTGCAACGGGTGCCAAGCTGGAGCTTCTCGAGATGCTTGAAAAGGCTGGGCCTTATGGCGCTGGTCATGCGGATCCGGTCTTTGCTTTTCCCGCACATCGCATCAGTTTTGCTGATGTGGTGGGTAAGGGCCATGTGCGCGCCACACTGGTGTCCACTGACGGGACAACGCTGAAGGGTATTTGCTTCAAGGCTGAGGACAAGCCACACGGTCAGCTTTTGCTGAACAACCGTGGGCGCAATCTGCATGTGGCCGGCAGCTTGTCGATCGACACCTGGCAAGGCACGCCGCGGGTGCAATTGCGCATCCTTGATGTCGCCGATCCGCAAAAATCTCGTCACTGAGCACGGCCGCCAGACCCGACAGTTCCAGACCTATGGATCCGTGTGATTTCGCTTGGTTAACTCCATCTTTATGCGCTGTGCAGTAGACTTTGTGCATCGGCGTAACAGAAGGGGTCGGCGGATGTCAGCTCAGGACGAGCTTCAACAGGTGATGAAAGAGCTGGATCAGGCGACTGATCGCTCCTTGTCGTCCCTGCGTAAGCTGCGTCATGAACAGGAAGCCGTCATCCTGGCACGCAATCTGCCAACGGTTGCAGATTTCATACAGCCAGGATGTTTGCTGGGCCGCGCAGAGAATATTTCGTACGGTTGTGGGCCTCACCGAAAGCTGTGAGATGGTCCTACGAGACGCCATTGCATTGCCGACAAACTTTGACAGGACTGCTGGGCGGTTTGAAAGAGCGTTGCCAGAATCTGCAAACTCTGATGTCCGTATTTTTTCTGTGTCTCGTTCTCGCACAAGCAGTTAGCATGTTGAAAAGCTTGCGCTGCCACTAAGCGCAGCCCTTGTGTCAGCGGCTGCGCGATGCACTCGTCTTGACGAGTGACACAATTCGTGAAATTTTCCGGCGCTTGTCTCGCATAGTTTGGTCGTGCGGCTTTGCAAATGCGATGGGACCTGGCCCTTGAGAACAACAAGAAAGGGCAGGGCGGTCGAAAGATCGCAGACAGAGCGAAACGTTTCTTGAACCCTGGACAGTTAGATTTCTTTGAGTGCTCTCAAGGGATGGATGAGGTGTTTTGCAATCAGTGCAAGGTGCCTTCTTGTGGGAGGGGTGACTGTGACGGACTGGATCGAGAAGAAGAAGCGCAGCCTCTTGCGGTTTAATCCGCTGGAGATGTTTCGCACACCGTCACGTTTGCAGATCGCTGCGCTGTGCTATCGCCGTGTTGGCAAGCGTTATGAAGTCCTGATGATCACATCGCGCGGCACGGGCCGCTGGATTTTGCCTAAAGGGTGGCCGATGCTGAAACGGCGTGCCCACCGGACTGCCTCTATCGAAGCATACGAGGAGGCCGGAGTACGGGGGCGCGCGCACAAAACGCCCTACACATCGTTCGAGTCGTTCAAGGGCGTCGATAATAATCTGGCTTTGAAAACCGAAGTCCTGGTCTATCTGGTCGAAGTTGACGAGCTTTTGGAAGATTTTCCGGAAGTCGGGCAACGTGAGATTCGATGGATGTCGATTGAGGAGGCCAAGCGTCACGCGAGTGAAGCTGGCATTGTGCAAGCTCTGTGTACATTTGAACGCGACGTTCGCCGCGAGAGCGTCCCGACTACGTGATGTTTTCGCGCTCATCTGAGCATTTTAAACAGACATTTTTGCTCATGTGAAAATTCCCAAGCCCGTTTTACCTTGCTTTTGTCAGCCCTCTTGTCTATGCGATTTTGAATGCAACTGCGCGCCGCCTGACTGGATGCCGTGTCATCCACGCCGAGCTGAAGTATTGTTTTTGCTCAAACGCGGCCGTTCTGATGGGTCTCCGCTAGCGCCATGAAGCCGACACTCGATAAGGATCTGGACAAGATTACCTACGTTCAGGAAGCGACTGCGTCTTTTTCGCAGGGCTTGCGACGTGTCGGGTTGGCCGTTCTTTTCATTGCGGTCTGTGCATCGTTGGCAGCACTCGTGCTCGGTGGGGCCTTTGACATGCTCGCCGTCGGTGCGGTGGCGGTCGGGGCCTATATGGCCCTGAACATTGGTGCCAATGACGTTGCCAACAATCTGGGCCCGGCGGTCGAGGCTAGGGTTCTCAGCATATCGACCGCGCTCGGCATTGCCGCCATCTTTGAATGCGCCGGCGCCTTCTTTGGCGGTGGGGATGTCGTTGGCACGATTGCCGACAAGATGGCGTTTCAGACGGTCAGCGGACATTCTCAGGTGCTGGCACTCGGTATGATGTCAGCGTTGATCGCGGCGGCCCTCTGGGTCAACCTGTCGACATGGTTGCGTGCTCCGGTTTCAACCACCCACTCCATTGTTGGTGGCGTTGTCGGGTCCAGCATTGCGGCGCTTGGCCTGTCCTCCATCAACTGGGGTCTGATCAGCGGCATTGCCGTGGGGTGGGTTCTGTCGCCCATCATGGGGGGCGTCATTGCGGCATTCTTCCTGTTTCTCGTCAAGACACTGGTGATCTACCGAGACGACAAGATCGCCAGCGCGCGCCGCTGGGTGCCGGTGTTTGTGGCTGTCATGTGCGGCGCTTTCACGGCGTATCTCGCTCTCAGTCGGGTCGGGCGCGATTACGGTGTCTCTCTGCATGCAGCATTGCTGGGCGGATTGGTGTTGGGGTGCCTGAGTTATCTGGTGGTCAAGCCGCTGATCGCGCGTCAGTCGCGGGGCATGGAAAATGCCAACAAGTCGTTGCGCCAATTGTTTGCGTTGCCACTGATCGTTGCGACCGCACTTCTCTCATTCGCGCATGGCGCCAACGATGTGGCCAATGCGGTGGGCCCCGTGGTGGCTATTCTTCAGATCGCTCAGGCTGGAAGCTTTGGCGGTAATGCAGACCTGCCGATCTGGGGGCTGGCATTCGGCGGCTTGGGGATCTCGCTCGGCCTGTTTCTGTTTGGTCCAAGGCTGGTGGCCATGGTTGGACAGCGGATCACCCGGTTCAATCCGATGCGCGCCTTCTGTGTGGCGCTTTCGGCCGCTGTCACCGTGTTGGTGGCAGCAATGATGGGATTGCCCGTCAGTGCCACGCATGTGGCGATTGGCGCGGTCTTTGGCGTCGGCTTCTTCCGCGAGTGGTATACGGAGCGATCCCGTCGCCGCATGGCCTATGTCAATCGGGCGCACGGCAAAGAGGTGCGACGGGTGCGCAACCGGGAAGAGCGGCAGCGGCGTCTGCTGGTCCGGCGCGCCCATGTGTTGACCGTTCTTGCCAGCCTGGGTGATCACGTTGCCTTGTGCCATGATGATGGGGGCAGCTGTCTATTTCATCCTCTCACATCTCTTCGGCGGCTGATCCACATCCGAGATCGACCAGACGATTGTCTTTCCCAAAACAAGACACGGCTGTGTGTGTCGGGACCGTCTTGCCGTCACACATGATCAGCTATGAGTGATCATATGTGACACCGACACGCCGATAGGATTTGAACGGAAAGGGGTCACGGCAGTGTGTTCATATGAATGCCGTTGGAGTTATGTGACAGTCTGGTGATTGTTTTCAGACATTTGCGTCATATTGGACCTTGAATTCGGCGTTTGTCTGGATCTGAGGCGCTGAGTACTGCTTTATATGTCTTGTCTCTGACCTCTTCTGCGCGGCGCTGAAAATTCAAAAACGCGCAGGAACTGGCGCTTTCCTAATGGACAAGAATGCAAAAAGCCGTGGTCAACTTCGCTGTACGGACGATATTTACCAGGTTTTGACGAGCATCCCTTGACCGTCACAAATGGTTCATATAGCGCGGCTACAAGGCCATCACACGAGGTTCACGGCATTAACACGCCGCCGTGAGCAAAGTTGATCGTCAATAGGAGAATATAGCCGTGAGCTTCTTCAAAACTTTGTCCGTTGGTGTTGCCGCAACCGCACTTGGTCTTTCCATGACCGGCGCATCGATGGCTGCGACCACCACCATCTCCGGCGCTGGGTCCAGCTTCATCTACCCGGTCTTCGCCAAGTGGGGCGCTGCTTACCAGAAAAAGACTGGTATCGCTCTGAACTACCAGTCGATCGGCTCGGGCGGCGGCATCAAGCAGATCGAAGCCAAGACGGTTACGTTCGGCGCTTCCGACAAGCCGCTCAGCGACAGCGAGCTGAAGAAGAACGACATGACACAGTTCCCGATGATCTCGGGCGGCATTGTCATGATGTTCAACGTCAAGGGCATCAAGCCGGGTTCGTTGGTTCTCGACGGTGACACCGTTGAAAAGATCTACATGGGCAAGATCACCAAGTGGAACGACAAGGAAATCAAGGCTCTTAACCCGAAGCTTGATCTTCCGGACGAAGCAATTGTTGTTGTTCACCGTTCTGACGGATCGGGCACGACTTTCAACTTCACCAACTACCTGTCGAAGGTTTCCAAAGAATGGAAGTCTCAGATCGGTTCCGACACGGCTGTTGAATGGCCGGTTGGTCTTGGTGCCAAGGGTTCTGAAGGTGTTGCCAACACGATCAAGCAGACCGAAGGTTCCATCGGCTACAACGAGTATGCCTATGTGATCCAAAACAAGCTTGGCTACTCCAAGATGAAAAACGCTGCTGGCAAGGTTGTCGAGCCGTCCCTGGAAACGTTTGCCAACGCTGCTGCAAACGCTGACTGGGCGCACGCTTCCAACTTCCGCGTGATCATCACGAACCAGCCTTAGCGACAAAACATGGCCGATTGCTGCTTCGACCTGGGTTATCATGCACAAGACTCCGACCGATAAGGCTGCGACTGCTGCTGCTCTGAAGTTCTTCTCTTGGGCTTACAAGAACGGCAAGCCAGAAGCTAAGGACCTTCAGTATGTTGCGATCCCGGAAAACGTTGTTTCCCTGATCGAAAAGTCTTGGAAAAAGAACATCAACGCTAAGTAAGCTTCGGCCCTTAGCTTTGTGAAAATGGAGCTGGCCGCCTTCTTTTGGGTGGCCAGCTCTCTTGCGTAACAGATCTCTTGTATCCAGCTCAATTGCGTGAATGACAAGCAGAAGCGGAACGTGGACCCATGACCCAATCTCTTGACGGCGGAGACGTGAAAACAAGCGCCCCCGCGGGAAATTCGCGGCGAGTGCAATTGCAGGACCTGCTGTTCGTGCGCCTGACTGCTGGCTCAGTGCCGCCCTTGTGGTTCTGCTGCTGCTGGGTGTGTTGTTTTCTCTTACGGTCTCTTCCCTTCCGACCTGGAAGGAATTCGGCTTAGGCTTTCTGTGGCATACGCGCTGGAGCCCGGCCAAAGAAATCTTCGGGGCAGCGGCTCCAATCTACGGCACGGTCATCACTTCGATCATTGCCATGGTGATCGCCATTCCGGTGAGTTTTGGCATTGCCATGTTCCTCACTGAAATTTGCCCAATGCCGCTGCGTCGTCCCATCGGGACCGCGATTGAGCTGTTGGCCGGTATTCCTTCGATCATCTACGGCCTTTGGGGCTTTTTTGTCCTTGCGCCTATCATGCAGCGCACCGTCCAGCCGTTTTTGATCAGTCATCTTGGGCCTATTCCCGGCATTGGGGTGCTGTTTCGGGGTGCGCCCTATGGCATCGGGTTGTTGACTGCGGGCCTCGTGCTGTCGATCATGATCATTCCGTTCATTGCCTCTTTTGCCCGCGATGTGTTTTTGACCGTGCCGGTCATGCTGCGTGAATCAGCCTACGGCATGGGCATGACCCGTTGGGAAGTCATTCGCCGCATCACCATTCCCTATACGCGCCGCAGCCTTGTTGGCGGCGTTATGCTGGGTCTTGGACGAGCGCTCGGTGAAACCATGGCGGTCACCTTCGTCATTGGTAACTCTCACCGGATTTCGGCGTCGCTTCTAGCGCCTTCAACGACCATTTCGGCATCCATTGCCAACGAGTTCACCGAGGCAACGGGGCATCTCTACACCTCAAGTCTCGTGTCCTTGGGTCTTATCCTGTTCGTGATCACCTTCATCATCCTGGCGCTGACGAAGTGGCTCATCGGGCGCAGCGAGACGTTTTGAGGATCTGACATGTCGATTACCTCCCGTCGTTATCTCATCAACAAGATCGCCGTTGGGCTGGCTGTTTTCTCGGCGCTCTTTGGTCTGTTCTTCCTGGCAGCCATTCTCTGGACCCTGTTCAGCAATGGCCTTTCATCGATCAATCTGGCGGTGTTCACCGAAAGCACACCGCCACCGGGAGAGGCTGGCGGCCTGGCCAACGCTATTTTCGGTTCCTTGGTCATGACGGTCCTATCGATCGTCATCGCAACGCCGGTCGGCATTCTGGCAGGCACTTACCTGTCGGAATATGCAAGAGGCTCGCGCCTTGCTGCCGCTGCGATCTTCGTCAATGACGTGTTGCTGTCTGCGCCTTCAATCATCATTGGCCTGTTTGTCTATGCCGTTGTCGTCGTGCCCCTTGGTCATTTTTCGGCCTATTCCGGCGCACTTGCGCTGGCCGTGATCGCCATTCCGGTGATCAACCGCACGACGCAGGATATGCTCAGTCTGGTGCCCAATGCGATGCGCGAGGCTGCTGCTGCCCTTGGAACACCACGCTGGCGCATCATGGTCTTTATTATCTGGCGTGCAGCCCGTAGTGGTCTTCTGACTGGCGTGCTGTTGGCTATCGCCCGTGTGAGTGGCGAAACGGCGCCGCTGCTGTTCACGGCGCTGAACAATCAATACTGGTCTACCGACATGTCGCACCCAATGGCGAACTTGCCGGTCGTGATCTTCCAATTTGCCATGAGCCCCTACGACGACTGGCAGCGCCTTGCCTGGGCCGGCGCGCTGATCATCACCGTGACCATTCTGGTGTTGAACATTGTTGCCCGTTTCGTAACCGGGCGTCGGTCCGGCTAAAGGAGAATTCAGATGACTTCGACTGACACGATTGAGCCGACCATCAATGTCGGTGGTTCCATGGTGCCGCGCGGTCGCCGCCGGGCCAACCCGGAACAGCCGACAAAGCTTGAGGTGAAGGACCTGTCGTTCTGGTATCAGAACGGCCACCAGGCTCTGCACAACATTGACCTTGTACTGCGCGACAAGTCGGTCACGGCTTTTATTGGTCCGTCCGGTTGCGGCAAGTCGACCTTGCTGCGTACGCTGAACCGCATCTACGATCTGTATCCGGGTCAGCGTATCGGCGGCGACGTGGTTCTGGACGGCAAGAGCATTTTTGCCAAGAACGTCGATGTGAACCGTTTGCGGGCGCAGGTCGGCATGGTGTTCCAGAAACCGACACCATTTCCGATGACGATCTATGAGAACATCGCTTTCGGCGTGCGCTTGTATGAAAAACTGTCACGTGAAGACATGATGAACCGCGTCGAGAATGCGCTGCGTGAAGCAGCTCTTTGGGACGAGGTGAAGGATAAGCTGCATCAGAGCGGGCTTGGCCTTTCTGGCGGTCAGCAGCAGCGGTTGTGTATTGCCCGCGCGATTGCGGTAAAGCCAGAGGTTCTGCTACTTGATGAGCCTGCCTCCGCGCTGGATCCGATTTCGACCGGCAAGATCGAGGAGTTGATCGACACGCTGTCCGAGCATTATTGCATTGCCATCGTGACCCACAACATGCAGCAGGCCGCACGGACCTCGCAGTACACGGCGTTCATGTATTTGGGCGAACTGGTCGAGTTCGACAGCACTGAGAAGATTTTCTCGTCGCCGGCAGAAAAGCGCACCAATGATTATATCACGGGTCGCTTCGGCTAAACGGGTATCGCAATTTTCAGGCGCTGCGTCTGACCTGACGGACTGAACGAAAAAGGCTCCCGCCGCAGGATTGGTGGGAGCCTTTTTGACAAGGCCACTGTGTGGAGCGCGGCACTGTGAGTGGTCATACTGATCAAAACAAGAGGGGCCGGGCAGGGATTCGGCAAAGTGTCAGCGGGTCTCTGGCGTGGCTGTAACCGCAGAGGTATCGATGTCGAGTTCCGCCCAGATCGGCAGGTGATCCGAGGCGATCTTGGCCAGTTTGCTGGCGTGTGCGCCGCAGGACGAGACGGTGACGTCCGGACTGGTCATGATGCGGTCAAGACTGGCGATTGGCAGAAACGCCGGATAGCTGTTGCCGAGTTGGGTGACGGTGTAATGCGGCGCAAAGAGCTTCAGGCTCTGGCTCTTGTCACGCCATTCGTTGAGGTCGCCTGCCAGCACCGTTGGCATACGGTGATCGGCCCGCTCAAGTTGTTTCATAATATGGGCAATCTGGCGCCGACGATACAGGCCCACAAGGCTCAGATGCATGGCGGCAAAGCGCAAGGTGCCCTTGCCGCGTTTGAGATCAGCAAAGACCGCTCCCCGAGGCTCCAGTGTCGGCAGGTGGAGTCGCTGAAAATCCAGAATTTCTACATCATGATGCACGAGAATGGCATTGCCATGCCAGCCGATGCTGCCTTGGCGGGCAGACAGCGGTACCACCTTGTAATCGGTGTGCTGTCGGATGTCTTGCGGGCTCAAGGTGCTGATACGTTCGCCAAACCGCCTGTCGGCTTCCTGCAAGGCCACAACATCGCATTGCATCTCTTGTAGAACGCGCAGGATCCTGTCGGGACGCCGCCGTCCATCCAGACCGATGGACTTCTGAATGTTGTAAGTGCCGATTTTCATCATGTGCCAAATGGATAGGCGAATTGAGGCCAGTTTAAGAAGCTTTGCAGGAACACGCAGACATATTTAAACTTGAGTATATTTCTCATATTATATAAAGATCTGATCAGACAGTCGAATGTCTTCAACAACATGTGTGAGAAGGTCCCACCGGTCAATGATGTTTCGGCCCAATATGGAAAGCAGTATCGAGGGGGTTCAGGTCGGCAGCTTTTGCTATCGTGCCTTGGCCGGGCGTTCTGGCTGACGTGTGGGACGTGCGCTGTGCGGCGGGGGCCAGTGGACGTTATGTCTCGCACGCTCCCCGTCTGTTTGTTCTTCTGGACGCAGAGCCGGGGGCTGAACTGCACTTGCGCTCACGCAAGAACGGCACCGAGGTGGTGTCGCTCAGTCGTGAACAGCGAATGTGTTTTATTCCGGCTGATTGCCCGATCTGGTCGAGTGTACCGACCGAGGGACGTTTGAAGCATCTCGATGTGCATCTGGATGTTGCAACCTTGTCCCGACGCCTTATGGGCCGAATTCCACCAACGGCCTTTCGGCACTTGCATTTGCAGATGCAAGACCCGCGCCTGTGGATGCTGGCGGGTCTTCTGGCGCAGGACTGTGAAGCCGGGGATCAAAGTTTGGACCTTTACGGCGAAAGTCTGATCACGGGATTGCTGGCGCTTCTGGTTGATCACGATCAGATCTCTGTGCCTCTTGCGCGTGGCGCTGTCGGGTTGGCGTCTCGACAACTGTCGCGCGTGAAGGCGCATCTGGCGGATCATGCGGCGCGCAATGTTCCGCTTAAGGAACTGGCTGACCTTGTCGGACTGTCGCCCTCATATTTCTCACAGGCTTTCAAGATATCGACAGGGCATCCGCCGCATCGTTGGCACATGCTGATGCGCATTGAACGAGCAAAAGATCTGCTTGCACGAACTCCGCCCCCCTCGATCAGCGAGATAGCGATTACATTGGGATTTGCCGATCAGGCGCATTTCACCCGCGTGTTTCGAAAGTTCGAGGGGGTGACGCCAAGTGTTTGGAAGCGCATGGGCGCTGCGGCAGGAAACCTCGTATCTGAAGCCAATTGAACGCAATTTCGTTCCATTTGTCGAAAGAACCGACAATCTGCGTTTTAAAACTTGAATTATATACTCCAGTTAAATAAGGCCTGCGAAGCGACGGGATCGTGTAGGCCTTGGGGTCAAGCTGGGGAATAAAATCAATGACAAAAGGCTTCATTCGCACCGCGCTGATGGCGAGCACTGCGTTGAGCATGGTGGGACTGTCCGCCGCTGCGCAGGCACAGGACGCAGCCACATACACCGTTGACTTGAAACAGGTGAACGTGCAGGCAGAAAGCGATCGTGATGCAGCGACCGGCAAGGTTCAAGGCTATGTTGCCAAGAACACACTGACCGGCTCGAAGACCGCCACGCCGATCACCGAAATCCCGCAGTCCGTCTCCGTTGTCGGAGCACAGGAGTTCAAGGACCAGGGTGCGCAAAAAGTCGATGAAGCCTTACGCTATACGGCCGGCGTCTTTGCCCAGCCTTTCGGCTTCGACAGCGACACCAACTGGATGTACATCCGCGGCTTTGATGCGACGCAGACGGGTGTTTTCGAGGATGGCTTGCAGCTTTATTCCTATGCTTTTGGCGGTATTTATACGGATAGCTTCCTGCTGGATCGGGTTGAGGTGCTGAAGGGAGCAAGTTCCGCGCTCTATGGAGGATCTAATCCGGGCGGTATCGTCAACTATGTGACCAAAAAAGCCAATGGCGAACGCATCCGCTACGTCGAGACTGGTATCAACGATGCTCCGACCGGATATGTCGGCTTTGATCTTGGCGACAAGTTGACCGACAGCGCTTCCTATCGCGTCGTTGGAAAGTTGCAGGGCGGTAGCGGTTATACTGACAACGTCAATGGAAACATCAGAGGCACTATTTCGCCCAGCCTGAAGATCGACCTGAATGACGACACCAGTCTGACGCTGCTTGCGAACTACACCAACATAGATGAGAAGCATAACGGCGGGGCCTTTTTGCCATATTATGGCTCGGCGCGGGCGGCCAGCTTTGGGTACATCGACCGCGATGCGAATTTCTCTGATCCCGATTACGACACCTATGAGCGTAAGCAAGTGTCTCTGGGATGGCAGCTTGAGCATAGTTTCAACAATGACTGGGAAGCCCGGCAGAATGTTCGCTTTGTGTATGCGGACATTCATGAAGCCTCGCTTTACCCCTTTGGCTATGCCAGTTTTGCAACCCAACCCGCCTCAAGCACCAATCCACAGCTCGAACTGATCAACTTTGAGCATTACACCAACGTTACCGGCTTTGACGCGGATCACCAGATTGAAGGCAAGGTGCAAACCGGAGCGTTCAGCCACGATCTGCTGTTCGGGCTGGATTACAAGCTTTTCCACATTGATCAGGATCAAGCATCGGCATCGTCCAGTTCAACTCCCGGTGTTGATACGATCAGTGCCACCGATCCCTCCTATGGGGGAGAGATCGGAACGCCAGCAACTTACATTCGTCAGAAGCTGACAATGCAGCAGGTCGGTGTTTACGCACAGGACCAGATCAAGTTTGGTGGTGGTTTCATTACAACGCTGACCGGTCGCTACGACTATGTACATCAGGATTCAAACGGAACGGTCGGCAACGCGGTAAATTACACGAAGGATGAAGGGGCGTTCAGTGGCCGGGCCGGGCTTGGGTATGAGTTCGCAAATGGCCTGACACCCTATGCCAGCGCCTCTACCTTCTTTGACCCGCAGATTGGCGGCTCGGCTCTTGTGCCCGTGTTCAAGCCGACAACGGGAACACAGTATGAAATCGGTCTAAAATATGCGCCGACGTTCATGGATGCGCTGCTGACGGTATCCCTTTATGATCTGACCAAGCAGAACGTTATCAACGGCACACTTTACAGCAATCAGAACCAGTTGGGCGAGGTGAATTCAAAAGGTATTGAGATCGAGGCGAAGGCAAACATCACCAAAAACTGGATGGTTTCCGCCGCTTTCAACGCCAACCATATGGAAATCACCGACAATTCCGACAGTTCGCTCATCGGCAATCGGCCCTACATGATCCCGAAGATGCAGGCATCGTTCTGGAGTGAGTACAAGTTCAACGACACGGCACTGAAGGGCCTGAGTGTCGGCGCCGGTGTCCGCTTTCAAGGCGAAAGCTATGCCGATGAGGCCAATACGCTGACCGTTGCCAGTGCCACTGTCTTTGATGCGCACGTCGGATATGAAAAGGATGGCTGGGGTCTAGATTTCAACGCCAATAATCTTTTCGATCGCCGCTATGTCGCAAGCTGTCAAGGGGTCTACAGTTGCGGCTATGGCGAAGGCCGGACGTTGATGTTGAAGCTGCACAAGACCTGGTAAGATCTAGCGCAGAGAAAGATTAAATTAAGAGGGAGCCGTTGTTCTACAATGGCTCCCTTTTTCGTCTTAACAGGTTCAATCCGCCACTTTTGCCAGTTCATCCCGGCAGGTCGTCAGGAAAATCTCGGCATTGTCTGTCAGGGAAGGGCCGAGATAGCCGCCTTCCTGAATGAGTGCGGTCGGCAATCCCATGGCAACGATCTCGCGCGCCATGGTTTCAAATCCAGCTCCCGTCATGCCGACGACGGAGAGTGGATCATCATCGGCCATATCGAAGCCCAGCGACACGACAAGTGCCTGTGCGCCGAAGGTATGGATCGCTTTGACGCCCTCGCGAAAGCGGTTCAGGATTGGCGTAACGCCGGAACCGGGCGGGACAGGCAGGTTGAGGGTGGTCCCCAGTCCATCGCCTTCGCCACACTCGTCCGCATACCCAAGATAGAAGGTGGGATAGGCGGCCGGATTGACATGCACCGAGCAGACGAAGACGTCTGACTGCTCGTAAAAAATGTCCATCGTGCCGTTGCCGGTGTGGGTGTCGATGTCGAGAACCGCAACCCGGTCAAACGTCTCGCGCAGTTTCAAGGCAGCAATCGCCGCGTTGTTGAAGATGCAAAAGCCATTGGCACCACTGCGCATGGCATGGTGACCGGGTGGGCGCGACAGACCGTAGGTCATGCGCGCGTGGCCGCTGCCGACATGCGCTGCCGCTTCGATGGCGGTCTGGGCTGACCAATAGATTGCCTCAAACGTGTCGGCGGTCAGAGGAACCGATGTGTCCGTTGCGTACCAGCCCAATTGGCCAAAGATCGACGCAGAGGAGCGCCCCGGACGCCGTCCCGGAAAGCAGGTCGGAATGGGTTCGGCGTCACCTGCTTCTGCCATCCATCTGGCATGGGCGTCTTTCCAGAAATCGACGTAGTCCGGCGTGTGTGCCGCTTTGATCAGCGTTTCGCCGTGATCAACTGGACGTTCAATGTCGAAGCCATTGCGGAGCAGCATGTCGCGAATAAGAATGGCGCGTTCGGGTTGCTCCGGGTGCGGGATATAGGCCCCGCGGCGAAAATAGCGTTGCGGATTGTGTTTGAGCTGGCGTTCGTCGAAAATGGCTTTCATGGCAATTTCCCTGAGGTCGGGGGGACAAAGTTTTCTTGCAAATATGAGCCAGACTGACGCGCTCAAAGCGGCTTCACCACATGTCGGCCTGTCAGTAACCGTGCACTCGGTCAACGCAGTTGGCTGGACGTTGTCCGGAAACGACGGCAAGGGTCGCCTTGGTGACCTGATCAGCTACCAGTGCTTCGCTGCTGTCGCTCGCCTGATGCGGCGTGATCAGAATGCGCTCATCACGCCACCATGGGTGATCTGCGGGCAGGGGTTCGGTGCGAAACACATCCAGTGAGGCCCCTGAAAGCTGACCTCTCTCAAGAGCCTGATCGAGATCGGCATCAACAAGATGCGCGCCACGTCCGAGCTGCACCAGTGCGGCTCCTTGGGGCATGAGATTGAACAGGTTCGCATTGAGAATATCACGGGTGGCATCGGTCAATGGCAGCACATTGATCAGTATGTTGGACTGTGCGGCGACCCGGTCGGCCGCGCTGTCACCGGTTTCGAAACGCACGTTGTTGGTCAATGTGTGCGTGCCGGGCGCGCTGCGCACCGCAGCGACAACGGGAAAGCCCATTGCGGTGATCGCTCGGGCAATAGCACTTCCCATTTTGCCGAAGCCGAGCAGGCCGACCGTGAAATTGCGCGGACTTGCGAAGTTGGCAAAGCTGCGGCGTTCCCATACCGCATCTGCCTGACGGTGCAGATGAAAAGCCATTTGCCGGTGGTGCCAGATGACATGCCAAGCCGCGAAACCTGCCATCAAATCAGCCTGATCCGGATCATGAACACGGGTGAGGTAAGCGGCTTCCGGCAGGCTTGGACATTTGATCAGGCTGTCGACACCGGCTGCAACCGAACTGACAAGCTGTAAATTGGGATAGCGTGAAAAGGCATCATCCAACGGGTTCCACGCGAGAGCAAAACGGATGTCGGCCGGATCATCAATCTCGTCTGGATTGCGCAACCGCACCGTATCTGCAAAAGGGGCAAAGACGCCGTCATACATCTTCTTCAGGTCTAACGTGGAGCTGACATAGACCCCTTCAATCACTTTTCTCATTCGTATATGTCTTTCTTTTCAGCTTCTTGCGTCTGTTTTTTTGAAGTGTGACATCACCTTTTCTCCGGCTGTGTCCTTTCAGCTTGTCAGGTCGGGATGATGCTTCACAGCCAGACGCAGAAAAGCCTCCCACTGTGGGTCTGCCATGGCATCGGTGTGCTGGCCACCCCAGCCCTCATATTGGCGGGCGGTCTTTTCCGCCAAGTCCGCGTCAATGCGGCGCTGCGTTCCACCCGATGCCATGATTGCGAGTTGTGCCTTGCAGGCACGTTCCAGATTGAACATGCGGCCAAAGGCCTCGCCGACGGTGGCTCCACACGTCAGCAGCCCATGATTGCGCAGGATCATCACATTGCGATCGCCGAGGTCTTTCACCAGCCGCTCGCGCTCGCCCAGATCCAGCGCTATGCCCTCGTAGTCGTGGAAGGCTATGCGGTCGTAGAATTCCAATGACCATTGGTTCAGTGGCAGCAGGCCTTCTTCCATTGATGAGATGGCGACTCCAGCGGTTGTATGCGTGTGCAACACGCAATGCACTTCGGGACGCGCTTCATGGACAGCGCTATGAATGGTGAAGCCTGCCTTGTTGATGCCTGAGCCGTAGTTGTCCTTCAGGATTTTGCCGGTCTTGTCGACCGTCACGAGATTGCTCGCAGTCACCTCATCGAAGCGCAATCCGTAAGGGTTGATCAGAAAGGCGTTCTCGCCCTCCTCAAGGGGCGCTTTGGCGGAAATATGGGTGAAGATACTGTCGTCCATCTGGTAGTGGGCAATCAGTCGGTAGGCCGCCGCCAGGTCGATGCGCTCGCGGGGCTGACCAAACGTGACGTCCGGGCTTGCGTGCGTGGAAATGCCGGTCATGCCGTTTCCTTTCTGGATGAGATCGCCGGGAGGCAAGTCAGGGTTGATGGCTCACCTTCGGAAAATGGTCCGATGTGAAGCCGTGGTTTGTCTCAGGCAAGCACGTTGATTACGATCTTGTCAATTGGCGGCAACTGACGAAACAATCTTTCTCGCCGGGGTTGGCTGGACGGCAAGGCGCTGGTGAGACAGCAGAATTCGCATCAGACTGTTTCGGCATCTGATGGACTTGGAATGACCAAGTGCATGTCTTCGAAAAGCAGGTGTCGACCTTTGTCGCCGGAACGGTGGGGCGCGGCAAACCCGGCAGAAATGGTTCATGCGTTCGATTTGGACACGGTTTCCACGGGGTTGCCCCCAATAGATTGCTCGTCTAGCTTGCTAGGTCCGAGATGTGTCGTGGGCCACGCTGGCGCCCCGATCGATGGAGCTCTTCTTGCTACGCAATTATCTGTTTTTGTTCGCGGCCATTCTGGCTGAGGTGGTGGCCACGTCGGCCTTGTCGCGCTGCGAGAGTTTTACCCGTCTGGTGCCCAGCCTGATTGCCATTGTAGGCTATGCCGCAGCGTTCTGGTTACTGTCTATTCCCATTCGCACTTTGTCGACAGGGGTGGTTTATGCCGTATGGTCAGGACTTGGTATCGTCTGTGTCAGTCTGATTTCGTGGCTTTGGTTCAAGGAGACCCTGGACAGTGCCGCGATGGTCGGCATTGGCCTGATCGTCGCAGGCGTGCTTGTTCTCAACCTGTTTTCAAAATCTCTGACCCACTGACGCTGTGCTGCCGATTCGTTTGTAAAAAAAGCCGCTGCGGAATGGTGCAGCGGCTTTTCGGAATGTTCGTATTGCATTTTTGCGCAGATGTCAGGCGCCCAGAACCTCTTCAACAGCCGCTTTGGTTGCGGCAACAACCTTGTCGGCTTCTTCCGTCGTCAGGCAAAGCGGTGGTGCAAAACCCAGAATGTCGCCCTGTGGCATGGCACGGCCAATGACATTGCGGCGGAACAGTGCGGCAAAGATATTGGCACTGGTTTTCAGGGCGGGATCAAGGAACGTGCGGCTGTCGCGGTCCTGTACAAACTCGATGGCGCACATCATGCCTTCGCCACGAATATCGCCAACGTGCTTGTGGTTACCGAGCGCCTCAACCATCGTCTTGCGCAGATAAGCACCGCTCTTGGCTGCGTTTTCAACCAGCCCCAGTTCGTCAATCAGCTTCAGGTTGGCAACACCGGCGGCCGCCCCAATCGGGTGTGCCGAGTAAGTCCAGCCGTGGCCAATCGGGCCAAACTCATCAGTGCCGTCTTCCAGCACCTTCCAGACCTTGCCTGAGACGATCGAGCCGGATAGCGGCGCATAGGCCGAGGTCAGACCCTTGGCGATAGTGATGATATCCGGTTCCATGCCGTAATGGTCCGAGCCGAACATGGAGCCCAAGCGACCAAAGCCGGTGACGACCTCATCTGCAATCAAAAGAATGTCGTGCTTTTTGAGCACCTTTTGGATGGCTTCCCAATATCCAGCGGGCGGGGGCACGAGACCGCCGGTGCCAAGTACGGGTTCGCCGATAAAGGCAGCAATGGTGTCGGCGCCTTCACGCTCGATCATCTTTTCCAGTTCGCTGACGCAATGGGCCACGAAATCGGCTTCACTCATCGTCAGATCGTCGCGGTGATAATAATAGGGGGCTTCCGTGTGCAGGATTGGTGCACGCGGCAGATCGAACTTGTTGTGGAAGGCTGCAAGCCCGGTCAGCGATCCGGTCATCACGCCAGAACCATGATAGCCTCGCCAGCGCGAGATGATCTTCTTCTTCTCCGGGCGGCCCAGAATGTTGTTGTAATACCAGATCAGCTTGATGTTGGTTTCATTGGCGTCCGAGCCACCAAGGCCGAAATAGACTTTCGACATGTTCTTTGGCGCGCGGTCCAGAACCATCTTGGCGAGCGTAACCGAAGCTTCCGTGCCATGGCCGACATAGGCGTGATAATAGGCAATTTCCTTTGCCTGCTCGGCGATGGCCTCGGAGATCTGTTTGCGGCCATAGCCGACGTTGACGCAGTAAAGTCCTGCAAAAGCGTCCAGAAGCTTGTTGCCGTCCCGATCTTCGATGTAAACGCCTTCGCCGCCGGTGATGATGCGGGTCGGGGTTTCGCCACGGGCATGCTGGGCAAGGTGGGTTGAGGGGTGGAAGAAGTTCTCCCGGTCCCATTGTGCTAGCTGGTCGTTCGTCAGCATGACGTATCCTTTCGTGTGTTATGCCCAGTCGCGGCAGATGTATTTGATATCCATGAAGGCCTGCATGCCTTGTGCGGCGCCTTCACGGCCGATGCCCGATTGCTTCATGCCGCCAAAGGGGATGGGCGCTCCGGTCACCTTGGTGCGGTTGACGGCCACCATGCCGTATTGCAGCGCGCGTGAAGCACGATAGATGCGGCGCGGGTCTTGCGTGTGCAGATAGGCAATCAGGCCGTATTCTGTGTCATTGGCCCAGCCCAGTGCCTCATCCTCGTTGTCGAAAGCGGCAAGGGCGGCAACAGGGCCGAACGTTTCGTCATGCATGATCAGAGCGTCACGCGGCACGTCTGCCAGAACCGTTGGCTGAAAGAACAAGTCGCCCTTGTCATGCCGCTTGCCGCCGGTCAGGCAACGAGCACCGCGCTGCAAGGCATCAGTCACATGCTCTTGCTGCTTGGCGATGGCCTTGCCATTCATCAGCGGCCCAATGTCTGGATCATCCAGTCCGACGCCGACTGTCAGCCGGTCGACACGAGTGGCAAAGGCCTGCGTGAAAGCCTCATAGATGGGCCGTTCGATGAGAAAACGGTTGGCGCCCAGACAGTCCTGACCGGAGGTGGCGAATTTCGCCTTGATTGCTTCGTCAACGGCCTTGTCCAGATCTGCATCGGCAAAGACGATGAAGGGGGCGTGACCGCCCAGTTCCATGACGACACGCTTGACCGTTTGGGCGGACCGGGCCATCAGCTGCTTGCCGATGGTGGTTGAGCCGGTGAAGGAGAGGGCGCGGACACGGGCGTCCTCAAGCCGAGGATCGACCAGCGTCGCGGCGTCGCCCGTGACCACATTGAAGACCCCGGCAGGGAACCCGGCACGCTCGGCCAACTCGGCAAGGGCGAGGGCGGAGAGGGGTGTTTCTGCACTGGGATGTGCCACCACGGTGCAGCCGGCAGCGAGCGCGGCGGCCGCCTTGCGGGTCAGCATGGCAGAAGGAAAGTTCCACGGCGTGATCAGACCAGCAACGCCAACTGGCTCCAGCCACACCTCAACCTCTGCATCAGGCAGGTGGGAGGTGACGCTCTGAATATCGGGACGGCGGGCTTCTTCTGCATAATATTCAAGGAACGCTGCGGCGTAATCAATTTCCCCCAACGCCTCCGAAAGTGGTTTGCCCTGTTCCATCACCATCAGGCGGGCAAGGTCGTCCTTGTTGGCCAGCATCAGATCATGCCAGCGGCGCAAAAGGCCGGCGCGCTCCTGCGGCAGGGTTGCGGACCAGGTGCGGAACGCCGTGTCGGCCGCCTCGACAGCTGCGAGGCTTTGATCAGCGGACAAGTCTGCCACATCGGCCAGCCAATGTCCGGTTGCCGGATCACTGACGGCAAAGGTGGATTTGTCCGATGCGGCCGTCCAGCGCCCGTCGATATAGGCGAACTGACGCAGAAGACGTTGATCTTTCAATCCGATCAACGAAGATTTGAGAACTTGAGCTGGCTGGGCCATGGCGCCACCTGTCACTGGTTCGTGGTTTTGCCATGATGGCCCCTTTTGACAAGGCAGAACGTCTGAATTGAGCGCTCCGTGCAGATGGTCTGTCTTTAATCGTTCACGTCGCTTGTGGTTTCTTCTGCTGTGTCTCCAAGCAACGCGGCGAAGGGCGGCAGGCTCGTTTCCTTGACGGGTTTTGTGACGATATAGGTGTAGTAGCGCGTCAGCCCGAGACCTTGTTCAAGCAGGCTGTCGATCAGCCTTTGATAGCTGTCAATGTCGCGCGTGACGATCTGGAGAAGATAATCAAATCCGCCGCCCAGCGCCCAACAGCCGGTAATTTCCTCGTGTCGATGCACCATGCGCTCAAATGACTGAAACGCCTCTGCGCGGTGGTTCTCAAGTTCCAGCGTGACGAAAATGGTGACATGCGGAGCAATGTCACGCAGGGAGAATTCGGCCCTATATGCCTTGATGATGCCTGCCTTTTCAAGACGACGCAGGCGTTCCCAGCACGGGCTGGGACTGAGATTGATGCGGTTGGCGAGCTCCGCTTTTGAAATGCGGGCTTCGCTGGACAGAATGCGCAGGATTTCGAGATCGCGGGTATCGAGCTTCAACAAGGTCGGGGTCCTGACAAGACGGCTTGCGAGGTCTGCTTGCCGGGTCAACGAAGGGTCAGCGCGGAATATGTGACCCGATGCCGGCACGGCTGCACAGGTCGCGCGCCAATGTGGCGATGGCTGTATCCTGCACGCCGGTGCCGGTCAGATCGCATAGAGTGATGTCCTGATCACTCTTGCGGGCCGTGGCCTTGCCGCAGATCACGTCGCCAAGTTCAGCGGGAAGATGCCCGCTCCAAAGGCCGATTTCAAGCGCACGGCGCAATTCTCCAAGGCCTTCGCACTGGCTGACACGGTCGCAGACATAAGCATCCACGCGGACAAGGGCTTGCGGGTCGATTTCGTTCTTGCCCGCCTGATCGGACCCCATGGCGGTGACATGCAAGCCAGGATGCAGCCAATCGGCCATCAGCACGGGCTCCGTGGCCGGGGTCGTGGTAATAACGAGTTGGCTCTCGGCGACAAGGTCATGCGCATTTTCACGCACCTCCACCGGAATGCCAAGTGTGGCGTTGAGGTCGTCGGCGCAGGCTTTCACCTTGGTCGCGTCACGTCCCCAGACGAGCGCTGTCTTGAAAGGTCGCACCAAGTGGGCAGCTTGCATTTGTAGTCGGGCTTGGACGCCTGTGCCCAGAACACCTGCTGTTTCGACGTGGCTTGGCGCCATGTGACGGGTAGCGACGGCTCCTGCGGCCGCCGTGCGCAGGTCCGTCAGATAGCCATTGTCCAGAAACACGGCTTCCACCAATCCGGTTGTAGCGGAAAACAGGATCATCAGGCCGTTCAGGCTGGGCAGGCCGATCTTGGGATTGTTGAAAAAGCCGGGGCTGACCTTGATGGCAAAGCCATCGAAGCTCGGAATATAGGCCGTTTTCACATCGACTTCGCCGTGAACCTGCGGCAGATCCATCGACAGGATCGGCGGCATTACGACACCGCCTTGCGACAAGGCGACGAATGCCTTTTCGATGCAGTCTACGAGGTTTGTGTCGAGTGCCATCGTCTGGCGCAGCAGGGCTTCCTGAACGATGGTGATGTCACCGGTCATAGCGGCGTCCTTTCACTGTGACCGTGCCCAGAACAACGTCACGCCCGGCAACGACATCCTGAAACACGCTCATGTCGGTGTTGCGACCTGTGATGATCGTGGCGAGCGGTCCGGTTGGCTGTGCCACGCGACCGGATAGCAGCGCTGCCAGTCCAACGACGCTGGCTCCTTCCGCCACCAGTCTTTCCTCGTAATAAAGGGCTTGCATGGCGCGATAAATGTCTTCCTCGGGCAGGAGGATGATGTCATCGAGTAACGCGCGGCACAGGTGAAAGCTATGCTGATTGTTTAGCCCGATGCCACCGCCAAGAGAATCGGCAAGACTTGCGACTTCCTCAACCTCGACAGGCATTCCCGCAGCGATAGAGGCTTGCATTGCCGCGCCCCGGTCCATCGACACGCCGACGAGCCGGATCGTTGGCTTGACTTGCCGCGCCGCCAGCGCGACACCTGCCGCCAGACCGCCGCCGGACAGCGGAATCAGCAGGGTGTCCAGATCGGGAACGGCTTCCAGCATTTCCAGCCCAAGCGTTCCCTGACCAGCAATCACCAGTGGAGCGTCAAAAGGCGGGATTTCGACAAGCCCTTGTTCATGACACAGCCGCAGGCTTTCGACCTGTGCATCATCCTGGCTTCGGCCGGTAATGTGAACCTCCGCTCCCAAGGCGCGGATGGCATCCACCTTGGCTTTGGGCACCAGTGTGGACATGCAGATGACAGCGCGCAGGCCCTTGGCACGCGCGGCATAGGCCACGGCCCGTCCGTGATTGCCGGTGGAACAGCAGGTGACGCCGCTCACATCGTCCGGCAGCGCCGCAACGGCATTGACCGCGCCGCGGATCTTGAAGGCGCCGATGGGCTGCATGCAGTCGAGCTTCAGATAAACCGGCTGTCCGGCCACCTCGCTGAAAAACGGCGAGACGACCATCGGCGTGTTGAGAGCCGTCCCCGCAATGCGGTGTCTGGCCGCCAGAATACCGGCAAGCGTCAATGCATCTGTCCCGGATCGTGGGCTCATGCATCGCCTCTGACGGCACTGAGAAACTGGCGGGTGCGCTCTTCCTGCGGGTCGTTGAAGATCTGGTCCGGCGTGCCTTCCTCGCAGATGTTGCCATTGTCGAAGAAGCAGATGCGGTCCGAGATTTCACGGGCAAAGCGCATCTCGTGCGTTACCATCAGCATTGTCAGGTCATGCTCGGAGGCAAGTTGTCGGATGATGGTCAGCACCTCGCCGACGATTTCTGGATCAAGCGCGGATGTCGGTTCGTCAAACAGCATGATTCGAGGGCGCATCGCCAGCGCGCGGGCAATGCCGACACGCTGCTGCTGGCCACCTGAAAGCTGACCTGGGAACTTCTTCGCCTGATCCTTGAGTCCGACAAGCTCAAGCAATTCTTCTGCCCGTTCTCGTGCTTCTTTGGCTGAGAGGCCGAGAACGACACGCGGCGCTTCCATCAGGTTGCGCAGTACCGACATATGCGGAAACAGATTGAAGTGCTGAAACACCATGCCAAGCTGCGTACGCATCTTGTGCAGGTGTTTGTCGGACGCAGGCACGAGCTGATCGCCCTTGCGCTCATGCCACAGCGGTTCGCCGTCGATGTAAATTGTGCCTTCGCTGATGTCGGTCAGCGTCATCAGAATGCGCAGTACCGTGGATTTGCCAGATCCGGACGGCCCGATAATGGTGACCTTTTCACCTTGCTTGACGTGGAAATCCAGGTCGTTGAGCACGTTGAACTGGCCGTAGTTCTTCTTGACCTTGTCGAAAACGATCATTGGCTCGCTCATCGTAGCGGAATCCCGTGTTTTGGCAGTTTCATGTCGATAAAGCGCACCAGCGCCGACGAAAGAAGCGTGAGGATCAGATAAAAGCCGCCAACCATTGTCAGAGGCACCATGTAGTCGAAGGTCTGGTCGCCGATGATCTTGGCGACGTTGAGCATTTCAAGCACGGTCACGACGGAGAGCACCGGCACATCCTTCATGATCGACACAAGGTAATTGCCCAGCGCCGGAATGATGCGGGGGATTGCCTGCGGCAGAATGATGTGGGTGAAGGTGCGCGCCGCTGGCAGGTCCAACGCGATGGAGGCTTCATGCTGACCGCTGTCGACAGCACCCAGACCCGCTCGGTAAACTTCCGAGGTATAGGCCGAATACTGGATGCCCAGCGCCAGAGCGCCCGTCAGAAAGGCAGGCAGCACGATGCCGTAGTCCGGCAGCACGAAATACAGGAAATACAACTGGATCAGCAGCGGTGTGCCGCGAATGAACTCGGTGATCAATGCTGCGGGCCAGGAGATGAGCCGCGACCGGGCGCCTTTCAGAAGCGACAGCACCAGCCCGAGAACCATCGCCACCAGGAAGCCCAGAACCGATGCCTCGATGGTGATCAGCAGACCATGCAGCAGCATGGGCAGAATGGAGATGGCAAAGGCCAGTTCGCCGTGGGAGGTGTCCCAATGATATCCGAACAACATGGTTTTATCCCCTCACAGTCCGCCAGCGGCTCACGTAGACTTCGAGCAAGCGCATCAGGCCGGAGACGACCAGCGACATGCCGAAATACATGAACAGGATGATGGTGTAGATGGACGTGCTGTCCTGATAGAAATTGCGCAGCTGCTCGCCTTTGAAAGCAAGGTCGGACAGGCTGATCAATGACACCAGCGCGGTGTCCTTGAGATTCTGCACGGCAAGATTGGTGAAGCTCGGCATCATTTCCGGGATGGCCTAGGGCAGGGCAATGCGCCACAGTGCCTGGCGCGGCTTGAAGTTCAGGGCCACTGCGGCTTCATACTGGCTTGGGCTTACGGCCTGAATAGCGCCACGCACCACTTCCGCACCATAGGCCCCGATGTTGAGCGACAGCGCCAGAATGCCCGCATACACCGGCTCGATGCGCAGGTTCAGACCGATTTGATCGCCCACGATGGGAAGGGCAAAATACAGCCAGAAAAGCTGCACGAGCAGGGAGGTGCCACGAAACAGTTCGATGTACACAACAGAAACGGACTTGATCGTCCTGTTGCTGGACAGCTTGCCGATGCCGAAGACAAAGGCGAGCGCGCCGCCAAGCAATGTAGAGAAAAAAGCAAGCTGGATTGTGATCCATGCGCCCTGGGTCAAAGGCCCAAGGTAGGTTGTCCATGCCATGTCGGTATTGATCCCGTAAACTCTCCTCGGACTTCACAGTCTGAGAGAGATCCGCATGAAAAAAACCCGACCGCAACAGGTCCGCCCTGCGTTGGCCGGGTCCGGATTTTCAACATCTGCCAAAGAGGCAGATCACATGGCGCAAAGGTCCTTGGTCGTCTTGGCTGTCGCGCCCTTGATGTCGGCAGGCGTGAAGCCGTATTTGGTCAGGATGGACGTCCATTCCTTGGTCTTCTTGAAGGCCACCAGCTCCTTGTCGAAGGCATCGCGGAAGCTTTCGGACCCCTTCTTGAAGTTGAAGCCGCCCCAGGACCGCACTTCCTTGCCGTCAATGACCGGATCCTTGAAATCCTTGACGATGGACACCTTGCCGCTCTTGGAGGCAAGCTGGCTTGCCGTCAGGCCCGTGGCCGCATAAGCCGTGGCGCGCCCGGTGGAGACAGTGGAAATGGCGTCGGAGTTCGACGAGATCGTTACGATGTTGCCCTGTGGCACCCCGATCTTTTGCAGCATCTGCTGCTGGTCCGCACCCGCCATCACGGCAATCTTCATGCCGGACTTCTTGAAGTCGGTGAAAGTAGTGACCTTCTTGGGATTGCCGTCTTTTACGAGCAGGCCTTCGCCGTAGGACGTGTCAGGCTCGGAATAGACAACCTTCTTGCAGCGTTCCGGGCGGATGGCCATTTCAGCGGCCGTCATGTCGAAGCGGTTGGCCTGAAGGCCGGGAATGAGGGACGAAAAGTTCGTCGCAACCCACTGGATGTCCGTGGCTTTGATGCCCATGCGCTTGAGTACGGCCTTGGCCACATCCGGTCCGGCGCCCTTGGCGCTGCCGGTCGGGTCAATGTAGCCGTAGGGAATTTCATTGGCGACCGCGATCCGCACGTAACCCCGGTCCTTGATCTGCTTGAGGGTCACGGCACTGGCTGCCGAACCGCCGAGGGCGGTCATGATTGCTGTCGTGACTGCGGCAATGACAATCTTCTGTTTCATCAACGTGTCCCTATTGTCTTTTATGTTTGTTCACTCTGTATGTTGTGTACAACAGCATGAGAAATATGCCTTGGTCAATGGATAAATGGCTAAAAAATGCTACATTTTAAGAGTGATATAGTTAGATGTACACAAATCGAGCAAACGCTCACAAATTAGTCATTTTACCAACGCAGAGCAGCCGCATCGGTTGCAGTCGTTTGGAGGCAGCATGTATCTCAAGGCACTTCCCTTCACGGACGCTGAATTTTCCCGTCGCCTGAGCAAGACGCGTCAGGCAATGGCGGACCGCAATATCGATGTGTTGTTCGTCGAGGATCCCTCCAACATGGCCTGGCTGACAGGCTATGACGGCTGGTCGTTTTACGTACATCAGGGCGTGATTATCTTTCACGACGAGGACCCAATGTGGTGGGGCCGGCGTCAGGACGCCAATGGTGCCGTGCGCACCGTGTGGATGGATGATGACCGGGTGACCTATTACACCGATAATTATGTGCAATCGACGCAGCGCCACCCCATGCAGGTGCTGGCCAGAATTTTGAGTGAAAAAGGCTATGGCACGAAGAACGTCGGCCTGGAACTCGACAACTACTATTTCTCCGCCAAGGCGTTTTTGACCCTTCAGGACGAACTGCCGAATGCCGCCTTCATTGATGCGACCGGATTGGTCAACTGGCAGCGCACCGTCAAGAGTGATGAGGAAATCATCTATATGCGCAAGGCGGCGCGCATTTCGGAGAAGATTGTCGATGGTATCGCCAACCGGGTGCATCCCGGCTTGAAGAAAAATGAACTGGTGGCCGACATCTATGCCGATGCATTGCGTGGCGCTGGTGACGGCTGGGGAGACTATCCAGCCATTGTGCCGTTGCTGCCGAGTGGCTCGAATGCCGCTGCCCCGCATTTGACGTGGGATGGTCACGAAATGGAAAAGGACGTGGCGACATTCTTTGAAATCGCAGGCTGTTTCCGGCGTTATCATGTTCCGTTCTGTCGCACGGTGTTTCTTGGAAAGCCGCCGCAGTTCATGCTGGACGCGGAATCGGCTTTGGTCGAAGGCCTTGAAGCGGGGCTGGATGCAGCCCGGCCCGGAAACACCGCCAGTGATATCGCCAAGGCGCTTGCCGGACCGCTGGAGCGCGCCGGGATCGAACGTACAGCGCGCTGCGGTTATGCGGTCGGTATGTCTTATCCACCGGACTGGGGCGAGCGTACCGTTTCCCTTCGGGAAGAAGACGAGACTGTGCTGGAGCCGGGGATGACCTTCCATTTTATGCCCGGGTTGTGGATGGACGACTGGGGGATGGAAATCACCGAGACCATTCTGATTCGTGAGGACGGAGCCGCAGAATGCCTGTGTGATCGTCCGCGTGCCCTGATCATCAAGGATTGATCGCTGTGCTTGAGCAGACCAAAGACATTCTCGGCGATCTGATCGCCTTTCCGACGGTCTCGTCAGACAGCAATCTGGCGTTGATTGACTATGTCGCTGATCGGCTGGAGGCGTGTGGCGCACGTGTCACCTTGATGCGGGATGCATCGGGCCGTAAGGCCAATGTCTTTGGGACGCTTGGGCCGGATGCCGATGGGGGGATCGTGCTGTCTGGTCACACAGATGTGGTGCCCGCTGAAGAAAAGGAATGGATCAGCGACCCATTCCGCATGGCGGAGCGGGAGGGCAGGCTTTTTGGGCGTGGGACATGCGACATGAAGGGGTTTATTGCCTCCTGCCTGGCCATGGCTCCGCACTACGCGGCTCTGGATCTGCACCGTCCGGTGCATTTTGCCTTCACGTATGACGAGGAGGTGGGGTGCCTGGGCGGTCAGCAATTAACGCAAGACTTGAAAGACCGTGGTCTGCGCCCGGCCGTTGCCATTATTGGCGAGCCGACCGACATGGGCATCATCGAGGGTCACAAGGGCTGTTATGAATACACCACCCGCTTTACCGGGTTGGAAGGTCATGCCTCGACGCCCCCCGCGGCGTGAATGCCATTGAATATGCGGTGCGCTATGTCACACGCCTGATGGAGATCGCAGAAGTTCTCAAGCAGCGTGCTCCGGCCCAAAGCCGCTTTGATCCGCCCTGGAGCACGGTTCAGGCCGGGTGTATTCACGGCGGCTCGGCCCGAAATGTGATTGCCGCGCATTGCGCGCTTGAATGGGAGATGCGTCCGGTGCAAAAGCAGGATGCAACCTACCTTAAAGAGCAGATTTCGCTTTATTGTGAAGAGATTCTTCTGCCCGAGATGCGTAAGACAGCCCCTCTGGCCGCCATCGAGACCGAGGTGATCGGCGAGGTCGAAGGGCTGGAGCCGATGGAGGACAACGCGGCGCGCGATATCGTTGCGGCGCTGACGGGGTGCACCGAGACGGATGTGGTGTCCTTCGGCACCGAAGCAGGCTTGTTTCAGCAGATCGGTGTGTCGAGCGTCGTCTGTGGTCCGGGCTCCATCCAGCAGGCGCACAAGCCAAATGAATATGTCAGCCTCGATCAGCTTGAGGCGTGTCTGGACATGCTGTCCGGACTTCAATCAAAACTGTGAGGGGGACGGGTGGCTGATGGCCAAGAGCGCGAAAACGGCAAAGGGCAAAGGCAAAGAACAGCAATTGACCAATGCACGCGAACGCTTCGAACGCATCTATGACGAATTGCGCAAGCGCATTTGTCTTCTGGAATATTCGCCTTAGTACGCGCTTGAGTGAAGAGGTGCTGGCGGCGGAATTTGGGACTAGCAGGACGCCTTTGCGCCGGGTGTTGAACCAGCTTGATGCCGATGGTCTGCTGGTTTCGGTGCACGGGGTGGGCACCATCGTCACGGATGTGGACGTGGAAGCCTTTGCGCAGGTTTATCAATTGCGTATGGAGCTTGCCAGTCTGCTTGGCCAGTTGTCTCCCATTACGCCGGGCGAGGCGGATATTGCCGCCTTCCGACAACTTGAAACGCGGGCGCTGGGCCTGCTCCACAAGCCGGATGCCCGTAGTTTTGCTCAACTCAACAATGATTTCTTCCACCAGCTTGTCCTGTTGAGCGACAATGAGCCACTGCGTGAAATCTGCGAGCGGCTATATTACCAGACGGCTCGCATCTGGATTAAGTCCATCGACACTATGGATCTGTTTGAAGAAATGGCAGTCTTTGCCCGCGAGGTTTCGCAGGTCCGTGAAGCCGTGGAGATCGGCGATGTCAGCGCGGCCGCATATATCAGCCGTTCCCACATCTCCATGAGCTTCAACCGCCTGAGCCAGATCAAGAGCGCAGCCTCATCGTGAGGCAATGCGATGTTCTATTCCGGTGTTCTGTGCTTTCCGATTGCGGAATACGCCCGATAAGGCGCAGGCGAGGCGGAAGTGTTTCTTCACGTGGCTTGGCGACCAGACGACGGACGACGCAAAACGGCGCCACGATTTTCATCGTGACGCCGTTTTTTTTATTCGTACCCGGACGTAGTGGCCGAGGGCACGCCAGATTATCAGCCATCAATCGTGGTGGTGATGTTCCAATGCGCGGAATTCGCCCTGTTCGGTGGTCAAAAGGCTGACACCGATGATTGCTGCCATGGCAAGAATGAAGCCTGGAATGATTTCATAAATACCGGGGCCGCCCAGGAACGAGCTGTTCCAGCCAACGGATGTCCAGAAAATCACCACAACCGCGCCGACGACAAGGCCAGCAGCAGCGCCGATGCCGGTCATGCGACGCCATGTCAGCGACAGCAGGATCAGCGGACCGAAGGCCGCGCCGAACCCGGCCCAGGCGTTGGAGACAAGGCCAAGCACCTGCGAGTTCGGATCACGGGCGATGATCGCGGCAACGATACCCACTACCAGAACGGCCGCACGGCCTACGGTAACAAGCTCGCGGTCACTGGCTTCGCGGCGGAAAAACAGACGATAGAAGTCTTCCGTCAGCGACGATGAGGCGACCAGCAGCTGGCTCGACACGGTACTCATGATGGCGGCCAGCAAGGCGGCATAGAGAAAACCGGTGATCAGCGGCCAGAACAATTTGTTCGACAACACGATGAAGATCGTTTCCGGATCATCAAGGGTCAAGCCGTTGCGTTCCATATAGGCGCGACCGAAGACGCCGATGCAGATTGCACCGACCAGTGAAATGGCCATCCAGGTCATGCCGATGTTTCGGGCTGCCGGAACTTCCTTGACGCTGCGGATCGCCATGAAGCGGACGATGATGTGGGGCTGGCCAAAATAACCAAGACCCCAGGTGACCGCTGACAGAAAGCCGATCCAGCCCAGGCCATGGGTCCATGACAGGAAGTTGGGATCAACTCCCTGCAACGTCTGACGGGCTTCGTCGACGCCACCGCCGTTGTAGAGGATGATGATCGGCATCACCACGAGAGCCAGCATCATGATGCAGCCCTGCACGAAGTCGGTCAGGCTGACCGCAAGAAAACCGCCGATGACCGTGTAGACCAGAACCACGATCAAAGTGGCCCAGACACCGATGGTGTAATTGCTGAAGGCCGTACTGGGAATGACATCGCCAAAGGCACTGACAACCAGCTTGCCGCCGCCCACCAGACCGGAGGCCGTGTAGACGGAGAAAAACACCACGATGATAACGGCGGACACGACGCGCAGCAGGACGGCTTGCGAAGGGAAGCGATTGGACAAAAATGCCGGGATTGTCAGGCTGTTGTCGTAGCGCTCTGTCTGTTCGCGCAGGCGAGGCGCAACGATAATCCAGTTGGCAAGCGCCCCGAAGAACAAGCCAATGCCGATCCAGGCTTTGACCAGACCGGCGGCATAAAGCGCGCCGGGAAGTCCCAGAAGCAGCCAGCCACTCATATCGGAAGCACCAGCCGAAAGCGCGGCAACTGCTGGCGGAAGCTGACGACCGCCGAGGACGTATTCTTCAGAGTTGCTGGTGGATTTTCTCCAGGCGTAGAAGCCGATGGCAAGCATCAGCACAAAATAAAGGATGAGACTCGTCCAGATCCCGAGGGCCATGTCGTGCCTTTCTAGTGGTTTCAGGTGCGCCAAGGCGGCACATACGTCTTGCTTGCGCGAACCGCTGAACGATCAGGACCTAGGGGGAGATACGGCAAGGAACGTCCTTGAACAAAAGGCATTGGCTAACGAAGTTCTTAATCCAGCCCCCAAAATCCCGACCGGCAAAAGCGAACTGACCGACATGGGGCGGATCGCGTATACGACCCGCACTCAAATGATAAAAGGACAGTCTGTGGTGACCTGAAATGTCCCCGTAGTGATGCCCCCGGCAATCAACTCAGCAAATTTGCGCGCTCACGAAGGTATAGACCTTCTCATCACAAACGCAGTGCCCGTCAGAACGTTCCAAAAATATCTAAAATAAAACAAGAAACCATCAATTGATGGCCGCTTTCAGAAAAATACCCCGGAAACACGACATTTCCGGGGTGCCTTTGCGTGACTTTCCTTGGCCTGAGGCGGCGCTTTCAAAGCGCGCGTCACACCAACGGCGGCTTACTTGGCTGCTGCGCGAGCATCGGCAAGCCATTTGTCAACCTTGGGCTGATTGGCCTTGATCCAGGTGGCTGCCTGCTTTTGAAGATCAGCGTCGCTGTCTGCACCTTTGCGCATTTCCGCATTCTGCTTGAAGATATCTTCAATCGGAATGGATGTCTCCTTGATCAGCGTGCGAGCGGCCGGGTTGTTCTTCAGGAAGTCATTGTTGGCCACGATGCGAATGTCATTCACTGGCCAGCCGAGGCGGCACGGATCATTGACGCAGCCCTTGATCCCGGAAACGGTTGCCGTCTTGGCCAGTTTTTCCTGAGACTTCGGCAATTTGACGCTCGGGGTCTGGATCCAAACCACGTCTTTGCCCGGCTTCAACTCATTGACGGTCCAATTTGGCGTCCACGTGTAGAACAGGATCGGCTCGCCACTCTGGTGCGCGGCAATGGCATCTGCCATTGAGGCTGAATAGCCAGCCTTGATCGGATTGATGTACTTGCGCAGCTTGAAGGCATCGAGCTGGTATTTGATGGTGACCTCGCAGCCCCAGCCCGGAGGACAGGCAACAAGATCGGCCTTGCCATCGCCATTGCGATCAAAGGCCTTGCGCACGTCCGGACGTTTGAAGTCGGCCAGCGATTTGATGTGGTACTTTTCGGCAGATTTCTTGTCGACGAGATACCCTTGCAAGGCGCCTTGCTTGACGACATACCCAATTGGCATGCCGTTGAAGTCCGGACGCTTGACGTAGATATTGTGCAGTGGCAGCCAACCATCGGAATAGAACGAGGCGCTACCCTGCGACACGGCTTGGTAGGCAAGTGGGACGCTGGTTGTCAGTGGCTTTTTGACGGTATAGCCAAGTTTTTCAAGCAGCTGGCCGTAAACTGCGGTCATGATCCAGCCCGTGTCGTCATCCGACTGGGCGATCGTGATTGTTGTTCCCTTGCCGGGCATGGTGGGGGAGGCGGCATTGGCAAAGCCGGGTGCGATGACGGCGGCAAGAGCGCCCAAGGCAAACAACCGGCCTGATGTCGTCAGACGGCGGCGGGATTTGGTCGAGGTCAGCAAATTCAAAAAAGATCTCCATTGTCGGTGGCGCTTGGGTGAAAGTCTTTGCGGGCCCCCTCGATGGCAACGGCCAAGGGGCCGTCCCGGCTGCATACTCGGCGGTCGTTGCTAGGCAAGAGGCAGAGAAAGAGACGTGATGGCTCTGGATGTGACCGAAGAGCCCTTTCGCAAACACCATCGTTTGAGCCGAAACAGATCGCAGGGCGCAACCCATATCGACATTCGAAAGTCTGCCGTGTCATCGCGAGAGAGGACGCGCCAACATCGGTCAGTCAGGCCATGTTAACGCGTATATTCACAACACGTCAAAGAGTAAGATAATGTTTCTATTTAAGAAATAAACCCCTGGCTTGAAATTATCGCGCCACGCAGTATGTCATGTCCGATGTTGAACCCTCACATTTCAGAGAAGAACCAGTCGCTCTACCTGGTGGGGCTCGCCGATTTCTCTGCTGCTGCACCAGGGACTGCAAGACAATCTGCTGCGCCGGTGATGTTCCGGCAGCGATTGAGGGTTTTGTCCATGAATTGTCTCAATTCCTGATCAAACCGATCTGCCAGCCAGGTGCCTGCGGGACCGGGAGGTGCATCCAGCGGGTGAGCAAGATGGATCGGGATCGGCATCGGCGGATAGGATTCCAGATTGAGCGCGATCAAACGACCTGCATCGATGTCGGCTGCCACCATCCAATAGGGTAGCCCCCCCAACCCAGCCCGGCCAGAAGCAGACTGTGTTTTGTGCTGGCATCTGTAACCCGCCAGATTGTCAGTGCATGAACGCCGAAATCCTTGCCATCCGAGCCGCCGGTGGGGTCGGTGATGACGACTTGCGCATGGGTACGCGTTAGAGTTGCCGGCACGGGCTTGCCGCCATGCAGGCCCTGCTCTTGCACGAGAGGGTGTTCAGGCGCTGCCACCGGGATCATGCGGTGCAAGCCGATTTGACGGCTGGTCAATGTGTTGGGAAAGATAGAGACATTGCTGGTGATTGCCAGATCGGCGTCCCCGCTGGTGAGAAGCTTGGTAATGCCACCCAGAACGGCGGTGTGCACGCTGATCCCGACCGAAGGAAATGCCTCATGAAAGGCCCGTAGTGCCATCGTCAGGACAGGTTGTGGTATCAATGCGTCAATGGCCAGCGACAGGGTGGTTTCGACGCCCTTGTTGATGTCACGCACACGAGCACGCATCTGGCTGAGATCACCCAGAATACGACGGGCGTCTTCCAGAATGGCCAACCCTTCTGGCGTCAGTTTCGGCTGACGAGTGCCCTCACGGTCAAACAGCTTGAGTTGAAGCTGCGCCTCCAGGTTGGAAATGGTGTAGCTGATCACCGATTGAGCCCGATTGAGTTGGCGGGCGGCAGCAGAAAAACTGCCCGTCTCTGCGACAGTAGTGAATACGCCGAGTTGGTCCAGTGTCGGATTAGCATCCATGACTTCACAACCTGATAGATGGGTTCGATAGATATAATATCTGTATTGTTGATTGCGAGTTCTGTCTAGTTTCACCGGCAGATACCCGACCTATTCGGGTTAAGAAACAGGAACGTATTGATGAGCAAGACACTTCTCGTAACATCCAGCCCGCGTGGCGAGGCCTCTTTCTCCAGCAAGGTTGCCCGCACCCTGGCCGAAAAGCTTTCCGGGACTGATGAACTGGTAACTCGCGATCTGACGGCTGGTGGGCTGACACATATTGGTCCTGACTTTGCCGTTGGCAGTCGTTTGCCAGCAGAAGAGCGCACCCCGGCACAGGCCGAAGTGGTGGCTGAATCTGATGCTATGGTTGAAGAACTGGTTGCGGCCGACAAGATCGTCATTGCAACTGGTATGATCAATTTTTCGATCAGCTCCACGCTCAAGTCATGGATTGACCGCGTTGCGCGTGCAGGTCTGACATTCCGCTACAGCGAAGCTGGTCCCGAAGGGCTGGTTACCGGTAAGAAGGTCTATCTGGTGATCGCGTCTGGTGGCGTTTATTCAGAAGGTCCGGCTGCTGCGTATGACTTCGTCGAGCCTTACATGCGCGCCGTCCTAGGCTTCATCGGCATGACTGATGTCGAAGTGATCCGTGTTGAAGGCGTTGCTATGGGACCGGACGCCGCTGCCGCTGCCGTTGCAGCTGCTGAAAAGAAGGTCAGCGAAGTCGCTTGAGGCATCGCTGACGATCCAAGGCATCGGCCGCAACCGATGCCATGATCATCCATTGAGGGGCCCCTCAGGATCCCCGCGTTTGACGGTCTGTTGCCTTGTCCGGTGACAGGCCGTTTTTCATGCGGTTGCCGCCTGAGCCACTGGTACTCTGCGAAAGGTCTCGGGGTAGTCCAATACGAGGCCCGTCTCATCCACATCAAGATCGGCTACAAATCCTCTGAACAGACCTTCATAGCAATAGCGTTGGCTGGGGATCAGACACGTATAGCGCTGGTCTGCCTTTTTAGGCAGAAAACTTCCATCAATCTGATGCGGTAAGGGAATATAGGCAGCCATTATTTCGCGGGTGTCACCCTCAACCAATTGCAGACGCCGGATCGGAAGCATGTTCGTCGCAGGCGTCAGGCCGATATCGACATCAAGACAGCCATCAAGGTCGGGCAGGGGCATGTCGCGCAGCACATCCTGCCAATGACCTTCTCCGTCGGCCCGCACATGCAAGGATGGCCCGCCAATGATGTCAACCAGGACGTCGCGGGTACGGCAGGCGGCATCGGTCAACACGGAATAATGCGCTCCGTAAGAGCCGCCGCGTGTTCCCGCGACGACGCCCTGGAGTTGCAGATTAGCTCCTTGTCGTGACAGCAGACAGTGCTCAAGTCCTTGCCCCTGCCAATCTGTCCAGCGCGCTATGTTCATGCCTTGTCTTCCTTGGGTTAATGTTAGGAACATAAAGAGAACATTAAAGCAACTTGCAGGTCTCTTCAAGATATGAAGCGGCAAGCTGACGTTGCGAGCACAAAAAAACGGCCCCCGAAATCGAAGGCCGTTTTTTCATTTTTCAAGTCGCATCAGATCCCTTGCAGAGACTGAGGCAGGTTGCGTGCCTTAGCGGGTCGTTTCACCACGGCGGCGGACCACCACATCCACGGTGATCGAGGCTAGCAATACGACGGCGGTTGCCATCAACTGGACTGCCGCTGGTAGTCCCAGAAGCGCCATGCCGTTGACGATGGCAGCAATCACCACACCACCAAGAACTGCGTGCAGAGGGTGCCCGCGCCCACCGAACAAGCTGGTGCCACCAATCACGGCCGTTGCCACAACATAAAGCACGATGGTGCCGCCGTCGAAGCTGGTCGAGATGGATCGCAGACGTGAGGCATAGATGATGCCCCCGATGCCCGCAGTGAAGGCTGCCAGCGAGAAGGCGGCCGTACGCATCATTGCCAGGTTGATGCCTGCGCGACGCGCCGCCTCTGCATTACCGCCAATGGCAAGAATGTAGCGACCAAACCGCAGACGGGTCAGCAAGTAGCTCCAGGCGGCCAGCACAACGAAGACGATCGGGATGACCCAGGGCATTCCGTTGAGCGGGAAGCGGGCGATACCACGGCTTGCGTTGCAGATCAGCAGCAGGACGATCCCTGCGACCACGGCAAGCAGAACCTTGAGGATCGTCAGGCCCATTGGGGGCGCGACAAGTCCGCTGGAACGTCGCTTGGCGTCCTTGCGGAAAGTGTTCAGGCCGAAGATCAGCAGCACGACCACTGTCAGCACCCAGCCTGTTGTCGTTGACAGCGTGCCATTGGCGAAGTTGTTGATCGTGTCGTCGCGGATCGGAATTGTTCCGCCTGTGCCCAGAAGTTCGATCATCAGACCCTGCCAGCCAAGATAGCCAGCAAGTGTCACAACGAAGGACGGCAGACGCACGCGAGTGATCAGCAGCCCCTGAAACGCGCCAAGAAGAGCGGAGCAGAGCAGGGCTACAATCACTGCTGCATACCAGGGCCAGCCAACCTGAGGCTGAACAAGCATGGTCGTGATCGTGCCACCGATACCAGCGATGAAGCCCAGCGAAAGATCAATTTCCCCCAGAAGCAGAACAAACACTTCGCCCATGCCGATCAGCATGAAGACAGAGCCCTGCACCAGAAGGTTGACCAGGTTGCCGTTGGACAGAAACTTGTCGTTCTGGCTCTGGAAGATGATAGAAATCAGGATGAAGCCGAGAAGCACGGGAAGAACGCCACTCTGGCCCGCCCGGATCTTGGTCCAGGCACCTTTGGCCCATTCGCCGAAGCTGTCGACGTGACCGGCTCCAACCACCGCAGGTGTTTCTTCCTTTGAAGTCGCAGCGGCCAGCTTTTCAGCGTTCTTGCGAGCATTTTCAGCTGCAATGGACGGTCCGGCAACATTCTCACCTGCGGTGACAACATGATCGGACTGGCCAGTGGTCATCAGCTCGACAACACGCTGGGTATCGTAATCCTGAATATCGCCCTGGCTGACCATTTCGCCCAGTCGCAGCACCGCAACGCGGTCGGAGACGGCGAAAACGTCATTGAGGTTGTGCGAGATCATCAGAACCGCAAGACCCTGATCGGCGAGGCGGCGAACAAGCTGCAAAGCCTGGCCGGTCTGGGCAACACCCAGCGCGGCTGTTGGCTCGTCAAGAATCACGAGCTTGGAGTTCCACATCACCGCCTTGGCCACCGCAATCGACTGCCGTTGACCGCCCGAAAGCGAGGCCACAGGCGCGCGGATATTACGCAGGGTCGTGACATGCAGCCCAGCCAGCGTACTGGCGGCGTCGCGTTCCATCTGATCTTCATTGAGAACGTTGCCGCTGAGCTTTTCGCGTCCCAGGAACATGTTCTGCACGACATCGAGATTGTCGCACAAAGCGAGATCCTGATACACGACCTCGATGCCAAGGGCTGCGGAATCGCGGGGGCTGCGGATGCGGACGGTTTCACCTTCCCAGATGATTTCGCCCGCATCAGCTTCATGGATGCCTGCAATCGACCGGGTGAGCACGGACTTGCCGGCGCCATTGTCGCCGACAAGTGCGGTCACCTGACCGGGATAGACATCAAGATCAACGCCTTGCAGTGCCTGCACTGCGCCGAAGTTCTTCTCGAGGCCCCGGATCCGCAAAAGCGGTTCCCGGGCCCCGGCGCCAGTCGTATCTTGTGACATGAGACTTCTTAGTTAGAGATGCCGGCAGACTTGCAGGCCTTGGCCATATCGCCACCCTGACAGAGCTGCTTCTTGTCGACGAAGCCGTCCTTGACGACGGTCTTTGCCATGTTCTTCGGAGTGACCCAGATTGCACTGAGCAGAACCGAAGGCACGTCCATCTTGGCGTCGCTGTCCATCGTCTTGCCGTTGAGGAGAGCCTTGGACGGCGTCTCGCCAGCACGCAGATAGATTGCCAGCGCAGCTGCTGCCTGTGCTTCCAGGTAGATCGGCTTGTAGACCGAACCGCACTGGTAGCCGGTCAGCACATTCTGCATGCCAGTGACCGTTGCATCCTGACCTGTGGTCGGGAAGTTCTTCGGCGGAACATGCAGCGATTTCAGATAGGAGATCACGGCGTTGGCATTGTCATCGTTTGGTGTGACAACGGCGTTGATGTCCTGGTGGGCGGTGAACTGCTGCGTGAACGTGGTGGCAGCAACCGAAGGATCCCACGTTCCAGCCGGTTCGCCGGCATTGACATAGTCACCCGACTTGAACTTGGCCTGAAGAACGGACATGTAGCCCTTCTTGAACAGGGTCGCGTTGTTGTCGGTGGCCGCACCGGCCATCACGAGGATGTTCGGCTTCTTGACTTTCCAGTCGGTCAGGCAGGCTTCCATGCCCTTGCCGATCAGTTCGCCAACATATTCGTTGTTGAAGCTGACGTAATAGTCGCGGCTGCCGCCAAGTGTCAGGCGATCATAATCGATCACCGGAACGCCGTGCTTCTTGGCATAGGTTTCGATGGATGCACCACCACCCGAAGAGATCGGATCGACAACCAGAACCGTTGCACCCTGCGAGATCGCGGACTGAGCCTGCGTCAGCTGGTCGGCTTCAGAACCCTGTGCGTTGGTGATGATATACTGATCCGAAGTCAGACCAGCCTTTTCGAAGGCCTTCTTCAGATAGGGCTCATCGAACGAGGTATAACGGGCCGAGGTGGTCGTTTCCGGAAGCACAACGGCGATCTTGCCCTTGCCCTTCTTGACGATGGATTTCAGCTTGGCCATGCCAGAGAAATCGGCGGTGAACTGCTTGGTCGAGAAAGTCGCGGCGTTTGCAGCGAACGTGCTGCTGCCGAATGCCAGTGCAGCCGCACCGATCAGCGCAAGCGTGCTCGTGGTGCGAAGGCCAGCAGCAAGACGCTGCCTGGATTGGCTCTTGTTATTTCGCATGTAGTCCTCCCAAAAATCGTATGAAGGGCACTGTCGCCCTTGCTCAATTCGCTCGGGGATGTCTCCGCCTTCCGCCTCCATTCGAAAGACAAGCATCGTTTTGGTCAGCGCCCGTTGGCCGAGCGCTGAGGGGGCAGAAATCTTAAAATTCCTGAGACGAAATGCAGGTCGCATTTCTGCCCGAGCAGCTTCACGCTAATGTGAAATTGTCGTGAATGCTAATATTTTTTTGGTTCGAATTAATTCGGGAAGGGCGGTTTTCAGGCGAAAAAATACACAAGCCTTGCCATTCCCTACCTTTTTAAGCGCACAAGCTTGAAAAATAATTTTGCATATTCTGCGCTGCTGGCGCGCGCTGTGGCAGTCCGCACTGTCAGGACCTGCAATTGGACCATCAATTTTTATGGAAACTGGATATTTCCGAAAGCCTGAATCATGCGGTATGCCGGTTCATGTTCAATCGCATTGATCACAGAAACGAATAAAGGACCGATCATGTATGTCCCTCCGCATTTCGGCGTTCCGCATGTGGAAACTCTCTATGATTTGATTGAAGATAATCCATTGGGGGTTTTCGTCACCAATGGGGTTGGCGGTCTCGATGCCAATCTCATACCTTTTCACCTCGACCGTGGTGGGGACGGTCCGGCAAAACTGAGCTGTCATGTTGCTCGGAATAATCCGGTATGGCGGGAGATCGAGACGGGAGACAAGGTGCTTGTCATCTTTCAGGCGGGCGATGCTTATATTTCTCCGAGCTGGTATCCCAGCAAGCAGTTGCATCATCGGCAGGTGCCGACATGGAACTATCGTGTGGCACATGCTCACGGTCGCGTTAGTATTCGTGATGATGAAGCTTTTGTACGACGTAATGTCTCCCGGTTGACGAAACAGCATGAGGCCTTGCAGCCAGTTCCCTGGAAGGTCGGAGATGCCCCGCGCGATTTTACAGACGCGATGTTGAAGGCAATCGTCGGACTGGAGATTGAGATCACAAACCTCGTTGGCAAGTCAAAACTCAGTCAGAACAAGGAAGTGCCTGATATCGAAGGGGCGGGCAAGGCGCTTTGCCGGAACGACGTTTCTGTTATCGGAGAGGCAATGCTCGCAGTCGCACGGGATAAAGCCGCAGATGAGACGTGACACGTTGAGGGTTCTACAGGGGGACAGCCTGTGAATTCTGTTTGTGCTGTGCTGGAACGCGTGAACGCGGCCATCCTGATCAGTCTTTGAGATCTTCGTGGTCTCCCCGTTGCGGAGCTTGCCAAAGCCTTCCTGCGTCATCTTGAGGATGTCGAAGCCGCGCTCGCAAACTACGAAGGTGAGATGTTTTCGCGCAGTGCCCCATTGCTGAACTGTCCGCGCTGAATCTGAGCCGATTTTTTGGCCCACAAGCCCCCTGGAGTGTTGTCGAGCTCTTTAAACCTGACACGTCCTGCGAGCCTTTGCGCGAGGCGCCGCCATCTCAATAGCAAGTGCTGTTCAATCCGAATCGCTTTGGCGGTCGGGAAGAACTGCAAGCTTTTCGTCACGCAGAAAGCGGAGAAAGGTGCGCTCGGCTGGTGTCAAATGGCGGTCCTGGTCGATTACCGAGAAGACGTCGACATGCGGATGGTCGGTTTCTAATGGAATCTGCCAGAGGTCTGGTGCACTGGTGTCGGCTACTTTTGGGGGCAGAGCGCCAATCGCCTCATGTCCGCGGATCAGGTTGATGACATCATCCACGGTGGTTGCAATGGCGATAAGGTCGCCGCCGATGGCATAACGGACGCGGTGAATGGTCACCGGAGCCAACGCACCGACCATGTGGTCTTCTTCAAAGCCGACCAATTCTGACCGTGCAAGTGCTGCCGGGTCAGGATCGGGGACACCGAACAACGAGTGCCGTGGCCCAACATAAAAGCCGAAGGATTGGGATTTCAGTGCCTTGACCTTGAGCTTTGGTGAGGAGTCCAATCGCGAGCAGAAACCAATCGAGCATTCCCGCTGCAACAGCGCTTGGTTGACATCATGACAGGAGGCTGACCGTAGCGCAAAAGTCACGCCGGGGTGACGTCGGTGGAATTGCACCAACAGCGGTGTCAGAAAAGACATGTCGAGATGATGAGATCGGAAAATTACCAGATTGCCAGTGACAGCTTTTTCGGATTCGCCCGCCAGATCCTTAATGCGCAGAATACCGCCGTAAATTTCGAGAGCTTCCCGATAAACTGCCTGTCCGGCAGAGGTAACGGCAAAACCCTGCCGGGTGCCGCGCTCGATCAACCGGTAATCCAGACGCTCTTCCAGACGACGAAGCGCAGCACTGACCGAGGGCTGCGTCAGGTTCAGACGCTGTGCTGCTCCAGTAATCGAACGCTCCTGAACGATCACCATGAAGGTGCGCAGCAGGTTCCAGTCGAGCTGACTGGCAAGACGGTCCAACTGGAAGCTCATGCAGGCACCCGCTGAAGCAGATGACACTTGGCAATATGCTGCGCACTGATCTGCTCTGCGATTGGCTCGTGTGTATCACATATGCCTTTTAAGGCTCTCGGGCAGCGCGGGTGGAACGTGCAGCCTGATGGCGGATTGGCTGGGCTGGGCAGATCGCCAGTCAGTTTGATGCGGTCTTTTCGCGATGCGGCATCGGGCACAGGTACGGCACTCAACAGGGCCTGCGTGTAAGGATGCTGGGGATTGGCGAAAATCTCTTCCACGGGGCCTTCTTCTACAATCTTGCCCAGGTACATCACCGCGACACGCTGACAGAGAAAACGAACCACCGCCAGGTCATGGGAAATGAACAGGGCCCCCATTTCCTTTCGTTCGACCTGAAGGTCCTTGAGAAACTCAAGGATCTGAGCCTGAACGGAAACATCCAATGCGGAGGTCGGCTCGTCAAGGACGAGAAGGTTTGGATTAAGCGCCAGCGCGCGGGCAATGCAGACACGTTGCTTCTGGCCTCCGGAAAGTTCATGCGGAAACCTATAAAGAAACTGCGTCGGCAGACCGACGCGTTTCAGAAGGTCGCTTACCCTGTCGCGCAAAATGCGGCCGCGCAGGCGGGTGTGCAGCACCAGCGGTTCGGCAACAGATCGAAAGATCGTCATACGTGGGTTCAACGATGAATGTGGGTCCTGAAACACCATCTGGGCCGAACGTCGCACTGGCTTTAATGCGTGGGGTTTCAGTTTGGCAATGTCCTGTCCATCCAGTGCAATGACACCAGACGTGGGGTCGAGCAGCCGTAGCGCAGCCTTGCCTATGGTGGATTTTCCCGAACCGGATTCGCCGACCAGACCGAGCATTTCACCGTTGTTTACGGTAAGTGAAACGCCGTCTACCGCGCGCACGGTACTGGTTGCAGACACCTTGAAGTGAACTTTCAGATCCTTGATCTCAAGCATGGAGCGTTTCTTCCTCATACAAGGTGCAGGCAACGCGCTGATGCTTGCTTACCGGCTGGAGAGGCGGTTTGCGCTGTGCGCACCGGGCGTTGGCGTGGCTGCATCTCTCCTGGAAGCGGCAACCAACTGGCGGATCAAGCAGATTGGGTAGGGTTCCCGGGATGCCCATCAGCTTTTCAGGTGGGTTGAGCGGATGTGGAATGGCCCGCAGCAGCCCCTGTGTGTAGGGGTGAGCTGGTGCTTGGAAGATATCCTCGACCAGCGCGTCTTCGACGATATGACCCGCATACATCACAGCAACCCGGCTACAAACTTGGGAGACCACACCAAGATCATGCGAAATCATGATCACGGCAATTCCCAGATCATCTACCAACTCGGCAATGAGATCGAGGATTTGTGCGCTGGATCGTTACATCAAGCGCCGTCGTTGGTTCATCGGCAATCAGCAGCTTTGGCTGTGCAGCCAGTGCCATGGCAATGAGAATGCGCTGGCGCATGCCACCGGAAAGCTCATGCGGATAGGAGTTGAACTGGCGTTCCGGATTAGGCAGGTGCACCTTGGCGAGCATGTCGAGCGCAATGTCCCGGGCCTCCGCCTTGGAGACCTTGCCATGCCGCTGCGCCCGAATTGCATCCACGAGCTGACGCCCGATGCGCATCACCGGATTGAGATAGGTCATCGGGTCCTGAAAGATCATTGCAACTTCAGCACCGCGCAGCGGACGGATCTCGCGTTCGCTCATCTGAAGAAGATCTTGCCCGGCAAATAACACCTCACCACTGGTGATGCGCGCCGGAGGGGTTGGCACCAGACCAAAAGCGGCGCGGGTCAGAACGGATTTCCCGCAGCCGGTTTCCCCGACAAGGCCAATCGTTTCTCCCGGCATGACGTCGAGATAGACGTGATCAATCGCCTTGTAGATGCCGTCAAACGTATGGAACTCCAATGACAGGTCGCGGATCGAAAGGAGGGGCTTTGTCTTTTCCATTACGTCATCCTCTTTGCTGAGGGTCGAGAACATCGCGCAGACCATCCCCCAGCAAGTTGAACCCGAGCACAGTCAGATAGATGAAAAGGCCAGGGAAGAACGAATACCACCACCAGTCAGGCAGATAATTGCGGCCGATGGAAATCATTGTCCCCCATTCAGGTGTGGGCGGTTGCGCGCCCAGACCCAGGAAGCCGAGCCCCGCGGCGCTGAGGATCGCCATACCCATGTCCATACTGACCTTGACGATGATCGGTGAGAGGCAGTTTGGCAGAATATGAATCATCAGAATACGTGGTGTGGAGGCCCCAAGAGATCGGGCCGCCATGACATAGGTTTCATTGCGCAGCGATAACGTTTTCGCCTGAATAAGGCGCACGTACTCAGGCCACCAGACAAGTGACAAAGCAATCACGGCATTGAGAATACCGGACCCCATCGCCCCAACGATGGCTATTGCCAGGATCAAGCCCGGGATCGACAGAAAAACGTCCGTGATCCGCATGATTGTCTCTCGCAACCAGCCATCGGCTATTCCCGCCAACATGCCAAGCGGCACGCCGATCAGAATGGCCACCCCGGTGATCGTGACGCCAATCTCGAGGGAAATCCGAGCGCCGACAATCACGCGGGAAAAGATGTCCAGCCCCACTTCGTCTGTGCCGAACCAATGTGCGGCGCTGGGCGGCTGAAGCTTTTGCGCCAGATGGGTGACACCGGTGATGTCTTGAGGAAAGGGAACCAGATGTGCGCCGAAGGCTGCAAGAAACAAAAAGGCAATAACGATGATAAGGCCGAGCATCGCTGAAAAGGAGCGACGAAATGTACGAGACATCTTGCGGATCTCGCGCCAGCTGCTCTCGTATCGTTCGAATTGAAGCAGATCGCTCATGGGTCAGACTTGGCTCCGAACACGGGGATCAAGGAAGGCATAGGCAAGATCGATCAGCAGGTTTGCCAGCATGAAGCAGGCTCCCAGCACGAGGGTCACGGCCATGATCGGCTGGAAATCCGAGTTGATAGCGGCCTTGGCGGCGTAAAGCCCGATGCCGGGCCAGTCGAAGACGCCTTCCACCAGCACAGTGCCGCCGAGCATCCAGCCGAACCGCAAGCCGATCATGGCAAGCGTCGGCAACAAAGCATTTTTTAGCGCATACTGAAAAACGATCTGGAAGGGGCTCAAACCCTGTGCCCGTGCATTGGTGATGTAATCGCGCGACAACGCTTCAAGCATTTCTGCCCGATTGACGCGGATGATCGAAGCCAGTGCCGGAAAACTGAGCGCAAGGGCAGGCAGGACCAAATGGCTCAGAGCTTCTGTAAAGGTGGAAATGTTGCCTGTCAGCAGTGCGTCGATTGTCAGCAGACCTGTAATTCGGGTCGGAGGGTCTGTCATAATTCCCAGCTGGCCATTCAAGGGAAATAAATCCAGTTCAAGTCCGAGATACCACTGCAGCATAAGCCCGAGCCAGAACATTGGCATGGCGACGCCGGAAACTGCAAAAATGCGGATCAGATGATCGACCGGTTGATTGTGACGCACCGCCGAGATCACGCCCAAAGGGATGCCGAGCAGAATGGCAAACCCCATGGAGTAAAGCACCAGTTCAAGAGTGGCGGGAAAGAATGCCGCGAGATCCTGTGAGACCGGATGGCCGGTATAGATGGAGTGGCCGAGGTCGCCTGTCAGTACGTGGCCCAGATAGATGACGAAGCGGGTCGGCAGGGGCTTGTCGAGACCTTCTTCATGTCGAATGACGTCGACCATTTCCTGTGTTGCATCCGGCCCTGCGGTACAGGCGTGCGGGATCGTCAGGTGCCACGTTGGATACCACAAAGGTGATCATCATCAGGCCCAGCAGCATAAGGATCATTAACCCCAGTCGGCGGGCGATCAGGTTGAGCATACAGATATGCCTCTCACTCAGTCGAAGAGATCCTGGCTGAAATCGAGTCAGGATCGGAGATAGGGGCCGGGTCAAGGCTGGACGTGAAGCGGGTAGAGGTCCACTTCGGCCGACATGCGGATCGGGCTGTCCTGATATCCCTTCAGCCAGGTCCGGTAGGCCACATTCCGATTGCGCAACATGCCGAAGATTTCCGGCTGATCGGCCACGATCTTCTTCTGGATCTCGGCATAAATCGGAGCACGTTTGTCCTGGGAGATTTCCGTTCGCCCCTTCTGAATCAACTCGGCCAGCGCCGGGTCCTTCAGATAATGAGAGGCGTAATACTTGCCCCAGGACGACGGGTCATACTGGATTGCCACGGCATCCGGGTCGGTCGAAACCGGCGTCGAAATGACGGCCATAATATCAGGTGAAGTCTTCACGTCAGACGCGCGACCAACCATGTTGGGCTAAGGTCATTGGTGCCATCTTGAGCTTGATGTTCAGTGCCTTGCAGGCCTCCAGCAACAGTAGGCCGGTCTGGCGTTCAAGTTCAAACCCCTGAACATAGACATATTCCAGCTCGATACCGCCGTTAGGATGTTCCGTCTTGGCCAGATATTCCTTGGCCTTCTTCATATCCTGGCGCGGTATTCCATCAACCTTCACCATCCCCTTGATCGCATTGGCGAAGGGACTGGTCTCAAGCTCACCCTGGCCATTTACAATCTGTAGCAGGCCTTTGTAATTAAAGGCATAAGCCAGAGCCTTGCGCAGGTTGATATCAGACAGATACTTGCTCTGCGTATTAAATTTCAGGCCATAGGTGGACATGGAAGGAATGTTGGACACTTCCACGTCTTTCCGTTTGCCGACCTGCTGAATTGCCTCGGGCGTCAGGTCTGTCACGAGATCCAGAGATCCCTTGATAAGACCGGCGCGCTGTCCCGAGCTCTCGCGGACCAGCTTGTAGACGATCCCGCCCATCTTGTCGGACTTGTAAGGGAAGCCTTTCCAATAGTCGGTGACGCGTTTCAGACGATATTCCTTGCCTTGCTCAAAACGATCGAGTTTGAAAGGGCCGGACCCAGCCTCATGCTCGTTGAGTAGGTACGTAGCCCATGTCGCCGTCCTTGTCGTGGGCTTTCACCTGAGCCGGGTTCATGATGTACCACCACGGCAGGAACGAGAGGAACGGCGTATAGGCCTGCTTCAATGTGAAGGAAATCGTGTGAGCGTCGACCACCTTGATGCCTGATGAATCCAGAAAGTCCTGCAACATCCAGGCAGGCCCCTTGTTCAGCTTCAGCGTGCGTTGGAACGAATAGGCGACGGCATCGGCGGTTACAGGGTCGCCATTGTGAAGCCTGGCATTATCGACCAGATGGAATGTCCAGGTCAGACCGTCGTCAGACACGTCCCAGCTTTTCGCCAGCCATGGCTCTACCTTGGGTGGGTTTCCGACATATTTGACCAGACCATCATAAACAGCCTGCTCCATCATACGGGTGGAGTAGTCGTATTTCTGTGATGGATCGAGCGTTGAGACCGGCTGTCGCCCGGCAATCACGGCATAGAACTTGCCATCAAGCTTTTCAACGGCGTGTGCGGGTAGCGTGGCGCTGGCCAGGGAGGCCGTTGCCATCAAACCGGCCAACAGGCCTGTTTTCATATATCTCGGTGTTGCATGCATGTCGGAACCCCACTGTCAGGTCACATTTGTTTTGACTTCTCTGATTTTTATTTATCGAGGTTTGCACTCATTACCGGCTTTGGAAATTAATTATTGTCGATACAGCGTATTGATCAGGTCTATGGGGTAATGTGACCTGCCTAATAAGTTCGCAAGGCAAGGTAAAATTATAGGCGCTTGCCTAATTTGCTATATCTCACTCGCAGAGATCTACGGAAAAATGGCATAGGCTGCGACTATATTGCATATCGGACATTTCTATTTGCCAATTACGAGCCCTATGCGCAGTCTCAGGACAGAAATTATCAAGAGATAACGCGACCCATCTGGTCTGATTCCAGCCGGTCACAGGATTGCAGGAAAGCAAACATGGCGGCAGTGCCACAAAGCGCTCCAAGTCAGGTACGCCGTACTCTGACGGCGGATGACATTGAAGCTCTCGCAAAGGGGGCTTGGATTCTTGGAACCGGTGGGGGCGGTGATCCTTATCACAAGCTGCTGAATATGCGCCGTCTTTATGAAGATGGGCATACAGTCAGTCTGCTCGACCCGATGGCCTTGCCGGATGACGCTCTGGTCGCCGTGTTGTCAAGTATGGGGGCACCGTTGGTTGGTAAGGAGCGCCTCGCTGATCCAATGTTCACCACCAAACCGTTGCGCATGATGGAAGAATATCTTGGTCGCAAGTTTGATGCGATCATGCCGCTGGAGATTGGCGGTGGCAACGGCGTAACACCGATGCTCGCCGCCGCCCTGACAGGCTATCCGGTCCTTGATGCCGACACTATGGGACGTGCCTATCCTGAAGCCCAGATGACATCTGTCGCAGTTGCCAACCTGTGCTGCTATCCGCTGGCTATGGCTGATATTCGTGACAATGAGATCATCATTCCACGCGCGGCAAGCTGGAAGTGGATGGAGCGCATCAGTCGCAAGGCCTGCACCGAGATCGGTTCCACGGCTGCTACGTGCAAAGCACCAAGAACGGGGGCCGAGGTCAAGGAGCATGGCGTTCTTTACTCGGTGTCCAAGGCCATTCAACTGGGTGAAACCATTCTCGCGGCGAAAAAGCAGCATGCAGACCCGATCGAGGCTGTTGTCAAGGCGGGGAGTGGCAAGAAGCTCTTCACTGGCAAGGTCGTAGATATAGAGCGCCGCACGACTGAAGGCTTTCTGCGTGGCAAGGCCATGCTGGAAGGGCTGGGTGACAATGCGGGCGAAAAGCTGACCTTGCATTTTCAGAACGAGTTTTCGGTTGCTTACAAGGGCGAGATCCCAATTGTCATGACCCCGGATCTGATCTGCGTTCTGGATTCTGTCAGCGGCGAAGGTATCGGCACTGATGTTCTGCGCTTCGGTCAGAGAGTTTCCGTGCTTGCTCTTCCTGCTCCCGAGGTGTTCCTGACCGAGAAGGGCGCAGCCAACGTTGGTCCGCGTGCTTTTGGCTTCGATCTCGATTTTGTATCAGTTTTTGATGAGGAGACGGGCGCATGAAACGCATCGGGATTGATGTCGGCGGCACCAACACGGATGCTGTTCTGATTGACGGGCGCAATGTCATCGCCACAGTCAAGACCTACACCACCGAGGATGTCACCAGTGGTGTGAGAACCGCATTGCAGGACGTGGTTGCCAAGGCGGGGAGTGCGGCCCAAGGCGTTACGGCCGTGATGATCGGCACGACGCATTACACCAACGCTGTTGTTCAGCGTCGCAATCTCAATCGCACCGCGGCGATCCGCGTCTCTCTGCCCGCCAGTGCCAGCCTGACGCCCTTTTGCGACTGGCCAAAGGATTTAAGCGAGAAGGTCAACGGTGGCGTCTATATGGTGCATGGTGGCCATGAATATGATGGACGTCCTCTGGTTCCTTTGAATGAAGATGAAATCGTAGCGGCTGCGCGGCAGATCCGCGCCGATGGCATAACGGCCGTGGCGATTTCTGCAACATTCTCGCCCCTGACGGCGGCATGTGAAGAGCGTGCTGCCGAAATCGTTCTGCGAGAACACCCGGATGCCAGAATTACCTTGTCAAGCCAGCTTGGTCGTATCGGTCTTCTGGAGCGCGAAAATGTGGCGTTGATGAATGCTTCGCTCATTCATCTTGCGGACAGCATCACGGATGCATTTGTCGAGGCCGTTGCCGACAGCGGCTTGAATGCCAGGGCTTTTCCTGACACAGAACGACGGGACAGTCGCGTTGGCTGACTATGCCCGGAAGTTTCCTGTCTATTCGTTTGCGTCCGGCCCGACCAATTCCATGCGTGGCGCGGCACTTCTTGCAGGCCTGGAAAACGCCATGGTCTGCGATGTGGGCGGTACAACCGCCGACGTCGGATGCCTGATCAATGGTTTCCCACGTGAGGCGAACAACGTGGTCGAAATCGGTGGTGTGCGCACTCTTTTTCGTATGCCCGACCTGCTGTCGATCGCCATTGGCGGCGGAACCGTGGTCGAAACGGACCCGGTCAAGGTCGGGCCGGTCAGTGTAGGTTACCGGCTTGGTCAGGAAGCTCTGGTTTTTGGTGGCTCGACACTGACGAACACAGATATTGCGGTCGCTGCCGGATTGGTCGAAATTGGAGATCGTGAGAAAGTTGCCCACCTTGACAAGGCGACTGTCGACCGCGCACTCGAAATCATCCACGCCGACATTGTTGAAGCCGTCGACCGCATGAAATCTGATGCCAGTGAGGTTCCTTTGCTGGCCGTCGGCGGTGGGGCAATGCTCATTCCGGACAAGGTCCCCGGCATCAGTGAAGTGCTGAATGTGGAGCATCAGTCGGTTGCAAATGCCGTTGGGGCAGCAATTGCCCAGATCAGTGGAGAGACAGATCGTATCTTCCGCGAAATAGAGCGGGAGGAGGCGATTGGTCTGGCCCGTCAGGAAGCGATCGACAATGCGGTCGCCTCTGGTGCAGATGCCGACAGTATCAAGGTTCTGGAAGTGGAAGATCTGCCGCTCAGTTATCTGCCCGGCAAGGCCTTGCGCGTCCGTGTCCGGGTGGTTGGGGAGGTCGCTGGTGAGTTGACCCGAGAATTTGCATGAGCCGCCCAGTGAACCTTCTTGTAATCGGCAAGTCTCCGCGTCCGGCTTTGGAAGCGGAGTTCTCCTCCAAGCTGGGTCATGCGATCGCAGTTACAACTGTTGGGGCTCTGGATGGCCTGAGCTAGGAGGAAATGCTTGCATGTGCACCAAAAGAGGCCAGCGATACGCTGTTCACGACACTGCCTGACGGCAGGTCGACCTTGTTGTCGAAGACCGTGGTGACAAAAAAGTTGCAGGCGCGCCTTACCTCCGGTGTGTTTGATCCTCAGGCTGTCAATATTTTGTGCTGCACGGGACGTTTTCCCGAGCTTGAAAACGCCGGTGTTCTCAGTGCTTCTGATATTCTCTATGCCAATGTCCGGGCAGCGCTGCTGCTGGGCAGACGTTGGGAGTTTTCGTGCCGGTGGCAGATCAGATTCCCAACGCAATCGCGCGCTGGGAACGAGAAGGCATCGCCGTTCGTTGCGTTGCTTTGGCCCCCGTTTCAGAGGTGAAAACCATAGAGACAGCGGCACGCAAAATGGCTGAGATGGACGTCAATCTCGTGATTTATGATTGTATTAGTTACACCAGTGCCACACGCTGTCAGGCGGATGCCATTCATGGGCATCCCAGCCTGCTCGCCTGTAGTGTTGCTGCTCGACTCGCAGCGGAACTCGCCGGGGTGTAAGGCAGATCTTGGTGTTCATGACGAAGACCTGGCGTGCATTTGAAGCGAACGGACGGCCTTCCTTGAATTCTTTGGCCTGGGCGTCTGTGTCGTGTCTGGTGCGGACGCATGACCAGCCTTGCTTCCTGCCGCCTATTTTTTCAAAAGTCTTTGTGTTCTTGCAGTGCCAAAGGGCACAGGTATCTCCGCTTCATGGCGATGCTCGCCGCACAGTCGACCTTCGGTCATCGGCTCATGAGGTGGGCTGAAGCAGGCGCGGATTAGGTGTGGCTGAGGCATTGCTGTTCTGGCCGGATCATCGATCAATTCTCATTTTATCCTGTTATTTCTACCAGTCTGGTTTTCGTGTCATTGCAATGCCGGGAAGCAGCCGATTTGCGCATGATATATTCAGGTAGATTATATTTGTATCGGATATTTAATATACAAAATTATTGATAATGTTCACGAAATAGGCATGCTCAATATATGATCTTAATGGTCCTTCCAGAGGCGGCAAAGAACCGCTCACACCAAGAAAATTCCAAGTGTCACGCCGAAAGGCAGACAAGACCTTCTTTGATGGAGCCTATTATGAAGTCCCATGCACTCGGCTTACTTCTCGCTCTCACCGCCGGTTTGAGCGCCACCACCGCATCCGCAGAAACGACCTATCACGTTGCCCTGGACGGTACATTCGCGCCGCACGCCATGCCAACGATGGACGGCGGCGTGGAAGGGTTCAATGTCGATCTGGCCAAGGCCATCGGCAAGGAAATGGGCGCCAAGATGGACATCACCGCAGCACAATTCTCCGGCCTCATCCCCGGCATGCAGGCGGGAACTTATGATTTCCTCGTCGCGCCGGTCACGGTATCCAGGGAACGTGCGGAAAGCATGCTTTTCTCTGAACCCTACCTCAATACCGACTTCCAGTTTGTGGTGAAAAAGGGCGCGCCCGAGATCACGGATCTCTCGCAGTTCAAAGGCAAGGTCATCTCTGTCAACAAGGGTTCGGCGTATGACGCATGGGCGCGCTCGCTGACGGGCAAGATCGGCTGGAAGGTCGAGATCCTACGGCACCAATACCGATGCCGTGCAGGCTGTCATGTCTGGTCGTGCCTTTGCCAATGTCGCGGGAAATACGGTCAGCGCCTGGGCTGTAAAGCAGCAGCCGGCTTTGGCGCTCTCCTATCTTTATTCTACCGGAAAGGTCTTCGCGATGCCGTTCCCGAAGGGCAATGTGAAGCTGCGCGACAAAGTGGAAAATGCAATCGAGTGTCTGAAGAAGAAGGGTGAAATCTCCAAACTGGCCGTCAAGTGGTTCGGCGTGAAGCCAGCAGCCGACAGCGCCGCCGTGAAGATCTATCCAGGCTACGGCATCCCGGGCATGCCCGGCTACGAGGACAAGACGCACACACCGTCCTGCTCTTGAGGCGTACGCGCCTTTGATCGCGCGGAAGATCGGTTGAATGACCGGTCTTCCCGCGTCTGTCGCTCCTGTTTTCCCGTATGATCTGGATTGCCCGTCGTGAACCGCCCTTATCCTATCCTCTCGGTCAGTGACCTTCATCTTTTCTACAATGGCGTGGAGGCGCTGAAGGGCGTCGATCTGGATGCCATGCCAAGCGAATTGACGTTTCTGATCGGACCGTCCGGCTCGGGCAAGAGCAGTCTTCTGCGGTGTTGCAACCGCCTTGAGACACCGTCCTCCGGCTCCATTATGATGGAGGGCGAGGACATCATGCACAGGGGCATCAATCTCAACCGGGTGCGCAGGCGCATCGGCATGGTGTTCCAGTCCTTCAATCTCTATCCGCATATGAGCGCACGCAAGAACGTCATGCTGGCCTTGCGCAAGGTGCTCAACAAGTCACGGGCCGAGGCTGATGACATCGCCATGCACCAACTCACGCGTGTCGGGCTGGCAGATCGCGCCGATCACTATCCAGGGCAACTCTCCGGTGGCCAACAGCAGCGCGTCGCCATTGCCCGCTCGCTGGCACTGGAACCCAGCATCATGTTGTTTGACGAACCAACCAGCGCGCTTGATCCTGAGCTGGTGGGCGAGGTGCTGCGCGTCATGCGGCAGCTCAAGGAAGACGGCATGACGATGATCGTCGTCAGTCATGAGATGCGATTTGCGAGGAACGCCGCCGATCATGTGGTCTTCATGGCGGACGGAAATATCGTGGAGGCGGGTCCGCCGGAACAGATTTTCGACAATCCGACCGTTCAGCGCACGCGCGACTTTCTCAGCCAGTCAGGTCATTGAGTGTGCCCATGACCCAGATGGACAAGTTTCTCGACACCTTCTTCAATGCAAAAGTTATGGCGCGCTACCTGCCAGACATAGCGACAGGGTTTCTCGTGACCTGCGAAGTGGCCATTCTGGTGGTCGTCAGCGGGTTGGTGCTCGGGCTGGTTCTGGCCATCGCGCGTTGCTACCGGGTGAAGCTCATCAGCTTTTTGATCGTCGTCTTTGCCGATCTGTTGAGGTCAATGCCGCCGCTGGTCCTGATCCTGATTCTCTATTTTGGTCTGCCCAACATCGGCATCAACCTGTCGGGCTTTGTCGTGCTGTGGCTGGTGCTGACACTGGTGCTTGCGGCTTTTGCCGAAGAGGCTTTCTGGGGCGCGGTGATCGCCATTCCCCTAGGGCAGTGGCAAGCGGCGCGCTCCTGCGGCATGACGCATTTCCAGACACTGATCTACGTGATTCTGCCGCAGGCGGTGCGAATGACGGTGGCACCCCTGACCAACCGCACCATTGCCATCACCAAGAATACGGCGCTTGGGATGGTCATTGGAGTGGCTGAGCTTCTCAATCAGGCAACAACTGCACAGTCGTTTTCGGCCAATGCAACGCCCCTGACCATGGCCACCATCGCTTATCTTATTCTCTTCATTCCAGTGCTCTATCTGGGCAGACGGATCGAAAAGGCTTTTGCCTGGAGGAACGCCTGATGGATCAGTTCATCGCCCAGTTCTTCAATCTGACCATCATGATCAAGGCCTGGCCGATCATGTGGCACGGTTTTCTGCTGACGTTGCTTCTGTGTCTGGTGGTCATTCCCATGGGGCTGGCAGGCGGTCTCCTCGTGGCGCTTGGCTCGCGCGCCGAGCAGGCGTGGATCCGTATTCCCGTCATCTTGCTCGTGGACCTTTTTCGCGCCATTCCACCACTCGCGCTGCTGATTTTCATCTCTGCCGGTCTGCCTTTTGCGGGAATCCGTCTGTCGCCTTTCGTCGCTGTCTGCCTGTCGTTTTTTCTGAACAACTCTGCCTATTACGGCGAGGTGTTCCGGGCCGGCATCGAATCGATCGGGGCAGGGCAGTCGCAGGCGGCCCGTTCCACCGGGCTCACAGCATCGCAGACGATGATCTATGTCATCTTGCCTCAGGCCGTGCGCAATGTGTTGCCGGATCTGGTGACCAACACCACAGAGGTGGTGAAACTGACCTCCCTGGCCAGCGTCGTGGCCTTTGCCGAGCTTCTCTACTCGGCCAACATGGCCCGTTCCATCACCTATAATGCGTCGCCCATCGTCATGGCTGCGCTGTTCTATCTCATCGTTCTCTGGCCGGTGGTGCGTCTGACCAGCCGTCTGGAACGAAAATTCTCTGCATGACAAGGAGTTATAAGAATGCGTGAAGTCATCACGGCTGCATTGCAGATGGGCCCCATTCAGAAAGCAGAAACCCGGAAAGACGTGGTTGCGCGCATGATTGCGCTGCTGGATCAGGCAAAGGAAGCCGGTGCGACACTCGCTGTCTTCCCGGAGCTGGCCCTGACCACGTTCTTTCCGCGCTGGTATCATGAGGATCGTGCAGAGGCCGATTGCTGGTTCGAAGAGGAAATGCCAGGACCTGAAACGCAGCCGCTGTTCGACAAGGCGCGTGAATATGGCATCGGCATGTATCTGGGCTATGCCGAGCTGACACCGGACGGGCACCACTTCAATACGTCTATCCTGACTGCACCGACCGGCGAGATCATCGGCAAGTACCGTAAGGTGCATCTGCCGGGTCATTCCGAATACGACACGCAGCGGGCCTTTCAGCATCTGGAAAAGCGGTATTTCGAGCCGGGAGATCTGGGCTTCCCGGTCTTCCGTAGCCAGGAGGGTATCTTTGGCATGGCGATCTGTAATGACCGTCGCTGGCCGGAAACCTACCGTGTCATGGGTCTGCAGGGTGTCGAAATGGTCATGCTTGGCTTCAACACACCGTCCGTGAATGCTGAAAAGTCGGCGGAAGGCCCGGAAGACCGTCTGTTCCACCATCGTCTGAGCGTGCAGGCTGGCGCCTATCAGAACGCGACGTGGGTTGTAGCTGTGGCCAAGGCTGGTGTTGAGGATGGTCATCCGCTGATTGGCGGCAGTCTGATTGTTGATCCAAACGGCAAGATCGTTGCGGAGAGCAAGACCGAGGGCGACGAGATCATGGTTCACACTTGCGATCTGGATCTCTGTAATTTCGGCAAGTCGACGATCTTCGACTTCAAGCGCCATCGCCGTATTGAGCATTATGGCCGCATCACCGCACAGACCGGGGTGGAATTGCCCCCCGTCACGGAACCGGTGGAGTAATCATGCACATCGACTTCGCCAGCATCACGGCTGCGGATCGTTACAAGCTCCTGACGGGGACAGTTGTTCCCCGTCCGGTTGCCTTGATCACCAGTCTTGGCCCCGATGGCGTGGTCAATGCCGCGCCCTTCAGTTTCTTCAACATCTTCTCTGAAGACCCGGCACTCGCCATTATCGGGCTGGAAGCGCGCCGCGACAATGATGGGCTGAAAGATACAACGCGCAACATCATGCGTGCGGGCGAATTGGTCATCAATCTGGTGGATATGGCAATAGGTCAGCAGATGGCTGACTGTGGTGCCGATCTGCCGGAGAATGAAAGCGAACTGGACTTTGCCGGACTGACGATCAAGCCGTCAAAGCTGATCAGTGTTCCTGGCATTGCGGAAGCACCGATCCGGCTGGAATGCCAGTTGTCGGAAATGCGCCAGATCACGGCGCGCCGCCATCTCTGCATCGCCGAGATCCTTGCGCTTGATGCGCGTGATGGCATCATTGATCCGAAGACCTTCCGCACGGATCGGGTTCAATATGATCCAATCGCCCGGTTGGAAGGGAACAGCTATGCCCGCTTGCACGACACATTCCAGCTTATGGTGCCGGAAGCGGGAAGCCGCCGGTTGCCGTTGACAGATGCGGGGACCAGGACATGAGCCAGCTTCTCGACGCAAGCTCCACTGGCGTCTACATCATTTCGGCCACCCCCTTTCACGAGGATGGCGCTCTCGATTTCGAAAGCCTTGACCGTCTGGTGGATTTCTACCTCGATAAGGGCGTCGACGGCATGACCATTCTGGGCATGATGGGGGAGGCACAGAAACTCTCATTCGAGGAATCCGTCGACGTCATGACGCGCATCCTCCAGCGCGTGGCAGGCCGTGTGCCTGTGGTTGTGGGGGTATCCTCGCCGGGGTTGAATGCGCTTTCCGGCCTCTCCGCCCGTGCCATGGATGCCGGCGCTGCCGGTGTCATGGTTGCCCCTATGCGCGGCCTGTCGACGGACGAGCAGATCTACCGTTATTTCGCTCAGGTCTTTTCCGCTCTCGGGCCCGATGTGCCGGTTTGCTATCAGGACTTTCCGTTGAGCACCGGAGTGGCGATTTCAGCAGACCTCTTCACCCGGCTGGTGATTGATTTTCCTCAGCTGGTCATGCTCAAGCATGAGGACTGGCCGGGTCTGAACAAGCTGTCCGCTGTGCGTGATACAGCCGAGAAACAGGGGGCACGGCGGGTTTCGGTGCTGTGTGGCAATGGCGGCATTTTCCTGCCAGAAGAAATGCGACGCGGGGCTGATGGGGCTATGACAGGCTTTGCCTTCCCGGAGATGCTGGTGAATGTTGTCCGGCTGTGTCGCCAGGGTCTGCATGATGATGCGGATGATCTGTTTTCCGCCTATCTGCCACTAGTCCGCATGGAGCAGCAACCGGGCTTCGGGCTTGCCATTCGCAAGGAGGTTCTGCGCAGGCGCGGTGCGATTGCATGCGCCCGCACCCGAGCGCCTGGACCTGCGATGAGCCCGAGTGACCATGCCGAGCTGGATCGTCTGCTGGTCCGGCTTGAAGACCAACTGAAGGGGACCGGATATGGATCTTGAACTTGCAGGCAAACGTGCGCTCGTTCTGGCTTCCAGCCAGGGGCTGGGACTGGCTGTTGCTACTGCGCTTGTCCGTGAAGGGGCGCATGTGCTGATCAGTGGGCGCTCTGACGATGCCCTGCGTGAAGAAGCCGAGGCTCTGAGCCGCAGCCAGCCGGGCAAGGCAGATTATGTTGTCAGCGATCTGGCCCGGCCTGATGCGGCGAGCGTTCTGTTCAAGGCTGCACAAGACAAGCTTGGTGGGGTCGATATTCTGGTCAATAACACGGGAGGCCCGCCTCCCGGAGCCACGACCACGCATGGCAGTGATGTGCTGCGCAGTCAGTTTGATGTGATGGTTGCGCGTCTGATCGAGCTGACGAACCTGTGCCTTCCTGCCATGCGGGATGCCGGGTGGGGGCGCATTCTGACGCTTGCGTCTTCCGGTGTGGAGCAGCCCATTCCCAATCTGGCGCTGTCCAACACCCTGCGTTCCGCGCTCATAGGCTGGTCCAAGACACTGTCTGCGGAAGTGGCTGAATTCGGCATTACCAGCAACGTGTTGTTGCCCGGCCGGATTCACACCGCTCGCGTTGATCAGCTGGACGAGAAGGCCGCGGAACGACAGGGCAAGTCACTGGACGAAGTGCGCTCGGCATCGCGGGCAACTATTCCGGCAAAGCGCTACGGCCGACCAGAGGAATTCGCGGATGTTGCCGCTTTCCTGCTGTCCGAGCGCGCAAGCTACGTCACCGGCAGCGTCATTCGCTGCGATGGCGGTCTCATCAAATCCGTTTGACACCAAAGCGAAGACGAAAAGCCATGGCAGACTTCGACCTCATCATTCAGAACGGCACAGTAGCCACCGCCACGGACACATTCCGTGCCGACGTGGGGATCCGCGACGGTAAAATCGCAGCCCTGGGACTGGGCCTGACAGGCGGCACCAAGGTGATCGACGCGAAGGGCAAATACGTGCTGCCCGGCGGGATCGAGACCCACTGTCATATTGCGCAGGAATCCGCCACCGGTTCGATGACCGCAGATGATTACTATTCCGGCAGCGTGTCGGCGGCCTTCGGCGGCAACACCTGCATCGTGCCTTTCGCGGCTCAGCATCGTGGTCAGTCCGTGCGCGATGTCATTCGCACTTACGACGACCGCGCCGCGCCGAAGTCGGTTCTCGATTATTCCTATCACCTGATTGTCACTGACCCGACCGAGGAAGTGCTGAAGGAAGAACTGCCTGCGGCCTTCGCTCACGGTATTACATCCTTCAAGGTCTTTATGACCTACGACAAGATGATCGTCTCTGACGAGGCGATGCTCGATATTCTGGTTACTGCCAAGGAAAACGGCGGTCTGACCATGGTGCATGCCGAGAACAATGCGCTGATCAAGTGGATGGTCAAGCGCTTGGTCGACCGTGGTTACACGGACGCCAAGTATCATGCCGTCAGCCATCCGGGTATTGCCGAGGTGGAAGCGATCAAGCGCGGAATTTCGCTGGCATCCTTTGTCGAAGCGCCTCTGCTTTTCGTGCATGTGTCGACGGATGAGGGCGCGCGCGCCGTGGCTGATGCCCGTATAAATGGACAGATGATCTTTGGTGAGACCTGCCCGCAGTACATGTTCCTGACCGCGCAGGATCTGGATCGGCCGGGCGCCGAAGGCACCAAGTTCTGCTGCTCGCCACCTCTGCGCGACGAGCCGACCCAGCTGGCCCTGTGGCGTCATCTCAATGCCGGAACATTGCAGCTCTATTCCTCCGACCATGCGCCCTACCGTTATGATGAAAGCGGCAAGCTGGCGGCTGGCCCCAATCCGCCGTTCAACCGTGTTGCCAATGGTATGCCGGGCATCGAACTGCGGGCACCGTTGCTGTTCTCCGAGGGTGTCAACAAAGGGCGCGTTTCCATCAATCGTTTCGTGGAACTGACGGCCAGCAATGCAGCCCGTCTTTTTGGTCTCAATGATCGCAAGGGCTCCATCGCTATTGGTCTGGATGCGGATATTGCGATCTGGGATCCGGAGAAGACGGTTACGGTGACGGCTTCGGGCATGCACGACAACATGGATTACACGCCGTTTGAGGGGCGTGAGCTCAAGGGCTGGCCTGTCACGGTAATCAACCGGGGTCGTGTGGTCGTTGATGGTGGCGAGTTGAAGGTGGAAGCCGGGTCTGGCGAATTCCAGAAGCGTCTGCCATTTGATCCGACAGGCTTCCTGCCGACATCCTCGGCGGAAATGACACCTACTACGAACTTCGGCGCCAAGCTGTTCTGAGAAAAGGCTTAAAGTCATGGCTGACAAGGCTCGCATTCTCGTCATCAATCCGAACTCCAATCCGGCGGTCACGGAAGGCTTCTCCGAAGCTGTCGGGTGCCTGCGCCTGAACGACGGGCCGGAAATCGAATGCGTCACACTGGCTGAAGGGCCCTTTGGCGTGGAAACAGACGAGGATGCGCGCTCCGTGGTGGCGCCGCTCGTTCGGCTTGTTGAGAGCAGGCCGGACGTGGATGCCTTCGTTATTGCCTGCTATTCCGACCCCGGCATTTCCGAATGTCGGGCGGCGACCGACAGGCCGGTCTTCGGCATTCAGGAAAGTGGTCTCTTCGCCGCTTTGCAGCGCGGGGCGATGGCTGGAATCGTGGCGCTGGGCACGGCGTCGATCGCACGACATGCACGCTATATCAGCGGGCTGAAACTGGACCAGCGGATAGCGGGCGAACGTCCGCTGCATCTGTCTGTCGCCGCAGCGGAAGAAGACAGCGCTTTTCCGCGTATTCTGGAAGTGGCGACGGAGCTTAAGGAACAGGATCAGGCAAATGCCATTATTTTGGGCTGTGCAGGCATGTCCAAACATCGCCAAAAGCTTGAAAACGCGATAGGTTTGCCGGTGATCGACCCGACACAGGCAGCCGTCTCCTAAGCAGTAGGAGCGGTTTTGCTCAGTTCGGGAGACTGAACCCGATGGAGCGCCGCGTGAAAATCGTTCGAAAAAATGACCTGAGCCTGCGGCTTCTGGAAATTTTCGAGTCTGTCATGCGGTGTCAGACCACGGTCGGGGCTGCCGAAGATCTTGGGATTTCGCAGCCGGCAGTGTCCAACGGTATTGCCGCTCTGGAAAAGCAGCTTGGCTTTTCGCTTTTCGAACGCTCAGGTCGGCAGCTGCGCGCCACAGAAGACGCCAGGTTGTTTCTGGCGGAAGTAGAGCCGCTGTTTTCCATCCTGAGGAACGTCGAGACCGAGGCGCGAAACCTGCGTGCTGCCAAGGCCGGGCGGCTGCGGATTTCCTCCACCCCGCCATTGGGGCACACCGTGCTGCCCTCTGTTCTGTCCGGTTTTCTGGAAGCCAAGCCGACTATCACGGCTCGCTATCTGGTCCGGCGGATGGATTCCGTTCTCCAGAATGTGCAGACGGGTATTTCGGATGTCGGTTTCGTGCTGGATCTGCGCAGCCATATGGATCTGGACATCATCCGGCTGGCCGAGCGCAGCATGGTTTGCGTGCTGCCGAAAGGCCATCCGCTGGAAAGTCTCGATCAGATCAGCCCGCAGGATCTTGCGCCGCACATGTTGATCGGGCTGGAAACCAATCTGGGGGCGCGTGTGCGCCATGCCTTCGAGCATTGCGGCGTGCCGTTCAATGCCAGGGTCGAGGTGCGCTACTGCCACACCGCCTGCATTTTGGCGGGGACCGGGGCAGGGGCCTCGGTCGTCGATCCTTACTCGGCAATGTTTGCCAGCGATCTCAATATCGTGGTGAAGCCTTTCGTGCCAGATACCCGCATCGTCGCCAGCGCAGCCATCCGGCGTGGCAGCCCCCTGCATCACATCACCCGCGATTTCATCGCCAAAGTGGAAGAAGAACTCCACGCCGCCGGAAGCTGAAGCGGCGTGCATCAGAGCTTTGCGCCCGTATGGGTCTTCTTTTTATTGGCCGCGGATGGCCTCAAAGTCGACGAGTGACAGCATGCCGTATGAATCTGGCGATAACCATAAACCTTGCCGCTCGGCTTCTGGGCTTCCTCCATCAACCGTGTCTGAGCGAATGTCCTGACGAGTCCGCTTGCTCAGTGGGCTCTTCGGCCAAGCGTAGAAGCCGCTGGGATGGATGCGCAGACAGCGACACATCGCCCGCACCGAAAATACGGAGCGATGCTCGGTGACAAACGCCTACCTCACTTTGCATCCCGGCCAAACCCGCGACTGTTTTTTTAGGATGTCACGCTCCTCGGTGACCTGCGCTAGATCTAGGTGTTTGGTCCCGCTTCAATCGCCGGATCTTGCCGGACTGATTACCGCCTCTGGAGGACACCGACGTGTACTTCTTGCGCCACGCATAAAGCGAATGTGCGCTCACGCCAAGGCGCTGCGAAACTTCCGCAATCGGATAGCCTCGCTCGGTATCTGACGCACTGCATTGCGTTTGAAATCTTCAGTGAAACTGCCTTTGCCCATGAAGGCCTCCTTGCCACAAATTTAGGGAAAAAGGTGTCTACAAATCTAGGGGCTATTCATTGTTGCATTTAAAGTACGTTCTTTTGGGATATTTTTTGATCGCGCTCTACCGCTTCCATATCGTGACGCGCATGGGCAATCAGCGCTGCCATCTTACTTCGGGCTTCGTCGGGGCGGCGCAATCTAATTGCCTCCAGGACCAAGCGATGCATTTCAAGCGCATCTTCGAAGGATTGACTAGCCCGATCTCGTTTCACGGAAGCTCGCAAGCAGTGCCGCTCTTATAGCAATCCCGAACTGAGCAAAGACCCAGTTTCCGCTCGCATTGATGATCGCCGTGTGGAACGCTAGATCTGCTTGGCTCCAGGGCTTCATCATCGCGGCCATTAGAGCTTACCATATCCTCAAAAGCATTCGCGATCTCAACAAGAGATATGGTGTCCGAGCGATGCGCGGCGGCGGCGGCGGCGGTTGGCTCGAGTAGTTCGCGAGCCTCAAGAAGCGCCTCGTAGAAGGCAAAGTCTTTATTATGCGATAGAGCTGCGTCAAGCACCACCGGATCAAGCATGTTCCACTGACTTCTCGGCATAACTGTGGTTCCGGCACGCGGTCGGGAACGGATCAGTCCCTGTGTAACCATGTGCTGCATTGTCTCGCGCAAGGTGGTCCGGCTGACGTCAAACCGGGACATGAGTGCTGCCTCGCTGGGCAGTGCCTTCCCTTCTTCGAACTCCCCCGACACGACAGCATCGACGAATGCGCGTAGACAGCCAGACATCACCCGACGTGCCAACATAGCTGAGTCTGCCGATAAGATAGAGGCACCGAATTCGGTTTGTTTCTTGGATTTTGACATACTTCCCACATGCTGACTTCGGTTTGAGGCTGAACCATAGGGCGAGGGGAAGGCTGTGTATAGGGGCGATGAGAGTGCATTGTATGTATTATAATTTATAAAATAGTATTTATTTTAAAAAAAATATGCTAATTCCTGACGGGGTTCTTTATACGGAGGAGAATATGAGAACTTTAAAAGCGATAGCGCTCTTGGCGTTGTTCACCTTGCCGCTCACCGCAAAGGCGGAAGCAGAACAAACGGTCAAGATCGGGGCCATCTATATGGATGCGCAGGGTTTCTATGCCGGGGTGCGTAAGGGCGTCCAGGATGCAGCAAAGAAGGCCCACCGTAAGCTGGACATCGTAGAGACCAACGCTCAAGGGGATGTAAGTAAAGAGAGTCAGTTCATGGATTCTCTGATCTCTGCCGGAGTCCAGGCAATCATCACCTCGCCAGTATCGGCTGAAGGTTCTTACCGTGCGATCAGGCGGGCGCAAGAAGCTGGCATACCGGTTGTTTGCTATAACACCTGCCTGAACACGAGCGACCAGAAGAAATATGTCTCCGCCTACGCCGTCGGAGATCCTTATAAATTCGGCGCAAAGCTCGGCAACGCCGCGGGCGACTACTTCTTGAAGATCGGAAATAAGGCACCAAAAATTGCGGTCCTGAATTGCGAATTTGTCGAGGTCTGTATCACCCGCCGCAAGGGCTTTGAGGATGCCCTTCGGAAGAAGGTGCCGGGTTTCAAGATTGTCTCAAACCAGCAGGCAGCGGTCCTCGACAAGGCTGTAGCTGTTGCGCAGACGATGCTCTCGGCACACGACGATATTGATGCGTTTTTCGGCGAAGCTGGCGGGGCAACGCTGGGAGCCGCGCGTGCCGTGCAGGCGGCTGGGAAAGCCGGCAAGGTTGTCGTTTTCGGTGGGGACATGACTACCGAGATCGCTCAGGCCTTGCAGGATCATCAGATCATCAAGGCCGTTGTCGATATCTCTGGCCAGACTATGGGTCATGTCACTTTCAGCGAAGCACTGAGGGCAATCGACGGAAAGATCAAGGAAGAGGAAATTGTGCCTGTTCCGATCGATCTCTACACCACCTCGGCCGACGGCGCAGCTTGGCTGCAGGCACATCCACACGGCATCCCTTAAGCGATGAGGTGGGTGCGACCGTGCCCACCATCATCATTCATCTGAAGAGTGAATGCCAATGTTCGCCAGCGACACATCGCGGCGTAGGATTGCTCATTTCAAAAAGGACATATTATGGCAGATACGACCGCGAAGAGCGCGCGTGTCATTGCTCAGCTTGACGACTGCTCAAAGCGTTACCCGGGCGTTATGGCCCTGTCTCATGCCGACTTTGAGCTTCGGACAGGTGAAGTGCGTGCTCTTCTTGGGAAGAATGGCGCTGGTAAGTCGACTCTGATCCGGATGCTTACTGGAGCCGAGGTGCCTGACGAGGGAAAGGTCTATCTCGACGGTGTTTTGCTACGCGGCTCCGGGGCTGGTAGGGCCGGAGAGGCAAGGGAGCACGGTGTGCGAGTTGTGTACCAGGAACTGAGCCTCGTTCCGGAAATGACCGTTGCAGAGAACCTATTCCTCGGCTTTTGGCCCGGAAAGGCCGGTGTCATTAGCACGCGCGAACTTCGTCGTGCCGCGCAGGCGGCCCTGGATGCACTTGGTCTCGATCTTTCTCCGGAAAGGACCGTAGCCAGTCTTTCGCCCGCCGAAAAGCAGTTGGTGGAGATCGCACGGGTTCTTCCGGGAGAGCCACGTATCGTTATTCTTGATGAGCCGACCTCTTCTCTTGCTGATGCTGAAGCGCGCAAGGTGCTGGCGGCTGTCAACCGGATCTCGTCCCAGTGAATCGCGGTGGTCTATGTCAGTCACCGTATGAACGAAATTCGACAGATCGCGGACAGCGTTACAGTGATGCGGGATGGCCGTATCGTCGAAACGGTAAAAGTCGCGGGATCCGACACGAACGATATTGTCAGATTGATGCTGGGCAGCGAGCTTGGCGAGCAGGTTCATAGAGCAAGCAGCGACTTTGGGGAGACTATCCTTGAAGTGAAAGATCTTGCAGTTCTGCCGAAAGTCGAACGCGCGAATTTTGTACTCAGACAAGGCGAAGTCCTTGGAATCGCAGGGTTGCTGGGATCAGGGCGGACCGAGATTCTTGAGGCAATCATGGGCGTCCGGTATTTCGACCGCGGGACTATTTGCGTGGATGGGGCGAACGTTGACCGACCCGAATTGCGCGCAATGAAGTCGCGAGGCTTTGGTTTTACCCCTGAGAACCGCAAAGAGGACGGGATCGTACCGCTACTTGGTGTGGACGAGAATATCGTGTCGACCGACTGGTCTGCGGTCAAACGGGGAATATCCCTGGACCCTGTCCGGATCGCCGAGGCAACTCGGAAGGTCGTCGAACGGCTGCACATCAAGACAGCAAAGACAGATAGCCCGATTGCGACCCTCTCAGGAGGTAATCAGCAGAAGGTCGTGATTGGCAGATGGGTTCATGCCGGGAGCCGGGTGCTGCTGCTTGATGAGCCAACCCGTGGCGTCGACGTTGAGGCCAAAGCACAGATTTATCAAATCATCCGTGAGCTTGCTGCAGAAGGCAAGGCTGTCCTCTTTGTCTCATCCGAGATCGAGGAGCTGCCTCTCGTCTGCGATCGCGTACTGGTGCTCCGCGAAGGGCACACGGCAGCAGAACTCACCGGCGACGGCATGACACAGGACGCGATCTTCGCGGCTTGTCTTGCTTCGAACGCCGCCTGAAAACGGAGACGTCCATATGTCACAAAGTGTTATCGAACCTACCGCAGGACAGGGCCGTTCCCTGATGTCGCGGTTTGGTCATCATATGAATGAAATCAGCTTGTTCGCTGCGATCGTCATTCTCTACATTATCTTCGGCCTCACCGCACACGGGTTTCTTTCGCTCTATAATCAGCTGAACCTTCTCCGAGACGCGGCTACGATCGGCATAGCTGCATGGGCCGCTACGCTGATCATTATCGCCGGCGAAATCGATGTGTCTGTCGGACCTATGGTTGCGTTCATCTCTGTCGTGCTGGCCTACATGCTGCAGTGGGGAGTGCCTACAATTCCAGCGTTCGGACTTGCACTCATCATAGGCGGTTTATTGGGAGCCGTCGCAGGTGGTCTGAGAGCGTTTTTCGACGTTCCGTCCTTTGTGGCGACCCTGGGGTTGTGGTCGGCTCTCCGGGGGGCGCTCTCTTCTTCACAGATGCGCTTCCGGTATCATTCGGGCGGAACGATATTCTTGACGCGCTCGATCGTCCGGTTCTTGGCCTTCCCCCCGCTGCATTGGTAATGCTCGTCCTGTTCGCGACTTTCTTCTTTGTCAGCCGCCGTACCAGCTTCGGGCGCTCAATCTTTGCGATAGGCGGCAACGCTCAGGCTGCATATCTGTCGGGTATCAATGTACGTCGGATCCGCGTTACGATCTTTGTACTGGCCGGTTTCATGGCAGCGATCTCGGCCATTCTTCTTCTTTCGCGTCTGGGGTCGGGGAATGCCACAGCAGCATCGGGTCTCGAATTCGATGTTATCGCCGCAGTCGTCGTCGGCGGCACAGCCTTGTCGGGAGGGCGTGGCTCAATGGTGGGCACGCTCCTTGGAGTTCTTGTGATCACGTTGATCGGTAACGGACTGATTCTGCTGGGTATCAATGCGTTCGTTCAGGAAGTGGTCCGCGGCATCATCATCGTCGTTGCGGTACTCGCCAATATCTATGCCATCAAGCGCGGCAAAGCGAGTAAGGCCTGACATGACGATTCTTTCGATGAGGGCGGGCGAAATGTCAGCGAGAGTGGATACTCGCGGTGGCTGTCTTCTGCGCCTCGATATCGGCGATGTTCCATTGCTACGCCGGGTGCCGGACGGCTCTCTGCCGATCGACAGTGCCTGCTATCCGCTGGTACCGTTCGGAAACCGCATTCGAGGCAATCGCTTCTGTTTTGATGGACGTGACTATGAACTGGCACCGAATACGACTTGGGACGCTCATTATCTGCATGGCGAAGGCTGGCGCTCAGACTGGGCCATCACGGAGCGAGCCGAAAATCGTGTTGTCTTGAACCATAGTCATGACGGCAGTGCACTGCCTTACGTCTACGAGGCAGTGCAAGACCTATTCCTGAAACCGAACGGGCTACGGCTGCAACTGTCGGTGACGAACCGTGGGACGACTGAGATGCCCTTCGGCATCGGCCTGCATCCCTACTTTCCTTTGACGCCCGGAACCCGGCTCCAGACAGAAACCGGCGTGATGTGGAGCGAGGAAGAAGGCTGGCTGCCCGGAACCCCCGGGCCGGTGCCTGCGGATCTCGATTTTCGGGACCCCGCACCTTTGCCGGAGCGCTGGGTCAACAACGGCTTCGCCGACTGGTCAGGTCGTGCCGCGATCACCTTGCCGGAACGCGGCATGGCGTTAGATGTTTCCGCCGATCCGGTTTTCGGGGCGATGTTCCTCTTCGTCTCTGATGTTGCATTTGATCCGACCTATCGTCGGGACTTCTTCGCATTAGAGCCGATGAGTCATCTTGCCGACGGCCACAATATGCCGGATCTCGGCGGTCTCAGGATCCTCGCGCCGGGTGAAACGCTGGCGGGGACAGTATTTTTTGATGCTCGGCGCCTGGAGGTCTCAGATGACTGAGAACTATGATTACGTCATCGTTGGTGGGGGGTCCTCAGGCCTCGTTGCTGCGGCAGGGCTGGTGGATGCAGGCGCTCAGGTTCTGCTGTTGGAACGCGGCGGTGCCAAGACGAACCCGATCATGCACTTTCCTGCGGGCTACATGAAGTTTCTGGCGAGAGACACCTATCTCGCCATGCATCGCACGCAACCGCAGCCTCAACTTGACGGGCGGGGGCCGATTGTACCGCAGGGCAAGGTTTTGGGGGGCGGCAGCGCCGTGAACGCGATGGTCTACATGCGCGGTCAGCCGTCGGACTATGAGGACTGGAATACTGCGATCCAAGGTCCGCACAATTCTGCTCCCGGATGGGGGTGGAAGGACCTTTTGCCCCATTTCATGCTGCAAGAGGATAATGACAGTCTCGGTGCCCCTGCGCATGGAACCGACGGGCCGCTTAAAGTCTCGCATCTGGGGCATACAAGCGAAATGACCCGTGCCTATCTGAAGACACTTCAGAACATGGGCGTACCCTTCACGCATGATTTTAATGCAGGGAGGCTTCATGGCGTCGGCCTGATGCAGCACACGCTTGATTGGCGCAGGATGCGGCGTTGTTCAGCTGATGATGCCTTTCTCAGGCCACGTCGGGGAGCCCCTAATCTGACAGTTGTAACCGGTGCGGAGGTTGCGGGCCTGACCTTCGAAGGTACACGCGTGACCGGGGTCAGCTATCGACATGAAGGCCAGGCGCAAACGATTGCAGCGGGCGAAGTTCTGCTCGCTGCCGGTGCCTATGAGACGCCCAAACTTATGATGTTGTCGGGCATCGGACCGGAGGCGGAGCTTAGCCGTCACGGAATTGATCTTCGCGTGGCGCTGGCTGGTGTGGGCGAAAACCTGCAAGACCATTACGAATGTCCGGTCGTAGCGACGACCAACGGTGCGTATGGCTATTACGGGCAGGACAGGGGCCTCAGGATGCTGGCCGCCGGTTTGCAGTATCTTCTGTTCCGTTCAGGACCGGTGACCACGACCGGCGTCGAGACCTGCGCTTTCCTGGATCCGCGTGGGAACAATGACCGTCCGACGATCCAGATGTTCTGCGTGCCGACGGTTTATCTCGATCGCGATGTGACGGGCACGAAACCTGGCCACGGTGTCACCATAAATTCACTTCTGCTGCGACCCCGGTCGCGGGGACGGGTGACGCTGCGCTCGAACGATCCTCTGGCAATGCCTGTGGTCGATACACGGATCTACGATGATGAGGATGATCTCTCACGCACGATCGAGGGATTGCGTATGGCCCGTGAGGTGCTGGCCGCTCAACCGATGAGTGATCTGATCTCCGCAGAAATATTTCCCGGTCCCGAAGTTACCTCAGATGCCGCGCTTGCCGCCCATTGCCGCCGAACGGTTAAAACAGGTTATCACCCAGTCGGCACAGCGCGCATGGGACATGAAAACGATCCGATGGCGGTTCTCGATGCTGACCTGAGGGTTCGTGGGGTCACAGGGCTACGGGTGATTGACGCAGCACTGATGCCCAACATCGTTTCAGGCAATACTAATGCAGCTGTGATGGCCGCCGCATCACTTGCAGTCGAACGTATTCTTGGCCAGAGCAAAGCCAGAACGGAAAAAGCATGAAAATAACGGCACTCAAGACATATATTGTCCCGCCACGTTGGCTATTTCTGAAGATTGAGACCGATGAGGGCGTCTTCGGCTGGGGAGAGCCGGTTGTCGAGGGCAAGGCGCACACTGTTGAGACCTGTGTTCACGAGATGGGTGATTACTTGATCGGCAAGGATCCGTTCCGGATTGCTGATCACTGGCAGGCTCTTTATCGCGGCGGCTTCTACAGGGGCGGCCCGATTCTGATGAGCGCCATTGCTGGCATTGATCAGGCGCTTTGGGACATTAAAGGGCGGGCGCTTGGTCAACCGGTTCATCAGCTTCTGGGCGGGCCATGCCGTGATAAGATTGACGTATATTCCTGGATCGGCGGTGACCGGCCCTCAGAAGTCGCTGCCAACGCCAAAGCAGCGGTTGCTTCGGGGTTTCGTGCACTGAAGATGAACGGTGCTGAAGAGCTTCAGATCGTTGATAGCTATGCGCGGGTTGATCAAATTGTTGCATCCGTCGGGGCGGTGCGGGATGCAGTTGGTCCTCATATTGGGATTGGTGTCGACTTCCATGGCCGGGTGCATCGGCCAATGGCCAAGTTGCTGATCCGGGAATTGGAACAATTCCGCCTCATGTTCATCGAAGAACCACTGCTCTCGGATCAGCTTGAGAGCATTGCCGAGGTGACACGTGGCAGCGCCACGCCGATCGCTTTGGGCGAGCGACTTTATTCGCGATGGGATTTCAGGCGCGTCTTCGAGGCACGGTGCGTCGACATCATTCAGCCCGACCTCAGTCACGCTGGTGGTATTTCTGAGTGCTACAAGATTGCTGCCATGGCTGAGGCATATGACGTGGGCCTCGCCCCGCATTGTCCTCTTGGACCAATCGCGCTGGCGGCATGTCTGCAAGTCGATGCCGTCAGCCACAACGCCTTCATCCAGGAGCAAGGTCTGGGTATTCACTACAATGAGAATAATGACATTCTTGACTATCTAGTTGATCCGTCAGTGTTTCGTTACGTCAACGGCAGTGTTGACATACCGCAGGGCCCCGGTCTGGGGGTTGAGATCGACGAGGCCGCAGTAAAACGGGCCGCGGAAGTGGGGCATCGCTGGCGAAACCCGCTATGGCGGCATGCCGATGGATCAGTAGCAGAATGGTAGGGGATAAACGATGACCGGAAGACTGACGGGTAGGCACATCGCCATTACCGGAGCGGCCCAGGGGATTGGCAAGGCAATTGCTGTTGCATGCGCACGGGAAGGTGCAGCGCTGTTTCTCACCGATCTTGATGGCTCGGGCGTCGCGCATGTAGCCGAAGAGTTGCAAGCTTCTTATCCTGAAGTGGCATTTGCTTCCGCTCAGATTGATATCGCCGAACGCGAGCAGGTGGCACAGGTCTTTTCTGAGGGAGCAGCCCGGCTCGGTGTGCTTGATGGCCTCGTGAACAATGCGGGTGTCAATGTTTTCCATCCTCCTCTGGAGACCAGCGAGGAGGAATGGAAGCGCTGTTTTTCGGTTAATCTTGAAGGTGCGTGGAACTGCTGTCGTGCGGTCCTTCCTGGAATGATTTCGGAAGGCGGCGGAGCAATCGTCAACATTGCCTCTACCCACGCCTTCACCATTATTCCTGGAACCTTTCCTTATCCTCTGGCGAAGCATGCGCTGTTGGGGATGACGAAATCATTGGGACTGGAATACGCGGATAAAGGCGTGCGCGTGAACGCGATTGCGCCAGGTTACGTCGCAACGCAAAAGGTCATAGACTGGTGGAATGCCGCACCTGATCCCGCTGCGGCGCGGGCTGAAACGCTGGCGATGCATCCATCAGGCCGCATCGCAGATCCTTCAGAAATCGCGAATGCAACTGTTTTCATGCTCTCCGATGAATGTCCTTTCATGACAGCCACGTGCCTGACCATCGATGGTGGGTTAAGCGTGAGACAGCATGGATAAATATTACTTAATATATATATAATACTACTTTATGATATAAAAAATAGTGCTATCTTTGACTGGGTATTCTAGGGAGGAAAGAATGAGTCCTTTTCATAAGATCTGTACCGCAGCGGCATTGGTTGCAATTTCGGGTGCGACTGTGAGCGCAGCCAATGCCGACTCGAAACAAATCACAATTGCCTACATCCAGAAGCAGGGCGACCAGCAGTACTTTGTCGATCAGGCACAGGGAGCTCGCGCCGAAGCGAAGGCACTTGGAAATGTGACGGTCAAGGTCGTCAATGTTCGCATGGATTCGAACGCTGCAATTAGCGCAATGAACGTGATGATCGGGCAGAAGGTTGATGGTATCGCGATTGTTGCGCCCGATCAGAAGATCGGTCCGCAGATTATCGACATCGCGAGCCAGGCCGGAATTCCGCTTGTCGCCTCTGACGATACGTTGCTCGACAACAAAGGTAAGGCCGCACCCTTTGTCGGTTTCGACGGTTACGACATGGGCCTGAAGGTCGGCGAAGCTGCTGGCAAGCTTTATGCGAAGGCCGGTTGGGATATAAAGGATACAGCAATTGCTGCTCTTTACAATCAGCAGGTTTCTGTTTGCCAGGACCGCGAAAAGGGCGCTGAGAACGGGTTCAAGGCATCCGGCATTAGTGAAATACCGCAGCTTATCAAAATTGGTACGGATAATTCGGTGGTCGATGCGCAGAACCGCATGGGCGCTGCTGTTACCGCGAACCCGCAGGTCAAACACTGGATCGTCTGGGGCTGCAACGATGAGAACGAGACAGGTGGTGTCACCGCTCTTTCGAATGCAGGCAAGGATACCAAGGATATTATCGGTGTAGGCCTCGGCGCTTATCTGACCTGTAAGGACTGGAACGCCGGACAAATCACCGGAAACAAGGCTGCCCTTTTCATTTCGGGGCAGGAAGTGGGACGTGCCGCTGTCAAGGTGCTGGTCAATTCGATCCGCTCTGGCGAACCTCTGCCATCGAAAACTGTCGCGAAAACCTCAATCGTGACGCCTGAAAACTGGAAGGCTGCAATGGGTGGTTGTAGCTGATCCGCCCGATCTGAGAAGGTCTTTAGGTAAGCCAACAGGATCGCTAACGCTGCTGGTGAGAGCGATCCTGCAGGAGGAGAAACTCAGATGATGTCAGCGACTGATCCCATCCTCAGGATGGAAGGGATCTCCAAGGCCTTTGGGCCAGTACAGGCACTAAATGGTGTCGAACTTAGCGCCCGTCGAGGCGAGGTGCTTGCTCTTATGGGCGAGAACGGTGCCGGGAAGTCCACGCTTCTCAGGATCATGACCGGCGCACACCAACCTGACTCCGGCAAGCTGCTTATGGCTGGTGAAAATCTGCGTTTCTCGGGTCCTGCAGATGCTCGTCGTTGCGGAATTCGTGTTGTTGCGCAAGAGCCTGAGATTATGGCTCAGCTCAGTGTTGCTGAGAACGTGTACGTGGGAGCACTGCCGCGGCGTGGATGCTTCGTGGATCGTAATGCACTGCATACCGCAGTTATGCGGGATATCGAAAATGCGGGTTTCACCGGTCTTATTCATCCGGATACCCGTGGATCTGAATTGTCTCCCGCTCAGCGTCAGATGGTTGAAATCCTGCGTGCACTTTCGGGCAATCCGCAGGTCATTGCCTTCGACGAGCCGACTTCGTCGCTTTCAGATCGAGAGACAGAGGCGCTTTTCGAGCTGATCCGCAGGCTTCAGGCTCAGGATATCGCGATCATCTACGTATCGCATCGCATGAATGAGATCTTCGCAATCTCATCACGTATCCTTGTGCTGCGCGATGGCAAGACCGTCGGCGAGCAGCTGGCGAGCGATACTGATGACCGCAACCTCGTGCGAATGATGGTGGGGCGTGACCTGTCATCGCTCTTTACGCGCTCGGAGCGTTCTCCCGGACGTGTGGTTCTGGATGTGTGCAACCTCGTCACCGAAGACGTGACAGATGTTTCATTCAATGTCCATGCCGGTGAGGTCGTGGTATTGTCGGGGCTCATCGGAGCCGGTCGGACAGAACTTGCCCGTGCGTTGATCGGTGACCTTCCAATAAAGTCAGGTAAAGTTAGCCTGGAGGGGAAGGAGTTACGGCTTCGATCTCCTCGTGACGCTATCCGGGCAGGCATATGCCTTGCGCCGGAAGAGCGAAAGAGCCAGGCGTTGCTCATGAAACGCTCGATCCGCGATAATATTGCGTTGGCAATTGTTGGAACGATCAGTCGTTTTCGGGTGGTTAACCGACGTGAAGAGCAACGTATAGCCGAACGTTATTCGAAAATGCTGCGCGTCAGAACGCCGTCGATGGATCTTGAGGTCTCAAAGCTTTCAGGCGGCAACCAGCAGAAAATCGTTCTGGCACGCTGGCTGGCGAGCCAGTCCAAACTTCTTATCCTCGACGAGCCTACCCGTGGTGTGGATGTCGGCGCGAAAGCGGACATTTATGCGATTATCGATCAGCTTGCGGCCGAAGGAGCGGCGGTTCTGGTCATCTCGTCGGAACTGCCGGAGGTGATCGGCCTCGCTGATCGCGTTGTCGTGATGCAGCGCGGCCGCATAACCGGCGAGATGCAACGCAGCGAAGCAACGGAAGAAAAAATACTAAGCCTCGCTATCCTTGAGGAGACAGCTCCATGACGACCGAAATCAATGAACCGGCCGAAGTGTCGCGTCATACCGCGGTAGCGCGGAAGATTCTCGATTTTGTTGGCGTTCAAAATATCAGCCTCATCCTGGCTTTGATCATTCTTGTAGCGGTCATCGGACTGCAGAACACCAACTTCTTTTACATGTCGAACATCGCGATTATTGGAACAACGGTTTCGATTGTTGGTATCCTCGCTGTCGTGCAGACGGTGATCATGCTGCTTGGTGGACTCGACATCTCGGTTGGCTCTCAGGCAGGCCTGACGTCCGTGATTTCAGCCATGGCGTTCACTGTTTCAGGTAGTGCCGAGGTCGGAATTCTTGCTGCGCTTGCTGTTGGATGCTTGCTTGGCCTCTTCAACGGGATTGTTGTGATTTACGGGCGTGTTAACGCGGTGATTGCAACGCTGGCCACATTCGCGGCATATCGTGGGCTTGCGAACCTGATTTCTGACGGAAGAGCGCAGGGGTATACCGGTGCGGATCCGATTTTTACGTTCCTCGCGCGCGGGCACTTTATTGGAATCCCGGTACTTATTTGGGTTTTGATACTGGTGGCTCTCGGAGTTCAGCTGGCGCTGCATTACACGGATGTTGGCCGTAACATCTACGCTATCGGTGGGAATGCGGTTGCTTCGCGGCTCGCAGGTATCTCTCTCAACCGCTACGTGATCGGCATCTACGTTCTGGTGGGTATTGTGTCGGCCATTGCCGGTATTCTGCTGACTGCCCGCACCGGATCGGGGCAACCGACTTCTGGTAGCTAGGGGCTTGAGCTTCAGTGTATCACAGCAGCAGCTCTTGGAGGCTGTTCTTTGCAGGGAGGCAAAGGCACAATCGTCGGCACCTTGCTTGCCGTAATATTGCTTGGAGTGCTGCAGAACGGTTTGATCATCCTGAACGTCAATTCGTTCTATCAGGACATTGCGCAAGGTGCTCTTCTCGTTATCGCAGTTGTCATTCAGCAACATCAGAGCGGTGATCGAGGCGTTGGTCTCCCAGGTTAAATTCGAAGTGTAGCATCACCATTGTCCCTTGGTCTATCTAACAAGCTCGCATCTTTTTCTTGCCGGTGCGATAATGGTGGGGCCGTAGAGGATTTTATGATTCAATTTTATCTTTGACCAATTGCACCATGTGGTGAGTATTCTTGATGACTGGCCTAGGAGGTGTCCCCATAAAAGTGTTTCGTTGAGGCAATAGATCTGATTCAACCTCCACCATAAGGAGGTTGTCATGCGCCGTCACGAACTGAGCGATGAGGAATGGTCCGTCATCGAGCCGCTGTTACCCCGCAAGAGCCGAGGAGTGAAGCGGGTCGATGATCGCCGGGTCATCAACGGAATCCTTTGGCGGCTTCGTACCGGTTCGTCGTGGCGCGACGTGCCGGAGCGCTATGGACCTCGAACGACGCTCTACAACCGGTTCTGCAGGTGGCGTGCATCCGGAGTCTGGGATCATCTTCTGGAAGCCGTATCAGCGGCTTACGACGGAGATATCGTTATGATCGACAGTTCCTGTGTCCGCGTTCATCAGCATGGTGCAGGGACGAAAAAGGGGGATCTGGAGATCCTTGCATGGGACAGTCCCGGGGCGGGCTGACAACGAAGATCCATGCGCTTGTTGACGCCGAGGGCTGCCCGATCCGTCTCGCCCTCACCGCCGGCCAAGCAGGCGACGCCCCGATGGCGACCAGGTTGCTGAAGACGGTCGAACCGGGTGTAACCGTGCTTGCAGACAAGGCCTATGACACGGACGACATTCGCGGCTTCATCACCACAAGAGGCGGTTGGGCAAACATACCGCCCCGTATCACTCGCAAAGGCACCTTCGCCTTTAGCTCCCAGGTGTACCGTCAGCGCAATCTTGTCGAGCGTTTCTTCAACCGAATCAAACAGATGCGTGGAGTTGCACCGCGCTATGACCGACGCGCCGATAATTATCTCGCCGCTCTAAAACTCGCAGCACTTCGAAACTGGATCAGAGCCTTATGAGTCCACTGCCTAGGGCGACCTTGAGAAAATTGCCGAGGAAGCCTTGCGCGCCAGTACCATATGTTTCCGCGCCGAATGAGGTTCGGAGCGTCTTGCCGACGGGCCAATACTCAATTTCGTGCCGGAGAGAAGATGCAAGTAGGTGCAAAGTTTCCGGGGTCCAGTTTTGGGTACCAGTTGGACGAATAGACGAAATCAGCCAATCCAGAATGGATCGAAACAATGTAATATCAATAACTTGAAAAGGAGTTGGCTGGGGAACCTGGATTCGAACCAGGACTAACGGAGTCAGAGTCCGTGGGTCTACCGTTAACCTATTCCCCAGCAATGCGGCCTGAGCGTGTCAAGCGGCGGGGGCTGTGCCCCGTTGGTGTGCGGATGTATAGCGTTTCGAGAAAAAGATGCAACAGGGAAAAGTGATTTTTTCTGGCTTTGCATGAACACCTTGTTGAAAACCGGCAAGGGCGGACCTTGCGCTTATCGACGAGTTTCTGACTTCGGCGCTATGCGCAGAGGGCCTGACCTGTTACAGTCTATCCAACTTTTTGAAATTAGCCGCGCAGACCTCAAAAGTCCCGCGCGATGAAAGGCATAGATGTGACGGACACAGGTCGGCAGCCTCCGCTGCCAGGGACGAAAGTCCCCTGATGGTTCCGGTAAACAGTCTCCCGCTTCAAAGCGGGACATGCCCAGGCGACGCAGGCGCCGTGGAAAAATGCAAGGGAAGGATGGTGAGAGCCATCCGACGCAGGACACATCTTCCCAACCGACAGGTGAAGTGCGTCCCCCCCGCGCAGGGCATGAGACTACCCGAACCGATAGGGCAAGCGCTCCATCCGCCAATAGTGGCCCGGGTGATACTGGAACTGCATCCGGAGTGAAGACTGCGGAGATACTCTCTCACGGCGGACGCTCGGGGGATCGCGGACTGAGCAATGGCCGCAATGACGGCTCTGTTGCTGGTGCCGGAAACGATGACAAACGCCCGGAGAGGCTTGGTTCAAGCGAACAGCATGGACCAGACGGTGCGGTTGTGTCGAATGCCGCAGGGAACGGTGTGTCCCAAGCAACACGCGCAAGGGCTGAGCCGCCGGTCATCGCGTCTCCGTCCGAGTCTTCCAAGATGGCATCCGGCGGTATGGCCGCGATGGCTTCTGCGACAGATGGCAGATCTCCTGCCACACCACCTCAGGATGCCCCCCCCCAGAAAGCCTCAAGACGTCGAGAGCGGTCAAGATCGCGGCGGCGACGTTCGCATGACCGCGAGACCATGGACCGTGACGCGGTCAGTCGTGTCGAATCGGATGCGACATCAACCAAGAACCGATCCGCCGAGACTAAGCCGGCGACGTCTTCGGATGAAAGCGGTGGGTGGACTGGGGAGACTGGTGCGTCACCGGGCGGAAAACCTGTGTCTGGTCGTGGGCGTCAGGCGCGCGAGAATTCACGGCGCAGGCGGCGGGGCGGTCGCCGTGCCAAGGCAAAGTTGGAAGCCGCAGAAGCCAGGGCCGAGCTTGCAGCCTCGTCTGAGGTTGCGGTGCCGACAGTTGAGATCAAGGACATACAATCGCCTCGCGAGTTGGCTGAAACGGCCGCCAACGCACTGGCAAAAACAGAGGCGCGCCCTGTAAATGACAGTGCCGCGCGCTTCGGGGCGAATGCCCCGCGTGCTGCTGGGAACCAGGAGCCGCGACCGGTTCGGTCCCGCCATGGAGCCACAGGAAGCGGTGGTGCTAGCCCGCTTTATGGTGCTCTCGATCTGGGGACCAACAATTGCCGGTTGCTGATTGCGCGGCCGGATGAGCGTGGGTTTCGCGTCGTGGATGCATTTTCGCGGATCGTTCGGCTGGGCGAGGGGGTTGATGCCAATCGCCGCTTGAGTCCGGGAGCGATGGACCGTGCTATTGATGCGCTGGCGAATTGTCATCGCAAGCTGGTGGAGCGCGGCGTTGAAAGATCGCGGCTGATTGCGACGGAAGCCTGTCGCGCGGCCGAAAATGGCGCGGAATTCATTGAACGGGTGCACAAGGAGACCGGTCTGGCCCTGGAAGTGGTCAACCGGGAGACGGAAGCGCGTCTGGCCGTGGCGGGGTGCGTGTCGCTGGTCGATCATGATGCGGATGGGGTCATCTTGTTTGATATCGGCGGGGGCTCGTCGGAAATTGTCTGGCTTGACTTGCGCAATCGCTGTGGTGCGCGCGGCTTTGCATTGACGCGTTTCGTGCGTTCCTGGGCAAGTCTGCCTGTGGGCGTTGTCAATCTGGCAGAGCGCCACGGTGGTGTGGACGTGACGCCAGCTGTGTTTGAGGCGATGGTGGCGGATGTGACGCATCATCTGGCGGATTTCTCGCTTGGCGAGGATCTGAGTCATGCCATTCGCACCGGCGCAGTGCATATGCTTGGCACATCGGGCACGGTGACAACACTGGCGGGCGTCCATCTTGGGCTGAAGCGTTATGATCGGCGACGGGTCGACGGCGCATGGCTTGAGAACGATGATGTGACGCTGATGATTGATCGTTTGCGCGAAATGCCTTACGAGGAGCGCGTTGAAAATCCCTGCATTGGTGCGGATCGGGCTGATCTGGTGCTTGCAGGATGTGCAATCCTGGAAGCCATTCGTCGGCGCTGGAGCTGTTCGCGCCTGAGAGTGGCGGATCGGGGATTGCGTGAAGGAATTCTGACAGAGCTGATGGCGGCGGATCGTGTCTGGTTGAGAAACCGGAAAGGTCGTCGCTCAGGTCGCAACAGAGGCAAGACATGAGCGGTTCTAAAAAAGGCACAGGTGATCGCGGCCTGCATATCAAGGTGAAGACCTCGGCCGGGCGACGCGAATCGTCAACGCGGTGGCTGCACCGCCAGTTGAACGACCCTTATGTGCGCCGGGCGAAAGCCGACGGCTATCGCTCGCGCGCGGCCTATAAGCTGATCGAAATTGACGACAAGCATCAGATCCTCAAACCTGGCTACCGGGTGGTGGATCTGGGAGCTGCACCGGGGGCTGGTGTCAGGTGGCTGCCAAGCGCGTTCAGTCCTCGGTTGATGCGCCCAAGGTCGTTGGCATCGACTATCTGGAAATGGATCATGTGCGCGGTGCCATGTTCCTGCAAAAGGATTTTCTTGACGATGATGCGCCTGATGCTCTGCGCGAGGCGCTTGGTGGGCATCGTCCGGATGTGGTCCTGTCGGATATGGCGGCACCGACCACGGGACATCGTCAGACAGATCACCTTCGCACGACGCATCTTTTTGAAGTTGCGATTGATTTTGCGCAGCGCAATCTGGTTCCCGGCGGGTCTTTCCTGTCCAAGGTGTTTCGCGGTGGTACCGAAAACGAGCTGTTGCAGGCTCTCAAGCGTGACTTCAAGTCGGTCGCACACATCAAGCCGCCGGCAAGCCGTAAGGAAAGTCCGGAGCTTTATGTGATTGCCAAGGGCTTCCGCGGCCGCGTCGACGACTGACGTTGACCGCCGATTGTTGCAAGGCAAAGAGATGCCCTGACACCTCCTGTCCTTGAGCGGCTGTGCCTTGTCGTGCGTATCCGGTTGAAACGGTGCGACCTTATGTCAGCTCGGTGGGGTATTTTCTGTACAAAGACAGGCTTTCCTTCCTGTCATTCGCATGTTAAAGATCCGCGCCAACTTCTCCGGCACCGCCGAAGCGACACCTTAGACGCAAGACCATCGGTTTTTGCGTCTTAATTGCTTATACACTAAGGGAAATTGGCAGATGGCCTCGTTCTTCAAACCGTCGACCGGTACTCACGCTCTCACCTTTGATGATGTCCTGCTTTTGCCGGGTCACTCGGAAGTTATGCCAGGTCAGGTGGACCTGCGCACCAAGGTGACGAAGTCGCTTGAATTGAACCTGCCGATTATCTCCTCCGCTATGGACACCGTGACTGAAGGTCGCCTTGCCATTGCCATGGCACAGGCTGGCGGCATCGGCGTTATCCATCGCAACCTGTCGCTGGACCGGCAGGCGGAAGAAGTCCGCATGGTCAAGAAATTCGAAAGCGGCATGGTCGTCAATCCGTTGGTCATCGGACCTGAAGCGACGCTTCAGCAGGCGCTGGACCTGATGAAAACCTACGGAATTTCCGGCGTGCCGGTGGTCGAAAACGGCGCATCCGGTGGGTATTTTACCGGAAAATTGATCGGCATTCTCACCAACCGCGACGTTCGGTTTGCATCAAATCCGGACCAAAAGGTTCAGGAACTGATGACGCATGAAGGCTTGGTGACCGTGACGGACGACGTCAGCGCAGGTAGAAGCCAAGCGACTGTTGCATCACCATCGCATCGAAAAGCTGCTGGTGGTCGATAAGGATTATCGCTGCGTTGGTTTGGTCACCGTGAAGGACATGGAAAAGGCCACGCTCAACCCGAATGCTTCGAAGGATCTGCAAGGGCGTCTTCGCGCTGCTGCAGCGACAAGTGTTGGCGCAGAAGGCATGGAGCGGGCCGAACGTCTGCTGGACGCTGGCGTTGATCTGCTGGTCGTCGACACGGCGCATGGCCAGTCGCAGCGTGTTCTGGACATGGTAACGGCGGTCAAGAAAATGTCCGGAAACACCCAGGTGCTGGCCGGTAACGTTGCAACGGGTGAGGGCACAAAGGCTTTGATCGACGCCGGGGCAGATGCTGTGAAGGTTGGTATCGGACCGGGCTCCATTTGCACGACACGCATTGTTGCCGGTATCGGCGTGCCGCAGTTGACCGCAGTCCTGAAGCTGTTGAAGTGGCGCAGAAGCTGGATATTCCGATCATTGCCGATGGTGGGATCAAATATTCCGGTGATCTGGCCAAGGCGATTGCAGCGGGTGCCGCGGCGGCCATGGTCGGCTCGCTTCTGGCTGGCACCGAGGAAAGCCCTGACGAAGTTTACCTGCATCAGGGACGATCCTATAAGTCCTACCGTGGTATGGGGTCCGTTGGGGCCATGGCGCGCGGCTCTGCCGACCGCTATTTCCAGGCCGAGGTTCGTGATACACTGAAGCTGGTTCCAGAAGGCATTGAAGGTCAGGTTCCCTATAAGGGGGCACTTGCCAGCGTTCTGCATCAGCTTGCCGGTGGTCTTCGTGCTGCCATGGGCTATGTGGGCGGTAAAGATCTGCTTCAGTATCAGGAGCGGGCGCGGTTCATCCAGATTTCGAACGCAAGCCTGCGCGAAAGCCATGCTCACGATGTGACGATTACCCGTGAGAGTCCGAATTATCCGAGCGGTATCTAAGCGCCTGCCGGTGACAAACAACATCATTTGATTTACGAGGCCCGGCCAGACCGGGCCTCTTTGTGTGGAGCAACATCGTATGAAAGATGGCGGTCGCCTGTCAGCAGCCATAGAAGTCCTGCAAGATGTGGAGGGTCAGCATCGGCCCGCCCAGCTCGCGTTGCGCGACTGGGGAAATGCCCATCGCTTTGCAGGCTCCGGCGATCGCACGGTTATCGGCAACCTGGTGTTTGACGCGCTGCGGCACAAGCTCAGCCTCGGGTGGCGCGTTGGCTCCGACAGCCCGCGTATGCTGGTCCTGACGACTTATGCGTTCACCTGGGAAAACGGCATGGAGCGTCTCGACGAAGTGCTGGCCAATGATCATCATGCACCTGAACCACTGAGCGACGACGAGCGAACTGCACTTGTGACGCTGCCGGATGGTGAGCCAGAAGCATTTCAAGCTGCCGATGTTCCAGAGTGGTTGTGGCCTTTCTTCGTCGAAGGGTTCGGGGAAACCGCGATTGCCGAAGGCCAGGCCCTTGCCTCGCGTGCGCCGATTGACATGCGCGTCAACACACTGAAGTCTGATCGTGACCGCTTGCTGAAGCGCCTGTCGCATACATCGGCCCGCGCGTGTCCTTGGGCGCCGACGGGGTTCGCATTGAGCCGCCGAAGGGGCAGGGGCGTTTGCCACATGTGCAGGCGGAAGAAGGCTATCGCAAGGGATGGTTCGAGCTTCAGGATGAAGCCAGTCAGCTTGTCGCACTTCTGGCCGGTGTTCGTCCGGGACAGCAGGTTCTGGATCTCTGCGCTGGTGGTGGTGGCAAGACGCTTGCCTTGGCCGCAGTGATGGAAAACAAGGGTCAAATTTACGCGTACGACGTGGATCGTCTGCGTCTTGCTCCGATCCATGAACGGTTGAAGCGGAGCGGTGTCCATAACGTTCAGGTGCGGGATCCGGCCAGTTCCAATCTGACCGATCTCGAAAACCTGATGGACCTCGTTTTCATTGATGCACCATGTACAGGTACTGGCGTGTGGCGTCGTCGCCCGGATTCCAAATGGAAATTGAGCGAGAAGGCTCTTTCCGACCGTCTGGAAGATCAGCGCAAGGTGCTGGATCTCGCCAGCCGTCAGGTCAAGCCGGGTGGTTGCATTGCCTATGTGACCTGCTCGATCCTGGAACAGGAAAACGGCGCACAGGTCGCTCGCTTCCTGAAGACCATCCGGATTTCACACAGCGCGATCTTGCTCCGGTTTGGGCCAAGGTTTTGCCGGAGCGTCAAAAGCCACGCTATATGAGCGAGCGAGGCGATGTGATGTTGACCCCGGCCAGCACACAAACAGATGGTTTCTATCTGGCCGTATTGGAGCGCAAGGCCTCGGCTCCGTCGATCTAAGTCAAACTCGGTTGAACCGACAGAGCCGATTTTCGAGCGGTGCTACCGCCTGAAACCTGATACGCCTCCGTGGATGTCCACGGAGGCGTTGTTGTTTTCAAGGTCGGTCGTGAGGGATGGTCTTCGTCCTTGATGTTGCACGACGCGTGACCGCGACAGTATGGTGTCACGAACGCACGACATGAAGACTTCGGCAAGAGGACAGACCATGACGGATATGACCGGGAAGTGCCTCTGTGGGGCAATTGGCTACGCACTGGCCAAGCCACCTGCCAGAACGACCATCTGCTCCTGCAGGTTCTGCCAGAGAGCGACAGGCGGAATGCAAATGATCTTGCCCGTGGCTCCGATGTCTGACTTCGCTGTCACACATGGCACGCCGCGCACGTACACGCATGTTTCTGAAGGCAGCGGCAAGCAACTTCAGATTCACTTCTGCGATCAGTGCGGAACAAAACTTTATATCACCTATGAAAGGTGGCCAGAGATGGTCGGCGTGTGTGGTGGCACGCTTGAGCACTCTGCTGCACTCAAACTTGATGCTGCGACCACCAAACAGATTTTCGTTTCATCCGCTCGGCCCGGAACCATTGTACGCGCTGACATACCTGCGTTCTGGGAGCATGCAGCGACACTGCATGGCGAAGCTGAGAAAGCGTTTTTTCTGAACCAGCCAACAGCAGTTGAGGACTTGAAGCGCGATTGAGCCGCAAGACAATTTGCTCGGGGATCAACTGGCCCTAACCTTAACCTACATCATGTGCAGGCCAGGTACTTTCAATCTCAGTTCTGGCTGCCATCGCTCGACAGCAGGTCATCCGTATCGCGGAAGGCATCATCATTGGCGGTCAGGCGACGCGATAATCCCAGAACACCACCACGTGGTTGATCCGGCATATCCTCAATGTCTTTTTTCTGCGCTGCCGCCCCGTCGTCGCCGCTGCCCGCCGATCGCCTGTGATGATGATCCTGAGGCTCGCTCTCGCCCGCCATGTCATGCGGATCCTGATGGGCTGCATGCGCTTCCGCATCCTCGGCGCGTTGGCGAGCGGCGGCTTCGTCCTTGATCTGCTGACGGGTCGCTTGCCGTTCAGCCATCTTATCCTTCACGCCGTCGACTTTTTCTTCAATCGTGGCCGTCAGCTTTTCGGTTAGGGGCTGTTTTTGCGCAATGGCGGTCAACACGGCCCGCGCCTGCGCCTGATGACCCATTGCCGCCAGAGCAGCTCCGAGTGCATTGCCGGTTCCCTTGCGATCAGGGGAACGGGTATAGGCGGAATAGGCATGAAAAAGGGCTTCTTCAGGCGCATTTTTCTTGCGGTAAAGACCACTCAGCGCCACCAACAGATCAGTCGGGTCTTTCGGATTGTTCTCCAATGCTTCTTCCAAAGCGGCCTGCGCGCCGCCCAGGTCTCCCCGCGCCTGACGCGCTTCGGCCAGAATACGCAAGGGGGCAACCGCTGACGTGTTCAGGTAATGCGCCTTGGCGGCCAGCGTTGCCGCGTCATCAAAGCGCTTGCGCCGCATTTGCAGCTCCGCCAAACCGAGCAGCGCTTCGTGATAGGTCGGATCAATCGCAAGGGCTTTGCGATAGGAGGCGGCTGCCGTGGCCCCTTGAGGGTCACGAGCCTGTGTGCGGGCATAAAGCGTCAGCGCGGCAGGGCTTTCCGGAATAAGATCCAGCAGCGCTTTGGCCGGTTTTGCAGCCGCAGCATCTTCCCCCTGATCCAGATGAATGCTGGCCAGACCATAAAGCGCGTTCTGATTGTCAGGCATCAGCGACAGAGCTTCGGCGAAACTTGCCACGGCACTTTCAAAATCGGCTTGAAGATACTGACAGGTGCCGAGATTGGCGCGCGCTGGCGCGTGGGTCGGCTCAACAAAGAGGATACGGCGAAACTGTGAAATGGCATCGTCAAGAAAACCTTGGCGCATCAGCAGCTTTGCTGTGCGGTAGGCAATATCCATATCGTCGGGCGCAAGCTCCATCGCAGTCAGATAGGCGTTCAATGCGCCTTCACTGTCTCCTGCGTGCTCGCACCGCAACGCGGTTTCGATGGCTTCGGTGGCCGTTGTCGTCATTGGGCAATCCAAATAGGGCCTGGTGGCCTTGAACATCGGGACAAGAAAAGTCTGGAACCGGGGCCTCGCATGAGGACGTGCCAGTCCTTCGAATCACGTACTAGTGTACGACGTCAATTGAGCTTATCCCATGGCAGCATACGTGCTGAGGGAATTGAGAGGGGGAAAACTGCTGCATCGCTTTAGTGATCGCACAGGCGAGCCGATGAATTTCGTGCCCTTAGTCAGGTTTGGGTGCGGGAACACCCGTGCAAAACCGCGGGGAATGATGCAGATTTCGGCTTCAATTTGCGCCGTGAAGCGGGTATAGGCTCTGCATGACTGACAGCATTCTCATCATCGACTTCGGCTCCCAGGTGACACAGCTGATCGCGCGCCGCTTGCGCGAGCTGAACGTGCACTGTGAGATCCACCCCTTCCAGAACGTCACGGACGCTTTTCTGGACAGTTATGCGCCCAAGGCAATCATTCTGTCCGGCGGTCCGGCTTCGGTGTTTGCCGAGGGTGCACCGCTGCCGCCTGTCTCTGTTTTTGAGCGCGGCGTTCCGGTTCTGGGCATCTGTTATGGCCAGCAGGCAATGATGTATCTGCTCGGCGGCAAGGTTGAGCGTGGCCACAAGACAGCCGAATTCGGACGGGCCTTCGTGCAGTCCAAAAACGGCAGCCTGCCGATCCTTGAGGGCTGGTTTACTGCCGCCGACGGGCGTGAGCAGGTCTGGATGAGCCATGGCGACCACGTCAGTGAGATCGCGCCGGGCTTTGAAGTCTACGGCACATCGCCGAATGCCCCCTTTGCAATTACCGCCGATGTGGATCGCAACTTCTATGCGGTGCAGTTTCACCCGGAAGTGCATCACACACCGAACGGCAAGACGCTTTACGAGAACTTCGTCGAGTTGTCGGGCTGCAAGCGCGACTGGACGATGGAAGCGTATCGCGAAGAGGCAATTGCCAAGATCCGGGATCAGGTGGGTGACAAGCGGGTGATCTGCGGTCTGTCTGGCGGCGTCGACAGTTCCGTCGCAGCCGTTCTGCTGCATGAAGCCATCGGCGATCAGCTCACCTGCGTTTTCGTTGATCACGGTCTGCTGCGGCAGGGGGAAGCGGAGCAGGTGGTCACCATGTTCCGCGACCACTACAACATGCATCTGATTGCTGCCGACGAGACGGAGCTGTTCCTGGGCCAACTGGACGGTCAGTCCGACCCGGAAGTGAAGCGCAAGATCATCGGCAAGCTGTTCATCGACGTGTTCCAGAAATATGCCGACCAGATTGAAGGTGCCGAGTTCCTGGCACAGGGCACGCTGTACCCGGATGTGATTGAAAGCGTCAGCTTTTCCGGTGGCCCGTCCGTGACCATCAAGTCGCACCATAATGTCGGCGGCCTGCCGGAAAAGATGGGTCTCAAACTGGTGGAACCCTTGCGCGAACTCTTCAAGGATGAAGTGCGCGAGCTTGGTCGCGAACTGGGGCTGCCAGAACATTTCATCGGTCGGCATCCGTTCCCCGGACCGGGTCTGGCGATCCGCTGCCCTGACGAGATCACCCGCGAAAAGCTGGAGATTCTGCGTAAGGCAGATGCCGTCTTTATCGACCAGATTCGCAAGCATGGTCTTTATGACGAGATCTGGCAGGCGTTTGTTGCCATTTTGCCGGTGCGCACCGTGGGTGTGATGGGCGATGGCCGCACCTATGATTTTGCCTGCGCCCTGCGTGCGGTCACCAGTGTTGATGGCATGACAGCAGATTACTATCCCTTCACGCATGATTTTCTGGGCGAGACCGCAACGCGCATCATCAACGAAGTCAAAGGCATCAACCGCTGCACTTACGACATCACCTCCAAGCCACCGGGAACCATCGAGTGGGAATGATTCAGGCTTGGCACCGACAGGTAGCCCCGGCAGAAAACACATCTAAGCCCGCGTCACTGCGGGCTTTTTTGTATTTTGGTGCTGCGCCGACTGGCACAGTCTGGCACGCCCAAGCAGTAAATTTTCATGGCATAAAAGATGGTATTCTTTGGCTTGATGCCATGAGGGTCAGATCACAAGCCTCATGGTAAAAAAACACACAAGGCATTGATACCAAACAGAATAGCCTCTGAAAATCACCCGTTTCGGATCATGGTATTTTGAGGCTGGGGGACGCCTCCTCATGCTGACCGATACCAAGCTGCGCAACCTGAAACCTCAGGACAAGCTCTACAAGGTGCTTGCCTCGGTGTTTCGAACTTCTCGGTCATAGCAACCTCCTCGATTGATGTCCCCCGATCTGGGCTGTTTCAAGAGACCCCCTCCATCAAACCAATGCGCTGGATGGATTTCGCGCGCCTCTGCATCGCCGCGAGGTCAAATCGGGCGCAGAGGCTTCTGTGATCAAGAGCTCCTGTCAAAATCGTGCGGTGTATCAGGCTCTATCAAGGGACAGGATGCATGAATCGGTCCAGCATGCGATATTGACGGCTGTATCGCAGGCCCCATGACATTTTGAGAATTACGAGCCCGCCGCTAAGCATGATCGGGAGCAAACAGATGACGCAGGTCGCGTCAAAGATCCGCGGAACGGTGAACGCGCCCTATGGCGCGAACCTGTCCGCGTGCCAGCTTGCTGCCTTTATCTCGGATATTGAGGCAGCGCAGTTGGCCATGGGTAAGCGGTGGCTGAGAGGCACGTTGTCGGCGCTGGCTTGCCCTGCGAGTTGATACCCATCTCATGATGGGGAGCGCGTTTCGCACTGGATGCTCAGACTGCGTTTCTCAGATCGCTCGGCGTGGAGATTTTCGAGAGCGGGCATCGGCGGTGGCCTGAGGCCGTGAAGGCGCGGGCCGTCGCAGAGACGCTGGAACCGGGCACGACAGTTAACGCGGGGGGAGGGGTTAAGCCTAACCAGCTGTCGGCGTGGCGATGCCTTAGCCAAGCAAGGGAGGCTGGTCCTGCCTGCCGCCGAGACCCCGGCGGAGCGGATTGCCGAGCTCGTGCATGCGCTCGGGGTGTCCTCGTGATGATGCCGACCACCGTGGTCTCGAACAGGTGTCGCAGCAATTGGCTGTCGCGGAACCGTCCATGCCGGTTCTTGGAAAAAGTCGAGTGATCCGGGATCCGGTCGCTGAGGTCCAGGCTGGCAAAACCAGCGATAGGCGAGGTTCAGATGCACCTCCTCGCAGAGCCGCCGTTCTGACCGGATGCCAAAGCAACATCCTACCAGAAGCATCCGGATCAGCAGTTCGGGGTCAACGGAAGGGCGGCCCGTGTGGCTGTAGAAGTCAGCAAGGTAGGCGCGAATGCCGGAGAGGTCGACGAACATGTCGAAGGAGCGCAGCAGGTAGTTCTACGGGACATGATCCTCGAGCGAGAACTCGTAGAACAGTGCCGGTTGCTCCTCCTGCCGCGGTCCCATCATCACTGATCCTCCCATTCCCTACAGGAATTGAATCAGCCGACGGCCCTTCGATCAAGGACGAGTTTTTCAACAAAATAAACCCAAACCAGTCATTGAAGGTTTGTGGCTTTCGCCCCCTTCTTTGGAGCTTATTTCAAGCAGCCCTTCAGGACGGTTTCTGACAACGCGCGAGACCAGTTCGCCTCGATCGACTGACCGAGTAAAAGGCGCATGTAAACCGCGCCTACCGACGCATCCAAGACCACAGCAGTATCGAGATCGGCGCGAAGCACGCCCTCCTTGATTCCACGCTGCAGGAGTGCGGCACTCTGCTTGCGAAGGGGCAAAGAGAATGCATCAAGAAAGACGCGCCTGGTCTCGACGTCGCTCTGCGCCTGCGCAACGACGGAAGCTGCAACGATGCCGACAGGACCGCTCAGAACCCCGGCAAGCGAATCCAACAGCTCTCTGAAGTCGGCGATTGGATCGCTTGTTTCTGCGTAGACGAGCTGCCCGCGGAAAACATCCATGAAGCTCTCCATCGCCAGCAAGCCCTTTGTTGGCCACCATCGCGCAATCGTACTGCGCGCGACGCCGGAACGCGTCGAAACGGCGTCGACGGAAAATTTTGCCAACCCTCTTTCCACAAGGATGTCATACGCCGCGTCCAGAACTGCACGCTGTGCCTCCTCGCTTCGCGGACGACCCACCCCACCTGCCGGCGTGCTGTTTTGCTGTGACCTCTTCACGCTTTTTGCCCTCTTTACAATCTCTCGATAATTACGCTACAGACTGTATCGTAATTATCTCGCCAAGGCCTCTGTGCAGGCACGTATGCCTCCCCGCCGTCTTCAAATCTAAATCTGGAGTTGTTCATGACCCAACCGATTTCTCAATCCACGCCTGTTGAGGCGCTTGAACTTGCGCGCGTCAGCGCCATGGTCGCCGCCGACATCGACGCCCTCGAAGACCTATTGCATGATGAGCTTGTGTTTGGCCATACGAATGGGCTTTCTGACGACAAGATCACCTACCTCGCCAAATTCAGGGCAGGCGCGGTACGTTATTTCGATGCAGATCATCGTGTTGAAGACACCAGGATATTCGGCTCGACGGCGCTGGTGAAGTCCCGGCTGGCCATGAAGGTAGAGCTGGCAACCGGCATCCTTGAGCTTAACGTCGTCGCTCTGGCCGCCTGGATTTTGGAAGGGAATCGTTGGCGCATGGTGGCTCACCAGCCAACGGTCATAAACGCCTGATCGTCAACAGCGACCGTCTCCGTGACCGTCGCGCCTGGATCCGACACAAAGCAATCCGAATTATAGGCAATTTGATATGGATTTCTCCAAGGCAACCATCTTGATCACCGGCGGAAACTCAGGAATTGGCCGAGGCTTGGCCGAAGCCCTTGCTGAGGCAGGCGCTCAGATCATAATCACGGGACGAAATGAGGCATCGCTTGCCGAAACGCTTGCCGCCAATCCTGCGATGACGGGATATCAGCTTGATGTCAGCCATACCGCCGGCTTGCAGCAGTTTGCGGCAATGGTCACTGAGCGGCACCCTTGTTTGAATGCCATCATTAATAATGCAGGTATGATGGCTATCGAAGACTTCCTGAACGCGCCCGCGAGGGGCGATATTGTGGAGCAGACGGTAGCCACCAATTTCCTCGGCCCTGTTTTCCTGACCATGGAGTTACTGCCATTTCTCCGCGCGCAGTTGGAGGCGGCGGTCATCATGATGTCTTCGGGGCTTGCGTTCGTGCCGCGAGCCGCAACGCCAACTTACGGGGCCACGAAAGCTGCCCTCCACTCGTGGACCTTGTCGTTGCGTCACCAATTGCGAGACACCAATGTCGAGGTCATCGAGATCGTCCCGCCGTTGGTTGCGACGAATTTCGCGCCAGGGACAGGCATCAAACCCCAACGCCATGGCTCTGGATGCCTTTATCTCGGAAGCCGTCAAACTTCTTTGTGCTGGCGAAACTCCGAAGGAAGTTCTCGTGCAACGGGCCTTACCTCAGCGAACTGCCGAAAGGAATGGACAGTTCGATGCGGTCTTTTCCATGATCAATCCAACTTAAATCTCGATCAAGCGCGAGTTTTCAATAAAATACGCCCCTTGCGTCGGTGCCGGTGGGCATGCTGCTCATTGCACAAACGCCACAGAAGACCTTAGTCTAACGTGAAGCGCTGCCATTGTTCGTAGTCTGCCATGACCGTCGAAACGCCAAAGGACTGTAACGACCCCGCTGAATTTGACGAAGATGTCTCCGAGCGCGCCAACAGAGAATTGGCGGCTTAACGCATCGCCTTAAAAATCGGCGAAGGCCTTCACCGGGTTTGAGACTTTATGCAAGATATGTTGCTTTTTATTGCTCTAGTTTGCCGTGTCAAACTGGTCAAGTCTTTCGAGTTTGGGCATTGCGACACAGCACAGTCGGTTATTGAGGCGGTCGAGACAATTGAAAACGCTTGCTGAACAGGATGATGTTCTCGACGCTGTTTCATGATGCGGAACTGAAGACCGAGCAATTGTGCCTGATGGTAAAATCCCTCGTCATGGTCCGCAAAGCGGTTTGACATGCCGGGGTGTGCATTGCAGGGTTTTGCATTTTGCTGAAATCAAAACTCGCTATCTGCCTTTTTCAGATCAAGTGAGATGTGGACCTCCTGTCTGGCGATCAGCGGGAGTGTGGATACATCCGTACTTGTCATTCAACCTTACTACATATATAGAAAGCTTAAATGTAGGCTGACGATTTTGCTCTCGTCAGCCGGCGCAGGAAAGGGAACTTCGTGGCTGAGACTGTTTTGACGATTACCTCTATTGAGGATGCCGATGTACCGCGGGTCGTGGCATTGTGGCATGCTTGCAATCTTGTTGCGGATTATAATGATCCGGCTGCCGACATTGCGTTTGCCCGTCAAAAAGCTGCTTCCGATGTCCTTGTCGGGCGGATTGACGACCAGATTGTGGCTTCGATCATGGTGGGGCACGATGGCCATCGGGGCTGGCTTTACTATGTTGCCGTCGATCCTGCCATGCAGAAACAGGGCCTTGGTGCGCAGATCATCAAGAGTGGCGAAGATTGGTTGCGCGGCAAGGGGGTTCCCAAGGCCATGTTGCTGATCCGGGAGACGAACCTCGGTGTGCGGGCGTTTTATGAAAAGCTGGACTACGAGGCAGCGCCGCGCGTGGTTATGCAACGCTGGCTGTAGGCATCAACATTCAAAGAACGTCCAGCCGCACCCGTGTCGAGGCGTAACGGGCAATGCCAAGATCAATTGGTATGCCATGCTGATCACAGAACAGGCTTTCCACTTCAATCACAGGATCTGTCCAGGACAACTCGAGGTGCGCCTGTTCGGTGTCATCCGGGGCATGGGCTGAAACAGTCACGGCATGGCGCTTGTCTTCGATGCCCAAAGATTTAAGCGCCGCGCGGATTGAGCCAAGTCTTTGATAAAGGGCAGGCAGGTCGGGGAAGCGCTCGGCGGGGAAACAATGGCGCGCCAGCACGATTGCCTTGCCGTTCGCCCGGCCAAGTGAATCTATGAAGGCGATGGGGGCATCGGGGGCGAGGCGCAGCGCATCGATGGCGTGTGTGGCAGCGCGTGTGCCGGGGGGCAGTGTGCCGCTGTCCAGAACATCAACGCTCGGTGTATGACCGTCGCGCAGGATATTTTCCCAAAACCGGCTTTCCGGACGCAACGCATAACGGATGGCTGTGTCTTCGACGAACGCTCCCTTGCCGTTGACCACGCGGATCAAGCCTTGCGACACCAATTCGGCAAGAGCGCGACGGACCGTGTTCTTGTTGACACCGTAGTGTTCTGCCAGATGAGCTTCGCTGGGAAGCTTCTCACCGGGGCCCGGATCGCCCGCCATCAGTGCGGATGCGAGGGATCGTTCAATCTGTTTCCAGACGGCTGTTCCTTGACGGCGTGCTTGTAATTTTTGCAAGGTCCGGACCCTGAGAAGATGTCGCTGATGGCTGTCCCATGCTTACGCGTCTGCACAAATGCTTGCAAGCAACAAGAGGTCGGACGCTCTCCAGCTTCATGGCTTGTTCCCCTCGCGGCGGAGGTCTTCAGGCCAGACAAAAGGCCCGGCAATGCCGAGCCTTCCTGTCATGTTTCTGGACTTTATTTATTCGTTGGCGCGGAGGTTGTCGAGGTTTGACCGAAGAGCAGTTTCTTGCCCTCTTCTGTCACGGCCGGGCGTGATGAAAAGGGCTCGCCCTTGGCATAGGCCGCAAGGGTGGCCGGGCGTGCGCCGATGGCTTCGAACCAACCTTTCAGGTGCGGGAAGTCGTCAAGATTTTGCTGCTGGCGTTTCCACGGCACGACCCAGGGATACGCTGCCATATCCGCAATGGAATAGTCGTCGCCTCCCAGATAGGGCGTTTCCGCCAGCCGACGATCCATGACCCCATAAAGCCGATTGGTCTCATTGACGTAGCGGTTGATCGCATAGGGCAGTTTTTCAGGCGCATAAACACCAAAGTGATGGTTTTGTCCGGCCATGGGGCCGAGACCACCCATCTGCCAGAACAGCCATTCGCTGACGGTCTTTCGGCCACGCGTGTCATTCGGCAGAAAGCGACCTGTCTTTTCCGCAAGGTACATCAGAATGGCACCGGATTCGAACACCGAGATCGGTTCGCCGCCATCTTCCGGGGCCCGGTCGATGATCGCCGGCATACGGTTGTTGGGCGAAAAAGCCAGAAACTCCGGCTCGAACTGCGCACCAGCACTGATGTCGATTGGGTGGATTGTGTAGTCCAGATCTGTCTCTTCCAGAAACAGAGTGATCTTGTGGCCATTTGGTGTTGGCCAATAGTAGAGATCTATCATCTGGGCGGGTCTCCTTGAGTGTCATGAGCCGGTAACAGGAGCCGACTTAAAGCGCGGAATGATCCCGGACGGCATCTTCCAAATCGGCTTTCAGCTTGGCGAAGCGTTCATCAACGGCAGCCGGATCCTTGCGGTTGAGAGCAATCATCTCTGCCCGCGTTTCACCGCCGCGGATTACCTCGAAAGCATTTGCTTCAATACCCTCGACGATGGCAGCAGCAACGGCAGACGCGGGTTCGCGGGAAAACCCGAGTTCTGGCCCGGCCTTGTTGCTTTCCATCATAGGCGTCTCTGTGGCCCCGGGATAGGCGGTCAGAACATGAATACCTTCGCCCTTCAACTCGCGGCGCAGGGCCTCGCTGAACAGGGACAGTCCCGATTTGACTGCTGCATAAGTTGCATAGAACGGTGCGCCAATCAGGGCGATGCCCGAAGCGATATTGACCACCATTGCATCGCCGCTGTCGCGCAGACTTGGCAATGCGGCACGGGTCAGCAGGATTGGCGCCAGCAGATCAACCTGCACCATGGCCTCGATATCGGCTTCGGAGATGGCGTCAAGCCGACCAGCGCGCACACCACCTGCATTGTTGACGAGAACATCCAGCCCGCCGAACATTTCGAGGGCCCGTGTCAGCGTGGTTGCGCGACCTTCTGCGGTGGCCACATCGGCCGAAATGGCGTAGACGGGCTTGTCCGGGCTGCCCAGATCGTCCAAAGCGCTCGCCAGCATTTCAACGCGGCGGCCGGTGATGATTACCTTGGCGCCTTGAGCCAGAAAGGTTCTGGCCAATTCGCGACCGATTCCGCTTGATCCACCGGTGACAAGAATACGTTTGCCGTGAAGGTTCATCAAAAAATCCTTAGCTGGCGATTGGGTAGTTGGATGGGAACAAGGCGCGACGGCTTTCTTCATCCTGCGTTGTCTTGAAGGTGTGATCCTTGCCGACTGCGCGCGCCCGTTCAACGGCTGGACGTTCATTGATCTTCATCATGAAACGCTTCAGATGAGGGTAGGGAGCAAGGGCATCTTCCGCGCCTTTCATGACACGGCCTGCCCGTTCGATCCAGCCCCATGCAGAAATGTCGGCAATGGTGAAACTGTCCCCAACGATGGTGTCACGTCCTTCCAGATGGTTGTTCAACACCTGGTAATGGCGTTCAACTTCGCGGCGATAGCGATTGACGGCGTAGTCCAGCCCCTCAGGGGCGGCATACTGGAAATGAACCGCTTGTCCGGAAAACGGGCCAAGGCCAGTACCAAGAAACATCAGCCACGACAGAAGTTCGCCGCGATCATTGGGGTCGCCCAGAAACTTGCCGGTCTTTTCAGCCAGGTAGAGCAGGATTGCAGTTGAATCAAAGACGCGGACATCCTTGCCTCCGGGACCATCCGTATCGACAATTGCAGGCACCTTGCCATTTGGATTGATGGCGCGAAACGCCTCACTGTGTTGCTCCCCTTTGCTTGTATCCACCGGACACAGCTCATAGGCAAGGCCGGTTTCTTCCATGAAAAGAGCGATCTTGGCGGGGTTCGGCGTCGGATGAAAATAGAAGCGAATCATCACGGTATCCTTTGAAGTAAGAGGCACAGACCGAAGTGCAGCGTTCTGCGCCAAGGAAGAGGCAGGTGTTTTGCAGAAGTTTTAAAACGTTCGTTCTATATTGCGGCGCAAGATGAGAAATGGCAAGATGCTTTTTGTTTCACACTGCATGGACAGGCAAATGGCAAGACCAAGGGAATTTGACGAGGAAGTGGTTCTGAATGCGGCGGTCCTGTGTTTCTGGAACCGCGGTTACGATGCGACGTCAGTTCGCGATCTGGTCGAGAAGACCGGAATCACCAGTGCCAGCCTCTACAATGCCTTTGGTGACAAGCGTGCAATCTATCAGCGCGCGCTTGAGTATTATGTCGAACAGAGTATTGCAGCGCGAATACGGCGTTGCGAAAATATGCCGCCCTATGAAGCCATCCTGTCATTCTTTGAGAGTATTCTGGAGCGGTCGCTGGAAGACCCGCAGCGCAAAGGCTGTATGCTCGTCAATGCAGCACTCGACGTTGCCCCCCACGATCAGGGCTTCCAGGAGATCGTGGCCAGCGTACTGGTGCGGATCGAGCAGTTTTTCCTAACCTGTCTCAGGGCGGGGCAAGCGGATGGGAGTATTTCCGCTGAAAGAGATGCGGAAATACTCGCGCAGAGCCTTCTGGGGGCGTTGATGGGCCTGCGCGTCCTGACCCGCGTTCGCCCGGAGCCAGAGTTGTTGCGCGGCGTTGTTGCTTGCGCGATTGCCCAGCTAAATGTCGACCACACCATGGAAACGGCCCTTCAGGCAAATTGAGAGTGCCGCCAACTTTCGCCCCGACGGGTGATTGCAAGCGGTTCGCTGTGGTTTTCCTGATCTTAGGCATTCGGTGTTTGCGTGGCGGCGATGCTGTCGTTTGATCACAAGAGGGGCATCAGATTTATTTCTGAATGCATCTCTTGAGAGCACTGCGCTTTTGTCAGTCCCCTTCCTCTTGTGACTGTCAAAATTGCCAATAAGGTCAAGGTGAAAGTCTTCGTTTGAAAACTTACATAAAATGTCGATTGTTATTTTCTCATGCTGTGTAGTTCCTTTTGCGTTTCATGATGCGGGTGCGAAGAAAGACAAATGACAAAGCGCAATACCAATTTCGCCAAAAGCTTTTTCAAAGACTTTATGCAAATGTCTGGAAATGCACTCTGAAATTCGCTACCAACATTTATGGGAATGCAATAACAGGTTGGGGAAATATTTTGTCAACATGTGTTGATACAACAAGAAAAAAGCCGGCAAAACGGCGACGGTCATCTTCTGGAGAAACGCGCGCACGGGTTTTGGCCTCAGCAGGGCCTGCTTTTTGCCGCAATGGGTTTGAACAGCTCGGGGTCCGTGAAATTGCCAAGATGGCGGAGACCGATCCGGCAATTGTCATCCGGCTGTTTGGGTCAAAGGAAGCCTTGTTCGACGAGATCGCGAATGATGCATTTTGCCTGGAGGAGGCATTTCGTCATCCGCTTTCGGAACTGGGAGAGGCTGTTGCCGATTTTCTCTTGGGAAAGAAGACAAAGACCGAAGAAGACTTTGATGTCTTTCACTTTCTTTTGCACTCGGCGGCAAGTCCGGTGGCATCGCCCATTCTCTCACGCCATCTGCATGAGGAATTCGTGAAGCCTCTGGCCGGCATTCTGGGCAAGGAAGAGGCGGAGACGCGGGCGGCCTTGTTAGCAGCCTGCGTGCTGGGCTTTACCACCATGCGATATGCTTTCGAAGCGCCTGCTTTGAACTGTCAGGACATCTCGTTTTTGCGGCGTCGTCTTGCGACGATCCTGCAAACGTGCATCTCCTGTCCCGTCTGATCCTGCCTGGCGCCACGCCATCTCTGGCGCAGCGGTGTCGGGCGGATACAGACGTGGCTTGGGGGTCTCTACGTCGCGTCAAACAGCGTCTTGAACTGATGTGGTTGTGAGCGCAGATACTGGTTGGCAGCCTTGATGGTTTCGCCAAAATGCGCGGCTGCGTGCCACGGCCAACGCGGATCATACAGAATGCCGCGCGCCAGAGCGATCATGTCTGCATCGCCCGTGCTGAGAATGGCTTCAGCCTGTTCGAATTCGGTGATCAGACCGACGGCCACCACGGGCATGGACACTGCCTGCTTGATGGCGCGTGCAAAGGGCACCTGATAGTTCGGACCAACGGCGATTTGTTGCTCGGGCGACAAGCCGCCACTGGAAGCGTGAATGGCATCACATCCGCGCGCGTCCAGCTCCTTTGCAAAGGCGAGAGTGTCGTCGATGGACCAGCCCGTTTCGACCCAGTCACTGGCTGATACGCGCACCGTTACCGGTTTGTCAGCCGGGAAAGCAGCCCGCACGATGTCGAAGATTTCAAGCGGGAAGCGTAACCGGTTTTTCAGCGACCCGCCATAATCGTCCTTGCGTCGGTTGGACAGTGGCGAGAGGAATTGGTGCAACAGATAACCATGTGCGGCGTGGATCTGTACCGCGTCAACGCCAAGCCGTGCGGCACGTTCGGTTGCATCCTTGAAACCGTCACGGATGCGTTGCAACCCCTCAGCATCCAGTTCGCTCGGAGCATTGTCGTCCGACAGGAAGCCGAGAGGACTCGGGGCTACCGTTTGCCAGCCATCTTCGTGATCCGGGGCGATCTGACGTCCGCCATCCCATGGTTTGGCGCATGATGCCTTGCGGCCTGCATGGGCCAATTGGAGGCAGATCGGCATGTCAGACCAGTGCTCGGATTCCCTCCAGCACCAGCCCCATGGCTTCTTCGGTTGCCTCATTGTAAAGCCCTACATCACCATAGGTGATGCGCCCGTCCGGGGTAACCGCTGTCGCCTCAACGGTCAGCACGGCCGCACCGGATTGGGCCAACGCACCCAGATGCATCAGATGCCAATCGTTCATTTCGCCGTCTTCGGCCGAATACTGGCACATTGGCGCAATCACAATGCGATTGGTCATGTCGAGCGACTTCAGCTTGAGAGGTGAAAAGAGGTGCGTTTTCATGTGTTCATCTCCGGCAGACCCTGTCTTGCGGGCTAAATGCCCGCGTTTCAGCCCGGAGATAGAGGTTGGCGCGTGTAAATGCGATGGGCAGATGAAAATTATTCAAGAAAATCATCATTTCCGACAGGAAATATGCCGTTGATCCCGTCCCTGTGACCGGACATCGGCACGCGAGACGGGATCCTGTATCAAGGCCCGTGACTTTGCAGTCTGAAGCCACAGTCTTTAAGCGAAATACCCTGCCTTGGCCATGTCATCGAGAAGCGTGGCGTGCTCAGGGTCCCAACCAAGTATGCTCCGTGTTTTGGTACTGGAGGCGGGAGCATCCATCATTGCAAAGGTGCCGAACCAGCCGAAGTGCTTCATGACCGCCTCGGTCGCGCGGCTTTCCAACGGCACGTCAAGGTGACGACTGATAGTCTCGGCAATGTCGCGAAAGAGAATCCGCTCCTCGCCAATGGCATGATAGCGCGCCAGTGGCATATTGTTTTCAAGGGCAAGGCGATAGATCTTGGCGGCATCGAGACGATGCACTGCGGACCAATGATTTTCAACATCTTGCGGATAGACGGAAACGCCGGTGCTTTTTGCGTGGCCGATCAGAAAGGGCACGAACCCATGATCGCCCTTGGCATGAACGGACGGAGCAAGACGCACAGCACCTGCCTTGACCCCCTGATCGCGCAGGGCATTGGCTGCGGCTTCCGACTGGCGGGGATACTGCGGACCTGGAGCAGGGGGCAGATCATCTTCTGTGACCGGGCGGCCTTTGGTGATGTGAGCCAACCCGCTGGTGACGAGGATCTGCTTCTCCGTGCCAATCAGAACGGATCCCATGGCTTCAATTGCTTTGCGATCATCCTCACAGTTTTCCGAGACCTGGAGAAGTCATGGTTGAATGCGGTGTGGATGATTGCATCAACCTGACCGGCACATTCCTTCAGGATGTCGAGGTCTTTCAAGGTGCCAAGCTGAACGTCGACGCCAAGAGCTTTGAGAGACGCGGCCTTGTCGTCCGTCCGCGCCAGCCCGAGCACCTGGCGGCCGTGCGCCAGAAGATCATCCACCACGGCAGAGCCGACGAAACCGGTCGCACCGGTGACAAATACACGCATGATAGTCTCCTTTTTCAGAAGGCCGAAGTTTGATGGCCTGTCGATACAAGCCGGACGTTAGTGGTTGATTGTCGGATGATCCATGCGATAAAGTCCGTGAAAATTTCGCAATCGTCCGGGAATGTCTTATGGATCCGCTTTCTGATGTGCTGTCTCTGGTGAAGCCGCGAAATTATATGTCATCAGGCTTTGACGCTGGCGGCGATTGGGCGATCCGGTTTACGGACCTTACCGGGCACATTAAATGCTATGTGGTGGTGGCAGGCGCGGCGTGGATGCAAGTGGACGGAATTGATGCGCCTGTCCGTTTGACTGCGGGAGATTGTTTCATCCTCGCTTCCGGGAGGTCCTTCAATATCGCCAGCGATCTGTCGCTTGTCCCACATGATGCGGTGGAGGTCTTTCGCAGTCATGGCGCTGGCAACGGCAACCTCGTTCGCCACAATGGCGGCGGAGATTTTTTCATTGTCGGCAGTCGGTTCGTTGTCGATGGTATCAGCGTCGATTTGCTGTTCGGAACGTTACCCCCGGTCATTCATCTCAAGGAGGGGGCGGATGGCGTTTTCCTGCGCCAGAGTGTCGAGGCGATGATGCAGGAAATGCGCGCTCCACAGCCCGGAGGCGATCTCATTCTCGGACATCTGGCGCAAACCATGCTGGTGCAAGCCCTGCGTCTTCATCTGACGAACAAGGATGGCGCACAGACGGGCTGGCTTGGAGCGCTTGGCGACCGGAAACTTCACGCGGCCCTGAGTGCCTTTCATGCAGCGCCCGCCCATCGCTGGACCCTTGCTGATCTGGCGAGCAGGGCTGCTATGTCCCGGTCGACTTTTGCAAAGCGTTTCAAGGAAATGGTTGGAAGTGCTGCGATGACCTACGTCACGCGCTGGCGCATGTTGCTGGCGGGAGAAAGGCTGCGCACCACCCAAGATCCGGTTGGGGATATTGCTTTGTCGCTTGGATATGAATCTGAAAGCGCGTTCAGCACCGCCTTCAAGCGTGAAATGGGGCAATCACCACGGCAATTCGCAGTGCGCCAGCGCGCACAGCGGACACTGGGAGGCACAGCGGACCTGCCACAGTATCAGGATGCCATTTAAGGTGACTTCGTCGGCAATGGTTCTCGCGATTGGTCATGAAAAAGGGCGCTGTGATCACAGCGCCCTTTCATGGTCAGCGGGTCACCGAACGGAATCCGTACGGGTTTTTCACGCAGCTTCAGGCTTTTCCAGCGTCTTCATATCGATCACGAAGCGGTATTTTACGTCGCTCTTGAGCATACGCTCGTAGGCTTCATTGATCTTTTGAATCGGGATCATCTCAACGTCGGAGGTAATGTTATGCTCTGCGCAGAAGTCGAGCATTTCCTGCGTTTCGGCAATGCCACCAATCAGCGAACCGGCAAAGCTGCGACGTCCCAGCACCAGGCTGAACACCTGCACGGGCAGCGGCTGATCAGGAACACCAACTTGCACCAGCGTTCCATCGCGCTTCAACAGGCGCAGGTACTCGTTGATGTCGTGAGGGGCCGCAACGGCGTCGATGATCAGGTCGAGGCTGCCAGCTTTTGCCGCCATCTGGTCGGCATCTTTGGACAGGACGACTTCATCTGCGCCAAGTTTCTTGGCGTCGCCAACCTTCGACTGGCTGGTGGTGAACATCACCACATGCGCGCCAAGAGCATGGGCGAGCTTGACGGCCATATGACCGAGACCGCCCAGACCGACAACGCCGACTGTCTTGCCAGGGACCGGCCTGCCAGTGGCGCAGCGGTGACCAGGTGGTAATGCCCGCACACAGCAGCGGAGCAACGGCCTTGGTATCGAGGTTTTCCGGAATGCGCAGGACGAAGTGTTCCTTGACGACAACGTGGCTGGAGTAGCCACCGAAGGTCTGACCACCAAGGTGTTTGTCTTCCGCATTGTACGTGCCGGTGAAGCCATTCTCGCAGTATTGCTCAAGATCCTGCTTGCAGCTTGGGCAGGTGCCGCAAGAATCGACCATGCAGCCGACGCCGGCCAGATCGCCAACCTTGAATTTGGTGACATTGTCGCCGACTGCGGTCACGCGGCCAATGATCTCATGGCCGGGAACATTCGGGTAAATCGTGCCACCCCATTCGTTGCGGGCGGTGTGCAGATCCGAGTGACAGACGCCACAATACAGAATTTCCATTGCGACGTCATCAGCACCCGGATCGCGGCGCGAGAAGGAGTAAGGTGCCAGATCGGATTTTTCATCTTGGGCGGCGTAACCTGTACAGGCAAACATGGCTTTATCCTTGTTGGCTTTGTTTGAAATATAAAGAGCAGGCGGCCCCTGAAAATGGAGGCCTGCACGAAGCGCTGCCCGAATGCGGTAGCCGAGGGGCGTTGACCCGATCGGGCGGGACCATTGTTTCGTGAAAACGGACGTTGGCAGGGATGTGGCAAACCGCAGATCTGGGCAGGACGCGATAAACAGGTTTTTTGCGGAACGCCAGAACAGAGAGTTGCCGACGATAGATGATCGGCGTTTTGTTCGGTGTGCCGGTCCTGTCTGCGATGTGCGACATCAATGGTCCTCTTGTGAACGCTCCGCATTTAGGTCTCTGCCGGCGAAATACAATGGCCTGAGGTCAAAACGGTGGCTTTCAGAAGCGTTTTTCTCGCGGCACGCAAAACACGCGGAGTGCACAAAAAAGCCCGCTCATCGCAAGAGATGAACGGGCTTTGTGTTATTGCGTAATGCAATGATCAGAAAGGGCGTGTTTCCATCAGGCCGTAGGCAATGGCGATAAAGACCACCTGCAAGACCACGGCTACAGTCGCACCGGATTTGTTGTTGCCAGCCAAGGCCCGTTTGCCGCGTGCCCCCATGATGCCGTGCAAGATGACGGCGAGCAGGCCGATCCATGGGAACAGCATTGACATCCAGGGTGTTCATGGCGACAAGCACAATCCCCGTCAGACCAACAAGGCCGGTAAACGCCATGGCGCCGATGTAAACCAGTCGCTTGGGCATGGTCAGCGCGTCCGGACCGGAGCGACTGGCAAAGACGATGATCGCCCAAACAACGGTGAACAGCATGGCGAGCGTGGCGAGACCGCTGTGGGCCCCGACAAAAGCAGCATAACTCATATTTCGCGTCCTCACTGAGGCCATGCCCTCGCGGGCATGTATCTCTTGCGGTTGGCAGGGACAGCAAACGCCCGGCCTCTCAAGCTTCGGTGTGGGCCGTCCCGGCAAGTGTCATCGGTAACTCTGCTTTTTCTATCACGCCCTTGTGAGAAAAAGCGAGGTCAGATCCTGTCTGCTGGCGTCCGTAGAGCCTATGCGACCCGGTACCCCAAAACCTTGCGCTCGCGCTCAGGCGTCAGGCCCATCTGTGCTTCCTGCAGGTGTGTCTGAAGGAGACGGGTCGGTCTTGGCTCGTCGTTCACGCTCAATAGCGTCGTGATTGCGGCGTGACTGCAATTCAATATAGATCCGGGCGATGTCGGGATGTGCGTCGCGGATACGGGTTTCAAGTGTGTGATTGGCCGCTTCGATGGCACCTGCCGTCATGTCGTCACGGAAATCAAGCGACAGAGCCAGCAGAATATCACTCGGACCTCGGTGCAGAGTGCGCAATTCATTGATCGAAATCACGCCGGGCAGATCGCCGATCATCTCACGGATAGAGGCTTGCATGTCAGGGTCGGCGCTTTCACCGATCAAAAGTCCCTTGGTTTCATAGGCAAGCAGAACTGCCGTGATCGCAAGAATGATGCCGATGACGACGGAGGCGGCACCATCCAGCCAGACAATGCCCAGAAGTTGCGAGGCGACAAGCGCGCTGAAGGCGACGATCAAGCCAAGAATGGCGGCCGTATCTTCGAAAAGAACCGTGAAGATCGTCGGATCTTTCGAATCCCGCACTGCCGTCAGCACGTGCTTGCCACCAGAGACAGAATTGAATTGTCGGAAGGCAATGAACCACGCGGTGCCTTCAAAGATGATTGCCAGGGCGAGCACCACATAGTTGACGATGGGGCTTTCTACCGGATGCGGTGTGATGAGTTTGTTGATGCCTTCATAGATCGAGACGCCGGACCCAATGGCAAAGATCAGAATGGCGACAATGAACGACCAGAAATACAGTTCCGTGCCATAGCCGAAGGGATGTTTTTCGTCAGCAGGCTTGGCAGCACGTTTCATGCCGTAGAGCAGCAATCCCTGATTTCCCGTGTCGACAAGAGAGTGGATGCCTTCCGAGAACATGGCCGAGGAACCTGTGTAGAGCGCTGCGGCAAACTTGGTGATGGCAATCAGTGTGTTTCCGGCGAGTGCTGCGAAGACAACCGTCTTGGAACCATGGGCGGACATCGGAACTTCCCTTTTTCGGACAAAAGCATGTCGGTTTGATCATATGGCAAGCCTGGATCGCGCACCAGACGCAAGGCTTCTCTTCATCAAACGTCAGGCCCGGCAAATGTATCCGGAAACATTTTGGTGTTCTTGAAACCACCATGTTTCGAGAGCAATGCTTGCATCCCTTTCAACCTCTGGACATCAGGAGACACGGTTTGCGCAAGGTTCATTATCTGGATGATTCACGGGCACATCGTATTCTCTGGCTGCTTGAAGAGCTTGGCCTGGAGTATGACGTCGAGGTGTATAAACGAGGCCGTGATTTGCGCGCGCCACAAGCGCTCAAGAGCATTCATCCACTCGGCAAATCGCCAGTGCTGGAAGACAGAGGCAGGTTGCTGGCGGAAAGCGGCGCCATTTGCACGTATCTCGTCGAGACCTATGGTGCAGGTTCGTCCCTGATGCCAGCTCACGGAGATCGTCATGAGTGGGATCATGCGTTCTGGATGCATCATGCGGAAGGCTCGGCCATGCCACTTCTGACGCAGCGGCTGTTGTTTCAGGTGTTGCCGAGCCATATGCCATGGCTGTTGCGCCCCTTTGCGCAACTGATCAGCAAAGGGTTTCTAGAGCAATCAAGCACGCCGGAACTGATGCGCTACGTTACTTACTGGAATGACAGTCTGGCGGACACCGGATGGTTTGCCGGCGACTTCTTTACTGCCGCCGACATCATGATGAGTTTTCCGCTGGAAGTGGCCAAGGGGCGGGCGGATCTGCGCTCCATCGATACATCGCATATCGATCGCTTTTTGGAACGTATTCATCAGCGGCCAGCTTATCAGGCCGCGCTTGCAAACGGCGGTGCCTATTGCTTCGGTGGTTGAGCGATGGACATTCTTCAGGTGTGCAGGATGAACGCCTTGACGCCGTCGGCGATGAACTGAACGGAGAGGGCGGCCAGGAGCACGCCGAGCAAGCGCGTGACCACAAGCTGGGCCGTATCGCCAAACAGGGATTCCAGCCGGTCTGCCAGCATGAAAGCGCCCATCACCAACGCCAATACGAACACGAGCATCCCGCCAAGCCCGATATAGCTGAGCGTATCGGGAGCCTGAGCTGACAGCAGGATAACGGCTGAAATGGCCGCAGGCCCGGCAATCAGCGGGATAGCGATGGGGAAAATTGCCACGTCCTGATCGTTGTCGTCCGGGGCATGATCATTGGCGACCTTTTCTGCTGTCGCCGTTTTGCGCTGCTGGCGTTTGTTGAACACCATTTCGATGGCAATGATGAACAGAAGAGCGCCGCCGGCCACCTTGAAGGCCCCCATAGAGATGCCCATCACCGACAGAATGCTTTGTCCGAACACGTAGAAGATGCCCAGAATAACCGCACCTGTAATCGTGCCGCGCATGACAACACGCATGCGTTCTGGGCGGCTGAGACCGGCTGTGAGCGCCAACACCATGGGGGTACAGGCCGACCGGATCAATGGTGACGAACAATGTGGCAAAGGCATTGATCAGGAAATCGGACATGGTCTCTTTATCGTTGCGATGCCAACAAGGGCAGTCAGGGGCAGAAGACGACAGGGGTAGCGGTTTTTCAACGGCCTGTTTCCCACGTAACACGAGTTTGCGAAACACCCAAGATCAGCCTGACCGCCCTGCGGACAAACCCGATGTGCGGGCCGGTCATATGGGAATTTTGCCGGCTTTTGGCGCAAAAACGTGTGTTCAAGCCGAAATCATTTTGTCTGCCTGTGAATTAACTTCGTAAATTATTGAAATAAATAGGTTTTTTATAACGTCTGGCGGGCTTCCGGATTTGGTTTGCATCCTTGAATCGGATATAAACCAGTCAGCTATAACAAGATCAAAGAGACGTGTCCTTGCCTGACTAGGATAACAGTGAAACTGACGGCGGCTTGCCTTCAGATATCAAACCGATATCCATCGTAGACGAGATGAAGCGCAGCTATCTCGATTACGCCATGAGCGTGATCGTGAGTCGTGCCTTGCCCGACGTCCGTGATGGTCTCAAACCGGTTCACCGCCGCATTCTGTTCTCGATGAACGAGAACGGTTACGAGTGGAACAAGCCTTATCGCAAATCGGCCCGTGTTGTCGGTGACGTGATGGGTAAGTATCACCCGCATGGTGACAGTGCGATCTATGACGCACTTGTCCGCATGGCGCAGAGTTTCTCCCTTCGCCTGCCGTTGATTGACGGTCAGGGCAACTTCGGCTCGGTCGATGGCGATCCGGCTGCGGCCATGCGCTATACCGAGTGTCGGTTGCAGAAGGTGGCTCACAGCCTGCTGGATGACATCGACAAGGAAACTGTCGATTTTCAGGAAAACTACGACAACTCGGAAAGCGAGCCTGTTGTTCTTCCTGCCAAGTTCCCCAACTTGCTGGTCAATGGCGCGGGCGGTATTGCTGTCGGTATGGCCACCAATATTCCGCCTCACAATCTGGGCGAAGTGATTGATGCTGCCATTGCCATCATGGAAAACCCGGCGCTGACCTTGCCGGAGCTGATGGAAATTGTTCCTGATCCGGATTTCCCGACCGGAGGCATGATTCTGGGTCGTGCGGGCATCCGCTCGGCGTTTGAAACGGGTCGTGGTTCGGTTGTCATCCGTGGCAAGGTCGATGTCGAGGAAATCCGCAAGGATCGTTTCGCGCTGATCGTGACTGAAATCCCGTATCAGGTGAACAAGTCTTCCATGATCGAAAAGATCGCGGAAGCCGTGCGTGACAAGCGCATCGAAGGTATTTCCGACATCCGCGATGAGAGTGACCGCTCGGGTATGCGTGTGGTGATCGAATTGAAGCGCGACGCGGTGGCCGATGTCGTGCTCAATCAGCTTTATCGCTACTCGCAGCTACAGTCCTCTTTCGGCTGCAATATGGTGGCTCTTAACGGCGGTAAGCCGGAACAGATGAGTCTGGCCGAAATGCTCGCCGCTTTCGTTCACTTCCGCGAGGAAGTTGTCCAGCGGCGCACACGCTATCTGCTCAAGAAAGCGCGTGACCGGGCGCATGTCTTGGTGGGTCTCGGTATTGCTGTTGCCAATATCGATGAAATCATTCGGCTGATCCGCACTGCGCCTGATCCTGCGACGGCCCGCGAACAGTTGATGACCCGCAACTGGCCGGCGCGCGACGTGGAGCCATTGATCCGCCTGATCGATGACCCGCGTCATATGGTCTATGAAGACGGTACCTACAAGCTGTCTGAAGAGCAGGCTCGCGCCATTCTGGATCTGCGCTTGCAGCGCCTGACGGCTCTCGGGCGTGATGAAATTGCGGACGAGTTGAACAAGATCGGTGCTCGCATCTCGGACTATCTGGACATTCTGCGCTCACGCGCCAGAATCCAGGAAATCATCCGTGATGAAATGCTGGCGATCAAGGAAGAGTTCGCGACGCCGCGCCGTACGGAAATCATCGAGGGCGGCCCGGACTTTGACGAAGAAGATCTGATCCAGCGCGAAGACATGGTCGTGACCGTGTCGCACAACGGCTACATCAAGCGTGTGCCGCTGGCGACCTACCGGGCACAGCGCCGTGGCGGCAAGGGGCGGTCTGGCATGGCGACGAAAGACGAGGATTTCGTCTCGCGTCTGTTTGTTGCCAGCACACATACGCCGGTGCTGTTCTTCTCCAGTCGTGGCATTGCCTACAAGATGAAGGTCTGGCGTCTGCCGCTTGGCAGTCCGACCTCTCGCGGCAAGGCCCTGGTGAATATGTTGCCGCTGGAACAGGGCGAACAGATCAGCTCCATACTGCCCTTGCCGGAAGATGAGGACACCTGGGCAGATCTGGATGTGATGTTTGCAACGACGCGCGGCACGGTTCGCCGCAACAAGTTGTCAGACTTCACCAACATCAATCGCAACGGCAAAATTGCGATGAAGCTGGAAGATGGCGACGGGATTGTCGGCGTTGAGACCTGCTCCGAGCATTCCGACGTCATGCTGACGACGGCCTTCGGCCAGTGTATCCGCTTCCCCGTTACCGATGTGCGTGTCTTTGCCGGGCGAAATTCGGTTGGCGTACGCGGCATCAACCGGGCGGATGAGGACACGGTCATCTCGATGCAGATTCTGCATCATATCGACGTCAGTGCCGAGGAACGCACCGCTTATCTGAAGTTGTCGCGCGCCATGCGGGGCGAAGCCGATGAAGTGGTGACAGGCGAAGACAATCTGCCGACGGTTGGGGAAGAGATCACTCAGGAGCGCTATGCACAAATGAGTGCTGCCGAGCAGATCATCCTCACCATTTCCGAAAATGGCTACGGCAAGCGCACCTCGTCCTACGAGTACCGGGTTACCGGGCGCGGCGGTAAGGGCATCACGGCCATGGCCGTGACCAGCCGAAACGGCAATCTGGTCGCTTCCTTCCCGGTTGAAGATGGCAATCAGATCATGCTTGTCACCAATGGCGGACAGCTTATTCGTTGCCCTGTCGAGGGGATCCGCATTGCTGGCCGCAACACTCAGGGTGTTATTGTCTTCAAGACGGCCGATGATGAAAAGGTCGTCGCTGTCGAGTGTATCAACGATGTGGACGATGAAGACGAGCTGTTGGACGGCGTTGAAGGTTCTGATGCAACTGCAATTGCTGATCCGGGTGCCGCTGAGAGTGCGTCTGGAGAGGCAGATGCATCGCAAGGCGACAGTGCGTCCGATGAGGCGAATGATGCTGATGAGGATGGCGCCTCGGATGAAGGCGACGACGACGCCTGATTGGCGCATTTCAGACGGGCCAACCACTCACCTTGGCCTGTCTCTTCTAGCAAGCGCTTGCACGTGATGGGTCTGATTGAAGACGCAAAAAAGGGCGGACACCGAGGTGTTCGCCCTTTTTATTTCCGCGGGGAGGAAATGTCTGAGCCGAAGGAGGAGGGGGCTCTTGTGGTAAAGTAAAGTGCTTTACCGGGTTGTTTCATAGCGGGTCAGCACGGTTGTGTTGGATTTGTTAGACGGAGTGCTGACCGTTTCGAACCGGATAGTCCGCAGATTTTTCTTGCCGCTGATCTTCTGAGCGCAAGCTGTGGACCAGTTGCCCCAGTTCTGCTGCTTGCAAGACAGGCTGGATTCGACCAGCAGATTGCCTTTGCTGCTCTCTGCGCCCTGAGCCGAAGCATTGGCAGACATGTCGAGGGGCGACAAGGTGGTGAAGGCGGCGGTTGCGACGCCAATGACTGCGATTGCCGTAACACCGAGAACCTGCAGCGCGGCCTTCGGGCTTGCAGCCTTTACTTGCGCGCGGAAGAAGTTCGTGTCGCTGTCGTTCAAAGTCTTGTCCATTGCACTATCGGAATAAGTTTTCATCGCCGTCATCTCCGTTTGCAAGATGAAATTCTTGACCTGAAAACCTGTGACCGGCCTAAAGGTTCCAAGAATTGTTAAGAGCTTGGTAATTTATCCGAGGAAGCGACGTCAGGAGGTTGCCGGGCGTGGATTGCTGCGCTTGTCTGACAGCTCTCTCTTGTCGAATGAAACGCAGCAAGTTAAATGACTGTTATGGCTCATTGCGCGATCTACACAGGGTCTTTCGACCCGCTGACATCCGGACATCTCGATGTTCTTCGAAAAGGTCTGGTCCTGGCGGATACGCTGGTGGTTGCCATTGGCGTTCATCCGGGCAAGCAACCAATGTTTTCATTCGAGGAGCGGCGTGACCTTATTCTCGGTGCGGTCTCCGCAAACCTGTCGGATGCTGATGCGCAACGCCTTGATATTGTCTCTTTTACAGGGCTTGCCGTTGATATCGCCCGCGAATGCAAGGCGACACTGATGATCCGGGGCCTGCGTGATGGATCTGATCTTGACTATGAAATGCAAATGTCCGGTATGAATGCCACGCTGGCGCCGGATATTCACACCATCTTTGTCCCCGCCAGTTCGGCCACACGTCATATAACGGCCACGCTGGTGCGTCAGATCGCCAAGATGAAGGGTGACGTTCGCGGGTTTGTTCCCGACAATGTTGCTCAGGCGCTGCGACGCAAACTGGACGTTTAGCCCGTCCAGATCTTGCTAGACTGACTGATTGGAGTTCTCAGTGTATCGACTTTTCTCTTTTGTGGCCGTTGTTACGGCCTTGCTGTTCGTGCCGGTGGCTGCCAACGCCCAGACCAGCCAGAAGCTGGATCCGGAAAACACCATCTATATGGATTTGAAAGATGGCCGCGTGGTCATTCAATTGCGCCCGGACCTGGCCCCCAAGCATGTTGCGCGCATCAAGAAGCTGACACGCGAAGGCTTTTATAACGGGCTGATTTTCCACCGCGTCATCGAGGGCTTCATGGCGCAGACCGGCGATCCCACGGGAACGGGTATGGGGGGATCCAAGCTGCCGGATCTGAAGGCAGAGTTCACCGATACGCCTTTCAAGCGAGGCACGCTCGGCATGGCGCGAGCACAGGATCCGAACAGCGCCAACTCGCAATTCTTCATCACCTTCAAGGCAACGCCTTGGCTTGATGGGAAATACACCGTCTGGGGCCATAGGTCGTTGACGGGATGCAATACGTCGACAAGATTGCCCGCGGTGAGCCGCCTGCGCATCCTGACAAGATCATCAAGATGCAGGTTGCGGCTGACGCTGACAAATAAGCCGCATCAACCTTTAACTGACCCGACGTCTGTCGGAAAACAAAAACAAACGGAGCGACACATGGCCGACATCAAGGACGCCGAAAACACCCTTCTCTTGGAAACGACCAAAGGGTCCATCGTCATCGAAATGAAGCCGGATCTGGCACCGACGCATGTTGCACGCATCAAGGAATTGGTGCGCGACGGTTTTTATGACGGCATCGTTTTCCACCGCGTGATCGATGGTTTCATGGCGCAGACCGGTTGCCCGAAGGGCACGGGCACGGGCGGTTCCGGCAAGAAGCTGAAAGCTGAGTTTTCCCAGGAAAAGCACGTGCGTGGCACCTGTTCGATGGCCCGCTCCATGGATCCGAACTCCGGCGATAGCCAGTTCTACATCTGCTTCAACGAAGCCCCTTGGCTGGATGGCCAGTACACGGTTTGGGGTCAGGTGATTGAAGGCATGGACAATGTCGACCAGATCAAGCGCGGCGAACCGGTTCAGGATCCCGACAAGATCGTGTCGATGAAAGTCGCCGCGGACGCATAATGGCGGTGTCTGACGACACATATTCAACACTGCGCGTGGCGAGGCCGACAAACGACCTTGCCACGCTGCTGCATTTCTATTGTGAGGCGGCGGGCTTTCAACTCCTTGCTCGCTTTGACGACCACGCTGGATTTTCCGGCCGTATCCTAGGTTATCCCGGTGCAAAGTGGCATCTGGAACTTGTGCAAGAAGAGGGGACTGAGGCGCCGCGTTGCAACAGCCCCGAACATCTGCTGGTTCTCTATATTCCCGACCAAAATGACTGGCAGACAAGCATTGATCGCATACGCCTGCATGGGTATAAGCCAGTGCCATCCCAAAATCCGTATTGGGATGTCGACGGGATGACCTTTGAGGATCCCGACGGTTATCGTCTCGTATTTCAAAGAAGGCCCTGGGCGCTCTGATGCACCGGCTCCGCATCTGACGGGTGTCGTGTTTTGCGCAAACGTCCGGTGAATGAACATCATGCGCGTAGACTTGTTCGATTTCGATCTTCCCAACGAGCGGATTGCCCTGCGTCCCGCCCGACCGCGTGATTCTGCCCGTATGCTGGTGGTTGACCCAGGCGCCAAAACGCCGATGTCCGACCATGGGGTGCGTGACTTGGTGAGTTTGCTCAACCCCGGCGACGCTCTCGTTTTCAATGATACTAAGGTGATTCCGGCGCAGCTTGAGGGAAAACGTGTACGCGGCGACATTTCGGCTGGCGTGTCTGCGACCCTACACTTGCGCAAGGCCGGGAATCGCTGGTGGGCCTTCGTGCGGCCCGCAAAGAAGGTGGTCGCTGGTGACGAAATCATTTTTTCCGATGTCACTGGCGATGCACATTTGAGTGCTCGCGCACTCGAAAAGAAAGATGGCGGTGAGGTCTTGCTGGAATTCTCAGAGACAGGGGCAAAGCTGGATGCGGCGCTGGCCAGCGTCGGCCATATTCCATTACCGCCCTATATCGCGCTGAAACGCGGCGAAGACGATCAGGACCGTGCTGATTATCAGACAATTTTCGCAGAGAAAGATGGCGCGGTGGCGGCACCGACCGCCGGATTGCATTTCACGTCAGAATTGTTGCAAGCGTTGGAAAGCCGTGGCGTCGAACAGCACCGTGTGACGCTGCATGTCGGAGCAGGAACTTTCCTCCCCGTGAAGAGCGAAGACACGGGCGACCATCAGATGCACGCGGAATGGGGCGAAGTCAGCGCCGAGACGGCTGCTGCCCTGCGCGCTGTGCGGGCGCGCGGCAACAAGGTGGTCAGTGTTGGCACAACGTCGCTGCGCATTCTGGAAAGTGCCGCTCAAGGTCCGGATGGCTTGCAGGCGTTTTCCGGTGAAACCTCGATTTTTATCACACCCGGTTACCGCTTTCGCGCCATTGACGCATTGATGACCAATTTCCATCTGCCGCGTTCGACACTGTTCATGCTGGTGTCTGCCTTCGCCGGGTTGAAGACGATGCGTCTGGCCTATGAGCATGCGATTGAAACCGAGTATCGCTTCTACAGTTATGGAGATGCGTCCCTGCTGTTTCCGCAAAACCATGATGAACCGGATACCAATGACCGTGACGCCGATGAGGGACGCTGACATGACCGACAAGACCACAGCCGCAGCCGCAGATCAGGCGTCGCCCAAGCCATTTGCCTTCAAGCTTTTGAAAACAGACGGCAAGGCCCGCCGCGGTGAAATCCATACGCCACACGGCGTCGTTCGCACGCCGGCCTTTATGCCGGTTGGTACGCAGGCAACTGTCAAAGCTATGTATCCGGGTCATGTTCGCAGCACCGGTGCAGATGTGGTTCTGGGCAATACCTATCACTTGATGTTGCGACCAACTGCTGAGCGGGTGGATCGTCTGGGCGGTTTGCACAAGTTCATGAACTGGCCGCACACGATTCTCACCGACAGCGGTGGTTTTCAGGTGATGTCCCTGGCGCAATTGCGCAAGCTTGATGAAACCGGCGTTCGCTTTCAAAGTCATATTGATGGTGCCCGCTATCACCTGACACCAGAACGGTCTGTTGAAATTCAGGGATTGCTTGGGTCCGACATCCAGATGCAGCTTGATGAATGTATCGGCCTGCCAGCGCCGCGCGAAGAAGTACAGCGCGCTATGGAACTGTCGCTGCGGTGGGCCGAGCGCTCCCGCGCGCAGTTTGAAAGCATGGGCGGACCGGCCAAGGGGCAGGGACTTTATGGCATTGTACAGGGCGGCGATGTCCCGGACCTGCGCATACGCTCGGCGGAGAGCCTGACGAAGATGCCATTTGAAGGCTATTCGGTCGGCGGACTGGCCGTTGGCGAGCCTCAGGATGTCATGCTCAAAATGCTGGACGTGACGACCGATGTGATGCCGACAGACAAGCCGCGTTATCTGATGGGGGTTGGTACACCGGACGATATTCTGGAAAGCGTTGCGCGTGGGATCGACCAGTTTGATTGCGTCATGCCGACGCGCGCTGGCCGTCACGGCCTTGCCTATACCCGCTTTGGCAAGGTCAATCTCAAGAACGCTCGTCATGCAGACGATCCGCGTCCGCTTGATGAAGCCTCTTCGTGCGAGGCGACCAACGGCGTCTACAGTCGGGCCTATTTACACCATCTGGTACGCACTGGCGAAGGGCTGGCAGCTATGCTGCTGACATGGAACAACATCGCTTATTATCAATTTCTGATGCAAGGCATCCGCGATGCCATTGAAGAAGATCGGTTCGCCGATTTCTACGCAGAGACCAAGGCCAATTGGGCGCGGGGCGATATTGACGCCATGTAAGCGGTGTTTGAAGCCTTCGCGCTGCGGTCGGTAAATAATCTTACTCCCCCCGTCCGAAGGCATTCGGACGGGCTTTGTCCAGGTCAGGCCACACAGTCACATTCAGGCGGCAGCGCCTATATCCGGCGCCAGAATACAGCCGGAAATGCGCCAAGAGCCATCCGGTTGTTGTTCGAACTGATAGAGCGCTTTCCAGCTTTTGCCTTGAGGCCCTTCCAGATACACGAGTTGCCTTGCCTTGGTCTTCTGTTCTTTCACCTTAGCCGAATGACAGGTTGCGCGACCGATAGACTGGTGCATAGGCTTGGCGCACCATTTGCATGAACAGTCCCGGCGTACCGAAGCGATGGCGCAGTTCCGGTGCTGCCAACGAGAAAGCGGTTGCCGCATCATCGCGGGCAAACGCCTGCATTTGGCTGCGGATCAGGGATTGGAAGGTCGTGCTGTCTTTGGCTGCGGCCAGCGTTGGCAAACTGGTGACGCCGAACAGCAAGGCGGTCAGAAGCGATAGAGATGTGAGGCGAGCGGCTTTGCGAAAGGGCATGGCGTTGAAGGCTCCGATTGCAGATAAGCATCATTCAGCCTAGCGCATTTTAAAGGTTTTGACTTCTTGGCAGATCTCTCATGAGATGAAACATCGGCTCACATCTGCGAAAAGGCAGGGTTTCGCCTGCCATTTCGACGTAGTTACAGACGCCACAGATCCACATCGTCCGGGGTCAAGTCCCGATCAAGCAACGCGGGCAAATCGGCAACAAGGCAGGTGCCTTTGCCCAGAAGGCCCGTTACCCGGTCCCAATTGTCTTGCGCAGCCCCACTGAACAGCGCGCGATGGGGCACAGCGATGACGACTGCGTCAGCTTCAGAAAGCTCATCAAGACCAGAGAGCGTCAGCCCGTATTCTGAGGCGACATGCGCTGCATCCGCCATTGGATCGTGCACTTTGACGTCGGCTCCGAAGCTTGCCAACTCTCGGACAAGATCGACAACCTTGGAATTGCGGGTGTCAGGCACGTCGGCCTTATACGTTACACCAAGGACGGAGATTTTCGGCGGCATCCGGCGGCCCAGCTTGACGCATTCCTGAATGATCTTGCCTGCCACGTAGGATGGCATCATTTCATTGGTGCCGCGCCCGGCGCTGATGACCTGCGGGGTCAAACCGATTTCATGCGCCTTGTGGGTCAGATAGTAGGGATCGACACCAATACAGTGGCCCCCAACAAGGCCGGGCTGGAAGGGCAGGAAATTCCATTTCGTTGCGGCACCGGCAAGCACATCCCGCGTGTCGATGTTCATGGCGTGGAACAGCATCGACAGTTCATTCATGAGGGCGATGTTGAGATCGCGCTGCGTGTTTTCGATGACTTTTGCCGCCTCCGCCACCTTGATTGTCGGCGCGATATGAATGCCAGCCGTGACAACGCTGCCATAGACGTCTGCCAGTTTGAGGGTGGTCTCAGGTGTGCTGCCGGAGACAATCTTGACGATATCGGCAAAATCTCGCTCTGTGTCGCCCGGATTGATCCGCTCGGGCGAATAGCCAACCTCGAAGTCCGTGCCAAATCGCAGGCCGGATTCCGCCTCCAGAACAGGGACCGCAATGTCTTCCGTTGCGCCGGGGAAGACGGTCGATTCGAAGACCACGATTGCGCCCTGTCGCATGATGCTGCCCACGGTCCTGGCCGCCGAGACGAACGGTGTCAGATCCGGGTGCTTGGCCTGATCCACCGGAGTCGGCACCGCGACGATAAAGATGTCGCAAGCGGACATGTCTTCTGCACGCGTTGTGAGCGACAGAGATGTCTGATCAAGGTCAGGGGCTTGAACAGACCCGGTGACGTCGTTGCCTGCCTGCAAGGCAGCGACCCGCGTTGCATTGATGTCAAAGCCGGTAACGGTATAACCCGCCTTGGCAAAGCCGATGGCAACGGGCAGGCCGACATAGCCAAGGCCGACGACTGCGATGGCCGGTTTGGCCTGAAGCTGTGCTGACATGATACAAAGGGTCCATGATGGGAGAGACAAGCGTAAAAAAAACCGGACGGATCGTGAAGATCCGTCCGGCATCGTCCTAGTCCCGATTGCCTGCCCTATGCAAGCCCGGGCAATGATCCATCCGGCGATGAACCTGATTATTCTGCGGCGATCTTGTGCCCAAGATACTGTTGCAGGAACGGCAGAAGCTCACTGGCAAGCTGTGGGTTTTCCATGGCGTAAGCAATGTTCGCGCTCAGGAAGCCTGCCTTGGAGCCGCAGTCATAGGTTTCACCTTCAAAGCGCAGACCGGTGAATTTCTGCTGACCCATGAGCGTCAACATCGCATCGGTCAGCTGAATTTCGCCGCCAGCGCCCGTGCCCTGATTTTCAAGCAGGTCGAAGATTTCCGGCTGCAAAATGTAGCGACCATTGATGAAGAGATTGCTTGGGGCCTTGCTCGGTTCCGGCTTTTCCACCATGCCGGTGATGCCAAAGGTTTTCGCCTTGGGGTCGCCGTCAACTTCAATGATGCCGTAATTCTGGGTCTGATCTTCCGGAACAGCCTCAACGGAAATGACGTTGCCGCCAGTTTCATTATAGACATCAACCATCTGTTTCAGGCAGCCCGGTTCGGACTTCATGATCATGTCCGGCAACAGCACGGCGAAAGGATTGTCGCCGATCAGCTCGCGTGCACACCACACGGCATGACCGAGGCCAAGAGGGGCCTGCTGACGCGTAAAGCTGACGGAACCCGGCTTCGGACGCAGCTTTTCGAGAAGCTCAAGAGCTTCCAACTTGTTGCGCTCCTGGAGCACATCTTCCAGTTCGTATGCACGGTCGAAGTGATCCGCGATCACATGCTTGTTGCGGCCTGTGACGAACACGATGTGCTCGATGCCAGCAGCACGGGCTTCTTCCACCACGTATTGAATGATCGGCCGATCAACAACAGTCAGCATTTCCTTTGGAACAGCCTTGGTGGCCGGGAGGAAACGTGTACCGAGACCTGCAACTGGCAGAACTGCTTTGCGGATGGGTTTGCTCATAGCTACTTTTCCGTCTTCCTTTTTCAGAGCCGCGCGTGGGGAAAGCAACGAAGGCCTGATAAAACTCTTGAATAGGCGACACATTTTCCGCGTAAAACGAAAGACGCGTCTACCTCATTAATGCAAGCGGGCCTGTGTGGTTCCAAATTTTACCAAGGCTTGCGAGGGTAAATTCAATGCAAAGCAGGCCGCATGATGGTCAACCCTTTCACAATAAGGCATCGTCCCCAAAAAAGCAGCGCGGCTTTTTGTCAGCATGCGAATTGTTGTTCGCAAATATTGCGAGTGCGGACCATTCGGGCTATGGATCTGTTCAAAATGTCGTGCACCTTCGCAGGTTTCAGCCTGTCGTTGCAAAAGCACGGCCTCTACTAGGGAACAAAGATGCTTGAACCTAACTCCGCCGTTCGTGTTGGGAATGTCACTTTCGACAATAGCACGCCTTTTAGCCTGATTGCCGGTCCGTGTCAGATGGAAAGCCGGGCGCATGCACTGGAATGTGCCGCTGCAATCAAGGAAATCACCGACGGGCTTGGAATTCAGGTTGTCTATAAAACCTCTTATGACAAGGCCAACCGCTCGTCGCTGACCGGCAAGCGCGGTGTCGGCATGAAAGAGGCTCTACCGGTCTTCGCCGAAATTCGGGAAACCTTTGGCATGCCGGTCCTGACCGACGTCCATGCGCCCGATCATTGCGCGGTTGTCGGAGACGTCGTCGATATTCTTCAGATCCCGGCCTTCCTGTGCCGCCAGACGGACTTGCTCGTGGCCGCAGCCAAGACCAATTGCGTCGTCAATATCAAGAAAGGCCAGTTTCTGGCCCCTTGGGACATGGCAAATGTCGTTGAGAAGGTGACTGGATCTGGCAATGCCAACATTCTGCTGACAGAACGTGGCGCAAGCTTTGGCTACAACACGTTGGTCAGTGACATGCGCTCGCTGCCGATCATGGCGAAGACCGGGGCTCCCGTTGTCTTCGATGCCACGCATTCTGTACAGCAGCCTGGCGGCCTTGGTTCTTCGACCGGAGGGGACCGGACGTTCGTTCCGGTTCTGGCACGCGCTGCCGTTGCCGTTGGCGTGGGCGGTCTGTTCATTGAAACGCATCCGGATCCGGACAACGCGCCTTCAGATGGTCCCAACATGATCGCGCTGAAAGACCTCGGCGCCTTGTTGAAGGAACTCAAGGACATTGATGCTGTGGTGAAGGCCGCACGCGCTGTCTGATTGAAATGTTGAGATCTCGTCACATTGACGTGGTCTCTTTCCTGCGGGACGCGTTCCCGCACCCCACCGTTGCCCGACGCCTCCCGTTTCGGGTTCGCGGTGGGATACGTCAAGTAGATGACTTGAAGCATACGGGCCGTATTCGGCCGGAAAAAGGAGTGAATCATGAGCGCCATTATTGATATCGTTGGGCGTGAAATCCTCGACAGCCGCGGTAATCCGACCGTTGAAGTTGATGTTTTCCTGGAAGACGGTTCCTTTGGACGCGCCGCAGTGCCGTCAGGTGCCTCGACGGGCGCCCATGAGGCGGTCGAGCTGCGTGATGGCGGTGACCGTTACAAGGGCAAGGGTGTTCTCAAGGCTGTTGAAGCCGTCAATGGTGACATTCTGAACGAACTGGCTGGCCTGGAAGCTGAAGATCAGCTCACCATCGACCAGAAGATGATTGAACTCGACGGTACCGAAAACAAGAGCCGTCTTGGTGCAAACGCCATTCTTGGCGTCTCTCTGGCGACCGCACGCGCTGCGGCTCAGGCCTGTGGCCTGCCGCTGTATCGCTACGTTGGTGGCTCGTTCGCACGCACGTTGCCGGTTCCGATGATGAACATCATCAACGGCGGCGCACATGCTGACAACCCGATCGATTTTCAGGAATTCATGATCATGCCGGTTGGTGCGTCGAGCATCGCCGAAGCCGTGCGCATGGGCTCGGAAACCTTCCACACGCTGAAGAAGCTTCTCGCCGATGCCGGCAAGAACACCAATGTTGGCGATGAAGGCGGGTTTGCACCGAACCTCGCCAGCACGGATGAAGCCATCGGCTTTGTCATGAAGGCCATTGAAAAGGCTGGCTACACGCCGGGCGAAGACATCTATCTGGCGCTTGATGCGGCTGCGACCGAGTTCTTCAAGGACGGCAAGTACGAGCTGGAAGGCGAAGGCAAGAGCCTGTCTCCGGACGAAATGGCCAAGTACCTCGACGATCTCGTCAATCGCTACCCGATCATTTCCATGGAAGATGGTCTGGCCGAAGACGATTGGGAAGGCTGGAAAGCCACGACAGACCTCGTTGGCAACAAGTGCCAGCTTGTCGGCGACGACCTGTTCGTGACCAACACCAAGCGCCTGAACCGCGGCATCAGCGAAGGCATCGCCAATTCGATCCTGATCAAGGTCAATCAGATCGGCACGCTGTCCGAAACGCTGGACGCCGTGGAAACTGCTCACAAGGCGGGTTACACCGCCGTCATGTCGCACCGTTCGGGTGAAACCGAAGATGCAACGATTGCTGATCTGGCTGTTGCCACCAATTGCGGTCAGATCAAGACCGGTTCGCTGTCGCGCTCCGATCGTCTGGCCAAGTACAACCAGCTGATCCGCATCGAAGAAGAACTCGGTCCGCAGGCTGTTTTCGCCGGCCGCTCGATCCTGAAACGTTGATCTGACTGATGGCCTTCGGCTCCTTTGGGGCCGAGGGCGTCAGTAAAAAAATGCTGTGAACACAAAAGGCCCCGCCGAAGTCATCAGCGGGGCCTTTTGTCGTTACCTCGTCGAGGGGCCGTGATCAGGCCGTCGCGCTGGCCGTGGTCTCTGCGTGACGGATAGCTGCAACAAAAGTTTCGGGCTGTTCGGCCCCGGAGAGGGCAAAGCGCTGGTCCAGAATATAAAACGGCACGCCGGACACACCCATCTGACGTGACTTGTCGACCTCGGTCTGAATGGCTTCGACGTCCTTGTCGGAATCAAGTCAGGTCGTTACCTGTCTGCGATCAAAGCCATGACGGGCTGCGATGTCTGCCAGAACGGATGTATCGGCCAGATTCTTGCCTTGCAGGAAATAGGCTGCGAACAAATCTTCGACCACCGCCGACTGACAGTCCGCTTCACCCGCCCAGGCGATCAGACGATGGCTGTCGAGTGTGTTTGGCGAAATCTTGATCTTGTCGAAAGCAAAAGTAATACCGATGCTGTCACCTTGCGCTGCAACCGTCTCATGCATCTGGTCAATGCGGCTCTGGTCACCAAATTTGTTGGTGAGATAGTCGTGCCGTGAAATTCCCTTCGCAGGAATAGTGCCATCAAGCTGGAACGGATGATAGCGCAGGGTAACATTAATATCATTCACCTCAGCCAGCGCAGCCTCAAGGCGTTTCTTGCCGATGTAGCACCAAGGACAGACGATATCGGAAACGACATCAATCGTCAGTGGGGTTGTGGATTTGGCCATGAGAAAACTCCAGAATTCAAGGGGCAGCGCTGGCAGTCTTACCGCATTTCCGTCTCAAGAGCCAATTACCGAAACTGACTGCGGATTTTGAAATTGGCCCTGGGGCGAGCGATACCGCCCGGTGGAGAAGATCACATCATGGTGTGGCTGAGGATAGCATTGATCCGCATGCGCATTGCCGCATGCGCCTTGGGGTCTTTGACCACGGCAACAGGCCCAAGCCCTTGAACCAGACCGACGAGGTCCTCCTCCCGGCAGGTGGCATTGGCGATGGAAAGGACGGTGGTATAAAGGTCCCCGGAGAGAAGTGTTGCCATGTTGGGGGCCTCGAAATTCTCCGGAAACAGCGACACAACCTGAGAGCCAAGCCCAAGCGGCTTTTGCTGCGCATCACTGAGATGCAGATACAAATCAAATTCGCTGCGCGGAAGACCGCCGCTTTCGATGTAACTGGCGAGCAGCCGATGGTTCTCTGCAAGCAGGCGGTCCGCCAGACGGCGCATTTTGCCTTCCTGCAGAAGTGTCGTAATGGCGGGGCGCAGCGTTGCCTCATCTTCACTGGCCAGAATAACGTTGCTTGCGCCTGCCTTGAAATAGAAACCAGCGTCCGCTGCTGTGTCGGTGAGGACGAGAATAGGCAGCGTACTGAAGCGCGGGTCGGCGCGTAGACGATACAACACCTCATGATTTTCGTGCATGTCGGCATTGAGCACACAAAGATCGAAACCACGCTCCGCCAGATAAATTTCGCCAATGCTCTGGTTCTGGTGCGCCAATCACCTCAATCGGATGCGCCGCAAAAGCATCACTGGACAGATTGGACAAGCGATGAAAGTTGCGCCCCTGACCGATAACAAGCATGCCGCCATGTCCGCGCAGATGGGGCGCGACGCCATAGTTGGGCACTCGGCCGAAAACCTTCCGCCGAATGCGCGCTTCCTGCCAGCGTAGCGTTGTGCGCTGAAGCGTATAAATCCGTTCGATGATCGTTGCGGGAGACACGTTTTTGTTGAGAAGGGCGGTAACACGCAGACCCTCCGGCACCGGCGTTGTCGCATCGTTCAGGCCAACGACCGGAACGTGTGACGGCACCTGCGACAGCTTGTCAAAAAGGGTCGCAAACTGGGCAGGTGAAAGACCCAACTCAGCCAGATGAACCAGATTGAGTAACACAAAAGCCGAGGCCTGCTCTGTGCTTTCCGGTTCTCCGCTCTCAACCAGGGGAGAGCCGGATTGCAGGAGCACCTCAAGGTCAATCAGCGGACAATCGGGCAGAAAATCTGTCACAGCATCGCCGAACGGTTGCCCGATACACAATCCCGGGCCGTTCCAGATCAACGATGTCTTGTCCATTCTTGGATCCTGTGTTGGTGGCTTATGCCACCTTGGTGGCCAGACGCTGGGTGCGCAATGTCAGGCGTTCACGGTCCAGAGTTCCATCTTCAGTGCGCGGCAGATTTTGCAGAACAAGAACCCGATAGGGGATTTTCGCCAGATCAATACCCTCAGCATCCAGAAAGGCGAAAAAGGCCTTGGCGTCCGGCATGGTGCCATGATTTGGGACAAGAGCGGCATAAATCCGCGAACCGATGACATCATCCTGAACCAAAAAGCAGGCGGCCTCTCTCAGGCCGGGGAATTTGGCATAAAGACCGTCGAGGGCTTCCAGATCGCCGGCACCTGCGGCATAGGTGCCGGGAACGCCAAACCCAATGATTGTTTCGGCTTCCCGGTTGACCTGAATGCCGGTTGCCACAAAGCCTTTGTCGTCGCTGACCTGTACTTCGGGCAGTTTGGACAGCACCCAGCCAGGCGTTGGCACACTGGCTCCTTTGACGAGTAAGGCGGTTGCTGATCCATCCGGTTGACCTGCGCTATAACCCGTTGTCGCCAGTTCGAGGAACGCTGTGCCGCTGGCGAAATCATGTTCGCCCAGACCAATGATGGCATTGCCGTTGCCGCCGCGACGGCGCTCGGCCAGCATGGCAAATTCATCGGCCACATGCAGATCAATGATCGGATGCTTGTGATTGAAGGTTTCAGGCATCGGCGCTGACACATTCCAGACAATGGCAAGGCGTGTGTCTTGCGGGCGGATGGTACGATCAAGCTGGCGTGCCAGCGGGCCGGGGGTCAGCACGTAGTCGGCGGCGACGTCATTGGCATGGCGGGCGAGATTGGCAAGTGAGCGCGGATGATGCAGGAACAGTGTTCCCGCACACAACAGCCAGGGCACGAGGCCGCCCCCGATGCCCGTCAGGCCAGACATGGAATAGGGCACCAGCAGGTGACTGCCGTCATGCAGCTCGGCTGTCTCAACGATATTTCGACCCACGGCAATCCAGTGATTGTGCGACCGGTTGAGGGGGAAATCCCGCGTGCCGGAGCGGTTCCACGACAGGGTCACGGTGTGATCCCCCGGATCGCTGCGATCCAATTCTTCAAAGGCCAGCTCATCGCCCATTTCTGCCAGCATCGGCCCGACGTCGATCAGCCCGTCAGGAATGTCTTTGCCCAACCCGAAGACGAACCGCATGGAAAAGATGTCGGCAGCCACATCGCGGGCCGTGTTGGCTGTCATGCGGGTTTCGACCCGATCCGCGGCGATGAGGCCTTTGGCTCCCAAGCCATTGAGCGCGGCCAGAACGTCGCTTTGGCGCCAGTGCAAAGGTAGCGGTGAGACCACAAGTCCGGATCGGATAGAGGCGAGAAAGGCAATCACCATGTCCGTGGTATTGGGCGCATGCAGGCCGACAACATGATCCGGCTGCAAGCCAAGCGCACGATAAAACGCGGCCTGACGGTCGACTTCATCACTGAGTTCGGCGTAGGTCAGGGACCTTGGTTCGCCGCCGGTCCACGAGGTCCGGTCCGGGGCATCAACGACAGCGATCCGCTCGGGATTGGTGCGGGCCGCAACCCGCAACAAATCATCCAGGGTCTTGGTACCTCAGGATCCCTTGGCGTGGTATCGCTGTGCGAGAGCGTCGGAAACTGCTTTCATTCTGCCTGTCCCGTTTGCATATCAACGACCGTCGCCTGTCGATGCAGACCACCACGTATCAAATTCGTGCCCGTAAAGTGAGTGCGTGGCCGGCGACTGAACGCGCTTCCAATGCGCCACCCAGTCGTCGGCAACATGGAAAAGCGGAATGGCATAGGCCCCTGAAATCAGCACACGGTCGAGAGCGCGCACCGCACTGACGAAATCGTCCTGCGAGCGCGCTTCGATCATCGCCTTGATCATTGCGTCGATGGCCGGACTTTTAGCGCCCACAAAATTGAAAGAGCCTTTCAGATCCGCAGCGTTTGAGCCCCAGCGGCCATATTGCTCGTTGCCCGGTGACAGCGAGGCCGTCCATGTGTTGAACACCATATCGAAGTCGCGGTTGGTGCGCCGATCTTCAAACTGGGCCGAGTCGAGTGTACGCACGCCAACGGTGATGCCCAACATGCGCGCTGTGCGGGCATAGGCCAGCGCCAGCTTTTCTTCATCCTCGTTCTTGGTGAGGATTTCGAAGCTCAAGGGCTTGCCGCTGGCCACGTTGATGAGCTGGCGTCCTTTTAACGCATAGCCCGCGCCTTGTAAGAGTTGCAGGGCCTGACGCAACACCTTGCGATCATGGCCTGAGCCATCGGTCTCTGCCGGATGCCATTTTCCAGCCATGACAACGGGCAAAACCGCCTTCGGATAGGGGGCGAGCAACTGTTTTTCGCTCGCATCAGCCGGCTTGCCAATGGACGACAGAATGGAGCTGTCCCAATACCCCTGAGTACGGGTATAAAGCCCGTAATACAGATTCCGGTTGACCCAGTTGAAATCAAACAGCATCGACAGCGCCCGCCGGACACGCGCATCTGAAAAGACGGGGCGACGAGTGTTGAAGGCAATGCCGCGCATATCCGCTGGAATACCCAGTTTGATATTCTCTTGAACGACCTTGCCCTCTTTGGCGGCTGGAAAATCGAAATCCGTCTTCCATCGCACCGGCTCGTTATAGGCAAGAGCATCGACAAGGCCTTTCTTGAAGGCTTCGTGCAGGCTCGTTTGATCGCGGAAATAATCGATCTGGATCACATCGAAATTGTCAAACCCCGCCTTGATCGGCAGATCCTTGGCCCAATAATCCGGGTTCTTCTTGTAGATCACCCGGCGACCGGGAACGATCTTGTCAAAAACATAAGGACCCGAGCCAATCGGCGGTGTCAGGGTCGACTTGTCAAAGGTGGCCGCATCCGTATGGGTCTTTGAAAACACGGGAGCCAAGGCCACCAGAAAGGGCAGCTCCCGATTGTCGCCATTGGCAAAATCGAGGCGAATGGTGCCTTTAGCCGGGTATTCGTATTTGACGATCTGCTTGTACCAGGAGGAAAATGGCGGACGTCCCTTGTCGGCGAGGATTTTGAGCGAAAAGGCAACATCCTGAACGGTGACGGGCGTACCATCTGAGAACTTTGCCTTGGGGTTCAGCTTGAACTCGATCCAGCTGCGGTCTTTAGGCAGCCGCACAGATTCGGCCAACAACCCATAAAGGGTGAAGGGTTCGGCATATGAGCGCGCCATCAGGCTTTCGATGACATTATTGCCGAACTCGCGCTCGTGCATGCCGCGGGCGCTGGTCCAGCCACCCTGAACAATATAAGAGTTGAGGCTGTCAAAGGTGCCTTGAACGCCAAGCTTCAGCGTCCCGCCTTTGGGCGCAGATGGATTGACATAGGGAAGGTGCTTGAAATCAGCAGGCATCGCAGGGTTACCGTGCATGGCCATTGCATAGCTTGCAGGCACCGGATTTTCAGATGTTGCGTTTGGCGGCACCGTGCCTGTTTGATCCGCATGGGCGGCAAGGGGCGCTGCCAAACAGAGAGCGGCGCTCAGGCACACCGATCGGATGCCCGCGAAGAGGCCGGAGGCCCGCAGTGATCCCGACAGTCTGCGCAGAGGCGCTGACCGGCGAAAAGCCGCTTTGGAACGCAGATGAAAATGCAAAGGGGCCAAGCCGCTACTCTCTCACTAAGCTGATCAAACCTTGATTCTGCTAAAAGTCTATCATATGCCAAAAAGCAAGCGGAGCTTGTCACAAGCTCCGAGGCACTTATTCAGAGATGAAACCAGTAGCTGTATTGTCTATTTTGCGAAGTGCAGAGACATCAACGCGTGTTTTTTTAAACACCGCGTTGCAATATGGTCACCGTATTGCCCAATTCGTCGCCCATGTGGGGTGCGGTTGGTCACAAGATGCTACGACCACTTGAACTTCTTAGTGAATTGGCTCAAGTACGGCATCAAGAATTGCAGACGAACGACTGAGGATGGTTCGAATGAATAAATTTATGAAGAGAGGCCTGATCGGCAGCGCTATGGTCGCGTTGACAGTCTCCTCTTGGGCAGGCACGGCATCCGCGCAGGACAGCAAGGGTCAGTCCCCTTGGGTAAAGGTCTGCAATACCGATCCGAAGGTCAAGAAACAGATCTGCCTCGTGACACAGGAACTTCGCACCAACACTGGTCAGTTCCTCAGTTCTGTGGCTGTTCGCCAGATCGAAGGTGAAGCACGCAAGACGCTGCTGATCGCTGTGCCGACCGGCATGCTGATCCAGCCGGGGCTGCGGGTTCAGGTCGACAGTGGCAAGCAGGAACAGGCCAAGTATGGCATCTGTTTCCCGAACGCCTGTTACGCCGAAATGGTCATCGACGACACTTTCATCAACGGCATGAAGAAGGGCGGCAAGCTCATCATCACGACGCTTAATCAGCAGGCCAAGGCCGTGCCGATGGCTCTGACGTTGAGCGGCTTTACCGACAGCTATGATGGCAAGCCGATGGATGTGGCCGCTCTCAAGCAGCGTCAGCAGAAGTTGCAGTCGCAGCTTCAGCAGCGCGCCAATGAAGCGCGCCAGAAACTGATCGACGCTCAGAAGAAGAGCGAGCAGGATTCCGGCAACTGATGAATTGATCTCGTCTGTTTCAGACAAGCAGGTCGTATCGACAAAACGCTCGCGGGAGACCTCCTGCGAGCATTTTTTTATGGTAACGTCAGAAAATCAGTCGCATCAATACGGGGCAAAGAGCCAAACGTTCGGCATTTTTGACAATCAGTGCAGATCAACTTCGCGGCGTTTGTAATTGCCGTCAGCCGTGATTTCGAAGATCTCGCGCACCTGATGATGCCGCAGTGGCTCGCCGGTTGGATCGATCTCGAGGTTCTGCTCACTCACATAACTGATGTATTCACCCTCGTCGCTCTCGGCGAGCAGATGATAAAATGGCTGATCCCGATAGGGGCGCACATCCTCGGGGATGGCATAATACCATTCGTCTGTGTTGCTGAATGTTGCGTCCACATCAAATATCACCCCGCGAAACGTGTGATATTTGTGACGAACAACCTGACCAATATTGTATTTCGCCTGACGCATACCTAAACCCGCGAACACCCAATAAATAGACGAACACTTTTCAAAGTGTCCTAGATTTCATCTCCGGGAGCGCCGCCTTTGCGCTCTGAGAGTTGAATAGAAAAAACAGGGGCAACTTTATCGAGCCTCTGTTTTGAACGGCACGACAAGAAAACTGTCACGCTGCGTCTACAATGCACGTTAGGCGGGAAAGCTGTAGGGAAGGTAAACATAAAACGCTGTCTACATGGAGCGTTTTATTACAGGCGGGCAATGATCAGTCGTTCCATTTCTTGTGTGACCACATCCATTGCTCCGGCTTTTCCCGGATCCATGCTTCGAAAAGATCATGCACAACCTGTGTGGCTTTCTGGACATCCGCGACTTTGTCATCGGTGTGTGGCATAGCGATTTCGCAGGCTTCAATCAGAAAATGCGCGCCTTTTGTGCGGGTCACGCGACCGGCGACCAAAGGAACCCCGGCGGTACGGGCAAGATAAGGTGCCACCTGATTGGCGGTGGCTGGTTGGCCGAAAAACATGACATCGACGCCACGCCGCTCGCGCAGGTCGGACATGATCGCGATATTCTGCCCCTGACGCACGAGGTGCACCAGCTTGCGGGCGGTGCTGTGGCTCTTTGGCAGCAGGCCAAGAGGGTAGAGATCCTTGCGCAAGCCACGCAATACAGCGTCGGAATAGGGGTTGTTAAGCGACTGATAGACGCCTGCGACGGGCACATGGTTCATCCACAACGGCTGGGTCGACAGTTCCCAGTTGCCATAGTGCAGGGACATGAGCACGCAGGACTTTTCGCCGTTGACGACGGCTTGTGCCGTTTCATCCAGCTCATAGGTAAAGCGCTTGGGCTGGCGGATGATGCGCCCGACTTGAAACACCTCGGCAGAAACGCGGCCGAGATTGTCCCACATCCCGCGGACAATGGCGTCTCGCTCACCAGGGCTCAGGTCGGGCAGCGATTTTTCCAGATGCTCATGGGCGCGTTTGCCACGCTCCGAAAACCGGCCAATCACACGCCAGGCACGTCCCATGATCCAGGAGGACAGGTCGATGGGCAGAATTTGAAAGATGCTTACGAGGCCACGCAGAGCGGTGGCTTCGATTTTCAGCCGCAGGGTCTGTATGCGTGTGCGAGAAGGGGGCATTACTTGATTACCAGCGACCTCTAGGCGCAAACGGCGTATATAATGTGGTGTCGGATTGGAACACTCTCAGCGATGAGAGACGTCTGCGAGTGATCCTGTGTCAGTATCCAAGCTTGCTGTCGGATGCAAGCTTCCTCCGGCAGAAGCCTGCATGTGGCTGCAACCTTGCCCTGAAATGAGACTGACTGAGTCCACATCCTAGCCAAGATAGCGCAGGAAATCCGTCTTGGCCGAGGGCGCAATGCCTTCGCGCATCAACAGGCGACGCATGAAGGGCACACGCTCAGCAAGGTACAGCCCGGCACTGCGGGCGACTTGGATCGGTAAAAAATCAGTCAGCAGCGAGCGGTTCAGTGTGTCAACGACGAAGGTACGGCTGCGAATATCGCCCCGGCGCTTGTCCTGATAAACCGTCAGCACATCCGGGCTGCCCCAGTCCTTGCCGGTGTCGCGTGCGCGGACTGCGCAATCGCATAAAACCTCCACATCCCGTAGGCCGAGGTTCAGTCCTTGTGCGCCGATGGGTGGGAAGACATGCGCGCTTTCGCCCACCAGAGCGAGGCGCGGTCCTACCAGTGCGTTGGCTGTGAGGCCCGACAGGGGAAAGGACTGCGGCTTTGTTTCAAGCTGCATTTTTCCCAGGATGGAATGCGCCCGTCGTTCGATTTCCCGCTCAAGCGTGGCCGTCGGCATATTGACGAGTTGCTCGGCACCTTCCGCGGTTTCAACACAGACCAGCGAGGAGCAATTGCCCTGAAGCGGTACCAACGTGAAAGGTCCCGTCGGTGTGTGGAATTCATTCGAGGTGTTGTGATGGGGTCGCTCGTGGGACAGGTTCACGACCATCGCCACCTGCGGATAGGACCAGCGCTTGATCTCGATGTCGGCCGCTTTGCGGGCAGGGGAGTTGCGCCCATCTGCCGCGACACACAGACGCGCGTGAATGGTGGTGCCTGCCTGTGTGGTGATCGCCACGCTGTCGTCATGAAACGCGTAATGGGCCACGAGACCCCGTTCGATTTCGAGACACTCCGTTGCGTTTGCTGCTGCTTGCAGTTCACGATTGAGGTCGCGGTTGCGAATGTTGTAGCCGAAGGCATCCAGCTCCAACTCACCACTGTTAAAGGTAATCTCAGGCGCACGGACAAGGCGTCCGGTCGCGTCGATCATGCGCATGTGCGACAGGGCTTCGGCGTGTGGCGCGACCTCCCCCCAGAGTTTCGCCGCTTGCAGCAATGTGACCGACGACTGAAGAAGGGCCGTCGTGCGTCCGTCAACAAGATTGGCCTCTGGCGCAATCAGGCAGGTGGAAAATCCACGACGCGCCAGCAGAAGAGCGGCGGTCATGCCGGTTGGTCCGGCTCCAACTACAGCGATATCAAAGACGGTCTCAGCACGCGGTGAACTCATGCCGGTCTCCTTCAGTGTCACGAGAATGAGGGGAACATGGCGCTTTGAGACTGAATTGCAAGCAGGATTTCACGTTTTTGACGCGGTCAAATGCCACATGATTCCCAAGCGTGATTGCGCTTGCCGTCACGATTCTTGCAAAAAATGACGGCATTGCCTTGGAAAAATCCCAATTGTTTCTATACCTGACACAGCTTTGATCCAAAGAGACCATGCGCTGCGGTTTGCTCCTTCAAGAGATGTTCATTCACTCTGATCTGTTGGCATGCAGGAAATGCTGTTCATTTTTGGACAAAATTGAAATACTACATGATCTATATGGCACCGAAGTAACGCCCGTTGCTTCGGATGGCATTTCGTTTTCACTTTCACGAGACAACCGCCTTGACCGATTTGACGACTGAAAAGCGAGCGCCTGAGCCGGTTCTGTTCCTGATCCACCTGTTTACGGCCTGTGGTGCCCCTCTGGCCCTGATCGCCCTTCTGGCAGGGGCGCGTGGTGAATGGGCTGAAATGTTCGCCTGGTTGGGGCTGACACTTGTGGTGGACGGCATCGACGGACCGTTGGCGCGACGTTTCAATGTTGCCGAACGTCTGCCGCGCTGGTCCGGGGCGTCTCTCGATTTCGTCATTGATTACGCGACCTATGTGTTTCTGCCGGCATTTGCCCTGGCGGGAAGCGGCGTCCTGCCGCAGCCTTGGAACTGGATCTGTGGCGCGCTGATTGTCTTTACCGGTGCTTTGTATTTTGCTGACAACGGCATGAAGACGCCGGACGGAGCCTTCAAGGGCTTCCCGACAGGCTGGAATATGGTCGTCTTTGGCCTTTTGGCCTTGTCACCCTCGGTGCCGGTCATGGTGGCGTTCGTTTTCGCGTGTTGTGTGCTGACATTCGCGCCGATCAAGTTCGTTCATCCGGTGCGCGTCAAGCGTTGGCGGGTGCTGACCTTGTTGATGACGTTTGTCTGGTTTGTCGCCGCTGGGTTCGCCATTGCCAATGATCTGCATGCCACGGGCCTCACCAGCCTTGCCCTGACGGTCTCCAGCCTGTACCTGTTCTGCGTTGCGGCAGTCCAGCAAGTGATTGATCGCTATTTCTAATCCGTAAACTCGCGGAACGCTTGCGCAGGCGTCTCACGGCAGTGCAGCAGTCCGCAGAGTGGTGAGGTATGGTGGAGTTGATATTCGAGCCAGCGGCGTGGGCAAGTCTTGTGACGCTTACGGCTATGGAAGTCGTCCTCGGGATCGACAACATCGTCTTTCTCTCGGTGATCGTTGCCAACATTCCAGAGCATCAATCGGAAACAGCTCGCAAGATCGGGCTGCTTCTGGCACTCGTGCTGCGCATCGTGCTTTTGTCACTGGTGTTCTGGCTGATCGGTATGACCAAACCGCTCTTTGTACTCCATGATCAGGCCTTTTCCGCAAGAGATCTGATTTTGATTGCTGGTGGATTGTTTCTGCTTTTCAAAGCGACGCGTGAAATTCATACCGACATTGAGGGTGACGACGACGAGACGGGCTGCTGCAAACCTCGCCGCACGCCGGGGTTGTTTTCTATCATCCTTCAGATTGCACTTGTTGATCTTGTGTTCTCGGTCGACTCGGTGATTACGGCTGTCGGTATGGCCGACCATCTCGCTGTCATGATTCTGGCTGTCATCTTCGCCGTTGCAGTGATGTATCTGGCATCCGGGGCGGTCGGGCGCTTCATCAAGGCGCATCCCACCACCAAGATGCTTGCCTTGGCTTTTTTGTTGCTGATCGGCCTTGCTCTTGTGGCGGATGGCCTCGGTCTCCATATCCCAAGAGGGTACATATATTTCGCCATGGCTTTTTCTGCGCTCGTGGAAACCATCAATATGGCAGCAAGGAAGCGACGCAAGTCAGACACGTGAAGAGGAGGAACGAGCAATGGTTCATGCCATCCGACTGCACGAAACGGGGGGCCCCGACGTTCTGAAATGGGAGGCCTATGATCCGGGTGAGCCTTAGCCCCGGCGACGCCTTGATCCGGCACTCCGCCATCGGTCTCAACTACATCGACACCTATTTCCGCTCTGGTTTGTATCCTGCTCCAAATGATTTGCCGCTCATTCCGGGGAATGAAGGGGCAGGGGAAGTTCTGGCCATTGGTGACTCAGGTTGCCAATGTGAAAGTCGGAGATCGTGTCTGCTATGTTGGCAGTCTGGGGGCCTATTGCGAACAGCGTGTCGTGGACGCAAGTCGCCTTGTTGTTCTCCCCGCCGATATTTCCGATGACCAGGCTGCCGCGATGATGCTCAAGGGTATGACCGCGCAATACCTGTTGCGACAGACCTACCGGGTCAATCGCAACACGACGCTTTTATGCCACGCGGCCGCTGGTGGTGTCGGCATGATCCTTGGTCAATGGGCCAAGGCGCTTGGTGCCAAGGTGCTGGGGACCGCGGGCTCCGACAACAAGGTCGAGTTGGCATCGCAATATGGCTATGATCACGTTATCAACTACCGCCAGTCCGACTTCGTCAAGAAGGTCATGGACCTGACGGATGGGCATGGCGTCGATGTTGTCTATGATTCGGTTGGTCAGGACACGTATCCCGGCTCTCTCGATTGCCTCAAGCCACGTGGACTTTGGGTCAGTTTTGGCCAGTCTTCGGGCCCCATCCGCGATTTCAACCTTGGTCTTCTGGCGCAGAAAGGCTCTCTGTTTGCCACGCGTCCATCGTTGTCTTCCTATATTGGTCACCGGGATGAGCTTGTCGCCAGCGCGCAGGATCTCTTCAAGGTCGTGACGGATGGCAGCGTGACCATCAACGTCAATCAGAGTTACGCTTTGTCTGATGCCCGTAGGGCGCATGAGGACCTTGAAGGCCGTGAAACCACCGGCGCAAGTGTGCTCAAACCCTAAGGTGCAGGCCTTTAAATGCGATCCGGATAGTCGCAGCCGATGTGTGTTTTTGTTTCGTCACCCAGGAAGCGGCGCAAAATGATCCATTTGCGCGATCCTGTCTGAACGGCGAAACGACTGCGTCAGGCGGTGCCAGAGAGCAACCTTGCAGGTCATGCCAGTGGCTCGACCGCCTTTTTTCCGATCTGAATTGATAGCCTTGGACGACCTGCATGCTGAGTGGCCGGTTTTTCAACACTGGGAAAGTGTGAAATGAGTGCTAGGGAACACGTCCTTTTTGAGGCACATTATTGGTAAGAGAATGTCAGAAAGAGCTGCAAGCTCAGTTCACTCGGGTCGGCAATTGCGCACAACCGTGGTGAGACTTGTAGACGGGGGAATATGATGGGGCGTTTGACGACGCATGTACTGGACACCGCAACGGGACGTCCGGCGACAGGAATTTACATCGAGTTGTGGACGGTCGGCAGTGAGGCCGGAGAAGCTGAATGTTTGGCCAAGACAACCACCAACGAAGATGGACGGACCGAAGCGCCGATGCTCGAAGGTTCCACCTTCAAGCGCGGACTTTATGAATTGCGCTTTCATGTCGGATCTTATTTGAAGGCAACGTCCAAGACGTTGCCGGCACCGTTATTTCTCGACATGATACCGGTCCGCTTTGGCATTGCCGATCATCGCGGCCACTATCATGTGCCTTTGCTACTGTCGCCCTTCGGCTATTCAACCTATCGCGGGAGTTAAGCAATGCGCGAGACCATCCGTTTTGTGAAGGCAGGAGAGATCGTCGAGTTGGCTGACGTCCGGCCAACCGAGACGGTGCTCGATTATCTGCGCCTACGTCGCCGCGAGACCGGCACCAAGGAAGGTTGTGGTGAGGGCGATTGCGGCGCCTGCACTGTGGCTCTTGGCCGTGTTATCGAAGGCAAGATGGTCTATCAGCCGGTCAATGCCTGCATTTTGTTGCTCGGCATGATTGATGGCGCGGAACTGGTGAGCGTGGAAGATCTGGCAAGCGATGGCCGCCTGCATCCGGTGCAAAAAGCCATGGCCGAGCTGAATGGCTCGCAATGTGGCTTTTGCACGCCGGGCTTTATCATGTCGCTGTTCACGCTGTATCACAGCCCACGCAAACAGGCGACCAGAGCGCATGTCAAAGAGTGGCTGGCGGGCAATCTGTGTCGGTGCACAGGCTATCGTCCGATCATAGATGCGGCTCTTGAGAGCTGTTATGACCAGATTGACGACAGTTTCACCTTGCGCATGAGTGAAACACGGCAACTCCTTGATCAGATTAATGATGGCCGGGACGTCTATATCGGAACGGATGACACGTTCTGGGCTGCTCCTGCCACACTGGATGGGCTGACGGCGATCTATTCCCGCCATCCCAATGCGACGCTTGTGGCCGGGGCGACGGATGTTGGTCTCTGGATCACCAAGCAATTACGCGATCTGCCCAAAGTCATCTGGCTTGGCAAAGTCGATGGCCTGAATGGTCTGCGGGTCAGCGAAGATGGGCTTGTGATTGGGGCAACAGCCACTTATGCGGAGACGCGGGAGGCGATCACAGCCATATCGCCCGATCTTGGTGCGCTTTGGGGACGCATTGGCTCGACGCAGGTGCGTGCATCCGGCACGGTCGGCGGTAATATCGCCAATGGTTCGCCAATTGGAGACACGCCACCGGCCCTGATTGCCATGGGAGCAAAAGTCCGCCTTGTCGGGCCTGATGGCGCGCGTGTTTTGCCGCTGGAAGCGTTTTTCCTCGAATATGGCAGGCAGGATCGCCGCTCAGGTGAATTCGTCGAGGCGCTGGCTGTCCCGCGTCTGCGCGAAGATCAGGCATTTCGCTGCTACAAGGTCTCCAAGCGTTTCGATCAGGATATTTCCGCCGTGATGGGAGCCTTTCACCTGACCATCGAAGGCAGCGTCGTACGAGACGCTCGTATTGCCTTCGGCGGCATGGCTGGCATTCCTCAGCGCGCCAGCCAGTGCGAGGCGGCGCTTGTCGGCGCGCAACTGAACGATCCAGACAGTTGGAGCGCCGCCATGAGCGCGCTCTATCAGGATTATCAGCCGATGAGCGATGTACGCGGCAGCCGGGCTTACCGGATGGAGACAGCGCGCGCCCTTTTGGCCAAGGCCTTGATGGAGACCTCAGGCGCGCCTCCAGGTGACATTCGGTTGCGTCCCGTGCCTCTGGAGGCTGCCGAATGAAACAGGATGAATTCAGCCCCGCCAATATATCCATGACCGGAGATGCACCGTTACGCCATGTGCGCAAGAGCCTAGCCCATGACAGTGCAGTTAAGCACGTCACGGGAACAGCCACCTATACAGATGACATCATCGAGCCACATGGCACCTTGCATGTCGTGCCGGGATGGAGCCGTGATGCTGCCTGTGGGCGCATTCTTTCGATAGATCTGGAGCCAGTACTGCGTGTCGCCGGTGTGATAAAGGTTCTGACGGCGAAAGATATTCCTAGCACCAACGATTGCTCGTCTTCGTTCGATGATGACCCGGTACTGGCCGATGCCGAGATTTCCTTCTTCGGTCAGGTGTTGTTTGCTGTTATTGCGACGACGCGCGACATTGCGCGCCGCGCCGCGCGCCTTGCCGTTATCGAGGTGGCCGATCAGCAGCCGATTCTTTCGGTGGATGCTGCCCTTGCTGCTGAAACCAGCGTCATGCCTGACTATCGCTTTGGGCGTGGCAATGTCACTGCGGCGCTGGAAGCATCGCCCCGGCGGATGATCAAATCCATGCGTATTGGCGGACAGGAGCATTTCTACCTCGAAGGCCAAGGTGGCCATGGCCGTGCCGCAGGAAGATCGCGGCATGCTGGTTTACACTTCGACCCAGCACCCGACCGAGGTGCAGCACACGGTGGCCAAGGTTCTTGGGGTGCCTGAAGCACTGGTGACGGCGGAAGTTCGGCGTATGGGCGGAGGCTTTGGGGGCAAGGAAAGTCAAGCCAACCAATGGGCCAGTCTGGCGGCTCTTGCAGCCCATGAGACCGGCCGCGCCTGCAAGCTGCGTCTCGACCGTGACGACGATATGATCATGACCGGCAAGCGGCATGACTTTCGCGTCGACTGGTCGGTCGGTTTTGATGATGACGGCGTGATCCAGGCCGCCGACATGGCGTTCAATGCGCGCTGCGGCTATTCCGCAGACCTGTCGCTTGGCGTCAATGACCGCACGATGTTTCATGCAGATTCAAGCTACTATTATCCGGCAGCTAATATCTACAGTCGTCGGTTGAAGACCAACACCTGTTCCAACACTGCGTTTCGTGGCTTCGGCGGTCCACAAGGCATGTTGGCGGCCGAGTGTATGGTCGACGCCATTGCCATAACGCTTGGCGAAGACCCACTGACCATTCGCAAGCGCAATTTTTACACTGCCGAACGCAATCTGACCCCCTATGGCATGCCGGTGGAAGAACACGCGGTGCTGCATGATATTGTCACCCAATTGGAAGCGTCGTCCGAGTATTGGGCGCGCCGTGAGGAAATTCAGGCGTTTAATGCCCGCAGCCCGGTGATGAAGAAGGGGCTGGCGCTGACGCCGGTGAAATTCGGTATTTCCTTTACTCTGAAGCATCTCAATCAGGCTGGCGCACTGGTGCATGTTTATACGGATGGATCGGTGCAATTGAACCACGGCGGCACCGAGATGGGGCAGGGGCTCTATCAGAAAGTGGCGCAAGTGGTGGCCGAAGAATTCGGCATTTCCCTGAGCAAATTGCGGATCACTGCGACCAACACCTCCAAAGTGCCGAACACCGCTCCCACAGCGGCCTCTTCCGGTACCGATCTCAATGCGATGGCTGCCTTGAACGCCGCGCGCGAGATCAAGCAGCGTCTGGTGGCGCTTTTGTCGCGCACTTATGGTCATGACGCAGACCATATCGTGTTTCAGGATGATCAGGTTGTCATGCCGGATCGCACCCTGTCATTTGCAGAGGTCGCACGCGAGGCACATCTGGCGCGGGTGCAATTGTCCGATGCAGGGTTTTATGCAACGCCGAAAATAACCTGGGACCGGAATACCGCCGAAGGCCGGCCCTTCCTGTATTTCGCCTATGGGGCAGCCTGCGCCGAGGTGACGATAGACACAATGACCGGCGAACTGGTCGTCAACCGTGTCGATATTCTGCATGACGTCGGTCACTCGCTCAATCCGGCGATTGATCTCGGACAGATCGAGGGTGGGTTCGTGCAAGGCATGGGCTGGCTGACGACCGAAGAACTGGTGTGGGATGACCAAGGGCGCTTTCGGTCTCATGCCCCCTCGACATACAAGATCCCGGCTGCCGCCGACGTGCCCGATGATTTCAACGTCTCTCTCTATGCCTCGAAGGGAAATCCGGAAGAGACGATCTATGCGTCGAAGGCGGTCGGGGAGCCGCCGCTGATGCATGGCAACGCGGTGTTCTGTGCCATCAATGACGCGATTGCCAGCCTGAAACCCGGCACGGCGCCGGTTCTGCACGCACCAGCAACGCCGGAAAGCATCATGAAGGCCGTGCGCCGTATTCGGGGGCAGGTCGCCGGATGAACGAATGGCGCAACATCGCCGGACATTTGCGCGCGGGCACTGCCTGCGCTCTTGTCACATTGAGCGAGGTTGCAGGGTCGTCGCCGCGTGAGGCGGGAGCACGAATGGTGGTGCGGGCCGATGGAGCGTTTCACGGCACCATCGGCGGTGGCACATTGGAGATTTCGGCAATCCGGTGGGCCATGCAAGCGCTTGAGGATAAAAAAATCCAACTGGACTTTTTCAGCGCAGCGTGTCGCTGGGCCCGGATCTGGGGCAGTGCTGTGGCGGACGCGTCCAACTGGCGATCGAACCTTTGTTTCCCGATCAGTTGAAAATGGCGCAAGACCTGGCCGAACGTGAGGCACAAGGCGGTCTGTTTTCAACGCGGACGCGGTTGGACGCAGGACGGGCTCTCAGCCGGGAAATCCTTGTGTCTTCATCCCATGAAACGCCCTTTTCACTTTCCAATGACAGTGTTCTTGAAGAAACCTTCGGTGAGACGCGACGGCAGGTGCTTATTTTCGGGGCAGGCCATGTCGGCAAGGCGCTGGTTCTGGCCCTTGGCCCGCTGCCGTTCGATGTGGTCTGGATTGATGCGCGGTCCGACGTCTTTCCGCCGGTTCAGCCGGGGAATGTTCAGGCGGTCTGCACGTCGGAATTCGCCGCTGTCTTGCAGCAGGCAGATGCAGATGCCTTGGTGGTTGTGATGACGCATTCCCATGCGCTGGACGAAGAGATTGCCGCCAGAGCATTGGCAGAGCAACGTTTTGGCTATGTTGGTGTGATTGGTAGCAAGACCAAGCGAGCACGCTTCCTCAGCCGTTTGCGCCAACGTGGAGTACCCGATGCGGCGACCAGCAAGCTGGTGTGTCCGATTGGGTCCGGGCATTTGTCCTCCAAACTGCCTTCGGTGATCGCAGCCGGTGTGGTTGTTGAATTGCTGTCGTATGATGAGGCTTTGAAAACACTGAACTGCACAAATCGTGGGCTTGCACCATTGATTGGACTTGGTGAATAAGGCTCTATTGAACGCAAAAGGATTTTCCATTGCCTTGGCGACCAGAAAGAAACCATGGAACAGACAACAGCTTACGGTCATCGCTTTTCGAAGCCTGATGTGTTGACCGCTGTTGGACTGACCAAGCGTTTTGGCCAGACGACCGCGAATGATGGAGTTGATCTTCGGATCAATCAGGGCGAATTGCATGCTCTGCTTGGCGAGAACGGTGCAGGCAAATCGACGCTGGTGAAGATGCTTTACGGCAGCCTTGAGCCAGACATGGGAGAGATCTACTGGAAGGGTGAGAAAGTCGATCTGGCAAATCCTGCCGATGCGCGCGCGCTCGGTATTGGCATGGTGTTTCAGCATTTTTCCTTGTTCGAAGCGCTGACTGTTGCGGAGAATATCGCCCTTGCATTACCGCCCGGCCTGAGTATGCGCGATTTATCCACCCGCATCGAGCAGGTCTCCAATGAATACGGGTTGCTGGTGTCGCCCGGTGACATCATCGCAGATCTGTCGGTTGGTGTGCGCCAGCGGGTGGAGATCATTCGGTGCCTCTTGCAGGAGCCGGAACTCATCATCATGGATGAGCCGACATCCGTTCTGACGCCACAGGAAGCTGATCGGCTGTTTGATACCTTGAAGCGACTGGCCAGCGAAGGTTGCGCTATTCTCTATATTTCGCATCGCCTGGAAGAGGTGCAGCGTATCTGCCACCACGCGACGATTTTGCGGCATGGACGGGTGGTCAGCGAATGCGATCCGACCAAGGAAACACCAACCACATTGGCGCAGATGATGGTTGGTTCGACTATCGGCACACTGGCACACCAACGCCACGAGCAGGAAAACGGCAAGGTTCGTCTCAAGCTGAACAAGCTGTCCGCCTCTGCCGAAACGGCCTTCGGAACACCGCTGCACGAAATAGATCTTGATGTGCATGGTGGTGAAGTTGTTGCCATTGCCGGGATCGCCGGCAACGGTCAGGGTGAATTGTTCGAAGTCGTGTCGGGTGAACGTCTCGTGACCGCTGACATGGTTCAACTCGACGGTGAAGCTTGTGGTGCTCGGCCAATCAATTGGCGCCGCGCCCGAAATGCTGCGTTTGTGCCGGAAGAGCGTCTGGGACACGGGTCTGTTCCGGGAATGCGCCTGAGTTCGAATATCATTTTGACGCGCCACAAGACCAACGACAACCTGATCGGCAATGCCGGATTCTGTTAATCAGGCGCAAGCCGAGGCTTTAGAACGGCGCATCCGAGACATCTACGATGTTCGCATGTCGGATGAGGATTCTGCGGCCAGTTCACTGTCGGGCGGTAACTTGCAGAAGTTCGTTGTTGGTCGGGAGCTGGACCGTCAACCTGGTGTGATTGTCGTCGATCAGCCAACGTGGGGCGTCGATGCGGGCGCGGCGGTTCTGATCCGACAGGCCTTGATCGATTTATCACGTTCGGGGGCGGCGGTTCTGATTATCAGTCAGGATCTGGACGAGATTTTTGAAATGGCAGACCGCATTGCGGTCATTTCTCGCGGCCAATTGAGTGCCGCAGAGCCCATTTCAGCCATGACGCGCGAACGCATCGGTCTGCTGATGGCAGGATCTTCCGAAAAAGACACATCGGAGGGAGCAGCTCATGCGGTTTGAACTCTCCAAGCGCGAAGAGCGCAGCAAGCTCATGGCGGTTCTGTCGCCGCTGATCGCTGTTTTCCTGACTTTCGTCAGCGCAGGAATTCTGTTTGCCATTGCAGGCAAGGACCCGCAGGTCGGGCTTTTCAAATTCTTCATCGAACCTTTCTTTGATCCCTGATCGCTCCAGGAGATCGTCGTCAAGGCCACGCCGCTGGTGCTGATCGCCTGCGGCTTGTCGGTGTGTTACCTGTCCAACAACTGGAATATCGGGGCAGAAGGTCAGTTCGTTTTCGGAGCGGTTTGTGGCTCTTATCTGCCCATCGTCATGCTAGGGTTTCAAAACGAACTGACCTTGCCGCTCATGTTGATCATGGGGGTGCTTGGCGGTGCGTTTTGGGGCTTGATCCCGGCGGTGCTCAAAACGCGCTTCAATGCCAATGAGATTTTGTCCAGTCTGATGCTGGTCTATGTCGCCAATCTGTTTCTGGATTATCTGGTCCGTGGCCCTGGCGCGACCCGCAAGGCTTTAATTTTCCAGAAAGCGCGCTGTTTTCCTCATCTGCAACCCTGCCAACCATTGGCATTGGCAGCATCAATATTGGTCCTGTCATTGCTGTGATCGTGGTTATTGCGCTGGCCGTCGTGCTTGGCCGTACCATGGTGGGCTACCAGATCCGCACCCTTGGCGAGAGCCCCAAGGCGGGCCGCTTTGCCGGATTTTCACAAAAGCGCATGACGCTGGTGTCCTTTGCACTTGCGGGCGGGCTGGCCGGTCTCGCTGGAACACTTGAGGTCTCCGGGTCTCTCAATCAATTGCTGCCGTCGATCTCGCCGGGCTATGGGTTCACAGCGATCATCGTTGCGTTTCTGGGTCGTCTCAATCCTGTCGCCATTCTGGTTGCGGGTATCGTGCTGGCCTCCTCCTATATTGGTGGAGAGGCGGTGCAAGCCGATGCAAGTCTGGGCATTTCCAGCAAGATCGCTTCGGTGATCCAGGGACTGTTACTGTTTTATGTCCTGGCCTGCGATACATTGATCCTGTACCGGCTGCGGTTTATCCGCTCCGACGCCCGCAAGAAGAGCGCCGAGGTAACGCGGAATGTTTGAGGCCATCCTTCTGACCGTGATCACCGCGTCGACGCCCTTGCTGATTGCGGCCATCGGCGAACTGGTGGTCGAGCGCTCCGGTGTCCTCAATCTGGGCGTCGAGGGCATGATGATCATGGGCGCGGTCATCGGTTTCGCTGCCGCTCACACGACCGGATCAGGGACAGTTGGTGTGCTGGCGGCCATCATCGGCGGAATGCTGGTGTCCTCCATCTTTGGCTTTCTGGTGCTCAAGATGGTAACAAATCAGGTGGCAACCGGTCTGGCGTTGACCATTCTGGGTCTTGGTCTGTCGGGGCTGATCGGAGAAAGCTTTGTCGGCATTCCCGGTACACGCCTGCCGGAGCTCGACATTCCCGGTCTGTCGCAAATTCCGTTCATCGGGCCAGTTTTCTTTCATCAAGATGCCTTGGTCTATCTCAGTTTTGCGCTGGTAGCAGGGGTGCACTGGTTTCTGTTCAAGACCCGCGCCGGTCTCGTGCTGCGCGCTGTCGGTGACAATCACACCTCAGCGCATTCGCTTGGGTACTCGGTGCTCAAGGTGCGGTTTCTGGCTGTGTTGTTTGGCGGCGGCTGCGCAGGGCTCGCCGGGGCTTACATGTCGCTGGCCTACACACCGCAGTGGGTGGAAAACATGACGGCCGGGCGGGGCTGGATTGCGCTGTCGCTTGTCGTCTTCGCCAGTTGGCTGCCGCGTCGCGTAATTGTCGGGGCGTATCTTTTCGGCGCCGTGACCGTGCTGACGTTTCATGCGCAGGCGCTTGGGGTTCCCATCCCCTCGCAGTTCCTGTCAAGCCTGCCCTATATCGCGACGGTGGTGGTTCTGGTTATCATATCAGCCAACCGACGCCTGACACTGATCAACACACCAGCCTGCCTTGGGAAACCTTTCGTTCCCGACAAGTAGGCTTTTCCGGGCACCCGGAAGACGATCTCCTCGCGGTGGCGGGATCGTCAAAGTGGACATGCACCGCAAGAGTGACAGTGAGTGAAGAGGGGATTTCACATGATGAAAAAGACAATATTGGCGCTTGTCGCCGCTGTTGCCATGAGTGCGGGCGCGTCGTCGGCTGCCTCGGCAGCAGATGCAAAGGCCTGTTTCGTCTACCTTGGCCCGATTGGTGACTATGGCTGGACCTATCAGCACAATCAGGCCCGTCTGGCGATGCAGAAGCATTTCGGCGACAAGGTCGAGACCGCCTATCTAGAAAACGTGCCGGAAGGGCCGGATTCTGCCCGCGCCATTGAGCGCTTTGCACGTGGCGGCTGTGATATCGTTTACACCACTTCCTTCGGCTATATGAACCCGACGATCAAGATCGCGAAGAAGTATCCGAAGGTGAAGTTCGCACACGCCACCGGTTACAAGCGCGCCAAGAACGTTGCCACCTATGCAGGCCGGTTCTATCAGGGTCGTTATGTGATTGGCCAGATTGCGGCGAAAATGTCCAAGACCGGCGTTGCAGGATATGTTGCACCGTTCCCGATCCCGGAAGTCATCCGCGGCATGAATGCCTTCATGCTGGGCGCTCAGTCCGTCAACCCCGACTTCAAGATCAAGGTTGTCTGGGTCAACAGCTGGTTCGATCCGGGCAAGGAAGCTGATGCGGCCAAGGCACTGGTCGATCAGGGCGTCGACATCATGGTGCAGCACACGGATTCCACCGCTCCGATGCAGGTTGCTGAAGAGCGCGGCATTCACGGCTTCGGTCAGTCATCCGACATGATCAAGTTCGGTCCGCATGCGCAGTACACCGCCATCGTTGATGACTGGTCGCCGTATTACATCAATTCCATGCAGTCGGTTCTCGACGGCACCTGGAAGAGCAATGATGTCTGGGCCGGCCTGAAGGAAGGCGAGGTGCATATGGCACCTTTCACCAACCTGCCGGATGATGTCGTCAAGATGGCCGAGGCCACCGAAGACAAGATCAAGGGCGGCTGGAAAGTCTTCTCTGGTCCGATCTACAACCAGCAGGGCAAGCTCGTCGTCAAGAAGGGCGATGCCGTCTCCGACAAGGAGCTTCTGGGCATGGATTGGTTCGTCAAGGGTATCGACGAAAAGCTGTCCAAGTAAGGATACACGGTCTGGCCCCGGTTTGGGGTCAGGCCGGTTTTCTGCGCCTTTTGGGGCTTCACCCGCTGGCGCAAGTGTTTTTTTGATCAAGTCTTGATGACGGACGCGGTGCGATGACCTTTGCCTTTGCAACGGAATGGTTGAACCTTGCCTTTCGGTGGGCCCACATGGTGGTCGGCATCGGCTGGATCGGCACCTCGTTCTATTTTATTGCCCTCGATCTGTCGCTGCGCAAGCGCGAGAAGATGAACCCCGGTGTGGCAGGAACTGCCTGGGAAGTGCATGGCGGCGGTTTTTATCACGTCGAGAAATACACGGTTGCCCCAAAGGAACTGCCGGAGGATCTGCTCTGGTATAAATGGGAAGCCTATCTGACATGGATGACCGGTTTTGCGCTGCTCATCGTTCAGTATTATCTCAACGCACGCGCCTATCTTATTGACCCGAGCGTGCTGCGTCTCATGCCGAGCGAAGCCATCGTCATTTCGCTGATGTCACTTGGTGGCGGATGGTTGGTCTATGATCTTTTGTGCAAGTCGCGCATTGGTCGCAACACGCCGCTGCTGCTTGGCTGTGTCTTCGTGCTAATTGTCGCAGCAGCCTACATGTTCACACATGTGTTTTCAGGGCGCGGTGCCTTTATTCATGTCGGGGCCTTCATAGGCACGATCATGGCCGTCAATGTCTTTGGCATCATCATTCCCAATCAGAGAAAGATAACCGCCGCCTTGCTCGCCGGTCGGGACCCGGATCCGCGCCTTGGGGCGATTGGCAAGCAACGCTCAGTACACAACAACTACCTGACGCTGCCGGTGCTGTTGATGATGGTCTCGAATCATTATCCGATGATCACCGGCTATCATCAGTCGTGGTTGCTGGTGGCGCTTATCCTGATTGTCGGGGGAAGCATCCGCCACTTCTTCAATCGGCATGATGCAGGCGACACGCTCGCCAAATTCTGGTGGACCTTGCCGCTTGCCGCAGTCGGGTTCATCATTGCCGTAATGGCGACCATCCCGCATGACAATGCACTGTCCGGACAAAAAGTCAGCAACGCAACTGCCTTGTCTATTGCGCAGAAGCATTGCGCCATGTGCCACGCCGAGGTGCCCACACACGCGGGCTTCGATCAGGCGCCCAAGGGCATTCACCTGGATACGATTGCAAATCTGCGCCGTTATTCCAGCCAAATCATGGCCCAGGCTGTTCACTCCAAAACCATGCCGCTTGGCAATGAAACCGGCATGAGCGAGCAGGAGCGCCAGACGCTGGGAGCCTGGATTACACAGCAGAAGAAGTGAGTTTCGCATGCTGACGATCGACGACATTAACGGATGGGATCAAGACACCTTCGTCGCCCGACTTGGCGCTATTGCCGAGCATTCGCCGTGGGTGGCACACGCTGCCTACAACTATCATCCGTTCACCAGCCGCAGTGCGCTGGCCAAGGCATTTGAACTGGCAATGCGCACGGGCGCGCCGGAAACCCAATGGGCGCTGGTCTGTGCGCATCCTGATCTCGCAGGGAAGGCAGCGCTCGCTGGTGCCGTTGAGGACGCTTCAAAACACGAGCAGGCCGGTGCCGGACTGGACCAGCTCACGGCAGACGAGTTGGACCGCTTTACTGTGCTGAACAACCGTTACCGCGAGCAATTCGGCTTTCCCTTCATCTTTGCCGTCAAGGGTGCAGACAAGCACATGATCCTTTCGGCCTTCGAGGAGCGTCTCGAAAACCCACGCGATGTTGAGTTCGAAACTGCGCTCACTCAGGTCGCCCGCATCTTCCGTTTCCGGCTTGAAGACCTGGTCAGCAACGACACCACCTTACCTGCTCCTTGAGTGGCACATATTCCCCGCCTCGTAAAAAAACGGCCTGTCCATAAGGAACAGGCCGACAAGTAGGCTTGGGGAAGCCGGAGAGTTTTTTGATTATCGGACGTGAGGAGAGGCCGTCAGCGCTGTGCGTTGACCTGCGCCACGTCAGATTCCATCCGCTTGTAGGTGTCTTGCAAGGACAACTCGCCGACAATGAGCTGGCTCATACGCTGAACAATTGAGTTGTAGACAGCCGATGAGCCCTTTTCGAGCTGGAATTCGCGCGCTTCATCGGTGATATTCTTGACGTTGCGATTGAAGACTTTCATCGATGCCGCTGCATTATGATCTTTCAGGTGATAGTCCAGATTGTCGATTTGGGCGCCCGGAATGATCACGAACTTTTCTGCCAACTCACGCACGACTTTTTCAGATCCGAGAAATTCGACGAGTTTGGCGACATCCTTCGGGTATTTGGTGTGCTTGAAGGCTGCCAGAAAGGTACCGCCGGGCATGGTAACGCAGCCGCCTTTGCCGCAAGGCGGGTCAATGGCCGTCCATTCGAAATCATCGCCAATCTTGCGCTGGAACGGATTGACCATCCAGTTTCCGGCAAAATAGGTCGCAACATTGCCGTTGACGAATTCGTCTCCCATGTTTTTGTAACGTGATCCGCCGGCGGCTCCCCACATTTCAACCGGAAATGCACCGGTTTGCGTCCAGTGATACAGATCTGCGATGTATTTCTTGGCCGCATCGTCGGGAAAGGCGATCTTGCCATCCTTGACGTAATGCGTGCCATAGGAAAACGCAGGTCCGGAAAAACGGTGACCGGAGCGGTCCATGGTGAAGGGAATGTCGATGCCCGTTGCATCGGCGACTTTCTTCGAGGCTTCGACAATGTCAGCAAGCGTTGCGCCTTTCTTAGGCAGCGGCACACCAGCCTGATCCCACAGCGTCTTGTTGACGAAGGGCATGTCCAGCGTTTGCGACAGCTCAAACCCGCCAATTTTCGTATCTGGATCCCCTGTAACGCGAAGCTGGGCCAGCGTCTTGCCATGCAGCTTTGCAAATCCGTCCGGGTCTTTCATGTAGGGGCGCATGTCGAGAGTGTATTTCATCAACGACATGTCGGTGATCTTGGCGAGATCCGGGCCTTTGCCAACAGAAAGCTGCAAAGGCAGTTGCTCCATCAACTGAGCATAACCTGCCGTCACGAAATTGACGTGGATGTTCGGATTCTGCTTCTCGAATTCCTGAACCAGCTCTCCCATGCGCGTGATGTAAGCTGGATCGTCATCCGTGAAAGCAAACGTGATCGTGTCCTGAGCCCAGGCTGGGCGTCGACAACGCCACCGCAACTGCGGTGGTCATCAAAAATTTCAGCATTGTTTCCTCCCATCAAATGTGCAAAATTTTGCATCACTTGCTGCTAGACATTTGACCAAAACAAGGTTTATGTCAAGAAAAGTCGACGCTTAAATTGAAGGATCTGAACTTTCAACGAGAGTGCAGGGAGGAAGTTATGCAAAATATTGCACCACAAGAAACGAGCAACACAGGGCAGATTGCCTTGGTGGCCCCTGTCTGTCGGGGCAAGTCTTAATCGCTGGAAAATGGCACCAACCGAGGCGCGCCATTTTCCCGGTCAGGCACGAGTGCATCCGGATCAGGTGGATTATGTCTTCATCAACGGTTGGGTCGATACGGGGGATTTGCCGTGCCGGGAAGCATATCGGGACGTTCTGAAGGAGCAAATGTTGTGTTTGCCGCCATCCGAGGCATTTCACGATATTTATCTTGGCGGTGAAGATCCGCGTACCGATTTCTCGACTTTTTGTGCACAGCCGACCTTGATCGGGCGATGGGCGCGGGCCCAGATTCACTCTGACACTGACCAGACTTTGACCATCGAGCTGGAAACCTGTGGGGCGGTTTACCTTTGGGCGGGTTCTGAACAGGTCGCCAGACTGGAGGCCATTGATCGCAACAGACCTCACCGCAGTCGACACACTTTCACCATCCCGGCCGGAGAAACGGTTCTGACCGTCTATCTGGAAGATATGCACGAGCGCGATACCCTGTGTTTCTTTCGACTGACGTTGGTTGAAGGTGAGGGGGTGTTGGCAGGCTTGAGCGCAAACGTCGACCCTGACCGCCTGCAAGATGTTGCGGCAACGTTGAATGGATTGCGAACCGAGAAACTGTTTCATGATCAGGGCGATGTCTGCATCATCTCCGATCATGCGCCCGCACAGCCTGTTGAAATCGTTCTGCACGACGGCCACAGCGGAGCAGCCGATCTTCCGGAAAGCGATGTGCTTGAGCCGTTTCCACTTGCAGGCGGTCCCGTGACAGTTACCCTTTACAAGGCGGGTGATCGGCACTCTGTTGCCAACGTTGATGCGTTGTCACCCGGATGTTACGGGCTGATTTTAACCGCCGACCTTGGTGATGTACGCCTGTCGAAGGTGCTCGGAACCACGGTCTCGGGCACGTCGAAGAGGCTGAGGGCAGCCACCCTGGAAGAGCGCAAGCAAGAGGCGCAGGCGCTGATTTGTTCCGAAGGGGGCGACACGGTCTCCAGGGCCCTTGTGCTCCTGAAAAGGCACGAAAAACCCAAGGAGGTGGAGGCCATCCTGCGGGATGCGCTGGATCGCATCAATGGTCGGCATGATTGCGCCGATTTTCTGCTGATGCCACTTATCTGGATCTGGCGCGATCACGCCGGAACGCAGCTCTCCGAGATCCTTTGGAACGAAATCCGCGATGCCATTTTGTCGTTTCGTTATTGGCTGGATGAGCCGGGAAATGACGTTATGTGGTTCTGGAGCGAGAACCACGTTCTCAGCTTTCACGTTGCGCAATATCTGGCGGGAGAGACCTTTCCGGACGAGATCTTCTCCAACAGCGGAAAAGCGGGACGGGATCACGCCAATGAAGCCTTGCGTCGTTTGAATTTATGGTTCGATTCCGTTGATCAAAACGGTCTCGCCGAGTGGAATTCAGCTTGCTACTACCCTGTTGACCTGATCGGCCTTTTTACTCTGGCGCAATGCAGTCCGGACAGCGGATTGAAACGCCGCACCAGCGGTTTGATCGACCATATTCTGGCGATGGCAGCATTGCACACGCTGAACGGTGTTCCGGCAGGAACGCAAGGACGGGTTTATGAGCGTGAACTTTTCGCAGGTCCAGCCACCGAGTTGACACCCGTCATGGCGATCGCTCTCGGCGGCATCTGGTCGCCGGAGAGAGAACGTGCTGCTGGCCTTTTCAGCGTCAGCGATTATACCCCGCCAGCACGTCTTGCCCAGTTGCACGATCTGTCTGACTGCTCCGTGCTAACTGCACGTTATACCCAAGGTCACGGCCACAATGCCAAGCTTGTTTTGTGGAAGACCAAAGACACGCTGTTGTCGTCGGTGATGGATCATCGCACCGGTGATCATGGCCATCAGCAGCACGTCAGCGAGATCAAGTTTGCCGGGCATCCGCTGGCTCGCGTCTGGATCAATCACCCGGGAGAATTGCGGGTCTGGGGTGGCGGACGCCCCTCCTACTGGATGGGCAGTGGAGTTCTGCCGCGGGTCACCCAGACCGAAAATGTCTCGGCACTGGTCTATGATCTGGCCCGAGACCCTTCGGCCATCGCCTTTACCCATGTCTTTGCCCCGGCAGAGCTGGTCAGCGAGATCCACCACGAAGGCTGTTGGCTGTTTGTGCGTCTGGAAGAGGGCTATGCCGGGATCTGGAATTCGGCCGGGCTGGTGCCACATGAGAGCGGACTTTACGCAGGCAGCGAATGGCGCAGTCCTGCACGTCAAAGCGGCTGGTTGCTGGTAGCCGGATCGGTCACAACCCATGGCAGCTTTTCGGCGTTTCAAGCTCAGTGCAGCGCTCTGGAGCCTACGTTTGACGCGGACTTGTTGCGCTTGTCTTACACCCAGAACACCGACGCGAGAGCCTGCGACTTCCAGCAAGGCCTCTTGTCTGGTGCGACGCTTACCCCCACGACATTCACCCCTTTGACGACAGTTCCCAACATCTCGATAGATGGCGGCGTGCTCGGTCCCCTGGAGTTTTTGCAAGCATGATGATTGAAGATGTGAGCGAGCTGGAAGAACAGATTGCTGCCCTGTCAGTTGGGTTTCGCCGCCTGAAGGGCATTGGCAACGAAGGCTAGGCCTCCTCTGACGAGATTGGTTTCGAAGAATGGGACTGGGAAGTCGGCGTCGGCCTCTATGGTGAGTTTCGACGTGCCGAGGCGCGCGCCGATGAGCGTGCGATGAAGCGGCTTGAGCGGTGGTACGAGCGCAAAATCACCGATGGACTGCCGCGCCGACAAATCAATTCAACTGCCCCGATGTTGGCCTTCACCTTGTTGGCGGCCGAGCGCAACCGAACGGATTGGCACCCGGTGATCGAGGCCTGGGCAGATTGGGTCCACAGAGCCATGCCGAAAACGGAAGAGGGCGGCTATCAGCATCTGGTCAAGGAAAGAGACAATGATGGCCAGCTTTGGGATGACACGCTTTTCATGGCCGTGCTTTTCATGGCTACCGCTGGCCGGTTATGCGATCGCCCGGACTGGATCGAGGATGCGCACTACCAGTTTCTCACGCATGTCCGTTTTCTGGCGGATCGTGAAACGGGACTGTTCTTCCATGGCTGGACGTTTCACGGGCGGCATAATTATGCAAAGGCGCTTTGGGCGCGGGGCAATTGCTGGGTGACCATTGCCATCCCCGAGCTGTTTCGCATCTGCGCCCCACGCGCCGAAACTGCCCGTTATTTGCGTGAAGTCTTGCAGACGCAGGTGAAGGCTCTCAGCGGCTTTCAAAACGCAGAGGGCCTGTTCCACACCCTGCTGGACGATCCAAGCAGCCCGGTCGAAGCCTCAGGAACCGCGGGCGTCGCCTACGGCATTCTGGCGGCTTTGCGAGAAGGGTTGATCGACAGTCGTTATTCCCACGTCGTGACCTAGGCCTACAGGGCAATCGCCCAGCGCATTGATGCGGATGGCTTTCTGCTGGAAGTTTCTGACGGCACACCTATGGGCGACACGCTCGATTTTTACAAACGCATTCCGAATTTGCCGACCCCATACGGGCAGGCTCTTGGGTCGCTGTTTCTGATGGAACTTCAACGCGCGCGGGAGGCGTAGCGCAAGACAACGGCCCGGTTACACATTTTGGGAGGAAACAAAACAATGGCATCCATTCAAATGGACGGCCTTACAAAGGCATATGGCGCATTGGAGGTCATCCACAGCGTTACTCTGACGATCAATGAGGGCGAATTTGTCGCTCTCGTCGGGCCGTCCGGCTGTGGCAAGTCGACCATGCTGCGCCTGATCGCCGGGCTTGAGACAATCAGCGGCGGCACGATTGCATTTGATACGCAACGCGTGAACGACCTGACGCCATCGCAGCGTGGCATTGCCATGGTGTTTCAGTCCTATGCACTTTATCCGCACCTCAGCGTGCGCAAGAACCTGTCGTTCGGGCTGGAAAATCTGCGCATGGAGAAGGCCGAGATTACGCGCCGGGTGGACGAAGCGGCATTGATGCTGGAACTCGGGCCTTATATGGACCGCAAGCCCAAGGCCCTGTCAGGGGGGCAAAGACAGCGCGTCGCCATTGGTCGCGCGATTGTTCGCCAGCCGAAAGTCTTCCTGTTTGATGAACCCCTGTCCAATCTGGATGCCAAACTGCGCGTGCAGACGCGAGGCGAGATCACCAAGTTGCACCGCGACCTTGGCCACAACGATGGTCTATGTGACCCACGATCAGGTTGAAGCCATGACCATGGCGCAAAAGATCGTGGTGATGAATGCAGGCTGCGTTGAGCAGGTCGGCAAGCCGCTGGAATTGTTCGAACGTCCCGCCAATCTGTTTGTCGCAGGCTTCATCGGATCACCTCGCATGAACCTTTACGATGGAACCCTTGAAGAGATCGATGGGGAGACGATCACCGTGCGGTCGCCTGAAAGCGGCGTGTTGACGTTGCAAGGGCGTCGTGCAGATGGACTGACGAAAGGCAACAGGATCAAGATCGGCCTTCGGCCCTCGCACTTCACAGTGGGCGGTGACGGAACACATCATCTCGTCGTCGACCAGGTGGAGAGCATGGGTCATGAGACGTTTCTTTATGGCAAGCTCAATGGCACGGGCGAAGACACCATCGTGCATGTTGCCAATCATCTGGAGGCAGAGCTTGGCGCACGTATCCCTGTCTCCCTGACGCCTGAGAATGTGCATGTGTTTAACGCCGAGACCGGCCAGGCGCTGGGGAGGGGCTAGTCATATGACACAATCCCTGACTCACTATGGCGACCAGGTGCTTGAAGCCGCGATGCGGTTGGTCGAATTTCCTTTTTCGCTGTTGCAGCGCTGGCTTGGGTTGCGTCGCATGCCTTATGTCTTTGTGCTGCCGAATATGGTGCTGTTTGCCGTTTTCGTGTTCGTGCCGGTCATTCTGGCAATCGGATACGCCTTTACCGGCGGCACCAATCTGCTCATTTGGCAGAGGCCATTCGTCGGACTGGAAAACTTCCGCGAACTGATGGCCTGCAAGAGTTATCTGTCTCCTGCGACATGCAAGCTGGATCTGTTCTGGACGGCGGTCTGGAACACCTTATGGTACACGATCTGCAATGCCACCGGCACGCTTGTGGTCGCTCTCGTCACAGCGCTGATTCTCAATCGCACCCGTTTTGCCAAGGGGCTCTTTCGCGCCATCTTCTTCTATCCAGTGCTTCTGTCGCCCGTTGTTGTCGGACTGGTGTGGAAATGGTTTCTCGCCCGCAATGGCATTCTCAACTCGCTGATGGTCGAGCTTTTCAGCCACCGCATTATCTTTCTGCTCGACATCTACTGGTCACGCTTCTGGGTGGTCTATGTGTCCGTCTGGTTTCACATGGGCTTCTACACCCTGATCATCCTTGCAGGATTACAGGCCATTCCGCGCGACATCTATGAGGCTGCTCAGGTCGACGGCACCAATCGCTGGCGGCAGTTCTGGCGGCTGACGCTGCCCTTGCTGATGCCCAATCTTCTTGTGGTTCTGGTTTTGCTGTTAATCCGGTCAGTGCAGGTCTTTGATGAAGCCTGGGTACTGACCAATGGAGGAGGGCCGGGCACCGCCAACCACTTCCTCGTGCAATTTATCTATGAAACCGCCTTTGCCAGTGACGTGCGCCTTTATGGCCTTGCATCGGCCGCCTCGGTGCTTATGGGGCTGGCCCTGCTGGTTTTGACACTCCTGCAATTGTGGATCAGCAAGAAGGTGGAGCACTGACATGTCCTTCCTGACAAGAACCCGCCGATCGGGCCATATTGATGTCACCGACGTTTTGTCCTGGGTCTGGTTGATCATGGGAACCTTTGCGGTTGCCATCCCTTTGTGCTGGACCATTCTCTCGTCCTTCAAGACCGAGGCGGAGATCAACAGCTTTCCGCCCAGCCTGCTGCCACGCGCAACACAACAAATTCAAATCAAGGGCTATGACGAGCCGCTGCCGGTTTACATCTACACCGACAAAAGCGGCAAGACCCATGAGGTCGGGCTTGTGCGCCGCATCGGACTGCGGGCAACGATCGTTGATCCTGCCAAGCCAACGATAAAGCAGAAGGTCGACATCAAGACAATCACCAAGAAACAGCACTTGCATTTTCAATGGTCGAACTACACGGATCCATTGAACAAGTTCGACTTTCCGACCTATTTGAAGAATTCGGTCTTCGTCACCACCGTGGCGACGCTCCTGACATTGGTGCTGAATTCCATGGCAGCGTTTGCCCTGTCGAAATATCGGTTCAAGGGCTCGCAGACCATCTTCGTGCTCATCCTCAGCACACTGATGCTGCCCCTGTCGGTGATCATGGTGCCAGCGTTCATTGTCATCGTCGGGCTGAACCTCGCCGACAATCTGTGGGGGGTGATCCTGTCGACGGTGGCAACACCAACCGGGGTTTTCCTGTTGCGACAATACATGCTGACAATTCCCGACGACCTGATCGAGGCAGCAAGGGTGGACGCGGCATCAGAGTTCCGCATCTACTGGCGGATCATGTTGCCCTTGTCAGCGCCCGCTCTTGCCGTTCTTGCAATTTTCTCAGTGATTTGGCGCTGGAACGATTTCCTTTGGCCTCTGATCGTGCTTTCAAGCCCAAAAAACTATACCTTGCAGATCGGGCTGAATGCGTTTCAGGGGCAATTCACGGTGCAATGGCAATATATCCTGGCCATGACTGTCATCGCGTTGCTTCCCGTCACCTTGATCTTCTTGTTTCTTCAACGGTACATCACCGAAGGTGTCGCCAGTTCCGGAGTGAAATGACGTGAATCTCAAGCAAATTGCCGAGGCCGCAGGTGTGTCCGTCAGCACCGTAAGCCGCGCCCTGAACGGCAATCCGAAGATCTCGGAGGAGGTGCGCTTGCGCGTCCTCCAGATCGCGCGCAACCAGGGTTATGTCGAAAAGCGCATCAAGCAGGCCACTCAGGCGGCTGGGTTGCATTCTTTTGTGCTGGCGGCTCCCGAAAACATGTTGCGCCCAAGCGAAGTTAATTTCGCGTCCTGGCGCATTCTGGAGGCTCTGCGCACCGAATGCACCCGGCGTGGATTGCGCATTGATCCGGTTCTGAGCGCGGGCGACACGCTGGACCCGGAGACTGTTCTGGCAGGCATTGAGCGCTCCGATGCGGAAGGCATCATTGTTTACTTCGACGAGAACCCCGAATTGCTCGGCCAACTCAGTGGGCTTGACCGGCCCGTTGTTCTGCTGTTTGGCTTGGATCCCACGTCGCGGGTCAGCTCTGTCGGCATTGGCAATGGATATGCCGCCCGGTTGGGCGCAAGTTATCTTTATGACCTTGGTCATGACGATATTCTGCTGGTGTCCTGGAGCGGACGCTACACCATTCGCCGACGCGAGGCAGGATTCCGCGAAGTGGCACGGGAACGCGGGCATCAAGCGCCAGAAGCCGATATTCTGAGGCTGTCAGGCTTCACTCCGGAACTGGCAGAAGCCGAGTTTGACGCCTATCTGGATGGTTGCGATGGCAAACCTCCCTACAGCGCCATTTTCTGCCTGTCTGACAATATTGCGCTTGGTGTCATGAAAAGCCTGCAAAAACGCGGGCTGAACGTTCCTGAAGATGTCTCGCTGTTGGGCTTTGACGACAGCATGGCAGGGGCAATGAGCGAACCGGCCTTGACCTCGGTCAAGCCGCCGCTGGACGAAATCGGCGTGACAGCTTTGGAAGAGCTGGAGTTGCACCTGCGGCGTGGTCCGGGCCATCTGGCACGGCGTGTCGAGCTGGGCTGCACCATCAGCACGCGAGCCAGTTGCATGCGCCGATGACGGCGACAGGGCGTTTATGCCACTTGTCTTGTCAGACGTGCATGATCACTTCAGATGCTTTTCCAATGCCGTCTCAGGCTTTGGTCACAACAGGACTTGACATTTAAGCAGCAAGATTGGAAACGGGGGCTACAGGAAGAGTGTCCGAGTGGTTTAAGGAACTGGTCTTGAAAACCAGCGAGCGGGGAACCGTTCCGTGGGTTCGAATCCCACCTCTTCCGCCATTATCCCCATGACGAACCAGTGACACCGCCCTGACGGGCACGGATTTTTCCGTGTTATCAAAGGGGTTTGCGGGAACCGACCGAACCTCATAGACGCGCCGCCTTGCCAAAGCTGGGCTCAGAATGGCCCTCAGTCTTAGTTTGGGCGAACACCTATGGCCGCGTGGTCGCGATCACCCGCCAAACGCTGATCAACGATGATCTCGACGCCTTCACCCGGATCCCGGCAATGTACGGCAACTCCATCGCGCAGCTGGAGTCGGACGTGGTCTGGGGCATCATCACCGCCAACCCGGCGATGGCCGATGGCAACGCCCTGTTCCACACCAACCACAAGAACCTCGCAGGGACCGGCGCAGCGCTGGCGGTCGATGCCGTGGGCGCGGCCCGTGCGGCGATGGCCAAGCAGACCGGTCTCGACAAGAAGACGGTGCTGAACGTTCGCCCCGCTTTCCTGATCGTGCCCGCATCGCTCGAACTGAAGGCCGAGCAGATGGTTGCCCAAAACCTCGTGCCAGCCGCAACCTCCAACGTCGTGCCTCAGTCGATCCGGACGTTGGCACCAATAAGCGAGCCCCGGCTCGATGCTGCCAGCGAGACCGCTTGGTATCTGGCGGCCAGTCCGAACCAGATCGACACCATCGAGTACGCTTATCTCGAGGGTCAGCAGGGCGCCTATATCGAGACGCGCAATGGCTTCGACGTCGACGGCGTCGAGATCAAGTGCCGCCTCGACTTCGGCGCCAAGGCCATCGACTGGCGCGGCCTCTACAAGAACCCGGGCGCATAACCGGGCCATCCCAGACATCTCACCTCTGACGGGCGGTCCAATCGGGCCGCCCGTTCGCTTTTGCAAAGGATCTCATAATGAAAAACTACGTCCAGCCCGGCAAGATCATCACGCTTACCGCGCCCTATGCGGTCTCATCCGGCGACGGCCTGCTCGTCGGCTCCATTTTCGGCGTGGCCGCAGGGGACGCCGAAAATGCCGAGACGATCGAAGCCGCGCTTGTCGGCATCTTCGATCTGAAGAAGGTCGCCTCCCAAGCCTGGTCCGCCGGTGACAAGGTCTATTGGGACAACACCAACAAGGAAGCGACCAAGACCGCCACGGCGAACACGCTGATCGGCGTGGCCACCGAAGCTGTTGCAGGCGGCGCGGGTGACCTGATCGGCCGGGTGCGCCTGAACGCGAGCTTCTGATGACAGCGTTTGCCGCCATTCTGGATGCGTTGTTCGCCGATCCGAATATCGGCCGAGAGGCGGTCTACACCTCCGATGGCGGCGCGCCCGTGCTGGTGCGCGTCGTCTCCCGGCAGGCCGACGCCATTTCCGACTTCGGCGATGCCCGGCTCTGGTCGGAAACCACCCGGATCGACCTTCGCGTCACCGAGGTTCTGGCCCCGCGTCCGGGCGACCGCTTGGAAATCGATGGCGACGCCTTCCTCATCCAGGGCGAGCCCGTCCGAGATCGCGAGCGGCTGGTCTGGGCCGTGGACCTGAGGCCCGCGTGAAGATCAAACTCGATATCGATCCCGACATCGTGGCCATGATGGCAGCCGAGGTCGTGGCCGGGGAGCGCGCAGTTACGGCCGCCATGCGTGAGGCCGGAACCGGGCTGAAGACGGCTTGGCGCACACAGATTACTGGCGCGGGGCTTGGACGAAGGTTAGCCAACTCGATCCGCAACCAGAACTTCCCGAGGTCGGGCGAAAGCCTCGATGCGGCCGCGCTGATTTGGTCTAAAGCGCCGGTGATTGTCGGCGCGCATGATACCGGCCCACTGATCCGTTCCAAGGATGGGTTCTGGCTAGCAATCCCGCTGCCTGCGGCAGGTAAGTCCACGCGCGGCGGGCGGGTCACCCCCGGTGAATGGGAACGGCGACGCGGCCTGCGCCTGCGGTTTATCTATCGCCGCAATGGGCCGAGCCTGCTGGTGGCGGAGGGGCGGCTGAACACGAAGGGCCAAGCGGTCGTGTCCCGCTCGAAGACCGGGCGTGGCAAAGTCACCGCGCCGATCTTCCTGCTGGTACCGCAGGTCAAGCTTCCAAAGAGGTTGGACTTGGCGCGGGATGCCGAGCGAGCGCTCGACAGCACCCCGGCATTGATCGTCGCAAAATGGGTGGAGGGAAACGTAGCCCGACTGTAGTATGGTGCATGCTCGATAGATCACATTGGCGACACATGCAGCCTGTACCCTCTACTGCCATCAAGAAGTACCCGCCGAGGGGGCCTGTTCAACAGTACCGATTCAAGGAAGCAACTGCCTTCGACTGTGTTCGCTGCGGAACCTCAAAGAAATCGAAGCTGATTACAGTTTATCTCGGCGACTGGGATAAGAGGTTGTGTAACGGCTGCTATGGAAGACTGTTGTCGATCTACGAGATCAAGGCTGGGTCTGGATCGGATGAAGAAAGAATTGATCAGCTTGTAGAAGCTCTTCAATCTCTGGTCGATGCTGATGCAGTCAAGCGGGAAGAGAGACTCCTTCTCGCAAGGGATGCGCGTCTAGAAAAACTTACGCCAGAAGCCGTAAGATTTCTCGCGACGAGTGAGAAGCTCTCTGAGAGCTTGGGAGAGGATCCAGAACTTGAATGGTCACCTGCGATAATCGGCCTGTGTAAGACGGTTGAGGTTGAGATCGTAAAACGGATCATGATGCCGCTTGCGAAGCGTAGTGTGGGCATATCGCTGAGCGACGACATAAAAGACAAGGACATTGGACGGGTCGCAAAATTTTGCGCCAAGTCGGACGGGAAGCCGCCCGAGATTGGTGTTTTTGCACATTTCCTCCAAACAGTCATTCATAGTCAGGCCCGCCGCGAAGAAAGCCCACTCATCTCCGTATTTCTTGGTTTGCTCGCCGATTGGCCTGGCTCGAATTGGATGCTCCAACCGAGCGGCTTGCACAGCTCTCTGAACACCCTGACGTCGAAATTTCGGAATCGAGCGGCGCATATAGATGAAATGAATCGATCAGATTATGAAGTTTGCCGTGATCTAGTTTCTGGCGAAAATGGCATGGTATGGCGACTGATTTTGTCAACAAGTTCAGTTAAAAACGAGAAGTCGTAAGTCCTGCTGCTGCTCTGAGCTCATCGGGCGACCTAGAAGGCTACTTCCTCCAAATGCCCACCCCACGCCAAACAATCCTCACCGCGCTGCACGCGCGGCTTTCGGCGCTGCCCGCCACGGCCCTGCGTGGTGAGGTGCTGCCCGAGCGCGTCCCGGCCGATGGGCTGCTGATCCTGCGCGACGGCGAGCCGGGGGAGCCCGAGGTGACTTTGTCGCCCTTGCGCTACCACTACCAGCACCGCGCCGAGATCGAAGCCGTCGTGCAGGGCACCGACCGCGACGCGGCCTTCGATACCCTGACCGCCAGCATCGGCGCGGCGCTCGCCGCCGACCGCACGCTGGGCGGGTTGTGCGACTGGGTCGAGGCGGAAGCGCCCCGTCCCGTCGATCTGCCAGTCGAGGGCGCGGCCAGCCTGAAGGCCGCCGTCATCCTGGCGGTGCTGCACCATTCCACGGCCGATCCGCTCGGCTGACCCCGACAATCCGAGGAGAACACAATGGCACGAGCCCAAGGGGCGCGGGCGCAGATGGCGCTTGCGTTCGAGACTACCTATGGAACGCCGCCCGTGGGCGGGTTCACCAAGATGCCCTTCGCCAGCACCTCGCTCGGCGCAGAGCAACCGCTGCTCAATTCCGAACTCTTGGGCTACGGTCGCGATCCGCTGGCGCCGATCAAGGATGCGGTTACGGCGGACGGCGATGTTGTCGTGCCGCTCGATGCCGAGGCCTTCGGGTTCTGGTTGAAGGCTGCCTTTGGTGACCCGACCACGACCGGCACCGGCCCCTGGACCCATGATTTCCAGTCAGGGTCCTGGACGCTGCCCAGCATGTCCATCGAGACCGGCATGCCCGAGGTGCCCCGATTTGCGATGTATTCCGGCAGCGTGCTCGACCAGATCAACTGGCAAATGCAGCGCTCTGGCCTGCTGACCGCAACGGCCCGGCTGGTGGCGCAGGGCGAGACGGTGGGCACGACGACGAATGCAGGCACGCCCGCCGCTCTCGAGTTGCAGCGCTTCGGTCATTTCAACGGGGCGATCACCCGCAACGGCTCCGCCCTCGGCAACGTCGTCTCGGCCGACATCACCTACGCCAACAACCTCGACCGCATCGAGACCATCCGCTCGGACGGTCGCATCGACGGGGCAGACCCGTCAATCGCTGCGTTGACTGGCTCCATCGAGGTCCGTTTCGCGGACCAGACGCTGGTGACACAGGCGATCAACGGCGATCCCTGCGAGCTTGAGTTCGCCTACGTCTTGCCCTCGGGCGAGAGTTTCACCTTCACGGTGCACGCCGTCTACCTGCCGCGCCCCCGCATCGAGATCTCCGGTCCGCAGGGCGTGCAGGCGACCTTCGACTGGCAGGCCGCCCGCGACAGCATTGTCGGGCGGATGTGCACAGCCACCCTGATCAATGACATTGAGGTATATTGATGCTGACGCTCGATCTGACAAACGCGCCGCGCTGGCATGACCTTGCGCCGGGTGTTCGGGTACAACTTCGCCCGCTGAACACTGCGCTGATGGTGGCGACCCGCAATGATCCTGCCGTTGAAGCGGTACCCGAGGATTCCTCGGACGAAGAGCGGGCTGTTGCCTTTGCCAAGGCGCTGGCGCGACGGGCGGTGCTCGCCTGGGAGGGCATCGGCGATGCGGACGGCAATCCCATCGATCACAGCCCCGATGCCATCGACGCGCTTCTCGATATCTGGCCGATTTTCGAGGCCTTCCAGCTGACCTACGTCTCCAAAGGCCTGCTGCTGGAACAGGAAAAAACGTCTCCGCGTCCTTGCCGAGTGGTCCTTCGGCGGGGGCGACCGATACTGCCAAGCCTGCGCGGAAGCGTGCGAAGACTGCCCATCGAGGCTGAACCGGCCCCTTACGCATGAGGGTTGGCAGGTCTGGGACCTCGTAGGTCGCCTCGGTGGTCAACTCCGCGTGCTGCCCGGTGCTGTGATCGGCTGGGATATGTCGGCCGCGCTCGCCCTTGGGGGCGCGCTTGGAATCCCGCCCCTCGCCATGGCCGAGCTGCTGCCCGTCATCGAAGCGGTGATGGTCGCGAAACTCAACGAACAGATGGATCATTCGAATGGCTGAGAAACGCGTCTCCGTCCGCCTTGCAGCTGTGGGCGGTCGACAGGTGCGCGCCGAACTGGAAGGTGTCGGCGAAGCCGGAGCGCGCGGCTTCGGACGGCTCAGCCGGGAAATGGAGGCAGCCAACACTCGGCTTGCGGCGTTCTCGCGACGGGTTCGGATTGCCGCTGCCGCTGCAGTGGCCGCCGCTGCTGCTGCTGGCGTCGCAATGGTTCGCTCGGGGCTTCAAACTGTCGATGCGCAGGCGAAGTTGGCGCAATCGCTTGGTACCACGGTAGCCTCGATCCAGACCCTCGAGCGCGCGGGCGAGCTGGCGGGCGTATCCATGTCCGGCATTGAACAGGCGACCAAGGACCTCACGCGCCGCCTCAGTCAGGCGGCCGCCGGGACCGGTCCCGCCGCTGATGCGCTGGACCGGTTGGGATTGTCTGCCACTGACCTGATTGCTCTACCGTTGGACCAGAGGGTGGGCGCGATCAACGCCGCCATCGAGGAATTTGTGCCCGCTGCCGAACGCGCTGCCGTGGCAGGCCAGCTTTTCGGTGAGTAAGGCTCCATCGCCATGAGCCGGATCGACACGGCGACGCTGCGCCAGGCATGACGGAGGATGTCCTCGCCTTCGGTGTCGTTGTCTCCGAGCAGGATGCCAACCAGATCGAGCGCACGAACGACGCCATCTCCCGGCTTGGGCTGATCTGGCGCGGGCTGTCGAACCAGCTCGCCGTCGCCGTGGCTCCGGCGTTGGAAGCCGTCGCCGACGCCATGGCGGCGGTCGTCAGCCGCACCGGCCCGCTCGGTATCGCGATCCGCGGTCTCTTCGACAACATCGGCCGCCTGACCACCTATGCCGCCACCTTCGCGGCCTTCCTCGCGGGCCGCTGGGTGGCTGGCATGGCCGCCGCGGCGCTCTCCGTCCGCGGTCTCGCCACGGCGCTGGTCGTCCTGCGCGGCGCGCTGATCCGCACCGGTATCGGCGCGCTGATCGTCGGCGCGGGCGAGCTCGTCTATCAGTTCACCCGCCTCGTCTCCGGTGCGGGCGGCTTCGGCGAAGCGATGTCCCTCCTGAAAGATCTCGCCGTCGAGGTCTGGGAGAGGATCCGCATGGGTGCGGCTGCGGCGGGTGCTGCGGCCACGGTGATGTTCTTCGACCTGAAGGCGGACGCAGCCTCGGGCATGCAGAGCGCCATCGAGAGCGTGGTGGCTTTTGGCAACACGGCCGTGAACACTTTTGAGGGTGCCTATGAGGCGATCAAGGCGATCTGGGGAATGCTGCCCGCCGCCATCGGCGATCTCGCGTTTCAGGCGGCCAACAGCCTGATCGACGGTGTCGAAGCGATGCTGAACAGCGTTGTTTCTCGGATCAACACATTCATCGGCGGGATCAATCAGGGGCTGGAAGCGCTCGGGTCGGAGCGGCGTATCTCGATCATCCCCGATCTCGAGCTGGGCCAGATCGAGAACCGGTTTGAGGGCGCAGCAACTGCCGCGACCACCGCCGCACAGAATGCCTTCGACCGTGCTTTTGAAGACAACCCGCTTTCCGCACCCGATCTCGGGCTCACCGCGGCGGCCAATACTGCGCTTGTCACGGCCAACACATATCGTGCCACGGCCCGCGATCTCGCCGAGGGGGCACGTGCGCCGCTCGCCAGCTGGCAGGCGCTGCGCGACGCGGTGCGTGGGACCAACGAGGCCAGTGCCGTCGCGCTGACCGAGGCCACAGGCGCGGCTGAGCGGCTGGAGACGGCGCTTGGCGATGCCGGACAGGCGGCCACGGGTGCAGGTGCTGCGGCCGGGGCTGCTGCCGCTGCCGCCGTACCAGACACCGACGCCGCCGTTTTCGGCTGGCAGGCGGTCACGGCGGCGCTGTCCGACTATGCCAGCAAAGCCAGCGAGATCGGCGGGGATATCGGACAGAGCCTCGTCAGCGCGTTTCAATCGGCCGAGAACGCGGTGGGCGACTTCGTCAAAACCGGCAAGCTGGATTTTCGCGATCTGGTCGCCTCGCTGCTGGCCGATCTCGCCAAGCTTGCGGCCCGACGGTTTATCCTCGGGCCGATCGCCAATGCGCTTTCCGGCGCGCTTGGCGGCGCGGGCGGTATCTTCGCGAACATCCTGCACGCGGGCGGGATGGTTGGGTCCGCGGGGTCGTCCCGCATGGTCCCGGCCATGGCCTTCGCCGCCGCGCCGCGCATGCATGGCGGCGGCATGGCCGGACTTCGTCATGACGAGGTGCCCGCGATCCTCCAGCGCGGGGAGCGGGTGCTGTCCCGCCGCGAGGCGCAGGCCTACGGCGCGGGCGGGGTCAACGTCACCATCATGGCCCGCGACGCCGAGAGCTTCCGCCAGTCCCGCACACAGGTCGCGGCCGACATCGCCCGCGCCGTGTCGCTCGGGCGGAGAGGCATGTGATGGCGTTTCACGAGGTTCGCTTTCCCGACAACATCAGCCGGGGTGCGCGCGGCGGACCGGAGCGGCGCACGCAGATCGTCGAGCTTGCCTCGGGTGACGAGGAACGCAACGCCAGCTGGGCGAATAGCCGCCGCCGCTACGACGTCGCCTACGGCATCCGCCGCGCCGACGATCTCGCTGCGGTCGTCGCCTTCTTCGAGGCGCGAAACGGTCGCCTGCATGGCTTCCGCTTCAAGGACTGGGGCGACCACAAGTCCTGCCTGCCTTCGGGCACGCCGTCGCCCACCGATCAGGCGATCGGCACCGGCGACGGCGCGACGACCGCCTTCCAGCTGGTCAAACGCTATGCTTCCGGCGGCCAGACCCTGGACCCGCACGATCACCAAGCCGGTCGCCGACACGGTGCGCGTCGCCCTCAACGGTGCGGAGCAGCCCACCGGCTGGTCTGTCGACACGACCACCGGCGTCGTCACCTTCGACAGCGCGCCCGCCGAGGGCGCCGTCCTCACCGCGGGCTTCGCCTTCGACGTGCCAGTCCGCTTCGACACCGACGCGCTCGATGTGACGCTCGACTTCGAGCGCCTCGGCTCGATCACTTCCATTCCGCTTCTGGAGATCCGACGATGAAGTCGCTCGACCCCGACCTGCAGGCCCATCTCGACGACGGCACGACCACGCTTGCATGGTGCTGGCGGATCACGCGGGCCGATGGCGTGACTTTCGGCTTCACCGATCACGACCGGACGCTGAGCTTCGATGGCACGGACTTCGAGCCTGAGAGCGGACTGACCGCCTCCGAGGTGCGCTCCGGCTCGGACCTCTCGGTCGACGCGCAGGACGCCGAAGGTGTGCTGTCCTCGGAGCGGATCACCGAGACCGACATTCTCGACGGCCGCTGGGACAACGCTGAGGTCGAGGTCTGGCGAGTGAACTGGGCAGACACCGGCCATCGCGTGCTGATGCGGCGCGGGGCCATCGGCTAGATCCGGCGTGGGAGGCTGGCCTTCGTCGCCGAGGTCCGCTCGCTCGCGCATGTGCTGGGCCAGACGGTCGGGCGGACCTTTCAGGCGACCTGCGATGCCGCGCTCGGCGATGCGCGCTGCGGCGTCGATCTGGAGGATCCGGCGTTCAAGGGCACAGGCGGCGTCATCGATCTCCTGCGAGACCGGGCCTTCACCGCCTCCGGGCTCGGCAGCTTCGAAGCCGGCTGGTTCGCCTTCGGTACCATCGACTGGACCAGCGGAGAGAACGCCGGGCGGCGAACCGAGGTGCTGGGCCATGACGTCACGGATGGCGTGGCGATCTTGACCCTGCTCGAGGCGCCGGTTCGATCCATTGGCGAAGGCGATGCCTTCACCATCCGCGCTGGCTGCGACAAGCGCATCGAGACCTGCGACGCGAAGTTCGCCAACACCTCCAACTTTCGCGGTTTCCCGCATATCCCCGGTCAGGATGCCGTGCTCCGCTATGCCACAAAGGATGGCGGACATGAGGGAAGTGTGTTGTGACGCAATCCCTCGCACCGACTGATCCGGCACACGTCATCGCCGTCGCGCGAGGCTGGCTGGGTACGCCGTATCACGACCAGGCGAGCCTGAGCGGCATCGGCTGCGACTGTCTTGGGCTGGCCCGTGGCGTCTGGCGCGAGGTTGTGGGTCCAGAGCCGTTCCCGATCCCGCCCTACAGCCGCGACTGGGGCGAGACCGGGCCGCGCGAGGTTCTGGCCGAGGGCGCGCGGCGGATGATGTCGGAAATTTCAGCTTCAGAGGCCGGTCCCGGCGCGCTGGTCCTGTTTCGGATGACGCCCCGCGCCATCGCCAAGCATGTCGGCATCCTCACCGGGCCATCCACTTTCCTCCACGCCTACGAGCGCCTCGGCGTCATCGAAGAACCACTCACACCATCCTGGCGGCGGCGCATCGCGTTCGCTTTCCTTTTCCCGCAGCGCTGAGATTTCCAAATGGCCACACTTGTTCTCGGTGCCGCTGGCGCTGCCATTGGCGGCAGCATTGGCGGCGCGATCCTCGGCGTCAGCGCCGCCACCATCGGTGGCTTCATCGGCTCCACCATTGGCTCGGTTGTCGACAGCTGGATCATTTCGTCATTGGCCCCAACCCAGCGGATCGAAGGCGCGCGGCTGGACAATCTGCGCATCACCTCGGCCACCGAAGGGGCGGTGATCCCGCGCCTCTATGGCCGCATGCGGATCGGTGGCAATATCGTCTGGGCGACGGATTTTCGCGAGGAGACAAAGACCACCACGCAGGGTGGTGGTAAGGGCGGCGGGGGTGGCGGAAAGGTCAAGACCACCGAATACTTCTACTATGCCTCCTTTGCGGTCGCACTGTGCGAGGGACCGATCACGGGCATTGGCCGCATCTGGGCCGACGGCAAGCTGCTGGACACCGCCGGGATCACCCGGCGCTGGTATCCGGGCGATGAGAGTCAGACGGCCGATCCGTTCATTTCCGCGAAGATGGGCGCGGCCAACACGCCCGCCTATCGTGGCACCGCCTATGTCGTTTTCGAGGACCTGCCGCTCGGTAACTATGGCAACCGCATCCCGCAACTGAGTTTCGAGGTATTCCGCCCGCTGGCTGATCCGGACACGGCAGAGGGTCTCACGCAGGCGGTCACCATGATCCCGGCATCCGGCGAGTTCGCCTATGCCACGCAGGGCATCCGGAAGGGCAGCGGCGGGTCGTTTGAGCCCGAAAACCTCAACGCACTGACCGACACCGCCGACATGGTGGTGGCACTGGACCGACTGCAGGCCATGGCCCCGAAAGTCGAAAGCGTGTCGCTGGTCGTTGCCTGGTTCGGCGACGATCTGCGCGCGGGCTCCTGCAAGGTGCGGCCCGGCGTCGAGGTGTCGGCCAAATCGACCACGCCGTCGGCATGGTCCGTGAATGGCGTCAGCCGCGCCAATGCCTTTCTGGTCAGCCGTGACGATCAGGATCGCCCCGTCTATGGCGGCACGCCCGCCGATTTCGCGGTGGTGCAGGCGATCCAGGAGATGAAGACGCGCGGGCTGCGGGTCACGTTCTATCCGTTCATCCTGATGGATGTGCCGCCGGGCAACACCCTGCCGAACCCGTATTCCGACAACGCTGCCGAGACCGGCCAGCCCGCGTTTCCTGGCGCGGCCGGATCACCTGTTCTCCGGCAGCGGGGTTCGCAGGGACCGTGGACAAGACCACCACGGCCGCAAGCCAGGTCGCGGCGCTGTTCGGCGCGGCGACGCCCGCGAGCTTCAGCGTCTCGGGCCAGTCTGTCTCGTGGACCGGGCCATCTGGCGACTGGGGCCTGCGGCGCATGTTGCTGCACTATGCCCATCTCTGTGCCGCAGCGGGCGGGGTCGACGCCTTCCTGATCGGCACCGAGATGCCGGGGCTGACGACGATCCGCTCGGGCGCGTCCACCTATCCGGCGGTGCAGGCGTATCGGGACCTGCTCGCCGATGTCCGCTCGATCCTTGGGTCTGGTACGGGAATTGGCTACGCGGCCGACTGGAGCGAGTATTTCGCGCACCAGCCGGGTGACGGCAGCGGTGACGTGTTCTTCCACCTCGATCCGCTCTGGGCCGATCCGGAGATCGATTTCATCGGCGTCGACAACTACATGCCGCTGTCGGATTGGCGCGACGGGTTTGATCATGCTGATGCGGCGCTGGCCCCAGCGATCTACGACCGGGGCTATCTGCAGAGTAACATCGCAGGCGGCGAAGGCTTCGACTGGTTCTATGCCAGCGCCGCCGACCGGTCCGCGCAGTTCCGCACGCCGATCACAGACGGTGCGGCGGCCAAGCCATGGGTGTTCCGCTACAAGGATCTGCGCGCCTGGTGGTCAAACGCGCATTACGACCGCCCGGGCGGGGTGGAAAGCGGGACGCCGACGGCATGGGCGCCGCAGTCGAAGCCGATCTGGTTCACCGAGCTTGGGTGTCCGGCCATCGACCGCGGCACCAACCAGCCTAACGTCTTCTTCGACCCGAAGTCGTCCGAGAGCTTTACGCCGCATTTCTCGCGGGGCTGGCGCGACGACGCCATCCAGCGTGCCTATCTCGAGGCGACATATCTCTGGTGGGGCGAAGCCGCGAACAACCCGGTGTCCTCGGTATACGGCAGCCGGATGGTGCACGTCCCCGAATGCGCCGCCTGGACATGGGACGCGCGGCCTTATCCTTTCTTCCCGGCGCTGACCGACATCTGGACGGACGGCGCGAACTGGCGACTCGGTCACTGGCTGACCGGACGGCTCGGGGCGGTGTCGCTGGCGGCGCTCGTCCGCCACCTCTGCCTGCGGGCGGGAATGCACGAGGCTCGGATCGACGTCACCGGTCTCTGGGGTGCGCTCGAAGGTTATGCGATTGGCGCACTGGAATCCCCGCGAGCGTCCATCACTACGCTGTCGCGGCATTTCGGCTTCGACGCAGTCGAGACCGAAGGCGTCATCCGCTTCATCATGCGCGGACGTGCCGCCGTGGCCAGCGTGACACACGATGATCTGGTCGCGGCCCGCGAGGGCGACGTTATGGAACTCACCCGCGCGCAGGAGACCGAACTGCCGCAGGCGCTCAAATGGCAGGTGGCACGCGCCGATGAGGATTACGACGCCGCCCTTGTCGAGGCGCGGCGCATCACCGTGGACACGACGCGGATTGCCTCGGAAAGCTTTCCCATGGCGGTCCCGCCAGAGGAGGCCGAGCGCCGCTGCCGCCGTGCACTGATGGAAGCTTGGACCGGGCGAGAAACAGCGGCGTTTCGTTTGCCGCCGTCGCGACTGGCGCTTGATCCGGCCGATGTCGTCACGCTCGCCCATGACGGGCGGCACATACCACTGCGGCTCGTCTCCATCGCGGATGCTGAAGCACGCGGGATCGAGGCCGTTCGCCAGGACCGGGAAGCCCACGACCTGCCACCCGGATCGCCACGACCGTCGTCTCTATCAAAGGCCGTGGTGTTCGGCGCACCCAAGGAAGTGTTTCTGGACCTGCCTCAGTTGACTGAGGATCAGCCCGCGCATCGGCCGTTCATTGCCGCCCATGCCGTTCCCTGGCCGGGCGAGATGGCAGTGTTTCGTAGCCCGTCAACGGATGGGTTTGAACTGCTGACGACCTTTGGCGGCCGGGCCCGGATCGGGACGCTGGTCTCGGATTTCTTCGCAGGCCCGACCTCGCGCTTTGATCTCGGCAATGCGCTGGTGATCGATCTGCTGACCGGGACACTGGAAAGCGTCACCGACCTGACGCTGTTCGGCGGGGCCAACGCGCTGGCCATCGAGAGTGCGACCGGCAATTGGGAAGTCCTGCAAGCAGGGAATGCCGAATTGATCGCGCCGGGCCGCTATAACCTGACGCGGCTGCTGCGAGGACAGCGCGGCACCGAGGGCGCCATGGGCGACCCGGCACCTGCAGGCACCCGCGTCGTCGTGCTTGACGACAGCCTAGCCACGCTACCCATCGCCGAAGCCGATCTTGGCATCCCGTGGAACTGGCGCATCGGCCCGGCAAGCCGGTCTGTCAGCGACGAGACCTATGTGGCGCAGACCTTCACGCCTGCGGGCGTCGGGCTGCGGCCGTTCTCCGTCGCCCATGTCGAGCAGCCATGGCGCAGGCCGCGCACGCCCGGCGATCTGACCATCCGCTGGACACGAAGGTCCCGCGCGCTTTCCGCCGACAGCTGGGGCGCGGTCGACGCGCCGCTCGCAGAGGAAACCGAGGCCTACGAGTTCGAGCTCCTATACGGCACCACAGTGAAGCGGGTGCTGAGCACGACCACGACCAGCGCGATCTACACGGCCGCCCAGCAAACGGCCGACTGGGGTTCGCTGCTGGGACCCGGCGACACGCTCGATATTCGCATTTTACAGCTCTCAGCCCTGATCGGGCGGGGTGGGGGCAGAACCGTCACGCTCCAACTCTGAGGACCGCTATGTCCGACACCACGACTAAACTGCTAATGCCCTACATCCTCGCGGCGCAGTCCCAGAAGCATGTCACCCACAACGAGGCCCTGCGACTGCTCGACGGGCTCGTGCAGCTTTCTGTCCTCGACCGCGATCTGACAGCGCCACCGGGAAGTCCCGCCGATGGCGACCGTTACATCGTAGCCAGCGGCGGCACGGGCGATTGGGCGGGCTGGGACCTGAACGTGGCGCTGTTCACCGACGGTGCATGGCTGCGCCTGCCACCGCGGACCGGCTGGCGTGCTTGGGTCGAGGACGAAGGTCTGCTGCTGGTCTACGACGGTGCTGGCTGGATCGGTACCACGCCCAACGAGTTGCAGAACCTAGCGCTGTTGGGGCTGGGCACGACCGCCAATGCCGCCAATCCGTTCTCCGCCAAGCTGAACGCCGCGCTCTGGACGGCGAAGACAGTGGCCGAGGGCGGCACCGGCGATCTCTTTTACACCATGAACAAGGAGGCCGCAGCCGACGATCTCGGCCTTACGCTCCAGACCGGCTTCGTGACGAAGGCGCTGGTCGGGCTCTTCGGCTCCGACCGCTTCCGCCTCGCGGTCTCGGCCGACGGCAGCACCTTCTTCGACGGGCTCAGCGTCGACAACACGAGCGGCATCGTCGACCAGCCCCGGCTGCCGCGGTTCAAGGCGTACACGAACTACGACAACTACGTGGGCGTCGGGACTTGGACGAAGATCGGCCTGAACAACACCGACTACAACGACCAGGGCGCGTTCGATGCAGCAAACAACCACTTCGTCGCCCCCGTGGACGGCACCTACCTTTTCGGCGCGACGCTGCTCTACAAGATCAACGCCAGCGCCACGGCCCGCATGCGCGGGCGGCTAGTGCTGAACGGGACCACGGAAATCCGCGGATCCCTCGGAGAAATCTCCGCGACCCACGTCTCGCTCGCCACCGCCATCTGGCTGCAGACCATGGTCCCGCTGATGGCGGGCGATACCGTCGAGCTGCAGGGGTTTTTCCGGGTCGCGGACGGCTACTTCGCCGCCGACCACACGTCCTTCTGGGGCTACAAGGCCGGTTGAGCGGCGGAAGGAGGATCTCGATGACACCACCCCGATCTGATCAGGGCTTCGTCCGCATGCCCGACGCCGAATTCGAGGCAACGCTGGCGCGGGCAGCCGAGAAAGGTGCCAAGCGCGCGCTCGCCGATGTCGGCCTCGATGGTGAAGAGGCTGCGCTCGATATCCGCGACCTGCGATCCTTGCTCGACTGCATCCGGCTTGTGCGACGCACCGCGATGCAGACCGCCGTCCGCATGATCACCACAGGCGTGATGCTGGCGCTGCTGGCCGGGATCGCGATCAAACTCAAGATATTTAGCAGCGGCCCGTAGCCGCTCACCATCCCCATTCATCGACCCAACCGCACCCGCCCTCGAGGCGGGTTTTTCGTTTCTGGAGGACATCATGACCACGACCTTTTACGACCATTGGCGCGACGTGCCGGGGAATACCTGGCGCTGGATCAACTTCTCGCCCGCCGAAATTGCCTGCCGCGGCACCGGCAAACTGCTGATCAACGAGCCCGCGCTCGACAAGCTGCAGGCGCTGCGTGACCGGCTGGGCAAGCCGCTGATCGTCCGCTCCGCCTATCGTAGCCCCGAGCACAACCGCGCCGTTGGCGGTGCCACGCGGTCGAAGCACCTCGAAGGCACCGCCTTCGACATCGCCATGGCGAACCAAGACCCGGTGGCGTTCGAGGCAGCGGCACGAGCGGTGGGTTTTCTCGGTTTCGGCTTCTACTCGCGGTCTGGCTTCATCCATGTCGATCTCGGCCCTGCGCGCCAGTGGGGTGAGCGGTTCCCGGTCCGGGCGACGGCCTTCGCCGAGGACACTCCGCCTGCGCGCGAGGTGCTTGCGCAAAGCCGGACCATGAAAGGTGGCGGAGCGGCCGGAGTGGCGACGCTGGGCGCAGCCGGGGTTGAGGTCGCGCAGAGTGTTCTTGCCGAGACCCAGTCCGCCGTCCTGCCGCTGGTCCCCTATCTGGATACGCTTCGCTGGGTGTTCATTGCTTTGGCGCTCATTGGCATCGCGGTCGCGATCTATGCCCGGCTTGATGATTGGAAACGGGGGAAGAGATGATCGCGACCATTTTCGGCTGGATCGCCTCCAGACCATCGGCGCGGGCCGCTTTGCGTTACGGAGCTATGGCTGTCGCCATCGTCGTGTTCCTGCTGTCGATCCGCCGCTCCGGCGAGCGCATGGGTCGCCTGACGGAAAGCCTCGAAACCAGGGAGAAGGCCAATGAAATCCAACGCCGGATGCTGGAAGCGGCGGCTCGCCGTCCTCGTGATCGCGACGAGCTGGTTGAACGGCTGCGCGACGGCGGGTTTTGAGACAGGTGGCGGGGCAGTATGCCCGCCGATCCCGGAGTACAGTCGGGAGTTTCAGGCAATGGCAGCCGAGGAATTGGCCTTGCTACCAGACGGATCAGCCGTAGTGGAAATGATAAGCGACTACGCTGTCATGCGGGATCAGGCGCGGGCGTGCAGGTATGGGGCGGCTCGCCCAACTTCGAATTAACGTGTGGCTTAGCTTTGCAAATAGATCGCAAAGGCATTTCCTCGAACGTTGTCGCTTTGGTGCTCGCACGCAGGTTGACAGACCTCTCTGAGAAAAGAGACTATAGATCAACGATCTCGATCGAGACCTAGCAACCATCGGAAAATTTCTTGGATTGTCTTCACCCATTCTGCCCCATGGGAACAGGAGCGCGTAGCTGGAACGACGTTGCAGAGCTTGTTGTTCCCGCAGGCGCCCGTAGTAGGGCTCAAGCAGTGGCAGATCTTACTGCAGCACTTGTCCGTGACTTTGCTCAAGCTCCGGGCGCGGTGGCTGCTAGTTCGCCTGAGCCAACAACCGTAAATGCGCATTTCAAGCGGCTTCTGTCTCTCTGTCCGTGCCTTTCGAACCAAATGGATGTGCCGGTCGACGCAAGAGCAGTTGTCCACTTGTGTGAGCTGACACTAGGCGGGCGTATTTCATCGGGTAACGTCGGGCAAGCATTTGCCATCCAGCACCCTAACGGTCGGGCGTGGCGTTATCCGCCGTTCCGTGTGCCGGCTGCCGGAGTTGGCGAAATTTCAGAACTACTGTGCAGCGATCTCTTGGCGAATGAAGGTGTTCCAAGAATGGGATTGGATGGCAATGGCTGGCCCGACTGGCAAATGCCAAGTACCACGCTCTCCTCAACACAGGGGCCCTCCGCGACTTGCGGGCCCTTGGCGATATTCTCATTCCCTGCGCTCCAACAAACCTCCTAATTTCTGTGAAGACTGAGAGCGCGCGAGAGCGGTTATTGTATTCTGCGAATTCGATAGAGGGTATTGGGTTTGGATTCTTCAATCAGCCTGACGAGTTTCTAACTAAGAGGCGGATTCAGCTATTCAAGAGGATGGGCTTTTCGGCGATCTACATGCCTGATTTTACCATTGATCAGGTCCGCTCGACGCTAACTGCGCGCGGGGTAAACCCAGAGTCAGTTCAGAATATTTACGGTTCGCAGCTGTATCGCCCACACTCAATTTTTACGAGTGACATGAGGCGGATCGTTGGGCGATCAGCTTTCGACCTATGATTTGACCTCTAGTGACGAAATAAATAGAACTATGGCTGATACATATTCAGGTTTTTCGCTCAACAAGGAAATGCTGGATAGTGCCCATGAAAGGGCACTGCAGCTTCCAGAGTATGATTACTCGCACCGGAAGCTGCAGGCAAATCTCGTCGGTTGTATCGGCGAACTAGCGTTCGCCGAGTACCTAAAGCTCAAAGGGGTCAACTTCACCGACGACAGGCACGAAACCACGCATGACTTCTTGGTTTCAGGTCGCGTCACGCTAGACGTGAAAACCAAGGACAGGACGGTAAAGCCAAAACGGCATTACGACAACTCCGTGCCGCTCTACAACCACGATCATCAACGCCCCGACTTCTACTATTTTGTATCACTACTCAGGGACCGGCGGAGGTCCGAGACGGATGTCTATCGCTTCACCCATGCGTTCATTCTTGGTGGGATTGGGATCGCAGAGTTGGAGGCAAGGGGAAAGGTCTGGAAAGCAAACGAAACTGACCCGGACAACGGAACAACGTTCTGGACATCGTGCATCAACGTTACGATGGACGATCTGACTTCGAACAAGGAGATGATGCAGCGTTTTAAAGCTGCTCAGTAGCGCGCCGTTGATGCAAATAGCGGCAACGCAGACTAATTAAGCAACCAGCGCATGCTGGTTGGCGAGATCTGCATATTGCGGCAGCAAAGTCTAGCGTAGCCCAGTTCGTCTCGACCGCGCGGTCTCGGACCAGCCAGTGCGAGGCTGCCTGTAGCCACGGGTCATATCGGATGTCCGCGAGCGTCCGGGGGCGCAGGAACCGCTCCAGCACGCGTGCCATGTTAACGTCCACGAGGGGCCGGTTCACCCCGTGTTGAAAGAGCATGATGGCGTTCATGACGTATTGCCCGACGCCGGGCACTTCGCCGAGCTCTCGAGGAACGGTGGGGAAGCGGCCGTCGTGCCCTGCTGCATAGGTCGCGAGACCCTTGATGGAAATTGCGCGCCGTCGCCAAAGGCCGATGGGCTTGAGATTTTCCTCGAGTTCCCTGATCGAGGCATCCGCCAAGTCTCGACCAGTTTTTGTACTGTGCAAAGAAGGCAGGGTACATGGCGGCCACGGTCTCGGCCCTGAGTACGCTGCAGGAGAACCTCGTCACAGATTTTCTCGAACTCCGACGCGCGCGCACTGCGCCAAGGAAGCTTGCGCCCGAAATGAGAGAACCATCCAAGTAGGTCCTCTCGGAGGTGGGTTATCTTGCGCTTTTCGCCGATGGACAGCACCCCAAAGTCGGGTTCAACGTAGCGCATAGGACTTGCTAGGCGGGAACAGGAGGCCGAGCGAAGCAGCGTTGATCTTGAAGAGCGGGCCCTTCTCGGAGACCCGGCCTTTCGCTGTCCTCTTGATCAGGTGGTCCATGGTGATCTCTCCTTGCTCGAGCAGGAGATCAAACTGTGACAGGATCGGTTTCTGCGTGTGCATGACATCCCGAAATTCGAAGTAATCATGACCGGCCTGCTCGTGAACACGAGCTCCGACCCAGAAGGTCTCTGCATGCTTCTCAGCCATCGCCGCACGCAGATCTTTCAATGCCCAAGTTGCAAAGGTACCGATTTCCTTCCGCGTTGACCGTTCGTTCAGGAGCCCGTCCTTGTCTTCGATCTCGAAATAGAGGCCCTGCGAGTTCGCCGTTTGGGTGCTAATGGTGCAGTAGAGCTTGAAATCCTCTCCGCGATCATAGCCAAAGGTTTCGAGGATCTCGCGACTGCTTTTGAACTTGCTCAACTCCCAATTCGCCACTCGTGCGAATAATGTTTTGCGGTTTTCGCGGGAGGCGCGCGCGGCGCGGCGATATGATTTCAGCTCGATGCCCTTGTAGTCAGGTTCGCGCCGCGAGTTGATCTGGATCCCTAGGGCATGCTCTAAAGTGCGCCCGATCGCAGTGTCGGCGCGCTCCGACATTACCGACCTGACCAAGCCACCAGCAGCGATCGCCTTGAGCTTTTCTAGTAGCTCGTGAGCTACGCTGGTCGCGTCACGCGAAATGGCGTCAATGAGTTCGAGTAGTGGTCCGGGAATACGTTGGTCCACGATTCTTGAAACGTCGGTGCGTGTCAGGTTGACCACGGCTAGACCGCCGTCATGCGCTGTGACCGCCAGCATGTCATCGGCCTCGGCAAAAGCTGGTAAACCCGAGAACCAGATCCGCGGGTCACCTTGCTTGGTCTTCGGCCTGTAGAGCGAGACCCGCGACACCGTTGCCCGATCCACTTCGACCAATCTCGCGTCCAGTTGCTGCCCGTGTTCGCTGGCGCCTTGACCTTGGCCGTCGTAGTCGTGAAGGCCATGATCGCGAAGGTAGTTTCTTACAGGGATGGTCGCGTCGAGGATCGATTTCTTGAGGCCCGTGCAGGTTGGTTGAATCAAAGTGGCATCGATCGAGGCCGCAGTTAGGCGCTCGAGATGCTGTTTCTCGATTTCAGTCAGCTGTCGAAGTGCCAAGCCGCCTAGCTACTTTCTTTAATTGAGTGCGTTATCCAAGATATTGCGGAAGTGTCGACCGACAGCTTCAGCGAGACCGACGGGTACCGCGTTCCCAATCTGCGTGTACTTTGGAACTTCGCGGTCGAACAACCCCTCAAGAGGGTTGCCAGCCCGCCGCAGGCCGCCAGTGGTGCGTTTGCCCTTAAATTGGTACCAGTCAGGGAATAGCTGTAACCTAGCCCATTCGCGGACTGTCAGGACCCGTGGCTGACTAAAGTGGACGTAGTCGTCTGGGAGAGACGTCGCAGTGATATTCGGCGAGTGGTTGCCCCAGCGGGCGCGCAACACTCTCTGAGAAAACTTCTTGGTCTTGAATTGTTCGGGGATCTCACCGTCGTTGATCAGCATGTGCGAGAATTTCTCAACAACGGCCAATTTGTGCTTGCTGTATTCCTGATCCGTTAGGACGACCTTCAGGTCAGGCGCCCATTCTGGAGGACGTCGCAGAGTCTCGGCGACCCCGGGTTTTGGTTTGCGCGGGTACTTCGTGGTTTCGAAGACTCCTCTTTGGAAGTCTTGCGAACGCAAGATCTCTTCGACGCTATCGTCAACGAGATCTCCCAAGAGGTCAACTAAGTCGGGATAAGGGCGTTCGCCTGCCGCTGGAAGAAAGCGGCACTTCACGGCATCCTCGGGATCCGCATTCGGGTCGAGCAGATCCGATGAGGAGACGATATCCTTCCGAATCCCGACCAACAGCACCCTCGGTCGATTCTGCGGAACGCCGTAATCCTTCGCGTAGACGAGCTTCCAGCGCACCTCGTACCCAGGAATCGACTTAAATTCGGCGAACACGTCTGGCCAGATCGGCTCGCCACCGTCCTTTGTCCACTTCGCATTCAAGAGGCCGCGCACGTTCTCGAACAGGAAAACCCTCGGACGCAGACGGCGAATGATTTCAGCCATCCTTTGGTACAACTGGTTCGACGGGATCTCCCTACGATCTACTGCGTATGAACGCCGTATCCCGATCCCGGAATATCCCTGCAGGGTGGGCCGCCGGTTAACACGTCTAGGGTGCTTCCACCCCCAGCTTTCGTGCTCACGGTGTCGAATTTCATATCGATCTCGCCGAGGTTGGCGAGGTCGGCTACGAGTTGTTCAAGACGTTTTCCCTGCAGTTCGTGCGCATCGTTACACCTCAGTGAAGCATTCTCGGTAAATTTTTGCCCCCCGAGTTCGTGCTGCCGGTTCGCGAGGTACGTGGCCATCGCATGTTCGTTCAGCTCGTTCACGAAGGCGGGGGTGAACCCTGCATTTTCGAAGCCTAGTGACAGCCCGCCGCAGCCCGCAAAAAGGTCGACCATGCCATACACGTGAGATTTGGAGCGGCCGCTCTTCGCGTCGGACGCCCCGTGTTGCTCTGCCGTGTCGTGTGTGGCCGGAATTTGCAGCATACTCACCTCAGGTTTTTCGTGCCGTTTGCGTGGTGGCACCGATAGCATATGTGGCGGGAGCTGTCCAGGCGAAAACCAGATATAGTACGCATCGATCGCGCGCCCGATGGCTCATGGCGCGGACGCCACGGGATCATTCGACGACCTCGACGAAGTCACCGAATGACTGCGCGACATCAAGTATTTGCCTGCCATACTTGCTCGTGGAATTACTCAACTGGATTACGAGGGTGTCGATCGGTCGCGTTAGTGCAATCATGCCCCACCGCCACGCTTCCCGGATCGCGGCAGTCTCCAGATCCACGAATCCTTCAATCTCATCTTTTGTTAATCCCTCGATCCGCTTTCGCTCTGCGGTGTGTTCTAGGAAGTCATCAAAGCCATCCAAGATGACCGACCAGCCTTCCAGTCCGCGGCAGGATGCGTATTGGACGATTCTTGCCTGCTCGGATGAGCGAGCAAAATCCAACCGGGAGCCGGGGTCCACACCGTCCCAAGTCTCATGTCCCCAGCTAGACAGAACGGTCGCCATGGTACTATGCGTTGTCGAGCCTTCGCGTTTTACACCTCCCGGCGGCACGCAGAAAAGCATGTCTACCGGAGCGTTCCCGTCCTGACGGAGCTCTCGTACGAGCTGCTCGTGGAATTCACGAGCAGTTTCGTAGGGCTTACACAGGATGATGAGCCGCCCTCCGCCCGCCACGGGATTTGCCTCCGCTTCCCAGCCCATCCCCGTAGCCCGCGCTATCTCAGCAACGAAGAGCGAGAGGTTTCGTTTGAGCCGTAGGCAGGTTGTCAGGCTTTGCGTCTTCCGTTCGTTTCGCGGCACTCCTGTTCGCCAATCTGCGCGCTGCCCTCGCGTAAATTGGTCTATTCCATCTGCCACACACAGCCTAAGTGGGCTGTAAAGGGCTTTTAACAATGCGGTTTCGCCCTGCGGCCAGTCTTGTCCCTCATCGACGAAAACTTGATCGAAGTCGAACTTTTCTGGCTCTTCAGCGACGATGTTTTCGATGTCCTCCGCCGTGACAGCGCCGCTGTTGATCATCTCAACCGCGGTGTCGCACAGGGCTGGATACTTCGAGAAATCTAGTTCCTCTTCTTCGAGAAGGTGTAGCTTTGCAAACCACTTGTAGAGGAATGACATCACCGTGCCGATCTGTATGCCACCGTCTTCCGACGATGACGGGATCGCCATGAGCGCCATCAACCGACGCATGTCGGCCGCGAGTGCCAGGTTGTAGGTCAGGATAAGTGTGCGCTTTCCGTCGACCTTGAACTGCTTCCAAGCCGTTTGGATTAGCAACACTGTCTTGCCCGTGCCTCCGTACCCTCGGAGGAAGATCGTGCCGGACCCCAGCGTTGCCAGAAGTTCGTCCACCGCCGGGCTCTTCGCGGCGATCCTGTCAATGCGTTCTCGGTCGAGGCGTGTTGGAACCATGGGGCGGAAGAGCGACGACCCGAGCACTTTATCGATTGCCGGAGAGTTTCCGGCAGACAAGAAACCCTGTCCCTTTCGCTCGAGCACTGGTGAAGGACTTGCGATGGCGCTGATGAGCTGATGGCCGTTGAATCCAGATGCGACGGCGCTTGGGGCACTGATATTTGAGAGGCTTGGGAATACCATGCACCGGCGCACAAAGACGTCCGCATGTTGGTCCGAAAAGTAGGCCTTCAGGGAGTGAACTTGGTCAATATTTTGGTCTGTCGCGCTCTTCCATTCGACCTTTCCCGACCGAGAATAGCGCACTTGGACCTTATCGTCGTTGATCCTGACACCTCTATCGTCTTGGTCCTTAACCTCTATGGTCACCACGAAGCTTTCGACGATGAGGGGGCGATTGTTGAGGCGGTTGCCTGTGTGGCCCCGGATCACCCGGGCTGGCCGCACTTGTCGAGGCGGTGATAGGCGACCTGCTAGTACAATATCGATGTCTTGGATCTTGTAGCCAGAAATCTTGACGCTGACGGCGATCTTTATGTCATCTTCCTCGACCGGCGAGGTGGTCACTCCAGTGCCAAGAAGATTCAAGCGCATCGCGAACCATGATCGCAGCCCTGTACTCGCTCGAGCCCTCGGTTCCCACGATCTCGATCATGACGCCTCTAGCATTTTGACAACGTGGGACTGCGGAGAGCTAGCGAAGTCACGTATGTCCACGAACAAAACCTGATGGCCAGGGCCATGGTTGGCTTGAAGCATTGACTTCGCGTCGTGCTGTCTATCATGCGCGGGGCCGTCCTTTTTGGTGTACCAAAGTGGGTGCGACAGAACCAGCGAAAGGCCCGGCTTTGTCCTAGTCACCGCGTAAAGGCTGTCAGCCTGCTCCAAGAAGACGTTGCCGTGTTCCGAGTTGCATAGATCGACGAAACGTTTACCGATCCTCTCGGCAGGCGCGAGCCAACGATCGGTTTCCAATGGATGGCCTAGAACCAGTTCCGCGACATCGAGGGCAAGCCGCCAATCGAGCGCTGAATGAAGGAACCTGTTGTTGTAGTTCCTAAGGCAGTCCGGGCAAGATCTATCGCACAAGGCGTGGTCGTCGGCTTGCCACTCAGCCCGCCTAACTGCGTAGTGTTTTTCCAGCAGTGCTTGCATGCGGCCGGGATCGCAGATGTGTCGAGTATAGCCCGCGCCATTTTCGAGGGAGTCTGCAACATAGATTTGGCGCGTCACGCAACTCGGAGTTCTCCATTTTTGCGTACCTACCCGGAGCTCGGACGGGTCAACGTCGAGCTCAACTGCCGCGGCGAGTTTCACGAATTCGCCGAACGATACAAGCGCAGCGGTCGCCGCTGGCTGGTTTTCGACGTCTAGAACACCGTTGTAGCCGACACCCGGTAACCGATCGAGCAACAAGGTCATGACGTCCGTGTTGAAAACCGCCCCGATTGCTCCGGTGGTTTCCGGCTCTCCCAGTAGATCTTGGTGGGGCGGGTCGTCCCGATAGAGGTAGTCGTCATTCACAACAATCGAGTTAAACTTTCGCCGGAATTTGAAGAGCTCACCGCCAGCGTCGTTTACGAGCGCGATCGGTTCGTCCGAGGTCAGGGCTGCTCTCATCGGGCCAACATCGAAACCCGATGCGTAGTCAGGCTTGAACGCCAAGACAGGTGGATTCAATGCCGGTCCGCGCTGCCTTTGGCCGTCATAGTCTCTCGGTCGTCCGGTCGTCACAAACCCTTTGGGCTGGTAAAGGTCGAAGGGCGACGCCATGTTGCCGCACACGTCGCAGGTTTCGAGAGCACCCTGCATTATGTTGCCGCAAGTTTCCTCTTCGCACCTTGAAAATGTGAGCGGTGTGCCGAGTGGATCAGGATCGGAAATGATCCGGCCCCCTGCCTGCCTCTTGTACTCGAAGCCACAAGCTACGTGAATCTGCTTGTCCTTGGGCACTTCGGAACCAGGTGAAAACGCCCAGACCGCATGGTCAAGTGGACGATCCGAAATTACCATCTCGTCAACTGTCGCATCCCGCTTGAAACCGAAAAGGCTCCGCGTTTGTGTCGGGAACCCAAACATTGGAAGCACCCCGGCTGTGGCGAGCCGTTCGCTGAGTTCTTCCTGAATGTACCGGTCGCTCTTCGTAATTTCGGATACGTGCTCGGCTAACTTGGTGCGGCAGTAGTCCTCGATTTCTTCGCGTTTCCCGGGCAAAAGGGGTGCGTTATGGCAAAGGGCATTCACGACTTCGTCGATCTCAGGCGACGTTGCCAGCCACTCCGCGACAGGAAGTTTGTGTTCCACTTCCCAGTCACTCACCGTCCCAAAGGCGCCGTGCGTACTCGAACTCCGCTTGGGAGGCTCTTCAAGAGCGGCGAAGGCCCTCCGCAGCGACTCTGCGGCCACGACGCGCTTCACGATCTCAGGACGGGATAGATCTAGATACGGCTGGGGCGGGGTGTCGCCGGTAATGCGTTCGGGATTAGAGTAGTAGAAGTCATCGTGCGATCCTCCACGACAAATCGTGAGGGCGTAGGAGAAGCTCTGCCCGGCGCGGCCAGCGCGCCCGACCCGCTGTTGATAATTGAAGCGTTGCGGTGGCATGTTTGCCATCATCACAAGCTCAAGCGAGCCGATGTCGACGCCGACTTCCATAGTCGTGGTAACGCTTAGGACGTCGATCCCATGGACACGCTGGTCTTCGCCATCCAGAAAGGCTCCCTTGAATAGCCGTTGACGTCTGCGTTGTTCAGAGAGCGGTTTGGTTTGGCCTGTCAATTCCTCGACATTAAGCCTGTGCGCCGTTTCTCCCGATAGCCAACGGTAATAGTCATCTTCGGGCGGCTCTATTGGCGAGAAGCTGTCGGACTCGCAGTTGAGCGACGTGCAAGCCTTGATCCCAGTGTTAGCGGAGATCCGCGAGCAGCGATTACAGCGAGCGAGCCCCGTCTGTATCGGCGCTAGTTCGAGCTTGAGGCTGGCGTACCGGGCAACTTGAAGAACCCAGTTCTCATTGGCGATACTCTCCGTTCTCAGGAGTTCACCGATCGAGTCCGCGAGCACCACCGGGTCCCGGTTTACCCTAGGTGCAACCTTTTCAAGGTACTTGCGCACGGCAGTCGGCGTATTCGTGCTCGACTGACTACTACCGCCCCCCGTGTAAAGGCGAGCCTGACCCAAAAGCCGTACGACGTTCGCAAGAATGCACTCGGCTTCCTTGGGGTCGAGGCCAAGCTTGTCCGCGAACTGGCCAGCTGGTCGCACGAAGGCCATCCCGAGTGTCCCGAGGTCGCGCCCGCCAGCGTCAAACAATGCCGCCGCTACGAGCGAAGAAAGGTTCTCGCGAATAACTCGGCGGCCAGACTCCTCGATCGACGACTCTAGACGCTCCATACCAGCGGGGCGCGTTTCATCGAAGAACCGCCACCACGGCTCATTTTCGACCGTCTGCCTAGAGGCTTCGGAACCCTGCGGGTTCTCTCCGAGCTCGAGCAGGCGGGCCAGTATGCCTGAGACGAGCTGGCTCCAAGAGATTGCAGGATTTCCAAGGGCTTTCGAAGCAAAATCCTCGATAATTGCTCGCTGGGACTCGTTCGCCCGTCCTATGATATCCATGAAGAGAGCGTTCACGAGCTTCGGATCAAACGCCCTGACGCTTTCGGCGATCTCGGTCTCTCGCGCGTCGAGCGCGCTCTCATCTTGAATCTTCTCGGCAACAGCCTTCGCGTCCTCAAGCGTGAACTGCTCGCGTGGTCTCAGCTCTCGGAAGACGAGCTGCCTCACGAGCGATCGGAAGTGGTTCAACTCGAGTCCAGCAGCGACGTCTGCGGCATCGTCGCGACTGTCTGTGAACGCGATCATTGGGGCCGCGCGATCCGCTGAACCGAGACTAGACGTGGCGCGATCTGCAATAACCTGCGTTGTCACGTTCAAACCGGTCCGGAGACCTCGGATAGGGCTGTTGACCCGGCTCCCTGCGAAGAACGCCTTCAAAATGCGGCTTTGGCTCTTTGTCGACTGGCAAGCCGGACATCGCCCAGGAAGACCTGGCACGTCTACGTCGCGCGGAACTTGGTACATCGTGCCGGTGGGCGTTTCGCCCGGCTGGGCTTTGCGAAGGTGCCCGTAGAGCGGATGGTATACCGCGGCAGTAAAGCCAAACGACACGGATTTTCCGGTCGCGGGATTCTTATGCTGCCAATTGGTGGTCACTCCTGAGTCAACTGTCTTTCCAGTGCCAGTACCATCGGAAACGGCTATTCGGCCGCTCGTTGACAAGCCCAGGCATAGTTGTCGACAGGTCTGTGGGGCCGGACTCGAGGAAGACTTCACCGTCCTCGGCGCCCTCCATGGTCGGCGTAACGTATCCGCCGAGGTAGGCCTCCCCGCAATCGTAGCAGTAGAGAAGTTCAAGAACTTGGCCTCCGCAAGGGCACTTTATCGCAGGCTGCTTGAATACTTTTCCAATAATCCGTCCCTCGTACCGATGTTCAGTTTCGACCTCGCTGCAATTGGGATTGGAACAGGCCCACATTCCCTGAATCTGCCGAAGGAACATATGAGAGCGAAATGATGGCTTCGGTTCCTCGAACGAAGTGGATTTCTCTTGCGCTGCGGCATGGAGCACCGCCGTGAACGAAAGATCATCCGCCCCAGCTCCGAAGAGCGCTTCCTTGACCTTGGATATTCTAGCGGGCGCGACACCACCGTCCTCTTTTCGTCCAGCCGCTAGGCAAGCCGCGCCAAGCGCGTCTCTTGGTGAGAACCGCGACAAGACTTCGTGAACTGCCTTGCTGTCGCCCGCGATGATCGCCGCAGCCTTGTCAGTGACGAGAGTCTCGTCAACCGGTAGCGCAACTTTGGGTTTGCGCGGCTCACCTGGGAAGACAGCAAAGGTCGACTTTTCGACGCCGAAGAACTGCTGGAGGTATTCGCGCCCTTCTTCACCATCGAGGGATGCACTGGTTCCGAGGCATCTGAGCTGCGGTGAGCCGGGTTCGATCCCAAGCCTTAGGAGTAGGTTACGGATAACAAGGGCGACCTCAGTTCCAGCGGTTCCGCGGTAGCCGTGGAGTTCGTCTACAACAAGCGAGAAGTGGTTATCGGGAGATGACCGAAGCCACTGCTTCGTAGCCTCGAAGATCGGCGCTTCATGGTCACGCATAAGCATGACGTTAAGCATCGAAACGTTCGTGATCATGATGTCTGGCGGGGCGTCGATCATGTCCCAGCGAGTCATCATCTCGCCGCACGAAGGATCCTGAAACTGGCCTCGTATCTCTTCGTCTCGGTCCTTTAGGCGCTCTGCTTCCTCGGCGATTTTTCGGAGGTCCCGAGCGACCTCCCGGATCCGATTGCGGTCTCCGGCCTTGAGTTGAGCCGGGGGAAAGTATGTCGCGCCAGCGAGTCGCGCCCGTATATCTTCCGAAGTAAAAGAGGGGAGAGCCGTGGATTTCCTTTGCACGGAAAGCGGCGCGGCGCAGCCGCGATACCTGATCCTCTACTAGGGCGTTCGTAGGGTACAGTAAGAGCGCACGAACGGCGGGTTTCGGACCTCCGTCTATCCTTGAGCGTAGGCCCGACCAAGTATTCTCCTGCGACCATGGTTGCTCCCACCAGCTGTGGAGCGAGCCTGTTCCGACACCCTGCAAACGCTCTGCCAAGAGCCGCGCAATCACCGGCAGCAGAAAGCTCTCGGTCTTTCCGGAACCCGTGCCTGACGTGACGACGACGTTCTTCAACGCAGCGTCGTTCTTGGCCAGAGATATTTCGAGAGATTGTGCCTGATGTTTTCGAAAAGCGAAGTCTGCACCAAAAACTACCCGGCCTAGATGCTCAGCCACGCCGTCTGGAAGACCCGCTGCCTTGCATGCCTCGTCGACGGGGACAGCGGACGGGTATGCCAGAACCGCCTCCAGAAGGATTTCCTGCGCGGTGAGGCTCTAGTTCTTCTAGAAGCGTGCGTCGCTCCTTCATTAGGGGTTCGTCGCGCATCCAGAAGGCACTGTCGTAGTACTTGTGGTACGCTTCCTGAATATACTCCAGTACTTCGCTCGGCGTTGCTCTACTCAAGGCTTTAATCCTCCCCGTACATCTTTTTCAAAACCATCGCCGCTACCGACGGGTCTACGTTCACGTAGATAAGTCGCCCATCCTCAACTGTTGGAAGCATTCCACTGGATGCGACGATTGCCCGGGCAAACAATCCGGGCGGGTCGACTCCAAGGGCCGCTGTAAACTTTCCTGTCGAAATGTCATATCCATGCAGCTGGGTGTCTTCGGCTCGGGCGGCCAAGACTTTTGCAATACGGTGTCCCACTTGCCGCGAGATGCCATCCGCGTCGCGATAAAAGTAACGGGTTCCGTGCAAACCTACCCTGTAGGCTCCAGCGCCTTGCGGTCTTTCTAAGCTCGTCCAACGCGCCCTTTGAACGTCGAACTTGGCCAAGCCATCTGACTTCTCGACATGTATCGGCATTCCACGCGCCCACGTCCTCGTCAAACGACGGAAGTTGGCTTGCGATTATGCCGCCAAGGCCCCGTGCGATTGCTACAGGCCGACCGTGTGGGTCCGCGATGCCTTTTAGAAGCGCTTCTAGATCTAGCCCGGTTAATCCAGACCACCTCCGGGCGGTCATGCATCCCGGTGCAGAGACAGGATCATAAATCGCACCTTCCCGAGTTAGAACCGAGTCGATGCGCTCAATAAGGGCTTTTGAGTGGAAACCGGCGAGACGCGCCTTGTTGTCCAAGCCAATGACCAAAACTGGTGGTGGTACGGACCAGTCGGTTGTGGTGGATTGAAAAGCGTCAACAGATTCCAAGTGGCCGAGGGCGAACAGATCATTCGCAAATGAATAGGAGAACCAAGGTTCCTGTGAAGCTCCCGCGACAAGCCGCTGAAACGCTCCCCAAGTTCCCTGCCCAAGATAGCAGAGACCATCGTAGACCGTGTCGAGTGAAATGAAGGCGTCTTCGTTCGAGCCTCCCTCGATCTGACCGCTCGCGAGTGCGCTCTGGCGCTTCCTCTTCGGGACGGGCTGATCCTGCTGCCTTATCTTTATCCAATTGCCCTTCGCGACTTCCCGAGACCGAGAAAGCGCCCTTATATGACAGTTCTTGCACTCTGCCATCTTGGCTTCGAAACGGTCGTCGCCCTTCTGGAAAGGTTCCAGGATCCAGTAATGGTACCCGCGGATGACGCAACTTTCGCTAGCCTTTTGCGCCGCATCACTTGAACGCTGCCAATCTGCCTCAGGAGATACCTCGGGGCTGCCCGCTGGAATATCTTCCTGATTGTTGATTGTTGCGCTCAAGTTTGAGTTCTCATCACTGCCGAATTCACCGTGAAGAAAGCATCCCTCAAGACCGTGCAAGGGGCCCGAGCCGACGACAGCCTGTTCGAGTGAAAAGCCTTTTCCCTCTGCGGCGGGATGAAAGAAGCGTTTCTTGCCTAGAGGACGCGGTACGTCGGCGCTCCTAAGCGAAAAAGAGGTCTCGGCGAATTCTGTGCCCTTGGCTTTAACTACAGCGCGTAAATTCGTGCCCGGCGCAATCTCTACCGTGCTCAGAGCGGCCTCCATGAAGTCTCCGTTGGCCTTGGATGCAACGAGCAACTCATCTGGGTCACCGAACCTTTCTCGGACAACCTCGAGCGTGCAGTCAGGTTTCTCTGAAGTTGCTTCAACCGTTGGGCGCGCATCAGCATGCCAAGTCCCGTGGCCTAGCTTCAATCCATCGACGCAAGCGATGGCGGCCGTGCTCCCAATCGGATTCAGTGCGTGGAGGTTGTCATGTGCGCCATCAACCGATCTTACGACTTCTACACCGCGCAGAATGCACCAGCCCTCTGGAATTCCTTGCATGTCCTGTGCGCGGAGCACTGCATATCCTAATCGCGCACATTTCGAGAGATGTCCTTCGACTTTCTCGAGCCAAGCCTCGTGGCAAAGGATAGCGTGTTCATCAAAGAGACTTACGCGAGATACTTCTCTGTAGGCAGGACCGTCGGGAGACCGGGCAAGAGGTACGATCGGTTTCGCGACGTAATTGTACGAAATGCCACTTTCGGACCCAGTGAATTTACGTGACTGCAGTAGCAAAAGATCCAAGTTAAGGGATTGGAGAGGCCCAAGAAACTGACTGCCTGCTTCAATGCCGCCTTCCAAGAAAAGCCCTGATTCGACTCCTGCGGACGAGGAATCAGGCTGAAGAGCCTCTTCCTGTCCGCCGCGGGTGACCACGAGTGAAAGACGCGCCCGCTTTCCGGTGAAACCAGTGAAGCCCAGCTGCCATTGGAGCCGGGCATTCCGGGAGCCATCCGCGGTCGTGGCAGTCGATTTCTCCCAAGTTTCAAAAGCGTCCAGTGCGGCTGCGACCACGCGCTCCCTGAGCTCATTCGCGGCCCAGAGCTTGCGTAGCCAAGCCGTAGGCCCCGTGGGTCCATGAGAGGTCATCCAGTCATGAACTAGAAGGACCATCTCCGCCTCGGGGACAGGGTCCCCCGGGACAAGGTCGTAGGATCTCGAAAAGGCCCGCAAACCTATTTCGGTCTGCGTCCCTCACCAGCGCTTGCGATAAGGCATAGCTCGCGTATTGCCAGTGGCTGATGAGTGCCCTTGCCGTCGGACGGCCCAGTAAGAAGTCATTCTCGGAAAGCCAAAGATTGAGCGCTCTCCAAAATTGGCGTGTGCTCTTTGCGTACAGTTTTAGCTTTTGTTGGTTGGTCGCACCCTTGACCCCCAGAAGCTCGAAAAGACGCTCATAGTAGTTGTTGGGAGAGAAATTTTGGTCTGCCCCCATTCTTTCGGCGGCAATCGAGAGAGCGGCTAGGAGGGCTGTGAATGGCGGCGGCTCTTGGCGACCCGTTTGGCTCCAATCCTTTAGCCATTCGACATGGTCAGAGTAGGGGTCTGTCTTGTCAAAGCGTAGCGATTGCGCTGCACATAGCCCGATGAAATCGCCAAGTTCATCGGGATCCATTTCGAGCGCTTCAGTCAACTCAGTCTCCGCGTCCCCCTCCAGGTCCAGGTAGACCGGCAGCATCTCGAAGCGGCCGTGGAAGAAGTAGTCGTTCAATGCAGAGTTAACTTCGGCGTACTCGGAATTGAGTGCAGGCTTTGGCCTAGTTTGTGTTGCCGCTGAGGCTAAGCGTGGTTCACTTCCCGTTCGGGAGACCGAACCGCCACGACCGCGCCCTTTCATAAGAATTCCCTCGACGACGAGCGCGTCCTTCGCCGCATGGTATTCGGCGTCGCTCAGTTCGGGCAGATAGTTTTGCAGTTCGGTGATTAGCGCCTGATTGCCGATCGTAGAGCCGTCGGCGGGGACCAGCTGCAAGATGAGTTCACGGAGGGCTTGAACATCGTTGCTCATAGCAATTTCATCCTGCGCTCTGGTCTATCTGGTTCTTGTTGAGCAAAACGATCTGCTGATCTTGCGGCTTTCTGGCGCCGGGATCGGTATCGAGCCCAAGACGCTTGAGTGCGTAGTAGAGCAGAGCGCGTCGAACCTTGATCTGCGCCTTGCCACCGTGCATTCCATAGTCGAGCGCGATCACCTTCTTCTGGCTTTCGGACAGTTTCGGGTGGGGGCCGATCTCTAGAATGACATGCTCTTGCCAGTCAGCATCCGCTGCATCCGTGACTTCGCTGGCTTCAACTCCGCGCGTCTGGAGGATGCGCGAAAGCAGGAAGTCCTTGAAGACCTCATCGATCTTACAAAAAGCTCGCGTGTGCCATCGAAAGCCATCGAACCCGATGGCGTGAGGCGCGATCCACCGCCAACTCGGCTCGGGGCGCGAGAGGGACTGATACTTCACCTCGATGGCCTCGGATCGGCGGATGGCACCGACAACGGATCGAAGGGTGACAGGGTTCACCCCACGGGCTGGCGTTGGCGCAGCATCATATGATGGCAGTTCGGCGATCCAAATGTCGTCGCTATCCATGATGCCATCGGCCAAAGAACGTAGCTGCGCGAGGTAGCGGTTGGCGTCAGGTTTCAGGAACTGTGCAGCATAGTCGGGACCACGGACATATATCCGCGCACTCTTGTCGTAGACCATGTTGTCCGGGGCAAAGCCGATATAGCGATTCAGGTCGGCGGACGCCTGGTTCACCGAAAGCCCGAACTGCTCCATCAAGTCGCTACGGTTCACTCGCCCCTCCCAAAATAATCGGAACTCGATGAACTCGAGACGCTGCGCGACTCCCAACGAAGCTCCGATTTGTTACTATCCACTTCGCACTCCCGGCTCAGCGCGTTTGATTAATATGCGCGCCCATTTTTTGTGCTGACTGCACGCTAGCTGGGTGTCATGTCGTGTTCAATCGAAATGCTTCGTGCGATTGTCTTTTTTGCGATGCCGTAACCTTGCGAGGGGCGAGGTTGGTTGCTCAGCCTTCGGCCAGCAGCTCGTCAGGAACGCTTTGAACCTGGCTGTTCAAAGGCCTCGACGTCGGACAGTCGATAAACGACCCGGCCGCCGATCTTCAGGTAACGCGGACCTTCCTGGGCCCAACGCCAGCGCTCGAGTGTTCGGTGGCTGATCTTCCAACGGGCCGCCAGTTCTTTCTGATTCACACATACTTCGCTCATTTTCGTCTCCTTTTGCGCAACTCACTTCGGTCGCAAGAGAACGAATGCGTGAGAAGAAAACCTATTCAAGTCGGTAGGTTGCGTGCTCGGAGGCTATGTTCGAAACAGGCGGACAGGGCGTGAATTGGCGCAAGCCTTAGAAGCGACGTCGGAACGTACGGGACGGAGCGGCCCCCATCGGCATGGGGTCGGACACTTTTCGCAAAATTTCAGGGATTTTCGTGGCGTCTAGACTCGATCCGAAACGCCAAAACAGCCGAATTGCGGAGCGAGTCATTCCCTCCGCCATTCCCCATCGATATAGAAATATTGGTTCGCCTTGGCCTCATCGGCGCAAGACCTACGTCTTTGTGCGGCATTTGTATTTGTACATGTCTGTTTGAAAGCCTTCCCAACTCAAGCCTGAATAGGATAGGGAAGGGGCTCATGAATACGTTTCAAAGGGTCGGGACCAATGACAGGGTCTACCGGCTGCGGAAATGAACTTGGGGCCATGCAGACACGCCGTATTTTTCTCATCAACTCTGGACCGCGATGCTGACCGTCTTGATCATATGGCCCGGGAGTTGGGCGCACGTGGGTTGGCGTTCGAGCGGATTGCAGCCGTTCGCGGTGACGCTGTGCCGGAACCGCTTCGGGCCTTTTGGGACGGAGTTGAGAACACAGGGCTGACGCTTGGGGAAATCGGCTGTTATTCAAGCCACCTTCTAATTCACCAAAAGATCATTGATGAGGCTATCACAGAGCCTGTGCTGGTGCTTGAGGATGATCTCGAATTTACCGATGCGTTTGGGGCGTTTCTCGACAATCTGGCCCTGCTGCCGGACGATTGGGACATCGTACGCCTGACCAATGCTGCCAAATCGGCAACGCAAACGGTGCTGCGGCTGCCGGAAAACCGGTCGTTGGTGCGCTATTGGCGCGTTCCCAACACAACGGGGGCCTATCTCATCAATGCGACGGGAGCCGCCAAGTTTCTTCACTACGCAGGCGCAAGGTTCCGGCCCGTCGATGAGGATTTACGCAGACCTTGGGAGCACCGGCTGACGACTTATGGCGTTGTTCCGCCGCCCCTGATTTCGAATATTTTTGACTCGACCATTGATGCCCTGTCGGGCGAGCGACCTTTGCCGGCCCGCAAACGATTTCGTCCGGCACCCGGCGAATGGTGGCGGGCGCTGGTCTATCGCGTGCAGACCTTCGGTGTGGCCACAAGCCTGTGTCTTATGGTGAAAGGCTATCTCGGCTCTGGTGCAAAACGGATGACAGGCAAAAAATAACGTCATAGGCCGGGCGCGCTCTGCTGCCGTCGCATCGGCAGGGAAGGTGACAATGCACCCCACCAAAGGGCGTGAGAGGGCGGTCGGCCTCGTGCGCTTCGCTATGGACTCAGTCTGACACCGCAGACGCGTTGATCTTCCTGGCCGCCGCAGTGTCCACGATCCAACTGACATCGGCATGAGACGCCAGCGCGGAGGCTGGACAGTTCTCTGACGGGATCTTGTCGAGAGCAGCTGCCAAGGCATCCTGCTTGGCTGTCCCCGTTGCCAGCACACAAATGCTGCGGGCTTCAAGAATGGTGGCAATGCCCATGGTGATGGCGGAGGTGGGCACTCGTCCATCCTCGAAAAATCCGGCGTTGGCGGCCAACGTCTCGGTATGCAGCGTGACTGGCCGGGTTCTGCTGTCAAAGGCAGATCCTGGCTCGTTGAAACCGATATGGCCGTTCTTGCCGATCCCGAGAATTTGCAGGTCGATGCCGCCATGGTCGCGAATCGCCTGCTCGTACCTCTGGCTTTCGGTAAGCGGATCTGCCGCCAGACCGTTCGGGACGAAGGTGTTTGCCTTGTCGATGTCCACATGATCGAACAGCAAGCGCTCCATCGTTGAGCGGTAGGAATTGCAATCTTGCGGGGGAAGACCAATGTATTCATCCAGATTGAAGCTGGACGCTTTTGAAAACGAAATCTGGCCCTGCTGAAACGCCCGGATCAGGGCGGCATAAACCGGCTCCATCGTTGCCCCTGTGGCAAGACCCAGCACAGCGTCAGGGGTCTCACGCAGAACGGTGCAAATACGCTGTGCGAGAGCGTCTGCGGCCGCGATGCGGTCGGCGTATTTTTCAAGTCTCATGGATCAGACCAAACAGCTAGCGGAAGAGAACCGTTGGCGCAAATGCCCATAGACCTTCTGCGCCTCGAGAGCCGCAACATAGAAGAGCACATGTTAGTTCGTCAATAGAGCGAACTTATGGTCATCCAAGAAAAAGCCATGGGCCGACAGACTGGCCAACCGCCCTGTGAAATCCAGGCACGACTTCAGGCAGAAGGAGGCAATGTGCTGGGCCCTTTGGGCAATTGCGGTTCGAACAGGCTGATATGCAAATTGCGCAGAGCCATGGCGACCGTTCCGACCAGAATTCCACGAGAGCCGAGATCCGACGAAACAAGATCTATTGTGCGATTGGAATAGTTTGGCAAAGCACTGGTAATGGCATCCAGCACGCGAGGCTCTTGACCGATTGCGCCCCCTAGGACAATGCGCGAGGGGTCGCACATGGTCTGGATTGACGCCACCAGCATGGCGCCATAGGTGCCGATTTCCTCAAGCGTCTTCAGGGCCGCATCATTGTCTGCTTCGACCTGTTCGATGAACGCCTCAAACGTCTCACAGTCAGCACCGCCCAGTTCGGTGTTGCGGGCCAGAACCCCGGCGATGCCGAGTTGCCGCTCCAGCGCACCACGGCGCAGACTTTCCGCTTCGGTCGGAGGCGCCCCAAAGGGCAGATAACCAACCTCTCCGGCAGCGCCACTGGCGCCACGCATCAACTGGCCACCTACGGTCATTCCCAGGCCGACGCCACTGCCCAAAAGCAAATAGGCGGCATGGTCACGCCCGCGCGTTTCCCCTTGCCAGCTTTCGCCGATGACCGCGGCATTGACGTCATTTTCAACACGTACCTCGCAGCCCAACCGCTCGCTCAACTCCTCGACGAGATTGACTTCGCTGAGAGTGGGAAGGTTGGAGGCCAATGCCAAATGACCGCTGTTTTCGTCAATGACCCCCGGGGTGGCAACAGCCGCTCCCAGCAACCGCTCACGCTCAAGACCTTGATCCCGGATCAGTTGCTCCGCGTAGTCACATAAGACATCGAGCACCTTTTCGGCCCCATCAAGGGTTGAAGGTTTCTCCTGCTCCGCAATGAGAGCACCAGTGATATCAACAAGCGCGAAGCGAAAGTGCTGGGTGCCGATCTGCAAACCCAAAACATACCCAGCAAGCGGATCCACCTCATAAAGAACAGCAGCGCGACCAATCCGTCCCGTGGTGACGCCGTGACGCCGCACCCAACCGGCCTCTTCCAGAGACCGGATGACTTCTGACATCGTCTGCTTCGAAAGACCTGTGTCCTTGGCAAGATCCGCCCGCGAACGAGGTCCCACTTCGAACAAAGCCTCGATCACTGCACGTACAGAGAGCTGCCGAAGGATAGGGGGGCCTTAGTCAGCAGATTTCATCAATGTCTCAATTGCTAAGTGCTTGGTGGAGAGAAAAGTCTCTATCCCCATCTGACCACAAAAGCACTGCCGACCTAAAGGCCTTATTCAAACGATTTTACTGCGGGCAGAGGTTTTCCAGATCTGCCGTCAGTGATTGCGCAAAAAAGCAGCTTATTCCGAGACTTGTGGGGAATTTGTGAGAAACAAACCTGCCAGCCCTGCAAAGATCAACGGGATGTTGGACTTTTTTATCAATCGCACAACCACCGATGCCTGTGAATATGTCTCTGTAGAAATACGATAGACATCTCGTTAGCCATTGCTTAATGAAGTTGTGAGCTGATTCAACAGTTCCATCTTTCCGGGGGCGGGGTGGAACGACCGGTCTCAAAGAGAAATACGTGAGAAAGTAGCTGACGAACGGATCGCTTCGATCCAACCGCCAAACTTCCTCACCTCGAATATCAGAACCGGTCGTCAAAGTGTTAAACGCGCGTACGCAGGGGCCGCCAGCGCGTAATGAGTAGGGTGGCGGAATGCAGGAATTGGATTTTCGGTTGAGCGACACTGTCGCTACAGGCCGTTGCGCCGATTTGAGCGTATCTGGCGTGGGGCGGCCAGTGACAGGCCAAGCTGGGTCATCATCCACAGGATGTGAACGTTTGCAGGATGCTGGCGAAGCGGTTTGCAATGCCACCTCTGCTTCGGTACGATCCGTCCTCAGTTCGGATGAACAGAATTCGTCTCCGTTACTCTTTGACAAAACGCTGGCGTCAGAAGAATGCGCCGCCTTTTTAAAAATCAAAAAGAAGTCCTGCTTGCATATGTCAAACGAATGGCGCCTCGCACCCGTGCTTATTTCCGTTGCTGCTGCCTGCGCTCTTGCAGCGTGTAGCACCACACCGGAACCAAAAGCCAAGTTCAGCCCGGAAAAATACGGCGTAAAAGCAAGCCCTAAAGTGGTTGCTTCCGGTTTGCCGATCCCATCCGGTGGTGGACGCCGGATTGTAGGCAAGCCCTACAAGGTTGCGGGAAAATGGTACAAGCCGCACCTCGATCCCGATTACGTCAAAACAGGCCTCGCATCCTGGTACGGACCGACCTTTCATGGTCGCCGGACGGCCAACGGCGAAATCTTCAACAAGGACGCTTTGACAGCAGCTCACACCACGATGCCGCTTCCGTCCTATGCAAGAGTAACGAACCTTACCAACGGCCGTTCCATGATTGTTCGCGTAAATGATCGCGGGCCATTCCACAGCAACCGCGTGATCGACCTGTCTGAACGTGTCGCAGGCATGCTGGGCGTGAAGAATGAAGGCGTCGGTAAGGTCAAGGTGGCTTATGTCGGCCCAGCCCCGCTTGATGGCCATGACCAGAGTTATTTGCTCGCCTCTTACCGTGGGCCTGATTCGGTTGCGCCGGGCGGAACGTTCCCGGGCACACAGATTGCATCTGCAACACCTCCGGGCACCGTTGGCTTCTCTGGCTACATTCCAGAGCCGACACCACGGCCGTACAACTACTCTGTCGCAAGTGCCGGGCAGGCTGCCCCCGCTGCAAATACGACGCCGCTCGCCTACAGCTCGACGGGTTCAAACTACAAGGTCGCCCAGGCGTCGCCTTTCCAGAAGGTCGGTGCAACCAATGGGTCGGGCAAGTCGTCCAGCCTGAGAACGGTTGCCTATCACGACAATGGTGGCACCTCGGGTCTGTTGGAGAACCTCCAGAATGTTCCTGTTCCGCAGGATCGCGATCAGGAAATGTCGGCCCTCTCGTCGTATTATTCGCACAAGCGTATCAACGATGCCTATGCTGCAACGGAGACAGTTGCGCAGAATTCGATTTCCATGAGCCAGTTGGTCGCAAGCGTCGACGACTGATCCACGGAAATCGCCTTTAGGACAGTCTCTTGAGGCCCCGTTTTCACCGCTGTGTTGGTGAAAGCGGGGCCGAATGATTCCAAGGGACTTGCACAAGGTTGCCCGTCACGCCAACATGGCTTCGCCACGGGGCTGGGACGGGTATTTGCGTGTGATTTCAATTTATCGATTCAAGGACATGGCAGCCTTTGCCGGTCTGGCAAGTGCGCTTGGTGCAGGGGCAATGGGGATTGCCGTTTGCCTGCTTTCCGCTTGTGTCCTTATCGGTGCCACACTGCCAGCCTCGGCAGCCGTGACCTCAAAAGCGCCGATCGCCTTTCTCGATGATGTGACCCATTCGACCGTGCTGGTGGATCAGGCCAGTACACAGACATTTGCGCCCGGTTCACTGGTCAAGGTGATGACGGCTGCAACAGTGTTTCAGGCCATCCGCCAGGGCGACATTGCTTTGGATGAGGCCTGTCCGATCAGTGTGCATGCGTGGCGCACAGGTGGCGCACCTTCGGGCCATAACACCATGTTCGCCAAGGTCAAGTCCGAGGCAACCGTCTCTGATTTGCTGCAAGGATTGATCGTCCAGAACGCCAATGATGCAGCCATTGCGTTGGCCGAGTGTCTGGATGGCAGTGAGGCAAAGTTCGCGGATCGCATGAATGCACTTGCAGCCTCGCTGAGGATTGAGAGACAGTCATTTCATCAACCCAACCGGATATGATGCTGCGGAAAATACCACGACGAGCGGTCCTGTCGATGAAGATGGGGCGTTGAAGAAGAGTGCAGCATCCAATACACCAGCGGAAAACCGCGTCACTGCTCGTGATCTGGCACGTCTTGCCCGTTATCTGATGGCGCAGGAAAAGAGTTCTCTTGATCTCTTCACGCAAACCTCTTTCAGTTGGAACAATATTCTTCAGCGTAACAAGAACCCTCTCACGAATGATATTCCAGATCTCATCGGCTTTGGAGTCGGGCAGGAGGGCGATAAGAACTTCTCCGCTCTCATGGTCGTGAAACGGCAGGGCCGCACAGTGATCGGTGTTGTTGCGGGGCTTGTCGACGTAAAGGCACGGCGCACAGCGGCACGAGAACTCATCCGTGACGCATATGAACGCTTTGCCATCAAGCGGCTGTACGACAAGGGACAACAGCTTGGCGAGGCCAAGGTATTTGGCGGTACGGCGTCCACAGTGCCGCTAGTGGCGCTGTCTGATGTCGATGTGCTTCTGCCGACCGAAGGAACGCTGGACTATCGGTTGCAAGTTGTCTATTCCGGCCCCTTGAGAGCCCCGGTACATGCGCATCAACTCGTTGGTGTGCTGCAAGTCATCGGTCCGCAAGGTGTTGCCTACAAGGCATCTCTCGAAACCCTTCAGGACGTGCCAAGCGGGACGCCGGGGAGCCGGGCGCTGGATGGTCTGCTGGACTTGCTGATCGGCTGGTTTTGAGGGAACGTGATGATGAACAGACTTTGGACATGGCTTCAGTGAGGCAAACGTGAACGGACGCTTCATCACATTCGAGGGCGGCGAGGGGGCAGGCAAGACCACCCAGATCACACGTCTGAAAGGCCATCTGGAAGAGCTTGGACTTGGCGTAACAATGACGCGCGAACCCGGAGGCTCCCCCGGAGCCGAGAAGATCCGCAACATCATTCTGACCGGCGCTGCAAAAGACCCTGGGACCACGCGGCGAGGCCATGCTGTTTGCCGCGGCGCGGGCAGACCATGTCGATACGACAATTATTCCCGCGTTGGAGCGCGGCCATTGGGTTTTATGCGACCGGTTTTATGACAGCACCCGCGTCTATCAGGGAGAGGCTGGCGTGCCGGATGAATATCTGTCGCTGCTCGAGACGGCGGCCATCGCCGGAATGCGGCCCGATGTGACTGTTCTCATTGATGTGCCTGCCGAGATCGGCTTGTCTCGGGCTCATGATCGGGCCTCGTCACAAGCCGGGCAAGGGCCGGATCGCTTCGAACAGGAAGCACTGGAGGTGCATCAGCGCCGCCGCGACCTTTTTCTTATGCTGGCGCGACAGGAGCCGGAACGCTTTCTGGTCATCGACGGCACCCTTGACCCGGACAACGTTGATGCAAAAATCTGGCAAAGCCTGTCGGCTCGTTTCGCTCTCAGCGGTGCCGGTGCTCGAAAAGCCGAGTTTGATCCGCCGTCAGAGGGAGCACGCTAAGTGGCGAAAGCCCCTGAAATCATCGATACGCCGGAAATCGATGCCTTGCCTCAGCGTTCCCTTGCCGCGCGAGCGGACAAAGCTGATCGGGCACAGTGAGACAGAGCAAGCGCTGCTGGAGGCCTATCGCTCGCAGCGGCTTCACCATGCCTGGATCCTTGGCGGACCAAAGGGTATCGGCAAGGCAACTCTGGCCTATCGTTTCGCCCGATTCTGTGCTCACCCATTCCGATCGATTTTCCAACGACGTGCGTGCCGCACAGTCGCTTGACGTTGATCCCACCGGGATTGTTTTTCGACAGATCGCCAGAGGCGCCAACCCAAATCTGCTTCATTTGCGCCGACCGTGGGATGAGAAGGGCAAGCGCTTCAAGAGCGACCTTCCTGTCGATGAAATCCGCCGCACTGTGTCGTTCTTTGGCACCACAGCCTCTGCCAGCGCCTGGCGCATCTGCATTGTCGATGCTGCCGATGACATGAACGCCAGCTCGGCCAATGCCTTGTTGAAGGTGCTTGAGGAGCCGCCCAAGCGTTGCCTGTTTCTGGTTCTGTCGCACGCGCCGGGGCGTCTGTTGCCGACCATCCGTTCGCGCTGTCGGCGCATTGATCTGCGCCCCTTGACTGGTCATCAGATCGAAGATGGCTTGCGCGATCTTGTGCCTGACGACGTGCCGAGTGAACCGGAGCTGGGTGATCTCGTCCGCTTTGCCGATGGCAGCCTGCGCTCGGCGCTATCGCTTTTGTCTGGCGATGGTCTGGCTATCAATCGCGGCTTCACCAAGCTCGCCGAACAGGCACCGCAGATCGACATCAAGATGCTGCATGGACTGGCCGATCTTGTGAACACGCGAGGACAGGAAGACAACTGGCAGAGCTTTTTGCACATCACCCGGCAATGGCTGCATGAGCGCATGCACGCGGAGGAGACCAGCGATACCCGCCGCCTTGTCAGTTGGGCCGACATGTGGGAAAAGACCAATCGTGCAGCGGCCGATGTCGACGCACTCAATCTCGACAAGAAGCAGGTTGTTCTCGACGTGTTCCAGAACCTTTCAAAGGTCATGCGACAGCCGGTCTGACAGGCGCCAGACGCGGCAGCCCGGACCGGCCGAGCATTCCTCTATTTCATCCCGTTTCCATTCCTGCTTTTCAGCTTGAAAGCCGATCAAGACCGTCATGAGCGACAAACAGACCTATTACATCACCACTGCAATTTCCTATCCCAACGGGGCGCCGCACATTGGCCATGCCTATGAGGCGATTGCGACCGACACCATGGCACGGTTTCAGCGTCTTGATGGCAAGGACACCTATTTCCTGACCGGCACGGATGTGCATGGCCAGAAGATGCTGCAAACAGCGCAGAAGCTCGGCATTACCACTGCAGAACTGGCCGACCAGAATTCCGATCGGTTTCAAAACATGGTCGAGGCGCTTGGCTGCACAAATGATGATTTCATTCGCACCAGTCAGGAACGCCACCACAAGGCGAGCTAGGAGATCTGGCGGCGCATGGCCGCAAACGGCGATATCTACAAGGACAGCTATTCCGGTTGGTATTCCGTGCGCGACGAGGCTTACTATCAGGAAGGCGAAACGGAAGTGCGCGCCGACAATGTGCGCTACGGTCCACAGGGCACTCCGGTAGAATGGGTTGAAGAAGAAAGCTACTTCTTCAAGCTGTCGCAGTATCAGGACAAGCTGATGGCGCTCTATGAAGGCCAGCCAGATTTCATCGGTCCGAACGAGCGGCGCAATGAAGTGATGAGCTTCGTCAAGGGTGGGTTGCGTGACCTGTCGATTTCGCGCACCACATTCGATTGGGGTGTGCCGGTTCCGGGCGACGAAAAACACGTCATGTATGTTTGGGTCGACGCCCTGACAAACTATCTGACTGGCGTTGGTTTTCCTGATGAGACCAGCGACCTGTGGAAGTTCTGGCCGGCAGATGCGCATATCATCGGCAAGGATATTATCCGCTTTCATGCCGTCTATTGGCCCGCGTTCCTGATGTCGGCTGGCATTGCATTGCCCAAGCGCGTGTATGCACATGGCTTCTTGTTCAACAAGGGTGAGAAGATGTCGAAATCGCTCGGCAACGTCATCGACCCGTTGGAACTGATCGAAAAATATGGTCTGGATCAGACCCGCTATTTCTTCCTGCGTGAAGTTCCCTTTGGCAATGATGGCAATTACAGTCATGAAGCCATTGTCAATCGCATCAATGCCGACCTTGCCAATGATCTTGGCAATCTGGCGCAACGATCCTTGTCGATGATTGCCAAGAATTGCGAAAACCAGTTGCCAACGCCGGGCGACTTGTCTGAGGCGGATCAAGCCATTATCGGCAAGGCCGACGCCATGCTGGCGATCTGCCGCAAAGCCATGGCAACGCAGCAGATCCACCAGGCGCTGTCATGCATCTGGGACTGTGTCGGCGAGGCGAACCGGTATTTTGCCGCGCAAGAGCCTTGGGCGTTGAAGAAGACCGACCCGGCGCGCATGGCCACTGTGCTCTATGTGACGGCGGAAGTCATTCGTCAGATCGCCATTCTGGCTCAGTCTGTCACGCCGACGGCAGCCGCCAAACTGCTCGAAAATCTGAGTGTTGCGGAAGTTGATCGTGTCTTTGCGAAGCTGGGTGAGGCTGGCCAGCCTGGTGGCCGGTACAGCCATCGCCAAGCCGCAACCGGCCTTTCCGCGATATGTCGAAGCGGAAGCGGCTGGCGAATAGTCACTTTCGATCCTATATCCTCAGGACCGACCTGCCACACTGTTCCCCCGGAGCCTGACAAGACCCATGATTGTTGACAGCCACTGCCATCTTGATTTCCCCGATTTTGACGGAGAGCGCGACGAGCTCATCGAGCGTGCCCGTCAGGCTGGGGTCGATCTGATGGTCACCATCTGTACGCGGGTGCGCAAGTTCGGCCAGGTCCATGGCCGTCGCCAAGACCTATGAGAATGTCTTTTGCTCGGTCGGCACCCATCCGTTGAGCGCTGGAGAAGACGAAGAGCGCGGCATTCCTGCAGACGACATCATCGCGCTGACCCACGACCCCAAGGTTGTGGCTATCGGCGAGGCGGGGCTGGATTATTTCTATGACCGGTCGCCCCGCGATGCCCAACAGGAAGGTCTGCGCACCCATATCGAGGTGGCACGTCAAACGGGGCTGCCGCTGGTCATTCATTCGCGATCTGCCGACGAAGATATGGCTGAAATCCTCGAAGATGAGATGAAGAAAGGCGAATATCCCGCTTTGCTTCATTGCTTTTCGTCGGGTAGGAACCTGGCCCTCAAGGCCATTGATCTGGGGCTGTATGTGTCGTTTTCCGGAATCCTGACCTTCAAGAAATCGACGGAAATCCGGGATATTGCGCGAGAACTGCCAGCCGACAGACTGTTGGTCGAAACTGACGCGCCCTATCTGGCACCGCAGCCGCGCCGCGGCAAGCGCAATGAACCTGCCTATACCGCCATGACGGCGCAGGTTCTCGCGGAGACGCGCGACGTATCGCTGGAGGAGATTTCAGCTCAGACAACGGAGAACTTCTTCCGATTGTTTTCGAAGGTGCCAAAGTCTTTTCATAAAGACGCTTATTCCGGGAACAGTGCAGCGTCATGAGTGATCGTCTGAGCCTTCGCATCCTGGGTTGCGGATCGTCTGGTGGCGTGCCACGCGTTGGCAACGACTGGGGGCGTGTGATCCGAGTGATCCACGAAATCGCCGTCGCCGTTGTTCCATTCTGCTGCGCCGGGAGGGCGATGCAGGCGTGACAACGGTGCTGATCGATACCGGTTGCGATATGCGAGAGCAGCTTCTGGATGCGCAGGTTGAAGATCTGGATGCGGTTCTCTACACCCATGCCCATGCCGACCATCTACACGGGCTGGATGATCTGCGGATGATTTCCATCCGCAATCACAAGCGGATTCCTGTCTATATGGACAAGGCGACCCACGAACGGGCGCAACTTGCTTTCGGATATTGTTTCAACACACCAGAGGGCTCCAGTTATCCGCCAATCCTTGAGCGACGGGAAATCGTTGCGGGGCAGCGCTTTGTCATTGATGGAGCAGGGGGCCCGATTACCTTTGATCCGATTGAGGTGGTTCACGGCGACATCATGGCGCTGGCATTCCGCTTCAACGACATTGCCTACTTGCCGGATGTGTCAGAGATCCCGAACGATAAGGTGAATGCCTTCGAAGGGCTGGATGTCTGGATTCTGGATGCCTTGCGCCACCGCGAGCACCCAAGCCATTTCAATCTGCAGACAACGCTGGACTGGTTTGATCGTCTGTCGCCAAAGCTTGGTGTGCTGACGAACATGCATAATGATCTGGATTATCAGACCGTTGAAACGGCAACTCCGGACACAACCATCGCGGCTTTTGACGGGCTGACGCTGGAACGGTTAATCGACTGATCACCCGATCAACGGCGGCCATAGCCCGCCAGAAACAGATTGACGGCAGAGGTCACATGCGCCTCAATCTCGCTCGGATCCTGCTCGATCTCGCGCTTCAGCAAGGCGCGCCGCAGGATACCGGCCACACACAAGTCCATGAACTGGAACGCCGCGCGTTCCAAGTCGGGGCAGGCGAGCTCACCCTGATCAATATAATGCTGGAACACGTCCATCAGGCGTCTTGATCCAGCCTTTGGGCCTGCCTCATACAAAAGCGTTCCAAACTCTGGAAACTGCTCCGATGCGCCGATCACAACGCGCAACGTGGACAGTTTTTCGGGACGCAACATCAGGTTGACGTACGACTTGCCAAGCGTGGTCAGTGTTTCACGCAAGTCACCATATTCAACCAGCCCACACAAGAGAGTGCTTTCACCCTGGCCTTTGCGTTGCTGAAAGATCAGCGCTTCAAACAGGTCTTTCTTGTTGTTGAAATAGACGTAGAGCGTGCCCTTGGAAACGCCTGCCTGCTTGGCAACCATATCCATGGATGTGCCATCATAACCAGAGGCAAGAAAAGCCTGCTTGGCGCCAGACAAGATCTGGTTGCGTTTTGCGTTTTCTGCGCCCGTTTCAGACGTCCCGGCCTGATCCCTGGAGGAGGCCGCCGTCTCTTCTTCGGCTTTCTTCTTCATCGCCAGCTTTCTTAGCTTCCAGATCCGGTTTATCCGGGGTGGCCTACGTCTGATCTGTTTGAGCATGGTTCTTGTTGCTCAAAAAGCATCTTGGCGCAGAAAAACAAATAGCCCCCGATAAAAAGACCTTTCGTGACTTGCCCCAGCCTCGCGCTTGCCTATATAGACCGCTGACCGAACCGTTTAGTCAATGCTCATTTCGAGATCAGGTTCCATTTTAATTCCAGATTCAAAGCAAGGGTACGACGCCTTGAGCAGTGAGAATGAAACCTCGAGCGCCCCATCCGCCACTCCGGAGCCAGCCAAGAAGAAACCCAACCGAGCGCGGCGAGTGATGATCGTGATCGTGCTGGTGGCACTGGTTGCTGGTGGGTACGAAGGCTATCGCTATTGGACACATGGGCGCTTCATCGAGAGCACCGATGATGCCTATGTCTCGACAGACATCACCACTGTCCTGTCTAAAGTCTCCGGTTATGTGGCCAGCGTCGAGAAGAACGACAATGAGGCTGTCAAGCAGGGTGACGTGTTAGCGAAGATCGAGCCGGGCGACTACAAGCTGGCCTTGCAGCAAGCGCAGGACAAGCTTGTATCCGAGAAGGCGACGGTTGACCGTATCGGCGACCAGGTGACGGCACAACGCACAGCCGTGACAGAGGCTGAAGCCAGCCTGCGCGAAAGCCAGGCAGCCCTTGAAGATGCAAAGTTGACCTTCAACCGACAGGACAGTCTTGTGAAGCGTCAGGTCTCCAGCAAGGCGCAGTTTGATACGGCCCGCACCTCAAAACTGCGTGCGGAAGCCATGGTCGACAAGGCAAAAGCCTCTGTTGCGTCTGCCAAGGCTCAGGTTGCCGTTCTTCAAGGCGAGAAAAAGGAAGCCGAAAGCGCAGTGCAGGCGGCCAACACCAGCATCGAGAAGGCGCAGCGCGACCTGAAGTTCACGGTTATCCGAGCACCTGTCGATGGCTTTTTCGGCAATCGTGCCGTTCAAGTCGGTAGTTTTTTGCAGGGCGGCAGTCGCATCGGCTCAATCGTGCCTTTGAAGACGGCACGTATTGACGCCAACTTCAAGGAAACGCAGCTCGACCAGATGAAGGTCGGTGCCCATGTAAAAATCACGGTCGATGCTTATCCCGAACAGGACCTCAACGGTCGCGTCGTCAGCATTTCACCTGCGACAGGGTCGGTGTTCAGCATGCTTCCGGCTCAGAACGCGACCGGCAATTTCACCAAGGTAGTGCAACGCGTTCCCGTGCGCATCAAAGTCGACGAGCGTGACGCTGCAACCCATCCCTTGCGTGCAGGTATGTCGGTGGTCGTCAACGTTGACATTCGCACAGGCAATACGAAGGCCGGCGTTACGAATACGGCTGAAAACGCTGGTGAGACAGACACGGCAACCAACTGAGCAAACCGGTCCAGGCGGATAATTGGAAAAAGGGTGGGCGGCTTCAGCCTTCTTCGGGGCTGCCCATCCGTCCCCTTTCAAGAGGTGGGCAGGCATCTGACAGGGTCGATGTCGCCTTGGTCTTTCTCAAACCTGATGGAAATCACATGGCGGCACCGAAAGCTGCAAACCAGAGTGCGAACCAACTGGACGGACGCCGACTGTTTGCCTTCATGTGCATGGTCTTCGGCATGTTCATGGCCATTCTGGATATTCAGATTGTGTCGGCATCCCTGACACAGATCCAGGCGGGCTTGAGTGCGTCTGCCGATGACATCGCATGGGTTCAGACGGCTTATCTGATCGCTGAGGTCATCATGATTCCGCTGTCAGGTTATCTGTCGCGGATGCTGTCGACCAAGTGGATGTTCACCTTTTCGGCCGCGGGTTTCACCCTGATGAGCCTGATGTGCGCCAGCTCCAACAGCCTTGAGGAAATGATCGTCTGGCGCGCCTTGCAGGGGTTCATCGGCGGCGGCATGATTCCGACCGTTTTTGCCTCTGCCTTCATCATTTTTCCGCGTGAAAAACAAAGTCTCGTGTCGCCGCTGATTGGCCTTGTCGCCACGCTGGCTCCCACCATCGGACCAACGCTTGGCGGCTATCTGACCGAATGGGGCTCCTGGCACTGGCTTTTCATCATCAACGTTGTTCCGGGTATTTTCGTCACCATCACGTCGGTGTTGTTCATTGACTTCGATGAGCCGGACTGGTCGCTGCTGAACCGCTTTGACTGGACAGGCTTCATCGCGATGGCAACCTTCCTTGGTTCAATGGAATTTGTACTTGAAGAAGGCAACAAGGATGATTGGTTCAACAGCGAAAAGATCTTGATCTTCGCTATTCTCATGATCGTCGGGGCGCTGATCTTTTTCTGGCGCGCGCTGACGGCCAAGGATCCTGTCGTTGATCTCAAAGCCTTCTCCAATCGAAATTTCTCAACCGGGTGCGTGTTCAGTTTCACCGTCGGCATTGGGCTGTACGGATTGACCTATCTCTACCCGTTGTTTCTGGCCAACATCCGCGGTTATACCTCGCTTCAGGTCGGAGAGACGATGTTCGTATCCGGCGCCGCCATGTTCCTGACAGCGCCGATTGCCGGTCGCATGATGAACCTGCTGGATCCACGCGTGATGATGGGCATTGGTCTGGGCGGTTTCGCCATCAGCACCTACATGATCACCGGCATTACGCATGAGTGGGATTTCTGGGAGTTGTTCGTGCCACAAATCTTCCGTGGCTGCTCGCTGATGATCTGCATGGTGCCCATCAACAACATCGCGCTTGGGGCGTTGCCGCCACATATGATCAAGAATGCCAGCGGCTTGTTCAATCTGACACGAAACCTTGGCGGTGCGGTCGGTCTGGCGCTGATCGGCACGATCATGACCAGTCGCGAGGATTTTCACTATTCGCGCATTGCCAGCACCGTGAACATGTCACGAGATGCAGTGCGTGAAGGAATGCAGACGATGACGCAGGCATTTGCCTCTATGGGCCGCATGGCCGATATGGCGGCCTTGAGCCAGATCACCAATATGGTGCACCGGGAATCCTATGTGATGGCATTTGCAGACATCTTCTTCATTTTGACGTGCCTGTTCGTTGTGCTTACTGTGGTGCTCTTCTTCGTTGAAAAACCACGCGCTCCGGCGGGAGGAGGAGGGGGCACTGACGCCCCCACCTCGCCTGTGATTTACGTCCTCGTGACGGATCCGGAACACCGAATGCAAGCTTGAGACGACCCGGACACTATGGCCGACAGCACTCGACCGCCGACCAGACAGCGAACCTATAAATTACCGACGCCTGAACGCCTGATGCGACAGGCGCTTTACTATCTGGAGCGCTACTCGTCATCTTCCGGCAACCTGCATCAGGTTCTGACGCGCAAGGTTATGCGGGCGGCGCAATTTCACCAAAAAGACCCGTCCGAGTTTTCCGACCTGATCGACGAAACGGTCGCCAAGTGCATCGAAACAGGTCTGGTCAATGACCGTGCTTATGCCGAAAGCAAGGTTGCGGGCCAACGTCGCCGCGGGCGTTCAAAACGCTTCATCGAGGCCAAGCTCAAGTCCAAGGGGCTGACGGGCGAACAGATTGACCAGGCCTTTGAGCACGACGAGGTCAGCGACGCTGATGCGGCCTTGCGGGCCGCCAAGCGCCGGCGCATCGGCCCTTGGCGCACACGTGGCAACCGTGAGGACATGCGTGACAAGGACACGGCCGCCTTGTGCCGTGCCGGGTTTTCTTTCGACGTCGCCCGCAAGACTATCGACATGATTATCAGCGATGAGGATCTGGATTTTATCGGTTAGCAGTGTCGAATGGACGAGCCGGTTCGCCTGATGAAAGCCGTTTCACCAGCTTCGGGCGAACCGCGCCACCAATGTCGATGCCGGATCATCTTGCTCGAGATCAGTGACGGAGGCCGTCAGGGTCAGTGATTTGCCGAGCTTCTGCGTCGCATGGAGGTTGGCCTCCCAACTGTCGGCGTCCTGTGTGCGGATGAAGTCCGCACCCAGTTCCGTGCCCGTTGCTGCGATTTTCAGGGTCAGTGTCTTGCGGGTCGACCAGCTTGTCTGGTCCGGGTCAAACGCTGTTGAACCGACAGAATAAAAATCCTCAAATCCCAGATGGACGTGGTCAATATCGAGGCCGCGATCCCAAGTCATCTGAACGCTGCTGTAATCGCTTTGCGGATCATAGGTCAAATTGACGTTGGCGACCTTGGGGCCAAAGTGCCAAAGATCCGTCAGTGCAAGCGTGGTCCATAAGATGCCGGTTGGCCGGTAGGAGCGATCGGCATCCGTCGCGTCCGCCCCATTGATGGAGGCTGGAAGATTGAAATCCGAACCGAAACTGAGTGAAAACGGGGCGGCAATCTTGGCGCCAAGTTTGGCAAAATACGCCTTTGTACTGGGCTGAGTGAATTGCCAAACGAGAAATTTTGGCTCCGCAGAAGCACTCGCAGATGTGCAAAGCGCGCCCATTGCGGACACCACCAGTGTTGTTATGGTCAAACAGACCGACTGTCTTGAACGCTTGGCCACTCCGGGACCAACCATTTGAGCTCGACGCATGTGCGGGGACCTCGAATTGTCGCCAGAGCGTTATAGATACCAAATAAAGTTAATGGAGTGTATAATGAGGACTGCGTAGACCTTTCCAAGACAGCTGAATTCCCACCAGGATCATTGATTGAAAGATCAAAACGTCACCTCAAGTCACTGAGATATTACTTGAAATCCAGTGCGTCATTTTATTTTCTCCACAACGGAACTTTTTGCGATTTGCAATGCAATTCACGTCGGTATGGGCATTGCATCGCAGCAATCCTGCCGCAAATCCAGCATACTGAATCAAACAGGTCTGCATTTCCCAAATCACTTACACAAGACGGTATGAGACCATCGGCCCGTCGTGAGATCATTGCTCCCATGCGGAGCGCATCCAGAAAGGATGGCAGGCGGATAGCACAAGACGTATGAGGCTTGACGGCCTCTTTGATCCTTATCTGGTTGCCAGATGGCTTCATCGTTGGTCCCGAATGATATTCGCAATCATCTGGCAGACGCCGCGCAATAAGATCAGATCAATCTGATCTACCTGAAGCTGCATAGGCCTGAAGCGGCGCAGTTGTGGCAGCAGGCATCCCATACTTATGTCCATCTGTGATCGGCACTGACTGTTTAAGCCACCAATTGCAACTCATTTTAGGATAATCAATAAAGTTCCATAATCTACATTATGCGTATTGACGATGTAAGCGCCGTGCTAAAATGTCTCACATATGCAATTCAAAACTGTCACGCTTCCCGCGTTCTTTAAATAGTCGGGGGTTGAGGCATGGGATGGGTATTGATGAGCGAGCGTGATTTGAAGCGGGTCGAGATCCTGAGCACAGGTCGAAGATGGGCATCTCAGCGTCACGACGGCGGCCAATCTGATGAACATGTCCAGGCGGCATGTCTATCGGCTTCTTGTCTGGCTAATCTAAATATCGTTTCAAAGCTAAAGCCGAAGGGGTGCTTCACACCCGCCCCCTTTCGGGCTTTGCAACCCTGACCCAGCCGGTCGGATCGGGGACTGATCATTGGGCCTTGGGGCGGCTGTTGCGTTTACATTAGAAGTTACAAATCGGCGTTGGCTTTGGCCTATAAATGACGGCACGAACTAACCCCTTTGAGCTTCCCTGTCCGGCAAAGGCCGTTGCACGCATCGGACAGCGTCTTGGCATGAGACCCGAGAGCAACAGACCATTGGCATCTATTGACGCCTGTTGGCTTGAACATTAAGTCAGATGACAAGCAACACCTGATGCGGATCACATCAGAATCCCACAGCCGTTTTCGCCAAAGCCTTCACGGCCAAACGAACCGCTTCACTTCCACCCATGTGACACGCCAAGGACTGCCAGATATGGTGACAGCCCAGCCAACCGCTCTTTTCGCCAATGCATTGCGGTCCGACAACTTCCTGCTTGATACGGACAGCTACAAATACAGCCATCCGGCGCAATACCCGGTTGGCACACAGCGTGTCTTTGCCTATATCGAGCCACGTGCCGCAGAAGCACCGCTGACAGACGTGCTTTTCTTCGGTCTTCAGATGGAACTGGCAAAGCTTGCCGGTGCCGTTGTTACCCGCGATATGCTGGAGGAAGCAAAACCTCTCATACAGAGACATGGGCTGACATTATATGACGACATGTTCCGTCATATTATTGAGGTTCATGGCGGACGCTTGCCGCTGCGCATAGATGCGCTTCCTGAAGGCACAAGAACGCCAGTGTCCGTGCCACAGGTTCGCATTGTCAACACAGACGATAAATGTTGGGCCTTGCCGGGATTACTGGAAGCACGGTTATTGCGCGCCGTCTGGTATCCCTCAACGGTGGCGTCTGTGTCCAACCACATCGTCGGCGAAATTCGCAAACGGCTTCTGGTCACAGATGGCACAACCGCAGGTGCCGATTTCAAGTTACATGACTTTGGTGCACGCGGTGCGAGCAGTCATGAAAGCGCTGGCCGTGGCGGCGCCGCTCATCTCCTCAACAGTCTCGGCACAGATACGGTGCCAGCGCTTCTTTATGCCCGCAACTATTACGGTGCAGATGTGGCGGCCTATTCCATTCCCGCGACTGAACACAGCACGGTGACGGCCTATGGACGTGCGGGTGAACTGGACTTCATGCGCGCCTTTCTGAAGGGCAATCCTACTGGAATTATTGCTTGTGTATCAGATAGTTATGATCTGATGAAGGCGGTTCGAGAGTTTTGGGGCGACGCCTTGCGTAAGGATATTCTGGCGCGCGATGGCACATTGGTGGTGCGGCCCGACAGTGGCAACCCCTGCCAGATTGTGCCGGATGTGATTGATGCCTTGATCGAGCGGTTCGGCTCTTCAACCACCCCGTCGGGGTACCGTTTGTTGCCCGATCAGGTGCGCGTTATCCAAGGCGATGGTATCGACCGCTTCTCGATCACCAAGGTGATGGATGCCATGATGAAACGCGGTCAGGCTATCGGCAACATCGCCTTTGGCATGGGAGCCGGTCTCTTGCAGAAAGTTGACCGCGACACGTTCAGCTATTCGATGAAAACCTCGGCCATCCAGGTCAATGGGACGTGGCGTGATGTCTACAAGGATCCAGCAACAGGACACGCGAAAAAGTCGAAGAAAGGCCGCATGGGTGTTGTTCAAGACAACCTTTCGGGGATTGGCGTTCTGCCCATGACTGACATCCCGGATGGCCAGGATCTGATGCAAACCGTGTTTCTCAACGGCGAGATCACCCGGCTGCAAGGCTTTGAAGAGATCCGGGCGCGCGTCGGCATGATCGGCGCCTAAGGCCAGGTTCAGGTTTCCTCGCCCGGATCGGTCTGGGTGATCAGGCGCGAACTCTTGTGGCCCCAAAGATAGGAAAATAACCAGCTCCATGCCACGGCGACCCGCGAGCGATTGCCGATAAGAAAATAGATGTGGGCGATGCCCCACACCCACCAGGCCAGCGTACCTTTCAGACGGATCTTGCCGAAATCAGCCACGGCAGCACGCCGACCGATGGTCGCCAGATTGCCCTGGTTCTTATATCGGAAGCCCTCGCCCCATGGCCTGCCGCTGAATTTTGCATGCAACCGCTTGGCGAGATAAGCGCCTTGTTGTTTTGCAGCCGGAGCGACACCGGGCACGGGTTTGCCATCATCTTGCTTGACGGAGGCCGTGTCGCCAATGACATAGATGTGCTCATCGTCATGCAAGCGCAAGTCAGCCCGAACGGCAACGCGCCCGGCACGGTCGGCGTCCACATCCAGCCACTTGGCCGCCGGTGACGCTGCAACACCCGCCCCCCATAGAATGGTCTTGCAAGCGATCAGACGTTCGCCAACGGTCACGCCCTCAGGACCACAATCCGTCACCGCCTCACCCGTCATCACCGTCACGCCGAGTGACGCCAGCGCTCGCTCCGCATATTGCGACAAATCGTCGGGAAAGGCAGACAGAACCTTGGGCCCCGCCTCGATGAGGTAGACGCGCGCATCCCGCGTATCGATATTTCGAAACTCACCCCGCAACGTCTTGTAGGCAAGTTCGGCGATGATCCCGGCCAACTCCACACCCGTTGGGCCAGCGCCAATCACGGCAAACGTCAATAAGGCCTGCCTGCGGCGTGGATCTTCCTCCAGTTCGGCTTTTTCAAAGGCCCTCAGAATGCGTCGACGGATGCGGGTGGCATCCTCCAATGTCTTGAGACCCGGCGCAAACGGCTCCCAATCATCGTGGCCAAAGTAGGCATGGGTCGCACCGGTGGCAATGACAAGCGTGTCGTAATTCACCGTCTGACCGCTTTGCAGGGAAACGGTTTGCGCGTGTCGGTCTACGCCTGTGACACTGGCCATCAGCGTTGTGACATCGTCGCGTTTTTCGAACAGATGACGAATGGGCTAAGGCAATTTCCGAGGTCGGCAAAATGGATGTGGCGACCTGATACAGGAGCGGCTGAAACAGATGATGATTTCGCTTGTCGATCAGGGTGATATGCACGTCTGAATGTTTGAGATCATGCGCTAGTTGCAGCCCTCCGAAGCCTGCGCCGATGATGACGAGGTGCCGTTTGTCCGCAACTGCGGGCGTATCGTGGGTCATGTCTGTCCCTCTCCTGCCTTATATCCAACGTCCAGATATCTTGAAAACCACTCCTCTCCCATCTCGTTCCGATACTATGGGGCAGCCGTCACCAGAATGTAAAGCAACGCACGCGCCTGCAAGGGCTCAGCAAGACACCCCATCAAGCTGCGTAGGTGATATTGCCATCACAGATCGTCAGCACCACATTAAGGCTGCCGATCGCCTCAGGTGGCGCAGCTTCGATATCACCGTCAAGCATCACGACATCCGCCAGATAGCCAGGCTTGAGCATACCTTTGCGATCTTCCATGAACTCGGCATAAGCGCCGCCAAGCGTATAGGCCGAAAGCGTCTGCATGAGGCTGAGACGCTGGTCGGGCAATCCCTCGCGCCACGGCTGACGTGTCATGGCATGTTCAATGCAGTCCAGGGGATCAATGCCCGTCACGGGCCAGTCGGTGCCATAGACTACCTTGGCCCCGGCCTCATGCAGCATCCCGGTGGCAAAGGCATAAGGCCAGCGAGCTTCGCCAATCTGCGTCAGATACGGCTCTTGCGGAAAGGTCTTGCTGCCTGGCGACATGCGTTGGCTGCATGGACGCCATGACCCCAAGCGTGCCGAAGCGTGGAATATCGTCCGGGTGAACCACTTCAATATGCTCGACGCGGTGGCGACTGTCGCGTTCACCATTGGCCTTGCGCGCGGCTTCATAGCCATCCAGCACTTCGCGGACCGCGCCATCGCCAATTGCATGGACCGCGATCTGCAGACCCAGACGATCGGCTTCCGTTGCGATGGCATTGAAGACGTCCGGTGAAAACAACAAGTCGCCGTTCTGGTCGGGAGCATCGCCGTATCCGCCAACAAAGTTGGCCGTGCCGGTTTCGCATACCCCATCGGCAAACATCTTGACGAAATCGCAGCGCAGTCGGTCTGAATTGAATGCCTCGCGCCACTGCGCAGCCTTCTCTTCCAGATCGCTGATCGGCATGAAATTCTTCATATGATAGGGCACACGAGCGCGCAAAGGCAGCCCGCCGCTGTCTTCAATGTCCTGCAGGATCTTCAGTTGATAGAGATTGCCATCCATATTCTGGAACGAGGTGATCCCCATGGAGGCGCAATAGTTCAGCCCTTTGCGGATCAGATCGACATCGCCTGCCCGCGCCTGTGCGCTGACATTTTCCGGGTCAGAGCCAAACGCCATGCCATAGCGTTCGCGCCCGCCACTGATGCCAAGCCGCTGTACCGGTCCCATGGCCTCGTTTTCACGCAACTCTCCAGTTGCCAGACCATCAGCCCCCATGACGATTTCATTGCCGATGGTGAGGTTACGGCCGTGCAGAATGCCAGCCGCTTCAAGCGCCTTGGTGTTGGCCCAGGCTGTGTGATAGTCGGGTGCCACCATCAGGAACGGCCGATCCGGGAGGATCGCATCAAGATGATGCCGTGTTACCGCCTCGCCCTCAAGGATGGAGTAATCTGCCCCCTGCCCGACGACCAGCGGCAAATCAGGGTGCGCCGCAGCATACGTGCGAATGAGACTGCCAAGACGCTCCAAGCCGACGACATTATGCAGAGCAAGTTGCGTCAGCGCCAGAGATCCTGTGAAAATATGCATATGCGATTCGTTGAAGCCGGGCAGCACCGTCGCCCCTTGCGCATCGAAGAGTGTGGTTTCAGCCTCCGCGAGGGCCAGAATTTCGGCATCCGTATCCCCAAGCGCCTGAATACGATTGCCTGACAGAGCAAGCGCGCGCGCAGTTGGGCGGCTCTCGTCCATCGTTAGAATGCGCGCATTGTGAATGATCAGGTTGGCTGGGTGCGACATGACAACTCCGCAAAGTCAAAAGCGAAACAAAACAGGCTCTTGTCTTGGCATTGCGTCACACAAAAGTCCATGCGGAGATCAGTCCATCGGGCCACCGCGTCCGCGCATTTTCTTGATCGCGCCACGCTTTTTTTGGTCTCCAGCCGGCGTTTTTTGGAGCCAAGCGTCGGGCGTGTTGCTTTCCGCGCCTTGGGGCGCTCGCAGGCTTTGTCCAGCAGATCAACAAGGCGTTGTAACGCGTCCTCCCGATTGCGCTCGCGTGTGCGAAATCTGTCGGCCTGAATGATGATCTCGCCACCGCGCGTCAATCGGCTGCCTGCCAGAGTGCGCGCACGGTTCTTGACGTCACCGGGCAAGGTTGAGTTGCCCCCCATGTCGAAGCGCAATTGAACGGCCGTCGACACCTTGTTGACGTTCTGGCCGCCTGGACCGGACGCACGGATGAAATCTTCGCGCAGATCGTCGCTGGAGATGAAGATGCCATTGCGCACCTGAATACGGCGGGAGACCGGTGCCTCCTTGTCGCGCTCCAGCACCGGCTTTGAATCAACTTCGCGGGTCATGAAACTCCTGATATCTGTAGGTCTGATGTCGCAGTCTCGTTCTGCGCCTCCGCCTCCTTGTCAGCCTCAGGCTTTGCCATAACTTGCGGGGCCGCGTCCAGTGAGGGCGTATTCAGACCGACGCCCGACAGGATCAACTGACAGATTGTCTCTTCTGCGCCCTGGCGGAAACTCTGCGACCGCAAGGTCTTTCCTGTCACCGCCTTCACCTGTGGCTCGAAATCAGCATAATGCTGCGTCATCGCCCATATGGAAAAGATCAGATGCACCGGGTCGATCGGCGCAATCTGACCGCGCTCGATCCATGTGCGTATGACCTTTGCCTTGTCCTCGACCAGTTGCCTCAGATCCTTTTTCAGCAAGGCAGAAGCATGGGGCGCACCGTGGATCACCTCGCTGGCAAAAAGGCGTGACGCTTCAGGTTCTTCCGTCGAAAGCCTCAGCTTTTCCTTTATATATCCAACAAGTTCTGAGCGTGGATCGGATTCGTCGCTCATGCGGCGCAAGGGCGCCAGCCATTCATCCAGAATATGTGAGACGACCGCCTCATAGAGCACGGGTTTGCTGGCAAAATAATACAGCATGTTAGACTTTGACATGCCGCAGCTCTTGGCAATCATGTCGAGGGTGCTGCCCGCATAGCCTTGCGCGGAAAACACCTTGAGCGCTGCCTTGATGATTTTTGCGCGGTTCTTGGCTCTGGATTCGACTGACCGTCGAGGTTTCGTCGTCCATTGTGTGTGTCCGCCTCCCGAGGCTAGCGCAAAGTGTTGGTTTCCCGGCAACAATGCCAAGCCCCCGGCGAACTGCAATGACAATTTGTGCTACAAAATTCATCATGCCGATGGAATTATCATCTTGACCAGCCGGTCAAGTATTCATACCGTCAAAAGATCGAATTGCCCGGTTTTACCAGTGCACCCAAGGCCTTCCCCTTGTCTCTACTCCAGTGACCAAAAGGAAAGTCATGAGCGCGCCTGTAACCGTGGGTAAAACGGGCCGAACGAGTGGATTGTGCAAGGCAGAAACACCCGTTCGTATAAAGGCAACCAGAGGCGCTGCCGGCTGCACAAGACGTCCAAAGGCGCAGGCAACCGGCAGCAGAGAACAGCAGGGCGACAAACCGGTGTTTGCGCGCAGGGAAGGGCTGGATTTTTCCGTCCGCACGCGACACGCTGTCCCGAAGAGAAAAACGCAATACGGCACGGCTTGAATCCCGTGACCGAAGGAGGAATCATGTCTGCTCTCGAAGATATGCCTGTCCAAAAAAAGGTCTCTCGCAACGACCTTGAAGCATTCTGGATGCCCTACACGGCCAACCGTCAGTTCAAGGATGCTCCGCGCATGCTGGTCGGGGCAAAAGACATGCATTATGTGACCAGCGATGGCCGCCAAATTCTGGATGGCACCGCTGGTCTGTGGTGCTGCAACGCCGGACACAGCCGCCCGAAAGTGGTTGAAGCAATCCAGAAGCAGGTGGTTGAGCTGGACTATGCGCCGGCGTTCCAGATGGGCCACCCCAAGGCTTTTGAACTGGCCAACCGGCTGGTCGACATGATGCCTGACCCGCTAAATCATGTCTTTTTTACCAATTCCGGATCAGAAAGCGTTGATACGGCTCTGAAGATCGCCCTCGCCTATCAACGCGCCATCGGCCAAGGTGGGCGCACCCGGCTGATCGGACGCGAGCGCGGCTATCACGGCACTGGCTTCGGCGGCGTGTCGGTGGGCGGCATCGTTTCCAACCGCAAGGCCTTCGGTACGCTGTTGACCGGCGTTGACCACATGCGTGACACGCATGATCTGGAGCGCAATGCCTTCACCCGCGGTCTGCCTGAAAACGGCGTCGAATACGCCGAGGACCTGATCCGAATCATCAAGCTGCATGATGCCTCGACCATCGCCGCAGTGATCGTCGAGCCGGTCGCAGGCTCAACGGGCGTGCTGATGCCGCCGAAGGGCTATCTGAAACGGTTGCGCGAAATCTGCGATCAAAATGGCATTCTGCTGATCTTCGACGAGGTCATTACCGGCTTTGGTCGTCTCGGCACGCCCTTTGCGACCCAGTATTTTGACGTCATGCCTGATCTGGTGACCACCGCCAAGGGGATCACCTCCGGCACCATTCCGATGGGGGCGGTCTATTGTGCTTCGAAGATTTATGAGGCCTTCATGACCGGGCCGGAACACATGATCGAGCTGTTCCATGGCTACACCTATTCGGGCCATCCAATTGCCTGCGCCGCCGCCTTGGCGACCCTCGACACATATGACGAGGAAGGCCTGCTGACCCGGGCCGCCGACCTTGCCGACTATTGGGAAGATGCCGTTCATTCCCTGAAGGACTGTCCGCACGTCATCGACATTCGCAATCTCGGATTGATTGGTGCCATCGAGCTGGAGCCCATTGAAGGGGCGCCAACGAAGCGGGCTTTCCAGACCTTTCTTGATGCTTTTGAGAAAGGTCTGCTGATCCGCACCACCGGCGACATCATTGCGCTGTCGCCGCCCCTGATCATTTCGAAAGCCGAAATCGACGAGCTTTTTGACACCTTGCGCGGTGTGCTGATGGCGCTGGACTGATAGCGCTGTAAGGCACGCCTTGCGATTGACCACTTAAGGAGACGGAACATGGCAGCACCGGGAGAGAACCTGCGGATCAACGCAGATCGCCTGTGGGACAGCCTGATGGACATGGCGAAGATCGGCCCCGGGGTTGCTGGTGGCAACAATCGCCAGACGTTGACGGATGAAGATGCCCAGGGCCGCAAGCTGTTCCAATCCTGGTGTGAAGATGCGGGCATGAGCATGGGGGTCGACAAGATGGGCACCATGTTCATGACCCGTCCGGGAACGGATCCCGATGCCCTGCCCGTCTACGTTGGCTCGCATCTGGATACCCAGCCCACCGGCGGCAAGTATGACGGTGTGCTGGGTGTGCTGGGTGCACTTGAGGCCGCGCGCACGATGAATGACCTCGGCATCAAGACGAAGCACCCGATTGTCGTCACCAATTGGGCCAATGAAGAAGGCGCTCGCTTTGCGCCCGCAATGCTGGCCTCCGGTGTTTTTGCCGGACAGCACAGCCTTGAGTATGCCTACGCTCGCAAGGATCAGGACGGCCTGACCTATGGCGACGAATTGCAGCGCATCGGTTGGATGGGGGATGAAGACGTTGGCGCGCGCAAGATGCACGCCTATTACGAGTTGCACATCGAGCAAGGGCCAATTCTGGAAGCGGAAAACAAGGATATTGGCGTCGTGACCCACTGCCAGGGTCTTTGGTGGCTTGAGTTCACGCTCACCGGCAAGGAAGCTCACACAGGGTCGACGCCGATGCCTTTGCGGGTCAACGCCGGTTTGGCAATGGCGCGCATTCTGGAGATGGTCCAGACCGTCACCATGGCCAATCAGCCGGATCTGGTCGGCGGCGTCGGGCAAATGAAATTTACCCCCAACTCGCGCAATGTGCTGCCCGGTCAGGTGATCTTCACCGTCGATATGCGCACCCCTGACCAGTCCAAGCTGGACCATGTCCGTGCCGAGATCGAGGCGCAGGCCGAGACCATCTGTAACGAGCTGGGCGTCACATGTTCCATCGAAGCGGTTGGCCATTTCGACCCTGTGACCTTCGATGCAGAGCTTGTTGGCCACGTGCGTGCTGCTGCCGAACAGCCTGGGCTACAGCCACATGAACATCGTCTCAGGCGCTGGTCATGATGCCTGCTGGGCTGCCAAGGTCGGTCCCGCCACCATGGTCATGTGCCCTTGTGTTGACGGTTTGTCGCACAATGAAGCCGAAGAGATCTCCAGGGATTGGGCCAGCGCCGGCACTGACGTTCTCTTCCACGCGGTTCTGGAAAGCGCGGAGATCGTCTCCTGATAAACGCGCAGAGGCACACCGATCTTGGATCAGTGCTGCACATGTCCGGGATGATAACGGAGAGACCCAGAGTCCAGCCATCCCGAAGCGGAAAGCAAACAGGGAATCTGATCCGATGAACAAAAGGCTTTTGAGGACCAGGCTCAGGTAACTGCATGGGTCTACATCATTATATGAGCCCCTACGTTGGCGTCACCTCTGAAGTCGTGATTTCTGACGCATCGTCTATCGGGTCGGAATGCCACTTATGCGAGGCGATAGCACCGTTCACAAGGACGCGTCATCCCGGACGCAGGCCACGCCGGAGATCCGGGGTCGGTGAGCCATAGATAGTTTGGACATGGGCCGTGAGAACTCCGACATCAAATGACATAACGGCCCAAGGCCGACCAGAGACAAGCAAAGGGGAACAACGATGGCAACAACAGTGATCAAGGGCGGAACGATTGTTACCGCTGACCTGACCTATGACGCTGACGTAAAGATCGACGGCGGCAAGATTGTCGAGATCGGGCCAAACCTTGTCGGAGACACCACGCTGGACGCCAGCGGCTGCTATGTCATGCCGGGTGGCATTGACCCGCACACTCATCTGGAAATGCCTTTCATGGGCACCTATTCGGCCGACAATTTCGAAAGCGGCACCCGTGCGGCCCTTGCGGGCGGCACTACAATGGTCGTCGACTTTGCCCTGCCCAATCCCGGTCAATCGCTCCTGGAAGCAATCAGCATGTGGGACAACAAGTCCACGCTGGCGCATTGCGATTATTCCTTTCACATGGCGATCACCTGGTGGGGCGAGCAGGTTTTCAACGAGATGGAAACCGTGGTCAAGGAAAAGGGCATCAACACCTTCAAGCACTTCATGGCGTACAAGGGAGCATTGATGGTGCAGGACGACGAGATGTATGCCTCGTTCCAGCGCTGCGCCGAACTTGGGGCCATGCCGCTGGTGCATGCCGAAAACGGCGATGTCGTGGCCGATCTCTCGGCAAAGCTGCTCGCAGACGGCAACAACGGACCCGAGGCGCATGCCTATTCCAGACCCCCGCAAGTGGAAGGGGAAGCCACCAACCGCGCCATCATGATTGCGGATATGGCGGGTGTTCCGCTCTATGTCGTGCACACGTCCTGCGAACAGAGCCACGAGGCCATCCGCCGCGCCCGCCAGAACGGCCAGCGCGTCTACGGCGAGCCGCTGATCCAGCATCTGACACTGGACGAGAGCGAATATCAGAATGCCGATTGGGACCACGCTGCACGCCGGGTCATGTCGCCACCGTTCCGCGACAAGAAGCATCAGGACAGTCTCTGGGCAGGTCTTGCGTCTGGCTCGCTGCAAGTCGTCGCCACCGACCATTGCGCCTTCACCACGGACCAGAAGCGCACAGGCCTTGGCGACTTCACCAAGATCCCGAACGGCACCGGCGGCGTCGAGGACAGGCTGCCGATGTTGTGGACCTATGGCGTTGGAACCGGTCGCCTGACACCGAATGAATTCGTTGCTGTCACCTCGACAAACATTGCAAAAATCCTCAATGTTTATCCTAAGAAGGGCGCGATTCTTGTGGGAGCCGATGCCGATCTGGTGGTGCTGGATCCCAATAAGGAAAAGACAATCTCGGCGGATACGCAACAATCCGCTATCGATTACAACGTGTTTGAGGGCAAAACCGTCAAAGGGTTGCCGCGCTTCACGCTGACCCGCGGCCGCGTTGCTTTTGAGGATGGCGAAATCAAGCCGCAGCAGGGCTATGGAGAATTCGTCCGGCGCGACGCTTTCCCGGCGCCCGCCAAGGCACTATCGACCTGGAAGGAATTGACGAGTCCGCGCAAGGTCGAACGTACGGGCATTCCGGTCAGTGGCGTTTGAGCCAAGGCCTCAAGCATAAAGAACGGAAGCGTCACTGACGGGGGATCACCATGACGCCAACCACTCTTGCCACACCGGGCAAGGACGACGACACGGCAACGCAGCACTCTGGTGTGCAGGCTCCAGACGGACAACCGCGCCCGCACCACGTCTCACGAAAAGTGATCGACATCAACAAATTGTCGCTGACGTTTCAGACCAATGATGGTCCGGTTCATGCGCTCTCCGACATTGACCTGACCATCCGCGAAGGAGAGTTTGTCTCCTTCATTGGTCCATCCGGTTGCGGCAAGACAACACTCTTGCGGGTCATCGCAGATCTGGAAAAGCCGACGGGCGGTGGTATCACCGTCAACGGAGTTTCGCCTGAAGACGCCCGCCTCAACCGGGCCTATGGCTATGTGTTTCAGGCCGCATCGCTCTACCCATGGCGCACCATCGCGGCCAATGTCGCTTTGCCGCTTGAGATCATGGGGCTACCGGGCAAGGAACAACAGGCGCGCGTTGCCCGCAACATGGCGCTGGTGGATCTGGAAGGCTTTGAAAACAAGTATCCCTGGCAATTGTCGGGTGGCATGCAGCAGCGCGCCAGCATCGCGCGCGCGCTGGCGGTAGAACCAGACCTGTTGTTGATGGACGAACCCTTCGGCGCGCTTGATGAGATCGTTCGTGATCACCTGAATGACCAGTTGCATCGGCTCTGGGAAAAGACCAACAAAACGGTTGTCTTCGTCACGCATTCCATTCCGGAAGCCGTTTATCTCTCCACCAAAATTGTGGTTCTGTGTCCCCGCCCCGGTCGCATCTACGATGTGATCGACAGCGACCTGCCCCGCAAGCGAACGCTGGACATGCGCGAATCGCCCGAGTTTCTGAAAATCGCCCATCGGGTGCGCGAAGGATTGAAAGCAGGTCACAGCTATGAACAATGAGCCGCGCTGGATCTGGCCGACACGGTGTGTCCTGGCGGTTGTCGCAAGCCTCTGGTGCCTTGGCATGTGGGGGCTGGCTGGTATTGCCCTGCTGGATGCAAGCAATCGCTGCCCGGGCATTCAATGTTCCGACGCCAAGACCTCCGCCGTGTTCTTCCTGCTTTTGATTGTCACCTGGTGCGCTTGCTGCGGGTGTGTGCCTGCATCGGCATCCACGTCTGCGCCGCGCCCCCAGATCCCACACCGGGCGCCTGTCATGAGGGCGCGCGACCAGATCATTCCCGTCGTTACCGTGGTGCTTGTCATCATCGCCATCTGGTATATTGCAGCAGTAGCACTCAACACGCCGTTTCAGCGCGACATGTACAAGCGCCAGCACAAGCAGAACATCGGGGTTACCCAGCTTGTCAAAGATACGCTGGCCCAGAAGCGCCCTGTTCTGCCCGCGCCACATCAGGTTCTCACCGAGATCTACAAGACGACTGTTGAGAAGAAGATCACGTCCAAACGGTCGCTGATCTATCATACGGGCATTACCCTGTCGTCGACGCTGCTGGGTTTTGCCATCGGCACACTGCTTGGTATCGCACTGGCAATAGGTATCGTTCACGCCCGCATTCTCGACAAGTCGCTGATGCCCTGGGTCATTACCTCTCAGACGATCCCCATTCTCGCCATTGCGCCCATGGTGATTGTCGTCTTGAACGCTGTCGGCATCTCCGGCCTTTTGCCCAAAGCCCTGATTTCGGCGTATTTGTCCTTCTTTCCTGTAACTGTAGGCATGGTGAAAGGTTTGCGGTCTCCGGAAATCCAGCATCTGGATCTGATGCACACCTATAGCGCCAGCCAGCGTCAGGCATTCTGGAAGCTGCGCTTGCCCTATTCGGTGCCCTATCTGTTCACCGCCATGAAGATCGGCATTTCCGCATCACTGGTTGGCGCCATTATCGCTGAACTGCCCACCGGCGCGATTGCCGGGCTTGGGGCCAGATTGCTGTCTGGATCTTACTATGGTCAGACGGTGCAGATCTGGTCAGCGCTGATCATGGCCTCGCTTGTCGCAGGGCTTCTTGTGACCATCGTCGGCCTTTTGGAGCGCGTTACACTTGCCAGAATGGGGATGGCCCGATCATGACCGCCGCCACACTGCCCCTCGCGCCCACACGCCAAATCCGTGCCTTCTCGCTGCTGATCATCCTCTGCGTGCTGTTCGGCATCATCCTGCCACTGCGCGCCGATGGCACCATGGCGACCTCTGTGCCCGGAGTGATGCTTATCGGGCTTTGTCTGGCAGGGGCCGCCGCGCTGTTGTGGAGTGAAAGCCTGCCTGCCATCCTCAAAGTGGCCGCGCTGGCGCTGAGTGGCGTTCTCGCAATCTCCCTGCTATCGGAGACTTCCCTGAAAGCCTTCGGTCAGGCAGCCGGTGGATACTGGCTGCTGGTGGTGGCCATCTGGAGTGCCGGCTATCTGCTTGTCAGTCTATTGGCCGCGCTAGAGCCGCATGTCCCCAAGGCCCAACGTGCCATTTCAATTGCAATCCCGGTGCTCTTCGGTATCTGGATCATTGCGCTCTGGCAACTGGGTGTGACGGGAGCCGGTGTGCCACGTGTGCTGCTTCCCGCGCCAAGCGATATTGCCATCCGTCTTTCCCATTCCCTGCCCATCCTTTGGGAGGACTTTCAGCAGACCTTTTTGAAGTCCGTGTTGATTGGATATGTGGCTGGCTGTGGCACAGGCTTTTTGACTGCGATCCTTGTTGACCGCGTTCCGTTCCTTCGCCGGGGGCTGCTTCCCGTCGGCAATCTTCTGTCAGCCCTGCCAATTGTTGGTGTCGCCCCGATCATGGTGATGTGGTTCGGTTTTAACTGGCCCTCCAAGGCGGCGGTTGTCGTGATCATGACCTTCTTTCCCATGCTGGTGAACACCATCGCCGGACTGGAGGAAAGCAGCACCATGCAGCGTGACCTCATGCGCACCTATGCAGCCCGCCCCATGCAGACGCTGATCAAGCTGCGCCTGCCCATGGCCATGCCGTTCATTTTCAACGCCTTGAAAATCAATTCAACCCTGGCTCTGATCGGCGCAATTGTTGCCGAGTTCTTCGGCACTCCGATTGTCGGCATGGGCTTTCGCATTTCCACTGAAGTTGGCCGTATGAATATCGACATGGTCTGGGCGGAAATCACCATGGCAGCCATCGCCGGGTCTGTCTTCTACGCCCTCGTGTCCTTATGTGAGCGGGTCGTGACGTTCTGGCACCCCTCCATTCGCGGTTGATCGCATCACTTCCCCAAAGGAGCCTGCTGCAACCACCAGTTTCCCCGTATATTCGCGCATGCAGGTGACGGTGTGTGTGCCTTGCTCTGGCATGCGCGCGTCGAAATGTGCCATAGAACGGAGACACATATCGATTTTCAGACCCTTGGTCCATGAAGGTAGTCAGCATGCAACCCGGTCGCGACATCACTGTACTGCTTTACATCATGAAGGCCCTGAGAACGCCCATCACCGGCTGCCCCTGGGATCTCGAACAGACGTTCGGCAGCATCGCTCCCTATACACTGGAAGAAGCGTATGAGGTGGCCGAGGCGATTCAAAACGACGATATGGACAATCTGCGCGAGGAACTGGGCGATCTGCTGCTTCAGGTGGTCTTCCATGCGCGGATGGCCGAGGAAAAAGGCCTTTTCGATTTTCCCGATGTTGTCGAAGGCATCACCACCAAACTGATCCGCCGTCACCCGCATGTCTTTGGCAATGAGGAGGCCCGTGATCCAGCCAAGGTCAATGGCTTATGGGAGCGGATCAAGGCCGAAGAAAAGGCAGAGCGAGCCCGCCGTCGCGCCGAACTCGGTCTGACCGACAGCCCTCAGCGCTATCTCGATGATGTACCGAGCGCCTTTCCGGCGTTGCTGGAAGCCGAGAAACTGCAAAAACGCGCATCAAAGGTCGGGTTCGACTGGAATGATCCTGTGCCGGTTCTGGCCAAGATCCGCGAAGAGACGCATGAACTTGAAGCCGAGCTGACAGCAGAGACGCCCGACAAGGACCGGATCGAAGACGAATTGGGCGATACGCTCTTCGCCCTCGCCAACCTTGCACGTCACCTTGATATCAATCCGGAAAGCGCCTTGCGGCGCACCAACAAGAAGTTCCGGAATCGTTTCGCGGCCATCGAAGATACGGCCAGTGCAACCAACACTTCCCTTGACGACATGACCCTCGACCAGATGGAAGCGGCACTGGCAGGCTGCAAAGAAAAAGGGCTGAGAAACCAGCCCTTTTTCATCGGTCACCACAAGACCCAATTTTCTCAATTCTGAACCGTCAGACGATCAATCAATGGCCGGACCATTGTAAGGCACAGTCGATTTTGATTGTTCGCTGTCTTCGTCGTCATCGGCATCCCCCAACAGGATTTTCAGGCTGTCATCATCGTCGATGTAACTGCTGAAAAGCTCCCGGAAAGGTCCGCGTTGCTTATCGTTGACGCGGACCTCGGCATGAATGCCGTCCTCCGTATCATCCCGCTCCAGAACCTCTGCAAGTTGATACAGACGCGCCAACAGCGCTCCATCAGACACCGGCAGCGTCACACTCATGACGTCGTCATGCTGCGCAATGAAACTGTCAATCCGGTCATAGAGATGCTCGATGCCCTGCCCCGTCAAGGCGGACAAGGAGATCGGCCCTTCCTCGCTCAGGTCGGCCAGCAACTTCTGCGCATAATCGGGATCCAGGAGATCTGTCTTGTTCCAGATCTCCACCACCGGCGCACCGTCTTGCGCATTGACACCAAGCGCTTCAAGTGTGGCGCGGACATCTTCGGCCTGCGCATCCGTATCCTCATGTGCAATGTCGCGCACATGCAGGATCAAATCCGCTTCCAGCACCTCTTCCAGCGTTGCCCGAAAGGCGGCGACCAGATGGTGTGGCAGGTCTGAGATAAAGCCCACCGTGTCGGACAGGATCACCTCGCGGCCATGCGGCAGACTGATTTTGCGCAAAGTCGGATCCAGCGTTGCAAACAGCAAATCCTGCGCGAACACATCAGACTTTGTCATCCGATTGAACAACGTTGACTTGCCAGCGTTGGTATAGCCAACCAGTGCAACCACCGGCTGCGGGATCTTCTTGCGCTTCTTGCGGTGTAACTCGCGGGTTCGACGCACCTGATCGAGCTGCTTTTGCAGCGCGTTGATGCGATCCTGGATCTGGCGTCTGTCGCTCTCGATCTGGGTTTCACCCGGTCCACCCATAAAGCCGGCACCGCCACGCTGACGTTCGAGGTGGGTCCATGAGCGTACGAGACGGCTTTTCTGCCAGGAGAGCTGTGCAAGATCAACCTGCAACCGACCTTCACGCGTCCGGGCTCGATCGCCGAAAATTTCAAGGATCAGGCCAGTACGGTCGATCACCTTGGTCTTGAATCGGCGCTCCAGATTACGTTGCTGCACAGGCGTCAAGGCGTGATCGACCACGACTAGATCGATTTCGTCCTCTTCAACATAGGCTGCAATTTCGTCTACCTTGCCATCCCCAAACAGGGTTGCAGGTTTCGGATTAGCAATCTTGATGAGATCAGATCGGAGGATTGTGAGGTTGATCGCAGCGCTCAGGCCAACTGCTTCTTCAAGCCGGGCCTCCGGACTGCGCAATCCCGGGCCTTCCCGGACGTCCCGGCGGGTAATCACCGGTTCCAAAATCATTGCGTTGAACGGCTGGGGGGTACGGTCTACTCCACCATTCCCTGCGCCCTGCCGTTCCGTGTCATCATATTCGTTTTCTTTTGCTTGCAATCAAGCACCCGCCTTCTCACCGTTATCATCGGCCGCATCAAACAACTGAACCGGACCGTTTGGCATGATCGTCGAAATTGCATGTTTGTAAACCAACTGCGAATGCCCATCGCGGCGCAACAGCACGCAGAAGTTATCGAACCAAGTTACAACGCCTTGCAGCTTAACGCCATTAATCAGAAAGATCGTCAGAGGAGTTTTTTGTTTGCGAACATGGTTGAGAAATGTGTCTTGTAGGTTTTGTGTGCGCTCAGCCATATGTTTTTATCCTGTTTACCCGATCGCGGCCAGCAACCGGCCTTTCTTTAAATCCTGTGGCTCAAGGACTTTGCAGCAGCGTTCTACCTGCCAAAAGTCACCACAAAGCAGACGAATGGACCTTTCTCCATACGCCAGCTCACTGTAACGGCTGTAAAATCCGGCTTGTAAGTCGTTCAGATTTCACAACAATCAAATCTCTTTTCTTCCAGTAGCAGTCCGAAACGGATCACGCAACTGCACAAAATGAATCCGTCAGCCCGAATCTGGCATGCCCTAACCAGATTGAGACTGATGGCACCGTGTCAGGATAGCTCTCCACCAAGTTGTGAAAACCAGACCCTTCACCTGTAAAACGTTAACCCTGTCAAATGACAAAGATCAAGTCGAGACAGAGCACCAAATGGCCTGTGTCTTGATTTTGGCCTTCTTTCGCCATGTTTCCCGAACGTCACCCACGAGTTGTGCACGTAACAAGCCCCACACGCAAGGCCTGCAAATCTCACCGCGAGATATCTTAGAAGAATTCGAGACTCACACGGAACATCTGTTCCACCTGCCGCACTCTCGCAGCCACGGCAAAGATAACGATCCGGTCCTGCGCCTGGATTTGAAGTTCACCACTGGGCATCAACACCTTGCCCTTGCGATAAACCGCCCCGATACGAATTCCCGATGGCAAATCAATATCTCGCAGCGGACGCCCCACCAGCGTAGAGGTATCGAGGGCCTCGGCTTCCACGACCTCGGCCGCGCCATTTTGCAGCGAATGCACTCCACGAATACGGCCGCGCCGCACATGTTGCAGGATCTTGGAGATGGTCACAGCACGCGGATTGATAAAAGCATCAATGCCAAGCGCTTGCGTGAATGCTGGATAACTGGGGTTGTTGATCAGCGCCAGATTGCGGCGACAACCCATCTTCTTGGCCATAACGGACGCAAGGATATTCACTTCGTCGTCATTGGTCACTGCAACCATCGTGTCGGCGCGTCCAACATCGGATTCATCGAGAATATTCTGGTCCAGCGCGCTGCCATGCATGATGACGCTGCGCTTGAGTTCATCGGCGACAGAGACCGCGCGCTCACGCGAGGCCTCGATCAGCTTGATGCGGGTGCTGCCCTGACGCTTTTCAAGAGCCCGCGCTACATACAAGCCAATATTGCCGCCACCAGCAATCACCACACGGCTGGCTTCCGGCTCTTCATGACCAAAGATACCAAGCGTTCGGCGAACCTGATCCTTGCGGGCGACGATATAAGCCAGATCTCCGACCATAAGAGAATCAGCGCTGCTGGGCACGAACAACTGATTATTGCGGAAGATCCCGACAACGACAGCCCCCAGATCTGGGAATAACTCGGTCAATTGGCGCAGCGGCGTATCCACCACTGGACAATCTTCCTCGCACATAATGCCGACGGTAACGACGTTATCATCGGCAAAGCGCACGGTCTCGACAGCCCCCGGCAGCGAGAGACGACGCAGGACCATCTCGCCCACTTCGACTTCCGGAGAAATGATCACGTCGATCGGCATATGTTCGCGCGAAAACAGGTGCCGCCACTGACCTTGCAGATAGCTCTGCGCGCGGATACGGGCCACCTTGGTGGGCACGTTGAACAAGGAATGCGCCACCTGACAAGCCACCATGTTGACTTCGTCATAGAGGGTCACGCCGATCAGCATATCGGCTTCCTCAGCTCCCGCAGCGGCCAGAACATCCGGATGAGCGCCATGACCGACGAAGGTCCGCACATCAAGCTGGTCGCCAATAGCGTTGATCAGCTTGGGCGAGGAATCAATGACGGAAACGTCATTCTGTTCGGCAGCCAAACGCTCCGCGATCCCGTACCCAACCTGTCCGGCTCCGCAAATGACGACTTTCATGGTGTTCTTTCCTCAGACGTAAGGCCCTGGACCTGAATATCAGATCCTGTCTTTTACGAAAGCCCCAGTGTCTTCAGTTTACGATGCAGGGCGGACCGCTCCATACCAACAAACTCGGCTGTACGCGAGATATTCCCGTTAAAGCGCTTGATTTGGGCTTGGAGATAATCCTTTTCGAAAATCTCGCGCGCTTCACGCAAGGGCACGGACATCAACTGCTCGCCACCACCGGTTGTAGGTAAATTCGGCAGGGTTTCACCAATCTCAGCCGGCAGAAGATCGGCCGTAATCACGCTGTCAGGTTCGCCGCGTGCCAGAATGAGCAATCGCTCGACGTTATTGCGAAGCTGACGCACATTGCCCGGCCAATCGTGGGTTTGCAGCACCGCCATCGCATCTTCGCCAATCGGCCGGATGGGGATGCCGGAGGAGCTGGAAATCTGGCCCATGAAGAAATGCACCAGCACCGGAATATCTTCGCGCCGCTCCGCCAGTGGCGGAATGTGCAGCGGCACCACACTGAGGCGATGATAGAGATCCTGACGGAATGTGCTCTCCTGGATCAGCACTTCGAGATCCTTGGAAGTCGAGGACAGGATCCGCACATCAACCTGCACCTTATTGACACCACCAACGCGCATGAAGCTCTGCTCAACAAGAACCCGCAGGATCTTGCCCTGCGTCTCCATCGGCATATCAGCGATCTCATCAAGATACAGCGTCCCGCCGTGTGCCTCTTCCAAGGCTCCGATCTTGCGCAGATTGCCGTTCTCATCTTCGATGCCGAAGAGTTCGTCTTCCATGCGTTCTGGCGTGATCGTCGCGGCATTGATTACCACGAACGGGTTCTTCGCGCGCGATGACATCTGATGCACCATACGCGCGGCCAGCTCCTTGCCGCTACCGGATGGCCCCTCGATCAGAATACGACTGTTGGTCCCTGCCACCCGCAGGATGGTCTGACGAAGCTGCTGAACCATGCCTGGCTTTCGCCAACGAGCTGCGAAGGGTCGGCGCTGCGTTGACGCAGGTCCTTGATCTCGCGCTTCAGGCTGGAAATCTCCATCACCCGCTCGACAATATGGATCAACCGGTCCGACTTGAACGGTTTTTCGATATAGTCATAAGCGCCACGCTTGATGGCCGACACCGCGGTTTCAATATTGCCGTGACCGGAAATGATCACCACTGGCAGATCAGGATCCATCTGCTTGATCACATCGAGCAGCTCCAGTCCATCCAGTCGACTGCCCTGCAACCAGATGTCGAGGACGACCAGGGAGGGGCGTCGCTCGTTTATTGCGGCCACCGCCGTGTCACTGTTGCTGGCCGTGCGTGTTCCATAGCCTTCGTCATCCAGGATCCCGGCAATCAGGTCCCGAATATCAACTTCATCATCTACAACTAGAATATCATACGCCATTGGCCGTCACCGTGCCTTCTTCCGCATCCGTATCGTCAATATCGGACGAATTCCTTGATATGGTCATTCGGACCAGAGTTCCACTTGGCTCCGATCCGTCTTCCTCTCTCGGCGCATCCAGCAGCTCGACGCCGCCACCATGGTCTTCCAGGATCTTGTGAACGATTGCGAGACCCAGCCCGGTCCCCTTCTCGCGCGTCGTCATATAAGGCTCCAGCAAACGCTGGCGATGTTCCTCGGGCAGCCCAACACCGTTGTCCTGCACCTCAATCACCACTTTGTCAGCCTCTTGCAAAAGCCTCACTTCGATACGGCCCTTGGGGCCGTCTGAGCCGGGACGACCTTCAATCGCCTCGGCCGCATTCTTGATCACGTTGGTCAGAGCCTGACCGATCAAGCGCGTGTCGAAAGTCGCGGGAACGCTTTCTTCCGGCACCTTGGCAACCACTTCGATGCTGGGGTTGCCTGTTGCTTGCATGAAGACCGCTTCGCGCACCGAATTGCGCATGTCTTCCTGCCGCTTGGACGGTTTGCGCATACGCGCAAACGACGAAAATTCGTCAACCATATGGCCGATGTCGCCGACCTGCCGGATAATCGTGCCAATGCACTGATCAAACACGGCGCGATCCTCAGTGATCACCTTGCCATACCGCCGACGAATACGTTCCGCAGAAAGCTGGATCGGGGTCAGCGGGTTCTTGATTTCATGAGCGATACGCCGTGCCACATCAGCCCAGGCCGAATTGCGCTGCGCCGAAACCAGATCGGTAATGTCGTCAATGGTCACCACATAGCCGTGCTCACGCCGCGTTGACTGCTCGCTGGTCAGGCGCACATTGAGAATGCGACGACGACCGCCGAGGGACAGTTCAACCTGTTCTTCCTGAAAACGCTCTGTCTTGCGCTCAACCGCTTGCCGGATAAACCCTTCCAGCTCCGGGATCACATCATAGATCGAGCGGCTGAGAAGCTCGATCTCGTCAACTTTCAGAAGGTCTTCCGCCGAAGGGTTGATCAGAATGATCGTCCCTTCATCGTCAATGCCGATCACGCCCGTCGAAACACCGGACAGCACAGCCGCATTGAAGCGCCGACGCCGATCAATCTGCTCGTTTGCCGCCAACAGGGCATCGCGCTGGCCAATCAACTGGCCGGTCATCTTATTGAAGGTGATGCCAAGATTGGCCAGATCGCCCTGGGACTGATGCGTCTGCACCTTGACCGCGAGATTGCCCTTCGAGACTTGATCAGCCGCATCAATCAAGGCGCGGATCGGCGACACAAGACGGTTGGCAAAGCCGAATCCAATCCAGATAGACGACAGCAACAACACCAGTGCCACGCCCAGATACACCAGCGCAAAGGCGACCTGAACACCCAGACGGCTGTTCTCCAGATCGCCGTAATCCTTGGCACCATCTTCCGCCAAACGCAGATAATCCACCACACGCGGATCAATGGACCGGATCACGTAAAGATAAAGATCCTTGTAGGCCGACAGTTTCATCACGCCGCCAACGAGATTAGAGCGGCACTGGTGCAATCAGCACGGGTTTGCCTTCATTGGCGCGTCGATAGCTGTAAAGCGGTGGATAGAGAACCTTGACCTTCGGATCGAGAATGATGCGCGTGATGACCTCGCCCTTGGAGTTCATGATGAAAGCCGCCGACAGCCCCCGCACGGATGCCTGCGCGGAGAAAAAACCGTCGAACCGGGTCGGCTCGTTGTCGTAAACAGCCTTGGCGCGGTCGACATCATTTGCCATGGCGATCAAGTCGGCCTGCAACACGCGCGCATGTTCTTGCAGATAGGCTTGAGCAACTGTCAGGGCATTATCGATGATCTGCCGCGTACGGTCCTGAAACCAGCGATCAAGCCCCTTATCGAGAGTGACCGCAGCCAGAATGGCCATCAACAGTGCCGGAACAACGGCAACAAGAGAAAACAATCCGACAATACGCACATGCAGACGCGCTGCCGCACGCCCCCTGCGGCGGGCATTGAGCAGCTTGACGACTTCCCAGACAATGGCACCGACCAGACAGCTTGCAAGAATGCCGTTGACGACCAACGCATAACGCACGACGCTCTGTGTCGGAGCAATCGAGGTCAAGCCCATCAAAATCATGAATGTGACTGCGATCGACAGAAGCGAGATCAGCATGATCGCAAGACCGATGCGTCGACCTAATCTGCCGCGGGAAACCCCACTCCCAGGGTTTCCTGAACATTGCTCAAAATCTATTCTCCCCAGAGGTCTTCTGTCAGCCATCCCGTGGCTCAAGGATGGGAACCCTAAGCAAGATTTTGCAGGATCGCCACACCTTGTTGCAAGAATGCGACAGAAAATCGACAAGCCAGATTGGCTGTAATAATACCAACAAGCAAAGCTGACAGGGTCGTTGACAGCGGATTAAGTCAACAGTCGTTGAATATCAACCTGTAACATGTTGCTTTGGAATAATTTTTCTGATTCTTTCAAATTCTCGTTGCGTCAGCTAGTCAAAAAATCTGGCGCGGCACCGGTTCTGCAGGATCCGCACCGCTCCCTCGCTCTGACACAAAAGGCCGACCATCCAAGGATGATCGGCCTGTCATCTTGATAAACCCAACACTCAGCGTGAAGACCGCATGACCTGAATATCCAGATCACGGATCTTCTTGCGCAGCGTGTTGCGATTGACGCCCAGAAGCTCCGCCGCCTTGATCTGATTGCCGCGTGTGGCCGCCAATGCAGCACTGATCAGCGGATATTCCACTTCGCGCAGGATGCGGTGATAAAGGCCGGGAGGGGGCAGCGCATCCCCGAAATTTTCGAAATAGCCAGAGAGATAACGCTCGACCGCAGCCCCCAGATTGATATTGTCAGGCCCATCTTCTTCCAGCGGCGAGACCGCAGGCTGGCTGAGTTCCTGCTCAAGCATCGATTCCACGATGACTTCCTGCGGATAAAGCGCTGCAAGACGCCGCACAAGGTTTTCAAGCTCGCGCACGTTGCCCGGCCAGCGATATCGACGCAAGAGGTTCAGCGCTCCCTGATCGAGCTGCTTCGGCGGCAGTCCTTCCTTTTCGACCAGCGAGAAGAAGTGACGCACGAGATCGCCAATATCCTCAATGCGCTCGCGCAGCGGTGGCAGACGGATCGGCACGACATTCAGGCGGAAGAACAAGTCTTCGCGGAACAGTCCCTGGTTGATGAGTTGGCGCAAGTCCTTGTTGGTCGCGGCAATGATGCGAACATCCGTCTTGATCGGCGTTCGCCCGCCAACCGTGGTGTATTCGCCCTGCTGAAGCACCCGTAACAGACGGGTTTGCGCTTCCATCGGCATATCACCGATTTCGTCGAGAAACAGTGTCCCGCCATCGGCTTGTTCGAACCGACCAGAAGACCGGTTGGCCGCCCCCGTAAAGGCCCCTTTTTCGTGCCCGAAAAGTTCAGCCTCAATCAGATCCCGCGGGATGGCGGCCATGTTGATGGCCACGAACGGCCCATTGCGGCGCTTGCCATAGTCATGCAACGCCTTGGCGACCAGTTCCTTGCCAGTGCCGCTCTCACCGGCAATCATCACCGTTAGATCGGTCTGCATCAGGCGTGCCAGAACCCGGTAGATTTCCTGCATGGCAGGCGAGCGCCCAACCAACGGCATTCCCTCCCCCACATCATCCGGCTCGACGGCGCGACGCACCTTCGGCTCCTCAAGAGCGCGACTGACGATGCTCGTCAGTTCCTTGAGGTCAAACGGCTTGGGAAGGTACTCATAAGCCCCCTTTTCAGAGGCTTTGATAGCGGTCATGAAGGTGTTCTGCGCACTCATCACCAGAACCGGCAGGTCCGGACGCAGCTTCTTGATGCGTGGCAGAACATCAAAGATGTTTTCATCCGGCATCACCACATCGGTGATCACAAGATCGCCATCGCCAGAACTGACCCACCGCCACAAAGTCGTGGCATTCGACGTCAGACGAACGGTGTATCCGGCCCGTGACAAAGCCTGATTGAGAACAGTGCGGATGGCCGCGTCATCATCGGCGACAAGAATAGTGCCCGTTGGCATGGTCATTCGGTCCTGTTGCTGGAGTGTGCCTCAACCTCAGTGAAAGCAGGCATCAGAATACGGAAAACGGTTTTCCCCGGTCGGCTGTCGCATTCGATCACACCGCCATGATCTCCGATAATCTTGGCCACGAGCGCCAGACCAAGCCCGGAGCCGTTGGTCTTGCTCGTGATGAAAGGTTCGAACAGATGCGGCACAAGATCTTCCGGCACGCCGGGACCATTGTCACACACGCAGAATTCAAGCGGCAGACTGACCCGCTCCGTCGTGCCGGGAACCGACAGACGAATACTCAGGGCGAAACGCCGTGGTGATCTTGATGTCGGCTTCGGTCTGGCCGATAACCGCTTCACTGGCATTCTTGATGAGGTTCAGGAACACCTGAATGAGTTGGTCCTTGTTGGCATAAACGGCTGGCAGTGAGGGATCATACTCCTCCGACACCTTGACGTTTCGCGCAAACCCGCTTTGTGCCAGACGCACCACATGATCCAGAACAACATGGATGTTGACCGGATCCCGCTCAATCGGCCGCTCGTCCGAAAAGACCTCCATGCGGTCAACCAGTTTGACGATCCGGTCGGTCTCATCCTGAATGAGACGGGTCAAGGGGCGGTCGCTATCGGGGGCCGATTGTTCCAGAAGCTGGGCGGCGCCGCGAATACCGGACAGCGGATTTTTGATTTCATGCGCCAGCATTGCGGCAAGACCTGTGACCGTACGAGCCGCCCCGCGTGAGGTGAGCTGGCGGTCGATTTTCTCGGCCATGGTGCGTTCTTGAAACATCAGCACCACAGCACCAGGGCGATCTGCGACCGGCGAGGCGTTGATGTCGACCACCTTGGGCGCCCCAATGCGCGGCGAACCAATGTCGACCTTATATTCATTGACCACCGAGCCTCGATCACGCACCTGCTCTATCAACGTCAGCAACGGGCTGCCGAAAGGCACGAAATAATCAATCGGATGCCGCCGTAGAACCGACACACTGGAGCGCATGAAGATCTCGGCTGCCATATTGGCGGTTTCGATCACCCCGTCGGGGGCCACCAGCAGAACCGGATGCGGTAGCGAATCAAGGATCGAAGGGCCATCACTGGCCAGCGCCTGGGTCCGTCCGGCGCGTTCAATATCATGGGTCATGCCGCACTCCGCTCAACGGACACCTGAAGCCAGTCAGAGGCAAGACGGATCACCTCCGCCGGATCATTGGACGTCATAAGGGTTTTACGCAAGCGAGCGGGCAGAGCCTCGCCCAAGCCTGCGCCATCAATGTACCAGCCCAGATGCTTACGCGCGATGCGCACGCCCGGCATTGCACCATAACAGGCTATAATCTCTTCGTAATGCTCGACCACCAGATCGGCGAACTCGCGACCTGTGGGATCAGATTTCTTTTCACCGGTTTCAAGGTAATGGCCGATATGTCCGGCAAGCCACGGCTTGCCGTAGGACCCGCGCCCCACCATCACCGCATCGGCACCCGATGCCTCAAGCATTGCATCTGCTGTTTCAAACGAGACACAGTCGCCATTGGCAATCACAGGGATCTCAACGGCGGCACAAACTGGCGCAATCGCAGTCCAATCGGCATGGCCTTTGTAGAACTGCTGTCGCGTCCGCCCATGTACGGTAAGGAGTTGAACGCCTGCGGCCTCGGCCCGGCGCGCCAACTCAGGCGCATTGATGCTGCTGTCATCCCAGCCAAGGCGCATCTTCAGCGTGACGGGAACATCCACGGCTGCAACTGTAGCTTCAATCAGCGTCAAGGCATGATCCAGATCGCGCATCAGGGCAGAGCCTGAATAACCACTGGTGACCTTCTTGGCGGGACAACCCATATTGATGTCGATCACATCAGCACCCGCACCGGCAATAACTTTTGCCGCCTCGCCCATCCAGCGCGCCTCGCGGCCAGCCAATTGAACGACATGCAAGCCGTCATCCTGCGCCTCGGCGCGCATTTGCGTTTCGGCATCACCTTGCACAAAACTCTCGGAGGCCACCATTTCGCTGACAACCATCCCAGCACCATAACGCGCAGCCAGCTTGCGGAAGGGCAAATCCGACACGCCAGACATTGGCGCCAGAATGCCACGGTTCTTCAAAAGCCGGGATCCGATGCTCAAAGCGCGCGGCGCTTGTCTTTCTGAATTGCTGCTCATAACCTGTGCAAGTCTTCTCATGCCTACATAATAGACATTTTTAACGGAGCGGCAAGCAAAAGTCGCGATGCGCTGCTCCATATTATTTGTTAAATCAGCCTTGTACACGTATTCCCGGTATCTCCCAACGGAAACCTTGAGTACAAGAAGGCCTCAAGGCTCACCCAACACCTCCTTGGAGGAATTGGCAAGCAGGAGAGACGAATGACTAACGAAGTGGCAGCACTGATCGTGGCTGCTGGCCGCGGTTCCCGGTTTGCCGCCAAAGATGACAGCCTGCCGAAACAATACGTGGACCTGAACGGCCTTCCGGTTCTGACCCGCACCTTGCAGCAGTTTCTCAGCCATCCTCAAATCAGCCAAGTGCTGGTCGTCCGCCATGCAGAGGATGCCGCGCTTTACGCCTCCGTCATTGCGTCGCTCTCTCCGACCACACACCGGACCCTTCTGCCCGCCGTAACGGGTGGCGAAACCCGTCAGATCTCCGTTTTGCGTGGGCTGGAGGCGCTCCAAGCCCACAAACCGGCCCAAGTTCTCATTCACGATGCCGCGCGCCCGCTTGTTGATGCTGACCTTGTCTCCCGAGTCATTGCGTCCTTGCACTCTGATCAGTCAGCCGTTCTGGCCGCCGTGCCCGTGCATGACACCTTGAAGCGACATGATCGCAGGACGCACCATCTTGAAACCGTTGACCGCACAGACCTTTGGTCTGCGCAAACACCGCAAGGCTTTGCCTTTGACCGCATTCTTCACGCCCACCAGCGTGCCGCGGCGCAAGGGCTGACCCAGTTTACCGACGACACGGCGGTTGCCGAATGGGATGGTCAGAGTATTGCCATTGCACTCGGCAATCCCGACAATTTCAAGATCACCACCCGGGACGACCTTTTCCGGGCGTCTTCTCGCCTCTCCAACCCACCCCTGTCTCCCGCTAATCAGAAGCAAAACGCCATGCCTGACCATTCAACGACAGACTTAACCGCTGCCCCTCACCTACCCCGACTGGCCGACCTGCCGGATGTACGCACCGGCAATGGCTACGATGTCCATGCCTTTGAGGCCGGGGATGCCGTTATTCTGGGAGGCATAGAAATTGCGCATGACCGTCGCCTCAAGGGGCATTCGGATGCTGATGTGCTGTTGCATGCGCTGACTGATGCCATTTTAGGCGCTATTTGCGACGGCGACATAGGTCAGCATTTTCCGCCCTCAGACCCGCAATGGAAAGGCGCTGCGTCGGACCAGTTTCTCATCGAGGCCCTGCGTCGTGTGACCGCTCTCGGCGGTCGACTGGCGCATGTCGACGCGACCATCGTTTGTGAAGCTCCCAAGATCGGGCCACACCGCGAGCAGCTTCGCCAATCCATCGCCCGCATTTGCAATCTGGATGTGCGTCGTGTTTCAGTGAAAGCAACGACCTCTGAGAAACTCGGCTTTACCGGACGGCGTGAAGGCATCGCCTGTCTGGCAACGGCTACAATACGCCTGCCCGAACTGGATTGATGATGACACGCTGGACCGATTTACTGCCGCTTGCTGAAACCGTGATCCGGATGGCTTCCGAAAAAGGGCTGAAGATTGCGACAGCCGAGAGCTGTACCGCCGGGCTGATTTCAGGCCTTCTGACGGAGATTGCCGGATCGTCGGCCGTGGTCGAGCGTGGGTTCATCACCTATTCGAATGAAGCCAAGATGGAGATGCTCGGCGTCTCTCAGGAAGATCTCACGCAGGTCGGGGCGGTCAGCCAGGAAGTGGCGCTGGCCATGGCAACGGGTGCCGTGGCCAACTCACGCGCTGACATTGCCATCGCAGTCACCGGCATTGCAGGTCCCGGCGGCGGCTCAAAGGACAAGCCGGTTGGCACCGTTCACTTCGGCTTTGCCCGTGAAGGCTATATGAGCGAACATGAGCACGCCTGTTTTACAGGCTTGGGCCGGCAGGATGTGCGCCTCGCAACGGTTGAAAAGGCATTGCAAATGCTTCGCAATCGTCTCTAATCTTAACGGATACGTATACGCAGCTTTATAGTCCATATGGCAACATGCACTCGAATTCCGGACACACGTGTCCGATCTCCAGAGTTTGCAGGCTGAAAAATGACCGTTAGATCAGCACTTCCGTCCGGCCTCTCCGTGACTGCGCTCGTTGCCGCGGGCTTTGTGTCCGGGTTTTCCTCCGTCGCTCATGCGGAGAGCACCCAGAAGAATGGCGACTTCTATCTGATCTCGCGCGATATCAACGGTGATTTTCTCGGAAGCCACAAGCTGCTGACCCGAAAACGCACTGGCTATCGTAAGGTCAGCTATTGCGACCGTTCGTTCTGGGTACAACCCTACAGCGTTGCGTGGTCGCAAGTGGAAGCGCAGAACCACAATCACGTGCAGGTCGAATACAACTACGGCAAGGGCTGGCGCCCGATCTGCGATCACCCGGAACGCCAGGTGACCTTACGGGATCTTGGCTACAAGCAAAGCCCGAGCACCGTCATCTACTTCAATCGCAACCTGAGCACCTCGCAGCAAAACCGCTTTTCCGCCATCAGTCAGGTGTTTAAACAGGGCAGCGAAACCAACAGCTATCACGACAATTGAAGGTCTTATTTACCTTCTTCATTGATTTTCAGATTCAGATCGATGTCACAAATCGGATTTTAGCATTTCCACCATAGGCTGTAATGACTGTGAGATAAAACCAAGCCTCCGATCCGCTTGAGCCAAACTCCAACTGTCAGTGCATCAGGAACGTTTTGTCATGAAGAAAATGCTACTTGCGACGCTCGGTCTTGCCATTCTGACAAGTACGCCCGCCTTTGCCACGATGTGGAAACCCGGTGACTTCTATCTGATTTCGCGCAACATCGAAGGTGACTTTCTGGGCGGTCATAAGCTCTTTGTGAAAAAAGCCCGCGACCTGCGCAAAGTGCAGTACTGTGGCCGCACCTATTGGGTGCGCCCGGTCACGGTGGCCTGGACGGAAGTTGAAGCAGAAGATCATCACACGGTCCGCATCGAGTATAATTACGGCAAAGGCTGGCGTCCAATCTGCGACAAGCCTACGCAGCAGGTCACCCTACGCGATCTCGGGATCACCGAAACACCACGCTATGTGATGAGCGTCAACGGAAATCTCGCTGATCCCCGAAAGCGCTTTGACGCTATCGCTCGGGCATTCAGCACCGGCAATAATTCGGCCAAAACCACTTATCACGACCAATAGGCATTTATAGGTCTACATCCTGAGCCTCCTCTCACGACAGCGTCCGTTTGATAAGTTTTGGTAAAGGAAGAGCAGCGTAGACTTTGAAACGTGGGGGCACGTGAAAATCGGACTGAAGTGTGCTGGACACACTTCACATCACAGGAGGTGATGCAGGTCCGCATGTTCCAGGGAGGATCAGATCATGTCACGCCCAAACCTGACGTTAAAAGCACTCAAGGCTAATGACAGCGCACCTTACGTCAAAGCGCTCGCCCTCTGCTCCGGTTTCGTGCTGATCGGCCTGACCACACTCCCCGCAATTGCGCAGGATAATTTGCCGCAGAACGCCTATTATATTCGGTCTGAAACAGGAAAAGGCCGTTTTATCGGCTATCAGCAAATTCTGTCCTATCCACATAAAGGCTATGTCGCAGCCACATATTGCGACAAGACCTATTGGGTGCGCCCCAACACGGTGGCATGGACGGAAAAGGAGGCGCAAGCCGACCGGCGCCTGACGATCGAAATCAGCCGTAATGATGCGCGTCAGACCGTTTGCGAGGATCCGACCAAATACGTCCGCCTATCGGATCTACCACTGTCCAAGGAAAAGCTTAAAAAGATCAAAGACGAAAATGCTCAGCACACGGTGCGGCCAAGCCGCTTGCACGTCATCCGCGACGCATTCAAGAAATACAAAAAAGACTGATTCATAGACCGCTGAGCGGAAGCCAAAACAAATTTCAGTTGGCTATCTGACCGCCCGCCGCATTGTCTCAGACGCCGTAAACCTCGTTCGCACGCGCCTCAAAGGCCGTGGAAAACTTGCGGAACGCTTTGTCGAACATGGTGCCCATCAAAGCACCAAGCGTCCGGCTCTTAAACTCATAGGAAATATAGAAGCCAATTTCGCACTGTGCCTCACCCGTCTCGGTAAAGGTCCAGGTGTTTTCAAGATGCTTGAACGGCCCGTCGAGATATTCAACCAGAATGCGATTTTCATCCGGCCGCAATTCAACACGACTGGTGAAAGTCTCCTTGAACATCTTGTAGGCGACAGTCATATCGGCAACCAGAACCTTGCCGGTGTCCGTCTGACGCTCTCCGCGCACGACAAGCGCCTGGCACAGCGGCACGAACTTTGGATAATTCTCAACGTCCGCAACGAGATCAAACATTTTGCGAGCGCTGTGATCGACTTTGTGGTTCGAAGAAAAACTCGGCATTTTGGTCCTGGCTTTTCCTTTAATCCGGCCGTCGCGCAGATCTCAAAAGATCCAGTGCGACAACCGATCACCGTGCATCGTCTTGCAAAAGCGCCGTGTCTTCAACTCAGTTCAAGACTGCAAGCACGCTTGGGATCAAACGCCCAAGCGAGCCGTACGAGCGGCCTTCAGATCCGCAAAATCCTCACCCGCATGGTGGGACGAACGGGTCAGCGGGCTGGCTGAAACCTTCAAAAAGCCCTTGGCATAAGCAATGCGCTCATAAGCCTTGAACTCATCTGGCGTGATGAAAGACAGCACGGGGTGATGCTTCTTTGAAGGCTGGAGATATTGTCCAACCGTCAGAAAATCAACATCTGCGACGCGCAAATCGTCCATGAGCTGCAACACTTCGTTGCGTTCTTCACCCAGGCCAACCATGATTCCGGATTTGGTGAACATCTGAGGATCAAGTTCCTTGACGCGCTCCAGAAGCCGGATCGAGTGGTAATACCGCGCGCCAGGACGCACCTTGAGGTATTTCGAGGGCACTGTTTCAGGTTGTGGTTGAAGACGTCCGGACGGGCCTCAACGACAATTTCCAAAGCGCCATCCTTGCGCAGAAAATCAGGTGTCAGCACCTCAACGGTTGTCTTCGGCGATGCTGCACGGATAGCATTGATGACATTGGCGAAATGCGTTGCACCGCCATCGTCCAGATCATCGCGGTCCACCGACGTGATCACGACGTGCTCAAGCTCCATACGAGCCACCGCATCGCCGATCATGGCCGGTTCGTTCTGGTCGACAGCCCCCGGCATACCGGTACGCACGTTGCAGAAAGCGCAAGCGCGCGTGCATGTGTCCCCCAGGATCATGAAGCTGGCGTGCTTCTTGGACCAGCATTCGCCGATATTGGGACACCCGGCTTCCTCGCACACGGTCACCAGACCGTTCTTGCGCACCAGATCGTGGGTTTCCTTGTAGACAGGCGACGTCGGCGCCTTGACGCGGATCCACTTCGGTTTACGCATCACCGGGTTGTCCGGGCGATGCGCCTTTTCCGGATGACGCGGGCGCACCACCGGCTGCTCGCTGATGGTGGCTTGCTTCGACAAATTATCGACGATCGTTACCATGGGCCTTACGTATCGCTCTTGTGTGTTTCGTCAAGGGATTGGCTTGCAGCTACTTCAGCAAACATCCATTGCGTCGATTAGAACAGTTTTTTCCAAACATAGAGAAACAGGACCGCCCCCACTGTGGAGACAATGAGCTGATCCAGGAACGCGTTTGTCGCGTTCAGCTTTAACAGACTGGACAACTCGCCGCCAACCAGGGCACCGATCAAGCCTACTACCAAATTGGTGAAGAATCCGCCACGGCTATTCAGAACTCGATGTGCGATTGTTCCCGCAATCAAGCCAACGATTATCCAGAGAATGAACGACATTCAAAGATCCTCATCGGCTTTATGCGCCTTAGTGACGTCGCCCTGCCTGCCTCAGGCCAGGATCCGCGCCACAAGCACCACAACAATTGCACCAATCGCCGCCACGACGATTTCGTTGACCCAGAAATTGCCCAGATTGACCGAGACACCGGTCGTCTGCACAAGAAATCCACCAACGAACGCACCGACAAGACCGGTAATCAGATAGCGAACCAGTCCGCCACCGCCCACGAGAAGGCTCGCAAGCCAGCCCGCAACCAATCCGATTGCACACCACACGAGAATGACAGAGAGAGTCATGTCAGTTCGATCCTTTTATTATCCCGGACATATTGTCTGAGAGATAACGCCAGTGGTGCAGCGAGGTTGCGGCCCATTGGGCCGCAACCTCGTGTCGTGTCAGTAGTTCAACGCACGCCCATAGGCATCCAGAACGCTTTCCTTCATCATCTCGGAAAGAGTCGGATGCGGGAAGACCGTGTGCATCAGCTCTTCTTCGGTCGTCTCCAGGTTCATGGCAACGACATAGCCCTGAATAAGCTCGGTGACTTCGGCACCCACCATGTGAGCCCCCAGAAGCTGACCGGTCTTTTCGTCAAAGACTGTCTTGATCAGCCCATCCGGTTCACCGAGAGCAATTGCCTTGCCGTTGGCCTGGAACGGGAAGCGCCCGACCTTGACCTTGTAACCGGCTTCCTTTGCTTTGGCTTCGCTAAGACCGACAGAAGCAACCTGCGGATGACAATAGGTACAGCCCGGAATCAGCGACTTGTCCATCGCATGAACATCCTTGCCGGCAATCTTCTCGACGCAGATAACACCTTCATGCTCGGCCTTGTGAGCCAGCATCGGCGGGCCTGCGACATCGCCAATGGCATAGATGCCGGAGACATTCGTGCGACCATAGCCATCAATCACCACGCAACCGCGTTCGATCTTGACGCCAGCCTCTTCCAGACCCAGGTTTTCGCTGTTGCCAACGACCCCAACGGCCGAAATAAGCTTTTCGGCCTTGAGTTCCTGCGTCTTGCCATCCTTGGTTTCTACCGTCGCAGTCACAGATCCACCGGACTTGACGACCTTCGACACCTTGGCATCCATGATGAACTTCAGGCCATGCTTTTCGAGCTGCTTCTTGGCGATACCGGAAATTTCCGTATCTTCCACCGGCATGATGTTGGACATCATTTCGATGACCGTCACATCAACACCCATGGTGTTGTAGAAGCTTGCGAACTCGATACCGATTGCACCCGAGCCCATCACGATGAGGGACTTCGGCATTTCTTTCGGCACCATCGCCTCGAAATAGGTCCAGATGTCCTTGCCATCCGGCTCGATGCCCGGAATCACGCGCGGGCGCGCACCCGTTGCAACGATGATGTGCTTGGCCTTGTAGGTCCCCTCACCCTTGACGCCCTTCGGCACCGGGTTCTGAGGTTCCATGACCTTCTTCTTGGTGGCCGTCACTGTGACTTCACCGGCTTTGGCAATCTTGCCTTCACCCCAGATCACATCGACCTTGTTCTTCTTCATGAGGTAGCCGACGCCGCCATTCAGCTGGCCGGATACGCCACGTGACCGCTTGATGACAGCCTCGGCATCAAAACCGATGTTGTCAGCCTTGAGGCCATAGTCCTTGGCGTGCTTCATGAAGTTGTAGATTTCAGCCGAGCGCAGCAGGGCTTTCGTCGGGATACAGCCCCAGTTGAGGCAGATGCCCCCGAGGTGTTCACGTTCAACGATTGCAGTCTTCAGCCCGAGCTGGGATGCACGAACAGCCGTAACATAGCCGCCCGGTCCCGAACCGATAATGATGACATCGTAGTTGTTGTCGGCCATCGTCGTTCCCTTGATCAGTCAATCGGAAGCGTGAGGACCCGCATCGGGTCCCCACATTCCTGGGGTTACTCAGACAAGCATGCTCATCGGGTTCTCGATGTATGCCTGAAGGCACCCAGCAGTTCCGCGCCCAGAGCCCCATCCACACAGCGGTGGTCGGTCGACAGTGTGACTGTCATCTGAGTGGAAACGGCCAGTGCACCGTCCTTGACCACAGCCCGCTTTTCACCGGCACCAATGGCCAGAATCGTTGCGTGCGGCGGATTGACGACAGCCGAGAAGCTCTTGACGCCCATCATGCCCATGTTGGACACGGCCGTGGTGCCACCCTGATACTCTTCAGGCTTGAGCTTACGCTCCTTGGCACGCTTGCCGAGATCCTTCATCTCATTGGAGATCACGGACAACGGCTTCATTTCGGCCTGACGGATGATCGGAGTGATCAGACCACCGGGGATCGAAACAGCCACACCGACGTCGGCATGCTTGTGCTTGACCATGTCATCGGCCGTCCAGGACACATTGGCGTCCGGAACATCACGCAGGGCAAGAGCCAGCGCCTTGATGACCATGTCATTGACCGACAGCTTGTAGGCAGGCTTGCCTTCGCTGTTCTTCGGAGCCGCGCCATTGAGCTGTGCACGCAGCGCCAGCAATTCTTCCAGATCGCAGTCAAGCGAAACGTAGAAATGCGGGATCGTCTGCTTGGATTCCGTCAGGCGCTTTGCAATTGTCTTGCGCATGCCATCGTGGGGAACCAACTCGTAGGAGCCTTCTTCGAACAGCTTGAGAACCTGCTCCTTCGACTGCCCGACTGGGGCTGCCGCCGCTGCGGCTGGGGCAGCACTCGGTGCAACCGCTGCATCCGCAGATACTGCCTTGCCTGTGCCGTTCTTGAGCGCAGCTTCGATGTCACGCTTAATCACCCGACCATGCGGACCCGAACCATCAACAGCCTTGAGGTCGAGGCTGTTCTGCTTGGCCAGACGACGTGCCAGCGGCGAAGCGAAGATACGCCCGCCATCAGCGGCCTTGGGTGCAGGACCGGCAGCAGGTGCGGGTGTGTCGCCGGCATTTGCCGGAGCAACGCCCGCATCGCCTGCGGTCGGAGCCGCTTTTTCAGACTTGTCAGCCGTGTCGGCTTTCGGAGCGGACGCATCAGCGTCCGACCCGGCATTTTCAAGCGCGCTTGCATCTTCGCCTTCTTCAAGCAGAAGAGCGATCAGCGCATTGACCTTGACGCCCGCCGTTCCATCCGGAACGACGATCTTGCCAACAGTCCCTTCATCGACAGCTTCCACTTCCATGGTCGCCTTGTCGGTCTCAATCTCGGCGATCACATCACCGGCAGAAACCGTATCGCCTTCCTTCACCAGCCACTTTGCGAGGTTGCCCTCTTCCATGGTTGGGGACAGGGCCGGCATCGTAATTTTGATTGGCATCGTCCGTACCCCTTGGCTTACGCAGTGTAGGTGACAGCGTTTACAGCCTCAATGACCTCTTGAACGTTTGGCAAAGCCAGCTTTTCGAGGTTGGCTGCATACGGCATCGGAACATCCTTGCCTGTGACACGCAGAATCGGTGCATCGAGATAATCGAAAGCAAGCGACTGTACCTGATAGGCGATTTCAGCCGAGACCGAGCAAATCGGATAGGCTTCTTCAACCGTCACAAGCCGGCCCGTCTTCTTGACCGATGCAATCACCGTGTCGATGTCCAGCGGACGAATAGTCCGCAGGTTGATCAACTCGACCGAAATGCCTTTAGCTTCCAGCTCTTCAACCGCCTTGACCGCGTAGGTCATACCGATGCCCCAGCTGACGATGGTGACATCCGTACCTTCACGCTCGACCTTGGCCTTGCCGATTGGCAGAACGAAATCGTCGATGTCCGGGATCTCGAAGGACTGGCCGTAGAGGATCTCGTTTTCCAGGAAGATGACCGGGTTCGGGCTGCGGATAGCAGCCTTCAGAAGGCCCTTGGCATCAGCAGCCGAATACGGCTGAACAACCGTCAGACCCGGAATGGCTGCATACCATGCCGCGTAATCCTGGCTGTGCTGTGCCGCAACACGGGCCGCAGCACCATTGGGACCACGGAACACCATCGGGGCGCTCATCTGGCCGCCAGACATATAGTGTGTCTTGGCAGCGGAGTTGATGATCTGGTCAATCGCCTGCATGGCGAAGTTGAACGTCATGAACTCGACGATGGGACGCAGACCTGCCATGGCCGCACCAACACCCAGACCGGCAAAGCCATGCTCGGTGATCGGTGTGTCGACGACGCGGCGTGCGCCGAACTCGTCCAGCAGCCCTTGCGTGATCTTGTAAGCGCCCTGGTATTCGGCGACTTCTTCACCCATGACGAAAACATTTTCATCACGGCGCATTTCTTCGGCCATCGCGTCGCGCAGGGCTTCACGAACGGTCGAGGTTTTCATTGGAGTGCCTTCCGGAATTTCCGGATCATCGGCAGGCTTGGATGCGGCAGGTGCAGCCGGAGCAGCCGGGCTTTCGGATTTCTCTTCCGAAGGCTTTTCTGCAGGAGCAGCAGCAGGCGACGATGTGTCGGCATTGTCGAGGGCGCTGGCGTCCTCGCCCTCTTCCAGAAGAAGAGCAATCTTGGTGTTCACCTTGACACCATCGGTGCCTTCGGCAACCAGGATCTTGCCAAGCGTGCCCTCGTCAACGGCTTCCACTTCCATGGTCGCCTTGTCGGTCTCGATCTCGGCAATCACGTCACCAGCGGAAACGGTATCGCCCTCGGATTTGACCCACTTGGACAGCTTACCTTCTTCCATGGTCGGCGACAGGGCCGGCATCAGAATATCAATCGGCATGGTCTTCCCCGCCTTATCGCAGAATTTCGGTAAAGAGTTCAGAAGCATCCGGCTCCGGATCGTTCTGAGCGAATTCAGCGGCCTCGGCCACGACAGCACGAACCTGCTTGTCGATGTCCTTCAGCTCGTCTTCGCTCGCCCAACCGGCGTCCAGAATACGCTTGCGGACCTGTTCGATCGGATCATGATCGGACCGCATCTTCTGCACTTCTTCCTTGGAGCGATACTTCGCCGGGTCAGACATGGAGTGACCACGATAGCGGTAGGTAATCATTTCAAGGATGTATGGCCCCTTGCCCGACCGACCATGCTCAAGAGCACGCTCACCGGCGGCCATCACAGCGCGCACATCCATACCATCGACCTGCTCGCCCGGAATGTCGAACGATGCACCGCGGTGCGACAGGTCAGTGGTTGCAGATGCGCGGGCAACGCTTGTGCCCATGCCGTACTGGTTGTTTTCGATAACGTAGACAACCGGCAGGTTCCACAGGCGAGCCATGTTGAAGCTCTCGTAGACCTTGGCCCTGATTGGCCGCGCCGTCACCGAAGAAGGTCAGCGACACGCCGTCGTTGCCCATGTAGCGGTTGGCGAATGCAAGACCGGTCCCGATTGGAACCTGTGCGCCAACGATACCGTGTCCACCGTAGAATTTCTTCTCTTCGGAGAACATGTGCATCGAGCCGCCCTTGCCCTTGGAGTAGCCTCCACGGCGGCCGGTCAATTCGGCCATGACGCCCTTCGGATCCATGTCCATGGCAAGCATATGGCCATGATCGCGGTACCCGGTGACCATCTGGTCATTGTCCTTCTTGGCCATTTGCAGACCAATCGCGACAGCTTCCTGACCGATGTAGAGGTGGCAGAACCCACCAATGAAGCCCATGCCGTAAAGCTGACCCGCTTTTTCTTCAAAGCGTCGGATCAGGAGCATCTCGCGATACGCGTGAAATTCCTGATCCTTGTCGAACTCGACGATCGCCGGAGCGGCTTGCGTGGCGGCTCCACGAGACCGGCTAGCGGTGCTGCCGGTAGATGACTTTTTCGCTGCAGCCATATCCCTCATCTCAAACTGACGTTTCCCGATTGGAAATCAAGCGGAAAGTAACCTGCGCTCATTGTCAATCCAAGAGCAAAGACTTTCGTTTTTTGGTGCTTGTAGCGCGCTGATTTCCTACACAAAAAGCCCTTTAACCAAATTCTGGTTAAACAACCATAATAAACTGTAATTCAGTTAACTGCCGCGTATTTGTGCCCGGGGCGCATAATGATGAGCTCGTCTTTCTTAACGAGTCCGAGGTTCATTCGGGCCTGCTCATCCAGCATATCGATGTTCAAACTGTCGGGACGCAACAACGCGACGCGTCGAGCGAGATCTTTTCGCTCTTTTACCAAATGATCAAGTGTTGATTGAAGTTCCTCCGCCTTGTGATCAATCTTTGCGCGACCGACCAATCCCCATTCGCCATTGACCGCATGATAGCCAAAATAGCCGAGAGCGAGCACGGAGAGGAGTGAAATGACAAGGCTTCGAAGTTTGCTTTTTTTATATTGGCGGGTCGTTGCAGACACAGTGGACCTACTTGATACGAAGGGTCTTTTGCCGAAATTATGGGTCAGCGTGGTTAAGGGGAAGTTTCCCGGAGCAGCAGAATTGAGCTGTTTTCCGCGCCACAAAAAAGAGAGGTGGCCCAATGACCACCTCCCCCAATTTTTTCCAACATGATTTCATGCAATTAGCCTGCCTGAGCGAGACGCGCCAATTTCGACAGAATTGTTGCAGCTCCCTTCAGGCGGGTCTCGGTATCAGCCCAGTCGCGGGTCAGAACAATCTTCTGGTCGGGGCGAATCTTTGCCAGCACACCTTGTTCTGTGATGTAAGCCACCAATCCTGCGGGATTGGCAAATTCGCCGTTGCGGATGGTGATGACGATTCCCTTCGGACCTGCATCGACCTTTTCGATGTTTGCCTTGCGGCATAGCCCCTTGATGAAGACGATTTTCAACAGGTGTTGCACTTCTTCCGGTAACGAGCCGAATCGGTCGATCATCTCGGCCCCGAAGGCATCAATCTCATCCGCCTCACTCAAATCCCCCAGCCGGCGATAGAGCGATAGGCGCAATTGCAGGTCCGGCACGTATGGCTCAGGGATAAGCACCGGCGTGCCGATATTGATCTGCGGCGACCATTGTTCGTCGCCAAGGCTTTCGCCACCGTCCTTGAGTTGTGCAACCGCCTCTTCCAGCATCTGCTGATACAGTTCGAACCCGACTTCCTTGACGTGGCCCGACTGCTCCTCGCCCAGCAAATTGCCCGCGCCACGAATATCGAGATCATGACTGGCCAGCTGAAAGCCTGCGCCGAGGGTCTCAAGCGACTGCAACACCTTGAGGCGCTTTTCTGCGCCCGGCGTCAGCTTCTTGTTGGCGGGCACCGTGAACAGAGCATAAGCACGCGTCTTGGATCGTCCGACGCGACCGCGCAACTGGTACAATTGTGCCAGACCGAACATATCAGCCCGGTGTACAATCAGCGTGTTGGCCGTGGGAATATCCAGTCCCGATTCAACGATAGTGGTCGACAAAAGCACGTTGTACTTGCCCTCGTAGAAGGCATTCATGACGTCTTCCAGTTCGCTGGGCGGCATCTGTCCATGGGCCACGGCGACTTTCAGTTCCGGCACACTGTTTTCCAGAAACTCTCGTCGCTCGGCCAGATCAGACAGGCGCGGACAGACATAAAAGCTCTGGCCACCGCGGTAATGCTCGCGCAGGAGCGCCTCGCGCACCACCATCGCGTCGAACGGAGAAACGAAGGTGCGCACTGCAAGCCGGTCTACCGGCGGGGTCGCAATCAGTGACAGTTCCCGCACGCCGGTCAAGGCAAGCTGCAAGGTCCTCGGAATTGGTGTGGCCGACAAGGTCAACACATGTACATCCGACTTCAATTCCTTGAGTCGTTCCTTGTGCTTGACGCCGAAATGCTGCTCTTCATCAATGATCAGCAGCCCCAGATCTCGGAATTGCACACTCTTGCCGAGCAGTGCGTGGGTGCCCACGACAATATCAATCGAACCGTCTGTCAGACCCTTTTTGACCCGGGACAATTCCTTGGTCGGCACCAGACGCGAGGCATGGGCGACATTGATCGGCAACCCGTGAAAGCGCTCTGAGAAGGTGCGAAAGTGCTGGCGTGACAAAAGGGTCGTCGGCACGACAACCGCCACCTGACGGCCGGACATCGCCGCAACGAAAGCCGCGCGCAGCGCCACCTCCGTCTTGCCAAAGCCCACATCGCCACACACCAGACGATCCATCGGTCGACCCGAATTCAAATCGCTGAAAATCGACTCAATGGCCGACATCTGATCGTCGGTTTCGTCATAAGGAAAGCGCGACGAGAACTCGTCATAGACGCCTTGTGGCACATCCACCACCGGGGCGGTTTTCAAGGCGCGTGCAGCCGCTGTCTTGATCAGCCCATCGGCAATTTCAAGAATGCGTTTCTTGAGCTTGGCCTTGCGCGCCTGCCAGCCGCCACCGCCCAGCTTATCGAGCTGGACTTCGGTGTCTTCCGAGCCATAGCGTGACAGCAACTCGATGTTTTCAACGGGCAAATAAAGGCGATCAGAGCCTGCATATTGCAGTTCGAGACAATCATGCGGCGCACCGACCGCTTCAATGGTCTTCAGACCGATGAAGCGGCCAATGCCGTGATCGACATGAACGACAATGTCACCTTCCGACAGACCCGTCGCTTCGGTGATGACATTGGCCCCCTTCGACTTGCGCCGTGTCTTGCGCACCAGCCGATCGCCGAGAATATCCTGTTCGCCAATGAAAACGACATCTTCAACTTCAAAGCCGTGTTCGATGCCGAGAATACTCAGACCGGTATTCGGCTTTGGCAACGTCAGCAGCTGCTGGTAGCTGGAGACGTTGTTGGCAGCCGTCAGACCATGATCGCCCAGGATCTGGCTCAAACGATCAAGAGAGCCCTCCGACCAGCAGGCAATAACGGTGCGTTTGCCCTGCTTCTTTTGCTCGGAGACATATTTCGCCAGCGCGTCAAAGATGTTGACGTCACCTGATGCCCGCTCTGCAGCAAAGCTGCGGCCTTCGCGACCTCTAAGGCTGACAACATCGCGGCCCGAAGCCAGGCGGCGGTGTGAAAGGATCCATTGCCGCCGTCGCAGTATCCGCCAGACGTGCGGTCCATTCCTCGCCGCGCAAATAGAGGTCGTGCGGCTCGACAGGCATGTAAGGCACAGAGCCGCTGGTCTCTCCAGCATCACGCGCATCACTGCGGGCTTGATAATGCTCGCGGATTTGTTCCAGCCGCTCGCGCACCACATCCTCGGCATGGGTGTCCAGCACCACCGGTGTCTCACCGATATAGTCGAACAATGTTTCCAGATGGTCGTGGAACAGCGGCAGCCAGTGCTCCATTCCGGCGTAGCGACGCCCTTCGCTGATCGACTGATACAGCACATCATCGCGGCGCGCGGCGCCAAAACGAGAAAGATAGCCACGGCGGAAATGAGACACCGCCTCTTCCGTCAGGACGACTTCGCTCATCGGCACCAGATCAAGCTGCTTCATCTGTTTCAGCGTGCGCTGGCTGTCCGGGTCGAAAGAGCGAATTGATTCGAGCGTATCGCCGAAAAAATCCAGTCGTACAGGATCGTCCGATCCCGGAGAATACAGGTCAACGATGCCGCCTCGTACGGCATATTCCCCGGTTTCACGCACCGTCGGCGTGCGCGAAAACCCGTTCTGCTCCAACCAAGGTGCTGATGGCATCCATTTCAATCTGGTTGCCCGGGCGCATCGACAGCGCTTGCGCTGCCATCCAGGTGCGATTGGGCATTCGCTGCACAGCTGAATTGGCGGTGGTCAGCAAGACAGACTTGCCAGTCTTGGGCACGCCGCGCGCCAGTTCTCCGAGTGCCAGCAGGCGTCGCGCGCTGATGGCCGGGTTGGGCGACACGCGGTCGTAGGGCAGACAATCCCAGGCTGGAAGCTGCAAAACCGTGACATCCGGTGCAAAAAACGCCAGCGCCTCGGTGATCATCTGCATACGCGTGGCATCACGCGCAACGAAAACCAGAGACAGGCCATCCTGGTCTGTCTCGCTCAGGATGCGCGAGAGAGCATAAGCCTCCCCACCATCGGGAACACTGGTAAGGGTGATGTTGGCACTGGTGCTTCAGAAGGCTTTCAAACACGGAAGTATCATCCTTATGGCGCAATTAAACGAAAAAGAGATCAGCCACGCTTGGCGTTGCGGGCTTCAATCTCGGCTTCATGATAGGCAATCAGGCGTCGGTAAAACGGCCCGTCCACGGCTTCCGGCAAAGGTTTGCGCCCGGTGATCCACGCATAAAGATCCTGATCATTGATCTCCAGCAGCTGTTCAAGTTCGTCGAGTTCCGCTTCGCTCAAGCGATCGATCTCGGCTTCAACAAAGCCACCCAGCAACAAATCCATTTCTTTCATGCCGCGGTGCCAGCAGCGAAACTGAATACGCTTCAGGCGCGGGGCCCGATCACTGGGGCTGATGCTTGAAGATGTGTCTTGTGTCGTCATGGTGGCGTGCCCTTGGCGTCTCATGAAAAGGCTTCACGACCCGCAAACAGCGGTGCAAAGCGATAAGTGGTCTGGCGCCCGGACAGGGCGTGAGATCGGAAGTTTGCCGTATATAGCGGCTGTGTATCGTTCTGTCAGCTTCCAGCTTGAAGAAAAGGAGAACATATTGCGTACATGGCACGCTTCGTGTCAAAACACTGGTCATGTGCCGGTCTCGCTTGGGGCCACATCGACACCCGCAAACTTTCTTTCGCAAAGGCAGTGCCGACCCAATGCGCCCTTCGGTTCTTGACCCTCTCTTTGCCACCGTCACGTCCCTGCCCGGCATCGGTCCCAAGATCGCGCAGATCATCAACGGACTTGTGGCGACGTCCGCGGAACGGGAAGCAACGGTCGCCGACCTGCTGTTCCATCTGCCCGCGAGCGTTATCGACAGACGTCACCGCCCCGGCATCGCCTACAGTCAGAACGGCGAAATTGTCACCATGGAAGTGGTTGTCGATCGGCATTTCCCCGCCCCAGCCCGTGGGTCAAAGGCGCCCTACCGGGTGAGTGCCCACGACGAAACGGGACAGATCACCTTCGTGTTCTTTCACCCACGTCGCGACTGGCTGGAAAAAATGCTGCCGATCGGCGAAACTCGCGTGGTCTCGGGCAAGGTGGAATGGTTCAACGAGCGTCCACAGATGGTTCACCCGGATTATATCGTCAGCCCGGAAGAGGCTGCGGCCATGCCGAGCGTCGAGCCGATCTATCCGATGACGGCCGGTTTGAGCCCCAAGACCTTGCAAAAAGCTCTGTCTGCCGCGTTGGAACGTGTGCCCACACTGCCCGAATGGCTGGATGATGCCTTGCTGCGTCGCGACCAATGGCCGCCCTTTGACGAGGCTCTGACAACCGTGCACCGCCCACAGGAACAGCAGGATATCAATCCGGAAGCCGTCTATTTGCAACGGCTGGCTTATGACGAGTTGCTGGCGAAGCCAGGTTGCACTCGCCATGGTGCGCGCCAAGATGCAGCCAGGTCGGCGGTCTGGTCCGCAAACCATCCGGCAAACTGCAACGCCGTATCATCGACGCGCTTCCTTTCGGACTGACAGAAAGCCAATCGCGCTCGATTGACGAAATCAATACGGATCTGGCCAAGCCGATTCGCATGTTGCGGCTTTTGCAAGGAGATGTTGGCGCTGGCAAAACCGTTGTCGCGCTGGCGGCGCTGGCACAGGTGATCGAAAGCGGCGCGCAAGGCGCGCTGATGGCACCGACTGAAATTTTGGCGCGGCAGCACTTTGCCTCTCTCTCTGAACTTGCCGAGAAGGTTGGCATCCGCATTGCGCTGACAACGGGCAAGGACACCGCCCGCAGTCGGCGTGAGATCCAGGAAAAACTGCTGGCGGGTGACATCGACCTGATCATTGGCACACACGCCCTGTTTCAAGGCACGATCCAGTTCAAGAACCTTGGGCTGGTGGTCGTGGATGAGCAACATCGCTTCGGTGTGCACCAGCGCCTTGCGCTTTCGGCCAAGGGAGCTGCTGTCGATGTGTTGGTGATGACGGCAACGCCTATTCCGCGCACGCTGTTGCTATCGTCCTTCGGCGACATGGACGTCTCACGCCTGACCGACAAGCCGGCAGGCCGCAAGCCGATCAAGACGGTCTCCGTTTCACTGGATCGGCTGGAGGAAATCATCGGCCGCGTACGCGCCGCCATTGCCGAGGGCCAGAAAGTCTATTGGGTGTGTCCGCTGGTTGAAGAGTCCGAAAAGATCGACCTTGCTGCCGTCGAGGATCGACACCGAGTACTGGAACAGGCGCTGGGCCAACGCATCTCGCTTGTGCACGGACGCATGACGGCAGATGAAAAAGACACGGCAATGAGTGCTTTCAAAGGCAGCGCAACCCGCGTTCTCGTTGCCACCACGGTGATCGAGGTCGGCGTGGATGTACCGGATGCAACGATCATCGTCATTGAACACGCCGAGCGGTTTGGTCTGGCGCAGCTTCACCAGTTACGAGGCCGCGTTGGGCGGGGCGACAAGCCTTCATCCTGTGTGTTGTTGTACAAGGGACCGCTGGGCGAGACGGCAGGTGCCCGACTCAACATCATGCGACAGACCAACGACGGCTTTCTGATTGCGGAAGAGGATCTGAAACTGCGTGGTGGCGGCGAGATCCTTGGCACCCGTCAATCGGGCCTGCCGGGGTTTCGCATTGCCCATGCCGAGGCACATGCAGACCTGATGGAAATGGCGCGTGATGATGCGCGCCTGATCCTGCAAAAAGACCCGGAATTGCAGAGCGAGCGTGGCAAGGCACTGCGCTGCCTGCTCTATCTGTTCGGACGGGATGAGGCGATCCGGTTGTTGCGGGCGGGCTGACCGAGTGAAGCAGGCAGGCAGATCGCAAAGACGTTAAATGACGTTACGATCACAAGTTGCTCCGCCAGCGCATTGCACTTGCCCCTGAAGGCTTTCTGCTCTTTCACCATACCCAAGGCGTAGTGGCTACGCGCTTTCGCGCTGCTGCTGTTCGACCACCGAGGAAACAGCAGCGGGGTGCTGGACCGGAGGCGTCTTTTCACCCAATTGCGAAGCCAGTTTCGCAGGATAGTCGGGACTGACGAGCCCCGCCGAGATGACCAACTTGGCGGCGTCCTCGACACTCATCGACAATTCCATGATCTCATCCTTCCGAACAAAAAGAAGAAAGCCTGAGGTCGGATTGGGTGTTGTCGGCAGAAACACCGAGACCATGTCTGAACCCTCGCCATCATCTTCCGTCAGGCGCGAGGCCACTTCCCCCTTGGCGGAGGTGGCAATGAAAACGATGGCCCACAGACCCTTGCGCGGATATTCGATCAGTCCTGCCTTGGAAAAAGACTTCCCGCGCTGATCAAGAACTGTTTCAAAAATTTGCTTCAAGCCACTGTAAATATTGCGAACAAGCGGCATTCTGGCAACAATTCGCTCGCCATATCCAAGAAAGCTGCGGCCCATGATGTTGGCCGCCAGAAACCCGACAATGGTCAGCAGCACAAAAGCCACGATGAGGCCAAAGCCCGGCACCGAAAAGGGCAGATAGGTTTCGGGCCGATAGGCTTTGGGAACCACCGGCGTCATCCAGCGATCAACCCACTGAATGAATGTCCAGGTCAGCCAAAGCGTGATCCCGATCGGGCCAGTCACCACCAGACCAGTCAGAAAATAATTACGCAAGCGCGTCGAAAAACGGTGCTTGACGCCACTAGAGACCCGATGTGGCGTTTCGGCCTTATCATCACCCTGCATTTACGAACTCACTCCAGAACGGGCTTTGCCCGGTTTCTTTTCTGTCAGTCTTTGCTGGCTTGTATAGTGCCGCAAGATGTAACTTATGCTACTGAGACAACCGATTTTAGTCGCGACCGCAAGTCCTCATTGTTTTCAGGACTGCCCAAACAGGAGGCACTCGCGTGCATCGCACAACATACAAGGTTCTTGGCTTCGGTTGCATTGGCCTTGGCATCATCGGCGCTGTGCTGCCCCTGATGCCGACGACGATCTTTATCATCATGGCCGCAGGTTGCTTTGCCAAATCCTCGCCGGAAATGGAAGCACGTCTGCTCAACCACCCGCGCTTTGGCCCAATGGTGATCAACTGGCGCGAAAACCGAAGCATTCCGCCGAAGGCCAAAGCAATGGCTGTGGGCGGCATGACCATCGGCTATATCGGTTTCTATCTTGGCGCACGCCCATCCCTGATGTGGGCACTGATCGTCGCGGCGGTTTTTCTCGCCTGTGCCGCGTATGTTCTGTCGCGCCCCTCCTACGGCAGAGCAAAGTCGGAGGATGTCGAGGTCTGAGGTGCGCCCGCCTCAGACAGATTGTCACTCGTCTTCGATCAGCCGCTTTGAGCGTGTGACGACGGCATCGACGCCATAGCCAAGCCCGTCATAAAAGCCCATTGCCTGCTCATTATCTGACCGCACAAACAAATTGACCTTCGCACAACCAAGATCTTTCAACAGTTCTTCGCAGTGCTGCATCAGCAGACGACCACATCCAGCCTTCCTGTCTGTTTCGGCCACGCACAGATAATAGATCGAGCCGCGATGACCATCGTAGCCGACCATCACTGTGCCAGCCAAACGTGGAGCTGGCTCCGTACCGTCGACCAGCAGCAGAAATTTTCCAACAGGATCGCTCTGCTTGCGATCAATATCCTTGCCCGGATCGTTACAGGGACGTGTCAGGCCACTTTCTTGCCACAACGCAATCACAGCGTCGCGCCACCCTGACGTAAACGCAATGATCTCATAGTGCGCGCGCCCTGTCATTCGACAGTCACGGACTTGGCCAGATTACGCGGCTGATCGACATCCGTTCCCATGAAAATTGCCGTGTGATAGGCCAGCAACTGCACCGGAATGGCATAGAGAATCGGCGCGACGAACTCCGGCACGTCCGGCATCACGATGATATCCTTCGGCGCATCGCCAGATGCCTGCGCACCACGCTCATTGGTGATCAGGACAATCTGACCACCGCGGGCTGCCACTTCCTGCATGTTGGACACGGTTTTCTCGAAAATCCCATCGTAGGGCGCGACAACGATAACCGGCATAGCCTCGTCAATCAACGCAATGGGGCCGTGCTTCAACTCGCCTGCGGCATAGCCTTCGGCATGGATGTAGGACAGTTCCTTAAGCTTCAAGGCGCCTTCAAGAGCCAACGGATAATTGGTGTTGCGGCCCAGATAAAGCGCGCTTTGAGCGCGTGACAGGCGATGTGCCAACGGCTCGATGGCGGCTTCGCTCTTCAGCGCCTGCACCGCAAGCCCCGGGGTTGCCGCGAGGGCGTCCACGAGTTCCCCTTCCTGCTCCGCATTCAACACACCGCGCAAGCGCCCAGCCTGAACGGCGAGCGCTGCCAGAACCGTCAACTGACAGGTAAACGCCTTGGTTGAGGCCACACAGATTTCCGGGCCTGCCATGGTCTGGAAGAAGACATCGGCTTCGCGGGCAATGGTGCTTTCGGGCACATTGACGATAGCCCCGACACGCGCGTCATTCTGCTTGCAATAGCGGAGTGCCGCCAGTGTATCGGCTGTCTCGCCCGACTGCGAAATGAACAGTGCGAAATCCTTGTCACTGACCGGAGCTTCCCGGTAGCGTAATTCGGAGGCGAAATCGATTTCCACCGGCAGGCGCGCATAGCGTTCGAACCAGTATTTCGCCACCAGAGCGGCAAGATAGCCCGTGCCACACGCCGACAGAATGATGCGCTGAATGCCTGCAAAATCGGCGTGTTCAATGCCTGTTACATTCACCTTGCGCGCAGCAAGATCAATGTAGCATGACAAGGTGTGCCCGATGACTTCCGGCTGCTCGAACATTTCCTTCGCCATGAAATGACGATGACTGCCCTTGTCCATCAAGGATGCTGTCACCGACGAACGGCTTTCCGGACGTGAGACAGGCTGATTTGTGCTATCAAGGATCTCAGCGCCAGCCCGGGTGAGCACAACCCAGTCGCCTTCGTCCAGATATGTGATGCGATCGGTAAAGGGCGACAGCGCAATGGCATCCGACCCCAGAAACATTTCCCCTTCACCGTGCCCAATGGCGAGAGGCGAGCCCTTGCGCGCGCCGATCAACAGATCGTCTTCGCCTTCAAACAGGAACGCCAGCGCAAAAGCGCCATGCAGACGCGGTAACACGGTGGCAACCGCCTCGCGAGGCGACACGCCCTTGTCGAGTTCGCGGTTGACCAGATGGGCCACGACTTCCGTGTCTGTTTCCGTTTGAGTGTGGATGTCCTGCGCCGCCATTTCCCGGCGAAGGTCCAGATAGTTCTCGATGATACCATTGTGAACGACGGCCACACGACCTGCCTGATGTGGATGAGCGTTGGCGCGGGTGGCTCCACCATGGGTGGCCCACCGTGTGTGCCCAATGCCGGACGTCCCATCAAGCGGTGATTCACTCAGCACGGCCTCCAGATTGCGCAGCTTGCCTTCAGCACGTCGCCGATCCAGCGCACCCGCTTCCACCGTGGCAATGCCAGCAGAATCATAACCGCGATATTCCAACCGCTTCAGCGCATCCACAAGCCGTGGAGCGACAGCCGTCGATCCCAGTATGCCAACAATACCACACATGAGAGACTATCCTTTTTCCCAAAAAAGAAACCCTGCGCCCAATTAACCGATCGGGCGCAGGGATCTGAAATCAAACCCTGTTTCAGTTCGTTGCAGAACCGCGGTCACAAACGCTTAATTTCCGCATGGCGCAACGATTGGTATTATCAGGACGGCGTTTCGCCCGCTTTGGATGCCTTTACCGCCTTGAAGCGAGCCCGCAACTCCCCGGCCCGACCCGGCTTTTCCGTCTGACGGCTGCGGCCAATCACCAGCGCATCGTCGCTGACATCTTCCGTCACCGTGCTGCCTGCGGCAACGGACACCCCATCACCAAGGATCAGCGGTGCAACCAGCGTCGCGTTGGAGCCAACAAACACGTTGGAACCAATCACCGTACGCTCCTTGTTGAAGCCATCGTAGTTGCAAGTAATCGTACCCGCCCCGACATTGGTCCCGGATCCCAGATCCGTATCACCTATGTAGCTGAGATGATTGACCTTGGTGCCCGCCCCGACCTTGGAGTTCTTGATCTCCACGAAATTGCCGACATGAACACCGTCTGCCAAATCCGCACCCGGGCGTAGCCGCGCATAAGGACCCAGCGTACTTGCGGCCCCGACGGTCGCGCCTTCCAAATGCGAGAAAGCGCGCACCCGTACACCCGTCTTGACATGAACACCTGGCCCGAAAACCACATTCGGCTCAACGATCACATCCGGCTCAAGCACCGTATCATGCGAGAAATATACCGTTTCAGGGGCCTGCAATGTCACGCCGCTCTCCATAGCCGCAAGACGAGCACGGCTTTGGAAAACGGTTTCACATGCAGCCAATTGTGCACGCGTGTTGATGCCCAGGAACTCTGATTCCGGCTCGACGACGGCCCCAACCTTCAACCCACGTTCATTGGCGATTTGAACGGCGCTGGTCAGATAAAACTCGCCCTTGGCATTGTCATTCTCGATAGCGTCAAGCAGTGACAGAAGATGAGTTCCACGAAAGCCCATGACGCCGGAGTTACAGAGCGTTGTCTTCCGTTCGTCCTCGGTGGCGTCTTTTTCCTCACGGACAGCGACCAACCGGCCCCCTTCCATCAGCAAACGACCATAGCCAAAGGGATTGACCGCCTCAAACCCTGCAACAACAACGTCCGTACCCTCAGCAAGCGTTCGCCGGATACGCGACACGGTTTCGGCCCGCACCAAAGGCGTATCACCAAACAACACGATGACATCGTCTGCCCCCTGCTCAAGCAGCGGCCGCGCAGCCAGCGTTGCATGTGCAGTCCCCAACCGGTCCACCTGCACAAAGGTCTGTACGGCAGGATCAAGTTTACTGATAACCGCTTCCAGCGCCTCCATTTCCGGGCCGACGATAACGGCTGTCTGGCTGGACCCGGTTGCCTGAAGCATTTTCAGAATATGCCCGACCATAGGCAAGTTTGCCACTTCATGCAGGACTTTCGGCAAGCCGGATTTCATCCGTGTGCCATTCCCGGCGGCCAATACGATGGGTAAGAAACTACGCGTGGTCATCTGGGCCTCACAAATGGCTGATCATTCAAAAGCGACGGTCGGTGGAACATGCCTGCCCGGACCATTTTCACGCTGTATAAAAGGCTCAAAGCCAGCGGCCAACAGGCAATCACCGATTTAACGTGAGAAACACGGCAGACCTCGGTCTTTTCCAAAACAGGACGGATAAAAATTCGTGATGCAGTCGTCTCAGGTCACCTCATGCTTGCCACAAAATCACGGCGGCAGCCCCGCATTTTTCACAGCACTATTCATTTCCGAGCCTTGAAGAAACGACCAAGTGGCGGCAGCGATTTGCGTCAGGCCCCGCGCCCAACACTGGTAAGTGCTGCAATTATCGGAGAAAGCTCAGGAAATCTCGCGGAAACTCGCAATTTTTCATCTGCTTCGATTGTTCGTTAACCATAATTACAGTCATATCCGAGACAGTAAGCGGATGAGATTCGCTTGATCAGGACTTGAGCAACATTGCCGGCGCACGTGAAGCAGCAGCCACTTCAAGACAGGATAGGTCAAACACTGACCTCCCAACGCCTCATGATGATTTCATGGGGGGCTGGTGCTGTCGTATTTGGCGTTGTGGCTTTCACAGCAATTAATTTCAAGACAGCCCCCGACTTACAGCCTCTTTCACCGCAAGAAATTGCACTCCCCCTCCGGTGACGTGACCAGCACGTCGTCAATCCGCAGTGGTGGCAAAACGGTCACGGTTGGTATTCTTCCCGCCAATGAAGCAGACCCGGACCAAGCCGACAATGCCATGGCTATTCAAGGTTTAAGCGAGAATGTCGCAGGCCTGAAAGATAGTCTTGGTGCAGTGACGGCGCAAAATCAGGATTTGCAGACCCGCCTTGCCTCTCTGGAAGGGCGCGTGCGGCGGCTGGAGCAGGAAACTGCGGCATTAAAGATGGCAGATCCCCATGCGAAGCAGACTTCGCTCACCCCATCTGCAATGCCACAAACCGTTCACCAGACCATCCGCACCATTCCATCGGCACCCATGGTTCAGTCTCGCAAGGTGGCGAGCACCGAGCCGTCCCCCGCTCTGGTGCCAGTCATGCGACGGCACAAAAAATTGCTCAAGAGAAAAAGCGCCACACGCAAGAGGCCATTCACCCCATCATCTCCCGCGCTGGCACGCAGACCAATGAGGCGCAGATGAAGGCGGCCATCAAGGCGGCTGAAGCGGCCTCCTCTCAAACTGGCTTCCCCGCACCACCAAGGGCCAAATTGCAGAAAATCGACTATCAGGCCCCCGTGCGCCTGCCAGGCTCGAATACAGATGCGGCAGATAACCTGACCACCGCCTCGATCGAGCGCCAGAACGACAGGAAGACACAGAAGGTCGCGCAGATCAGCAAACAGATCGCCACCCTGGAAAACGACCTGAAGATTTCACCAGCGGCGATGAAATCGGCCTCGGGCGACATTCAACGTAGCGATTTCGGTGTCACGCTCGGAACTTACATCAGCCACAAGAAGGCGATGACGGGGTGGGAGGCGTTCAAGCGCAGCAATGAGCAGTCTTCCAATTTCAAGATCCTGAAAGCCTTGCGCCCCTTGGTCACACCGTTGAATGACGGCGGCTTTGCCTTGCTGCTTGGTCCCTTCCCCAATGCCGCCGATGCAGTGAAATCCTGTCTGGAATTTCACATCGACGAGTCGAATTGCATGCCAACCCTCTACGCAAAAGCGCGAAGCGGTGCAGATACAAGCCGCCCCACAACACTGCCCTATCGGATGCTGGAAGCCTCACGTCGCTGAGACACGTCGTGAACCGTCCTGCGGGCCGCCATTCAACCGAGCTTGGCGAGCCCTGGAAACGTCTCCAGAAGCCAGAAGGACACGTCAGACAACTGGCCTGTGAGAAACAGGATTCCGGTCAGGATCAGCACGACCCCCATCGCCTTTTCAACGATGCCCATGTGACGACGGAAACGCTTCATGAAGCCCAGGAAAGGCCGTACGAAAATCGACGCCAGCAAAAACGGAATGCCCAGACCAAGGGCATAGGCCGCCAACAGGATCGCGCCAGTTGTCACCGTATGCTGAGAGGCCGCCACTGCCAAGATGGCGGACAGGATCGGGCCGATGCAGGGCGTCCAGCCAAAAGCGAATGCCAGACCAATGACATAGGCACCGAGCAGTCCTGCCGGTCGACGATCCACATGGACACGAGCCTCCCTATACAGAAGACTGATCCGGAACACGCCAAGAAAATGCAGACCCATAATGATGATGGCCGCCCCGGCGATCGAACTGAGTAGAGCGAGATGTTGTGCGACCAATTGGCCGATCAGGCTGGCACTTGCCCCCAGAATGACGAACACCGTGGCAAAGCCCAGAACAAACGCAATCGACGCGAAGAAAACGCGACGCCCGACATCACGGCCCGTTTCCCCCTCGCCGCTGGTCAGTTCGTCAAGAGAAACGCCTGCGAGAAACCCCAGGTAGGGCGGCACAAGAGGCAGGACACAGGGTGAGACGAAAGACAAAAGCCCGGCCAGCAGCGCACCCCAGATCGTTACATGTTCCAGCACACGCTTTTCCTTTCAAGAGACCTCACGGCCGCGCAAATTGCAAAGCGCGCAAACCTTTCGCTCTACATACCTGCAAGAGCGGGCAAGGCAAAGTCCCTGCGTCGCGTTTCCGCCATCTCGGACGCCCGCCAACGCGCAAGGCCGCGAGAACACGAACCGATATCGGACCTTGGAAAGCCTGTGAGCGAGACGCCCCACCAGCCTGATACACCCTTGCGAAACCGCAGGAGACACAAAAAGACCGGCACCATTCCGGGCCCGGTCTTTTCACACGTCCTGAAACTCATCCCGCACGACTTAATATCGGAGATCAGGCTCTCTTGATGGAGCCTTTCCGAATTTGATAGCTCAGTTGGGTTGCGCGCCGCCAGAAATGACGCGGTAGAGATGTTCTTTCAGTTGGGATTGCTCTTCACCATTGCGCAAACCTTCGCGCCATTGGTTGATGACGATACGCATTCCCATCGTATCCCTGGAATGGGGCAGTTCTTCGAGAAAAGACCCAAAGAAGACATCCAGCATGTCCCGATCAACGGCGCCCTGATCAATCAGGGCATGAATCAGCGTCATTGTCGCAGCGATATGGCCTTTCATGAACTCACGGTCCATGCCCGACTTGACGACCTCAGAAGAATTATCGCTCATTTGGCCTCACTTGAAATACGAGCGTCACCCCAATCAGTTGTCCATTGGACACACCAATTCGAAGAGGCACGACTCCCCTTTATTATTTCGCAAAATATATATCATTCCGTCCGCAAAGCGTTATTCGTCATTAAGACAAGGATTGGTTTACCAGTAACGCAACGTCGTCAATGAACCTCATATCGACGCCACGTTAAAACGCTCGGAACGACTACGCGACACAACCTGTAAGGGCACCATACTAGATTCGGCAAGCGCTGAAAAAGCCTTCCTGTAAATAACATCTGTTTTTTTCCTGCTAGGGCTTGCATGTGCTACCTGCTTTGAATAAACAGCCCCCAACGCGCTTGAGACACGGTTGACCAGCAAGAAACCGAAGTTCACATATCAGGCCGTTCCCATTGGGAGCCGATAGCTCAGCTGGTAGAGCAACTGACTTTTAATCAGTAGGTCCAGGGTTCGAACCCCTGTCGGCTCACCAATATCTCCTCCTTTAAATTCAGTAATTTAGAAATCTTTTCAGACCACACGTCTTAAGAGTTTCGCGCACCATCGACATATGTTCCGTTTGCCGCGGCCTCTGTCTCACTCCGGGCTTAGTTGCACAAATGGAAAACAAGCCCTGCCCTGCGGACACGACTGTTCAGCCAGATCTCATACGGACAGCAAGGGATAGCGCCCATGCGATCTCTTCGTAGTTTTCTGTAAGGCAGGAGGTTGCGATGCGAATGTGATTGACCTTGCTGGTCGAGAATTTGGCGCCTGGTTCCACGGCAATCCGTCTCGCAGCAAGGGTGACCATGGCGAAACTCTCCAGTTCCACAGGCAACCAGAGACACAACGCATCAGGTGTATCTTCTGTTTCAATGCCATGATGAAGCAGAGCTTGCCGCAGGGATTGACGTCGTTGGTGGTAGGCTTTCCGTGCGAGATCAAGGCACCGGGCTGTCCCTTCCGCATCCTGCAAAAGCGATGCGCAGATCCCTTGCAACAGGCGACTGGTCCAGCCCGAACTGAAACTGCGATAGGATTGCACCCGCGCCACCGCAGCCGAAGATCCCGACAAGATTGCAAGTCTGAGATCCGGCCCGAATGCCTTTGAGAAGGACGAGACGTGCAGGACGCGATCGGGAAACAAAGACCCAAGCGATTGAACTGGCTGACTTGAGACCAAGCCAAGGCCATCGTCTTCGATGATCATGCACTCATGCCCGGCCAGCACCTGCCCCAATGCCTCCATGCGCGACCGCGCCACGGTCCTGCCTGTGACCGAATGGGTGCGCGGCTGGAATAGAAACGCAGCCGGCTTTTTCTCCATTGCCTTGGCCAGCGCTTCCGGCTTCGGCCCAAACCGATCGCTCGCAACCGGCACAATTTGCGCTCTGAGATCTTCGAGAATATCAAGCAACCGCATCGCCGTAGGATCCTCGATGGCAATCACCACCCCCGGCCAGAAATAGGCATGCAAGATGGCATAAACGGCCTGATAGCCACCACTTGTTGCCAGCATAGCCTCCGCGTCATAAGGCCAGTATTGCCGGACCAGCGTTTCAAGCTCCGGGATAATGGGAGAGCGCTCATAGGTATTCAGTCCGGAGATTGGCCCTGACAGCAGGTTGACGCCGGAAACGTTCGGCACAAGAGCGGGATCCGGACCTGCCTGCTGCAAGTTGATGACGCCTTCGCCATAATTGCCCGAACTTGCGAGCCGTTCAGGCTGCGCGATGAACTCATCCGCCATCACGAACGTGCCATTGCGTCCCCGCCCCCGCAAAAGCTTTTCATCACGCAAGGAACTCCAGGCCGCCGAGATCGTCGCCGGACTTACCCCCATCTCGTAGGCGATCTCGCGAATAGGGGGAAGCCGTGTCCCAACGGGCAGCGCGCCGGAGCGGATAAGTGCCCGTGTACCCGACGAAATTCCTGCAAGGCTCGCATCAAGAACCCGTGCGGCAAACCACTTGGCATCAATCAGGTCAGGCATCTCTTATCGCTCTTTTAAATGTTCAATAACGTAATAACATTTGTACAGCATATTCTGAACTTTTAACGTCACTCAATCGAAATCCGATTGAGACACAATAAATGCCCTTAAAACTGCGTTTGGCCCTGCGTGATTGGGACTATATGACGCCCCTCGTTCTTGGGGATGTGCGTTCCGAAAAGCTGATGATCGAAGTGGATCGTGTCGGCACGCTGGTGAGCGATCTCGCCGAGTGTAATCAGTATGATGCGGCAGAGACATCCTTCAGCCGCTACGCCTCCATGCGCTTTCAGGGTCGGCAAGACGTGGTTGGCATTCCCAACTTCATCATGCGCGGCTTCCGCCATCGCTGCATCATCACCCGCAAGGACAGCCCGCTTCGCACGCTTGCCGATCTGAAAGGTGCGGCCATCGGAGTCACCGGCTGGCGCGATTCCGGCAATACATGGACACGCGCTGCGGTGCGTCGCGCGGGTGTGCAAATTGAAGATGCGCGCTGGTATGCGGGCCGTCTGACGGCTTCACATCCGATCACCGACCGCCTCGACGGCTTTGGTCAGCCCGGTCTGATCGAAGCTGCACCAGACGACCGGCCAATGGTCGATCTGTTGAAAGACGGCTTTCTGGACGCAATTTTCACACCGTTCATGCCAGCAGGCTTCTTTGCGCCTGCCTCTCCTTTTCGGCAGCTTCTCGATGACTTTCGCGCAGCCGAAACCGGTTACTTCCACGAGGTCGGCTATATTCCCGGCATGCATCTGGTCAGCATCAAGCAGGACATCGTCGCCGAGAACTCGCTGGGTCCTCCAGGAACTGTCCGACCTGATCGATGCCTCTCAGGCCATGTGGATCGAAAAGCGCCACAAATATGCTGAAACGACGCCATGGATGTTCGATGAGCTGCGCCGTTGCACCATCGACCTGCCAGAAGATTGGAACACCAGCGGCATCACAGCCAACACAACAATGATCGAGGATTTCGCACGCGAACTTTTCGACCAAAAGATCACGACCCAGCTTTTGACGGTCGAAGATCTCTTTCCCGGTCAGGTGTCCTGATCGGGTTCAAACGAGGGCAAACCATTCTGCTTCCATCGTCACCACGGCCAGAACAACATCAGGCGACCGTGGATCGCAACCTTTGGGGAAATGAAATGAAATTTACAAAACTTGCTCTGACAGCACTCTCCGTCGCGCTGGCCACCAGCCCGGCCCTGGCCGCAGCCACAAAGCTGCCAGACATCAAGATGAACACGGCGCTTCATGATCGCCTGCCGGATACCATCAAACAAAAGGGCGAAATGATCTCTGCCAACAACGGCTCTTTCCCTCCCTATGAAATAGTGACCGGCACGGAGCTTACCGGCGCAACCGCCGATCTGGCGACCGCGCTTGGCCAGCTCCTCGGCGTCAAGATCCATCACGTCAGCGTAGGTGGTCTGCCTGCAACTCTGACCGGTATCAACGCCGGACGTTTCGACATCGCTCTCGGCCCGATTGGTGACTTCGCCAGCCGCGAAAAGGCCAATGACTTCGTCGACTGGGTTCAGGAATACGTTGTCTTCGCAGTCCACAAAGGCAACCCCAAGGGCATTCATTCGCTTGACACCACTTGCGGCGCCCGCATCGCTGTCATGGCTGGTGGGTCTGCTGAGCGTGTCATTCAGGCGCAGAGCAAGAAGTGCGTATCCGAGAACAAGAAGGCCGTCGCCGTGCAATCCTACACGGATCAGCCAAGCTCCATTCTGGCTGTGCGCTCGAACCGCGCCGATGCCTTCTTCTCGTCGCAGGCGCCCCTCACCTATTTCGTGCAGCAGTCGAAGGGAAAGCTTGAACTTAGCGGCGTTGGTCAGAAAAACGGTTTCAACGACCTCTTCCAGGGCGCTGTGGTCAAGAAAGGCTCTCCGATGGCCGGCATCCTCAAGGATGGCATTCAGGAACTGATCGATAACGGCACCTATGCCAAGATCATGGCCAACTGGGGTCTGAAGAACAACAAGATCGCAGCAACCGAAATCAACAAGGGTGGAACTCTGCCGAAATGACAACAAGGTCAACCTCAGCCAGTGCATCGCCTTCGGGCGATGCCAAGCTTCCGGACGTCGCCCACTCCCGGACGACGTTCCCGCTCGCCAAGGTGGTCTTGTGGGTGTTGGCGTTGTTGTTTGCCGCGAACTTCCTCTGGATCATCGCGCATAATCAGAATTTCGGCTGGCCGGTCATCGCCGAATTCTTTTTCAACAAGGACGTGGTCAACGGCCTGTGGATCAGCCTTGGCCTGACAGTCGTCTCCATGACGCTGGGAACGCTGCTTGGTCTGGTTCTGGCTGTCGCTCGCATGTCGAAGGACAGCCTCGCCCGCACCCTGGCCAATCTCTACATCTGGTTTTTCAGAGGCACTCCGCTGCTCGTGCAGTTGATCTTCTGGTACAATATGTCGGCGTTGTTCCCGCGTCTTGGACTGTCGATCCCCTTTGGTCCAAACCTGTTCAGTTGGGACACCAACAGCCTGATCACCCCATTGACCGCAGCGATTGCAGGGCTTGCCCTCAACGAGGCCGCTTACATGGCCGAAATCATCCGCGGTGGGTTGCTGTCGGTTGAACGCGGACAGATGGAAACGGCACAGGCTTTTGGCATGACCCGATTGCGGGCGTTGCGCCGCATCGTCATCCCTCAGGCAATGCGCACCATCGTGCCCCCAACAGGCAACCAGCTCATCAACATGGTCAAGGCGACCTCCCTCGTCAGTGTCATTGCGATGGCCGATCTGCTCTATTCGGTGCAGTCAATCTACAACCGGACCTTCGAGATCGTGCCGATGCTGCTCGTCGCCGTGTTCTGGTATCTGATCGTCACGTCCATTCTCAATGTCGGCCAATCCTGGTTGGAGCGCCACTACAGCCGCAGTGACCGTGATCAACATGGCGGTGGTCCCATCGCAACTCCCGTCGAGCAGAAGGTTCAGGCTCTTGGACAGGAGGAACAGCATTGACCTCTAATACTGGTGTATCCCCGCTTGTCCGGGCGCGAAATGTACACAAGTCCTACAACCATCTGGAAGTGCTGAAGGGTATCGATCTGGATGTTCAAAAGGGCGAGACGGTCGTCATTCTGGGGCCGTCCGGATCTGGGAAGTCAACGTTCTTGCGCTGCATCAACCATCTGGAAGCCATCCAGAAAGGTATGATCGAAGTCGCAGGCGGGTTGATCGGCCATGAAATGCGTCACGGTCATCTGTATAAGCTGCCCGAGAACAAGATTGCCATTCAGCGTCGCAAGATCGGAATGGTGTTCCAGCAGTTCAACCTCTACCCGCATATGACGATCTTGCAGAATATCATTGAAGCCCCCATCGGCATCCATGGTCATTCCAGAAAAGACGCCATCGCGACTGCGCGAGATCTGCTGGCCCGCGTTGGCTTGTCAGACAAGGAAAACAACTATCCGCGTCAGCTGTCCGGTGGGCAGCAACAGCGTGTCGCCATTGCCCGCGCGCTGGCTATCAAGCCGGAGTTACTCCTCTTCGACGAACCGACGTCGGCACTTGATCCGGAACTCGTCGGCGAAGTCCTGAGCACCATGCGCGATCTTTCGCAACAGGGCCTGACGATGATCGTGGTCACTCACGAGATCAGCTTTGCCCGTGAGGCTGCCGATCGTGTCGTCTTCATGGACGGCGGCAATATCATCGAAAGCGGACCGCCCGAAGAGGTTATCGGCAATCCGAAGCACGAACGCACCCAAGCGTTTCTGGCCCGCTTCCTCTGACATCCCCATTGAACGGAAGGCGCTTCTGCCTTCCGTTCCCTTTCTCCGGACGTCGTCAGCGCTCCGGGAAGCGGTCCCGCTTGTGGCACGCTTCCCGGTTCTCTTCCTGGCGTCCAGATCACAGGACAAAGTCCCATGCTCAACGATAATGCCTATGCTCGCGTCTCCGATTTTGACGACAAGAAAGACGAACTGACCCAGATCCGTCGCCACCTGCATCAGAATCCGGAACTGTCACACTAAGGAAGAAAAAACGGCACGCTTTGTCGCCGACAAACTGACGTCATGGGGCTATGAAGTCACGGAAGGTGTTGGTGGACACGGCATCGTCGCCCGGATGAGCGTTGGCGAGGGCACCAAAAGCATTGCCATTCGCGCCGATATGGATGCGCTCCCCATCAAGGAAGCCACCGGTCTCGATTATGCCTCGATAACACCGGGTGTCATGCACGCCTGCGGTCACGACGGCCACACCACGATACTGCTTGGCGCAGCGGAATATCTGGCACGCACCAAACGCTTCAACGGCACAATCAATCTGATCTTCCAGCCGGCAGAAGAAGCGGGCGAAACCAGTGGCGCGCAGAAGATGATCGAGGACGGCCTGTTCGAACGCTTTCCGTTTGATGCCATTTACGGCCTGCACAACCATCCCGGCGCACCGGAAGGCACAATCCTGATGCGCTCCGGCCCGTTGATGGCGGCTTCCGATACGGTCAAGATCACCATCAATGGCAAGGGCGGTCATGCCTCCAGACCGCATCTGACCATCGATCCGGTCTACATCGCCTCGCTGCTCGTCGTGGCGTTGCAGTCAATCGTCTCTCGCTCGGTCGACCCAACCAAGACCGCCGTCATCACCGTTGGCATGATCTCAGGCGGCAGCGCCGTCAACATCATTCCCGAGACTGCGACCATCGAGATGACCGTGCGGACATTCGACAAGGACGTGCGCGAACTGATCGAGCAACGCATCCGCACCCTTGCCAGCGCCATCGCGGAAGGCAACGGCGCCACGGCCTCGCTTGAATTCCACCATGGCCACCCGGTTGTCAGCAATTCGGACAAGGAGACACAGTTCATGCCTGGCAGGTTGCCGAAGAACTGGTTGGCGAGGTTCAGACCTGCAACCTTATCCCGGGCAGTGAGGACTTCTCCCATTTTCAAGAGCACAAGCCCGGCTGCTTCATCCGATTGGGCAACGGCTTGAAGTCCGCCATGCTGCACAATCCCAGCTACAATTTTGGGGACGAAAGCCTCCCTGTCGGCGCGGCTTTGTGGGCCCGACTGACCGAGCGCTATTTGCAGGATTGACCGGCGGTCCAAGGCAATGTCTGCAAGATGATTGCGACACTGCTTCCAGACACTTGCATCCCGGCTTAACCCGGGGTGCAATGACGGCGGCTGACAAAAAACCTCGTCGTCTCAGCTTCGGCTCTTCGCAAGAGCTTATAGAGGCAAGATCAGCTGTTCTGTCCGCAGAAGAACGTGCCCCTCCTGAAACCACCTGTCACTCGTCGGACCCTTCATGCATGTTCCGCCTGGGCTAGACTGTGGTCCCATAAAAGCGGTCGGAGCCGATTTTTCTGCCTGTTAGGCCCGGTTACGCAGAAAACCATCCGATTTTCAAGACGGCGCAACGCCACAGGAAGGGAAATCCGCCCATTCCTTCCGTTACATCAAAAGCGCTGCAATCCGTTCGCATCAGGCGGCTCAACCGGGCCAAAGCTCGCTCTTGCCGTCTTCCTTACAACTCTTTGCGCTTTATGACGCCGTTTAAAGTATGGCATTTATCCTAGGCTTCAGACCCATAAAATGACTATGCAAATCGGTTGAAGTCTGATTCAAGCTCCTGAACAGGAGTTTGACGATGTCAGATGGGTTTTCTGGCTCAGCGATGAGCAGTTTTCGAAGTTGCAGCCTCTGTTGCCGACCGACACACGCGGCAAGGCCCGTGTCGATGACCGGCGGGTGATCAGCGGCATCATTCATGTCCTGAAGTCAGGCGGGCGCTGGATTGATGCACCGGAGGTCTACGGACCGCGGAAAACTCTCTACAATCGCTTCGTTCGCTGGTCTGAGAAAGGCGTATGGACGGGGATCTTTGAGACGCTCTCCCAAACTGGCGGCCCTGTGCTTGAGGTGATGATCGACAGCACCGCCGTTCGGGCGCATCGGGTCGCCCATGGCGGCAAAGGGGGGCTCAAGCCCATGCCCTGGGCCGAGCTCGTGGTGGTCCGGGAACAAAAATCCACGCCCTGAGCGACAACAAGGGACGCCCAATCGCCTTCCACCTGACGGGAGCCAATGTCTCGGATTTCACAGGAACTGAGGCACTCTTGCCGCTCGTTCCGGCAAACGGCGTTCTGCATGGCGATAAAGGCTACGACAGTGACCGGATCCGCCGAGCCGTCGAGGCGCGCAGTTCGCTGCCAAATATCCCGCCCCGCAAAACACGCAAATGGAAAAACTGTTTCTCGCCATACCTTTACAAGGGCAGAAACGTTATCGAACGGATGTTTGGCAGGCTCAAGGAATTCCGCAGGATCGCCACCCGCTATGACCGCAATGCTAGGAACTTTCTATCGTCCCTCTGCCTCGCGGCAACCTTATGCTACTGGTTATGAGTCTGAGGCCAAGCCAGACAGAGGGCTTGGCCACGCTCCTACCGACACAATGCTTCAATTGAAGCACACTTCGCATCTGCCACGTCACCGTAGAACAACACATCTCCCACATAAAAAAGACAGTCATGAAGCACAGCCCGACTGATGTGGAAACCAACTCGTCAACAGTTCAGGGCACTGAACACCAAATCTTCCTGCTTCTAAAAAATTCAGATTTTCAGAAAACAGGATTGACTGCCTACCAATTGATAGGTAGATAGGTTGCATGACCATACCAATGACAACCTCAGAGAAAATACTGGCATCCGCACAGAAGTTGATCATCAACGGCGGATATAATGGCTTCAGCTACGCGGATATTGCGGTCGAGGTCGGTATTCGCAAGGCTAGTATCCATCATCACTTTCCTAACAAGGTCGATTTGGTGAGAACACTCGTGTCTGATTACAAGAAAACAGCACAGATAAATCTTACAGAACTGGGCAAAGAGAAACCTGACCCTTTCGAACTTATTCAATTCTATACCGGATACTGGTCGAAATGCATATCTGATGCCAGCCGCCCCTATTGCCTGTGTGCGTTGCTTGCCTGCGAACTGCCCGCACTGCCCAACGAAGTGGCCATCGAAGTACGGTCCTACTTCACACTTCTGTCCCGCTGGATGACATCCGTCATGGAACGCGGCAGTGAAACCGGAGCGCTTCGGATCTCCGCATCTCCGCAGGTAGAAGCAGAGGCGCTGATCGCCAGCGTTCATGGAGGCATGTTGTCGGCGCGAGCCTACGGTGATCCAACGATGTTCGGCATCATCATCGGCCCGACGCTGCAACGCCTGAACCCGAGATAACCTGAAATTCAGGAGACCAATGCCGGCCTCCTGCCGAAGAGCGCCTTTATAGCGCCTATCAAACTACCAACTAGTAGGTAAGGACATTGAAATGCGAAGCAAATTCTCCCTGACACTTCTTCTGGCCGCCGCCACACTGGTTCCGGCCACTCTCTCCGCGACGGCCCCAGCCTATGCCGACAGCAAAAAACCCGCACAGGTTCACATCCGCGGCAGCATTGTTGGCCTTACCGGCTCAACCCTGACGGTTAAAACCCGTGAAGGCGACACCGCTAAAATCATGCTGGCCAAGGGCTTTCATGTCATGGGCGTCGCAAAAGCGAAAATCAGCGACATCAAGCCCGGCGACTATGTCGGCATCGCCTCGCTATCGAAGCAAGACGGCGGACATGGCGCGCTTGAAGTCGTGATCTTCCCGCCTGCGATGAAGGGCACTGGCGAGGGCAGCTTTGGCTGGGATCTGCAGCCCAAGAGCACCATGACCAATGCAACCGTTGCCAATGCGGTGAAGGGTGTCGATGGACGGACGGTGACTGTGACCTATCACGGCACGCAGAAGAAAATCACCGTGCCGGACGGCACCCCCGTCGTGACCTCTGCACCCGCCACCAAGTCTGATCTGGTCCCTGGCGCCATTGTCTTCATTCCGGCGGCAAAAACGGCCAAGGGCACGGTTGGTCAATTCGTCGTGGTCGGCAAAAACGGCGTTGTTCCGCCGATGTAAAGCCACTCATGCGGCCGGGCGATCCGCCTTTCAGATCGCCCGGCTGCATGCATCTTTCCCGATTGCCACGAGAGCACCCGGTTTCGCACCACGCTGAAAGACACACGCCATGGATGACCATTCACCTATTGAACATCGGCACCAATCAGGCAAGTTTCTCATCCGGCGTCATTCGATCATGACCCGCCTGACGCACTGGCTGAACGTCGTCTGCATGACCATTCTTTTGCTGAGCGGCCTGCAAATCTTCAACGCCCATCCTACCCTTTACTGGGGGCAAATCGGCTCGGATGGCGATCCGTCGGTTCTGTCGATCGGGGCCATACAGCAGGGCGATCACCTGCGCGGCGTTCTCGACATTGCGGGTTTAGACATTCCAACCACAAACGTGCTCGGCGTCTCCACCGTTGACGGGGACCAAACCGTACGCGCCTTCCCCAGCCTGGGCAACACTGCCGTCCTTTCAAGATCTTGCAAAAGGCCGCCGCTGGCATTTCTTCTTTGCCTTGGCTGTTTGTCGCAAACGGTCTTGTCTATCTCTCATACAGCGTTTTCACACGCCACATCTGGCGCGATCTGGTGCCGGAACGGGCCAGTCTGTCACCGCGCCATCTTTGGACAGAGATCATCGACCATGCCCGCCTGCGCTTTGCCCGCGGAGATGAGGCTCGGCATTACAATGTGCTTCAAAAGATCAGCTATCTGGGGGTCGTCTTCATCGGCCTCCCGCTGATGATCCTGACCGGGCTGACGATGTCGCCGGGGATCGACGCAGCATTTCCCTGGCTCACAGACTTGTTTGGCGGGCGTCAATCCGCCCGAACGATCCACTTCATCTGCGCAAGCAGCCTACTGCTTTTCGTGGTGGTTCATATCGCAATGGTGGTGCTCTCCGGCCCCTTCAACAACATGCGTTCAATGATCACCGGGCGATATGCCATTCGCAACAAGGATCCGAAACCATGACCAGAAAAATCTTGTCGCGCCGTCGTTTCCTGATTGGTAGCGCCGTTGGTGCAGGCGCACTTACGACCATCGCTTTGGGAGCCAGAAGCCTCGGCGCACCGGCAATCCTGAACTCTGCTGAAACACTGACCATGCGGACACAAAGGCTGCTTCTAAGCCGCAACGCACTGGCACGTGAATTCACCGAGGCGGATATTTCCCCTTCGTTTCGCGTCAATGGCACAAGCCAGCCAGCAAGCGCTGAGTATGCGCAACTGGTCAGGTCTGACTTTTCGACTTGGCGGCTGAAAGTCGACGGCCTTGTCGAGCGCCCGCAAAGCCTGTCGCTCGCGGACTTGAAGGCGTTGCCTGCCCGCACTCAGATTACGCGGCACGATTGCGTCGAGGGGTGGAGTGCCATTGGCAAATGGACTGGCGTTCCACTCTCAGAAGTGCTCAAGCGCACCGGGCTCAAACCCAGTGCACGCTATCTCGTCATTTATTGTGCCGACGAGCTTGAGCAGACCTTCGATGGCAGCGGCCGTTATTACGAAAGCATCGACCATGGTTGACGCTTTTCACCCTCAAACGATCCTTGCCTATTCGATGAACGACCAAGATCTGAATGTCGGTCACGGTGCACCTTTGCGGCTGAGGGTCGAACGGCAGCTTGGCTACAAGCAAGCCAAATACATCATGCGCATCGAGGCAGTCGAGAGCTTCGCCGGGGTGTGGGGTGGACGCGGCGGCTATTGGGAAGACCGTGGCTACGAATGGTACGCCGGGATCTGATCTCCAGCCGTTTCTAACGCCGTAGCAACCGTCCGGATTTGCGCTTGCCAGACAAAACTTTCGAAAATCCGCCCCTTTGCCAATCGGCACCCTCACGGGACTGATGGTCCAAACTCGCAGCTTTAAAAGGCCGAGGACCAACCGCCCCACAATGACCACCAAGGACAGACAATGACACACCCGACCAATAAAACCCAATTTGATATCAAAGCCATGTGGCTTAAATCCTACTATTTCACACGTGCGGCTTTCTCCCTGATCTGGGTCCTGGTGGCGCTCACCATTGGGCTTCATTCCCCAACAATCGCGGCCGGTCTCCTGATCATCTACCCAATCTGGGACGCTCTCGCCAACTATGCAGATGCCCGGCAAAATGGTGGGCTGGCGACCAACAAGACTCAAAGCCTCAATATTGCCGTCAGCCTTCTCGTCACTCTTGCAGTGCTTTTTGCGTTCACAATGAACTTGTATTGGGTTCTTGGGGTTTACGGTGTCTGGGCGATCTTCTCCGGCCTGTTGCAACTTGCCACCGCCGCACGACGCTGGAAAACCCAAGGAGGTCAATGGGCCATGATCTTGAGTGGCGCGCAGTCCGCTGTTGCCGGTGCAATCTTCATATCGCAAGCCCAAATGCCAACCCTGCCCTCCATCACGACGATTGCGGGATATGCAGCGTTCGGGGCATTCTATTTCCTGGTCTCCGGCTTCTGGCTCGCCGTTTCCGAAGCACGCCGGAAAAAGACTCTCTCGGGTGCCCAGTCCTGATTTTACGTCAGAGCGTTGAGAGTGATGCGGATCGCTCGCAATACTCTCAACGCCCAGGCGCTCCAGAACTCGACCTGAGCGTCGCCTTGCAAAACCTGAATGGGGCAAACTCTTAGGGTGTTGCCCCATAAATGCGTTTCAAATGGTCAGAGCAGATTTTTCTGCCTGTTAGGCGCAGAAGCCAGAAAACTGGCCAGTTTTCAAGACATCGCAACGATACAGAAAAGAAATCTTCCCAACCCTTCTTGGACGTCATAAAGCGCATTTATGAATTCGCGCCTCAAAGCATTCGTAAAAAAGTACCAAGTCTGACGGCAAACTGACAGGTTGGCGCAGATAAGTCTGTGACCATCGACATGTAACGTCAGCCAAGGAAAAGCAGATGGCACAAACCGGCGAACAGCGGGTCGCCCTGAGCCGCAGATCCTTCTGATAGCGACTGGAAGGAAAGTGCCATGACAGATACCCGACACCATGCAAATGCCGCCGCAACTCAACAACCGGAATCAAAGGAGAGCCTGACCACAGTCAAGGTCTGGGATCCGGTCGTCCGACTGTTTCACTGGACTGTCGTTGTGGCCGTGACGCTAAACCTTTTTGTCCTGCATCCAGGCCACTATTGGCACCGGGTGGCTGGATATGTGGTGATCGTGGCGCTTGTCATTCGCATCCTTTGGGGTTTTGTCGGCACACGTTACGCTAAGGTTTTCATCGTTCTTTCCAAGCATCACAAGCCTGCGTCACCAAATTCGTGGCATATTCAAGGGCACTGAAGAGCGCATGTTGGGACATAATCCCCTCGCCTCTGTCATGATGCTCGTGCTGATGCTGCTTTTGGCGATCGTCGCCGGTACTGGCTGGTGGTCCACGCAATTGAGCGGATCATCCCGCCATACGCTTGAGCACGTGCATGGCTTTCTGGCCAATGCGATCATGGTCCTTGCATTCGTTCATGCGGCTGCGGCAGTGGTTGAAAGCTGGCGTCACAAGGAAAATCTCATCTGGTCAATGATTACAGGTCGTAAGAAAGCATGAGGCTCCTGCTGATCGAGGACAACGCTCGTCTGCGCGAATTGTTGAGTGAGACAATTCGTGAGGCCGGCTGGCGCATCGACGCCTTTGCCACGGCTGAAGAAGGCCGGCTGGCGTTGAAAAGCGTTAGCTACGATGTGCTGCTGCTCGATCTTGGCCTGCCGGATGCAGACGGCCTGAGCGTTTTGCAAAGGCTGCGTCGCGACGGATTGCAATTGCCCGTTCTGGTTCTGACAGCCAGAGGCGCCATTGACGAACGGATTGCCGGGCTGGATGCCGGCGCCGATGACTATATCGTCAAGCCGTTCAACAATGGTGAGCTGGTTGCCCGCATCCGCGCCCTGTTGCGCCGGGCCCCGGCAACCCAACTGCCGGTGCTGCAATTCGCGGCGCTGTCAATGGATCTGTCAGCCCGCACCGTGCTGTGCAACAGCCAAGCCGTTGTCCTGGCCCCCTCCGAAAAAGGCCTGCTCGAATTGTTGATGCGTGACGGCGGCAAGGTCGTTCCCAAACGTAAACTGGAAGAAGCCCTCTCGGAATTTGGCCGTGAACGCACCAGCAATGCGGTCGAACTGGCCGTCTCACGATTGCGCAAGAAACTGGATCTTTATCCAGCGTATGTGCGCATCGAAACCTTGCGCGGCGTCGGCTATATGCTGCGCGAGACACATTGATGGCGGCCAAGCCCACATCCCTTGCCGGCATGTTGATGCGCCGCATTACGTTTTTCGCTGCCCTCGGGATACTGCTGCAATTTGCCGTCATGCTTTCGGATTTCTACCGGGACGGAACGGAACTGTCGCGCCTCTACGTGGAAAAGGAAACCGAACTTCTGAGCGCAGGCATCAGCACCAAAGATGGCAAGTTGACATTCCACCTGCCCCATGACGCCAGACATCGCTATGGGCGAACGGATACCGGCTACCTCGCTCGCGTCAGAACTCTGGATGGCCGACTGTTGTTCCAATCGTGCGATGCAACCTGCCAGCAGCGGTTTCTGCCTCCCGAAGTCAATCCGCCAAGCTTCTGGATCAGGACGCTGAAATCAGAAAAGCCAAACATGGTGACGGGCGGCCAGTCTTTCGACATTGGCAGTCACAAGGTGCTGGTCGATGTCGCCACTCTCGGCGATCCCCGCGGCATCATGGCACAAGACTTCTGGCGCGAAATTCTGATCCATATCGGTCTGCCCATGGGGGCGTTGCTTCTGGTCGTGCTAGGCGCAACGCTTTTGTCCGTGCGGGAAGCTCTGAAACCCGTGCGCGCTGCCGCCGCTGCCGCAGATATGATTGACCCGATGGATTCCCGTTCTCATCTGGCGTTCGAAGAAATGCCGCGCGAAATGGCCTATCTGGCTATTGCCGTCAACCGGGCCTTTCTGCGCATTGGCGACCTGATGCGCTCGCAACGGGTTTTGACGTCCGGCATTGCCCATGAAGTGCGCACGCCGCTGGCTGCCATCAAACTGGAACTTGAACGCATTCCTCATCCGCGCGCCCGCAAGGCCGAAGCCGATCTCGATGACCTGGTGCATTTCGTCAATCAGCTCACCGCGCTGGCTCGGCTCGACAGCTTTGATAATAGCATGTTCGAAATCATTGATCTGGAAGACATTTGCGCCGATGCGATCGCGCAGCTTGCTCCCTGGATCTATGAGAACGACCATTCAATTGAGCTGGAAAGCCTGAACGACCCGGTTTCGGTCAAGGCCATTCCCGCTTTGCTGAAGGACGCCTTGCGTAACCTCATTGAAAATTGCGTGCGCCATACACCGTCTGGCACACTGATCACCGTTCGGATCACCGGCAGTGGCCTTCAGGTGGAAGATCACCGGTCCAATCCGATCCCCTCTGATAGCTTGCCCGGCGCCCCACGCGAGAGCAATACACCAGTCAACAACGACAGCCTCGGCATTGGACTGAAAATCGTCCAGCGTATTGTTGATCTGCATCAAGGTCAGATGACACAATCGGAGACGGATCGCGGACAGCGCGTCGACCTTATCCTGCCCACACACGCCGTATGATCACGCCGACGCAATGGCATTTGACGATCAGCGTCAAGTCCACACAATGGTCTTTCCCGGATGGCCGATGTTTTTCCGAAAATCGCAACCGATCCACGGCTTTGACCCCTCAGGTACTGCCCTGACGCTTCATCATCGCCTTCAGGTTCCGCGCGCAAGCCTCGGCCACCAGCTTGCGGGTGGCTCGCATGATTTCATTGTCGTCTTTCGGCGGCACGCGGGTTCGCGCCATGATGCAACGGATATTTTGACGCTCGATCGGCCCGTCGAACAGATGCGGTGCCAGTTTGACCAGATCCGGTCTGGTCGAGCGCGCATCGTCAAGCACCTGCGTGCAATCGACAAGTTTGGGCGAGCCATTGATCACATCCCTATAGGGCACGGCAGCATTGTGTTGCAGGGCTGTGGTGATGGCCGCACTGCAAGACCGATAAGGCCCAAGTTCTGCACTTTTGAACGCCGTCTGACTTTTCTCATAAACCTTATAACGATCAAAAAGAGACAACCCGCCGACAGCAATGATCACAAGGCAGGCGAGGGAAACCAAAGTCTTGAAAAACATTTTAATGCGACGCTCATATCCGAATCGCCGTCCCTGAAACAGATATTTTCATCATCTTCGAGTGAACTTGCAGCACTATTGGCATTTTAGTCAATATTTATGAACCTCACAATTCTTCATGGAAGACCGCAAGATCTGTTTTACGGGCGCTGGAATAACTATTTTTCAGTCCGCTCTTCCCTTACGCCATGTGTGCCCGAAGGTCTGGTCAAAACATAGTCAAAGTCAGGTGCAGTTTTCACCCCGGTTCCGACGAGTAAAGTCAGGGACACCGGTGTGCTGCCTTGAACAACGTACTGAGTTTTACGAATATGCCCTTGACTTTAATTGCGCAGCACCTAAAGCGGACGATATAAAATTTCGTCTGGGAGGGAAAAACGTGAAAGCGCTCGCATCATTTTCTGCCTTTATCGGCAAGACATTCGCGATCTGGGTCATCCTGCTCGCAGTTCTGGGCTTCTTCATGCCCGCAACTTTCAAGCTCTTCGTGCCGTGGATTGTTCCACTGCTCGCCATCATCATGTTCGGCATGGGTCTGACCCTGTCTCTGGGTGACTTCAAGGAAGTGGTCAAACGCCCGTTTGACGTGGCCATCGGTGTGGTCTCGCAGTTTGTCATCATGCCGCTGCTGGCGGTTCTGCTGACGACCTTGATCCCCATGAGCCCTGAAGTCGCTGCCGGCGTCATTCTGGTAGGCTGTTGCCAGGAGGCACGTCGTCCAACGTGATGACGTATCTGTCCAAGGGCGACGTCGCTCTGTCTGTTGCCTGTACATCGGTCACAACCCTGCTGGCACCGATCATCACGCCGTTTCTGGTCTGGTTCCTCGCCAGTCAGTATCTTCCGGTTGATGCGATGGGCATGTTCATCTCCATCGTCAAGGTCGTGCTGTTGCCATTGGCACTCGGCGTGATCCTGCAGCGTCTGGCGCCTGCTGCGGTCCGCGCAGCCGTTCCTGCCCTGCCGCTGGTGTCTGTCATCGGTATCGTATTGATCGTTGCTGCCGTTGTTGCTGTCTCCAAGGACAAGATCATTACGTCTGGCATGCTGATCTTCGCCGTCGTGGTCTTGCACAATGTCCTTGGCTATCTGATCGGTTTTATTGCCGCCCGCGTCTTTGGCTTGTCTCTGGCCAAACGCAAGGCTATCGCGATCGAGGTCGGGATGCAGAATTCCGGTCTGGGCGCAGCGCTTGCTACAGCCCACTTCTCGCCAGCTGCTGCCGTGCCAAGTGCGATCTTCTCGGTCTGGCATAACATCTCAGGCGCAATCCTTGCCAATTGGCTCAGTGGTCGCCGCGATGAAGATGATGCAGCAGCGCCTGTGTCCGTGAAGACGTAAGCGACACCACGAACCATTGACAGGAAAAACAAGGAGAGGCCGCTTGTTCCCACAAGCGGCCTCTTTTGTTCATCACGCCCACCAAATAGCCTTCCTCAAACAGGCGTTGCCGCTGGCTGCGCTGTGATGGCCCCAGTCTGCTGTGTCTCAACGACGTGCACGTCGCCGGGCCCGAACGCCACGAACCGCTCCGGGTCCACACCAGATTCCGCCACACTGGAACGCAGCAGTTCTACAGGTTCGTCGCGCGGCTCGTCGGTCAGTTGAAACGTGCCCCAGTGGAACCCAAGAGCCTGCCGGGCACCAATATCGTGAAAAATTCGCACGGAATCTTCTGGCGAGACATGCTGTGCTGCCATGAACCAGCGCGGCTCATAAGCGCCAATCGGGATCAACGCCACATCCGGCGCCCCGTGACGGGCATGAATATCGCGAAAAACGTCTCCGTTGCCATAGCCGGTATCACCAGCAAACCAGATTTTTCCCGCAGGACTGTCGATCCAGTAGCCACACCAGAGCGCCAGCCGACGATCGCCGATCCCACGAGCCGACCAATGATTGGCCGGTGTCAGTGAAATCGTCACCCCTGATGCAAGCTTGATGCGGTCGTGCCAATCGGCCACGATGACCCGCGCACCCGGCACCGCCTTGCGCACAGTAACATCCGTGCCAAGCGGCATCACCATGACCGGGCGATGCGCCAAATGCAGCCGCCGTAAAGTCTTTACGTCCAGATGGTCGTAATGATTGTGACTGAGCAGGACGGCGTCAATTGAGGGTAAATCGTCGAAATCAATGCCCGGAGCCGTGACACGTCTGGGCCCAAGAAAACTCAATGGACTGGCACGTTCTGACCAGACCGGGTCGGTCAGGATATTCATGCCCGCCACCTGGATCAGGACGGAGGCATGCCCCACCATGGTGATGCGCGGCACATCGCTATGGTGGGGCGGAACCACCGACATTACGGGGACATGCTCGGGCCATTTGGCGCGTTCCCCTTCCCGTCTCCAGCGCAGAATATCGCGAAAAGACCGGTCCGTGGCCGGTTGGCAAGGCGAATGAAACCGCCTGCCATCGAAATGATCGCTGACAGGCCCAGTGTAATAGTGTTTCGTATACATCGTCGTCTTTAATTCCATGGTCTTCAAGGCCATATGCCACCTTCCGCCAAGACAAGAGGCGACGCTGCCCGCATCTTACAGCGCGCAGCCTCCTGCATTTGGGGAAGCCTGTGCATTTCGCCAAGGGGACAAAGGCATTCGGATCAAGAAACTTGGTCCACTTCGCCGCCCACTCCGCGTTAACGAATGCGGACGAGCGATAAATTGCGCTCAAGTCTCACACGAAACGGCCGCGAAGGAGCCCTCGCGACCGACAGTTTCAGTCTGATGTCAGCTCATACGACTTCCACTCAGAGAATGTTCTCACGCGCGGCCTGTCGTGTTGTTGCGACCGTGGGAGTGAACCCGAGACTGCGCGCCAATCCACCGCTCATCTGTCCCCACCACGGGTTAGAAACAGGGTCGGCGGAGGCTGCCAAAGGCGTCCCAACGAGTTCGCCGATTTCATAAAGCGACATGGGGGCCTCATCCACCGTATTCACGATACGACCATCCCAGGTCCCGTTCAGACCCATCTTGATGAAGGTCGCAATATCCTTGTGGTGGATCATGCTCAACTTGTTGGCCGGGTGCCATTTGAGGCGGTCGACAAGTTGCGGCACCGACTGAAGGTGGCCGTCTCCATCGCCGTACACAAAGGCAAAGCGCAGGATGGACCAGTTGAGACCGCTGGTCTGAAGGTCCGCCTCGGCCGCCACCTTACTGGCAGGATATGCCATCTCGGGCGTGACCACGTCACCTTCCACACCGGGATGTGGGCTGTCTGCATTGTAAACGAGGCCCGTGCTTGCCATGATGAAGCGGGCTTTGGGTGCATGTTCCTTGGCGGCGGCAATCAGATTGCGGGTCCCTTCAAGGTTGACCTGCCAGATCTTGTCCGTTTCCATTGTGCGAAACAGCGCTGCCAGATGCACAATAGCCTCAACACCTTCTACCGCCTGCGCTAGGCTGTCAGGCAGGAGAATATCAGCTTCAACTGCCGTTACACCATCCGGCAAAGTCTTGCCCTTGCTAGGGCGCACAATTGCGCGGCAGTCATACCCTGCTGCGACAAGACGCGGCAACAACCGTTCGCCGACCAGTCCCGTTCCGCCTGTAATCAAAATCGTCATGACTTCTTCCCTTCACTCGCATGGTCTTGCAGCCGTCGCGTGGCTTCACTGAGCACGCGAACAACGGTCTGGAGGTCTTCTTCCGGCACACCGGCGAAGGATGTCTTCAAAATAAAGTCGATGGGATCCGGCAACCTTTGCCAAAGCGCACGCCCTGCTTCGGTGATCGTCAGCGGCTTGCGACGTTGATCCTCAGGATCAGCCGTCTGCTCGACCAATCCCTTGCGCACCAACGCGCTGACCACACTGCTCAACGTCGGTTTTTCAACGCCGAGGAGGCCCAGAAGATCTTTTTGCGCCATCGGCCCTTCATGGACAAGGCACCAAAGCACGTACCATTGAGTCGAGCCGAGATCATACGGTCGCAGAATCGTCTCCATAGATGAGCGACTGGCGTGATAGTACTTTTTGGCCCATGCGCCGGGCGAATTGTGGCGTGACGAGATCCAGATCAACCTCCATTTGTTTGCTACCTAACTAAAATGGTTAGCCAACGAACTAATGTCAAGACTGTGCCGAAATTTCAGGGCGAAATCTCACATGAGCAAGCTTTTGCTCGTAACTTGACACCGCTCAGAAGATACTCAATCTTCATGTAACGACATCGACTTCTCGAAACAGGGATGGTCATCACAGAACCCTGTTTTCTCAAGCTTGGAGCAATTGGATCGTAGATTGTGACTACGAGTGCCATCAACCCACGAGCAAACAGCCCGCCCTTCCTGTGAAACGACAAGTCTATTCAGGCCGTTTGACACTTACACTCATGGGTTACACTCGATCCGGAAGGGAACGTCCAAATGAACACGGTCAGGAAAGCTGCCACGGGCCTTCTTCTCTCTCTCATGCTCGTAGGCACCTCTCAAGCACAAGCCAGAGTGCTTGCCGTTGCCACCGATGCCACATTCAAACCATTCGAATATCGCGTAAACGGAAAGTTGACCGGCTTCGACATTGAGCTGGTCGAGGCATTGGCTGAAAAGATTGGCGACACGGTCAAATGGACCCAAGTCGACTTCAAGGGCCTCATCCCGGGCCTCCTTGCAGAGCGCTTCGACATGGCAGTGTCCGCGATCTACATCACGCCCGCACGGGAGAAAGTCGTTGATTTCACCAAGACCTACTATCCTGGCGGTCTGGTGATCCTCAAGAAGGCCAATGACCTTTCGATCAAGGGACCAGAAGATCTGGCTGGCAAGCGAGTGTCCGTACAGATCGGCACGAAATCTGTCGCCTACCTCCGCAAGAATTATCCGCAGGTAAAGCTGGTGGAAGTCGAAAAGAACGAAACCATGTTTGACCTTTTAAACATAGGTGGCGTCGATGCAGCTGTGACCGGCAAGCCAGCCGCCATTGTCTTTGCCAAAGCTCATCCGACAATTGAGATCGTTCCCAATCAGGTAACGACCGAGAAATATGGCATTGCCGTACGCAAAGCCATGCCCGAGCTGACGGCAAGCCTGAACAGGGCCCTTGATGAGATCAAGGCTGACGGCACTTATGACGCTTTGGTCAAGAAGTGGTTCGTCGGCAACGTCAAGTGACACCCCACTCAGACGACATCCTGCCTCCAGACCAAGATGAAAAGTGGACCTAGGTTCGAATTTGTCTCCGAATTCACAGAATATCCCACATTATTATTCCGACAATGTTCATCTCATTCAAGATGAGAGAAAATTAATGCAAGCTTATATTATTAAACAGATATTTTAAAAACAAAGTCACTCTCATATCGGAACCTGCTCTCCAACGTTCAAGCGCTCACTCCCGCACCGCAACACAACGTGACGTTGAAAATATCCTTAAAAAGAAATTGACGACACCAGTACGACAGTGTCACTCTGCATTTGCGCAAACGGTAAACCAATAATGAGATAACGTTTGCGCATTCGTCTTTTGCGACGAATGCCACAAGGGAGGCACAATGTCAGACGATCAGGAGGACCGGTCGCGCAGCGTCAGCGCTGCGCCTTTGCACACGACGATCCGTGATGTCGCGGCGCGCGCCAATGTCAGTGTCACCACTGCCTCTCGGGCGCTGAACGACACCGGGCGTATGTCCGAGGAAACACGCCAGCGGGTCCGTGATGCGGCAAGCGACTTGTCCTACCGCCCCAATTCCATGGCGCGTGGTCTGGTGCACCAACGCTCTTTCACTCTGGGTCTTTTGACCAATGATACCTATGGCCGCTTCACCCTGCCTGTCGCCTCAGGGCTCTCCGCTGCGATGGCAGACCGTGGCGTCTCCGTCTTTCTGTGCGCGGGTGAATATGAGCCGAACCGCTTGCGTCTCAATCTGGATGCCATGATTGAAAAACGCGTCGATGGGCTGGTGGTGACCGGCAAGCGCATTGATCGGGGGCTTCCCATTGATCTGCCGCCACTGCGTATGCCGACCGTTTATGTCAATGCAGCCTGTCCGTCCGGTGCGACTGGCTTCGTTCCCGCCGATCAGGACGCGGGTGCCAAAGCGACACGGCATTTAGCCCAATGTGGACGGCGGCGCATTGCCCATATCACGGGCGATGCAGATTTTCGCGCCGCCCATCTCCGGGCACAGGGTTGGCACGATGCACTGGACACCGCCGGTCTACAGCCTTTCGGTGAGGCAATCTACGATCGCCTGGACCGAAGCTCATGGCTACGAAACCGCCTTGCGTCTCTTTTCCAGTGGAGGGGAAAAGCCGGACGCAATCTTTTGCGGCAATGACCAGATCGCGCGGGGCGCCATAGATGCGCTCACCCGACTGGGCGTCACGGTGCCCGATGATGTCGCCATCGTCGGCTATGACAATTGGGAGGTCTTTGCAAAGGCCACGCGACCACCGCTCACGACCATGGATCTTGGTCTGCCCGCTCTCGGGCGTCGTGCGGGTCTGGCACTTCTCGACATGATTGACGGCAAGCCCGTGGAGGACGGCATCCAGAAGATGCCGTGCGAGCTGATCGTCAGAAACTCCTGCGGAGGGCTTGGGGGCTAGCAGGCTTCGACCAGTCGCGGGCATCCCTCCGGCAGGGTCGGAGATCGGAACTTGCGTAAATGCGCAAAGCTTCGCTCATTCGCGCAGATGAGCAATTGGGAGGAAAGAACATGAAGATCAATGCATACGTTGGTGGTCTGACGCTCGCCATGGCCATGCTGCCAGGCATGGCGCAGGCAGAGACTTTCTCGCTCTGGGTCCGCTCGGACGGGTCAGAGTTCATGCCCAAACTCGTCAAGGCGTTCAACGCCCAAAGCGATGACAAGGCCAAACTGCAAATCGTGCCGTCCGCACAGATGGTGCAGAAATATGCCATCGCGGCCGCAGGTGGATCGGCCCCCGATGCCTTGTCTCTGGATCTGATTTATACGCCATCCTTTGCCGCAGCAGGTCAACTCAAGGACATGACGACCTTCGCCAAGTCCCTGCCCTACTTCGACAGTCTGTCCAAGGCACATCTGTCAGTCGGCACCTATGACAAGAAGATCTACGGTCTGCCGTTCTCCGCCGATGGCTCGGTGCTGTTGTGGAACAAGGACCTTTTCAAGAAAGCCGGCCTCAACCCGGACAAGGGCCCAACAAGCTGGGCGGAAGTGCGCAAGGACGCAGAGGCCGTCAGCAAACTCGGACCCAACACCTACGGTTTTTACTTCTCCGGCAATTGCGGCGGATGCAACATCTTCACCTTCATGCCCTTGGTCTGGGCCTCAGGCGGAAATCTATTTGAAAACGATGGCCGTAAGGCCACTTTTGACACGCCGGTCATGAAACAGGCCGTAAACTTTTACCGAGGCATGGTCACAGACGGCCTTGTGCCAGCCAGCGCTGAAACCGACACTGGCGCCAACTTCTTTTCAGCCTTTGCCGCTGGCAATGTCGGCTTGTCGCCCACCGGCTCCTTCGCCATTGGCGCGCTCAACAACAAGTATCCCGATCTGCACTATGGCGTAACGTATCTGCCTGGCAAGGATGGCGGCTGGTCGTCCTTCGCAGGCGGCGACAATATCGTAGTGTCAGCCTCGACCAACAAAACCAAGATGCCCGCGATCGAAGCCTTCATCAAGTTCGCCTATTCGCTCAAGGGCCAGACCATTCTGGCGCACAACGGTTCTTTGCCAGTGCGCGGCGACATTGCTGAGCAGACCCTGTCCGGACAGGACAAGCGCCTCCTGACTGTAGCAAAAGCCATGGCCAAAGGCCGCACCCCCTACAGCACGGTCTTCAATGACGTGGTCAATTCGCAAAACGGCCCCTGGAACACCGAACTCAATCGCGCCTTCTTCGCCAAATCCGACAAGGGGGTCGATGACGCCCTCGCAGAGGGGCAATCGCAGATGCAGTCGATCATCGACGGAGCGAACTAAGCCTGCGCGCAGGATTGTGCCCTCTTGGCGCAATCCGACCGTGTCAGACCTTATGAGCAGTCTTGATTCCTCGGCGTGCGACAAGGAGGTTTTTCCATGTCTGACAGCACTGTTGCGGTACAGCCCATACCGCGCAAACGACGCAAGCGGCGGCGGATGTCGCAATGGACAGGGCTCCTCTATGTGGTGCCAGCATTGGTCCTTGTGGTGGTGTTTTTCCTCGTTCCGTTATGCATGACAGTCTGGATGTCCTTGCACAAATGGCCCCTGATGGGCGTTCCTCGCTGGATCGGCATTGCCAATTATCAGAAACTTCTCGGCGATAACGGCTTCTGGTCATCGCTGTGGTTCACGGTGGAATATACGGTGGTCGTTACCATCGCCCTCCGTAGCCGTCGCTCTCGCCCTCGCCCTCATCGTGCAGGGAAAGGGCCGCGCCATCGGTTTCTATCGAACGGTCTATTTTCTGCCCGTCGTAACAGGCTTTGCTTCGGCTGCCTTGTTGTGGGTGTGGCTTTCAAACGTCGATACCGGGCTGTTTTCGCCTTTGGCACAAGAGATTGGACTGACCAAAGGCCGCGTCAACATTCTGGCCAGCTTCACGCTGTCATTCTGGTCCGTCATCGTGATGGTTGTCTGGAAGATGGCAGGCTTTCACATGGTCATCCTGATGAGCGGCCTTCAATCGATCCCCGACGACTATCTGGAGGCCGCCCGCATTGATGGCGCCAAGCCTCTGCAGCGGTTCCGCTACATCACCATGCCGTTGATCCGCAGACCCTTTGCATTGGCGCTCATTCTGTGTGTTGCGGGATCCATGCTCGCCTTTGACCAGTTCTACATCATCCTGAGCGGAGGCCCTAGAAACAGCACCGTGACGGCGGTCTACAAAATCTTCAACGAAAGCTTCGTCTCCTTTCGTCTGGGATACGGCGCAGCACTTTCCGTGGTGTTGCTGGTCATCCTGTTGGCACTCAGTGTCGTGCAACTGCTGCTCCTAAGAGATCGGGAGCCGAGATCATGACCCAGTCAGCACCATCCGCAAACACAACCACATTCCCGACCCGGCCACGACGGGGCCGTATCCGCTATCACCGCGCGCTGTTCCACATCACCGCAACACTCGTCGCTCTGATTTTCCTCGCCCCCTTGGTCTGGGTCATTCTTGCCAGCTTTCGCACACCGGCAGAGGCGACCAGACCGCCCCTCGTTCCCTGGCCACGAGAAGGCTTTTCTATCGCCAGCTATGAGCGTCTGGAAACACTGGGCCAGTCGGTGGTCCAGTCTTTTGGAAACTCGCTCTATGTCTCTCTGGGGACAGCGCTTTTGACCATCGTTGTGGCGCTGTTGGCAGGCTACGGCTTCTCGCGTTACCGGTTTCCCTTCAAGGGGGTGGTGTTCATTCTGATCCTGTCGACCATGATGGTTCCGTTCCAGTCCATTCTGACGCCGCTGTTCCTGCTGCTCGCCAAGCTTGGGCTTCAGAACACGCTGACCGGTCTCGTGCTGATCTATGTAACGCTGCAACTGCCGTTCTCGGTCTTCATGATGCGCAACGCTTTCGACGCCATCCCCAAGGAGATCGAGGAAGCTGCCCGCATGGATGGGATCAAGGGCATCCGCATGTTGGTTCAGGTGATGGGGCCGCTGGTTCTGCCCGGCATCGTCACGGTGGGTCTGTTTGCCTTTCTGAACTCCTGGAATGAATTTCTCGCAGCGCTCGTGCTGCTCACCGACCAAAGCAAATTCACCCTGCCCGTGCTGATGACCGCCGTGCGCTCCGGTCAATATGGCTCGGTCGACTGGGGAGCCGTGCAGGCCGGCGTCACCCTGATGATGATCCCCTGCATGATCCTCTTTCTCATTCTTCAACGGTCCTACATTCGCGGTCTTACCGCCGGTGCGGTCAAGTGATCCGAGCCTTGAAAGGAACTCTCATGAATATTCACGACCATTTCAACACCTCCGACGCCTTGCAGCCAAAATCCAAGTTCCGCCCGCTTGCCGTCAATCAGATCAAGGTTCAGGGCTTTTTCGGACCTCGCGTCGATGTGGTTGCCACAAAGACGGCCAAGATCCTGTTTGACCGCTGTATCGAGGCCGGCATGCTGGATCAGATCAACCCGAACCGGCCAAATCCCGGCATCGTCATCCCTTTCGACCATGGCAACACCGTCACCACGCAGATGTTCTGGGATTCCGATCTGGCCAAGAGCATCGAGACGGCCGCCTTCGCGCTGTATCGTCACAAGGATGCCGAACTCGAAGCCCGGGTCGATGAGGTGATCGACGCCTATGAACGCCTGCAAGCCGATGATGGCTATCTGAACTCATGGTATCTGCGCATTGACCCGGGCAACCGCTGGACCAACCTGCGCGACCGGCATGAACTCTATAATGCAGGTCACCTGATCGAAGCGGCTGTCGCCTATGCCCATGCCACAGGCAAACGTAAGTTTCTTGATATTCTGTGCCGCTATGCGGATCATATCGACCAGACATTTGGCCCCAATGCTGGTCAGAAACGCGGTTATCCGGGCCACCCTGAACTTGAACTGGCATTGATTAAGCTCGGGCGCACCACAGGCGAGCAACGCTATTTCGATCTGGCCAAATTCTTTGTCGATGTGCGCGGAGAAGAGCCGCATTATTATGTCGCAGAGGCAAGCGCCCGCGGTGATGCGCCAGACAGTTACCACTTCGGTACTTTTGAATATTGTCAGGCGCATCAACCGACCAGAGATCAGCGCGAGGTCGTCGGCCACGCAGTGCGCGCCGCCTACCTCTATGCCGGTATGGCGGATGTTGCGACAGAGTTCGCCGATGACAGTCTGGACCCCGCCCTCGAAGGATTGTGGGATCATCTGGTCAATCGCAATCTCTATGTTACCGGCGGTTTTGGTCCATCCAAGGAAAACGAAGGCCTGACCTTCGACTATGACCTGCCCAACGAAACGGCCTATGCCGAGACCTGCGCTGCGGTGGCGCTGGTGTTCTGGGCCACGAGGATGCTGGGACGCGCACCGGACGCCCGGTTTGCCGATGTGATGGAACGGGCGCTTTACAATGGCGCATTGTCCGGCCTGTCGCTGGATGGCACCACCTTCTTTTACGACAACCCGCTGGAAAGTCGTGGCGATCATCACCGCTGGCGCTGGCATCGCTGCCCGTGCTGCCCGCCGAATATCGCCCGATTGGTTGCCTCCATTGGCACCTATTTCTACGGTGTTTCGGAAGATGAAGTCGCCTTGCACCTCTATTGTGCCAATGAGGCCGAGATGACGGTGGCCGAGACGCAACTCACGATCACACAACAGACCGAGTACCCGAATGACGGCAAGATCAGCCTGACCCTGGATCCGGTGGAGCCGGTTGAATTCACCTTGTCGTTGCGGGTGCCCTTCTGGGCGAAGGGGTATGAGGTGACCATCAACGGCGAAGTAGTCCAACAGACAACAGAAAACGGCTATCTGCGCATCACACGACACTGGGCCAAGGGGGATCAGGTCAATCTCTCGCTCGAGATGCAACCCGAGATGCTTTACGCCAACACGAAGGTCTCCGCCGATCAGGGGCGCACCGCCTTTCTGCGTGGCCCCTTGGTTTATTGTCTCGAAGAGACAGACAACAGCGCACCGCTGAACAGTTATCTGGTCAAGGACGGAACTCCCATTCAGACGACAAAGATTGACGGATTGCCTGACCTTGTCGGACTGGAAATCAAAGCGCTGCGTGAAACGCTTGCCACATCACAGCTCTATTGCGACACGCCTCCTGCGCGCGAAGAAACAAGCATCCGGGCCGTACCCTACTTCAGTTGGGACAACAGAGCCCCCGGCGAAATGCTCGTCTGGGTGCGCAGGGAGGCATAGCCATGGCGCAGCTCAAGAACCTACAGCCCGGACAGTCTACGGCAGGGTTATCCCTGCGTGGCATCTGCAAGTCCTTCGGCCATCTGCAGGTCATCCACAATGTGGATCTTGAAATCGAAGGCGGCGAATTTGTCGTCTTCGTTGGCCCGTCTGGCTGCGGCAAGTCCACATTGCTGCGTCTCATTGCCGGTCTGGAAGACGTTAGCGCAGGCGATGTGCTGATCGGCGGACAGGATGTCACTGAAGATGACCCATCGGACCGAGGCATCGCCATGGTGTTCCAGACCTATGCGCTTTATCCGCATATGAGTGTGGCGCAAAACATGGGTTTTGGACTGAAAGTAGCCGGCACGCCAAAAGACGATGTACGCAAAAAAGTGCAACAGGCAGCCGAAATCCTTCAACTGGAAGAGTATTTGGACCGACGTCCGGGGCAGCTTTCCGGCGGACAGCGCCAGCGCGTTGCCATAGGTCGCGCCATTGTGCGTGACCCGGAAGTGTTCCTGTTCGATGAACCCTTATCCAATCTGGACGCGGAGTTGCGGGTTGGTATGCGTATCGAAATCGCACGGCTGCATCAAGAACTCGGCAACACGATGATCTATGTCACGCATGACCAGACTGAGGCGATGACGCTTGCCGACAAGATCGTTGTGCTGCGCGCTGGGCGTATTGAACAGGTGGGCAGCCCGACAAGCCTCTATGATGACCCGGACAACATGTTTGTTGCAGGATTCATCGGCTCGCCGAAGATGAATTTTCTTCCCGCACAGCTCAAAGGGTCAATGATCGACATCAATGGTGTCAGCCTACCCGCCCCAGCCCAGACACAGGCCGCACAGCATCAAGGATCAGTAAGCCTCGGCATTCGACCAGAACATTTCCGTCTGGCTGAGGAGACAGATCCCGGCATTCCCTTTCAGGTCAACTTCTCGGAGTTTCTGGGGGGAGCCAGCTACCTCTATGGAAAGATTGGCGAGACGGACTGTATCGTCGAGGTGGAGCGCCATGCGATCCAGAAGCCCGGAAGCGTGCTTCGGGTCACGGCAAGTCCAAGCGACATGTGCCTGTTTAACGCCGCCGAGCAGCGCTTACGATAGGTCCAGAATTTCCATACCCCACCCTGTCTCACAGACACAGGGCGGGGTATGAGGGTGACACGACGCTCTGGGTCAAAGCGCCTGCGATGTCGGCCGGAAGAGGATCTCGTTGATGTCGACCTCCTCTGGCTGGCTCATGGAAAAGGCCACGCAGCGGGCAAAACTGGAGGCCGGGATGGCGGTCTGCTCGTAGAAATCGGCAATCCCCCCTTCACTTCATCCGCCTTTACCGAGGCAGGCAATTCGGTATCAACGGCACCCGGCGACAACACGGTTGTGCGGATGTTGTAAGGCTTCACTTCCTTGCGCAAGGCTTCGGAAATGACGCGGACCGAATATTTCGTCGCCGAGTAAATCGCGCCGCCTTCCCGCACCGTATGGCCGGCAACCGAAGACACATTGATGAACTGGCCGCTTTTCTGGTCTTTGAAGTAAGGCAGTGCTGCTGCGATACCCCACAAAACGCCCTTGATGTTCACGTCAATGCACTGGTCCCATTCCTCGACACGCGCCAATTCAAGCGGTGACAGCGGCATGATACCGGCATTGTTGATCATCACGTCAATGCGCCCGAACCGTTCAACGGCGAAATCGACGAAAGCCTTGACTGCATCCCGGTCGGTGACATCAACCTTGTAGATGGCGACCGTGTCATCGCCGAGCTCACGCTCCAACGTCTCAAGACGGTCGGTGCGCCGCGCGCCCAGAACCAATTTGGCCCCCTGCGCCGCCAAGTGACGTGCGGTTTCGGCACCAAGACCGCTGCTGGCACCGGTGATGACAACAACCTTGTCCTGAATTCCATCAGACATGGCGGGTCTCCTTGTTTCTCATTAAAGTCTATCGGTTGACGCGGCTTTGAATGCTTGCAGGGTAGCGGTCGCCAACAATATCAACCTGTCGCCAGGGCCTGCTCGATCTCCCCGAGATCTGTGGCACTCAACTCAACCTCCGCACTGCCGATATTCTCCTCAAGCCGATGCAGTTTGGTGGTTCCAGGGATCGGCACAATCCAGTTTTTTGCGCAAGCAGCCAGGCCAGCGCAATCTGCGCGCGCGTAACGCCTTTCGCGTCGGCAATTGCTCCGATCCTGTCGACCAGTGCCTGATTGGCAATGCGGGCTTCTTCTTCAAAACGAGGATTGTTCTTGCGGAAATCATTGTCCGTGAACTGCGTTGAACTGTCGATTGCTCCCGTCAAAAAGCCACGCCCCAGTGGGCTGAACGGCACAAAGCCGATGCCGAGTTCTTCCAAAACCGGGAACACCGTGTCTTCCGGCTCGCGCCACCAAAGCGAATATTCACTTTGCAGAGCAGCAACAGGCTGCACGGCGTGGGCGCGGCGGATGGCATCCGGTCCAGCCTCTGACATACCGAAGTGCTCGACTTTCCCCGCTTCAATCAGGTCTTTGACGGTGCCGGCAACGTCTTCAATAGGCACCTCGGGATCGACACGGTGCTGGTACAAAAGATCAATCCGGTCTGTTTTGAGGCGCTTCAGCATTGCCTCGACAACCTCACGGATGTGATCAGGCTTGCTGTTCAGGCCCCATGCCACAGGCGTCGCATCGCTTTCAAGATCAAAGCCGAATTTTGTGGCAATGACGACATCGTCGCGGATGGGCGCAAGAGCTTCACCAAGAACTTCCTCGTTCTGATATGGACCATAAGCCTCAGCGCTGTCGAAAAAGGTCACGCCTTTTTCATGTGCCTATAGCGCAGGAAATTGACCGCTTTGGACGGTTCCATCGCTTCGCCATAAGCAAAGCTGATGCCCATGCAGCCAAGACCAAGAGCGGAGACCTTGAGGCCACTGTTCCCGAGTTCTCTCTGTTTCATGATTTCAATCCTTTTGGTGTCTGCAAGTCTGGTTTTGCCGCAGTGATACGACGCAAAAAATCAGCCGAGATAATCGACCTCGGAAACCTGTTCCATCCAGGTCACCGGAGAGCCATCGCGTTCTTCGGCAATAGCGATATGGGTCATTGCTTGCGTCTTGGTTGCTCCATGCCAGTGCTTTTCGTCAGGCGCAAACCAGATGATGTCGCCCGGAAAAATATCCTGTCGCGCCTCGCCCTCTTTCTGCACCCAGCCTGCGCCAGAGGTGACCAGAAGGGTCTGACCATAAGGATGCGTGTCGCCAGGCTGTGCGGGCACCAGGTTCAAAAGTAACCGTCGCCCCACCAACTCGCGCCGGAGCCTCGCCTTTGAAAGGCGCATCAATGCGCACACGTCCGGTAAAATAGTCGGACGGTCCTTTGGCAGAAGGAGATGTGTCGCAGCGCGTAATTTTCATGGAGAGCCTTCCTTTTTTCGACGCTTGAACAGAGTTGGAACAGCATAGATGCCACGCCAGTTCCCTGCTCTCGTTTCATTTAAGGTCGTGACGGCCTTATGATTAGACGCTAAATATCGCATGAACTTATATCTCAAATTCATGAGTGAGCCCTATGACAGCGGCAAGCACTCTTGCAAGAGGCAGTGAAAGCGCATGAAACGGGATGAGTTGAACGATCTGAATGCTTTTTTGACAGTTCTGGAAGAACAGAGCTTCACTCGTGCCGCTGCTCACCTTGGCACGTCGCAATCGTCTCTCAGCCATACGGTTCGGCGTCTGGAAGAGCGTCTGGGTGTGCGTCTTCTCACCCGCACCACCCGCATGGTGTCGCCAACGCCCGCCGGCGAGCAACTGGCAGAAACCCTGCGTCCCGCGTTCAACGACATTCAACGCAGGCTGGTGTCCATTCGTGCGCAAAGTGAAAGCCCGACCGGGACCCTACGGCTGACGTCGTCGAAACATGCTGCCCAGACCATCTTGATGCCAGCCGCAACACGATTGATGCAGGACTATCCCAACGTCAGCGTTGAAATATCTGTCGAGCAACGTTTGACAGATATCGTTGCGGACCGGTTTGACGCGGGCATCCGTCTTGGCGAAGAGGTCGACAAGGACATGATTGCCGTTCCGATAAGTCCACCGATACGCATGGCTGTCATCGGTTCCCCGGCCTACTTCAAAGACCACCCGGCCCCTCAGACACCCTACGACCTGACGGACCACACCTGCATCAACTTGCGGATGCCGACGCTCGGCGGACTTTATGCCTTGGGAGTTTGAACGCGAAGGGCGACCTTTAAATGTTCGCGTCAAGGGGCAGTTCGTTTGCAACGATGTCGATATGATCTTGCAGGCTGTTAAAGATGGCTTGGGTCTCGCCTGTCTACCTGATGCCGTTCTGCCGGAGAGCCCCCCAAGCACGCCCACTTTTGTGCGTGTACTGGAAGACTGGTGCCCCCCGTTTGCCGGCTACCACCTTTATTATCCGACACGCAGACAAGTTCAGCCCGCGTTCGAACTTCTGGTCGCTGCTCTGCGTTATCGCGCCTGACCGGGCTGCACGGCTTCCCCAGCTTCAATGCCGCGCAACAAAATGGCCAAAATAACGCGCAGGCGCGGCAAACGATCCGCACAAAGCTTGCGTTGAACAATTGTCGGATGATGAAAGCTGCAAAGAGCATCGAACAGGATTTGCGCAATATCATGCGGATCACCGGGCAACTCCGCCTCCCGCACAAGCGTTTCAACCTGCTCCAGCAAGGCTTGTCGATGCACCGCCGCCGCCGGCGTTTCACGGATCATCGCCGCATCGAACGCGTGATACAACTCCGGGTCTGCGCGAAACCGGTCCCGTTTGAACGTATGCAATGTCTCGAACCAGAGACACAAACGCTCGCGTGCAGGCGCTTTGCTGACAACGACAGCATGCAAGCGCTCTTCGGTTCCAGCCAGCCAGAAACGGACCACCTCATCGAGCAGTGCGGCCTTATTGGCGAAATGAGCATAAAGGGCGGCGTGTGACACACCGAGTTTCTTGGCCACATCACTCAGACGCATCTTGTCGACACCGAGCACGCGAATTCGGTCCAAAGCAATTTCCATGGACTTTTCACGGATCTCATCGGCAGTCAGACCAGTGCGTGGCATGAAAGAAAACCTTCCTTTGCGGTCTTTTGTTACACTCTAGATCTATCGTAATTTGTAACAGGATGTATCAATTTTCTTTTTAATACACATGAAGAGATCATGGAACCTGCGGATTGTCTTTCTACTTATCGTTGGCGCGGCAAGGCGGCGACACTCTGAAAACAGAAAAGCCCACCAGATTGGCGGGCTTTTTGCTGCTAAAGAATGAGATGAGTTTGAAGTAGAGTGTCGACCCGTAAATGCATTTCAAATGGTCGGAGCCGATTTCTCTGCCTCTTAAGCACGGTTGCGCAGAAAACCGTCTGGTTTTCAAGAATTCGCACAGACACAGAAGAGCAATTTGCCCAATCCTTCCTGGACGTCGAAACCGCAGCGATCTATCTGCGTCAGACGGCTCAACCGGGCCAGAGACCGCACCCTAGCTGGCCTGAACCTTTTCAAAGAAGGCCTTCGCGTCCTTGCCAAGCTGCTCGGACCTTGTCTTGAAGCTTGCGGCCATTTCCGCAATCTGGCCTGCAGTCTGATTGGTCTGGCCGATTGAACTGCGCACGGTACCAATCACACCGCCAAATTCGGCAGAGTTTGCGGCAGCACGCTGCACGTTCCCCGAAATCTCGCTGGTGGCTGCCGTTTGCTCTTCAACGGCAGAGGCGATCGTTGTCGCAATGCCAGACACTTTGTCGATGGTATCGGAAATCTCCGAAATTGCCTGGACCGCTTCATCCGTCGCTGTCTGAATGGCAGAAATCTGGGTCGAGATTTCATCCGTGGCCTTGGATGTCTGCGTCGCCAGCTCCTTCACTTCGGCAGCAACCACTGCGAACCCTTTGCCCGCCTCGCCCGCGCGCGCCGCCTCGATGGTGGCGTTCAGAGCCAACAGGTTGGTCTGTTCCGCAATTTCCGAAATCAGGCTGATGACCGAACCGACCGTCTGCGCCGCCGTCGCCAGATCACGCACGGACTCATTTGTGCGTTGTGCGCCTTCAACCGCGTGACGGGTAATGTCGCTGGACTGGCTAGCCTGCCGCCCAATTTCTTCGATGGACGTGGTCATTTCCTCTGTAGCAGCGGCCCCAGAGGCAATGCTGTTGGTCACTTCGGTGCTGCGCGTTTCCATGCTCGCCATGCGGTCTGTCACCGTTCCGGCGACCGTTTCCAGGCTGCTGGAGGTCTCCAGAAGTCCGCTGGCGGCCTCGCCGAACACCACCACGGTTTCTTGCAGGCGGCGCTCGAAGTCCTGAACTGCCGAGCGGATGCGTTGCTCACGGTCGGCGGCATTATCGATCATCTGATCATGATAGGTCGAGATGGCGAGATCCATGTCCAGCGCCACGAGCTTCGTCACAGCATTCAGGGTCTTCACGGCTTTTTTGCTGGAGAAGCGATTCTTGCGAACGATGAGATCGGTCAGCCGCGCCTGCACAAAAGAGTAACCGCCGATGTACTCAGGTTGGATCCAGATCAATCTTGACATGGGCCGTGCCGATACGCTTGGCACTCTCGAGGTATTCAGCACTGAGGCCAGAGGTGAAGAGATTCTTCCAGTGATTGGACTGCGCTTTGATCAGGACGCGCCTCCTGCGTCCCAATCAACTCATCCAGATGCGGAATCGCGCGGGCATGCTTGTAAAACCCCTCAAGCACGTCTGGCAAATGCGCCTCGATCAAGGGCCAAGCTTGCTTGGCGAGGGCCTTATCTTCCTCGTGAATTTCAAGAAAGGAAAGCCGTGCCGTAAGAGAGTCAATTGTCATATCAGCCCCGATTTAGGTCGCAGATCAGAGCCGGGCACAAACCCTTGGCTCATCTTTCAAAACAGCCATTTCCTCCAGAACACCTTCAAGGGAAACGGCGAATAACCACGACTTAACCGCCCAGACGCAAGGGCCGCCCGCCATGCGACTTGCTCCCCATGCCTCCGTCGAGAAAAGCCGACGGCATCAAAAATACACTACACGCCTCTCCTCAGAGCCGTTTATTGGTTAAATCCTAAAGAGCGGCACTTAAAAGCTCCTTAACTTCGCCTTCACTTAAAAATAAAATTTAGTATTAAACAGAAAAAATGAAGACATTCAGGTTTAGAGAATAATAATCGGGAAAATTTATCATGAAAATTTTCCCGATATATATGCGCATCACTTGGATTTCTAGTTTAAAAATATCACTCGAAAAAAGCCAAAGAGAAGATAAGTTATTGTAAAATATATATAAAATAAATTTAACCGGAATACATTTCTCTCGTCCTTGACGCAAAGAAAGGATCCTCACAAGTTAACCTCTTATTGTTTCTTGTTATTTCTACGAAGACCACTTATCCGTATTTGCGATGGTGGTTCTTTCTCGCGGAGCGAGGGGGAACTGAAAAGGGAACATGGTACGATTCGCAGACCAGGGATCAAATCCATGACTGCCCCCGCAACTGTAGGCAGCTGCGGCATCCTCAAAGCCACTGGATATGTCCGGGAAGGTAGGGTGTCGCCAGAGCTGCAAGTCAGGAGACCTGCCATCGTTCAACGGCCTAAGGGCCATTCTGTCTTCACGGCACGGTGGGTGCACAAGGAAACCGAACACATGCATATCGAACCAGGCGTCGTCACTGGCGCAAAACTGCTCCTCAGCGGCGCAACGGCCGCGGTCTCTTTCGGACTGACCGCCAAACTCGTAATAGACACAGTGCGTAAGGAAAGCACACTGAGCGTGCTTGCAGGCCGCAGCCTTGCCACGACCGCTCTGGTCTTTTCGTTCTTTCAAGTATTGCCGCATTATCCGGTGGGCGTCTCCGAGGTGCATCTCATTCTCGCCTCGACACTGTTTTTAGTTTTTGGCGGCGCGTCCACGGCAATCGGACTTGCAATGGGGCTGTTGTTGCAAGGACTGTTTTTTGCGCCCTTTGATCTGCCGCAATATGGCATGAACGTGACCACGCTGATCGTCCCGCTCTTCAGCCTGACGCTCCTGGCCGACAAAATTATTCCGAAACGCACGGCTTATGTCGACCTGAAATATTCTCAGGCGCTCTTCCTATCGACCACCTACTCAGGCTGGAATTGTCGTCTGGGTCGCCTTCTGGGTCATCTATGGGGAAGGTTTTCACATCGCAACTCTGGCAGCCATCGGAAAATTCGGTCTGGCCTACCTGCCCGTCATTTTGTTCGAGCCACTCGCAGACATCGCACTGCTGGGGCTAGCCAAGGGCTCGCGCCAACTGGCGCGGAAACGCTTTTTCAATTCGCGCCTGATGAACGCGACACGCTGACACCGAGACAACCTCCCCCGCAAGCAAACGCTGTCGGGGGAGAAACCTGCGAAACTCAGCGGGCCATCAAAGCCTGTGCGACACCAAGAACAAAGCCGTCCTGCCCCGGACCGCCAATCAGTGACAGCCCAACTGGCGCACGTCCCACCAAAGCGCCAAGGCACACTCAGTTCAGCAAATCCATTCAATCCGGAAATGCACGTCAGGCACATGATCCGCCCTCGGATGGCATTCAGATCGTCCTGGGTCGCACTTAACTTCGGTGCGGGTGCCGGCGCTGTTGGCATCACCATCAAGGTCTTGACGCCGCTGTCTTGCGAAACCGCGTCCTGACCTCCCATGACCGTGCCCATGACAGTTCTGATCGCCTGCCGTGCCCGGTCGGCCAATGCGGCGGTTTCATTTGAAATATGTGAGGCAGCGGCAAAACGCTCGGCAACTCCCGGCCCAAAGGCCGGCTGAACGCGCGTCACCCAATCGCCATGGGTCTTCCAGATTTCATGCGCCTGCAGGACGCGAAAGGTTTCATAGCAATCTTCAAGCCGCCCCATGGGCAAAGGCCGCGTATCACACGGGCCGTATAGCTCTTCAAGCCGTGCGATCATCGGGTCGACGGCATCTTGCACGGTCGCATCCGCCTGCCCCCAGACCGTTTCCGGCACCCAGAGCCGCACCGATGATGGTGTTGGCGCTTCCGGCTCCACTCCAAGGACAGATGCGATACACAGCAGCGTCTCAAGATCACGGGCAAACCACCCCGGCACATCGAATTGTGCCGCAAGAGCAATCAGCCCCTCGGCGGACAACACGCCATGACTGGGGCGAAAGCCGTAAATTCCGCAAAAACTGGCGGGAATACGCACAGAACCGCCGGTGTCGCTGCCAAGCGCAAAATCGACAGCCCCAGCCGCGACGGCACTGGCGGAACCAGAAGACGAACCGCCGGGAACCCGCGTCTCATCTGCGCCGTTCAGCGGAGTGCCGAAATGCGCGTTGATGCCCAGAATGCTATAGGCAAGCTCATCCATATGCGTGAAGCCTGCCAAGGCTGCTCCAGCGTCCAGCACATCTTGAAGAACGGCAGCGCTTTTGTGCGCGGGAGGGTGCGTATGCGCCCAGTCCGGCGTTCCATTGCCTGCAATCCGGTCGGCAAATTCAAAATTATCCTTGGCGGCAAACGTCAGACCATCGAGTGGCCCCTCGCCGGTTTTAACGGGCACCTCGAAACGCTCGGCAAAAGCATTCGTCGGATCATCTTGCACGGAAAGTGTGGGCAGATCTTGCGTGGGGGAACTCATACGATCATCCTCAACACCCGGCGAACACCATGGCCTGTCCGCAACGCTCTCGACAAGCACCAACGGACATGACAGATCACTCAGCCGGGGTCAGGATCAGCGTCAGACCGTTGAGATCGGCGGCGGAGACCACCTTGCGTTCGGGTAGGCCTTTGCAGGCAATTTCCAAGGCTGCGATGCGGGGTAGCTCCACACCATCCAGCGCAGAGAAAGCTTCTTCGCCCACCAGATACGCGTAGGCACGTGGGGAATGCACGCAAATCTTGCCGCGTGGCGTGCCGATTTCAAGACCGAGACTGGTGGCCCGCATTTCGCGTTGACCAGTCAGTCCGCCCAAAAACTCATGATGATCTGACGGGTCATTAGCAACCATATGCACACCGATCACATCGCTGGCGCCATTGGCATGAGACTGATAGGCGGGGGTCCAGAAGTTTTCCGGAAACCTGTTGCGACAAGCGAAAAAGCCAAGCGCAGGGGCCAGCGGATCCGTGACGAAGGTCAGATCAAACGCCACTTTGCGGGGTGTCCCATCCGGCCCTTTTGCTTCACGTTCAAAGGAAAAGGGTGCGTAGGTTGCAAGACCGGCATTGTTAAAGGCCGCGCGGTCATGCAAGGGATCGCCCCCTCCACCACCAGCATGGTGGCGCCTTCAAAGGTCTTCAGGGCATCGCGATTGAACGCCCCGAAGGAAAACTCGCCGTCATCGGCATCAGAAATGGCGGACACATCATCAATGCCCAACAGCTCGACGAAAAATCCGTCGAGTTGCAGGTTGCGGTTCTTGGTCCCCAGGGATGATGCGCCGTCGGCGTCAGTGTGAAGCCGAGAGCTTCATACCGTGCAGCGGTCGCATCCAGATCGCGTGTGGCAACAACCAGATGATCAAGTCCACGGATCATATCCGCCATCCTTTTTCATATAGACCGAATTAAACGAGACGGCTCTGCTTCATTGCCGCTTGAATAAAGCTGGCAAAGAGCGGATGCGGTTCGAAAGGCCGCGACTTGTATTCCGGGTGATACTGCACGCCGATGAACCACGGATGATCCTCGATCTCCACCGTTTCCGGCAGCACGCCATCGGGCGACGTTCCGGCAAAAACCAGACCACAGGCTTCCAGCTTGTCGCGGTAGCCGATGTTGACTTCATACCGGTGACGATGCCGCTCGGAAACCTCGTTCGACCCATAGATTTCTGCAATCTGCGAGCCGGGTTTCAGGGCTGCTGTATACGCGCCAAGACGCATGGTCCCACCGAGATCACCATCCTTCTTGCGGATTTCAAGGTCATTGCCCTTGGTCCACTCGGTCATCAGGCCAACAACAGGCTCTTCTGCCGGACCAAACTCGGTCGAGTTGGCTTTCTCGATACCCGCCATGTTGCGGGCAGCTTCCAGAACCGCCATCTGCATACCGAAGCAAATGCCGAAATACGGGAACTTGCGGGTCCGGGCAAATTTCGCAGCAGCAATCTTGCCTTCCGCACCGCGCTCACCAAAGCCACCCGGCACCAGAATACCGTGCACGCCTTCAAGATACGGACCCGGATCTTCCTGTTCGAAAGTCTCCGATTCGATCCACTTCAGATTGACCTTGACGTTATTGGCAATGCCGCCGTGAACCAGCGCTTCGATCAACGACTTGTAGGCGTCCTTGAGAACCGTGTATTTGCCGACAATGGCAATCGTCACTTCACCTTCCGGGTTGGCAACCGACTTGGAGATGGTCTCCCAACGGTCGAGCACCGGCGCAGGCGCACCCGTGATGCCGAAGGCTTCTAGAACTTCGTCGTCAAGGCCTTCCTTGTGATAGGCGATCGGCACATCGTAAATCGATTTCACATCGTAAGCCGGAATGACCGACTGCTCACGCACATTGCAGAACAGCGACAGTTTACGGCGTTCCGTTTCCGGGATTGCCCGGTCACAGCGCACCATCAGAATATCCGGCTGGATGCCGATTGACCGCAGTTCCTTGACCGAATGCTGTGTCGGCTTGGTCTTCATTTCACCGGCGCTCGGGATATACGGCATGAGCGTCAGATGAACATAAACGACCTGTCCGCGCGGCAATTCATTGCCGAGCTGGCGAATCGCCTCAAAGAACGGCAGAGCTTCAATGTCGCCCACCGTGCCGCCGATTTCCACCAGAACGAAATCATAGTCTTCATTGCCATCCAGCACGAAGGCTTTGATCTCGTCAGTCACATGGGGAATCACCTGCACCGTGCCGCCGAGATAATCTCCGCGACGTTCTTTGGCGATGATGTCCTGATAAATGCGTCCGGTGGTGATGTTGTCCCGCTGATTGGCAGGACGCCCCGTGAAGCGTTCGTAGTGACCAAGGTCCAGATCAGTTTCCGCACCGTCGTCGGTGACGAAACATTCGCCATGCTGATAGGGGCTCATGGTGCCCGGATCAACGTTCAGATAGGGATCGAGCTTCCGCAGGCGCACCTTATATCCGCGTGCCTGAAGAAGAGAGCCGAGCGCAGCCGAGGCCAAGCCTTTACCAAGCGAGGAGACCACGCCGCCCGTGATGAAAACGTATCGCGCCATGGAGCAATACCATATCGTTGCCGCAGTGACTTTGGCCACTCGGTATTTTTGATAGACACAACAAAAATGCCCTGTGTCACCACAGGGCATAATGTTGTTTCGAAAACCTGCGCCCTAAGGCGCCGGGAAAACAGCCTTACTCAGCGGCCGGAACTTGAGGCCCGCTCGGCTGAGCAGGTTTGGCAGGCTCAGTCGACTTGTCGGTGTCCTGAGCATCCTGGCCCATCTTCTTGAGCGCGCCGGCAATGCCCTTGCCATCGGTCTTGATATCTCCGAGCGGCTGGGACTGGCTTTGTGCCGGAGCGGCATCAAGAACGCTGTTCGAGCCACCGTTCATTTCGGCAATCAGCGTCAGACCAAGCGAGGTCAGAAAGAATGCTGCTGCCAGAAGACCGGTTGCTCGGGTCAGGACGTTGGCCGTACCGCGGCTGGACATGAAGCCGCCGCCCCCGCCACCGCCGCCCATGCCAAGAGCGCCACCTTCGGAGCGCTGCAGCAGGACAACCAGCACGAGGGCCAGAACGACCATCAGATGAATAACGATGACTACGGTTTCCATAGTGCCATTCTATTTGTTCGAGTTTGGAGGCCTTCTACAATACAATTGCAGTGCTTTCCACCCTCGAAATGCCATGTTTTTGAAGACGCCCGACAACAAAACCCTAGAACCGGCCTGAAGCGTGCGCTCGCTCTGCGTTCAAGTGGGCCTCAATTTGCCTGATAAGCCTTGAGGATCCCCAGAAAATCTTGCGATTTAAGGCTTGCGCCCCCAACAAGTGCGCCATTGACGTTGGCCACACCCATCAATTCGACGGCGTTGCCGGGCTTGACCGAGCCGCCATAAAGCAGGCGCATCGCAGCCCCCTCCTTGCCAAAACGCTCCACAAGCGCATCGCGCATGGCTCTGTGCATCTCGGCAACATCCTCAGCAGTTGGTGTCAGTCCGGTGCCAATCGCCCAGACCGGTTCGTAGGCGACAACGCTGTTGGCAGCCGTCGCGCCGTCCGGGATCGAGGCAATCAACTGCTCGGAGACGACACGGATCGCCGTACCCGCCTCGCGCTCGTCCTGTGTTTCACCGACACATATAATAGCTGTGAGGCCTGCCCGCCAGACGGCCTCGGCCTTTGCTGCAATCAAGGCATCCGTTTCACAATGGTCGGTGCGGCGCTCCGAGTGACCAACAATGACGGCGGTTGCGCCGCAATCAGCCAGCATTTCGGCGGAAATATCGCCGGTATGGGCACCAGAGGCATCAGGATGACAATCCTAGCCACCCACCGCGACCGGTGTATCAGCGGCAGCGTCATGCAGGGCCAGCGTCAGTGTCGCCGGAGCGCAGATCATCACGTCAACGTGTGATGCAAGATCACGATCCACGCCAGAAACGACAGCTTCAAACTCAGGGATCTGGTCCTTGAGGCCGTTCATCTTCCAGTTTCCGGCAACAAGCGGCTTGATCGTGGTGGACATTCACGTCTCCCTGAAATGGTCATTCAATTGCTGTTTCGACGTCTATAAACCGAAAACAGGCTCTGACAGCAATCTTTTACAGAAATTTCTTGGAAGAACCTTTTGCAACCACGCTTGCTCCGTTCTATTCACGTCCCTATTATCCCGCCCGACCCGGTAGGGAGACAAACACGGAATATGCGGGCGATCGCCAATTTGGAGCATGGCTCGCATCATTCCAAGCTGAACGGACCTGACGTCGTCGCGGAAAGTGTTTCATTTCGCGCGACCAGATAAGAAAAAAGAGACGGAGAGACTATGCTCGACGCGCTGCGCAAGGGCGCCGGTACTTGGGTTGCCAAACTTTTCATCGCTCTGCTTGTTGTCAGTTTTGGCATCTGGGGCATCGCCGACGTGTTTCGCGGCGTTAGCGCAAGTTCGGTGGCCAAGGTCGGAAATACGGAAATTTCGCTTTCCGATTTTGATCGCACCTATCGTCAGGACCTGAATCAGATCAGCCAGCAACTTGGCCGCCCGCTGTCCACGACGGAAGGCGCCAAGTTTGGTGTTCCGCAACGGACGCTTGGCAAGATGGTGGCAGAGGCTGCGCTGGACGACACGACCGATGACATGAACATCGGCGTTTCCGACAAGCATCTGGCCAGCCTGATCCAGAATGATCCCGTCTTTCAGGGGCCGACAGGTCACTATGACCGCAATCGCCTTGCTCAGGTGTTGCAGTCCAACGGCCTCACCGAAAGCGGATATGTGGACGAGCGCCGCAAGATCGCCAAACGCCAGCAGCTTGTGGAAGCGCTGACCGGCGGCATGGCCGCTCCCGATACCTATGCGGAAATGATCCACGACTATCAGTCGCAGACCCGCGATGTACAGTATATCGACCTGACCTCGAAGGTTCTTGGCGATATCAAAGACCCGTCCGACAAAGATCTCCAAGCCTATTTCGACAAGAACAAGGCTCAGTTCAAAGCGCCTGAATATCGCAAGGCATCGCTTCTTGAACTGACCCCGGCTGAACTGGCTGACCCCAAGAGCGTGACGGACGATCAGATCAAGGCTTATTACGACAAGAACAAGTCGAGCTTCACCAAGCCGGAACAGCGCAAGATCGAGCAGATTGCTTTTTCATCCGCCGACAAGGGCAAGAAGGCTGCCGAAGAGCTGAAAAATGGCAAGACCTTTGAGGACCTGCTCAAGGAACGCGAGCTGAAGTCCAAGGACGTTACGCTGGGCCTCATGTCCAAGGCCGACTTCATCGACACCAAGGTCGGCGATGCTGCCTTCAAATTGAAGAAGGGCGAAACCAGCGGACTGATTGACGGTCGATTCTCATCGATGATCGTCAAGGTGCTGGATGTCGTGCCTTCGCATGAGCAGCCGCTTGATGCGGTCAAGGACCAGATCCGCAAGACCATTGCCACCAACGATGCCAACGACAAGATCAACGACATGGTTGATCAGATCGAAGACGAACGCGCCGGGGGAGCCACTCTTGGCGAAATCGCCAAGAAGCAGGGTCTCAAGCTGGTTGAGCCGAAGCCGTTCGATGCCGATGGCAATGCCGAAGACGGCACGTCTGCCAACCTGCCGCCGGTGAAAGATCTGGTCGACAGCGTCTTCCAGTCTGACGAAGGTCTCGACAATGACGCCATTCAGGTTGGCAATCAGGGCTATCTCTGGTTCACCGTCGACAAGGTGATTCCGGCGCATGACCGCAAGCTTGCCGACGTGAAAGATCAGGTCGTGGCGGCCTGGAAGAAGGGCCAGTCGGCAGACCAGCTCAAGACGCTGTCCGCCAAAACGGCCAAGGCCCTTCGCGATGGCAAGACCATTATGGAAGAAGCCAAGGCGCTCGGCGTGAAGGTTCTTCAGGCCGAGGGGCTGAAGCGCAACTCGACAACCCCGGATCTCTCGGCGGAGGCCGTCAAGGCAATCTTCGACGGTGGCAACGGTGTTGTTGTGGATGTTGCCGGCAAGAATGATCAGGAACGCGTTATTGCGCAGGTCATCAATGTCAGCCGTCCAGCTTTCTTTGACGAAGCAAAGGACACAGGCGTCATCCGCTCGCGCCTGTCGCAGCAGTTGCAGAACTCCCTTCTGAACCAGTACATCACCGGTCAGGAAAACAAGATTGGCGTGCACGTCAATCAGGGTGCTCTCGCACAGGTCATCGGCACACCGCCGGCCGCAAACTAAAACGTGACGGGGCGGGTCTTTTGATCCGCCCTCGCCTTTTTTCATCGCAGGGTCTCGTCATGTCTGATTTCAAGAAATTTATTGCCACAATTGCCGCAGGCAAGTCCCTTGAACGCGACGACGCGATCGCTGCCTTCGACACGATCCTGTCTGGCAATGCGACACCATCCCAACTCGGGGCGTTCCTGATGGGGTTACGTCAACGTGGCGAGACGATCGAGGAAGTCACCGGCGCGGTGATCTCCATGAGGGCACGTATGTTGCGCGTCGACGCCCCTGAAGAGGCCATCGACATTGTCGGCACCGGTGGCGACAGCACAGGCAGCTACAATATTTCCACATGCACCGCCCTGGTCGTGGCGGGCTGCGGCGTGCCTGTGGCCAAGCACGGCAACAGGTCACTTTCGTCAAAATCCGGCTCGTCGGAAGCCCTGGTCGAACTGGGCATCAACATCGACATCCCGCCCGACCGGATCGCCGAGTGCATCCGCGATGCAGGCATTGGTTTCATGTTCGCCCCGCTGCACCACAAAGCCATGAAGCATGTCGGCCCAACGCGCATCGAGATGGGCGTGCGGACCATCTTCAATTTGCTCGGCCCCCTGTGCAATCCGGCGGGCGTCAAGCGTCAACTGCTGGGTGTCTTCGACAAGGTCTGGCTTGAGCCACTGACACAGACGCTCGCCAATCTGGGGTCCAAGCACGTCTGGGTTGTGCATGGTTCCGACGGCATGGATGAAATCACCACCACCGGCATTACCTATGTCAGCGAGTTGAAAGACGGCGCGATGCGCTCCTTTGAACTGACGCCTGAAGACGTCGGCCTGCCGCGTGTCACTCTGGAGGATCTGCGCGGTGGCACACCCAAGGAAAACGCAGCCGCCTTGCGCCGGGTGCTGGACGGCGACAAGACGCCTTACCGCGATGTCGTGCTGTTCAATGCCGCAGCCGCGCTGCTGATTGCAGGCCGTTGCGACACTTTGAGCGAAGGCGTAACGCTTGCCGCAACCTCCATCGATACAGGTGCGGCCTCCCGACATCTGGCCCGCCTCGTCGACGTTTCAAACGGATAAGACCATGACCGATATTCTTCAGAAGATCGAAGCCTACAAGCGCGATGAGATCGCCAGCGCCAAGGCTCGTGTCACGCTTGCTGATCTGAAGGCGGCAAGTACGGACCAGAGTGCGCCGCGCGGCTTTGCCGGGGCGTTGCGCGCCAAGGTGGATGCCGGTCAATGGGCTCTGATTGCCGAAGTGAAGAAGGCCAGTCCTTCAAAGGGACTTATTCGCGCGGATTTTGACCCCCCGGCGCTTGCACGGGCCTATGAAGACGGCGGCGCAGCCTGCCTGTCGGTTCTCACCGATACGCCGTCTTTTCAGGGACGCCCGGAATTTCTCGCACAAGCCCGTGACGCGGTGTCCCTGCCTGCGCTGCGCAAAGACTTCCTCTATGACACCTATCAGGTGCATGAAGCCCGTGCCTATGGGAGCGGACTGCATTCTCATCATTTTGGCAGCCGTTGACGACGTCACCGCCAAGGCGCTTGAAGACACGGCATTCGACCTTGGCATGGATGTGCTGCTTGAAGTCCACAACGAGGCCGAGATGGAACGCGCCCTGCGCCTGTCGTCGCCGCTTCTGGGCATCAACAATCGAAATCTGAAAACCTTCGAAACATCGCTCGAAACATCCGAGCGATTGGCCCCGATGGTTCCGTCAGACCGCCTGATCATTGGCGAATCCGGTATCTTCACACCGAAAGATCTGGAGCGCCTTGGCAAGGTCAGAATCCAGACCTTCCTGATCGGTGAAAGCCTCATGCGACAGGACGACGTGACTGCGGCCACCCGCCAACTTCTGCAACTGGATACACCGGCCACAACCGCAGCCTCAGGTGAGCCCGCACAATGACGCGCAAAGATGCCGACCATCTCTCGCATATCGATGAGAGCGGACAGGCCAACATGGTGGATGTCTCGGGCAAGGCGGAAACATCGCGCACGGCTGTTGCACAAGGCTTCATTCGCATGAAGCCTGAAACGCTCGAGATGATCCGCACGGGCGACGCCAAGAAAGGCGATGTTCTGGGAACGGCGCGAATTGCCGGAATCATGGCGGCGAAGCGCACGCACGAGCTGATTCCGTTGTGCCACCCCTTACCATTGTCGAAAGTCAACATCGACATCGCCATTGATGAAACCCTGCCAGGTCTGCGCGTTACCGCAACCACCAAAGTCACCGGCCAGACAGGCGTGGAGATGGAAGCGCTGACCGCTTGCTCGCTGGCCTGCCTGACCATCTACGACATGGCCAAGGCGGTGGATCGTGGCATGGTGATCAGCGGCATTCAGGTGATTGAAAAGCAAGGCGGCAAGAGCGGCCATTGGACACAGCAGGCCAGATCGAACGCCTGAGACCTGTATTGCCAGCCCGTGACCGCACCACGGATGTGAATTCGACCAGATACACGACAACCACGAACAACGCCCCGGAGTTTCCCATGGCTGCCCTGCTCCCCGTTTCTGAAGCAATGCAACGCCTTCTCTCGGGCGTGGTGCCAGTGGGAACCGAGAAGGTTGATCTGCTTGCAGTCAACCACCGGGTTCTCGCAAAAGACCTCACAGCGAACCGCAACCAGCCACCGTTTTCCTCCTCCGCCATGGATGGCTATGCCGTGCGCCATGACGATCTTGTTGGTGTGGACGGTTCAGATCCCGTCCTTACCATCATCGGTGTGTCTGCCGCCGGAAGGCGTCTCGACCGAACTGTTGGACCGGGCGAAGCAGCGCGCATTTTTACCGGGGCCCCGCTCCCACAAGGCGCGGACACGGTTGTCATTCAGGAAAATGTCAATTGCTCGGGAACCGGCTCCACCCCGGGAGATCGGATCACCCTCACCAAGGTGCCTGACAAGGGCCGTAACGTGCGCGCTGAAGGACTGGACTTCAAGGCTGGCCAAATGGTCATCGCCGCTGGTCAGGTGTTGGACTATCGCCATTTGTCCGTGGCGGCCGCGATGAACCACGCCTCCCTGCCCGTCTACCGCAAGCCGCGCATCGCGATCCTTGCCACAGGGGACGAACTGGTGGCTCCGGGCGACACTCCGCGCGATGACCAGATCATCGCCTCAAATCAATACGGCATTGGTGCATTGATTGAAGATTGCGGCGGTACACCGGTTCATCTTGGCATTGTCGGCGATGATCGCGCCGCACTGGAAGCAACCGTGCGCGCAACACTGAAGGATGACATCGACGTGCTGATCACCCTTGGCGGAGCGTCCGTGGGTGATCACGACCATATGGGTGAGGTTCTGGCTGCCTGCGGCATGGAACTGGCGTTCTGGCGCATTGCCATGCGTCCTGGCAAACCGTTGATGGCGGGGCAACTGGGACGCACGAAAGTTCTGGGACTGCACTGGCAACCCGATTTCTAGCCTTGTCTGCGCCTTGTTGTTTCTGCGCCCCTTGCTGGGCTTGCTGACAGGTCGCATGACGTTGGATGAAGCCCTGGCACCGCGCATCGACACCGCAACCCTTGGCGCCGATATGCCGGGCAATGACCACCGTCAGGATTATGTCCGCTCACTGTTGAGCGCTGCGGCAGACGGTCGTCTGGAGGTGACGCCTTTTGCCCGCCAGGACAGTTCCATGCTGGTGCCCTTCATGAACGCTGGTGCGCTTATTATCCGGCCACCTCATGCGCCCGCAGCAGCAGCTGGATCAACAGTCGCCATCCTGCGCGTTTGAGCAGTACCGCGAAAGCTCTCAAACCTCACCAAACCAAACGGCTTTGCATTGTAAAAAATACGAGGGAAACGGCTGCGACTTGCTCAAATATCAGACAAAAGAACAGGCTTGAGATGTTATGAGCCACGTTTCAGACCCCCGAAAGGTCTCCTTCGATCCAAAAGGATCTAGAAGGTACGTTCCGAGCAAATAGTGTCGTATTCAAGCGGGTGATTTGGCCGATTTTCAGTCAAATACCTGTTATCCCCGTCTTAACCTGCCTAGTTTGACATCAGAAAAACAGGCGTGAATGAGGCGATATTATTTCTTTGTTTTTGCTTGGAAACAGGTTCCTGAGGCAAAACTGTTCTTGGCGCTGTCCTTCTCTTTTACAGTAGCAATAACCTGCGCTTGATTTTATTTACATGCCAAAAATCAAAAAAATAAAGAAAATTAAAGTTAACTGTCGATAAAATCACGTAAAAATCGCTCTTTTGAACCGTTACAAACCGCGTCAAGTGAGGTTTCGACCAAAAAAATCGCGACAACTGATTTCTTTTTGTTCATCCATATCAAGAAAGCCTCTTTCAATTCTGAATTTAACATGTTTGTCTTCTATCGAGATTTCGGCGCAGAGCAGCAACAATTCTGCCGCACCGTTTCTTTTCGTGCCGTGGTGTTTCTGACACTACGGCAGAAGGAAGATAGATTTTGGGGATACGATGCCGGAAAACAGGGGTGCGTCTGTTCGATACGAAAACGTTCAAAAGAGTTACGACGGGGAGAGTCTCGTTGTTAAAAACCTGAATCTGGATATTCCATCAGGAGAGTTCCTGACGATGCTTGGGCCATCTGGCTCGGGCAAGACAACTTGCCTGATGATGTTGGCAGGCTTCGAGCCAGCCACCCACGGTGAGATCTTTCTCAATGATGCACCAATCAACAATGTGCCGCCGCACAAACGCGGCATTGGCATGGTGTTTCAGAATTATGCCTTGTTCCCGCACATGACGGTGGCTGAAAACCTCGCCTTCCCGCTTCAGGTTCGCAAAATGAACAAGTCGGAGCAGGCAGAGAAGGTCAAACGCGCCCTCGAAATGGTTGAACTTGGCGACTTCGGCAACCGCCGTCCGGCACAACTGTCGGGTGGTCAGCAACAGCGTGTGGCCGTGGCACGTGCGCTCGTGTTCGATCCTGAGCTGGTGCTGATGGATGAGCCCCTCGGCGCGCTCGACAAGCAACTGCGCGAGCAGATGCAATATGAGATCAAGCACATCCACGAAAATCTCGGCGTCACGGTGGTCTATGTCACACATGACCAGACGGAAGCCTTGACCATGTCGGACCGCGTTGCCGTGTTCAATGACGGCATCATCCAGCAGCTCTCGACACCGGATGACCTCTATGAGGATCCGCAGAACTCCTTCGTGGCGCAGTTCATTGGCGAGAACAACAAGCTCAACGGCAAGGTTGTCGATGTCCGCGGCAAGGAATGTCTGGTGGAGCTTGATGACGGCACGCAGCTCAAGGCGGACGGCGTCAATATCGGCGGTGTCGGCAGCCAGACCACGCTGTCACTTCGTCCGGAGCGCATCGAGTTTGCCCCGGCCGACAGCATGGACAATCTGGTCAAGGGCCGGGTTGAAGAGCTGATCTATCTCGGCGACCACATTCGCGTTCGCATGAATGTGGCTGGCAACAAGGAATTCATCGTCAAGGTCCGCAATCGCGGCGAGAAACGCCAATTGAAGACCGGCGATGTGGTTCCAATCGGCTGGGCACAGGCCGATTGCAAAGCGCTCGACCTCGTCCTCTGACGGGTCACGGGCTGTACAGCCCGAGCGACTGTCCAGCTCCGTCCTAGGTGGCGCGGAGCATGAGGGGGCATAGCCACCTGAAACGTCCGATTTAAAATAAAACCAAAGGGGAGCGTATTTTATGAAGATGCTCAAGACGACCATTCTGGCCGGTGCTGCACTTGCCCTCACGGCAGGCACATCTCTGGCAAAGGACATGACCATCGTGTCCTGGGGCGGAGCCTATTCCAAGTCGCAGCTCAAGGCTTATCACGAGCCTTACATGAAGGCTCATCCCGACATTAAGATCATCAACGACGAGTCCTCTCCGGAAGCCGTTGCAAAATTGCGCGCCATGAACGAAACCGGCAACATCACCTGGGATCTGGTCGATGTGACGGCGTCCGATGCCATGCGCCTGTGTGACGAAGGTCTTGCCAAGGAAATTGATTTCGACAAGCTGCTTGCCAAGGCCCCTGACGGCACCAAGCCGACGAAGGACTTTGGCGACCTGATTGTTTCGGATTGCTTCATTCCGCAGATCGTCTACTCCATCACGTGGGCATACCGGACCGACATTGACGCCTGGAATGGTGAAACACCGTCCAAAATCTGTGATGTCTTCGATCTGAAGAAGTTCCCGGGCAAGCGCGGCATGCAGAAACGCCCGATCTACAACATGGAATGGGCGCTGTATTGCGACGGCGTGCCGAAGGACAAGATCTACGACACCTTGAGCACCAAGGAAGGCCAGGATCGCGCGTTCAAGAAGCTCGGCACCATCAAGGACAATGTGATCTGGTGGTCGTCCGCAGCTGAAGCCGTTCAGCTTCTGGCCGACAAGGAAGTTGTCATGGCCGACAGCTACAACGGTCGCTTCTTCTCGATGATTGTCGAGCAGCACCAGCCGGTGAAGATGCTCTGGGACGGTCAGATCTTCGACATCGACGGTTGGATCATTCCGAAGGGTCTGCCCAAGGATCGCCTGAAAATGGTCGAGAACTACGTCAAGTTCGCCACCGACACGCAGCGTCTTGCTGATCAGGCCAAGTACATTGCTTATGGCCCGGCCCGTGCCTCGTCGCAGCCGCTCGTTGGCAAGTCCAAGGAACTCGGCGTCGACATGAAGCCTTATATGCCGACCGCGCCTGCAAACTCCAAGAACGTCATCACCTACGATTACGAGTGGTGGGCTGATTACCGTGACGATCTGAATGCCAAGTTCCAGGCTTGGCTGACGAAGTCCAACTAAGCGTTTGAAGACCGCGGCCCCGTGCCGCGGTCGCTCAACTCTGTTGGATGGCGGCAGCGCGCTGGTCTGCCATCCACTCCTCACTTCTTGAAACACGAAAAGAAACGGGTTCATGAGCGAGACAACGTCCACGCCAGAACTGACCACATCCGATGGCAAGCCCCTCAAGGCCAGCCTCGCGCGCGCCCTGCGCCGTCAAAAGTTGCGCGCCATGGTTCTCATTGCGCCACTGCTCATCTTCATTCTGCTGACTTTCATGGCTCCGATTGCGGACATGCTGTTCCGCTCCGTCGAGAATGAAATCGTGCCGAATACATTGCCACGCACCGTCATCGCCCTCGACAAGTGGGATCCTGACAGCGGCAAATTGCCCGGCGAAAACATCTATGAGGCGATGCAATACGATCTAACGATCGCCGCCGAATACAAGACCAACACACGCCTTGGGTCGCGCCTCAATTACGAGCGCACCGGCATGTCGTCGATGTTCCGTCGCACCGGGCGACACGTCGATGATTTTGGGGAAACCTATACTGATCAGTTTGTCGCCTTGAACGATGCTCTGGGAAAAGCCTGAGACCTGGGTCAACCTGATGGCCTCTCCCAAGTGGATTTCGGCCCATACTGAATGGGCGCGCGAGGCCGCTGCCGCAGACACCAATAATCAGGACTTCACCAAGCCGGAGCCAGCCTTCAAACTCAATGACGCTGTGCAAAAGGTCCTGCCCCAGACATCTGATCTTTATGGCGCGTTTGCCAAATACGAACAGACAGAGCGGCAGGACAGCCCTGCCGAAAAACAGCCTTGGAATGCGGTCTACAGCGCCTTTTACAATGACTTGAAGGCAAATCCGGATGCGGCCTCTGCCTTTACTGGTGACACGGCCGCACTCGTCAAGGCCGCAAGCTCGGCTGCACCATCCTTTGAAACCGTGTCGATCAAGAAGCTGTTCATCAAGCGTGACCGCTCCTGGGGCAATCCGGATATCTGGGCGACGATCCGCACCTTCTCGCCGGCCTACACCTCCGGCTACTTTCTGTCGGCGGTTGATGCCGAGTTGACGCCGGATGGTGTTCAGATGAAACCGGACGATCAGCAGATCTATATTCTGCTGTTCAAGCGTACCATCATGCTGTCTTTGCTCATCACCTGTCTGGCAGCAGTGCTCGGGTATCCCGTGGCTTTTCTTCTGGCCAACCTGCCGCTGCGCACCTCCAACCTCTTGATGATCTTCGTGCTGCTGCCATTCTGGACGTCGTTGCTGGTGCGAACCTCCGCCTGGAAGGTGCTCTTGCAACAACAAGGGGTCATCAACGACGTGCTGGTGTGGATGGGCCTGGTCTCCGACACGCATCGGCTGATCATGATCAACAACCAGATGGGCACCATCATTGCGATGACGCATATTCTGCTGCCTTTCATGATCCTGCCGCTCTACTCGGTGATGAAGACCATCTCGCCTACTTACGTGCGGGCTGCAAAAAGCCTTGGTGCAACAGATTGGACGGCGTTCTGGCGGGTCTATTTCCCGCAAACGGTGCCCGGCATCGGCGCCGGTGCCGTGCTCTGTTTCATCCTGTCCATCGGCTACTACATCACGCCGGAGCTGGTCGGCGGCACGTCGGGCATCTTCATCTCCAACCGCATCGCCTATCACATTTCCAGTTCGCTGAACTGGGGACTGGCCGCGGCTCTGGGCACTATCCTGCTGGCCATCGTCCTGATCATGTTCCTGATCTATGACCGCCTTGTGGGCATCGATAACGTGAAGCTCGGCTAGGAGGTGAACTCATGAGCGCTCTACCCCCTTATGCATCCACTGGACAACGCGTCTGGCACTACAGCTTCCGCTTCCTGTGCGCGTTGATCTTCCTGTTCCTGATCATCCCGATCATTGTGATCATTCCGTTGAGCTTCAACGCCGAGAACTTCTTCACGTTCACGCCGAAGATGCTGGCGCTGGATCCCTCGGGCTATTCGCTGAAACACTATGTGGATTTCTTCACCAATCCGGATTGGCAGCAGGCGCTGAAGAACTCCTTCATGATCGCGCCAGTGGCCACGCTGATTGCCACGACATTGGGAACGGTTGCAGCGATCGGTCTGTCGCAACGGCATGTGCCCTATCGCTCGGCAATCATGGCAATACTGATCTCGCCAATGGTGGTGCCGCTGATTATCTCGGCCGCCGGGATGTATTTCTTCTATTCCCGCATTGGCCTTCAGGGCACCTATTGGGGGGTCGTTCTGGCGCATGCAGCTTTGGGCACGCCCTTTGTCATCATCACGGTGACGGCCACTTTGGTCGGCTTTGACGAATCACTTGTGCGGGCGTCTCAGAACCTGGGTGCCAGCCCGATAAAGACCTTCTTCAAGGTACAGATGCCGCTGATCATCCCCGGAGTTGTCTCTGGTGGACTGTTCGCCTTCATCACGTCTTTCGATGAAGTCGTCGTGGTGCTGTTTCTCGGTTCGGCCAGCCAGAAGACGCTGCCCTGGCAGATGTTCACAGGCCTGCGAGAACAGATCTCGCCCACCATTCTGGCGGTGGCCTCGATCATGGTCGGCCTCTCGATCATTCTACTGACAGTTCTCGAAGTGCTGCGACGACGCAGCGAGCGCATGCGCGGTCTGACACCCGGTTAAGGCAGCGGCCGACAGCCAACCACGGCAAAACCAAACCGAACACGATGGCCGGGGAACCAATTCTCCGGCCATCCGTTTATTCAGAGAATTCGTGTGCCCCTCGCCTTGCCTCCCACACGCATATGCGTGGTCTCACGCACTCTTGCGCGGCAAGTCGGTCTGGCACATCAAACAGGTATGACGGACGTGAGAGGCAACTGATCCTATGTGTGGCATTTGCGGCGAAGTGGTTTTTGGCGACGATCTTGCAAGCACGGCAAGGGTCGACAAAATGGCAAAGGCTATGGAGGCACGCGGACCAGATGGCATGGGAGTCACCATGCAGGGCCGGATTGCCTTCGGTCACCGCCGCCTGAAGATCATTGATCTGTCGGAAAAGGGTGCACAGCCCATGACAGACCCGGACCTGGGCCTCACCCTCGTCTTCAATGGCTGCATCTACAACTATCAGGATTTACGCCTTGAACTGATCTCCAAAGGCTATCAGTTCGCCTCGACGTCCGACACAGAAGTCATCCTGAAAGCCTGTAGTCTGCTTAGGGGCCTGCGTGCTTCGAGCGGTTTCAGGGTATGTTTGCCGTCGCCATTTACGAACATGACTCCGGCAGACTGCACCTATGGCGCGGGATCGCTTCGGCATCAAACCGATGTATTTCGCAGAGCGCGATGGACGACTGGCCTTTGCCTCCGCCTTGCCTGCGCTTCTGGCCGGCGGCAACATCGACACCTCAATCGATAAGGTGGCGCTTAATCATTACATGTCCCGGCATGCGGTAGTCCCTGCCCCGCGCACCATGCTGAATGGTGTGCGCAAACTACCGCCCGCGACCATGCGCACTTACGAGAAAGACGGTTCTTTCACCGAGACGACCTATTGGGAGCCACGCTTCGAAAAATCTAGCGAGGACTTCAACCGCTCTGCCGATGACTGGCGCGACATGGTTCTGGAAAGTCTGCGCAAGGCTGTGCGCCGCCGCATGGTAGCCGATGTTCCTGTTGGAGTGTTGTTGTCGGGCGGGGTCGACTCCAGCCTGATCGTCGGCCTTCTGGCTGAAGAGGGTCAAAAGGATCTGGCGACCTTCTCCATCGGCTTTGAGGAAGCCAACGGCGAAAAGGGCGATGAATTTCAATATTCTGATCTGATCGCAAAGCATTACGACACCAATCATCATCAGATTTTCATTCCCTCGTCGGAATTGCAGGAGAACCTGCCACTCGCGATTGGTGCCATGTCCGAGCCGATGGTCTCTTATGACAATATCGGTTTCTTCCTGCTGTCACGCGAAGTTTCCAAGCACATCAAGGTCGTTCAATCCGGCTAAGGGCGCCGACGAAGTTTTTGCAGGCTATCATTGGTATCCCAAGATGCAGGGGTCCAACGCACCAGCGGCCGACTATGCCAATGCGTTCTTTGACCGCACAGATGCCCAGATGCGCGAAGCCATCAGCCCCGACTATGCCTGCGACCGGGATGAAAGCCTGGCCTTCGTCGAGAGCCATTTTGCACACAGTGGCGCCAGCGATCCGGTCGACAAGGCGCTACGTCTCGACACAAACGTCATGTTGGTGGACGATCCGGTCAAACGGGTCGACAATCATTCCATGGCTTGGGGTCTTGAAGCACGTGTGCCTTTCCTCGATCATGAACTGGTCGAACTGGCGGGACGCATTCCGGCCGAGCACAAGCTGGCCCACGGTGGCAAGGGCGTTCTGAAAGAGGCTGCTCGGCTGGTGGTGCCATCCGCCGTCATCGACCGGCCCAAGGGATATTTTCCCGTTCCAGCGCTGAAATACATTCAGGGCAGTTACCTGAACATGGTGCGCGACACGCTGACCAACGACAAGGCGAAGTCACGCGGCCTTTTTCAGGAAAGCTATCTGAACAAGCTCTTCGCCAACCCGACCGAGCACATCACCAAGTTGCGCGGGTCGGAATTGTGGCAGGTCGCCCTGCTTGAAATGTGGTTGCAGGCACAGGAGATCTAGCTCCATGAATGAGACCGATCAGTTTCGCCAGAAAAATGCCTACAGTCGTCGACTCAAACGGATGCGCGATGAAGGGCTGAAACCCAGCTACAAGCGCGAGATGCCAAGCGAAGAACAGCAGAACTGCGTCTATGATTGCGGCTGGGGCCGACTGATTTTCGGCAATACGTTTCAGGATCCCCGCGCCTTGGTCGATGCTTTGAGCGAGGAGCAGCCTGACCGTCGCGACATCGCTTTTTACGTGCGCGATCCGCACGTGATCCTGAACTCTGCGCCACAGGAAATCTTCCTCGATCCTTCGCATACCTTCCGCGTCAATCTGGCCACCTATCGCCCGGCGCGCAATCAGCGCAGAGGCTTTACCGTGCGGCGACTGGCCTCGCGTCAGGATGCCGAGGCGATCAATATTCTCTACACCTCGCGCAACATGGTGCCCGTGCCGCTTGATTTTTTCTGGCACCGGATGGATCCACGGACGATCACCATTTATGTGGCTGAAGAAGAAGAAACCGGCACCGTCGTTGGCACTGTGATGGGCATCAACCACAAGGTCGCCACCCACGGGGCCGATGAAGGCAGTTCGCTGTGGTGCCTCGCGGTGTCTCCCACAGGCACGCTTTCCCGGTGTCGGCGAAGCGTTGGTCCGTCGTCTGGCCGAGAACTTCAAGGCCAAGGGCCTGCCCTCGATGGATCTGTCGGTGATGCATGACAACGGTCAAGCCATCGCACTTTACGAAAAGCTGGGCTTTGAGCGGGTGCCGTTTTTCACCCTCAAGCGCAAGAACACCTTCAATGAAGCGCTTTACACTGGAACATCGACCGGCGAAGAGAAACTCAACCCCTACGCGGGACTGATCGTCAAGGAAGCCCATCGGCGCGGCATTCGCACCGAGATCACCGATGCCGAAGGCGGTTTCTTTCGCCTCAGCTATGGCGGGCGCATGGTGCATTGTCGTGAATCTCTGACCGATTTCACCTCAGCTGTTGCCATGTCGATCTGCGCCGACAAAGCCGTCACCCACCGGGTCGTCGGCAAGGCCGGATTGGTGCTTCCCGCGCAGATGATGGCAGGTGATGCAGCAGCAACGAAAGAGTTTCTCGACCATTATGGCTCTGTCGTCGTCAAGCCTGCCAATGGAGAACAGGGCAAGGGCATTTCCATCGGCGTGACCACGATCGAGGATCTGACCGACGCCATCGCAGCCGCGCGCAAGTTTTGCAATGATGTGGTGATCGAGGAATGTGTCGAGGGGCTCGACATGCGTCTGGTCGTCATCGACTACAAGGTGGTCGCCGTCGCCATTCGCAAGCCGGCTGAGATCATCGGCAATGGCAAATTGAGCGTCCGTGAGCTGATTGAAAGCCAGTCTCGGCGTCGGGCCGCGGCCACGGGAGGCGAATCGCGCATTCCCTTGGATGAAGAAACCGAGCGCTGTGTTGCGTCGCACGGCCTGACCTACGATGATGTGCTGGAACAGGGCCGAACTGTTACGGTACGCAAGACGGCCAATCTCCACACCGGCGGCACGATTCATGATGTCACGGCTGAAACGCACTACAGCTTGATTGATGCGGCCATTCGCGCGGCAAAAGCCATTGAGATTCCGGTAACGGGGATCGATCTCATGGTGAAACACCAGCGTGAATCAGAGTATTGGTTCATCGAGGCAAACGAACGCCCTGGTCTGGCCAATCACGAACCGCAGCCAACGGCCGAGCGTTTCATCGACTTTCTCTTCCCCCTGTCCATCCCCGGATCTGTCAGGGAAGCTATTCACCGGAAGGACATATGACCATACTCGCGATTGACGTCGACTACCTTGGCAAAGACCCTGAAGGATCTCTTCGAGATCCCCAGCCCGACCGGCTTTACGGATGAGATCGTCCGCTACGTGTCGGGAGAACTGAACCGGCTTGGCGTCTTTTACGAGCTCACCCGTCGCGGTGCGATCCGCGCCCGTCTTGCGGGTGGGTCAACACGCCCGGCCCGCGCCTTCGTCTCGCATCTTGATACGCTCGGCGCACAGATCAAGCGGTTGAAGGACAATGGTCGGCTTGAGCTTGTGCCCATCGGCACCTGTGTCCGCGCGCTTCGCTGAAGGGGCGCGTGTCTCCATTTTTTCCGAAAGTGGCAGCTACACCGGCACCATCCTGCCGTTGAAGGCATCTGGCCACACCTTCAACGATGACGTCGACACATTGCCCATCGGCTGGGAATATTGCGAATTGCGCGTTGATGCCTACGCACGCAAGGGCGACGACCTGCACAAACTCGGTATCGAGGTTGGCGATATTGTCGCCGTACATCCGCAACCAGAGTTCCTGGACAATGGCTTTATCGTTTCGCGGCACCTCGACAACAAGGCCGGTGTCGCCGTCATGCTGACGGCTTTGAAAGCGTTCATCGACAATGACATCGTTCCGACTGTCGACCTGTTCTGGCTGTTCACCATTGCCGAGGAGACCGGCCACGGTGCCTCCTCCATTCTGACGCCGGACATTGCCTCGCTGATTGCCATCGACAACGGCACCTCCGCGCCCGGCCAGTCTTCCGAGGAATTCGGCGTCACAGTGGCCATGGGCGACCAGACCGGGCCATTCGACTATCATCTGACCCGGAAGATCGTCTCTCTGTGCAAGGAAAATGCTATCAAGCACCAGAAGGACGTGTTTCGCTACTACCGTTCGGATGCCGCCTCTGCCGTGGAAGCCGGGGCCGACGTGCGCACCGCCTTGATCACCTTTGGCGTTGACGCCAGCCATGGCTATGAGCGGGTCCATATGCACGCCCTCCGCTCACTGGCCGAACTGGTGACGGCCTATGGCGACAGCCCGGTTGAGATCAGCCGCGATGCCCGCGAGTTCGCCGATCTGTCCGGCTTCACCACGCAGCCGCACGAAGATGCGGAACAAAAGCTGACCCCGGAAACCAAAAAGCTTTCGGAAGAAGAAATCCTGTTGGCCGCCGAAAACGAAGCCTGAGGCACAGTCTTTTCACCTGCCTGCTCGCGACTTACTGAAAAACCGTCCTGCCCTGCCCCAGCGGCGGGGCAGGACGGTTTGAAATTACTGGCAAACCTGTCAGGGGTTGCTTTAAGATCTTTTTCAAACAATCCGCTCAGGATCGTCAGAATTTACTCAGGCTGGACCTCCCCCAAACGTGTTTTCCGTTCCGGCAGGGTCAAAGCTCATCTCAGCTCATATAACGGCAGGCCATATTTCATGAAACGCGCAATAGTCTTTGGCGGTGCGGGGTTTATCGGGACCCATCTCTTGAGCGCTCTGGTCGAGAGTGGCGGCTATGACCGTCTGATCTGCGCCGACATTGCAAAGCCGGAAACGCCGCTGGAGGGTGTTGACTACATCTATGCCGATGTGCGCCAGACCATCCCGGACATCCTTGGTGAAGGTGTCAGCGAAATCTTCAATCTGGCGGCGATCCATCGCACGCCCGGTCATCCTATCGAAGACTATTACGCCACCAATGTGGCTGGCGCGACAAACGTGTGCGACTTCGCGCGGCGCGCCAATATACCCTCGATCGTCTTCACCAGCACGGTGGCCGTCTACGGCCCTGACGAGAGCGTCAAGACCGAAGACACTCCCCCAACTCCAACCTCGCATTACGGCTGGTCGAAACTTCTGGCAGAGCGCATTCATGACGCATGGCAGGCAGCAGACCCCGCCCGCCAGCTCGTCGTCACACGGCCCGCTGTCGTGTTTGGCCCCGGCGAAAATGGCAATTTCACTCGGCTGGCAAGCGCCTTGAAGAAACGTATGTTCTTCTTTCCCGGTCGCACCGATACCGTGAAAGGCTGCGGCTACGTGAAGGAACTGGTGCGCAGCATGCGCTTCACTTTGAACCGCAATGCGCCCAAGACGCTCTATAATTTTTGCTATCCGCAGCATTATACCATCGGCGAAATCTGCGAGACCTTTCATACGGCAGCGGATCTGCCCAAGCCCCTTGGCACTGTGCCGCTCTGGCTTCTCAATCTGGCGAGCCTGCCTTTCGAGGCCCTCAACGCAGTCGGCCTGCGCAATGGCATCAACCGGGCACGTATCAAAAAACTTGTTGTTTCAACGAACATCGAACCGCAGTTGCTGCATGACATCGGCTACACCTTTGAAACCGACCTGCAAAGCGCGCTGACCGACTGGAAGGCGTCTGCACCAAGTGGCGAGTTTCGCTGAAAGCCTCATTTGAAGCCTCAGGCAAGCATACGGACATACTGCCGGAAACTTAGAAAACCCGAGCGTTGCCGTACTTGATGTTCGCTCTCATTGAACAGTCCGTTCTTAAACTCCGCCTTTCCTTGCAGTCAGGTAGGTGTCATGTCTTTGTGCAAGGCTGCGCAGTCACTCCGACGCCAGCTTCACTCATACCGACGCTAAGGGCATGAACATGGCAAAAGTACTCGTTCTCTACTACTCCACTTATGGCCACATCGAGCAGATGGCCCAGGCTGCTGCCGAGGGTGCCCGCTCCAAGGGCGCTGAAGTCGATGTGAAGCGCGTTCCTGAAACCGTTTCGGACGAAGTTGCACAGGCCGCTTACTTCAAGCTGGATCAGGCTGCTCCAATCGCAACGGTTGACGACCTGACCAACTATGACGCCATCATCGTCGGTGCACCGACCCGCTTCGGTCGTATGCCAGCACAAATGGCCGCATTCTGGGACGCAGCCGGTCCGCTTTGGGCAACAGGCGCCCTGAATGGCAAGGTCGGCGGTGCATTTACCTCGACTGCAAGCCAGCATGGCGGCAACGAAACCACGCTGTTCTCGCTTATCACCATGATGATGCACTTCGGCCTGACCATCGTTGGCCTGCCTTATTCTTTCCAGGGTCAGCTCAAGCTTGACGAAGTCACTGGGGGTTCACCTTACGGCGCAACGACAATTGCTGCTGGCGACGGATCGCGTCAGCCGAGCGAAAACGAACTGGATGGCGCCAAATTCCAGGGTGCTTTGATCGCAGAAACCGCTGCAAAGCTGCACGGTTGATCCTCAATCAGATCACTGATCTGCAGAGATCTGAAAGGCGGCCCCCACCGGTGCCGCCTTTTCTACGGCATTTTAAAAAATGAAAACCTGCACCAAAATCTTGATCGCGATCAGGATCAGCAGGAACAGAATGATCCGGTTGAAGGTGTCAGACGACCAGCGCCGTGCCACCAGGCCGCCAAGCGGCATACAGGCGAGGATCATTGCAGTTGCCATCAATCCGATCAGAAAACGCTCCCCCGTCATCATGTCCAGAGCCACCATGCGCTCCACTTGGCTCAGAGACATCACCGCAAAAAAGCAGGAAATCGTGCCTATCATGGCGGCACGCGGCAATGACAGCGCATTCATGAAGGTTAGCGACGCCGGTGCGGAAATACCGGTCGCGCCCTGCATCACCCCGCCAATGATGCCAACCGGCCCGGCCAGTCGGACTGCTTTGTCATAGGACAGTACCCAATGGGGCCGACTGAAGCGAAACGCCGCATAAACCAGAATGGTTACGGCCATCACCACCAACAGAAAATCCTGCGGCAAACCCTTCAAGAGCAGTGTTCCAATGACAGCGCCAATCGCGCCACCACCTGAAAACAACAACACGAAGGGCTAAGGCCATAAGAGACTTGCGGAATCGCCAGACTTGAAAACTGTTCGTCAGCAGACTGGGAACCGCCATGATAACCACCGCAAATTCCAAACTGAAAAGCGATGCCAGAACCGGGATTGCAATGAGTGGCGCGCCCGCGCCTGTCATACCCTTCAAGAAACCGCCGATGCCACAGGCCAGCAGCGCAAGACAGAGTGACAGCACATCAATATGAAACACGAAACCTCCGGGCACTTTGCAGATCGCAGCGCCTGACGTCAGACAAAGGGAAAGAAACCTTATCGTTCAATATCCTATGACGCTGAACGAGACAAATCCTTGGCCGGGTTTTCCAAGACGTGTTCTATACCGGGAAGCATCTTGTCAAAACGTGCCAGCCTTCGTATAACGCATGTTATATCATTACAAAATGGAACGATTGATCATGCGGTTTTCTCTTGGGGCGGTCACCCGAACCAGCTCACTGGCCCTGTTGCTCGGCCTGTTTGGCTCTACGGCAAATGCTTACGCGGAGGCGCCTGATGTCGTGGCAACGATCAAGCCCGTTCACTCACTTGTCGCGGGCGTCATGCAAGGTATTGGCACGCCGCACCTGCTGATCGAGGGGGCTGCCTCGCCACATACGTTTTCCCTGAAACCTTCGCAGGCCGGCGCCCTTCAGAAGGCCGACCTCGTTTTCTGGGTCGGTCAACCGTTGGAAACATCCTTGACAAAATCGCTTGCCACACTGCTAAAACCCGGCAAGTTGGTCACCTTGATGGATGCGAAAGGCGTTCATGTCATGCCGTTCCGCACAGCACCGGGTTTCGGCGAAGGCCATGAAGACCACGAAAGCCATGCCGATGCAGATCATCAGAACGCGCATCACCACGAGGATGGTCACGACGGCACCGATCCGCACCTCTGGCTTGATCCAGAAAATGCAAAGGCAATGGTGGATGCCATTGCAGCCCGTCTGAGCCAGATCGATCCGGACGATGCCGCGACCTATGCCCGCAATGCCAAGACCGAAAAAGCCCACATCGAAAAGGCTGATCAAACGGCCCGGAAGATCCTCGCCATAGCAAAGACCCGCAACTTCGTGGTCTTTCACGATGCCTATCATTATTTCGGCAAGCATTTTGGCACTGAAGCCGTTGGCGCCATCACCCTGACACCTTCCACGCCCGCAGGCGCAGAGCGGATCCGCGACATTCGCAGCATCATCCAGCAGAAGAATGTTGCCTGTGTTTTCGCCGAACCGGAATTCAACTCACGCCTCGTGCCGGTGGTACTGGAAGGATCGAACGCGCGCCTGGCACATCTAGACCCACTCGGCAGCAATCTGAAAAATGGCCCGGATCTCTACCCGAAGTTGATCGTCTCCATGGCCCGCAGCATTGCCGCCTGCGTGACACCTGGAAAATAAAGCAAAGCCACCGACCAACAGTTGAATGCCATAAAAAAAGCCGCTCTCCCGATCAGGAAAGCGGCTTTTTTCAAATCATTAAGTCAGATACCTGACCTAAGTTCTCAGCCTTCGCGAACACGTTCCGTCGCATCAATTGCGCGTTGCAGATACATGTCACGATCATAAACGTCGTTGTAATACTGCACCTTGCCGGTGGTTGTCGGCCAAGCGGTGAAATAGGCAACATAGACAGGAATCTGTTTAGGCACCTTGACCTGATCATTCTGGCCATCGCTGATCTGCTGATCGACAAAGCTCTTGTCACGGTCAAGAACTGCGGCTGCCATCACACGCGGATGCTGCAAGCGCACACAACCATGGCTGAGGTCGCGCACATCGCGACGGAAAAAGCTCTTCTCCGGCGTGTCATGCATGTAAATGTGATGCTTGTTCGGGAACATGATCTTCAGCTGGCCGAGAGCATTGCGCGGGCCCGGATACTGACGCACGTTGATCAGTTCCTTGCGGGCAGCAACCTTGTACCAATTGACCGAAGCAGACGACACCTTCTGACCCGACATAGTGGTGACTTCATAGCCAGCATTGTCGAGATAATGCGGATCTTTCGACAGTTTCGGGATCATCTCATTGACGATGATCGAATACGGTACACCCCAATAAGGGTTGAACTCGACGTAGCGGATCTTGTCGTAGAAGAAGTTGGTCTGGTGGTTCTTCTTGCCAACCACCACACGCATGCTCAACGGGTCGCGGCCCGGCGCAGTATACGTCACGCGGAAAGCGGGCTGGTTGATGAACACACGCTGCTTACCAAGGTCGCGCGGCAACCAACGCAGACGCTCCATCGCCAGCTCGATCTTCTCGATCTTGTCGTCGTTGGTAATGAAGCTCAACTTGTCGACCGTGTTCTTGCCGATGATGCCGTCGGCGGTCAGGTGCTTTTCCTTCTGGAACCCCTTCACCAGCGCCACCAGCTCCGGCGTGTAGCTGTCACCATCAGCATAGGCGGACAGTGTTTCGGAATTTTCTCCGATCAGCTTGAGCGATGCCTTCTTGCGGATTGCAGCAATCACGTCCGGCAATTCCGGGTCAGTCTGACCAGGGACGAATGAAGGTGCCATCTTCAATCTGAATGTGCGGAGCACTCTGACCTTCCTGGCGCAAATTGGCCAACTCCTTGGTCAGTTCCTTGAATTCTGGCCCCTGTGGCTGATGCGCTTCAATGGCACTGGCAACATCGCCCTGCTCACCTGCTGTTTTCTGCAAGCCATCCATATCAGCGACCAGATCGACCTTGCGACGCGGCAAATCGTGATAATCCGACAGGCCATCGGCATCAATACGACCACGATTTGCATCCAGCATGTAGGTCATGACAGCGGCACTGAGCTTCATTTCGAAGGCGACCATTTCCGGTGCCACCTTGACGGCTGGCTCCGGTGCATCAGCAACCGGCTGCGACGGTGTCGCCATATCCGAGCCAGTCGTCGCAGAGTTCATATCGTCGGATGTCGCCATAGCGCCTGCATCCGGCGTCGGTGCCATACCAGCGCTGGATGCGGCGCTCATATCCGAAGACGCATCAACTGTATCGCCGGAAGAGACCGTCATCGCCGTCGCATCACTTCCATCGGTGACACTGACCGACGACTGGCTATCTGCCGTCATATCCGCTGACGTGTCGACGGCATCCTGCGCAGTGGCCGACTGTGCCTCATCCGAGGAGACAGCCTGGCAGCAGAGAACCAGATCCGCTCGTGTCGCTCGTGGCTGCATTTGCAGTCTGATCGTCGCCTGCGAGCGTCGTCATTCCACTGGTCTTTGCATCCCCGGTCGACGCCGTCGTCATGGCTGACGTGTCGGAAACACGTGCCGAAGAGGCTGTCGTATCGCCGGTGTTGTCGATGCTCGACATGGTCTGGGACGGCATCTGAGCCATCGCCGGAATATCAACCCGGTAGTCGTCCGGATTCAACCCGAATTCACTGGCCCGCGCCAGAGCCTTAAGCGCTTCCTGAGCAGCCGGTGTCAGCGCATCGCCTTTGACCCAGATGAATTTCGGATGTTCTTTGTAATAAGTCTTCAAAGCCTCGCCGACCTGCGGCAAAACCCGCAAGCTCATGCCCTGCAAGGCGGAGCGCGACTGATCAAAGGACGACAAAGGCAAGGTGGTCATCGTATCGCCGGCACCAGACAGGCCGGTGTCAGCCTTGGCCGTTTTCACACTTGCCAGCTCAGACAGCGACACATTGATCAGCGTATCAGGCTTGTAGTTATAATAAACGTGCGGCTTGACATACACCTTGTTGGCGCGAATTTCCTGCTCCCATGACGGGCGAGCAGGTTGCACAGGCTGAATTGGCTGAAGCTGCTCACGCGGCTGCTCGCGTTCACGCGGGTTGAACAGGCGTTGGAAGAAGCCTTGAGCGTCAGCTGTCTGGATGGTCGTAGCCAGAACGCCACCGGTCAGCGCCGTGGTCATGGTGCCGGCCACAAGTGCTGCTATCACCCGGTTGCCAGACCGTGACTTGCGGCCTGTCGGCGCCCCTTCGGCCTTGGGGGTCACGGATGTCGTCTCAGCCATGTTCTGGATCATTTTCAATCGCCTGCGTCACACGGGATGTCAGCATCAAAAAAGGCTCGCCCCCCGAACCCATTCATGAAACATCCCGCCCTTTTCAAATAAGAAACCGGTCGGAGTTGCAAGGCACCTGCGCCCTGCAATGAATATCCTACGACGTACATCATTCAGCCGGGTTTTGAGAATTCACATTCCCAGCCGTTCCGAATTCTACGCGAGGGTGCAACTTTTTCGCAACATAAACGCTTTTTTGAAAACCCGCTCACCGCCAGATCAGGACAGATACCCGAACGAACACCAGCAAGCTCAAGGTTTCCCGCAAAAAGACAGTCCACGTCACCCCCAGCCTAATCACGATAGCGTTAACACTTCGTTTTGGCCTGAAGAGTTTCACGTCTCCACGGCGCACCAAAAACAAAGGTGGCCGCAAGATCATTTCAGGCTGACCCGAAAAAAGATCAAGACCTGACGATTAAACCTGCCCCACTCAAAAAACACCAGAGGCAACGACACAGCGCCCCCCTCATCAAATGCCCGGACGGAAAGAAAGTTCTGCCATTCGCAAGGGCTTTTGTCGGATCAAAAGGCGAGATAAAACCAGTTCGCGTCTCAAGGGGCCATGCCTTAAATGAGCCCCCTTGAACAGAAGGGCCAGATCAGAACGGAATTTCATCATCCATGGATCCGGCACCACCGCCACCAAAGTTGCCGCCGCCGTAGTCACCACCACCGCCACCCTGGCTGCCGCCGCCATAACCACCGCCCTGGTTACCACCGCCACTCTGGCCGCCGCCGTAGCCGCCGCCACCGGAATTGTCGCCGCCATATCCGCCGCCGCCTGCGCCTTCACCACCTTCGCCGCGACCATCCAGCATGGTCAGAGTCGAATTGAATCCTTGAAGCACAATCTCGGTGGAGTAGCGATCCTGACCACCCTGGTCCTGCCACTTACGCGTTTGCAACTGACCTTCAATATAAACCTTGGAGCCTTTGCGCAGATAGTTCTCAGCAACCTTGCACAGACCTTCGTTGAAGATCACAACGCGGTGCCACTCAGTGCGCTCACGACGTTCGCCAGAGCTGCGGTCGCGCCAGTTTTCCGAAGTCGCAATGCGCAAGTTTGCAATTGGACGCCCGTCCTGCGTGCGCCGAATTTCAGGATCCGCTCCGAGATTCCCGACCAGAATGACCTTGTTGACGCTTCCCGCCATGACGCAAACTCCTTGAATTCTGATAAGTGGCCACGTGCAATCCGCAATCAAGCGACCAGGACGCGAGCCTTAATTTGGCCTGACAGTAACGCCAATTTCCCCGGCGCGCCGTTGCTTTTTGGCAAGAAAGCCCGCCTTTCCACAAGCCTCTCCCGTTTCATGCACTGCCTTGCAGGGCTCCATCACCAGCGCCCAGATCAACCAGCAGGCAAAATAGGCCGATCGCAGGGCCTTTCCCACTCATCAGAGACCAAAAAGGGCAAAACACCTGCAAAAAGGCATTGCATGAATACCAAAATGTTCCTTATATGTTCTAAAGTCAATCGCCCTGCCACATAGGCTCGAATGGAGACATTCAGATGCCCGCCAATGAAACCAAACCCTTTGCTGTGGCATTCCCTCAGACAAGGACCGGGGACCGAACGCGGCGCTCGTCGGAAAACGCCAGTGCCGCGCCGCTTGACGTGCCCCATGATCAGGCCCATGTGGCCTAGATGTGAACTCAGGAATGCGAGTTGGAAAAAGACTTGGGGTGAGCCCGACCTCCGACCCAAACTAAAAGCGCGGTCATTTTGACACCCGAAGCCCAGGCGTCCGCTTCGAGCCAAGATGGTCGGCGACGGCCTTTCGAACTGCATTATGAGCTTCACGCCTGACAAACAGACACCTTTCATCTGCGCTGCACGAACCAGGAACCGCCTTGAATGACCGATAGCCCGATCTCCACCCCCGTGGACCCCGTTCGCACTCTCTCGATCCGCGGCGCGCGCGAGCATAATCTCAAAGGCGTCAATCTGGACTTGCCACGCGACAAACTCATTGTCATGACCGGCCTGTCTGGTTCCGGCAAATCCTCTCTGGCGTTCGACACCATTTATGCCGAGGGCCAGCGACGCTATGTGGAAAGTCTGTCCGCCTACGCCCGCCAGTTTCTGGAAATGATGCAAAAGCCGGATGTTGATCAGATTGAAGGGCTGTCGCCAGCCATTTCCATCGAACAGAAGACAACATCTCGCAATCCACGCTCAACCGTGGGCACGGTGACGGAAATCTACGACTACCTGCGCCTGTTGTTTGCGCGTGTCGGCATTCCCTATTCCCCTGCCACTGGTCTGCCCATCGAAAGCCAGACGGTCAGTCAGATGGTTGACCGTGTCCTTGGGCTCGAAGAAGGCGCAAGGCTGTATCTGCTGGCTCCGATTGTTCGCGGCCGCAAGGGCGAGTATCGTAAAGAGCTGGCAGACCTGATGAAAAAGGGCTTTCAGCGGGTCAAGATCGATGGTGAATTCCACGAAATTGCCGACGCGCCTGCCCTCGACAAGAAATTCAAGCATGACATTGACGTGGTGGTCGACCGTGTTGTGGTACGTGGCGATATTGCCGGTCGTCTGGCCGACTCCCTCGAAACTGCGCTCGGACTGGCCGACGGCATTGCGGTGGCAGAGCTCGCCGACAAGCTGGATGCCAAAGGCAAACCGGAGCGTATGGTCTTCTCCGAAAAATTCGCCTGCCCTGTGTCTGGCTTTACCATTTCGGAAATCGAGCCGCGCCTGTTTTCCTTCAACAACCCGTTTGGCGCTTGCCCGACCTGCGACGGGTTGGGCAGCACACTGGCATTTGAAGATGACCTGGTCGTGCCGGATGAGACGCTCTCCCTGCGCGAAGGTGCCATTCTGCCCTGGGCCAAGACCGGCGCGACGTCTCCTTATTACACCCAGACCCTGCAAGCGCTGTCGCACCATTTCGACATCTCGATGACAACGCCCTGGAAGGAGTTGCCGCAGCCGGTTCGAAAGGCCATTCTGCATGGCACGGGTCGGGAAAAAATTGATTTCGTCTATGATGACGGCACTCGCAGCTACAGCACTCAGAAAACCTTTGAGGGCGTCATCGGCAACATCGAACGGCGCTGGCGCGAAACAGAATCGGCATGGGTACGCGAGGAACTGTCGCGCTATCAGTCGAACCAACCCTGCCCCGCCTGTCAGGGCTACCGGCTGCGACCGGAAGCACAGGCCGTCCGGGTGGCTGACAAGCACATTGGGCAGGTTACGGAGCTTTCAATCCGCAAAGCGGCAGGTTGGGCCGAAGAACTGCCCGCAAAACTCAGCAGCAAGCATCAGGAAATCGCCGGGCGCATTCTCAAGGAAATTCGTGAGCGCCTGAAATTTCTCAATGACGTGGGGCTGGAATATCTGACCCTGTCGCGCGCATCCGGAACCCTGTCTGGTGGCGAAAGCCAGCGTATTCAGCCTGGCTTCGCAAATCGGCTCGGGCCTGACCGGTGTGCTTTATGTGCTGGACGAACCCTCCATCGGCCTGCACCAGCGCGACAATGCCCGCCTCCTGGAAACGCTGAAGCATTTGCGCGATCTCGGCAACACGGTCATCGTCGTCGAGCATGACGAGGATGCCATCCTGACCGCTGATTATGTGGTGGATGTGGGACCGGGGGCCGGCGTACACGGTGGGGAAGTCATCGCATCCGGCTCGCCAGACGACATCAAGGCAGCGCCAGCCTCGCTCACCGGGCAATACTTGTCCGGCACCCGCATGGTGGAAGTTCCAAGTGAACGTCGCAAGATGACGAAAAACCGCAAGCTGTCGGTCATCGGCGCACGCGGCAACAATCTGAAGCACATTGATGCCGACATCCCCCTTGGCACATTCACATGTGTGACGGGTGTATCAGGCGGCGGCAAGTCAACCTTCGTCGTCGACACACTGTACAAAGCGTCGGCGCGCAAATTGAATGGCGCGCGCGAGAACCCAGCCCCCCATGACCGGATTGACGGGTTGGAACATCTCGACAAGGTCATCGACATTGACCAGTCACCGATTGGCCGCACGCCACGCTCAAATCCGGCGACCTATACCGGTGCCTTCACGCCAATCCGCGAATGGTACGCAGGACTGCCGGAAGCCAAGGCGCGCGGCTATGGTCCCGGACGATTTTCCTTCAACGTCAAAGGCGGTCGCTGCGAGGCCTGTCAGGGCGACGGCCTGATCAAGATCGAAATGCACTTTCTGCCGGATGTTTATGTGACATGCGACGTCTGCAAGGGCAAACGCTACAATCGCGAAACGCTGGAAGTTCAATTCAAGAGCAAATCCATCGCCGACGTTCTGGACATGACTGTCGAGGAAGCTGCGGAGTTTTTTGCAGCCGTTCCTGCCGTTCGCGACAAGATGCAAACGCTGACGCGGGTCGGGCTTGGCTACGTCAAGGTCGGGCAGCAGGCGACAACCCTATCGGGCGGCGAAGCGCAGCGCGTCAAGCTGGCCAAGGAACTCTCTCGCCGCTCGACCGGGCGCACTCTTTATATTCTTGACGAACCCACCACAGGGTTACACTTCCATGATGTGGCCAAACTGCTGGAAGTCCTTCATGAACTTGTTGATCAAGGCAACACCGTGCTGGTCATCGAACACAACCTTGAGGTCATCAAGACGGCAGACTGGCTGATCGATCTGGGTCCGGAAGGCGGCACAGGCGGCGGCACTATCGTCGGCGCGGGAACACCTGAAGACCTCGTCAAGATCAAGGGCAGCTATACGGGACAGTTCCTGGCTGAGCTGCTGGACCGCCGCCCTCAGAAAGTGATCCGGAAAGACGCTGCCGAATAACCCGCCGTCACGGACGAAAAACCGCAGAGGCCAGATGCCCGCACTGCCTTGATAAACATTCGGCAGGCCGACAGCAGGACAGTCAGGACGACACTGGCAGGAGAGACCAATCCAAACAGGGACGGAAGACACCATGTCTTCCGTCCCTGTTCTTTTTACGGAGACCTGAGGCAGCAGGCCGCCGCCGCCGCAATGCACCACACGCATAACTGCATTGCAGAAAACGCGCTTCATTAATTTCAGTCAGCAAACTATATAGGTCTCAACACAGCGATGACGCGCCGCAAAAAAATATGTTGCGCCGCCGCATTCAGGAAGATAAAATGTTTAACACTGTAGCAAGCAAATACAACAACTGGCGGATTTACCGCCGCACGGTCGATGAGCTGTCTCGCCTTTCGCAGCGCGAACTGTCCGACCTCGGAATTAACCGGAACGACATTCGCCACGTAGCTCGCGGCTCTGTCCTTTAAGGTTAGAAATCGCGTTTCGTACGGGTCACCTCCTCCCAGACCCAGAAACGTGTGACATGTGCAGGATATCCTCCTCCCATCCTGCCAAGTCGAAAACGACGCTCGCCAGTACCTCCTCCCACTGGCGAGCGTCTTTTTTTGTCTGCAACTGCGGACAGATGCATCTCTTCCCAAAGAATTGCCGACCAGCTTCAGAACCTGCCGCATCCATGCCGGGATCGTGAAAGCACATTCAAAGCGCAACACCCCCTACATGCAAGCTCGCGGTTTCGATCAGATCGAGCGACGTGATTTTCGTTGCAGAGCCGAAATCAGCCAGAAACCAACTGATTCAGGCTGGCGTGAAGAAACACGGTTGACGTTTCCAAACTTCATAAGTGCCTTTACTGATCACAAAGACTTGAAGACCTCCCTCGCCGCACCGATATGCAATGGTGTCGGCAGATTGCAGCTCCTCCTCGATCCGGTCTGACGACAGCCGTATTTGCGGTAAACGACCCGCGCTTGCCGAAGCTCTCCTCCTTCGGCAAGCGCCGTTGGGGTCGCAGTCCAGGCGTCTTCTCCCTTTGAAAATCGAAATGATACGTCAAACGGATTTGAGACGTTTCCATATGGTGATCTTCGGCCCCACGCATTGCTGCACTGCACAAGCCCTGCAGAAAACTCATAGCTGCCTTGCGTCCACCCACCTACCTCAATCCATCGAAGAGGACTATCTTCAAGTCATCAAAAGGAACGGACCCGCCGCGCAGTCAATCCGGACTGGACAAGCTGGCAGGCCGCACTGAACAGAAAGCCGAGACCATGCTGAACAATGTCGTTCGCGCTTACCAGGATTACAAAAAATTCCGCAAGACCTACGATGAGCTGTCCAAGCTCACCAACAGTGATCTTGAGAAGCGTGGCATGACGCGTGGCGATGTTGTTCGTAACGCATGGGCTGCCACCATTTAAAAAGTTTCGATCTCCGGTCCACCACCTCCTCCCAAGGACCGGTTGTCGTTAGTCTGCCTCCTCCTAGGCAGAACCTCCCAAAGACACCTGTCAGGATCCTCCCCCTGGCAGGTGTTTTTTATGTCTGATGCAATGCTGCCAATCCAGTTGATCAGCACCATGCGGCACCGCGCCGCATGGTGCTGGCACAGAGTGTCTTGCAAGATGAACGCTTAACGCATTGCAAGCCTTGCATGTTCGGCATAGCTGCCGTGCGGTTTGCCCTCTACCTCAAGGTCTTCTGAAGGACTATCTTCAGATCATCAAAGGGAACGGGCCAACGTCTCAGTCATCCGGACTGAAGAAATCGCTGGCCATAGAGATAGAAGGCCAAAACCATGATCAACAGCTTTGCTCGCAAGTATCAGAACTGGAAAAAGTTCCGCAGCACATACGACGAACTCAGCAAGCTCTCCAATCGTGAGCTCGCAGACCTCGGTATGGCGCGTGCTGACATCCGTCGCACCGCTCAGGCTGCTACCGTTTAAAAAGTTTCGATCTCCGGTCCATCTCCTCCTCCCAAGGACCGGTTGTCGTTAGTCTGCCTCCTCCCAGGCAGAACCTCCCAAAGACACCTGTCAGGATCCTCCCCCTGGCAGGTGTTTTTTTATGTCTTATTCTTGAGCATCTTAGGAATAGTCATTGTTGCGTGAAGGTTCGCAGGTAACACCTCAAACGTCAGGATCCGCCTTTGCCGCGTCATCATATTGCTCGATCGCCTCTTGCAGAGCGCCTGTGATCGCCGTCAGACGATTCTGCATCTCAACCAGTTCCGTATCGGAAAAATTTCCAAGGATTTCGCGAAACCGAGCCCCATTGGCACGCACTGTCTGGACCGTGCGGTCCTGACCCTTTTGTGACAGAGAAACGAGCACCACACGCTTGTCGGTCGGACAGGTATGCGTTTCCACCAGCCCCTCTGCCGCCAGCAGATCGACCAGTTCGGAAACGCTCGCCCGCGACACTTTCATATGCTTGACAATATCGCGTTGCGGAATAGGCTTTGCGGCAGCCCAGAGAACAACAAGCACCTGCAATCGAGGCGGCGAAAGACACTCGGCCGACAACCAGCGCCCCAACAGATTATCCACTTTTTGCACGGTCACGCGCATGCTGAAAATCGTGTAAAGGCCCGAAAGCTGGCTCTTGGTCAAGTTTTCCTCAAACCTTGGCAGCGCTTCTTTCGGCGGCTGCGTCGTCGTAAAACCGGTCACCGGCACTCTTCCTCTTGACATTGTTCACCCCCTAACAATATTTGTAAGGTACCGAACAATTTATTGCAACGCAAGGACCCCAGATCCATCTGGTGAACAGACAATACCGGTGGATCGTAGCCCCTTTCCTGTCGATCTCTTGTGAGGGATACCAGCACGCCAAGACCGAGAGTCGGTGGCGGCCTGTCTTTCCTCAAAAGCCCCGCAAAGCCAGTTCTGACTGCCAGAGCCTTCCCCTCTTTCAGCCAGACACCCCACTTGCGGCGACCGGACATCGCCACACGGGTCCCATGGCGTCAGGAGCCAAATACATGAGCCGTCACACAGACGACCAGCTTGATCAACGCGCACAGGAGCCGTCTTCTTCGACGCCGAAGGAAACGGCTGACTTCACGCCAGACACAACCGATACGCAAACCAGCCCGCCCTCTCCCAGTGGACCGGCCGCCGCGGCAGAGAAAGTCAAGAAAGGCGGTTCGAAAAGGAAAATCGTCTTTTTGCTGATTGCCGTGATCGTTCTCGGTGCCATCGGCTGGTTTGCCTACAACTGGTGGACAACCGGCCGGTTTACCGAAGACACCGATGACGCTTACGTCAAGGCTGATATCGCCAATCTCTCTGCCCAGGTCAGCGGTGCCGTGATTGCCATTCCGGTGCGCGACAACCAGCATGTCGACAAGGGACAGGTCCTCGTCAAACTCGATCCGCGCGATTATCAGGCGTCCCTGAAAAAGGCGAAAGCTGATATTGATTCGGCCAACGCAGCGCTTGCGGGCACGGAAGCCTCTCTTGCCCAGCAACAGCACAAGATCAAGGCCGCACAGGCAGACGTTGATTCTGCTCAGGCGTCGCTCTCCTTCGCCGAAGAGGATTATCAACGGGATCAGAAACTGGTGGAGACCAGCGCAACTGCACGGCGCAATCTTCAACAGACCCGTATGACCTTTGAGACGGCCAAGGCCAAGGTCAGATCTGCGAAGGCGACCCTTGCCTCAACGCAAGGCCAGATCGCCGTTCTGACAGCTCAGAAGAAACAGCAGGAAGCCAGTACTGGAAACTGCGCAGGCGGCTCAGGAAACGGCGCAGATCAATATTGACCGCACCACAATTCGTGCACCCCGCGCCGGGATCGTCGGCAACCGTGGCATCGAAGTTGGTGAATATGTCGGCACAGGGACACAGCTTCTGTCCGTCGTGCCCGATGACGCCATCTATGTTCTGGCCAATTTCAAGGAAACCCAGATTGGGAAATTCCGCGTCGGTATGGGTGCCAAGATTTCGCTCGATATGCTGAATGGCCACACCATTGACGGCCACATCGACAGCCTGTCGCCCGCAGCCGGGGCGGAATTCGCCGTACTGCCTCCACAAAACGCCACGGGCAACTTCACCAAAATCGTTCAGCGTGTTCCGGTAAAAATCCTCTTCGACCACATCCCGGAAAAGGGCTTGTTGCCTCGCGCGGGCACCTCGGTTGAAGTCACGGTCGACACCCGCCAGAAGGCTGATCAATGAGCGACGCCCAGACCCAGAACCTTGAGCCAATCACGCCGCGTGGCGGCATTTTCGGCTTCTTCCTGATGGTTCTGGGCATGTTTATGGCAATCCTCGACATTCAGATCGTGGCCAGTTCGCTGCCTGAAATTCAGGCGGGCGTGTCCGCCTCCTGGATCAGGTCACGTGGGTGCAGACAGCCTATCTGGTGGCAGAGGTGGTGATGATCCCCCTGTCAGGCTGGCTCGCCAAGGTGATGTCTTCCCGCTGGCTGTTCGTCATGTCGGCGGCTGGCTTCACCGTCACCAGTGCCTGCTGTGCCTTCGCTTGGGACATTCAGTCTCTTATCGCCTTTCGCGCCATCCAGGGGTTCATTGGCGGGGCGATGATCCCAACGGTGTTTGCAGCCAACTACAAGCTTCTGCCGCCAAGCCAGAGAATGATCGGCACGGTCGTGATCGGTCTCACGGCAACGGTGGCGCCAGCCATCGGCCCGACGTTGGGCGGCTATATCACCGAGTATTTCTCATGGCACTGGCTGTTTCTGATCAACATCGTACTCAGGCATCATCGTCACCTTGTCGGTGGCCATTGTCGTGGAGATCGACCGGGGTGATAAATCCCTGCTACGGCAGATCGACATTTTGGGCATCGTACTAATTGCAGGTTTTCTGGGATCTCTGGAGATCGTGCTGGATGAGGGCCCGCGCAACGATTGGTTCGCGGATCGCTCGATCCTGATCTTCGCCATCATCTCGGCCTCGTCTGCGGTCCTTCTGCTCTGGCGGGAATTGACGGCCAAGCATCCTGTGATGGAGCTGCATACCTTCAAGGACCGAAACTTTACGCTTGGCTGCATTCTGACGTTTGTGCTGGGGATGTGTCTTTACGGCCAGAGTTTCATCCTGCCCCAATTTCTGTCGCAGGTACGCTCCTACAGCTCGCTGCAAATCGGCGAAGTGATGTTCGTCACCGGCGTGTCTATGTTCTGCACCGCCCCTCTTGCCGGCCGGTTGAGCAGCGCAATAGATCCGCGGCTGATCCTTCTCGTCGGCTTTCCTATGGTCGCCCTGGGATGTTACCTGAACGCGCAGATGAACACGGAAGTCGCATTCTGGAACCTTGTGCTGCCACAGGTGGTGCGCGGCTGCGGGTTGATCCTGTGCATTGTCCCAATTACCTCAGTCGCCCTTGGCACCCTACCTCCGACGCTGGTCAGTGGCGGCAGCGGCCTGTTCAATGTGTTCAGAAACATGGGCGGTGCCGTTGGTCTGGCAATGATCAACACGGAATGGGACGGTCGTTATGATCGGCATTACTGGTGGCTTGTCGAAAGCCTGTCCAGAACCCGGGCCGAAGTGACCAATCAGATTGCGCAAATGCAGAATATGTTTTCGCACAATCCCCTGATCGGCAACCCCAAGGCTGCGGCCATGACACAACTGACACGTCAGGTCTCGCTGCAAGCCAACATCATGGCCTGGAACGATGTCTTCCTGATGCTGGCCGCTTCGTTTGTCATTGGAATGCCGCTGATTTTCTTCCTGAAAAAACCTGCCCACGCAACATCCGGAGCTCACTAAGGCCCCGGATGCGGCTTCTTGAAAGGTGGCGGGAGATCACCGTCGTCGCCTTTCAAGAAGCCATAAAACCCAAATCATAAGGATCAGCCTTCAGGCCAGGTGTCGAACCATTTCTGCAAAGGCTGAATGATCGGCAACTTGCCATTGTCCCGCACCCAGGAATCAACCGCATAGCGCTTGCCGCTGGTCTTTTCTTCCAACGTGGCGGTGGCATGTGGATAGCGCCCATCGAGGAAGAAGCCCCGCGCCACCGGCGAACCGACCTTATAATATTTCAGATAGCCATGACGCTGCGCAAACAACAGCAGGCTGGTCGTGTTTGTCGCCTCATCAAGACAATCCATCTGCCCCATCACCCGCGCACCGCCGGGATGAAAGCCACCTTTGTCATGGCTGGAATGAACAATCGGCCCGACCCGCTTTTCTTCCCATGCAACAGCACGGGCAACGGCCTTGAGTTCTGCTTTGGGAGATCGATTGCCAGACGTCAGAATACGCTTCAGGCGATGCTGGTCATGGGCAGAGAACGGCACCGGCGTGGTGTAGGTACACCCAAATCCGCTACAGACATAGACCCGGTCTGCCTTGGGTTGAGGGGCCTTGCGCGCGGCATACCAGTTTCCGACACCACCGTTGATCTGCCCGGCGCATCCGCCCAACAAGGCGACACACATCAGCGAGGTCGCACCCCCGAACCAACGCAGACTGCTGTTCTTCATTCCCCGGTTCTCCCTGTCGCCCTTGGTACGGGGCTCCGATGCGCCCGATCCTAGAAAGCATGACAAACTGATAGCAAGCAAAAAGGCGGGCATTGCGAGACCCGCCCCATTCTTGTAAGCAGGCAGCAATGTGTTGCGTACGGCCCTATCGGACCTGAGCCTACAGATACTGTAAGAATTGCCAGTCCTGCATGTGAACCGCCAAACCTCCTGAAGGATCCCAAATGAAGCCCATCCATGTGATTGGCGGCGGCCTGACCGGGTCGGAAGCCGCTTGGCAGATTGCCAAATTCGACATTCCGGTTGTTCTCCACGAAATGCGCCCGGTGCGCAAGACGGATGCTCACCAAGGCGAAAGCCTTGCCGAACTGGTGTGCTCCAACTCGTTCCGATCTGACGACAGCCAATCCAACGCCGTGGGCCTGCTGCACCATGAATTGCGCCGCGCCGGATCTTTGATCATGCAGGCCGGCGATGCTCATCAGGTGCCGGCGGGAAGTGCGCTGGCCGTTGACCGCGATGGATTTTCTGCGGCCGTAACCAAGGCTTTGGAAGAGCACCCGCTGATTACCATAGAACGCGAAGAGATTGCAGGATTGCCACCCGAAGAGTGGGACAGTGTTATTGTCGCCACCGGTCCGCTGACATCTCCCGCTCTGTCCGACGCGGTGCTGCAACGCTGTGGTGAAGACGCACTGGCCTTCTTTGATGCCATTGCCCCGATTGTTCACTTCGACAGTGTCAATCTGGATATCGCCTGGTTCCAGTCGCGCTACGACAAGGTTGGTCCCGGCGGCAACGGCAAGGATTATCTCAACTGTCCCATGACCAAGGAGCAATATGACGCCTTCATTGACGCTCTTGTGGCGGGCGATACCGCCGACTTCAAGGAGTGGGAGGAAAACACTCCCTATTTCGACGGCTGTCTGCCGATTGAAGTGATGGCCGCGCGCGGGCGTGAAACGCTGCGCCACGGTCCGATGAAGCCGATGGGTCTGACCAATTCACACAACCCGACGGTGAAGGCCTATGCGGTGGTGCAGTTGCGCTAGGACAATGCCCTCGGCACGCTCTATAATATGGTCGGGTTTCAGACGAAGCTGAAATACGGCGCACAGGCTGACATCTTCAAGATGATCCCTGGTCTCGAAGACGCACAATTCGCCCGTCTTGGTGGCCTGCATCGCAACACCTTCCTCAATTCACCAAAGGTTCTGGATGGCAGTCTGCGCCTCAAGGCTGATCCGCGTCTGCGCTTCGCTGGACAGATCACCGGGTGTGAAGGCTATGTGGAATCTGCGAGTGTTGGCTGCATGACAGGTCTGTTTGCCGCCATGGAACGCCTGGGTCGCGACATCGACGCTCCGCCCCAGACAACGGCCATGGGCGCCCTGCTCGGACATATCACAGGCGGCCATATCGCCCGCGATGAGGAAGAAGATCAGAAGGGCAAACCACGCTCTTTCCAGCCGATGAACGTCAACTTCGGGCTGTTCCCGCCCATCACCGGGCCGAAGACTGATGCGGACGGCAATCGTCTGCGGGGCAAAGACAAGACGCGCGCCAAGAAGATTGCCATGACAGATCGGGCGAAGGACGATTTTGAGGGTTGGATCAGCCAACTCGACTGAAACCGCCCGAAGTCTTCTACGTCATCTGCACGCTGCCCAAAAACAGCAGCGTGAGCACTTCACCACCGCAATATGAAAGGTCATGAGAGAGACAACCTCCTCATGACCTTTTTCTATTTTAAGTCAATTTTTCAAAGACTTATTATTCTTCTCTGACTCAGTTTCACAAGCAGTAAGCGCGTCCGCGCGGCGCGGCCAACCGAAGACGAAACTCTCCCAATCGCTCAACCCTTGAAATGCACTTCGAATTGTAATAATTGAAGTTACGATAAATTTGAAAATTAGGCTGACGGTCCGGGACCAGCAGCGCAATCGAAGTCATGCGTTCAAGGAGAAGACAATGGCCTATGACGTCATCATCATCGGCGGCAGCTATTCAGGAATGGCAGCAGCCCTGCAACTCGTGCGGGCAAGGCGGCGGGTTCTGATTGTTGATGCAGGCCTTCGCCGCAATCGTTTTGCCACCCATGCTCATGGCTTTCTCGGTCAGGATGGCACCCCGCCCGGAGACATTGCCGCCACGGCCCGCCAGCAACTTCTGGCCTACACAACGATCACATGGATCGACGGCCTAGTTGAGAAAGTTGAAGGAACAAAGGATGCCTTCAACATCACCTTGCAGGATGGCCAGCGCCATGCAGGCCGCCGCGTTCTGTTTGCAACCGGCGTCAGTGATATTCTTCCCGACATCCCCGGCCTTCAAGACCGCTGGGGCAAAAGCGTCTTCCATTGTCCCTATTGCCACGGCTACGAATTGAATGAAGGCCCCATTGCCGTTATCGCGACCGGCCCCGGATCCTTGCATCAGGCGCGCATCCTGCCGGAATGGGGCCCGACGACACTGCTCACCGATGCAAAGCTCACACTGGACCCGGAGATGCTTGCCGACTTGTCTCAGAGACAGATTACGGTTGAAGATCAGCCAATCGTGCGTATCGAAGGGGTCGCAGATGTGGTGCTGAAGCGGGGAAAACAACTCAGCTTCGCCGGGTTGTTCACGGCTCCGGTCTGCGCTCCGTCGACACCGGTTGCAGCTTCTCTGGGCTGCGAGATCATGGACACACCATTCGGCACGCAGGTCTGGACATCAGACAGCAAGGAAACCAGTTGTGCTGGCGTCTATGCGTGCGGAGACACCGCCAAGATACCACATTCTCTGGCGCTGGCCGTGGGAGACGGATCTTGGGCTGGCGCGCAATTGCACGCCTCGCTGGTCTTTTGAGGCGCAAAACGCGAGCCTGTCACGGTTGACAGGCCCGCTCGAAACCACTCAGAGACGACGTTTCAAATTATGTGATCCGCGCCAAAGTCGCCATTGGCGCTTGAATTGCGACACCTCGGCGATCTGGGTCAAGGGATCATGATCTTTTGACAGCACTTGGGTGACGAAAGGCTGAACCAGAACCAACGGCAGGAACGCCGCGCGCACATGCGCCGGCACACTGTCCCAATCTCGCTTCACACGTCCAAGATGGTGGGTAATGTGCTGTGCGACTTCACCCAGCGCGGCCCGCAATTCCAGCGTCATTTTGCCCGCGAAAATCGTCTCGACATCAACATTGTGCCGCGCCAGAAGGTCTGTGGGCAAATAGAGTTGGCGACGGCTTGCATGGATCGGCAGAAGCCGCAAGAGCCCACAAAGCCCGTAGGCGACGCCGGCATGCCCGGCGATCTCACCCGTCTGCGGATCTTTGCCCTTGTTCAAAACAATGGCGGCAAGCTGCATCAAGGCCCCGGCAGTCTCGCCACAATAGCCTTCCAGATCGCTCAAGGTCGGCATCGGATCGTTGAAGACGTCGAACTCACGCGCTTCCGTCATGGCGGTCAAGGCAGATCGTGGCAAGTTATAGGCTTTAATCGTCTCGGAAAGAGCGGCGGCCACCGGGTTGGCTGAGGCTGCGCCATGCTCACTCCCCTCCAGAAAATCCACCCACCATTGCAGGCGCACCTGTCCGGGGAGTGGATCACTCACCTGCTCACGAACCCGTGCCAACTCTGTGTTGAAGGCATAAAGCGCCATCAGGCCCGAGCGCTCAGATTCCGGTGCAAACAGCGCCGACAAAAAGCGATCCCGATCCTGCTCATACACAAGGCTGGAGGCATGTTCAAAATTGGATGTCATGAAAGACCATATGGGAAAGGCAGCACAAAAACAAAAGGCGGCGCGAGATATCGCCACCACCAAAACGGGTTGCTCAATCCAGCGTTGTCATTCTCCTAGCGCGGACCACGCTCGGAATTGTCGACGGCAATGAAAGCTGCAGCGACGGCGCGCTCCTCCGACAACATGACATTGAACGTGCGAACAGCCGCCCCTGTCGACATGCCTTCGCAAATCACGCCAGCCTCACGCAAAGCCGCCTTCAGCGCGTCGGGCAAGGGCATCATGTCGTCTCCCGTTCCCACCAGAAGCACCTCAATGTCGGAGGCCTCTTCAAGAACACGGTCAAACATTTCCAGCGAGAGATCGGCTGGGCGCGTTGGCGTCCAGCCGTAAATTCCACTCGGGACACACAGGATCGACCCTCGGTGCGACATCTGGGCAAAGCGGAAACCGCCATTGCCGTAGGCATCAACCGGCGCCCGACCCGGAAAATGTGCATCCCGAATTTCCATCAGCTAACCTCAGGAGGCCGGAGCCTCAACGGCCCCGCCTTCGCTTTTCTTGGCTTCAGTGTCCGACCCGCTCTTGTTGTTGCTGCGCAGGTTGAACAAGATCAGGAAAGGCGCTGCGAGGAAGATCGAGGAATAGGTCCCGATCACGATCCCGAAGATCATCGCCAGCGTGAACGACCGGATGACCTCGCCACCGAACGCCCACAGCGCAAACAATGCCAACAGGGTGGTGAACGAAGTCAGCGTCGTACGTGACAATGTTTCGTTGATCGAAAGATCAAGCAGTTCCGGCAAGCCCATCTTCTTGTAGCGGCGCAGATTTTCGCGGATACGGTCGTAAACCACCACCGTATCATTGAGCGAGTACCCAATGATCGTCAGCACCGCCGCAATCGACGACAGCGAGAAGTCGAGTTGCAGCACAACGAAAAGTCCGATGGTCACAAGGACATCGTTCATCGTTGTCAGAATCGCACCAAGCGCGAACTGCCACTCAAAGCGGAACCAGATGTAGATCAGAATCGCCACCAGCGACACACCGACGGCCAAAAGACCGGCCCGCGCCAATTCGCTGGAAACGCGAGGCCCCACCACTTCAATGCGGCGGAACTCGACGTTGTCCTTGGCAAAGGCCTGACGCACGTTGGTGACAACCTGCTGCTGCGCCTTTTCGCCCCTGGCTGTTCCTGAATGCGGATCAGCACATCATCGGGCTTGCCGAACTGCTGAACCTGCACATCACCCATGTCAAGCGCACCAAGCTGCTTGCGGATGCTGCTGATATTGGCCGGCCCCTGGGTGCCGATCTCGATGACCGTGCCTCCCTTGAAGTCGATGCCGTAGTTCAGGCCCACGGTGAAGAAGAGAACCAGCGCACCCAGTGTCAACAGAATTGACAAGGGAAAGCTGAACTTGCGCAACCACATGAAGCGGAACTTCGTGTCGTCGGGAATCAATCGTAGCAAACGCATAAGTCGTCTCCCGGGTCAGATCGGCAATTTGGATGGGCGCGTGCGGCGCACCCACAGCGCGATCAGCAACCGGCTGAATGTAAAGGCGGAGAACACCGTCGTGAAAATACCGATCGCAAGCGTCACGGCAAAGCCACGGACAGGGCCGGAGCCGAGCTGGAACAGAACCAGTGCGGCGATCAGCGTCGTGATATTCGCATCAAGGATGGTTCCCAATGCACGCGAATACCCGGCGTCGATGGCATTGAGCGTTGACCGCCCTGCCCGGTTCTCTTCACGAATGCGTTCGAAAATCAGAACGTTCGCATCCACAGCCATACCGATCGTCAAAACGATACCGGCGATCCCCGGAAGGGTCAAAGTCGATTGCAACACTGTCAGCGCGCCGAAGATCAGGACCACGTTGACCATCAGGGCTGCATCGGCAATGACGCCGAACTTTCCGTAAGCCAGAACCATGAAGATCACGACAGCCAAGGCAGCGATGATCGAGGCGATCTTGCCCGATTCAATCAGATCCTTGCCAAGACCCGGACCGATGGCCCGTTCCTGAATGACACTGAGCTTGGCAGGCAAGGCCCCCGCGCGCAACAGCACGGCAAGATCGTTGGCGCTGTCGACCGTGAAGTTGCCCGAAATCTGACCAGCGCCACCGTTGATCGGCTCACGAATAACAGGTGCAGAGATCACCTTGCCATCCAGAACGATGGCAAACGGCTTGCCGACATTCTGTTGGGTGATACGAGCGAACTTACGCGCACCTGCGGTCGAGAAGCGGAAGTTGACAACCGGCTGGTTGGACCGCTGATCAAAGCTGACGCTGGCATCAACAAGATCTTCCCCACTGAGGAGCGGACGAGTTTCAACCAGATAGTTCTGCTCTGAATCAGTTGCATCAGCCGACGGCAACACTTCGGTGCCAGCTGGTGGACGGCTCTGCATGGCCTGCGACGCCGGCATCGACGTGTTGACCATGTGGAAGGTCATCTGCGCCGTCTTGCCGATAATGGCCTTCAGACGCTGCGGATCGCCTTCGCCGGGAGCTTCCACAACGATACGGTCAGACCCCTGACGCTGAATATTCGGCTCGGTCGTGCCCAATTCATCGACGCGGCGACGAATGACTTCGATCGACTGCGCCACGATCTTCTGCATGCGCTGCGCCAGACCTTCTTCAGAGAAGGTAAAACGGGCAAGCCCATCGTCCGAAATATTGAGAGCGAATTCGTTGACACCCTGCCCCCCGAACATCGACGAGGCGAGCGGATTTTCCAGCGTCGCCAGACGCGTACGCGCCGCATCGATCTGCTTGGTATCGCGGATGCGAACCTGAACCGCGTCGCTCTGGACACCCAGACCGGTGTAGCCAATACGCGGCTTTTCAAGCAGCTTGTCACGAATATCGCCGACGAGGGTTTGAAGGCGCTTCTTTTCATAATCGTTCTTGTCGATTTCATAAAGAAGGTAAGCACCGCCACGCAAATCAAGCCCCAGCACGATCTTGCTCTTCGGCAGAAAGCCGGGCCAACTGGCAAGGGTCTTGTCGGAAAAGAAGTTTGGCAGCGTTGTAAAGACCCCAGCGAGCACCACAAGGGCGATCACCACAATCTTCCAGCGAGCAAAATATAGCATCACATGAGCCTGTTCTGAGGGGCACCCGGCCGCAGGAGCGGCCAGGTTCAGTTACTCAAAAGAACCAAAGGCACGGATTGGATCCGGCTTAAGCGTTTTCCTGGGTCGGTTCGGATTTGGAGCGAACTTCCTGAACCATGGAACGCACGATGCGAACCTTGACACCTTCAGCAAGCTCAACCTGAATTTCATTGTCATCCAGAACCTTGGCGACCTTGCCGATCAGCCCGCCGGACGTCACGATTGTGTCGCCACGGCGCAAACCAGACACAAGGTTCTGATGTGCCTTCATCTTCTGGCGCTGTGGGCGGATAACCAGAAAGTACATGATCGCAAAGATCAGCACGAACGGCAAAACGGACATCAGAAACTCGGGCGCGCCTGTCGCGCCGCCACCGGCTGCCTGAGCAAAGGCTGGGGTGATAAACATTAAATTCTCCTCAAAAGGCCATATGGTTTGACTAGGCGTCTACTACGCTCCCGGCGGAAACGCCAGAGTCTGGTGGCCGGACTATAGCCACGACACTCAGGTTTTCAAGAAAAACACGTCACTTCAGGTGTACCGCTTTACACAGAACAGACGTTTTCGTCGTCAGCGCCGCGTGTTAATCCACCCTCACACAGATTTCACCCGCACAGCGGGCCCTGAAACACAAGGTTTAAACACGCCATGTCCGCGCAAAACGATCTCTCCCTCATCTCCCAGAAACTGGACACACTACTGGCGCTGATCGAGCGCGCCGTTCCGGCCGCGCCGCGCAAAAGCGATCTGGACAGCGCCGATGCATTCGTCTGGTCGCCGAATCCCGCTGAACTTCGCCCTGTCGCCAGGGTCAACCGGGTGGAGATAACCCTGTTGCAGGGTGTTGCTCATGTGCGCGATCAGCTTGTCGAAAACACCCGTCGCTTTGCCAAGGGACTTCCCGCCAATAACGCCCTGTTGTGGGGCGCGCGTGGCATGGGGAAATCGTCGCTGGTGAAAGCCGCTCATGCCGCAATCAACCAAGAGATCGGCACCGCCGACCTGAAACTTGTTGAAATCCACCGCGAAGACATTGAAAGCCTGCCGCGGCTCCTCGCCATCATCAAGGAAAGCGGCAAGCGGTTCGTTCTGTTTTGCGATGATCTGAGCTTCGACCACGACGACACCTCCTACAAATCCCTCAAGGCTGTGCTTGATGGCGGCATTGAGGGGCGCCCCGACAATGTCATTTTCTACGCCACCTCAAACCGTCGTCATCTCCTGCCGCGCAACATGATCGAGAACGAGAGTTCAACAGCCATCAATCCGTCAGAGGCGGTCGAGGAAAAAGTCTCCCTGTCAGACCGGTTCGGTCTTTGGCTGGGCTTTCACAAATGCAGCCAGGACGAATATCTCGACATGGTGCAGGGCTATGCCAAGCGTTACTCTCTGGAATTGCCCCAGGAAACCTTGCGCGCCGAGGCGCTGGAATGGGCAACGACCCGTGGCAGTCGTTCCGGCCGTGTTGCATTTCAGTATATTCAGGACCTCGCAGGGCGGCTTGGCCAACCCCTCACCTGACGCGCACGATCCGACTTAACGAAGAGCACGACAAAACGATGCAGCACGGCGGTGACCTGACACAGGCGATGGCACGATATGGCGGCACGCGCAGCGACTGGCTTGACCTGTCGACCGGCATCAATCCGCATGCCTATCCCATCGATGATAAGGGGTTGCCGAGCGCCTGTTGGCGGGATTTGCCGAGCCAGACCAGTCTGGACCGCCTGTCTCAGGCGGCTCGCTCCGCCTATGCGGTGCCGGACCATCTCGATCTTCTTGCAGCGCCGGGAACGCAAATCCTGATCTCGCTGCTCCCCTACGCCGCCCCAGGAAAAGGTGTCGGAATTGTCAGCCCGACCTATTCCAGTCATGCGGATGTCTGGGCGCGAAGCGGCCATCCGGTTGCAACACTTCCATTCCCGGACGTGTCGCTCTTGCCAGAACTTGCCCGGGCTCTGGTTTGCGTCAATCCCAACAATCCGGATGGCCGCCGACAGACCCCCGAGAGCCTCATTGATCTTGCCCGCGTCCTGCAAAAGCGGGGCGGTATGCTGATCGTGGATGAGGCATTTGCGGATACGGACCCAGCCCTGTCCGTGCTGCCCTATCTGGGCGACGAGCCTGTCGTGGTGCTGCGCTCGTTCGGCAAATTCTTCGGCCTTGCTGGTCTTCGTCTGGGGTTTGCGGTTGGCGCACCCGCGCGCATGGCCCCCTTGCGATCAAGGCTCGAAAGCTGGTCCGTCAGCGGTCCCGCCCTGGAGATTGGCGCAAATGCGCTGGCAGACCGCAACTGGCAGCAAAAGATGCGAGCGCGCTTGATCGAAGACATGCGTATTCTCAAGGACGTGCTTGCACGCGCTGGTCTTGCCAGTGTAGGACACACCTCCCTTTTCACACTGGCAACACATCCGAACGCGATGGGCCTTCATCAGCATCTTGCAGGACAACAGATCTGGACAAGGATCTTCACGACTGAGCCATCCTGGATACGCTTTGGATTGCCCGGCAGCGACAGTGGCATAAGACGGCTCAAAACCGCATTAGCCTCTTACAAGCACAACGATACGGAATGATTTTTTACCACCCGTCTTTGGCCCTCACCCTTGTTGCGGCCTTGGCGCTCGACGCCCTGATTGGTGACCCGGACTGGCTCTGGCGGCGCTTGCCACATCCTGTTGTCTTGATCGGCAAGCTGATCGGTTTCCTTGATGCAAGGCTCAACCGCCCAATGGTCACCGGACAGCAGCGCAAGCAGCTTGGTGTGCTGGTCATCATTGTATTGACCCTCGCAGCTTTTGCCGTGGGCACGCTGATCGATACGCTGGCGGCACATATTCCCTTCGGTGAGTTGCTGATCGCCTTTTGCACGGCTGTGCTTTTGGCACAGCGCAGCCTGTATAACCACGTTGCTGCCGTGCGTGACGGACTCAACCAACGCGGGCTTGCCGGAGGGCGGTGGGCGGTCTCGATGATTGTCGGGCGCAACCCGGACACTCTGGATGAGGCCGGCATCAGCCGCGCGGCCATTGAATCCTGCGCCGAGAATTTCTCCGATGGCGTGGTGGCTCCGGCCCTGTGGTTTGCCCTTCTCGGGCTTCCCGGCATTCTTGCCTACAAGGTGATCAACACGGCGGACAGCATGATTGGCCATAAGAATGATCGCTATCGCGACTTTGGGTGGGCCGCGGCACGGCTCGACGATCTGGTCAATTTGCCTGCCGCGCGTCTGGCCGGTGCCCTGATCGCCCTTGGGACAGCATCCGCGCAAGGCTCAGTCCGCATGGCCTTCGCCGTCATGCGGCGTGATGCGGGCCAGCATCGCTCTCCCAATGCAGGCTGGCCGGAAGCCGCCATGGCCGGGGGGCTCGGACTGGCTCTTGCTGGACCGCGCAGCTATCCCGGCTACATCGTCGACGACCCTTACATGAACGCTTCAGGCCGCAAAACCGCAAACGCAAAGGATATTCACCGCGCCCTCAAGGTGATGAGCGCAGCGTGTCTTCTCCAGGCCGGTCTGGTGTCCGTGATCGCCGTGTTTGTCTGACCTGAACCGACCTATCGGTCAGAGGCGACATGTGCACGAGCTTCCGCGATCGTCAAAAGCGCACCGATATCGAGCGAACGTTCCAGATGGGACGCCAGCTCGTTCAAGACCTGATCTATCTGCGTTTCATGGGCATGTGTCGACGCCCCCCCAACAACGACAGAAACGCTGACCGGAAGCCATCATCTGCAAAGACACCGTGCAGATAGGTCCCGGCGACAGCCCCGGTTTCTGAGCGCGCACCATCGGGGCGCTCGCCGTCCAGGACTGCAAAGGGCCGCCTGCAATCGGGGCCAACCGTTTGCCCCAGATGAATTTCATAGCCGGTCACCGACGCATCGGAGTCGCAGTGTGTGCCACGACACAAATGCAGGGACTTGTCGGCCACCAACTCGGTTTCAACATCCAACAAGTCAAGCCCATCAACTTCGCTCTCATCACTTTCCAGCCTTTGAGGATCACGGATCTTGCGGCCAAGCATTTGATAGCCGCCACAAATGCCGAGCACACGACCGCCACGGCGCACATGTGCCTGCAAATCAATGTCCCACCCTTGCGCACGAAAGAAAGCCAGATCGCCAATGGTCGACTTGGTGCCGGGCAACAGCACCAGATCCGCGTCCAACGGCAAGGGACGACCTGGCTGGATGAGCTGCAAGGTCACATCCGCCTCAAGCCGCAAAGGATCGAGATCATCGAAATTGGCAATACGCGACATCACCGGCACCACGATCTTGACTGGCCCGTTGCCGTGACCATCAGCGAGACCCAGCGCATCTTCGGCGGGCAGGAACGACGCTTTGTCGAACCATGGCACGACGCCAAGGCTGTTCCAGCCAGTCCGCCCTGGATGGTAGCCAGACCATCCGCAAACAGGCTTGGCTCACCGCGAAACCGATTGATAAAAAAGCCCTTGATGCGGACCTGCTCTTCGGGTGACAGGACCGCATGAGTGCCGACAAGCGCGGCAATAACGCCCCCACGGTCAATATCACCGCACAGGATAACGGGCAGGTCTGCTGCCTCGGCAAAGCCCATGTTGGCAATATCACCCGCTCGCAGATTGACCTCCGCAGGACTGCCCGCCCCCTCTACGAGGACCAGATCAGCGTCTGATTCAACGTATGAGAAACTGTCCAGAACACGTGGCAACAATTGCGCTTTTTGCTGGCCGTAATGCTTTGCTGAAAGCTGGCCAAAGCGTTTGCCTTGCACAATGACCTGAGCCCCCTTGTCGGTCTCGGGCTTCAGCAGAACCGGATTCATGTGGACGCTCAAAGGCACACGCGCCGCCAAGGCCTGTAAGGCCTGCGCGCGGCCGATCTCGCCACCATCAGACGTAACGGCAGCGTTATTGGACATGTTCTGCGGTTTGAACGGACGCACTTTGAGGCCACGGTCAGCCAGAAGGCGACACAGCCCGGCAACAACAAGGCTCTTGCCCACATTGGAGCCAGTGCCCTGCACCATCACTGCAGGCTTGCGCGCACGCTTCATATCAGACCGTTTTGCCGTCAGATGTCAGATCATCGGCCACATCTTCTTCCGTTTCCTGAGCGATCTGGAAGAGGTGAACCTCCATGACCAGCCGCACGGTTGGTCGCACGGCAAACAGGATCGAGCCTATCACGAACAGCCATGTGCCCCAGTATTGCCAACTGTCGTAGAAGAACATCACGCTGCCGATGATAAAGGCGAGTGCTGCCAGAAATTCGACAAGTGTGCGCGCAATCTCATACCGCGACGCGGTTTTCTTCTGCTGCTCGCTGTCCGTCCTGTTTGCATGGTCAAAGAGCTGTGCCAAGGATTCCGGTCCTTCCGTGTTTTCGTGGCGGGATGCCGTTTCGTTTCATGCGGGATCGATGTCAGAATTCAATCCCTTCCTGGGGCTTAACGCCTGAGCGGAACGGATGTTTCACCTGCGTCATGTCCGTCACAAGATCGGCGATCTCAATCAACTCGTCCTTGGCATTTCGTCCGGTAATGATGACATGGACATCCTCCGGCTTTTCATTGGCAAGAAAATCGACCACCTCTTCAATCGGCAGATAGTCATAGCGCAGCACGATATTCAATTCATCGCAGAGGATCAGCCGGTAGTCGCCCGACGTGATCATCTCCTTGGCGGCATCCCAGGCCTGACGTGCTGCGGCAATATCGCGCTGGCGATCCTGCGTTTCCCAGGTAAAACCCTCACCCATACGCTTGATGGTCACCAGATCGGAGAACCGGTCCAGCGCCATGCGTTCGCCGGTCTCTATGCGTCCCTTGACGAACTGTACCACGCCAATCTTGTGGCCATGGCCGAGCGAGCGAAACACCATGCCAAAACCTGCGGTTGACTTGCCCTTGCCCTTGCCTGTGTGAACAATCAGCAAACCTTTTTCGATGGTTTTGCTGGCCATGATCTTGTCGCGTGCAGCTTTCTTCTTGCGCATCTTGTCTGCGTGGCGTGCATCAAGTTCTGCCTCGCTCAGTCCCTCATCAGCCTTGCTCATGTCGTACCTCCTGCTCGGATTGTTTCAGTTCGGCCAATCGGCCGTGAATGCTGTTGCGACGTGGCGTCCACAGCCCGCGCACGATGGCATCGTCAAATCGCTTCAGAATATCCTGATAGGCATCCGGGTTTGCGTCTGCAAGAAACGCTCGCACCGTCTCGCTCTCCAGATAGGCTGCGAAAAGCTGGTCGTAATGGTGCTCTGCCACCGCATGTGTGGTTGCCGAAAAGGCGAAGAGATAATCCAGTGTGGCAGAAATCTCGAACGCCCCCTTGTAGCCGTGCCGCATGACACCCTCGATCCACTTCGGGTTCGCCGCCCGCGCCCTCACGACACGTCCGACTTCTTGCGAAAGACTGCGCACCACAGGGCGCTCAGGGCGCGAATGGTCATTGTGATAGACGGTCGGTGCAGCGCCCTTCAGGCTTTCCACCGTCGCCGACAAGCCGCCAGCAAACTGATAATAATCATCGCTGTCGAGAATATCATGCTCTCGATTGTCCTGATTGTGCAGCACACCATCAACGGTTGCCAGACGGCTTTCGAAGTCGGCGCGCGCACCAACACCCTCCGCTCCGCCGCCATAGGCGTAGCCGCCCCAGACCAGAAACGCCTCGGCGAAGTCGGCGCGCTCATCCCATAGGCCTTCGTCGATCAAGGCCTGCAACCCGGCCCCGTAAGCGCCCGGACGCGACCCGAAAACACGAAACCCCGCACGCTGATCTGACTCTTCGTCATCAAGGCCCTCAGCCCGTAACTTCAAGCGATCCTTGCGCATCCGGGCAGCAAGCGGATTGGCTTCCTCCGGCTCGTCCAAAGCGCCGACAGCGCGCACCGCGCTGTCGAACAAATCGATTTGATGCGGAAAAGCATCGCGGAAAAATCCGGAAATGCGCAGCGTGACATCAATGCGCGGACGCTGAAGCTCAGACAGAGACGTAATTTCGAAACCGGTAACGCGGCCCGACCCTGTATCCCAGACCGGACGCGCGCCAATCAAAGCCAACGCCTGTGCAATATCATCACCGCCCGTGCGCATGTTGGCCGTACCCCAGCACGTCAACGCCAGCGAAGTTGGCCACTCGCCCTCATCCTGAAAATAGCGCTCGGCCACAAGGTGCGCTGATGCCTTACCCAGTCGCCAGGCGGTCTCGGTCGGCACTGCCCGCACATCAACAGAATAGAAATTGCGGCCCGTCGGCAAGACATCCGGCCGACCACGACTAGGAGCACCCGACGGGCCCGGGGCAACAAACCCACCCGCCAGAGCTGTCAGCGTTGCATCGGTTTCAGCCTGCCCGGACAGGCTGACGGAGGGGGCCAGTGTCTCGTCAATGTCCTTCAGAACGGCAAGTGTCCGCCCCCATTGGTCTGGCATCTGCCGCAAAAGAGCGCGATCTCCAGCCACAAGCGCGGCCGCCAGCACTTCGATCCGCTCGACGGTGTCGCCTTGTGAGCGCCAAAGGTCATCCGAGAGGGTCGCCAGACATGTCGGGCGATCCTGCTGCCAGCTTGCAGAGAACTCGCAATTCAGCGGATCAAAATCGGTAAACCCGAGATCCCCGGCAATCGCCCGGTGCAAACTGTCCTGCTGCGCGCCATCAGAACCACGTGGCAAACGCGCCAGCGCCACCAGAAGATCCGTCAGGGGACGACCCTCTGGACTTTGTCCCAGAATGTGCAGACCGTCCCGGATCTGCAATTCTTTCAGATCGCACAGATGTGCATCCAGTCGCGCCAATCGCGTCGCATCATCCATCGTCCCATCCAGACCAATATCCTTGTCGAGACCATGGCGTGACGCAACGTCGAGAATATCTTGTGTGAGCACCTTCAAGCGTCGCGGGTCGACGCCGCTTGCCAGATAATATTCATCCAGCAGCGTTTCCAGTTCTTCGCCAGCCCCGTAACTTTCCGCACGGGTCAGCGGTGGCGTCAGGTGATCAATGATGACCGCCGCCGTGCGCCGCTTCGCCTGTGCGCCTTCACCCGGATCATTGACGATGAACGGATAAATATTCGGGACCGGCCCGAGAACCGCTTCCGGATAGCACACAGACGACAGGGCCAGCGCCTTGCCCGGCAACCATTCCAGATTGCCATGCTTGCCAAGATGCACCAGCGCATGAACTCCAAAGACATCACGCAGCCAGATGTAAAACGCGAAATAATGATGCGGCGGCACCAGATCGGGGTCGTGATAAGTTTCCTTGGGATCAATGTTATAGCCGCGCGCTGGCTGAATACCGACAAGCTGATTGCCGAAACGATGCAGCGCCAAGCGGAATGCGCCCTCCGCCACATGCGGGTCGTCTTCCGGGGGACCCCAGCGCGCAACCACCGCCTGCCGCACTTCGTCCGGCAGTGTCGCGAACGCCTCGTGATAGACGGCAAGCGACAGGAATTCGCCGCCACGCCGCTGACTGCGCCCCTCCAGCACATTGGTCACACCGGAGCGTAAGAGATCCATCAAGGCAGCAGAGGTCTGTGGCGCATCACCAACGCAATAGCCCGCCCCGTGCATCGCACGCAGAAGCGCCACGCAAGACGCTGGTGTATCCAGACCAACACCATTGGCAAGACGACCATCCTTGTTGGGATAGTTAGCCAGAATAAGCGCGGTTTTCTTGTCACCCGCCTGCACCGTTCCAAGACGCGCCCAATTAGCGGCAAGCCTTGCAACAAAATCCACTCTGTCCTCAGCCGGAACGAAGCGGACCGGTGTAGACTGGGTCAGCACGTCAAGTGTCCCCTCTTCCTTGAAGGACACGGCACGGGTCGTCAGTCGGCCATCCAGTTCTGGCAAGACCACATGCATCGCCAGATCCCGGATCGACAGCCCCTGATCACTGTCTTGCCAGCCTTCTTTGCTGGAAGACGAAAAAACGATCTGCAAAACAGGTCTGCCTGGTGCATCCAGCGGTGTCGTGTTGTGCGCCTGCCCCGCCTTGGACACGGCAAAAGCGGTCGCATTCAGCACTACATCAGGCGCGTTCTGGTCAAACAGGTGTTCCAGCACCGCCACGCTTTCTGCTTCCTTCAGACTGGATACAAAAACCGGCAAGCAGTTGAGGCCTTGCGCGTCGAGTGCGGCACTCATCGCGCTGACGGGAGCAGTCTGACCGCTTTGCATCAACGCCCGGTAAAACACGAGCGCTGCGACAGGGCGCTTCGGCTCCGTCCAAGTCGCCTGCAAGGCAGTCAGATCCGGCGACGGGTGCCCGGGCAGAAAAATCCCTGCACGCGGCAAAGGCACCGGGGCCAGCGGCACATCTCCACCAGTCACCTGAGCCATAAGATACCGCAGCCCATTGAGATAATTGCCCGGCCCGCCTTCCACACAATAACGCCAGAAACGATGCGCCACCTCAGGCGCAACAGTGGACCTTTCGGCAAGCTCCGCATCCCAACGATCATCACCAGCGATGAAGATGAGATCTGCGCCCGTGCGACGCGCTTCTTCCTCGAAACGCTCAACCCCGTAACGCCAGTACTCAATTCCACCAAGCAGCCGCAACACGATCAGCCGCGATCCGGAAACCGTCTTCTCGGCATAAAGATCAATCGAATACGGGTGCGCCAAAGCCGACAAGGACGCCAACCGAAGACTGGCAACCGACGGCGCTTGTTCCGACGCCTCAAGTGTTGCCCGAGCCTGCGCAAAGGCCCCTAGCTCCGTGTCGGCAAACGACAGCAGAAGAATGTCGGCGGGATCCTGCGCAAGATCTACCGCGTCACCGCCGTCATCAATCCGCCGGGTCTGGCTTGCCAGAATATGCATGAAATCCCTTCCAGAAACCCTGCATGACAAGGGGAGAGGTCAACACTCCGCCCTGCATCAGGCAGAGTGCACCACGCCACCCAATTCGGCCCGTGCGGCATCGAGATCCAAGCCCTTGAGACCGATGACCACAAGCTGGCCGGATTTTTCAGCGGCTGCAGAAAACCATGTCTCGACCCGTGGCCCAACGGCCTGCACCATGGCGGGTGATGCCTTTCCCTCGATGGCCACAGCACCCTTGATACGCAAGATGCCTTTCAATGCCATCGCCCGCGCAACTTTGTCGGAAGCCTCCTGCATGGAGGTAAAGGCAGCCACTGGAACCACATAACTCTCAAAATCATCATGATGGTGATGATCGTGATGATGATCCTCGTGATCATGGTCTTCATCATGCTCGTGATCATCATCGTGGTGATGGTGATGATGCTCATGGCGATCTGCCATGTCATCTTCTGCCGCGCTGTCGCGCCCCAAAAGCACCTCAATGGGCAACACGCCCTTGCTGGCGGCAATGATCTCGACATTGGGACGAATACCCGCAGCAATGCGGGCTTCAACCTCGGCCAGCTTGTCGTCTGCGACAAGATCAGCCTTGTTCAGCACCACAAGATCGGCACAGGACAACTGATCATGAAACAGCTCATCGACCGGGCTTTCATGGTCCAGCGCCTCATCCTGCTTGCGCTGGTCTTCAAGGGCTGCAAGATCAGCGGCAATCCGCCCCTCCGCCAATGCGGCGGCATCCAGCACCGTCACGACGCCATCAACAGTCACTCTGGTCTTGACACTTGGCCATGAAAACGCCCGCACCAGCGGCTGTGGCAGGGCCAACCCTGAGGTCTCGATAACGATGTGCTCGGGCACCTCCTCGCGTGACAGCAGCATTTCCATGGTCGGCAGAAACTCTTCCGCCACCGTGCAACAGATGCAGCCATTCGTCAGTTCCACAACCTCATCGGCAGAACAACTCGGATCAACACATCCGTTCATCAGAGAGCCGTCAAAACCCATGTCGCCGAACTCATTGACGATCAGGGCAATCTTCTTGCCATTGGCATTCCGCAACAGGTTCCTGATCAGCGTGGTCTTGCCTGCGCCAAGAAAGCCGGTGACAATGGTCGCGGGAATTTTCTGTCCTGGTTTCATAGACTTGGGTCCATTTTCTCAGATGATTTCAAGATGAGCGGCAGGCCTGCCGCAACAAAAGTAACGCGCGTGCAAACCGCGGCCAACTGCTGATTAAGACGGCCTTGCGCATCGCGAAATCGGCGCGACAGCACGCTTTCCGGCACAAGCCCCATGCCCACTTCATTCGACACGAGCACCACGGGTCCTGCGGGATTTTCCAGACAGGCACAAAGCACATCAACGGCGGCTTCAACGTCGTGCTGATGGTAGATGAGATTGTTGAGCCAAAGGGTCAGACAGTCGATGAGGATCACCTGTGAAGGATCGCCACACCGATGCAGCACGCCGCATAGATCCAACTCTTCTTCAATAGTGAGCCAGCCCGCACCACGTTGGGCCTTGTGCTGGGCAATACGGTCGTCCATCTCCGCATCAATGACCGGCGAGGTTGCGACATAGAGGCGCCGAAGGCCGCTGCGCGTCGCCAGATCTTCTGCAAAGCGACTTTTGCCGGAGCGCGCACCGCCTAGAACCAGGTGAGCATGGGTCATGGCATCCTCCCGCACGAGGGCACCGACACAGAACAGCATTGTTCACCGGCAGCGGACAGGGCACGGCACATCATCCTGCACTCAGGCGCAGGACAAGCCTGTTGATCGTCTCCGATCATACTTTCATCTCCTCACCGTCCACCCGACAGCGTCTTCTGATCCATACGGTCGACATGACACGCAGGGCCACGGCCGGTCTCCCTAGCTTACGGCTCGAACAGAGGCCCCGCGCCTTCCCGGATCAGACCAAGTGTCGATCCAGTGACGTTTTGCAGGTCTCCTTGCCGCTTACAGTTGCGGGGGCAGCTACAGCCTTGCCAGCCTCAAAGACCAGCGCACTACATTCCCGTTTCAGCTTCGCCCGCTTGCAGGCAGACGAAACACCGTTGGCCCGCTTCTTGTAACCATTGCCAGAGGCTGACACAAGCATGACGCCTTGCGCCAAAGGATCTCGTAATCACGGGTTCACCGACCGGTTTCGCGTAACCTTGCACACTCTCCTGACATCGTCGCCCTTAGGGCAGCAAGCAAATGCACCCATGTGAAATATATCAAGCAACTGATTTTCCTACGAAAATAATGTTTTCACAGGAGAAGTTCACAATTTTCCAGAAAATAACGCCCGAGGGACTTGGCAAACGGATCAAGCCTTTGATATACGCTTGCCAATCGCCGGGGCGGCACAGATGCTGCCTTGGACTGGTGATCCCCGATAGCTCAGTTGGTAGAGCATTCGACTGTTAATCGAATTGTCGCAGGTTCGAGCCCTGCTCGGGGAGCCACTCTTTTCTCATCTGAATGAGAAAAATGGCTTCGTCATCAGATACAGGTATTCCCCGATAGCTCAGTTGGTAGAGCATTCGACTGTTAATCGAATTGTCGCAGGTTCGAGCCCTGCTCGGGGAGCCACCTTTCTTAAGGTCTGCTCTTCTTTTCTGATAGATCACCACGACCCGCTTGGCCCACCGTCCATGCGGTTTTACAGTATCAAAACCCGCGTTCACACGGCTCTCTGAGGCATTTTGCGTGCAAATCCCGCGCGAAGTGGCATGAGGCAGGCCGTGCACGATATTGATATTTTTGACGATTTCTCGCATTTCATCGATAGTAATTAACAGGATCGTACTTGCGACAAGCCGTCATTTTACAGAGCTATTCCCTGAGAGACCCTCTGAAATATCCGGAAATAAACCGAAGAAACAAAAGCTTATTTCCAATAATGCGCCATTTTAGATCGGTCACCCGCTTATCAATTGTCAAATTTACGCATTGTTGCAGAATCAAGAGCGATGGCGTAAATCAAATCTGTCGCAATCTTCGCAAACGGCACAAAAATAGAGAAAAAGGTCGCTGAACTTAAGACCTTCTTATGCACTTACCTAGCTAGACTGCGGCAGTACAGGTCTCTGCCTGATCAAGAAAGACAGGCGTCAGAATCAAACCGGACATGCGAGCGAAGTCGTCTGCATGCTGGAAAACAATGATCGGCGTTTTCGTCTTCTTACACTACGTGTTGCCTGACCGACACCGGCAATAAAAAGTCGGCAGCAGACACGAAGTAAAGAGCCCGAAGCATGGCCCCATCCACGAGACAGGGGCTCTAAAGGCAGAAACATCAGCCTGCATTTGACCGCTCCCTTGTGGAGCGGTTTTTGTTTGCCCGGCTCTCACCTCATGGTTGGCGACGGTCCATCCGCACCTGCCTTCTGCCATGTCCAGCACATCGCCTGCGGTGGACCGCCTCCTCATGACTGTACATTAATTACTTGACTACAATACTCATGTTTTATAGCCAAGGATGTAACCGCCATCGTTTCAGGAAAATACGGTGCTCCTCGGCCCTGTTCCCGCTCCATGGCGGGAGCCAGATCGATATGTCCGTTATAAAACAGGGTTGCCATATGCAAAAGGACCGCGCCGTTACGACCATTCCGCGCCAGCCGTTTCGCCGCCGACTGACCGTCGCCTTGGCTCTGGCCATGACCTATGCTCTTGCAACACCTCACATGGTGCATGCGGAGGGGGCCGATTTGAGTACTGGAACTCAACACGGCCACCCAGACGCCCACAGGTTGCATGCTGACCTTCGTCACGAGGAATGCCACGCAGACTGCCCTTTCTGACGTGGCTTACGAGTTGGTGCTGTTCAACAAGAAAGGTCTGGTCGACAAGATGACCGCCTTTGATTTTGGTGCGCTGCCAAAAGGCAAAACGGTCGTCAAACAATTCCGGCTCGCGGGCACCAAATGCGATGGGCTGAGCCAGATCCTCGTCAACAAAGCCTCACGATGCGCCTTGGCAGAGCCTGATTCACGCGACCATGACACACAAGCTCCCGATGCCACGTGCATCGCTAGCCTGGATCCTTCCAGTCGGAATCAGATCAAATTCATCAAATAGAACGGCTCAGACATCACCGTGCGACGCTGTAGACACGCAGCGTTGCACCATCATCAAGCGCGACTTGCGCCGCCGCAAGCCCCGTCGCCGGATTGTAGCGCACGACATTGGCTGACATATCGCCGACGAACGCCTGCGCAAGCGCCTGTTCATTTTGATCCACCGGGTCTCCGACCGATGCAAAGGCGTGAGCGTCCTCCAACGCTTCGACCGCGCGAAAGGTTACACCGGGCTCCGGCAAAGTCTCATGCAAGCCAAGCACATCACCATATCTTGCATTGCGATAAACAAGCGTGCCTTCACCGTCAAAAACCAATAGCCCATAGGCCAGATTGTCGAGCGTCTGCGCCAACAAATTCGCCCGCTCTTCCGCTTTCTTCTCCTGCCCTGCCAACTCACGCATTTCGGTCTTCTCGCGGGTCGTATCACGCAAATTGCAGAAATGGCGCCCATCTTCCAGTGTACGCACTTCCACTTCGTAGCTTGTGCCATTCTTCATCACCCGCTCATAGGTGAGGTTAGGGCTTTTTTGAAGCGCGCGGATAATCTGCCTGAGATACGCGAACGTCTCTTCCTCGTTCATACCGTCTCGCACGCAATTCAACCGCACAAGATCAATCAGCGTGGTGGCTTCATTCACGTCTTCCGGAACCTGTCCAAACAGATCCCGCATAGCGGAGTTGGCCAGGATCAACCGGTCATGCCGATCAAAAAAGGCGATGGCACCGGGGATCAGTTCCAGCGCATTTTCAAGCAACAACCCCTGCTCTTTCAAAGTGCTGACGTCCGTGAAAAAGGCGACCCGATAAGAAGACGCCGTTTTCTTGAAACTCGTTTGACACCAGAAATCGGATCGCAGTCGCTCAACAAATCCTCCTTGGCAGTGCCGAAAAGAATCCAGCCGATTGGCCAGCCAAGGCCTTGCGTTTGTCCTCCGCTTTCGGTGCTTCGATGAAGCATCCCTCCTCCAGCGCGTTCAGGACCACGTCCTTATAGGTCATCGGCCGGAGAGCGGTCTCCTGCGGCAAACCTAAGGTTTTGCGATAGGCAGTGTTTGCCATGACAAGCTCATCGTCGTGATTATAGATCGCCATGCCGTTGGGGCTTGCCTCAAAAACCTCGTTGAGAAGTTCCTCGCTCTTCTTCAACTCGGTAATATCTTCGATTGAGATCACCGTGCCGATATGGTCCCGCGTTACTTCATCCTCCAACGGACGGGAACGCACCTTGAGCCAGCGCCGCGCATGCGATGTTCCAACTTCAACGCAAGCGATGCGCGCAGTGGCACTGGCCTGCTCCAGGAAAGCAACGAGGAACGGCCCCTGTTTCATCTCAGTAGGAGGATCCACAGCTTCATCATCACCAAGGCCGAACTCCGCCTCCTCCCGTGGGTGTTGCCCCACCTCCCGGACAGGCAGCGTGGAGACATGCGTCATACCTTCGTAAATGGTCGAACAGTCAAGGATCTGCTCGGCAGAGGTATTAAACCACCGGACAATCCCGTTCTGGTCGGCAACAATAATGCCTTCAGAAAGGGCTTCCAGCGTCGAACGATACAGACGCTGTGTTTGTTCTGCCTCGTCCTCGCGCTGCTTTGTGGCTGTGACCTCATACAACGCCCCGACCAGCCGCTCCGTGCCCATCTCACTGTAAACCGGCTGACAAATGGAGGCGATCCAGATGTCACGGCCAACAGCAGTGCGCAGGGGCATTTGCATCGACCAGCCCGAACCGTTGTGAATAGCCTCTTCAAACGCCGAGCGCGCCTTTGGGTAAAACGCCTCCGGACAATGGGTCTCGAACCAACTCTCGATCGTGGGCACCGTGCCGATGGGCAGATCATGTAAGCGGCAGGCCTGTGCGGTCCACGTCATTTCATTGGTCTTCAGATCAAGCGCCCATGCGCCCACGCCTGCCAGCTCTGACATGTCTTCAAAAAGGTCAGCCCGATTCGTCGCCTCAAGTTGTGCGTCCTGTGCGGCTCGCAAATCACGCTGCAAGGTGGCAATCTCGCCGGCCAGAACCAGATGACGGTCAAGGTCCAGAAATGCAGCCTCCTCCAGCGCATGTTCATCCGGCCCCCATAGAACGACCGCGACTTGCTCTTCCGCAGATCGCCCCCCACTGCACAAGACACCGAAGAAAGCATGATCCGCCGGCACCACCGGAGCGCCGTCGCCAAAACCGCCAGACAGGACCACCTGACGCCCACGCGCGAGCAGAAATGCTGGCTTGCTGACTGTGGTCGAGTTGGTCGCTTGAGCAGCATCGCCCACAGCTCGCGCAGCATCCGATAGAGTTTCGAGCGCAATCATAACATCTGCGGGCAACACTCTCCCGCCCGGCGTCCACTGCGGCCCGCCACCGGTGTGAACACGAGCGCGACCTTGCTTCAAAGTGGCAATCCCCACAGGTCAGATCTCGCATGACTGGCGAAATAAGCCCCTGAAGGGCGTGCCATATCGCACTGTCCTTCATCTGTTCGACACGCTTCTCTTCCGCCGACATCTCAAAGACCTGTTCATCAAGAGGATTTTATTAATAGTTATTTTTGACGATCTGAATACATCATAGTTAAAAACTACAATACTTTTCTATCAAAGCATTCTGAATCCAGTTTTAGATAAGACCATGAAACGTAAAATCTATTTTAATTTCTGATTTCAAGATAAAAATGACCCGAAAAATCCTGCAGCGGAAATACATACTCCCTTCACGATAGAAAAAGAGACCCGATTTAAAATCTCGCCAAAACGAGAGCTTGATGCAATAATGGCAAAATAATGAAAAAAATACGGCAGATATTCGACACGCTCCGCACAATGTGATGGAGCCGAACGCCAATCAGATTGTTTCCTGTGTGCGGTCAAGAAAATGACCAAAGGAGGCGCAGATGCATAAGAACATGCTGCTTCAGGCAAAAGGCCCTATCTTCACGCACGCTTCGGCTGCCACGACTGGCGAGGCGATACAGTGTAAGCAAGACACCGTCGCGTGGCTCCTGCCGCATCTGGCAGGGCTGTTTGCACTTGCAATGGCAAGTCTGTCTCCGGATGCCGCGCTGGCCCGTTCAACGGACCGTGTGCAGCCCGAGGCCGCTGCCCCCCGCACAGTGCCATCCCAGACCACCAAGACATTTGCCCTCAAACAAGACAGTCTGGCCGTCACCCTGGCCGCCGCTTCGGCCAGCCCATCAGATCCACTGCAAAGCAAGTTTTCAATCTGGGTCGGGGAAGTGCAGATCGAAGGCAAGCCGGTGATCTGGGTTGAATTGATCGATCGCCACGGCGAGGTCGTTTACAATACGCAAGTGCGTGAGAACGAGACCCATCTGCTGCCAGATGGTCGCGCCATTGTTGTTCGCCAAACGGCAAGACCGCAACGCCTCCAAGCCGCAAACGCTGTGGCCAAGGATCAGGCCCGTCTGACCCCGGCAATTCAAAAGGTCGTCAGTCACACGACAGTACATCAGGGCGACACGACGACGTCAGTCGACCTCGTCGAAGATCGTCAGGCACAGATCGACGTCAAGCCGCGTGACTTCATGTTCCATCTGGCCGCCGTTGGCCAGCAGATCTGGACCGGCATTCGCGACTTTTTCGGCTACACCTCGAACCACTTCGAGGTGGCATGGACCTGGATCGTGAAAACAGTGCGCGTCTGATTCACCAACACGGCGTGAGTGCAGCTCATCGCGTTATCCATATCTGTGGCCGTTCCGCTTTACCGTGGGGCGGCCAATGTGCGTCTCAAAGTTTCGATCACGCAACCTGCCAACTTTATCATGCAGTCACACCGCATCCGCCAGATCCATTGCTCTTGGCCGAGATGACCCACGCCGTTGAACTCACCCACCACTCACTGCCCCAAAGTGATTTCCAGTTTTCGGTGATCCACCGAAAGTTTGCGAACGTATTGTCTACAATACTGATTTGAAAAACTCCCTGTCCGCTCACAAAGGATACAACATGCGCATCGCCGTCATCGGATCTGGCATCTCCGGCAATAGCGCCGCTTGGGCCCTTAGTAAAAATCACGAGGTGATCCTTTACGAGAAGCGCGAGCGACCCGGAGGTCATTCCGCCACCGTTGACATTGACTATGATGGCACGCCCATGTCAGTCGACACGGGGTTTATCGTCTATAATGAACTGAATTACCCCCACCTCACCAATCTGCTGAAACACCTGGATGTGAAGACAGACGCCAGCGACATGAGCTTTGCTGTCTCCTGTAATCAGGGCCAGCTTGAATGGTCCGGGCAGTCCCTGAACACGGTGTTTGCACAAAGGCGCAACCTGCTGTCACCGACCTTCTTCGGCATGTTGCGCGACATCATGCGCTTCAACAAGACCTGCGTGAAGGATCTCGACAATGGACACCTGCGGGACGTCTCACTCGGGGCGTATCTGACCCGGAACAGCTATGGCAAAGCGTTTACCGAACAGTATTTGCTGCCGATGGGAGCCGCGATCTGGTCAACTCCGCTTTGTGAAATGTATGATTACCCGGCAGAGAGCTTCGTCGCCTTCTTCCGCAATCACCGTCTGGTCAACCTGGATCGACCGGTCTGGCGAACAGTCTCTGGTGGCAGTCGCAATTATGTTGAGCGTTTGCTGGCCCCTCTGCATGGTCGTATTCGCTATGGCACCGCCGTCACGAACGTCACACGCGATGAGAATGGCGTTGTGATCACCGACAGCCATGGCCACACAGACCGCTTCGATCACGTGGTGATGGCCTGTCACACGGATCAGACGCTTGCCATGCTGAACGATGCAAGCGTCGAAGAACAAGCGATGCTGTCCGCCATTCCCTATCGGCCAAACACGGTCTATCTGCACCGCGACCACACCTTGATGCCACGCCGCAAGAAAGTCTGGGCCTCGTGGAACTATCTGTCTGACGAAACGGTGGGCGATGATCAGGATGTGACCGTCAGCTACTGGATGAACAAATTGCAGAACCTTGATGCAGACAAGCCACTGTTCGTGACGCTGAACCCGAATGAGGCTCCAGATCCGGCTCTCACGTTCGGAACGTATGTCTATGATCACCCGCAGTTCAACGCAAAGGCCCTTGGCGCTCAGGAAAGCCTGCAAACACTGCAAGGCAAACGCAACACGTGGTTCTGCGGTGCATGGACGTGCCATGGCTTCCATGAAGATGGACTGCGCTCTGGCCTGAACGTCGCTCGCAGCCTGGGCGCACGTATCCCTTGGGAAGACGACGCTCAGACTGCCCCCTCTTTCATGGAAGCTGCCGAATGAAACGCCTGCTTGCAACATCCGTTCAGGAAAACGGCACGGTGCCCGGTGACGCGGCAAGCCTTTACGCCGGAACGGTGATGCATGCGCGTGTGCGCCCGAAGCACCACCGCTTTACCTATCGCGTCTTTTCACTGCTGATTGATCTGGACCAACTGGAGACAGCCGCGTCGAAAAGCCGCCTTTTTTCCGTCAACCGCTTCAATCTTGTCAGCTTTCACGAGCGCGATCACGGGCTGCGAGATGGCAGCAATCTACGCCAACACATCGACACGCTGATGACGGCCGAAGGTCTCACCCCAGCGCATCGGGTGCGTCTGTTGTGTTACCCGAGACTGCTCGGATACGCCTTCAACCCTCTGGCCGTTTATTATGCTTATGACGCAGCAGAAGCACTTTGTGCAGTCGTCTATGAAGTGCGCAATACATTTGGCGGCATTCACACCTATGTCGCGCCTGTGCACGAAGGGCAGATGAGTAAATCGGGTTTGCGCTAGGAACAGGACAAGGAATTCTGGGTGTCGCCTTTCATCGACATGCAGCAGCGTTATCATTTCTCGCTGCTGCCGCCGGGAAAGGCCGTACGCATCCGCATTCTGGAAAAGGACAAGGACGGAGTGCTGCTCTCGGCAAGCTTTGCCGGAAACGGGGAAGCCCTGACAACACGGAGCCTCGTCCGGCATGCGGCTCGCTATCCGCTGATGACATTCAAAGTCATTGCAGCAATCCATTGGCAAGCATTGAAACTGACTTTGAAAGGGGTAAAGTTTCTGGGAGCTTCTGACCCATATTCGGGGAAAACGAAATCGAAAACACCGGTCTGAGGTCGTCGAACCGATGGCGGACAAATACATGGGAATGGGGTTCGGGGAGAAGGCGATGACACAGATGATAGTGATCAATCAGGATAATTTAAAACAATCCATCAAAGGCTTGCCCTTGATGGTGCGTCAGGGCGTCAAGCTGTTGACGGGTCTGAAATACGGCACCTTGAAGCTGACGCTGCCAGATGGCCGTGGTTTCATGTTCAACGGAGAACTGCCAGGTCCCGCAGCAGAAGCCATCGTCAACGACTGGCGCTTCGCCACACTCGCCATCCGGCGCGGAGATGTAGGCGTCGGGGAAGCCTACATTGCGGGTTATTGGTCGTCGCCCGACGTCACGACATTTCTGGAATTGTTCTGCGTCAACCGGGATGCCACCATGCAGGCAATTTCCGGCAAACCATTTGCGCGGGCGGTTCTGTCTTTGCGTCACCTGTTCCGCTCTAACACCCGTAAGGGTTCGCAACGCAACATCTCGGCGCATTACGATCTCGGCAATGCCTTTTACCGCGAGTGGCTGGACCCCAGCATGACCTACTCCTCCGCCCTCTATGAGAGCGAGGACATGGATCTGGAAACCGCACAAAACCGCAAATATGCGTCATTGGCTCGCGAAATCGGCATCACAGCCGAGCAGAAGGTTCTGGAAATCGGCTGTGGCTGGGGCGGCTTTGCCGAGTTCGTCGGGAAGGAGATTGGGGCCAGCGTCAAGGCATTGACGATTTCACGCGAGCAATACGACTTTGCCCGCGAACGGATCTTCCATGCCGGTCTCAACGAGAAGGTCGAGGTGGCGTTTCAGGATTACCGCGATGAAACCGGTCAGTTCGACAGCATTGCCTCGATCGAGATGTTCGAGGCGGTGGGCCAGAAATACTGGCCAACCTATTTCAGTCAGTTGTCGCGCTGCCTGAAGCCGCAGGGCAAGGCCGGCCTGCAAATCATCACCATTCAGGACCGGATTTTCGATGACTACAGCCGCACTCCTGATTTCATCCAGCGACATGTTTTTCCGGGTGGCATGTTGCCCCCTCCCGGCAAACTGAGCGAAATCAGCAAGTCACTCGGACTGAATTTGGCTGAACAAAAGATTTTCGGTCAGGATTATGCCCGCACCGTTGCTGACTGGCGTGACCGTTTCCGCAATGCCTTGACCACAAATCCAGCCGCTCGGCTTCGATGAGCGGTTCCGTCGTCTCTGGGAATTCTACCTGCATTATTGCGAAGCAGGCTTTCGCTCGGGCAACATCGACGTGCGCCAGATGGTTTACACAAAAGCATGATGATCGGGTTTTAAAGAGCCTGACATTACCTCAAGAAAAAAGGCGCATCCCTTAGGATTGCGCCTTTTTTGATGTATCAGCCACCACAGAATTTTGCCAGCATAAGGCATCATGGCGTCAGAACGTCAATTCAAATCCGGATCTTCATTCTTGTAGGCAGGCTTCTTCGACCAGCCGGTAGAGCGCCCCATCAGCTTGAAATAGAGCTTATAGGGCAGCAAACGCAGGATCTTGAGCTGACGCACAAAGGGCTTGGGGAACGCCACCTCAAAACGCTTGGACTGCATGCCGTCGAACATGGCCTGCGCAGCCTCTTCTGGTGTTTGCAAATAGGGCATATCAAATGGATTGCCCTTGGTGGCCGGTGTATCGACGAACCCCGGATTGATCACCTGGGCGCGGATACCGGCAAGATCCAGGTCGAATTTCAGCGCTTCCATCATGTTGATCAATCCGGCTTTGGTGGCGCCATAGGGGGCCGCCGTCGGCAAACCGCGATACCCGGCGACGGACGCAACAACAGCAATCTGGCCGAAGCGCTGATCTTTCATGATGTTGATCACCGGCAACAGAACGTTGACCGTGCCTTTGAGGTTGACGTCGATAGTCGCCATCCACTCCTTCAGCGATCCATTGAGACCGTCTTGAGGATAATAGACCCCGGCATTTGGTACCAACAGCGCGATCGGCCCATGACCTGCCCGCAAGTCCTTTGCCATCTCAGCCATCCCGTCGGCATCCGTGACATCTCCCGCATAAACGAGAATGCGGCCAGACAGACCGTCCGCCGAGCGTTCCAACTCGTCCAACTTGTCTTTTGAGCGGGCGGTAACTGCAACGCGCCATCCAGCAGATGCCATCTTCAGCGCCAATGCGCGACCAATGCCAGAACTTGCTCCTGTAATCCAGGCAATGCCATCTGTTGGATGTGCAATAAAGTCGGCGGCCTTGCGGGTATCTGTCATGATGTGTCTCCTTGCCCTATCTACGCAAGACGACCTGCAACGGATCCCTAAGACGCTCGAAAATCACATTTTTCGCTGTTTGACCTTTGGTCGTACCGCCACCGAAAAATCAGCTCACAAAAGGAGCAAAGAAGCGGCCAATCGGACCGGTCAGCTTCAAACGGCCTTCCGTGACAGCGAAGCAGAAACAGTCTTGATCCGTATCGGCTATCGGTTTGTGGTCCACATCCGGATCGCCAAAAGCGATATCACCGACCGAATAATGACCAGCACCATCCTTGAACGCGCCCTGCAACACCAGCGTCAACTCGATGCCTTCATGCGTGTGCCACGGCAGAGCCTTGCCAGCCCGCACCCACAACAAAGAGGCTTCGCAGCCATCCATTTCGCCAAGCTTGCATTCCTTGACCCCAGGAAGCAGGGTCCGCCAGCTCACATCCTTCAAGGATGTGCCCACATAAGGCCGCAGACTGCGCGGAATGCCAGACCCATCTGTCATCTGCTGCACTGCGAAACCAGTCGGAGACACTGTCGGGTCATCATCCGCAGAGATGTGTGGCCCGTCCGTTTCGAAGATCGCCGAAAGCGCCTGATCACGATCGCTGAAGGCGATCGGCGCGCTGTCTTCCACAGCCAGACCAGCGAGTATCTCCAGACCATCGACGTAGCTGCGGCTTTTTTCCGAAATTTCCAGATGAGCTCCAACCAGCGCCTGTGCCGGGGCAGACAGCCCACCAGCAGCGTAGGCAGCATAAAGCTCATCGAGACCGTTAGAATTCTTGTCCATAAAGTCGCTCTTAAGCTCAAGACATACGGGAAACACGATTACTGTTTCCATATACGAGGCGAGCACGGTGATAGATCACGTTGGATCGAAGGTCCATCAGGCACCCGATCAGTCGTTTGATAAATTAAAGCAACACAGCACGTATTTTCAAGCACCTCGCAGCTTTTGAGAAACCGTTTTCTTGATCCTTTTGTCGCACGGCATTAGCGTCTGCACAAATCCATCACTCCAAACTCGGAAGCGCGACGCATGCAGTCCTCCAGCTCAGTGCTAGACACTATTGGCAAGACCCCGCTCATCCACTTGAAGAAGCTCTCGGAAGAGACCGGTTGCGAGATTTACGGCAAAGCCGAGTTCATGAATCCGGGGCAGTCGGTCAAGGATCGGCCTGCCCGGCAGATGGTTCTGGAAGCCGAAACGCGCGGCGACATCGGGCCTGGCGGCATTATTGTCGAAGGCACGGCAGGCAACACCGGCATCGGTCTGGCGCTCGTCGGCGCGGCGCGCGGTTACCGTACGATCATCGTGATCCCGGAAACCCAGACCCAGGAAAAAAAGGACATGCTGCGCTTGTGCGGTGCGGAACTTATCGAAGTTCCGGCAATGCCCTTCAAGGATCCCAACAATTATCAGCACATCGCACGTCGATTGGCGGAAGATCTGGCAAAATCCGAGAACTGCGGCGTGCTCTTTGCCGACCAGTGGAACAACCTCGACAATCCCAAAGCACATTATCTGACCACCGCACCGGAAGTCTTTGAGCAAACCGGTGGCAAGGTCGATGGCTTCATATGCGCCGTTGGTTCTGGCGGAACACTGTCCGGCATGTCACGCTACTTCAAGGAGAAGAACGCCGACATCGTGATTGGCTGTGCCGATCCGCTGGGCGCTGGCATGTTTCACCTGTTCAACGATGGCGAGGCCCGCGCAACTGATGGCAATTCGGTGGCTGAAGGCATCGGCCTTGGCCGGTCAACCCCCATCGTCAAGGACACCAAGGTCGATCACGCTTATGCGATCAGCGATGCTGAGGCATTTCCGCTGGCTTTTGATCTGGCCGAACACGAAGGCCTGCTGGTTGGCTCGTCAACCGCCATCAATCTGGCTGGCGCCAAACGTCTGGCCAAGGAGATGGGACCGGGGCACACCATCGTGACCATCTTGTGCGACCATGGCACCCGCAGCCAAACGAAACTCTACAATCCAGACTTCCTGCGCTCCAAGGACCTGCCTGTGCCGAAATGGCTGGAACGCAAGGTCAGTCTGCAAGTGCCTTTTGCCTGATCACACTCAGCCGTTCATGTTTGAAAAGGGCATGGTCTGACACTCCGATCATGCCCTTTGTTGTGCGCGGGGCAGCCTCGAGGCACCATCGCCTTGATCTTCAGGCATCCGGTGTTCTTGATCCAGTGCTTGCGCCATCCCACTTGCAGGACATCGCGGAACACCCGCGTCACAACGCGGGTGTGGACTGCTTGTCTCGCTCGATTGACGGAGTGCAACAAAGCGGGAACAGTCTCCTGCGGGCACAAAGTAGATCGAACTCAACGCAGGTCTGTTATCAAGTCACCCTCTGACGTATGGCTTTAGGAGTAGCGCTTGTGCTGCACAGAAGTCTGCCCGGCCATTAAAAAAGCGGAGCCTGCATGATGGATATTGCCAGCCGGGATGTCACTGACGGCATTGGCTGGGTGGAAGCCGCAATGCCACAGCCCGGGTTGCTGGCCACCCTCGCCTTTTTGCTCTACATCGCAGCCTTCGCCTGCGCGGTGCGCGAGGTCATGAACAGTCGCACTCCGCAAGGCTCCGTGGCATGGTTATTGTCTCTGGCCTTCCTGCCGTTTCCGACTGTCTTCGTGTATCTGATTTTCGGCGCCCGCAGCTTCACCAGTTACCCGCGCGTCCCCTATGGTCTGTCGCGTGCGCATCGCAGCGACCGAGCCGACCGCATGGGCCTCTTTGACCGCGAACACACACGCCAATGGTCTGTTCTGGCAAGAGTTGCGGGACTGCCCTTCCTGACCGGAAATTCCTGCGAGCTGCTGATCAACGGGCCCGCCAAATTTGCATCACTTTTTGCCGGACTGCGCGCAGCAAAGCACACCATCCTTGTTGAATACTACACGGTTTTCAATGATCGCATAGGCAATGAGCTGGCGGACATTTTGATCGAGAAAGCCAATGCCGGTCTCAAGGTCTGTTTTCTTTATGACGAAATTGGCAGCAGCGCCCTCGACAAAAAGTATCTCGACAAGCTTGAAGCCTGCGGTATTGAGGTCACGGGCTTCAATGGACGCAACCGCCATTGGAAGCTCCTAGGGTCTCTGCGCCTGAATTACCGCAACCATCGCAAGCTTGTCGTCGTCGATTATCAAACAGCTTGGGTCGGCGGCATCAATGTCGGCGACATCTATATGGGCAAATCGGAGCAGTTCGAGTTCTGGCGTGACACACACACCAAGATCAGCGGCCCTGCGGCACGGGCTGCGGCCCTGACCTTTATCGAAGACTGGCTCTGGGCGACAGGGCGTGAATTGGAGCTGCCTGATGAAGCAGCGATCTCTCAACCGGAAAACCAATCTGTGCTGGTGATGCCCACCGGCCCCATCACTGATGTCGAAGAATGCGCCATTGCCTTTGTGGAAGCCGCAGCAGGTGCGCGCAAGCGCTTGTGGATCACAACGCCTTACTTCGTCCCGGGCAGCGACATGATGACAGCGCTTTACGCGGCTCGCATGCGCGGCGTTGACGTGCGTCTACTGATCCCGGAAGACGCGGACCATCGCATTGTCTGGCTTGCCACATACGCTTACGCTGATCAGATGACCCGGCACGGCATCAAGGTCTACCGCTATACTAAAGGGTTTACCCACCAGAAGGTCACCCTGGTCGACGACGAACTGGCAAGCGTCGGTACGGTGAACTTCGACAACCGCTCGTTCCGGATCAATTTCGAACTGACAATGTGGTTTACTGACCAAACGATGATCGAACAGATCAGCGATATGCTGAAAGGTGATTTTGATCAATCGACCATCATGACGCAGGAAACCCTCAACACGCGCAGCTATGCCTTTCGTGTGGCGTCGCAAGGGGCAAAGCTGCTGTCTCCGGTGCTCTAAGGAGTGAACCTCATAAATGCGCTTTAAATGGCGTCATAAAGCCCAAAGTGTAGCAAGAAAGACGGTGAAGAGCAGGCGTTGGCCCAGTTGAGCCGCCTGACGCAGATGGATCGCCGCGATTTTGACGTCCAAGACCTTTTGGCGCGAGCCTCAGATCGCTATCTGACCGCGTCAGTCAGCCTTGCAAAAGACCCCACGCAGACCGATTGGCAAGCCTGTCGGAATTCGTTAGCATCCGGCTCCAACAGATGTGCTCCGGAGCCTCATCATGACTTTTCTTCCAAGCCTTTCCGTGCTTGCAGCCTTCTCCCTGACAGCCCTACTGCTGGCTCTCACGCCAGGACCGGACATGACGTTCTTTCTGGGCAAGACCATGACCCAGGGACGCAAGGCCGGCTTGGTTGCCGTGCTCGGTGCCAGTAACGGATTGATCGTCCATGCGCTTCTGGCCGGGTTTGGCCTATCGGCACTGCTTGCGACCTCCGCTGTTGCCTTCAGCATCTTGAAATACATCGGCGCGGCTTATCTGATCTTTCTCGCCATGGCAGGCGTTGCGCGGTGGGTCCTCCCTGAAGCTCGACGCAACGAAGCCGCGCAAACCACAGTCGATGAAACAGATCTGGCTGCAAGGGGTCATGATCAATCTGCTGAACCCGAAGATCATCCTGTTCTTCGTGACGTTTCTTCCGCAGTTTGTTTCACCGAGCGACCCTTTTGCCTCGCACAAAATCCTGTTCCTCGGCCTGTTCTTTCTGGTCATCGGGATGCCCGCAAGTGTCGCCATTGTTTTCAGTGCCACAGCGCTGGCGAGGTTCCTCAAGTCATCGCCGCGTGCCATGCGGGGCTTTGACTGGATGTTTGCCGGGATCATGGGAGCTTTTGCCATCAAGCTTCTGGCCGTTCGCGCCGCCACAAACTGAGCAGCACACGACAATTCACGCAGGAGACATCACATGATCGAAGTTTGGGGTCGCGCCACCTCGTCAAATGTTCAGGCGGTCGTCTGGGGACTGGCCGAGATGGACCTGGCCTTCACCCGGTACGATCTTGGCCATGCCTTCGGCGGACTCGATTCTGAAGATTTTGGCGCCCTGACGCCACATCGACTGGTGCCGGTCTTTCGAGATGCCGATGGCACAGTGGTATGGGAAAGTGCAGCCATTCTGCGTTACGCCGCCAACAAATACGGCAAGGCGCCCTTCTGGCCGGACGATCTCAGCGCCCGAGCCAAGGTCGACATGTGGGCAGAGTGGGCCAAAATCAACGTCACCACCGCCTTCGCCCGCTCGATCTTCGTACCGCTGGTCCGCACTCCCGCTGATCAGCGCGACATGTCCGCCATCGCGAGCGCCTTGCAAGCCCTTACAGGGCAATTGGTCAAGGCAGAGACCCAGCTGGCCCAACACGCCTTTCTGACGGGAGATGTGCTGACACTGGCCGATATTCATCTTGCGCATGTGCTGTATCGTTATTTCACGCTAGACTTGGTGCGCCCGGACTTGCCTCACCTGAAGGCATATTATGGTCGCCTTAGCCAGCGTCCGGCGTTTAAGAAACACGTCATGGTCAATTACGACGCGCTGCGCGCCTGATCTCACAAACCGACGGCCGCGACAGAACGACACAACACTGACACACCACGGCCTGGCAATCTTATTTGCCCTCGTGACAGGCAGGTCTTTCAAGTCTCTGCGTGTCATGCCTGTTGCCTTTCTTGAAATCACTCCACCCGGGAGCCTTCGATGACCCAGCCTCTGCACCGCGATGACGCTTATCTCAAATCCTGCACTGCCAAGGTGGTCGAGGTGAATGACCTGGGCGGCATTCTGCTGGACCAAACTGTTTTCTATGCCACAGGTGGTGGTCAGCCCGGCGACAGCGGCACGCTGATCCTGGACGACGGTCTGCGTATCGCTATCGCCACCACGGTTTATGACACAGATAAAAATCGCATCGTCCATGTTCCGGCGGAAGGGCAACCTGTGCCCAATGTCGGCCAGGGTGTGACGGCGGAAATTGACTGGGAGCGACGCTACAAGCTGATGCGCATGCACACGGCCTTGCATCTGCTGTCGGTGGCCTTGCCCTTTCCTGTGACCGGCGGCCAGATTGGTGAAGATGTGGGACGCCTCGACTTCGACATGGGCGATGCGCCGCTCGACAAGAACGAGACGATCGCCAAGCTCAATGCGCTTGCATCTGGAAATCACGCTGTCTCGTTTGAGTGGATTACCGATGAGGAACTCGATGCCAATCCCGGTCTGATCAAGACAATGTCCGTGAAGCCACCACGCGGTAGCGGTCGGGTGCGGCTGGTGCGTATCGGTGACATCGACCTGCAACCCTGTGGCGGGACCCATGTGGCACGGACAGATGAGATTGGCCCGCTGACACTGGGCAAGAGCGAAAAGAAGGGCAAACAGAACCGCCGTGTGCGCATCAGCTTTGCCGATTGAAACCCGCGCTCACATTTCAATACGAAAGGTCCGGCATGAAACTTGAAGGACGCTGTTGCTGCGGCAAGGTTGGCTTTGCCGTCGAAAGCCGCACCCCCACCCCTTACATGCGCTGTTACTGCTCCATTTGCCGCAAGACCGGTGGCGGAGGCGGCTATGCCATCAATCTGATGGCCGACGCGAAAAGCCTTGTTGTGACCGGAGCAGATCACAAGGCGATGTTTCATGCCACCGTAGACGGCAAAACAAGCGAGGCCGAGCGGCACTTCTGCAAAGCCTGTGGCAGCGCGCTCTATCTGTGGGACCCGCGCTGGCCCGAGTTGATCCATCCGCTCGCCTCTGCCATTGATACGCCCCTGCCGACACCACCGGAAATCGTCCACATCATGTTGGGTTCGAAACCCGACTGGGTTGCAGTGCCCGATGGACCGAACCATATCCACTTCAATGGGTATCCCGAGCTGTCCATCGAAGATTGGCACAGACAGAAAGGTCTCTACCTCGAACAGGAAGAGGACGAATAAAGCACATGAACACATCTCCCCTCGTGACACCGCAGTGGCTTGAAGACCACCTCAACACACCCGACGTTTCCGTTGTCGATGCCTCCTGGTATCTGCCTGCGATGAACCGCGACCCGGATACGGAATATCTGGAAGGCCACATCCCCGGAGCCGTGCGCTTCAACATCGACAAGATTGCCGATACCACAGTCTCCCTGCCGCACATGCTGCCCGACCCGCAGAGCTTTGCCGAAGCAGCCGGTGCCATGGGCATCAACGAAGCCGACACCATCGTCGTCTATGATGGCGCCGGGTTGTTTTCCGCGCCGCGCGTCTGGTGGACCTTCCGCATCATGGGCGCAAAAAACGTCTTCATTCTCGACGGCGGCCTGAAAAAATGGAAGGTCGAGGGCCGACCGCTGGAGAGTGGCCCGGTGACGCCCAATGCCCTTAATTTCACGCCGCATTTCGATGAAAACGCTGTCGCAAATCTTGACCAGATGCGCGGCATCATCGACACGAAATCCAGACAGGTACTGGATGCCCGCCCCGCAGACCGGTTTACTGCCAAAGCGCCGGAACCGCGCGAAGGTATGCGCTCCGGCCATATGCCCGGGGCTTTCAACCTGCCTGCCAGCCACTTGACCAATGAAGATGGAACGGTCAAATCTCCGGAGGAGCTCAAGCTCCTTTATGATCAGGCCGGCATTGATCTCGACGCACCGATCACCACCACATGCGGCTCCGGTGTGACAGCAGCAACGCTGGCTCTGGGGCTGGAAATCGTCGGCGCCAAGGATGTGTCCTTATACGACGGGTCCTGGACCGAATGGGGTGGCCGCGCTGACACGCCCATCGACACGGACGCAGCATAACGCGGCTGATGACGAGAAAGGGGCATATGGCCCCTTTGCTCATCACATTCCAATTTCGGCTCAAGTCAGCTTGCTCTTGCAGCGCAAGTCTTGCCATTTGGCATAAATAGACTATATTATGCCAAAAGGAGATCAGCCATGCTGAACGAAGTTGCCCGCACCGCATCCCTGCCTGACGTGCCTGTCATCACCGATGAGGAAGCGGCAGCGCTGGCGCGTGCATCGGTCAACCTTCTGGCCAGATGGCAGGTAAGCGACGCGGACGCTCGCGAGATCCTCGGCGGCATGTCGGCGCGCACCTATGCACGCTGGAAGAAAAAGACTTTGGTCGCATCGACCGGGATCTCGCAACACGACTGTCGCTGCTGATGGGCATCCACAAGGGCTTACGCTATCTTTTCACGGACCCCACGCGCGGCTATCGCTGGATCAACCAGCCCAATGCAGCCTTTGACGGCAAACAACCGCTTGAGATCATGACCGCCGGTAGCATCTTTGCTCTGGCCCGGGTGCGTGGCTATCTGGACGCAGAGAGAGGCGGCTGGTGACATTGCCAGATGCCTTGCAGACACAGCACGTTGGCTGGCCGCGCGCCTACCGACTGATCCGGTCCATTCACCCTCCCATTGATCTGTTTGAAGACATCGCCGACCCACAAGACTGGGACGCCCTCGCCTCCGCCGAAGCCAAAACCAATCCGCGTGTTCACGAGCAGGTTGGCCAACTGGCGCTGGTGCCACCTGAACGCCGCGTTTCCGGACCGGGTGCAAGCTATCTGATGGCTCCCTTCGTTCACGTCAGCGCGGATCGACCGGGCCGCTTCACCTCGGGGACTTACGGGGTTTATAGCGCTGGCAACAGCGAAGAAGTGGCCTTGCGCGAAGTTGCTTTTCACCACGGCCTGATGATGCGCGCCAGCGCCGAACCCTCTGGCTGGACCTCGCAATTTCGCATGTTGGTCAACCGGATAGATGTTGACCTGACCGATGTGCGCACGCGTGCCGATCTGCACGATCCCCAACGCTATGATGTCTCTCAAGCCTTCGCCGCCAAGCGACGGGCTGCAGGCGATAATGGCCTGCTTTACCGCAGTGTGCGCTGTGATGGAGGTGAATGCGTTGCCCTGTTCTGGCCCGATCTGATGGACATTCCCCGTCAGAGTGCGCATTTCGAACTGCACTGGAACGGACAGACTGTCGACCGCATCCGTAATTGCCACACCCGCCAGATCTTCGCGCTGTGACTTCAACAAGAGCCAAGACAAACCATCTTTAAAACGACAAAGCCCCCGGCGTTGAAACACCGGGGGCTTTGAAGCATTTGGCCTGTATAATCAGGTCGCCGTCACATCCTGAAAAATCAATGGTTGAGGATCTGGCTCAGGAACAGCTTCGTCCGCTCATGCTGCGGATTATTGAAGAACTCTTCCGGCTCGTTCTGTTCCACGATCTGGCCGGCATCCATGAAGATGACCCGGTTTGCGACCTTGCGGGCAAAGCCCATTTCGTGGGTGACGCAGAGCATGGTCATGCCTTCTTCGGCAAGACCCACCATTACGTCCAGAACTTCCTTGATCATTTCCGGATCTAGAGCCGAGGTTGGCTCATCGAACAGCATGATCTTGGGGTTCATGCAAAGCGAACGGGCAATCGCCACACGCTGCTGCTGACCACCAGAAAGCTGGCCTAGGTATTTGTTGGCCTGCTCAGGGATCTTCACACGCTCCAGATAGTGCATGGCGATTTCTTCCGCCTGCTTCTTCGGCATCTTGCGAACCCAGATCGGGGCCAGCGTGCAGTTCTCCAGGATCGTCAGATGCGGGAACAGATTGAAGTGCTGGAAGCACATCCCGACTTCACGACGGATCTCGTCAATCTTCTTGAGATCGTTGGTCAGTTCGATCCCGTCAACAAGGATCTGGCCGGCCTGATGCTCCTCAAGACGATTGATGCAACGAATCATTGTCGACTTACCGGACCCGGAAGGTCCGCAAATGACAATGCGCTCGCCCCCCATCACGGTGAGATTGATATCGCGCAAAACGTGGAACTCGCCGTACCACTTGTTCATGCCCTTGAGTTCGACTGCGACGTCCGTTTCGGAAATTTCCATCCGTGAACGATTGGCGCTCGCTTCTTCGGCGGTCTGTGACATTTTTCTCTCCAAAAAACTTGTTGCCTGGCGACGGTCGCGGACGACCGTCGCGCATCACGGATGCTTAGTTTTTGTGCCCGGTGTTCAGGCGTTTTTCGATAAAGATCGAGTAGCGCGACATCCCGAAACAGAACAGGAAGTACACGAAGGCTGCGAACAGGAAACCGGTGTGGCTCTGTGTCGGCGTCGACCACGTGGTATCGGCAAGCGAAGACTTCACCTGACCGAGGAAGTCATAAATGCCGACGATCAACACCAGAGACGTGTCCTTGAACAGCCCGATGAAGGTGTTCACGATGCCCGGAATGACCATCTTCAGCGCCTGTGGCAGAATGATGAGATACATCATCGGCCAGTAGCGCAGACCGAGTGCCATTGCTCCTTCATACTGCCCTTTCGGCATGGCCTGAAGACCACCACGAACCACCTCGGCCATATAGGCAGAGGAGAACAGCGCAACACCGACAAGCACGCGCAGCAGCTTGTCGAAATTGACCCCGTCCGGCAGGAACAGTGGAAGCATCACCGACGACATGAACAACACCGTGATCAGCGGAACACCCCGCCAGAACTCGATGAAGATCACCGAGACCAGCTTGACGATCGGCATCGCGGATCGGCGCCCGAGCGCAAAGAGAATTCCCAGCGGCAATGACACCGTAATGCCGGTGACCGCAATCACCAGTGTAACCAGCAGCCCGCCCCATTCCGCTGTCTGAACAATCGGCAGGATGACGGTGTCACCAAACACAAGGCCGGTCAGCAGATAATAGGAAATGATCGGGAAAGCGATCAGGAGCAACAGAGCGTTGATCGCCTTGAACGGCGCTTTTGGCATCGCCATCGGGATCAGCAAAGCGGCAAACAGTATGAAGACGATGTTGACGCGATAGATCTGGTCCGGCGGATAACGACCGTAGATGAACTGCGGGAAATAATCGCGAACATACGCCCAGCATGCCCCGACTTCACCACCGTTTGCGGCGGGAAGACAGGCTGTACGGTCCTTGCCGGTCCACACAGCGTTGACAAAGGCGAAGTCAATGAGCGGAATGACCACCGACGCCACGATAATGATGCCGATAATGCTCAGGATCGTGTTGAGCGGCGAAGAGAACAGGTTCTCCCGCAGCCAGCCGATAACGCCGCGATTGGACACCGGAGCCTTGAGCCGCGGTGCCTCTTCAGTCCTCAGGTGGAAGACTTGAGAATTCGTCATGTCGTCCCTCACCTTTCTACAAGCGCCATGCGCTGGTTATACCAGTTCATGAATGCCGACGTCAGCAGACTGATTGTCAGATAGACGGCCATCCAGATCGAGATCACCTCAACCGCCTGACCGGTCTGGTTGAGAACCGTTCCCCCCACCGCGACAAGGTCGGGGTAGGCAATCGCCACGGCAAGTGACGAATTCTTGGTCAGGTTCAAATACTGACTGGTGAGCGGCGGAATGATGATGCGCATTGCCTGCGGAATAACCACAAGACGCAGCGCCAGACCGGACCGAAGGCCGAGAGCATTGGCTGCTTCGGTCTGTCCATGGCTGACCGCCTGAATACCGGCACGCACGATTTCAGCGATAAAGGCGGCCGTATAGAGCGCCAATGCCAAGGTCAATGCGAGGAATTCCGGAATGATGTTCAAGCCGGTTCCCAGCTGGAAGCCGCGCCGCAACATCGGCCCCGTATCCTTGTAGATCGGATAATCCCAATGCATCGGCATGCCGCTTGCGAGATACGCAATCAGCGGAAGCACGATAATCAGGCCAAGGCCTGCCCAGAACGAAGGAAACTGCTGTCCCGTCTTTTCCTGACGAATGCGGGCCCACCGCGCCACCACAAAGGCCAGTACGATCGCAACCAGCAAGGCAATCCAGATCACGGAACTGCCTGGTTCGAACACCGGTTTGGGCATGCGCAGCCCGGTCACGTTCAAGCTGAACACGCCCAGGAAGTTCCACGCCTCACGCTTGCCGGGAACCGCGCGCAATGCGGCGAGATACCAGAAGAGAATCTGCAAGAGCAACGGAATGTTGCGCAGGGTCTCGACATAGGCGCCAGCAAGACGCGAAATCACCCAGTTGTTCGACAACCGTGCGATCCCAACCAGAAAGCCGATGACGGTTGCAAAGAACACGCCAACAACGGCGACCAGAAGCGTGTTGAGCACGCCCACCATGATCGCTCGACCATACGAGTTGGTTTCATTGTAAGGAATAAGAGACTGAATGACGCCGAAGCCGGCGTTGTCCTCGAGAAATCCAAACCCGGACGCAATGTTCTGCTTGTCCAGATTATGGATCGTGTTTGATACGAGCCACCAGATGCCTAATCCGAGAAAGACCACCAGAACGATCTGGTAGACAATTCCGCGCACCTGTGGGTCGTTGATCAGGGAAGAACGTTCCGGCGCCCCCACCGAATTCCGCTCCTGCATATAATCACCCTCGCCAACTGAGAAATTTCTCTGCCGCTTCGCCCGCCTCAAGCAATCGCGCTACGACAGAAAATCCCGAAAAGGCCCGGTGCATGCATTGCAAGGCACCGTGACCCCGTGAGCACTCTTTCTTTTGGTCGTTTCGATTCACCACGCCAGCTGTCCAAGGACCGATGGTTGATGAAGTGGTCGGGTCGTAAGGCACTTTTGATGCACCTTCAAGATCCGTCCAATCCCTTACCCTGTCTGCCAATCTTTTTGCGGCATGATCAGGTTGGGGATTTCAAGAAGGCCGGTCGATGGACCGGCCTTCTCAGGATCTCGATCACGAGGATCGAACAATATTCAAAGACCAGTCGACGGTCTTAGCGAACCGGCGGGGCATACATGATGCCGCCCTTGGTCCACAGAGCGTTCAGACCGCGAGCGATGCCGAGCGGAGTGTCCGGACCAACGTTGGCGTTGAAGACTTCGCCGTAGTTACCAACCATCTTGATGATGTTGTAAGCCCAGTCGTCCTTCAGGCCGATCATGTCACCGAAGGAACCGTCAACACCGAGAAGACGTGTGATGGACGGGTTCTTGCTGTCCTTCTTCATCTCGTCGACATTCTTGGACGTTACGCCGAGTTCTTCAGCGTTGACCATTGCGAACAGGGTCCATTTAGCAAGGTTGAACCACTGATCGTCGCCCTGACGAACCACGGGGCCGAGCGGCTCCTTGGAGATGATTTCCGGCAGAACGATGTTGTCGCTCGGGTTCTTCAGCTTCAGACGGTTCGCATACAGACCCGAAGAATCTGTGGTGTAAACGTCGCAACGACCCTGGTCGTATGCCTGAATAACTTCGTCAACGTTGTCGAAAGCAACGGTTTCGTACTTCATGCCCTGCGAGCGGAAGTAGTCGAGCCAGGTTGAGTTCGGTGGTCGTGCCGGTCTGCGTACAAACCGAAGCGCCGTCCAGGTCCTTAGCCGAAGTCACACCCAGTTCTTTGCGAACCATGAAGCCCTGACCGTCGTAGAAATCGACGCCAGCGAAGTTCAGGCCCAGCTTGGAATCACGTGTCATCGTCCAGGTAGTGTTACGCGACAGAATGTCGACTTCACCAGACTGGAGAGCGGTGAAACGCTCCTTGGAAGACAGCGGCGTGAACTTTACAGCCTTTGGGTCGCCGAAGATTGCAGCAGCAACCGCGCGGCAATAATCAACGTCCAGACCGGACCAGTTCCCCTGCGAGTCAGGGCTGGAAAAGCCCGGAACGCCCTGAGAAACGCCACACTGGACGAAACCCTTGGCCTTCACGTCGTCCAGCGTGGACGCGTTCGCGGCAGATGCAAAGCTCATCAAGGCAGCAGCAGTAGCGCCGAGAGCAAGTGGCAAAAATTTACGAGTCATGGATATGCAGCCTTTTGTTACCCATACTTTTATCGTTTTATTGGGATCAAATGGAAAGCGGCCCCGTACCCTGATCGAAATCAATATACGCACACCGAAATTACGCGGTGGTTCCTCTGCCTCTTCCCCCGAGCCCAACGTGACCTATACGATGGCATTTGAAACATTGGGTCAAGAGGGAGCGCTAAACGCCACGTCAGTTTGTACAGGAGAAGGCTAATTTTTAGCCTTCCGCACACGCACATAAGGTGAACATGAGTAAAAAACAGACACTCGAAAGCTTCAAACCCGACACAATCCTGACGCATGCGGGTCTGAATCCGGCTGAATTTCATGGGTTCGTCAATCCTCCCGTGGTCCATGCGTCCACCGTATTGTTTCCAGATATCGCCACAATCAAGTCCGGCGGCCAGAAGTATGTCTACGGTCGGCGGGGCACACCAACCAGTGACGCTCTGGAGAGTGCGCTGTGCGAACTTGAGGGGGCGGCTGGCGTTAAACTTGCCACATCGGGTGCCAATGCCATCGCTGTCGCCTGTCTGTCATGCCTCAAGGCGGGTGACCATTTTCTGATCGTCGACACGGCCTATGGGCCGACGCGGCATTTCGCCGACACGGTTTTAGCCTCCTACGGCGTCGAGGTTGAGTATTACGATCCCGCCCTCAGTGAGAACATCAAGAACCTGTTCAAGGACAACACGGCCGCGATCTTTACGGAATCGCCCGGCTCGCTGACCTTCGAAATGCAGGACATTCGTGCCCTCTGCGCTGCCGCTCATGACATCGGTGCCAAGGTGCTGATGGACAACACATGGGGCACGCCCCTTTATTGTAAGCCCCTGGAGCTTGGCGTTGATTTGTCAATTCAGGCCGGCACCAAATATATCGTCGGCCATTCCGATGTGATGCTGGGCACGATTGCTGCCAATGAAGCTTCCTTTTCCGCCTTGAACGAAACCCATGGCGCGATGGGCGTTCATGTTGGGCCAGACGACGTCTATCTGGCCCTGCGCGGTCTGCGGACCATGTCGATCCGCCTGGAACGCCACATGAAAAGTGCGCTGGAAATTGCTGGCTGGCTGCGGGATCGCCCGGAAGTTGGTGCGATTCGCTACCCTGCCTTGCCAGGATCGCCGGGCCACAATCTCTGGCAGCGAGATTTCTCAGGGGCCTGTGGCCTGTTCGCCTTTGATTTTGCCGAAGGCACCACGGAAGAACAGTCGACAGCATTCTTCGATGCCCTCGAAATCTTCGGCCTTGGATTTTCCTGGGGCGGCTTCGAGAGCCTGGCCATTCCGGTGTTCCTGAAAGACATCCGCACCGCCACAGCCGCGCCTGCATCCTTGTCGGGTCGCCTGCACATTGGACTGGAAGATCCCGAGGATCTGATCCGCGATTTGCAGCAGGCCCTTAAAAAGGCCTTTGGCTAACAAAAAACCCTGCCGACGGGTCATCGTCGGCAGGGTTGCATCACACGTGAAATCGTCCAGCCAACATAGTCTCAGACCGTGGGATCGCGGCGATTTTCCTTAAAGATCAGCCACAGATTGCGCAGATAAATGATCAGGCCGAGCGCCTTAGCCGGAAATGATCACCGGATCGCGGCGCTGAATGGCATAGATCAGCAGCAGAAGCCCGCCGCCAATGGAAAAGAACCAGAAGGCGATTGGCACGACAGAGCGCCCAAGGCGCTCCGATGCAACCCACTGCACCACAAACCGCATCATGAACAGGCCCTGCGCAAAGAAGCCCAGAATAATCCAGAAATCGAATTGCTGGATGAAAACGGCGTGAATATAATCCCAGAAAGCAGTCATTGTTCTATCCGTGAAATCCGCAAGAGGGCCCGCCTGGAAGACCAGCCACGCCTTGTCCTTTCATGCCGCGGCATAAGGGACACTCTTCGATCAATTATCCAAAGGCGGTAGCGGCGTAACAGTTGGAATGCTCTTGCGCCGACGACGCAGCCACCACACTCCGATGAGGTCGAGAACCCCGATCAATGCTCGATCAAAAATACCATATTTCGATGTGCCGTGACGTCGCTGACGGTCCTGCACATCGACATGCACCACATCATAGCCTTCGCGGATCACGAGGGCTGGCAAAAACCGGTGCCAACTGTCGAAATAGGGCAGCTGCAGGAAAACCTCGCGGCGCAGGGCTTTCAGGCCACAACCGCTGTCGCGGGTCTTGTCCTTGAGGATCGCACCGCGCAGCTTGTTGGCAAACTTCGAGGCATAACGCTTTGCCAGACTGGCCTTGCGGCCAAGACGCTGACCGGCGGCCAGCGCAACCCCCGGCCCGCCTGCGGTCAGCGCGTCGAGCAACTCGGGAATATAGGCAGGATTGTTTTCGCCGTCACCATCAATGGTGGCCACCACATCGCCACGCGCATGCAGCAACCCGGTGCGCACCGCACAGCTCTGGCCACAGGCATGTTCATGCCGCACAGGGCGCAACCAGGGGTTCACGCCTGCATAGCGCTGCAAGACTTCCGTGGTGCCATCGGATGACCCGTCGTCGACAACGATCACTTCGAAGGTCCGTCCCGCAAGCGCGTCGCGAATCTCGTCCAACAGGATCGGCAGATTTTCAGCCTCATCCTTTGCCGGCACGACGACCGTCACGTTGAGCTGGCCGCTCGACGCACTCATGGCTTCCGCATAGCTGCTACTCATCATGTCTCTCATATCAGCGGCTGCTCTGGTCCGTGTCGACGGCAGCAGGATTTTCCTCGTTCGCCGCCCTCATACCCTCTTCCATGGCATCGGTCGACCCCTCAGACGGTTGAGACGGCGCAATTGCCCGCCTTTTCCAGTCTCCCCAAAGCACAGCGTGGACACAGGCCCGCGCCGAGCTCCCCCGGATCATCGGCCTCATGCCACCACTCTGCGTGAAGCGGAAGCCAATGCGACGACGCGCCAGCGCACGCGCTGAATAATAGGAAAACACCGCTCCCAGTAAAACCCCGGCAAAGACATCCGAGGGATAATGTGCGCCCACCAGAACACGGCTGAAGGCAACCCAGAAACCGCAAGCTGCGATCAGCCAACGCCAGGCTGGAAAAATCAGCACCAAGGCCATCACCACTGCGCCAACAGTGGTCGAATGGCCGGAGGGAAAGCTCGTGAAAGCCCCCTTGAAAATCAACGGATCAAAATACACCGCTCCCACCTGATCAAACAGCTTTGGCCGCGCTCGACCGATCGGCCATTTGAGCAGCATCACCAACAGACCGCTGGCGAGCACCGTATAGAACAGAAACGCGGCGTAAACGAAGACCACACGGCACGTCATTCGAATGCGAAAAGCCAGCGTCTCCATCCGTAAGGCGAGAAGCGCCAGACAAATGACACCTGTGCTCACCAACAACCAGCCCGATGTCCCGAACCAAGTCACCTGTACGAAAAACGGATGCAAACCAGCCGGAACGGTTCCGCGCCAGTGATGGCTTGGACCATCCAGAAAAACCATACCAAGCCCAACGAAAAACACCAGCAATGCCACAAGATTGCGGAACCGCAAAATGTCAGGAACAGGCGGGGCCGGATTGGTCGCAATGCGCGACCGGCGTGCCTTGACCAGACAGCCAGGATGCAACAGCGTTGTGGCGCAGTCTGGCAGGAACGGATGGAATGCCGGTCTGGTTTTCTTTCCGCGACAGATCACTCATCGGCGCCCCCCGCAGCTGGAGCTGAGGTCGTTGCCGCCCCCTCCGAGGCATCCGGCTTTGCGCCTGTGTCGTTGGCCGGACTGCTCATGCTTTCGTCCGTCGCGGGCATTGCCGCCGATTTGATCACGTAAACGCCGATGTCCATGTGCTTGCCGCCGTTGATGTTAAGACCCTGCACAGTGGCCTTGCGATCCACTGCGATACTCTTCACCGCCAACTCTGCATCAAACGCCTGCTTTTCACGGCTTTCAACCACGGCGACACGGCAATCCGCCGTCTCTGATCCGTGAAGCGCACTGGCTGCCGGAACAGTCAAGTCACCAGCGAGGAAGTCGGCAGCATCCTTACCTGACACGATGCGCGTGTTTGTACCATTCAGGAAAATGAAGCTCGGCTCATTGAACCCGGCAGTCACCACAGCGGGCTGCGGGCAACTTGCAGATGCGGAAATCGCCGCAGTCAACCGTGGACTGATCCAGATCGGCTTCAGAGCAGGCCCGACAAAGCCCCAGAATCCGGAGGCAATCACCAGAGCGGCACCGACCGCATAGGGAACCGCTTGTACGCCCTGCCCACGCAAAATGCGCCGCGCCGCAAAGAGCGCCAGAACCGCGCCAACAATACACAAAACCACGCCCGGAGGCGATGGCCAAGCCCCCAGATAGGCCGGGCCACCAAGCGTTGCGGCCGCCAGCACCACAGCCGGTACGGCAAGAAACACGGCAGAGACCCAGCGAATAGCCTTGCCGGAGTGCAAGCCCGCACCGCCGACCAGCGCCGCGCCCACGCAGGTCGCCAACGCTGGCAACAAGGGCATGGTGTAATGCGGCAGCTTTGTCGCAACAATTTCGAAAATCACCCAGGAGGGAATGAACCAGCAGGCGCAGAAGCGCACCAGATCGCTCCCACGGTCACGCCAGATCGACCGCGCCGACAGCAGAAAGAATCCCGGCAAGGGCCAGAAGACCACCGACATAAACACCAGATGTGTCAGAGGGGGCGCGCCATGACTTTCCTGCCCACTGCCCACCTTGCCGAGCATATCCTTGCCGATTGCTTCCTGAAAGAAGGCACCATCGGTGACTTTCCAGATGGCGATGAACCATGGCACGACAAGGATCGCAAACCACAACAGACCCCAAATCGGTGCGGCCGACTTGAACCACCGAACCTTGCGATCCAATGCAAACAGCCCAAGAACGGTCAATCCGACAATCATCGGGCCGACAGGGCCTTTGAGCAGAACCCCCAGCGCCAGCGCGGTCCAGAAGCAGAACGCCAGCCCCCATCGCGGGGCCTCGCTTTTCTGGATCCACAGACGCGCCAACGCCCCTTGCGCCAACACCACCGTCCATAACAACGAAGCATCGGTTTTACCGAGCCGCGATTCGACCCCCAGAATGATTGCCGAGACCATAAAGAGCCCCGCTGTGAAGGCAACAGATGGCCCCGCAAACGCTCGGGCAGCCCAATAGGTGAGAAGAACAGCAAGGATCGCGCCAATTGTCGAGGGCAGACGGTAGACCCACAGTGGAGCGCTGGCGTCATGCCCGGTGAGTTTCACCGCAGCAGCCTGCAACCAGTAAATGCCGATGGGCTTCTTGTAACGCGCGTGGTCCTGAAAACGGATATCGACGTATTGGTCGGCTTCCAGCATCTGCTTGGTGGCCTGCGTGAAGCGCGGCTCATCCCGATCCAGCGGCGGAACCTGCGACAGGCCCGGCGTGAAAGCAGCGAGTGAAATGAACAACAGAAACAGCGGCGCAATCAGATCATGAGCGAACAGACGCATCCATATCGGCTTTTTTGCATGTTTCGCCGGGTAGGTTTTATCGTGCGAACCAGAGGCTTCACTCGAGGTGCGATCTCCGGGCTCGGCCCTGCCCGCATTGCCGATGTCACTATCAGTCATGTGTCACTCAATTGATTTCAAACGATGCGCCAGACAATTAGACCCCTGTCGCACAACAAACTCGCCACCCTGCCTTTCTCCTACAGGAAGGAAAGGAAAAGGGAAACAGAGCTTTTCGCGAGCGCGAGAGCGGCAGGACGTCATCTGCGGTCCGTTGATTGCAGAGCCAAGGCTGGAATTGGTCTGATCTGATCTGATCTGATCTGGGAACGGTGCCTATCCAGAGATCAGTGGCAACCAGATTGCCAACGCAATCAGAGTGGCCAGCAAAACGGGCGGTGTCAGCAAAAGGCCGACCTTCATATACTGCCCCCAGCCGACCCTGTACCCCTTGCCCGCCAGCACATGCAACCAGAGCAGGGTTGCCAGACTGCCGATCGGAGTAAATTTCGGTCCCAGATCATTCCCAATGACATTGGCATAAAGCATCAGCTGATGCGTCAAGTCTGGCACCTCGGCCTGCTTGATCGCCAAAGCTCCAACCAGTGTCGATGGCATGTTATTCATGATCGAGGCGACGACTGCGGCCAGAATGCCGGTGCCCAATGTGGCAACAAACGTGCCCTGCTGGCCAAGCCAGTTCAGCACAGTTGCACCATAGTGTGTCAGCCCCGCCTGCCCCAGACCATAGACCACCAAATACATGCCAATGGAAAACAGTACGATCTGCCAGGGCGCATTGCGCAAGACAGGTCCAAGCGGCAGCACTGCCCCTGGCCCCGGCGCCACCAGCGCCCGGCAATGGCCATGAGCACAAGCGCCCCCGCACCTGTCACCAGGCAGAACGGCACATGCCACGATGCCAGAACAAAATAGGCAATCAGCAGCACAGCAAGCAGAGGCAATGCCGCCCGGAAGACATAAGGATCGACAATCGCACGGGCTGGCTCCTCAAGCGCGTCCAGGGAATAACGCGATGGGATGCGTCGCCCGAACGCCAGCCAGAGGATGCCCAATGTCGCAGCGATAGACACAAGGTTCACCGGCACCATGACGGCGGCATACCGACTGAACGATACATCAAAGAAATTCGCACTGACGATGTTGACGAGATTGGAAATCACCAGCGGCAAACTGGCCGTATCCGCAATGAAGCCGGTTGCAATGATGAAGGCCAGGGCCGCTGGCGTCGAAAAGTTCAGCCGCACCAGAATCGCAATCACAATTGGCGTAAGCAACAAGGCTGCGCCATCGTTGGCAAAAAAGGCTGCAATGACAGCCCCCAAAAGCACGATCAGCGGAAACAGAAGATGGCCCCGTCCATTACCCCAGCGCGCAATGTGAGCGGCGGTCCACGAGAAGAACCCGGCCTCATCAAGGATTAGCGAAATGATGATAAGCGCGACAAAGGTGAACGTCGCGTCCCAGACAATATCCCAGACGATCGCAACATCTGCCCAATGGACCACACCTGTCGCCAGCGCAACCGCCGCTCCACCAAGCGCGCTCCAGCCAATGCCAAGGTTTTTCGGTTGCCAGATCACCAGCACAAGCGTCACGACAAAAATGGCAAGTGCCAGCATGGCAGAATCTCCGAGAGAAAATTAAGAACGGGAACGCGACTTGGTTGGCACACAAGGACCATCTTCGGTGATGTCCTCCGTTGCCCTGGCATGGATTTCAGATGACACACCAAAAGGGGCCTGACACCGCCCCCCGGCCGATCCGGCATATTTGACAAGCGCTGCAAGTCATCAGCAAACGGCGCATTTTTGACATTGGATGTGACGGTGGCGTGAATCACGCGTTCAACCCATGTCGGCAAATCAGTCGACACCTGATAGTGCACCCAGTTTCGCTCACGCCGATCCGCAACCAGCCCGCTGTCACGCAACAATTTGAGGTGGCGTGAGACCTTGGGTTGCGACAAATCGAGGGCGTGGACCAGCTCACAGACACACAGCTCTTTGGCATCAGCGATCAAAAGCAGACACCGCAGGCGCGTCGCATCCGCCAAGGCCTGAAACACCGTTTCCGGTGCCAATTCAGACGGTGCCAGTGAATTGACAGGGGACGTCTCACTTTCGCTCATGGCATCCCCAAGTCAGTCCCGGTGGCCAACCGGCCAGAGTTATGTGGAACAGCATAATCGCAGGCACCTTGGCCGTCTTCGTGAATCTGTAATATATGAAATATTGTATATATGGAAAAACGAATACAGAAAAGGCGTAATTTTTCCCATACACAGGTGCCAAACACAAGCTCACTCAAGGGTGTGGACCGCGCTTCTTAATTTCTGCATTATTTCAGAGCAAATCATGACCTACACAAGGTTCACACGCACGGCCAACACACTCCCGGGCAATCATCTGGCTTCATTCGATGTTGACCTCAGAGCCCCAAGAGACCCGGACAGGATACCGCATGTCATTCCCCTTTCTATCGGCAGCCCGAACGCGGCTTTTCGCGCTCTGCTTCGCCACCTTACCTCTTGCCGCTTGCGCCCTGCCCTTTGGCGGCGACCTGCCGTCGGAAACGGTCATCACTGATGTGCCGGTCGACAAGCAGGCCATGCTCAAGATGCTGAACGACTACCGCGCTTCAAAAGGCCGGTCGCCAGTTGAGCTGGATGCGAAGCTGGACGCGGTGTCCCGCGACATGGCGCATCGCATCGCCCGCAAGGACAGCATGGACACCTGGGCTCACAGCAAGTTCGGATTGGCGCAGCGGCTCGACAGCGCGGGCTATGCCAATTATGCCGCAGCAGAAAACCTCGGGGCCGGTTACGCATCCCTGCAAGCCGCTTTTACCGGTTGGCAAAACTCGCCGCATCATAACGACAATCTGCTCAACCCCTATGTTACCAAGGTTGGCATCGCCTGGAGCAAAAGGTCCGACGGTAAATGGCGCAATTTCTGGGTCATGACACTGGTACAGGCCCCATGAGGCAGGCCCGCCCACTCTTGTAGGGACCGATGCGCCACGGCGCATGAAAGGCCCATCAAACTAGGCATCCCCAAAAACGAAAACCGGCAGCGCACCTGCCGGTTTTTTAATTGCCAGCAGCCTCGCCTCCAAAGGGGCCAATCCCTTCGCCACCTACTGCTGCTGCCTTACGTCTCGGCGGCAACCAGACCGTCCAGATTGGCGATCAGGCGCAGGAGAAGAGCGACAAGCTGCTCGGATTCCGCTTCCGTGAAACCCGCAAGCGCTTCCTGATTGCCTTGCAAGATTGTCTTGATGGCTTCCGGCATCCGGCTGGCTGCTTCTTCCGTCAGGGCGATGTGACTGCTGCGGCGATCCGTTGGATCCGGTGTGCGCTGAATCAGTCCATCACGTTCCATCCGTGCCAACATCTGCGCCATCGGCGGCTGTTCGACCTTGGCAAAGCGCGCCAGATCGCGTTGCGAATTTGCTTTGCCATCCTTTAGCGCAATCAGAACAGGCACCTGCCCGGCACCAAACCCAAGCGGTCTCAGCCGTGCTTCGCTCAAACGTGAAAAAGCACGACCCGCAAGACTGATGAGATGCCCCGGCGTGAAAAGCACGTCGCTCGCCATTTTCTATGCCCTTTCTGTATTGCTTGACATTTATATATGCACGTATCTAAATACTCAAGCGTTCTTGTTTGGTGCCCCCTCCCAACAAGGCCTCCGTCACACACTCAAGAGACCTCCCCATGCCAGACACCAGAATCCAGACAATCAAGAATATCTATAACTGCTTCAATGCAAGAGACATAAACGGCGTTCTTGCGGCTCTTGCAAAGGATGTCGCGTGGGCAAACGCTATGGAAGGCGGTCACGTTCACGGACATGCAGCTGTACGCGACTATTGGACCCGCCAATGGGCACTCGTCAGCCCACATGTCGAGCCGATGCATTTCCAGACACCCAATGATGACACGATTGAAGTCGACGTTATTCAGACCCTCTACACGCTGGACGGTAAGCTGCTCGAAAAGCAAGGCCAGGGGTTAAAATCCAAGACAGTGCGCCACGTCTTTCACATGCTGCAGGGCAAGATCATCCGGTTTGACGTTGAAGATCTGGGATAGGGTAAAGCGTTGAATGAGGCCACGCCGAAGGAAAAAAGGCGGATCCCCGAGGATCCGCCGTAAAGTTTTCCAGAGACCCCAAACGGGGACATCGGCAAGTTGCCAACTGAGAACGCATCTCCAAAATAGGAGTATGAAACTCATGTTTTATTTAACCCCCTGCCACGCCCCTGTCAACAGGGCCATATCAAGCGTTTTCCAGCAGCGGCGGGTCCGAGGGTCACTGGTCGTAAATTAGCTTCGGCCTGCGACAAGCAGACGGTCTTCTCAAGGCCTCTCATTTTGCCTTCACGGCTCGCTTTTCAAGACTTGTTTTATTGTAATGAGATTAAACGCTTAACTTCTGTTTCTGCGTATTTTTCCTTAAAATTTGTTGCGCTCTCCGCAGGGGCTGGGTAGCCTTACGTCAGTTTAGGATATCAATTTTCTTTCCTGGGATTTTTGGAATGCTTACAGCCTCGAACACTTCTTCTGAAACGGGTTCAGAACTGTCAGACACCACAGCTTTGAAGCGCATGATCCTGTTCACCAAACAGGAAGCAGTCCGTGACGGGCAGTCCTTTTGCGCCTATTTGCTGGACTTGGCCCTCAACGCGCTTGATGAGGACAGCACAGACAGTGACATTGCGGTCCGCGAATTGATGGGCAATGCCATGCACGCCTCTTATGCGCCCGCCGAAGACTTTTCGGCAACAGCCGACAGCAACGCCTGAACCTCTTTCAGAACCTGGTCGCCATCTGCATGAAACCTTTGCGGAACCGCATCCCTGTTGCGTTTCGGTTGGCTTGAAACGCGGCTTGATGTTTTTCGATTCAGAACCGCCACAAGTCAGCGTCTCAAGACGTATTTGAGCACGGAGTGCAGGTGCCAACGATCAGAGATGGCGTGTCCTTTCAACAGGCAAGATCTCCATCTGAGCTGAAGCTGGCTCGTTCCGTTGGCTGCTGGGGCTTTTTCCGTCTAGATTGTCGCAAACAACCCTCTTTTTCGGCCGACGCTCAGTCAGCCAGCTCTTGCGGATTTGCCTCACATGACCGTCTTGATTACCGGCGGAGCCGGTTACATCGGCTCCCACTGTTGCCTGACCTTCGTTGAGAACGGTCTGGATGTCGTGGTTGTCGATAATCTGAGCAATTCCAATCCGGAAAGCCTGAACCGGGTGCGGGAATTGACCGGCAAGGACATCGCACTTGTCAAGGCCGACATTCGCGATCAATCGTGCCTTGAAGAAGTGATGCGCGCCTACGCCTGTGACAGTGTGGTTCATTTCGCCGGCCTCAAGGCGGTCGGACAATCGGCCACACAGCCCCTCACCTATTACGAAAACAATGTGGCGGGCACACTCTCGTTGCTCCGTGCCATGGAAACATGCGGTCTGCGCAAGCTGATCTTTTCGTCATCGGCCACGGTCTACGGCGAACCGCAACACCTCCCGCTGACCGAGGACCACCGGGCAGCCCCGCTGAACCCTTATGGCCGCACCAAGCACATCGCCGAACAGATCCTGACCGACCTCGCCGCGAGTGACCCGACATGGCGTATTGCCATGTTGCGCTATTTCAATCCCGTCGGCGCCCATTCCAGCGGCCTGATTGGCGAAGACCCGCAAGGGACCCCCAACAACCTGATGCCGTTTATCGCACAGGTTGCCAGCGGGCGGCGATCTGAACTGTCCGTGTTCGGCAATGATTATGACACGCAGGACGGAACAGGCGTGCGCGACTACATCCATGTTCTTGATCTTGTCGAAGGGCATCTCAAGGCGCATAACGCTTTGAACAGCGACAGCCACGCCCTCATGACGGTCAATCTGGGGACAGGCACCGGCTATAGCGTATTACAGATGATCGCAGCCTTCGAGCGTGCCTCAAACGCCAAGATCCCTTACAGGATTGCGCCAAGGCGTCCCGGCGATGCCGCTGAAGTTTTCGCCGACGCAAGCCACGCGCGCGACACACTCGGCTGGTCCGCCAAGCGTGATCTTCACGACATGTGCCGCGACACATGGGCTCGGGTCTGCAAGAACCCCAAAGGCTATGATGACACGCAGGAAACCGATTAGCGCATCATCGCGTCGACGACATCAAAAACCCAACAAGTTTGCCCGGCAGACACCTTCAAGGTGCACCATGCAGCTCCAGCCTCAAGCACAGAGCGGTTTGCACAGCGCCCGTGTCATGGCAACTGCATCCTGCGGTGAAAGCGCTACCATCAGCCCGCGGCGTCCGCCATTGATCACAACATCTGCAGTGCTCAAGGCTGTTTTCTCAAACACCACGGGATGCCGCTTGCGCTGACCAAAAGGGCTGATGCCGCCGGTGTGATAACCCGTCAGGCGTTCCGCCTTGGCCGGATCCATCATCTTCGCGGATTTCCCCCCAACGGCTGCCGCAACGCGCTTCATTGACAGGCTTTCGGCAACCGGAATCACGACGCAGACCGGCTGACCATCAACCTCGACCATCAATGTCTTCAAGACACGAGCCGGATCAACCCCAACCGCTGCAGCAGCATGTTCACCGATACGCTCCTGCCCTGCGACATACTCATATTCCAGCGTACGAAAAGAGATCTTCGCCTGCGTCAGGCTTTGTGTTGCCGGTGTGCCCTTGCTCATTCTTGTCCCATTGTTCCAACTGTCGCTGCACCCACTGCATGAGCACATGCGTCACATAGGCCTGTTCATCGTCGGTCAAGGGGCGTCCTGCGCTCAGACCATGCCATTTGCCAAGGCACCCCCGACAGCAGGTCGCCGTCGCATGTTGTGCGATAAAAACCGGATGGCCGCGCATAGGGGTCTGCCGACCATCCTTTAGCGGATGCGCAGGCGCAAGCCGCTGATAAACAAAGTCTGCTGCATGTTCTGAGAGAACCACAAGGCCTTTGTCACGAGCATATTTCACATCAGGAGCACGCAAGCGAAAGCGTCTCCGGAAGGCTGACGCCTCCAGCCTGCAAAAGAGGTCTTCCACTGGCTTGGAGCGCATTTTATCCCTGCCCCATCACTCAAACCACCGGTGATCCATCACACCTGTGCGGGGTCAAAGCCCATGCGTTGCGTCCAGACGGCAATCGAATCGCCGCTGCCCATCTCGGGTTGAATGATGCCATCGACCATGAATGTCGGTGACACATGAATACCGTTCTGACGGGCGTATTTGGCGTGACGCTTGATCTCCTTATCGAGATCAGAAATATCGAAAGCCTTTTCAACGGCGATACCACTGTATTCCTTGACACGTGAAATCATATTGTCCGGCGTCGCCGACATATTGGCACCACGGCAATGCGCTTCAAACTCAAATTCTTCACGGTGTTCTCCGATCGCGCTCATGACCTGGCGGGCAGCTTCCTTGCCCGCATCCAACGTGGATGCCGCCAGAATACAACGCACCAGGACGCCGGAAAACATGTGCCAGGGCTGAGACTGCAACCAGATGCGCACCGACACCTTATCTTCACCCAGCTTGTCCAGAAGTCCGTCCAGCTTGTTGAGCGCCTTAATGGAAAACGGACAGGTCGGCTCCAGAAAAACTTCCAAAGTCCTGGGCCATGTCCCCACACAAGCGGATCTGCCTGCCAGGTTTGTTCATCGCTCATGCTGTCTTTCCCGGTTGAATCATCTCACTTTTGCGTAAGTGACAACTTCGCAAATTTCCTTGCACAAGCGCAAGACAGGTCCAAGTAAAAAGCCCAAAGGGCGCCAGTTGCAGCGCAGTAGCGCACGCTCAGAGAAAGTCATAAAAGCAAGGGAATTGGTGACTCCGGCAGGATTCGAACCTGCGACCATCGGCTTAGAAGGCCGGTGCTCTATCCAGCTGAGCTACGGAGCCATAAATTGTGAAAGGTCGGCCATTCAGCACAGAAGAGCCCGAAATGATCCGGACCTTGGCCAAATGATCCTGCTGAACTCAGTGGGTCCAGGGAGCGATGCGATCCGACTTGAAATTGTCGGAATAAGACACGCTCGGAACCTTGCGCTCACGCGCCTTTTCCACGCGGAAAGGAACGCCATTGCGCTTGGCATAGGCCACCGCTTCTTCCTGCGTCTCGAAGTGAAGCTTGATCTGCTGCTTCATGTCGGCGCTGGAGGTATAGCCCATCAAGGGTTCGACGTATTTCGCGTCTTCCGGTTCGAATTCCAGAACCCAACGCTTCGTCTTTGCCTTGCCGGACTGCATCGCAGTTTTAGCCGGACGATAGATCCGTGCGACCATGACCAGACCTCTCCTTCAATTTTGCAAAAGCACATCCTGTCGAACGTGCTTCTTCACATACATGCTTTTTCCCGTCTTTGACGGTGAAGTCAACACCCTGACGGCAATCTCGCACATCTGATGATCCTGCGACCATGGGATGCCTGCCTGCACTCTTGCATAGGCGCGTTACCAAAGCACCTCTTTCGACCGGCCTTCACCCACTTCCTAGCCAAATCCGGGTATCGGCACACCAAAGACATCTGCCAGCAGCACAAAATTCAAACTCAGAACGATCAGGCAGGCAGCGACCGCAAGAATATCCACCCAACGCTTGTTCACAAAGGAGCCCATGATATCGGCGCGTCTGGTGAAATAGACCAGCGCCAGCATGGGAACAGGCAGCGATATGCTCAACACCACCTGGCTCCAGACCAGTGCCTGTGTCGTGTTGACGCCAAGCGCCACCACAACAAAGGCTGGCAACATGGTCACGAGGCGACGGATCCACAATGGAATGTGGAAATGCACAAAGCCCTGCATAACCATCTGCCCGGCCATAGTCCCAACCACCGAACTGGAAATACCCGAGGCGATGAGGGAAATTAGGAACGCACCGGCAGCAGCCCCGCCAAGCAGCGGCGTCAGCATGTGATAGGCTGTGTCAATTTCGGCAACATCGCTGTGCCCTGCATGAAAGGCGCTCGCCGCCATGATTACCATGGCCATATTGACAAGCCCCGCAAGCGCCAGCGCCACGACCACCTCAATGTTGGAATAACGAAGAAGTGTGTGCCTGCCTTTTTCATTCACGCCCTTGGCACGATACTGGGTCAAGCCAGAGTGCAGATAAACGGCATGCGGCATGACGGTCGCACCAATGATCCCAACAGAAATTGCCAATGCGGCCGCATCCGGAATTTGCGGCGTGACCATATGATAGCCAACAGCTCCCCAGAGTCACAGGTGCGATAAATGTCTCGAAAACATAGCAAAGACTGATGACCGCCACGAGTGCCCCGATGATCAATTCCATCGGTCGGTAACCCCGCCCAGCAAACAGAAGAAGACCATAGGTGACAATCGCTGTGATGGTCATCCCCGCCCAAAGCGGCATACCCAACAGCAGAGCCAACCCAATGGCCCCACCAAGGAATTCGGCAAGATCCGTCGCCATAACGGAGACCTCACTGACCACCCACATGGCCCAGACCAACGGACGGGGCAAATGCTCACGGCTGATTTCAGCCAGATTGAGACCCGTCGCAATGCCAAGCTTGGCCGAAAGCGCCTGAAACAGCATGGCAATGAGGTTGGCCATCAGCACAACCCACAAAAGCGTATAACCGTATCCAGCACCTGCCTGAATGTTGGTCGCATAATTGCCCGGATCCGTATAGGCGATGCTGGCGATCACTGCCGGCCCGACAAACAGAAGCGCAGACCCTCTCCCTCGGCGGCGTCCAGCAAGCACGTCCTGGATCGCAGCGGACGTTCTGTCCGACATGTTTGTCTTTTCCATCACTCTACCCATAACCGGCTTTTCCCGAGCTCCCGCATTGAAATGTAGCCAAGGTTACACTTCTGTCAAGCGTCAAAACAAAGCAGCCTTTACCAACACATGGAACAAATCTTTCCGATCGATTGCAAATTTTAGCCAAGGCTGCATAGTGAGCCTTGGATATAAATTGGTTCATGCTGCAAGCAGGAGGTCAAAACCGTGACTGACGACCCCACCAAGGCGAATGCCGAAGGCTGTTCGCCCGAAACGCCTCAGGAAGAAGCAGCCCATCGGTTCAACCACACACGTTCGGCCCGCTCCTCCGCCCTTCTGGAGGATTATACCGAGTTGATTGCCGACCTTCTGCAAGAGCATGGCGAAGCCCGGATCACCGATATCGCCCGCCACCTTGGCGTCACGCACCCGACCGCGACAAAGGCAGTGGCACGCCTGAAACGCGAAGGGCTTGCAAACTCGCGTCCCTATCGCGGCGTCTTCCTGACAGAAGACGGAGCCGAAATGGCGGAACGTGTTCGCGCACGGCATCGTCTCGTGGTGGAGGTCCTGCTTGCAATCGGGGTTCCGGCAGATGCAGCCGAGCTCGACGCGGAAGGCATCGAACATTATGTGTCAGAAACAACCCTGTGCGCCTTCGAGAAGTTTCTGACACAACAGACGAAAGAGACTTCTGACAGCAAATGACGGCGGCAGAAAATGCTCCTTCCCGCTCCACACGCCTCTTGCAGTGGGCAAAAGACATGACCACCTGAAGATCAGTATCAGGAGGTCATCATGGACGAACAACTGATCAAGACCCTCGAAAGCCATCTCGAAAAACAGGCTCAGGGCACCTTTCACTTTCCCAATCTCTACGGCGACGACTGGCAGAACCTTTCCATCGCAGACAAGGTGCGATTAGGCCGTGCGTTTCTTGACCTTGGTGCAACGAGGCCGGTTTGAAGATGTTGAAGACACGGGCCGTAAGGCAAACGGCGGGCGCATCTACATGAAGACCGGCCATCACGAGTGAGCAACGCCCACCAAAGGTTAGGGGGCGGACTCATAAATGCCCTTTAAATGGCGTCATAAAGCGCAAAGAGCTGCAAGGAAGGGGGCGAAGAGTGGGCTTTAGCCCGGTTGTGCCGTCTGACGCAGACAGATCGGCGCGGTTTTGACGCCCAAGAGCACAAAGACGCGAAAACGCCTCGTAGCTTAACGCTACGCGGCTAAAGTCGGATAAATTTTTCAAGAAAAAATGGTCGGGGCAGCAAGATTCGAACTTGCGACCCTCTGGTCCCAAACCAGATGCGCTACCAGGACTGCGCTATGCCCCGATCCGTTGAGCTGGGGTGTATCGGCAAACAACAGATCGGTCAAGACGAAAGCCTTCAGGAAAATCGAAAATCCAATACAAAGCGTGCATAACCTCCGCGCAGAGCGATCATCGATGCGGTTTCCGAGCCTGACTCTTCGCAAAAAGCCAAGCAAATCATGAGTTTCCCGACCTTTCACACATTGCAAAGGCCTTTGGGAAAGCCGAACCAGAAACATCGCCTCGCCAACCGCCAAACCCTGAGACACATTTTCAGCGCGCTCAAGAAATCGCGACAGACCCGGTAAACCAGCAAAGACATCTGAAACGTAGAAACCCCACACGCGCCCAGACAAAACACTGGAGGGAGTTTCACTTCCTCAGGGAACATCAGAAAAATTGTCAAGGCGATAAAGACAATCGGCATTTATCTACTTAACTATCTGTGCCGATTATAGTTTTTTTAAGAATACAGTCATAAAAATCTAAACAGTCATTGTGTTCAGACAGACTCCCCGGAAGAGAGGGAGAAATCGGGAAAAAAATCATGGGTCTTTTTACCAGCTTGTCCAGCACGCGCACAGAAGAAATTTACAGTGCGCTGAATGCCTCGCAGGCCGTCATTGAATTTACACTCGACGGCAAGATCCTGACGGCCAACCAGAACTTTCTGGACGCGATCGGCTACAAGCTCGATGAGATCGTTGGCAAACATCACTCCATGTTTCTGAGCAAAGACCAGATCGCCTCTCAGGAGTATGCAGAATTCTGGGAAAAGCTGCGCCGCGGCGAATTTCACTCGGGACAGTTCAAGCGCATTGCCAAGGATGGCTCCGAGATCTGGATCGAGGCCACATACAACCCGATTTTTGACAAGAAGGGCGCGCCCTACAAGGTCATCAAGTTTGCCACAGACACGACCGCACGTGCACTCGAAGCTGCTGACATGCGCGGCCAGATCGAAGCCATCAATAAAGTCAGCGCCGTCATCACCTTCGATCTTAATGGTAAAATTCTGGACGCCAACGAAAATTTTCTTGGCGTCATGGGCTACTCGCTCAGCGAAGTCAAAGGGCGCCATCACTCGATATTTGTCAGCTCCGACTTTGCCAAGAGTGACGATTATAAAAACTTCTGGGCGCATCTGAACAAGGGGGAGTTTCAGGCTGGTCAGTTCAAGCGTTTTGCCAAGGACGGGTCTGAAATCTGGATCGAAGCGTCGTATAACCCCATCGTGACGCCGGATGGGAAACCTTACAAGATCGTCAAATTCGCCACGGAAATCACCAAGCAAGTCCACTTGCTGACGCAGCTAGAAAACATCATCAAGCGCAATTTCGGTGACATCGAATCGGCCCTCTCCCGCTCAGATCACAAGATGCAAACTGTCGCAGATGCCTCCATGGGCGCCAGCGACAACATGCAGATGATCGCCGCAAGTTCTGAAGAAATGGCCGCCTCTATCTCCGAGATTGCCCGGTCGATGACCAACTCACGCGAAGCGACAGAGGATGCGTCTGAGCGCACCGAAGTCGCAGGCAACGCAACGAAACGGCTCGTCGATGCAGCTCATTCGATGACCAACATCGTCAATCTCATTCAGGACATTGCAGCCGAAATCAACCTGCTGGCGCTTAATGCGACAATTGAATCCGCCCGCGCCGGCGAAGCGGGCCGCGGCTTCTCTGTAGTGGCAAACGAGGTGAAGAACCTCGCCAACTACAAGGCAGCACAGGCAACGAGTCAAATCACCAAGGAGATCGATCAGATCCAGGGGATTTCGAGCGAGGTTGTTACCGTGCTGGAACAGATCAACAAGTCAGTCAACATATTGAAAGACCAAGTCTCAACCAGTGCTGCTGCCGTAGAAGAACAAAGCGTTGTCACCAGCAGCATGGCCGAAAACATGCACAATGCCGCCTCTTCGGTCGCCTCTATCTCGGACTCGGTCAACAGCATCAACGCCGCCATCATCGATATTGGCACGTCCGTTGTCGAAACAAGAGAAGCTGCAAAGGTGCTGACCCGCTAGTCACCAGACCGGATGAGGCAGCAGACATCAAAAATCCCGGGATCTGGCAAGGGTTCCGGGATTGATAGATTGCAGAGTTGGCTTGCGCCTAGCCGTCAGGCCAATTCGAACCCGGCCTCTTCCGGTGTCAAGGGCGCTACGTCCGTGACGGCGTCAAACCGGCCATCCAGAAATTCCGTTTCTGCGCGATACCAGAGCCGTTTATCCGAATGCGCCACATAAAACACCTGCCCACGCAGATGGCCAATAACGGTGTAAATACCGCCCTTACGGTGACGCCAAACGGATGTCTGATCGAAACATACACTCGACGCTTGATCTGAAGCCCTTTCGGACATGGATTGAAACTCCTGTATCTCTTGGTTCTAAATATCAATTGTCCGCATCACCTGCGTTTTGCCCTTAACTGGCGCGAACAGTATCATCCAAGTCCCAAAACGCGCTTAGACAGCACGAGATGATCGCCCTTGCGCAAGCGAAGGCGTTTGGCCGTACCCGCGACCACCTCAAGCACATATTTCGCCTTGCCGCGTGAGGCGATGATCTTTTCCGAATAGGGCTCGGTATGATCGGCGATGCGGATAATCCGCCCCTTTGCATCAGCAAACAGTATGTCCAGCGACAGGGGGGTATCCTTCATCCAGAAGTAGCGATCTATTTCACCGCGAAAGACGAAAAGCATACCGTGGTCGGGCGCCATACTGGTGCGAAACATCAGGCCAGCAGCCCTTTGCGCATCAGTGGTCGCAAGCTCAACAGTGAAGGCATGTCGGGCACCGGCTGAACGCACCGTAAGGTGATCGACTTCCAGCCCAGCTTGAGGCTCGTCGGCAGCCCCCGGACCAATTCCCAAAGCGAATGAGGCGGCCAACGCCAGCACCAGCAAAATGGACATGGCGAGAACGCCGCGAGCCAACCAGCCGGTGCGGCCAAACGCGAGACTCACCCTTTGACGAAGGACCGTTTGAAACATGAAAATCGCCTTGCGTGATCCCTCGGTCGACTAGCCGAGAGGGATTGTTTCAGGCATTCAACACGCTGCGCACCGCATCGGCAAGTCCGATCGGCCTTGCCCCTCACCTCACCCACATCGTTTGCCAAACGCAAGACACTTCACCGTAGAGTTGGATGGCTCGCCCAACATGAAAAACGCGCAGACCCATCTGAGCTGCGCGTTTCAAAACTGTGATCGATCTTCCACAAATCAGTGGGAGGCGACTTGTCCAGCCTTGGCTGAAGCCACTGCCCCACATTCGATCAATGAGACGACGGAATATGTGTCCCGACGCCGACCGGCCGTATTTCAGCGGCCATCCGGCCCTTGGGACCACTGCCGAAACGAACGAGTACTTCCTGCCCTGGACGCAACTCGGTAATACCAAAGCGTCGCAGGGTCTCCATGTGAATGAAAATATCCTCACTGCCTTCGCCCTGCGTCAGAAAGCCAAAGCCCTTCACCCGATTGAACCACTTGACCACAGCTTTTTCAAAGCCGGTTTCAGGTACAACCTGAACATGTGTACGTGACGGCGGAAGTTGAGAGGGGTGCAGCGCGGTCGACTCATCCATCGACAGAATACGGAAGGCCTGCAAGCCGCGCGGTCGGTCAACAACCTCACAGACGACACGGGCGCCCTCATAAGCAGTCTGGAAGCCGTCGCGTCGCAAGCAACTGACATGAAGCAGAATGTCGCCAACACCATCGTCGGGAACGATGAAGCCATATCCTTTTGCAACATCAAACCACTTGATGGAACCTGCTATCTCGATCACGTCGACGGCTACATCGTCGCCCGTCTCGATACTGCGAGGATCTGCAAAGGTTTTCGCCCCCATGGCACTCCGCCTCGTTTGCTCTCGTACTCACTTCACCCGAAAGCTCTTGACGACACTTCCGGCACGATTCCTGCCAAAATCATAACATTCCACTACAGGTGGAGAAGGGTTATTGTTAAACAAATCACAACCCTTTTGTACATTCCCCCAGAAGATTCAATTTGAAGGCGGCAAAAGTCCTTCAAAACAGTCAGAAATCGGGCTGCGCAGAACAACCTCCGCAAGACTATCGAGAGGGGTTTTTTCCCTGTTGATGATGACGAGTTCCGCCCCTTCTTCCACAGCAAGTTCTGGAAGTTGTGCCGCCGGTTGCACAAGCAACGATGACCCGATGACGATGAACAGCCGTGCGCCAGCGGTTTTCCTTGCGGCATGTTGAAGGTCTTTCATCGGCAGGGACTGACCGAAACTGACGACAGCCGCTTTCAACAGTCCTTCGCAATGATCGCAGGTCGGCACATGGTTCTGCATCACCTTGTCGTGCTGATCACGAATATCGGCGCGTGTGCCACAGTCGAGGCAGCTTGCGTAGGTCCCGTTGCCGTGAATTTCCACAAGCTGCTCATCAGGCATCCCGGCGCGTTGATGCAACCCATCGACATTCTGCGTCACCAGCAGGTCAAGCGCCCCGGCATGTGTCAGAGACGCCAGGACTTCATGCGCCACGTTGGGGGCCGCTTTTTCGAAGATGTCCAGCATCTGAAACCGTCGACGCCAGTCCTCCAGGCAGGCGTCCGGATTGTTGACGAATTCGTCAAACTGGATCGGACGCATCTTGCTCCACAAACCGCCCGGCGAGCGAAAATCCGGAATGCCGGAGGAAGTCGACAAGCCCGCCCCCGACAGGACAACGATCCCGGTTCGATAGTGGTCAAGCAGATCACGCAGAATGTCGCGCGCCTCTTTCAGCTCTGTTACTTCTGTCATTACGCGATCCCTTCAATGTGATAGGGGTCTTGGATCGTGAAAGCTAACATATCACGGCAAAAAATTTCAGGAGGAACTCATGCGTTACCTGCACACAATGGTTCGCGTCACCAACATCGAGGACTCCCTCGACTTCTATTGCAACAAGATGGGCATGAAGGAAGTGCGCCGGATCGAGAATGAAAAAGGGCGCTTTACCCTGATCTTCCTGGCCGCATCCGACGATATTGCTGCCGCTGAGGACATCTCTGCCCCTCTGCTGGAACTAACCTACAACTGGGATCCGGAAGACTATGACGGCGGCCGCAACTTCGGCCATCTGGCTTATGCCGTAGACAACATCTACGAGCTCTGCGCCAAGCTGCAGGACGCGGGCGTCATCATCAACCGTCCGCCTCGCGATGGTCATATGGCCTTTGTCCGCTCGCCCGACAACATCTCCTTCGAGTTGATCCAGAAGGGTGACAGCCTGCCTGCTGCCGAGCCTTGGGCCTCAATGCCCAACACTGGTGAATGGTAAGTCCCTGAGAGGTTTTACACAGACCGGAGCACGAGACATCGTGCTCCGATTTTTTTGAATTTCCCTCTTGCCGGGGCCGGCGTTTGTGCCTATAAGCCAGCCCACACGGCGCGAAAGCGTCGCGAATGTGCGCCCATCGTCTAGCGGTCTAGGACGCCGCCCTTTCACGGCGGAAACACGGGTTCGATTCCCGTTGGGCGTACCATTCCATTTATCTTGCAGAAGTTTCCAGATTTCATCTCCCACAGACAGCGTCTGCGGGTATTTTTGCATGTGCAATTGACGCTGCTGGCTGCGGTTCGTATCACTTGGGTCCGCGCCCCCCTCCCCGACCCGCATCGTTCGGAGCAGTTCATGCCCAATTCCCTTATCATCCGAGACATGACCCAGGCTCGACATGCAGGTCGCCTTAGGGTGGGCAGAGACAGAGGGCTGGAACCCGGGCCTTGATGATTTACGGCCGTTTCTTCACGCAGATCCAAGCGGTTTTTTCATCGGCGAGGTCGAAGGACACCCCGTCACCTGCATATCTGCCGTCAAATATGGCAAGGACTTCGCATTTATCGGTTTTTTCATCAGCCATCCGGATCATCGCGGCAAAGGCTATGGGCGGGCAATCTGGCAACATGCCATGGCAACGCTGAATGGGAGAACCGTCGGTCTGGACGCCGTGACGGCCCAGACGCCGCGCTATGAAGCCGATGGTTTCATCGGGGACTATCGGACGGTTCGCCACGGCGGACTGTCAATGACCGAACCGCCCTATGACCCCCGTGTCGGACTGCTTGGTCAAGGCATTTTTCCATCGGTCGAGGCCTATGACAAGCCGTTCTTTCCGGCAAATCGCAGCCGCTTCTTGCGCAACTGGTGCTCGCCGATGGCCGAGGGGCGTCGTGGTTTCATCTTTATGGAAGACGGCCAATTGAAGGGATACGGCGTTCTTCGACAGTGCGAAGAGGGCTTCAAGATCGGGCCCTTGTTTGCCGATACTCCGGAGATTGCCGACACGCTGTTTCGGGCGCTGGCTGGACAGGTGCGCGGTCAGATGGTGTATCTGGACGTGCCTGAAAGCAATTCGAACGCACTCGCTCTCGCCGAAGAGTATGAACTGTCGCCGGAGTTCGAAACGCTGCGCATGTACAAAGGCGCAAAGCCGACACTGGCTCTGGCCCGCACCTATGGCATCACCACCTTCGAACTTGGCTGAGGGACGCAGTCCGACAAGGCAGTCCTTCCTGTAAAGACTGCATAGATGGCACGAAAAACGGGCCGAAAAGACCCGTTTCTCTATCAGCTCAACGGCACCCTTGTGAGCACATGCCGCCTTACCGATGGTGACGATGGTGATGGTGGCGATGGTTGTAATGTCGGTAGTGCGGGTGGAAGCGATGGGAAAAACCGAATCCGCCGCCAAAAATGACCACCGGTGGTCGACGGCGATAGGACCGCGCCTGACGCAGATAGTTACCGCTGACAAAGCCCTGCTGGCCGCGATACCAGACGCGACACCAGCGGCGACATTGCGTGGCATCGACCACGGCACCGCGCGGCAGCACATTGACCACCTGATAGCGTGTGCTTGGGCCTGCACGCATGTTTACATCGGCGGTGGCCTGTGCAGTCCAGGCGAAAGCGCTGGACGAAACTCCCATAGCGACAAACAAAATGGCTGAAAACAAGATCTTCTTCATGACGAGCCTCTTGATGGTTGAGCGTTTTCGAGGCCGACCTACAGTCGGTCTTTATGTCAGAGAACCAACGCATCGCTGCGAGGTTCCCCTCAAGCCGCGTAGGTGGGGCACTTTCGTATCATTTCGGCACGCCTTGTGCCAATTTTCGCGTGAACATTCTCAGATCGCCAGATAGGTTTGCCGCAGGTCTGCATTATCGAGAACCTCCTGCGCCGTGCCGTCGAAAACCACTTCTCCCATATCAAGAATGACAGCGCGATCCGCCAGATGCAGTGCAGCGATGGCATTCTGCTCGACGATGATCGTGGTCATGCCCAGATCCTTGACACTTTCCAGAATACGCTCGATCTCCTTGACGATCACGGGGGCAAGCCCCTCATAAGGTTCATCCAGCAGCAAAAGTTTGACGTCCCGCGCCAGAATGCGCGCAACCGCCAGCATCTGCTGTTCACCACCCGACATGGTAACGCCTTCCTGACTGCGTCGCTCGGCCAGTCGCGGAAAATGCTGATAGATCCGATCCAGGCTCCAGCCACGCGGCTCGGCAATCTGCGCCAGCTCCAGATTTTCCTGCACCGTGAGTCCGGGAATAATGCGCCGATCTTCCGGCACCAATCCGACCCCCAGCCGGGCCGCTTCAAAGCTCTGCATGGTGTGCAACGGCTGATGGTCCAGCCAGATCTCGCCGTGGCGGAGTTGCGGATTGTCCATGCGCGCAATGGTCCGCAGGGTTGAGGTCTTGCCGGCACCATTACGGCCCAGGAGCGCCAGAATCTCGCCCTCGCGCACATCAAAACTGACGCCCTGCACAATATAGCTCTCACCGTAATAGGCGTGCAGGTCCCACGCTGAAAAGAACGCGGGAGCACCACCTTTGGCAGTTACAGGCGCACGCCCCGGCGCCTTGTGGTCCTTGAGACCGGTCTCATCAAGCAGGCTCATAGCTCGGCTCCCCCAGATAGGCTTCCTGCACACGCGGATCTCCCTTGATTTCCTCGGGACGGCCTTCGGCAATCACCGTGCCTTGCGCCAGAACGCTGATCTTGCTTGCCAACGAAAACACCACATGCATGTCGTGCTCGATAATGATCTTGGTAATGCCCTTGGCCTTGATCCGCTGCAACAGATCAATGGTGTTGTTGGTATCTGCGCGCGACATGCCCGCGGTCGGCTCATCCAGCAGCAGAAGCTTGGGGTCCTGGATCAGACACATCGCCAGTTCCAGCCGCCGCTTGTCCCCCCGTGACAGAGAATTGGCGAGAATGTCTTTCTTCTCCACCAGTCCGACTTCTTCCAACATGCCCAGCGCCCGATCGCGAATGTCATGATCGCGGTCCAGTCGCACAAGACAGCGCGGAGAAAACGTACCGTCGCGTTTTGCCAGAGCCGGGATCTGCACGTTCTCCAGCAAGGTCAGATCGCCGAAAATCTCAGGCGTCTGAAACACACGTGACACCCCCGCCTGATTGATTTGGTGCGGCGCAAGCCCGATAAGTGAACGATCCGCAAAAGTCACCCGCCCGGTGTCGGGGATCAGGCGTCCGACAAAACAGTTCAGCAAGGTCGATTTTCCAGCCCCGTTTGGACCAATGATGGCGTGAACCGTGCCTTCTTCGACCGACAGGTTCACATCATTGAGGGCACGCAGGCCACCGAAGGCCTTGTTGACCCCCTCCACTTTCAAGAGTTCCATGGTGTGTCTCCCCTACTCTATTCCGCCGCAACCGATTTTCGTCGCCGCTCGCCAAGCGGGTTTCCCTTGTCGGTGGGGGCCGGTTTTCGTCGCTCGAAGACCAGTCGCCGCAAACGCATCACGCCTTCCATGATACCGCCGGGCAGGAAGATCACGATAATCATGAACAACACCCCCAGCGTGAGATGCCACCCCTCGCCTACAAACAGACTGGCGACAGAGACCGCGATCTCCCGCAAAGGCTCCGGCAGAGCCGCAAACGCCGCATTGAGCGTCTGCTCATTGAAGGAGGAAAAGATGTTCTCGAAATACTTGATCAATGTCGCGCCGAGAATTGGCCCGAGCAAAGTGCCGGCCCCGCCGAGGATCGTCATTAGCACAACCTCGCCCGACGCCGTCCACTGCATGCGCTCGGCCCCCGCAAGCGGATCCGTGATGCACAGCAAGGCACCTGCCAGCCCCGCATAAGACCCGGAGATGACAAAAGCGATCAACGTATAGGGGCGCGGGTTAAGCCCCGTGTAACCCATCCGGTTCTGATTGGATTTCACCGCCCGCAACATGATACCGAAAGGAGAGCGGAAAATGCGTTGCGCCAGATAGAACCCAAGGATCAGCACCACGGCGCAGAAATAGAACCCGGCATAGCCCGTCATCTTTTCCCCGAAAAGCGAGGCAATCAGCGGGCCACTATCAGAGGCTGCCCCGTCCAGCAGGCGAGGATCACTTTGCAGTACCCGTAAGCCGGTTTCTCCGTTGGTAATGGGCGTCAGCACTGAATAAGCCAGATTGTAGCACATCTGCGCCAGGGCAAGCGTCAGGATGGAGAAGTAGATTCCAGATCGGCGCAGGCTGACAAAGCCGATGATCAGCGCAAAGACCGCTGCCATGCAAATGGCCAGGATCGCCGCCGGGATCGGGTTCATGCCCAGAAGCTTGAAGCTCCACACAGCCGTATACGAGCCAATGCCAAGAAAGGCAGCATGCCCGAATGACAGATAGCCCGTCAGCCCGAAGAGCAGATTGAAGCCTGTCGCAAACAGCCCATATATGACGAACTTCTGCATCAGGTCAGGATAAGCCGCCCCAAAAGGGGAAAGCCAGATGGGCATGGTCAGCACAAGTGCGCTGAACGCGAGGAACAACAGCAAATCGCGTTTCGCCCCGCGTTTGAATGCAAGACCACTCATCACCTAGACCTCCATCACGCCACGTCGGCCAAGCAGCCCCCGCGGCCTGAGCAACAACACGATCACGGCCACCAGATAGATGATGATCTGATCAATGCCGGGGAAGATGTCCTTGACCTGCGTCATCGAGGCAAAGGATTGCAGAATACCAAGCAGGAATCCGGCCAGCACCGCACCGGGCAAAGACCCCATCCCCCCCACGACAACAACGACAAACGACAGCACGAGAAAGTCCATGCCCATATGGTAATCCGGCGGCAACAGCGGCGTGTACATGAGGCCAGCCAACCCGGCGACGACAGCCGCCAACGCAAAGACGAAGGTAAACCGGCGTTGGATGTTGATGCCGAGCAGCCCGACGGTCTCGCGGTCTGCCATACCGGCCCGCACCACCATGCCAAAGGTGGTGAATTGCAGAAAGGCAAAGACGCCGGCAATAATGGCCGATGAGAACAAAAGATAAACAATGCGCCATTTCGGATAGACGATGGCACCGGGATCAAAACCGACCAACACGCCCAGATCGGTCGCGCCGCGCAACATGTCAGGCGCCGATTGCGGGATCGGATTGGCTCCGAAGATGATCTTGACGATTTCCTGCAAGACAATGGCCAGCCCGAAAGTGACAAGGATCTGGTCCGCGTGTGGGCGATGATAGAAATGCCGGATCAATCCGCGCTCCATCACATAGCCGATCAACAACATTACCGGAATTGCAAGCACGATGGACAAGGGAACAGAATAGTTCAGCACCCATTGGCCCAAGTCCCCCATATAGGCCTCGACATAAGGGGTGCGCACCTCAAGCGGCGTTCCCCAAGGCCGTGGTGCGGGTCGGATCAACGACCACCTTTTCCAGTGTCAGCAGCTTGTTGAAGCCGACGGCACAAAAAGCCCCCAGCATGAACAGCGCTCCATGAGCAAAATTGACGACGCCCAACGTGCCGAAAATCAACGTCAGGCCAAGGGCAATCAGGGCATAGGCACCGCCCTTGTCCAGCCCGTTCAAAAACTGAAGTACAAAAACGTCCATGAAGGTGGGCCCTCCTGCAAAGCCCGGCAGATCTCAAAACGCCAAGTCGGCAACCGCCACACGAAGCGGCGGCTGCCCGGTCCTGACGGTCAGCCCCGACGACAGGCTGACCGGGTGTCTCAGATCCCGCGATTGCAGGTGCCAAGCTGTCCGCCGAAGAGAGCGGCGTCATACTCGATCTGGGCGCGCGGAGTGACTTCCACCACTTCCAGCAGATCGAACTGCGAGGTCGGGTTTTCCTTCCCCTTCACAACAAGCACGTCCTTGAAGCACTGGTGGTCGGCTGCCCGGTAAAGCGTCGGGCCATTGCCCAGCCCATCAAACTTGAACCCCTCAAGGTGCGTGCCAATGGCGCAAGGATCAAAGGTTCCCGCCCGCTGAGCCGCATCGGCATAAAGCAGCACCTGCGCATAACAGGTGTGCGCAGCCTGGCTGGGCGGAAAGCCGTATTCCTTGCCGAATGCCTTCACGAATGCCTTTGAGCCTTCGTCCTGAAGAGACCAATGCCAGTTGGTTGACCCGAAGATGCCCTTGGCATTTTCACCGGCCCCTTGCGCCATGAGACGCGAGTACAAGGGCACGACAATCTGAAATTGCTTGCCGTTGACCTGCTTGTCGCGCAATCCGAACTGCACGGCCTGCGTCAGCGAGTTCACCATGTCCTTGCCATAGTGGTTCAGGATCAGCACATCAGCACCAGAGTTCAGCACCGGCGTGATATATTGCGAGAAATCGCCAGCCCCCAGAGGGGTGCGTACGGCTGCCACCGTTTCCCAGCCCATCTTCTCGGTGTATTTCTTCATGGATTCTTCCTGAGACCAACCCCAGGTATAATCCGCTGTCAGATGATAGACCTTGCGGTCCGTGCCATAGGCATTCTTCAACACCGGGGCCAATGCAGCCCCCGACATTTCAGCATTGAAGAAATGCCGGAAGCCATTGGCCCGCTTATCCTTGCCGGTGGTGTCATTGGAGTGTGTCAGTCCGCTCATGAAGATGATGCCAGCTTCCTGACACAAGGCTTGCACAGCAATGGCAACACCCGAAGACGAACCACCGGTGACCATCACCACGCCGTCCTTTTCAATCATGCGCTTGGCCGATGCGCGGGCTGCATCCGATTTGGTCTGCGTATCTCCCGTAACGAACTCTACCTTCTTGCCGTTGACGCCATTGCCTTCCAGCGCTTTTGAGGAAAACGTCGACAACATACCACCGTCGTCGCCTTCACCGTTGAGGTGCTTGATCGCCAGTTTCAGAGCGCGCAGCTCATCCGCGCCTTCATCAGCGTAAGCGCCTGTTTGAGGCACATTGAACCCGAGGGTCACTGTCTTGCCGGTCGGCTCGTTGAGATACCCTGCAGACCACGCGCGACTGGTGAAAATTGTCGGCGTTGCCAACACCAGCCCCCCAGCGGCCCCGGCCTTGAGAAATGTTCGTCTGCTAGTCGGTTTCTTGATCACAGTCATGTTCTCCTCCCAGAAGATGCCAAGACCCGCGACAAGTCGGATCACTTGTCACCCGGGCAACGGGAAATCTCGACCCTCCAATCGACATCTCCCGCGAGCACCTGAAAAGACTGTAGAAACAGAATTTACGCAGAGGCAATAGGAGAACATCTGACCAAAATTTGATAAAATATGTCAATCAAGTCTTCAAAACGCGATTGTTTTACTCAGTTTATTTTATCATCGCGCTGCATCATTCCCATAAGACGCCTTTATAAAAGAAAAATTCAGAAATTCTCTTGCAACGCAGCGTAAATTACAAAAGAGAGCATTTTATTTTTTGTCGCTTTATTTTTCTGGATAAATTTTTGCTTATTGTGATTTTGGCGGATCTGGCAAGCAACAGCACAACACAGTGACACCTTCCACCTCAGATCTTGATTCTTCTCTCCCGACACGGCCTGGATACGGATCGATGTCGGTGTTTCTGCTTTCCTCTCGCACGGCTTTTCTTTATCGGTAGGTGTGTTTTTTTGATGAGCCGATCAGGAGCCGGTCAATGTCCCATCTCATTACCTCTATCGAACAGCTGGAAGAGATCTACGGCACCCCGGGCCAATCCTCCACCGCCAAGGTCGCTGAACACCTGACCCCGGCATATCGTGATCTTCTTATGGCCTCACCATTTTGCGCTTTGGCCACAAGCGGACCAGAAGGGCTCGATTGCTCACCGCGGGGTGATGCGGGAAGCTGTGTGACCATTCTTGATGACAAGACGCTGATGATGCCGGATCGGCGCGGCAACAACCGGATCGATTCACTGCGCAATATCGTGCGTGATCCACGCGTCGCCCTCATGGCGCTGATCCCCGGCTCCGGTAATTGTGTAAGGGTGAATGGACGTGCTGTTCTGTCGGCCGATCCATCCCTGAAAGCCGATCTGGCCATCGAGGGGAAAGAGCCGCGCAGCGTTATCCTGATCACCATCGACGAGATCTATTTCCAATGCGCCCGCGCCGTCATACGCGCAGGCCTCTGGGACGCATCCACGCATGTTGATCCGGCCAGCCTGCCCACACCGGGACGTATCTTGCAGGAATTGACCGCGGGCGAAATCAACGGCACCACCTATGATGCGGAATGGCCGGAGCGCGCACGCAACTCCATGTGGTAGCACGGCGTTTGCTTCGGTCGCCCGTGCGCACCTGTCGAGCCACGTCTTGTCACGCCACATGGGCCACATATATCGACAGATCAGATCTAATCGCCATGCAAGAAGGACACAGGATGTCTCAGAACCCGCTCCTTGACGTTTGGACACAGCCATTCGAACTGCCACCGTTCGACAAGCTCCAGCCAAGCCACTTTACCGAAGCGTTTGAAAAGGGCCTGCGGGAAAACCGCAATGAAATCGATCAGATCGCAGAAAACCCCAAGACGCCAACGTTCGAAAACACCATCGTTGAATTGGAAAAATCAGGGGCACTGCTCACCCGGACCGCTCAGGTTTTCTTCAACCTGACAGGCGCCGACACCTCGCCGGAATTGCAGGCCATCGAGCGCGAGATCGGACCGCAGCTCGCCCGCCATTCCGCCGAGACAGTACAGAACAAGGATCTGTTCAACCGCATTCATCTGCTTTGGAAAACCCGTGACGATCTTGATTTGAGTGAAGAAGAAGCACGGGTTCTGGAGCGCTATCACACCAGTTTCATCCGCGCTGGAGCAGGCCTTGAGGACGCCGACAAGGCTCGCATGGCCGAGATTGGTCAACGCCTTGCTAGTCTTGGCACACAGTTCGCTCAGAACGTCTTGAAAGATGAAGCCGACTATCAGCTCGTGCTCGACAGCGAGAGCGATCTGGCAGGACTGCCGGACTTTGTGCTGGATGCGGCCGAAGATGCCGCTCGCGACCGGGGACTGGAGGGCAAGCACGTCATCACGCTGTCGCGCTCGTCCATAGAGCCTTTCCTGCAATTCTCGGCCAACCGCGAGTTGCGTGAAACTGCGTTCAAGGCCTGGTCTTCGCGCGGCGAAAAGGCAGGCGAAACCAACAACAATGACATCATCGTGGAAACCCTGAAGCTGCGCGCCGAAAAGGCAAAACTTCTGGGCTATGAGTCTTTCGCGCAATTCAAGCTGGAAGACACCATGGCCAAGTCGCCGGACGCTGTGCGGAACCTGCTTCTGCATGTCTGGGAACCCGCACGAATGCGCGCGCTTGAAGAACAGGACAAGCTGGAAGCCTGTGCACGTCATCAGGGCGACAACGTCGAACTGGCACCATGGGACTGGCGGTTCTATTCCGAAAAAGTGCGCAAGGCTGACTATGATCTCGACGAAAGCGAGGTCAAACCCTACCTGCAACTTGAACAGATCATTCAGGCCGCGTTCGACGTCGCCAATCGCCTGTTCGGGGTCAGCTTCAAGGAACAAAAAGATCTGGCGCTGTATCATCCCGATGTCCGCGCCTTTGAAGTCACCAAAGACGGAAAACATGTCGGCCTGTTCCTGGCAGACTATTTTGCACGGGCCTCAAAGCGCTCTGGCGCGTGGATGAGCGCATTTCGCAGTCAAGAGCGCGTCAAGGACGAGGTCACGCCGATCATCGTCAACGTGATGAACTTCAACAAGGCCTCGGCTGGCAAACCCACGCTCCTGACTTTTGATGATGCTCGCACGCTGTTCCACGAATTTGGTCATGCGTTGCACGGTCTTCTGTCCAATGTCACCTATCCGATCATCTCGGGCACCAGCGTATCACGTGATTTCGTTGAGCTGCCCTCGCAACTTTACGAGCACTGGCTGTCTCAGCCTGAGGTGCTGTCGCGTTTTGCCCGTCACTACAAGACCAACGAGCCAATGCCCAAGGCGCTGCTCGACAAGGTGCTGGCGGCTGAAAACTTCAATCAGGGCTTCACAACGGTTGAGTACACAGCCTCCGCACTTATGGATCTCGAACTGCACCAGCTTGGCGATCCCGGAGACATTGATCTTGCGGCGTTTGAAAAAACCAAACTGGACGAACTCGGTATGCCGCGCGCCATCACCATGCGACATCGCATCCCGCATTTCGCCCATGTCTTTTCGGGAGACGGCTACTCCTCCGGCTATTACAGCTACATGTGGTCGGAAGTCATGGATGCGGACGCCTTCGGTGCCTTTGAGGAAGCGGGCGACATCTTCGATCCAGCGACGGCGGAAAAACTCTATACTCACATCTATTCGGCTGGCGGGAGACCGGATCCGGACGAAACCTACAAGGCGTTTCGCGGGCGCAGTCCGAAGATCGAGGCGTTGCTCAAGGGGCGTGGGCTGGCTGCTTGAGCAACGGAACATGCGACGACAAAAGGGGGTAGAAGGGTCTGATGAAGGAAGTTGAGACACAGGTGGTTGCAACGGCAGCAGCAACGAAATGGGGCCTGCGCATCGGCAGCCTGACGGGCGGAGTTGGTGTGGTGGTGCTGGCATTATCCGCCCATCTTGACACCACTGGGCTGATGAAGATTGCAGCGCAGTTCATGCTGTTTCATGCTGCCGTCTTCATCGCACTCGGCGCGCTTGCGCAGGTGCGGCGCGTTCCGCTTTTGTCACTCATTCTGCTGCTTTTGACCGCTGGTATTGCCCTGTTCAGTGGCGATCTCATTGTCCGCGCCGTCACCGACCACCGGCTCTTTCCGATGGCAGCCCCGATCGGTGGCGGTCTGACCATCCTGTCGTGGTTCTTGCTGTTCCTGACAAGTTTTGTCATCAGGCCGCGGCGTCGCTGACCCCAACCTCCATCAAGAGAGCAAATAAAAAGAGGCTGACCGCTCGTCCCGGTCAGCCTCTTTTTCTGGTCCTCAGGTCGCACAACCGGCGGTCAGCCCTTCAAGCGCTCTGCGTGCCAGCGCAAGTGATCACCACCAAAGGTCGAAATGCAGAAATAGGAGTGATCATAGCCCTTCTGCATGCGCAAGGTTCCAGACGTCCGCGTTTCCGCCAATGCGCTGGCGAAGGCCTCTGGTCGCAGCAGATCGAGAAATTGATCGCTGGTGCCTTGATCAACGAGAATATCGCGCGCCCATCCGCGTGACTTGAGCAGGAGACTGGCATCATAGTCGGCCCACACCGTCTCGTCAGATCCCAGATAGGCCGTCAACTGCTTGCGTCCCCAGTCAGACTGGGTTGGATTGGCAATGGGTGCAAAGGCAGAAAGCGAATGAAACAGGTCCGGATGTTTCATGGCCAGCGTCAATGCGCCATGACCGCCCATCGAGTGACCGGTGATGCCATGCGCCTCGCTGACTGGAAAAGACGCCTGGACAAGATTGCGCAACTCGCGAGTGATGTAGGTCTCCATGCGAAAATGTGCTGCCCAAGGGTCTTGCGTCGCATCGAGATAAAAGCCCGCGCCCTGCCCCAGATCATAAGCTTCATCATCAGCGACGGCCCCACCACGCGGGCTGGTGTCAGGAAACACCAACGCAAGACCAGCCTGCGCGGCATGCTCCTGAAGCCCCGCTTTTGTCATGGCATTCTCATGCGTGCAGGTCAGACCGGACAAGAACCAGAGACAGGGGACCGGGGCAACTTTGGCCTGAGCGGGCAGAAAGATGGCAAATGTCATAACGCCTTCACAGGCATCAGAGGCGTGTTTGTAGACAGCCTGTGTGCCGCCGAAACAGCGATTTTCGGAAATAAGTTCCATGGAGTGTCTTCCGTCACTGGAGCCGTGGTCGCGCCTTGCGCAAAGGGGCGACAGCCCCTGCAAGACAACATATGGGCGCATCTTCACCATCCTGCTGCCTCGGGTCAATCACGAGAGCATGCATCTGAGAAAATGCAGCCCCTGTATGTTTTAACGAGTGTTGATCGAGCCCGTGTCTTGGGATCGATAAATTCTTATAAATAAAATCTATACAACCAGGCTGTAGAAATACTTAAAGCTCAACCGTATACGTTTGTAAATTATGGGAGCGCTAACCACTTCCACGACAGAAACATTCATCCACTAAAGGATTCGATGGTCTTTACATAATATCTACCTTTGGGAACCACCATGCGGAAAAGATAAGAAAAGAATGAGTGCGCGCATGAGGTCGGCCCCTCACAACATGACGAAACTGAATCGTGGCTTCCTGCTCAGGATCTACGGGATGTTGATTATCGGCGTCACGGCGGCGCTGATCTCGATTCTCGCCATTCTGTGGTGGTCTCGCGACAAGCAAAATGACGCCTACAATCATCACCTGAAGGGCATTGCCCGGGTCAGTCTCGAATCTTTCGAATATCACCTCAGCAACCTCGTTGGCAGTCACCACGAGTGGCCGGAAGCTTTGTGGACGGCTGACCGTGGCGAACCTGGAGACCTTGAAGCAAAACTTCTGGGTGGAGCTTTGCGCAATCAGGTCGCCGACCTGGTGGCTGTGGAGTTTGTCCTCACAGGCTGGCGCACCGCATGGCAAGTCAGCAACGAAAAGCGCCTGATCAAGACGGCGCCTCCCACTCGTATCCTTGACTATTTTCGCAAGACCATCCTGCTCGCAGATACGATGCCGGACCACCCGGTCATCGCGTCATTTGTCTATGACGGACAGGTCATGATGTTTGCAGGCGCGCCCTCTGATTCTGATCTGCAAGTGGGCGGTGGCCGTTCCATGGTGATCCTTGGCACGCATCTTGGCTCGAACATGGTGCAACAAAATCGCGCCATGGCCGAATTGCAGGACCTGGCGATTACACCGGTTCCTTTTGTCTTGAGCGACGATGCCAAGGTTACGCCCAGCAGCGTTCTTATCAAGGGCCCTGATGGCCGCCCCATCGGGCGCATGAGCTGGAAAGACCCACGGCCGGGCGATGCATTCTTCATGCAAGTCGCACCGCCTCTGATTCTGATCCTGGTCTGTCTTGCGGCGATCTCCCTGCTCCTCGCCCACATGGTCCGCAAAAGTGCGGTCAGATTGATGAAGCAGGAAACACGCTCCTATCGTCTGGCGCATTTTGACAGCCTGACAGGCCTGCCCAACCGCGTGAACTTCGAACGCACCGCCATTTGCGGCGAAAACATTGCGGCGAGCCTTGATGGCAAGATCGGCCTGATTCTGATCGACATCTGGGACTTGCGCGAAATCAATAACGCGCTCGGCCTTCAGGCGGGCAATGAAATACTGTCCACTGCGGTCACGAGGTTGGAAAGATCGCTGCCAGACGACGCCCTGCTGGCCCGGCTCGGTGGCGGCGAGTTCAGCCTTTTGCTGCACAGCGAAAATATCGACAAGGAAATCCAGAGCTGCATTGCGATGGTTCATGGTGCTTTCAGCGATGACTTCATCATCGAAGGCAAGCCCTTCCAGATACGCGCTGCAATCGCCTATGCCACGTCAAGGTCTGACAATTGTGCTCTGACCGAAGTCATTCGGCGCGCCAATGTCACCATCAGCCGTGCCAAGCAACTCAAAACACTGGCCGCGCTGGAATATGATCCGCGCTATGAGACCACGCTGAACCGCAACCGCAATCTGGAAGTGTCCTTGCGTCGCGCGATCGAAAAGGACGAAATCCGAGTTTACTATCAACCGATCGTCTGCGCACGCACGCGCCGCATGATGCGTGTCGAGGCCCTTGCGCGCTGGACATCCAATGAGCACGGGCCGGTACGCCCTGATCTTTTTGTGGGTCTGGCAGAAGAATCCGGCATGATTGAAGCCCTTGGCGCGCGTATTGCCGAACGTGTGTTCAAAGACATGCACCACTGGCCGGATCTGCATGTCAGCATCAACGCGTCGCCGCTTGAAATCTATGATCCACGCTACCTCGACAAGTTGAAACGTCTGGCTGAACAATATGGCGTGACCCATGACCGGGTCAGCATCGAATTGACAGAACGGGTTCTGGTCACCTCGCCCGAATTGTCCAGCCTGCGTCTTGCTGCCATCCGCAATGCCGGTTTCAAGATCTCGCTTGATGACTTTGGTGATGGCTTCTCCTCACTTGGCTATCTGCGCCGAATGCCCTTCGACACGCTCAAGATTGATCGCAGCTTTGTCATGGATCTTGAGACAAATTCGCAATCCCGCACGCTCGTCCAGTGCCATCACCGATATTGCGCATGGCCTGAATATGAAAGTCATAGCTGAAGGTGTCGAAACAGAAGCTCAAGCTGCCTTTTTACCCAAGGCTGGCGTTCAGGAGTTACAAGGCTTCCTGTTCTCAAAACCTCTGCCCTTTGGCGATCTCTATGCCAAATATGCAGAACGCACGGCATTGAAACGAGTGACAGCCTAAAGCGAAGCAACGCCGCTTGATCGCTGCCGTCATACACAGTCCGTTTGAACCGCGTCAGGCCGTCCGGTGACTGCCTGCGCGGCTGATGCCATCCACCCAAACTTGCGCGATATTGGCGCGGTTGGCAGTGTAGAGGATTTTTTGAAGAACCTGATCCCCACTGTGCAACTCGTCAAACAGACGGATCGTGCCCAGCGGTGCGTCTGGGTCAATCAGCATGGCATCAAAGCGATAGCCCGGCTCAAACCGACCGACTGGCAGGTTCAGTGCAGCGCCCCCGCCTGCCGTTGCCAGATAGAAGGCCGTGCGAAAATCCACCCGCGCGCCTGTATGAGGTGAACGCTGATCACGGCTCGCATCCGGATCTGTTCCACGTTCCAGCAAACGCGACGCCAAAACGGTATTGCGCACCGTGTCAAACATGCTCTCCGAGGGGCCGCCAGAAATATCCGTCCCCAATCCAATGTGCAGTCCCTTGACCAGCGCTATTTTCAAAGGGAACACCGCATCCGAAAAATAGACGTTGGACAGCGGACAATGCGCCACCGCCGCCTGACGCAGCTTGATGCGCTCCATATCGGAGGCGGAGATAAACGTCGAATGTGCCAGAACACTGCCGCGTCCCAACAAGCCAAAACGATCCAGACTTTCCGTATCGCTCATGCCGTGGCGTTCCAGCACATAGGCATGTTCCCAGTCGCTTTCCGAGCAATGCGTCTGCACATGGCACTTATGTTCCTGTGCCAGTTCACCCATGGCCGAGAGCAGCTCATCCGAACACGAAGGAATGAAGCGCGGCGTCACCACCGGCAAAACACGGCTTGCCTCATTGTCTGCGTGATCCTTGATGTACTCGATCAGATCCTGCGTGTCGTCGATGGCGCTTTGCGTTGAGGCATCGCGGTAATAATCTGGACACTCGGCCACATTATCCATGGCGACTTTGCCCACCAGAGCACGCTGCCCCTTCTCAATACAAATATCTGCCAAAAGCCGGTTGGCCTGTTTGTGAATGGTGGCAAAATACGTCGCGGTGGTCGTGCCACTGGCCAAGAGATCATCGACCAGCATGGTGTAGCTGCGCCGCGCAAAGGCGACATCCGAATAGCGTGCTTCCAGAGGGAAAGTATAAGTCTGCAACCAGACTTCCAATGGCACATCAAGCGCATCACCCAACTGGGGAAACTGCGGCGCATGGATATGCAGATCCACAAACCCCGGCAGCAAATAAGCGCCATCCGGCAAATCGACAAGGCGACCAGCCGCCTCGGCATCCGACAAGGCCTTTGCGTAAACCACCGCATCGACATCCGGGCGCAGCACCTGTGAAATCACACCGTCCGCATCAACGTCGATCAGCAATGCGTCAAAGCATTCTACCTGACCGTTTTCCGGTGCCTGAAAGCCTGTGGCACGGACAAGTTTGCCTCTGAATGAGTTCATGACGCAGGATCCCTGTTCGGTTCATCTTCACCCTCCCTCTTAGCACACACGCAAAGGAGCAAGGAGAATGGGGCCACCTTGTTGACAGGAAAGGCACCGCTGCGGGTTTGCCCGCAAGCAGAGACACAACAGCCTGCTGATCAAAAATAACGATACTGGCCGCGCCATGGTCATGAATTAACAATAGAATCATTCGAAAATGCACGGCTTGAACATCAAGGCATTTGCGCATCGCAATGTCAGGGCCAAAAAGGAACAGTCATGGAAGCCGCACACGATCCAAGCCAACTGGAAATGGTTGTGCTGATGACCCCGGACATGGCCAATTTCTCCGGCAAGGTTCACGGGGGCGCATTGCTCAACCTGCTCGACCGAGTGGCCTATTCTTGTGCTGCCCGCTTTTCGCAGCAATATGCAGTCACTCTGTCCGTTGACCAAGTGGTCTTCCGCAAACCGATCAACGTGGGCGATCTTGTCACACTACGAGCCTCCGTCAATTACGCAGGCCGTACTTCCATGGAAATCGGCATTCGCGTCGAGGCAGAGAACATTCGCTCCGGAGAACGCCAGCACACCAACAGCTGCTATTTCACCATGGTGGCGGTGGATGCAGAGGGACAGCCGACACCGGTGCCAAAACTGGTACTCGATACGGAAACCAAACGTCGTCGAGAACGCACCGCCCGCGCGCGTCATGAGCTACGCCATGAGTTTGAAGCCCGGTTCCGGGAACTGAAATCAGACGGTTGATCGCCAGAAGGATCAAGGTGCCGGCTGAATGCGCAGATAGTGAATATATCAGTTTTAAATTCTAGAAACGGATTTGGAATTGGTATATTTTTGCCTGAAAAGAAATTTTTGAGCAATGAGACCCACGCATCATGTCAGCACCTGAGTTGCATCTCGATCAGATCCGCCCACTGCCAGATTGCGCTGAACGCGCCTGGACCCGCCGCGCTATCGCAATTCTGCATGGTGATGCGCGGCGGTCGGCAGATACGCATCTGATCAATCCTGTGTTTCCATGCCTGAAGGGCATTTCGATCTATCTCAAGGACGAAAGCACGCACCCAACCGGCAGCCTCAAACACCGGCTCGCCCGCTCGCTGGTGCTTTATGGCATCTGCAATGGGCTGATCAATCAGGACACCACACTGGTCGAAGCGTCTTCCGGCTCGACAGCCGTGTCGGAGGCCTATTTTGCGCATCTTTTGGGTCTGCGCTTCATCGCTGTCATGCCGCGCAGCACATCGCGTCAAAAGATCTCCGAAATTGAGCGCTTTGGCGGAGAGTGTCATTTCGTCGATCACTCTGCCGAAGTCTATGCGGTGGCGCAAAAGGTCGCTGACGAGACGTCCGGGCACTATCTCGACCAGTTCACCTTTGCAGAGCGCGCAACCGACTGGCGCGGCAACAACAATATTGCGGAGAGCATCTTCGCACAGATGGAATGCGAGCGCCATCCGGTCCCTGACTGGGTGGTCATGAGTGCGGGCACTGGCGGCACCTCCGCAACCATCGGGCGCTACATCCGCTATCGCAACCTCTCCACCCGACTGTGCGTCGTGGACGTGGAGCACTCCGCCTTTTATGAGGCCTATCAATCCGGCAATCGTGACGCGACCTGTGCACAAGGCTCCGGCATCGAAGGCGTTGGCCGTCCTCGCGTCGAACCCTCTTTCCTGCCGTCTGTCATTGACCACATGATCAAGATCCCGGATGCGGCGTCCATCGCTGCGATGCAGGCCTTGTCCAATCGGATCTTCCGGCTGGTCGGCGGCTCGACCGGCACGAATTTCTTCGGCGTCTGCTGGATGGCTGCGCAAATGATGCAAGCTGGCCAAGGAAGGTTCGCTCATCTCTATTATCTGCGACAGCGGCGCACGCTATACCGACACCTATTACAATCCGGACTGGCTTGCAGCGAAATCACTGGATGTCGCCCCGTGGCGCAAGGCAATCGACACGTTTCTGGATACCGGCACACTGACATTGCCTTGAAGCGCGGCAACCTGTCTCCCACCTGATCTGCCCCGCCAAGGCCATCCGAGACACAAGAAAACGCCCTTCCACAACGCCAGACGCAAAACACGAACAAGCCATGTCTTTTGTGGGCACGGATGCGGAACGTTGCGTGAAACGACCCGTTCAATCACTCCTTAACACTTGCGGAACACAATGTGAACAGGTATGCTTCGTTCATGATTTGTACCAGATTGGCCGAAAGTGGGAGCCTTCACGGATGTTGACGCGCAAACAGCATGAACTCTTGATGTTCATTCATCATCGGCTGAAGGAAACAGGCGTTCCCCCGTCCTTTGACGAGATGAAGGACGCTCTTGATCTGCGCTCCAAATCCGGCATTCACCGACTGATCACGGCCTTGGAAGAGCGGGGTTTTATTCGCCGCCTTCCCAATCGTGCCCGTGCCATGGAAGTGATCAAGCTGCCCGATTCCGTGACCCTTGGTATGGCCTCTCCGCCGCGACCACAAGGTACTTTCGAGCCGGAAGTGATCGAGGGATCTCGCGGCAAGGCCCCTGCAGCCCCCCCAGCGCCCGTGATTGAAAGCGAATTCGAAATCCCGGTCATGGGCCGCATTGCTGCCGGTGTCCCCATTGAGGCCATCCAGACACACAGCCACAGCATCACCGTTCCCGCATCCATGCTCGGGCGCGGCGAACATTATGCGTTGGAGGTTCGTGGCGATCTCGATGATCGAGGCCGGCATTCTTGACGGCGACACTGTTCTGATCCGCAGAACGTCAACGGCAGAAAGCGGCGATATTGTCGTGGCGCTGGTGGACGATCAGGAAGCCACCTTGAAGCGACTTCGCAAAAAAGGCGCATCCATTGCGCTGGAAGCGGCCAACCCCGCCTATGAAACACGTATCTTCGGGCCAGATCGCGTTCGCATTCAGGGCCGTCTGGTCGCTCTCTTCCGGCAATACTGAGACGGTCAACTGTCCGCAACGGCCTTACCTTGACCGGACCTGACGTGCAGATCCTATGGCCTGTGCCAGGTGACGGGGCAGCCTGCGGCGGGCTTGAGCGACCAGTCGCACCCGGACATACGGTTGACCGGGGATGATTTCGATGGGCTTCAGACGTGTCAATTCTCTCGCCTGCGGCCGAATGGAGACCGGCGCAAGATCATCATGCAAGGGATCTGGCCCTGATACGGCGAGTGTTTCAGCCTCCGCCCAAACCTCTCCATTGTCCAAAGAAGACCAAGGGTCTGCCGCAGCTTGTGTCTCCTGCATTCCTCGCGATGTTAAGGCAACGGGGACCAAAGCCTCCATATCTGACGGGGGCGTCGTGCCGACATGAAAAGCGAGGCCAGCATCCGGTGATAAAGGCTGAGATGAAGGTTGTTGGGGCTCCTTTTGCAAGGCGGAACCGCGCCTGATTTGCGGCTGCGGCAGCACCTTGCCCGGCACCACATCAATCTGGAAAGACATCGCGCCGGTCTGCTTGCGCATTGCACCATCAATGACAAGTGGCGCGGCACATCCATGCGGCACATTCAAATCTGTCACGAGAATATCCGCCAGACGACAATCCAGTGCGAGTGCCTGAACGGTTTTCGGTATTGCCAGCCTGATCAGACATGTGGGTGCAACGCCACTGTCATTGTGGACGTCCTCTTGGGCGACCTGGAGGTCTGTTGCCATGGGCTGAATTTGGGACGGCACAACCTGATCTCCCCCATGACAGGGCAAGATCATCGCGCCGGGCCGAAGCCCCGACAGCCTCGATGCCCTGCGACGTATCGGCATCTGATAAACGCAGCCCGCTGCGTCGCAACGCCCCATCTGTTTTGGCATCTTATGCGCAGCCATCTCTGTTTCGGGCACACCATCGGTCTGCAACCACATGACAGTGTCAAAGCCGTTGGCACGAGCCTGTACCCGCATCTGACCGGCGACATCCCGCCAGGCAAAATGCGGACCATGCTCTGGCACCATCAAGTCTGCCGGACGCTCTGCCACGATCAGAAGCGCCGCGACTGTCCAAACACCAATGCTTACCGCCGTCCACCTGCCCCGTGCCAACACCAGCCAAAACAGGCCCGCAACCAGCAACAAGGTTGGCGCAGGTCCAGGAGGCACAACCACTCCACCGCCTGGCCCCGCCAGCGCTGCAACATCGCGCGCAACACGCAAGAGCAGATCCAGAGCGCCCACCATGATTGACAGGGGCAACGCAGCCAGCCCAAACGGCATAAGAACCAGCGTCAACACCCCCATCGGCATCACGGCAAGAGTAAAGATCGGCATACCAATCAGATTGCCAAGCAGTCCGACCGGGGCCACTCGACCAAAATGAAATGCGCCGATTATACCAGTCGCTATGCCCGCCACCAGAGCCGTCAGGAACAGCCCGGCCGACCAGCGCCACAAAGTGCCAAGCATGCCGCCGCCCCACGACGCAGACCCCAGTCCGTTAGCACCGTGATCCGACTTTCGAAACAGCGCGTGGATATGAGCGTTTTCATAAACGGCAACCAGACACAGAACCGCTGCAAATGACATCTGAAAGCCTGGATGAAAAATCCGTTCCGGGGCGGGGATCAGCAGCACAAGGGCCGCCAGAGCGATGCTGCGCAAGGTCAGCCCACGCCGCCCCACAAGCACGCCAAGCAGAAACAGCCCGATCATCAGATAAGAGCGCTGCGTCGCCAGACTGCCCCCGGACAACAACAGGTAAGCGGTTGCCGCTATCAGCGCGACAATGGCTGCAATCTTGTGCAGCGGTATTGTCAGCGCCAGCCGTTCGAACAAAGCCAGTCCGGCCAGCACCAGTGCAAAGGCCCCTCCTGCGAACAACGCCATATGCAGGCCGGAAATTGCCAGAACATGAGCCAGCCCAGCCTGCCGCAAACTGGCTTCTCCCGCCTCGGACAGCCCACTGCGATCCCCCACCAGCAAAGCGACGGCAAAGGCCGCGGCATCGCCCCGTCCGGCCATTTGCCGCAGATGATCTCCCATGGATTGGCGCAGATGATCGAGCCAACGGTGCGCAGCCATCAGCGGAGGCAGAGACCGCATCACGGTCGGAGACACAAGTTTCAGGCTGCCATAAGCGTAACCGGTCGCACCGATCCTGGAGAAATACGCCCAGAAAGAAAAATCATAGCGCCCGGGCGCAACCGCGCCAGACGGAGGAAACAGCCGGGCGCGAAACCGCACCCGGTCACCCACCTCAAAGGCCGTCGTTCCACGTACCGATACCCGTACCCGAGAGGGAAATGGTTGGCCAGATGCCCCACGCGCCGCAGTTGTAATCAACTTACCATCGAAGCCGCCGACCCGCGCAACCTGAACAACGTATCGCATTCCTGTCTGAGTCTTCTGACGCGCACGCACCTGTCCTTCCAGTGTGTAGCTTGCAGGTGCCTCAAGACGCGGAGCCTCCACGACCCATAGGCGACACGTCGCAGCAAAGACCCCGGAATAGGCAGCAAACGTCAGCACCAAAGCCAGACGCACACCACTGTGCCGTCGGGCGATAACAAGTGCAATGACACCTGCCCCCCAAAACGCTGCGACGGCAGACAGCATCGGCTCTTCCGGCATCATCCGATAAAGCAGAACGCCCACGCAAAACGCCAACGTCCACCACAAGAGCCCCTGATCATCGGAAAGCGTGCGCGCGCCACCGCGTGTGCCCGCACTGTGCCAAAGGGCATCATCATGAAGATCGAAAACGGGGGTGAAGGTTGGAGATGCCACAGTCGGTGCCGTGCCTTCACGCAAATCACCACCGTCCGGCGCACGCCCCTGCCCACGCCTGAAAAGTCCACGCCGCAACCGGCGCACACGCGCGCCAAACCGGCGTAAATGCAGTGGTGGCTCCCCAACCTCCAACGGCAATTTCCCTTTCACGGCAGCGCCTGCCTATTTTGCAGACGGACTCACTGTGCTAAGACCCCTTCAACCCGGCTCACCAGCCGCCTTTTTCATCATGTCAGAAACACGCAAAAATCACCATGACCCATCCGATCGTCACACGTTTTGCGCCCTCTCCGACGGGCTTTCTCCATATCGGCGGTGCCCGCACTGCGCTCTTCAACTGGCTTTATGCAAAGCACCACGGCGGCAAGATGCTGCTGCGCATCGAAGACACAGACCGTGCGCGCTCAACGCAGGAAGCGGTTGATGCCATTCAGGACGGCCTGTCCTGGCTCGGCATCGACTGGGACGGAGAGCCCGTGTCACAGGCAAGCCGGGTGGAGCGCCACCAGGAGGTGGTCGACGAAATGATCGCCCGTGGTCAGGCCTACCGCTGCTATGCCAGCCATGGAAGAACTGACCGAAATGCGTGAAAAGGCTCGTGCCGAAGGTCGGCCACCGCGCTATGATGGTCGCTGGCGTGACCGGGATGCCTCTGAAGCCCCCGAAGGCGTCAAGCCTGCCATTCGCCTCAAGGCTCCTCTGGATGGCAACACGGTGGTCAACGACCTGGCTCAGGGCGAGGTCATCTTTCCGAACAAGGATCTCGACGATCTGGTGCTGATGCGCTCCGACGGTATGCCAACATATATGCTCGCCGTGGTGGTGGATGATCACGACATGGGCGTGACCCACATTGTGCGCGGCGATGACCACCTGACCAATGCGGCCCGCCAGAGCCTCATTTTCAAGGCCATGGGCTGGGATGTGCCGATCATGGCGCATATCCCGCTCATTCACGGGCCGGATGGAGCAAAGCTCTCCAAGCGTCACGGCGCAACAGGCGCAGAAACCTATCGCGCCATGGGCTATCTTCCGGTTGCACTACGCAATTATCTGGCCCGCCTCGGCTGGAGCCATGGCGATGAAGAAATCATCTCCACCGAAGATCTGATCAAATGGTTCGACCTCGATGCGGTCGGCAAGTCAGCATCCCGCTTCGATTTCAAGAAGCTGGAAAATCTCAACGGCCATTACATGCGCGTCACGCCAGACGACGAGCTGCTGGCGCTCTGGAAAACCTGCCTTGCGCATTGTGACGGCGGCGAGACCGTGCTGGCGTGGCTGGCGACAGGTGACAATGAAAAAATCGCGCTTGGCGCTCTGCCGGGCCTGAAAGAACGGGCCAAGACCCTGGTTGAACTGACGGAAAGCGCCAGCTATCTGTGGCGCCAACGCCCGCTCGATCTGGATGCCAAGGCCGAAAAGATCCTTGATGAAGAGGCGAAATCCATTCTCGGCGATCTCAATGGCGTGCTCGCCGACGTGGCTGATTGGCAGGCAGAACCGCTTGAAGAGGCGGTCAAGAATTATGCAACACAAAAGGAACTAAAACTTGGTAAGGTGGCCCAACCGCTCAGAGCAGCTCTGACGGGGCGTGGTGTGTCGCCCGGCATCTATGATGTGCTGGTGGCACTGGGACGCGAAGAATCGCTGTCCCGCATAGCGGATCAGGCTGCCTAAGGGTTTTAACGCATGTAGCTTGATCGCCATTTCTCAAGGAAATGCAGGCACTTATTTAAAATTGACGAAATGTTGCACCACCGAAGAACTTGCGGCGGTGCGACAAATCGGCTAGTCAAGTGCCGACCATTCCTCCAGCAGTACCGGACGGGGCTCCCAACCCCGCCAGGATCTTCAACTCGATCTTGCTGCAAATTTTGATTTTAGAAAGGGGGTTACCTGAATGGCCGATAATAACGCAAAATTCAGTGTTGGCGATACAGAGCACAGCTTTGACGTCAAGGATGGCACACTCGGTCCGTCCGTTGTCAACATTGCTTCGCTTTATAAAGAAACGGGCATGTTTACCTATGACCCGGGCTTTACTTCAACTGCCTCTTGCGAATCAAAAATCACCTACATTGATGGCGACGAAGGCACCCTGCTCTATCGCGGGTATCCGATCGAACAGCTTTCCAACGAAGGTGATTTTCTGGAGACCTGCTATCTCCTGCTTTTTGGCGAGCTGCCAACAGCTGACCAAAAGTCTGAATTCGTTGAAAGTGTGACCTATCACACGATGCTTCACGAACAGATGTCGCGATTCTTCTCCGGCTTCCGCCGGGATGCCCACCCGATGGCCATCATGGTCGGCACGGTTGGCGCGCTTGCGGCATTCTACCACGATCTGACCGACATCTCTGACCCACAGCAGCGCATGATCGCCTCGCTTCGCATGATCGCGAAGATGCCGACGATTGCTGCCATGGCGTATAAGTACCATGTCGGCCAACCGTTCGTGTACCCGCGCAACGATCTGGATTATGCATCCAACTTCCTGAACATGTGCTTCTCGGTGCCTTGTGAAGACTACAAGGTCAACCCGGTTCTGGCCCGTGCAATGGATCGCATTTTCATTCTGCACGCTGATCACGAACAGAACGCGTCCACGTCGACTGTTCGCCTTGCCGGTTCGTCCGGTGCCAACCCATTCGCTTGTATCGCAGCTGGCATTGCATGCCTTTGGGGTCCGGCGCATGGCGGTGCCAACGAAGCAGCGCTCAACATGCTTTCTGAAATCGGGTCTGTTGACCGGATTCCTGAATACATCGCACGCGCCAAGGACAAGGACGATCCGTTCCGCCTGATGGGCTTCGGTCATCGCGTCTACAAGAACTATGACCCGCGTGCCCGCATCATGCAGAAGACCTGTCATGAGGTTCTTCAGGAACTCGGCATCACCGACGATCCGCTTCTGGACGTTGCAATGGAACTCGAAAAAATCGCTCTCAGCGACGAGTATTTCATTGAAAAGAAGCTGTACCCGAACGTCGACTTCTATTCGGGCATCACCCTGCGTGCTCTTGGTTTCCCGACGGCCATGTTCACAGTGCTCTTCTCGCTGGCCCGTACGGTTGGCTGGATCGCACAGTGGAAGGAAATGGTCGAAGATCCGTCGCAGCGCATCGGTCGTCCGCGTCAGCTCTATACGGGAGCTACCAAGCGCGACTACGTGAAGACAGAAAACCGGTAAGCAGATCTCTGCTTGACCGATCATGTCTCAAGAGGGCGACCAGTTTGGCCGCCCTTTTCTTTTGCCTGCGCAAGCGAAGACGATGGCGACAACTCAGAATCACGTCCAACTGTCCACACCACGCGCGTTTTTCCGGCCTCCCCCTGCCCAGCGCCTGAAATTTGGCTATAAGCTTCGACAAAATGTCGTCCCGCTCAGGAGCCACCCCCATGTCCGCGCCCGTCTCACCCACGCCCATCCTCTCGACCCTGCTCCACAACGACGTTCTGCGCATTGTCCTGCAACGCCCAGACGACATGAACGCGCTGTCACGTGCCACCATGACCACCCTGAAAGAAGAGCTGGACAAGGCCGCGAATAACGATCAGGTGCGCGTCATCCTGCTAGCCGGCGAGGGCAAAGTGTTTTGCAGTGGTCATGACCTGAAAGAACTGGCTATGGCGCGAGCAGAACCCGATGCAGGGGCCAGCATCTTCGAAGACATCGTCGATCAGACCGCCGATCTCATGGGCACCATCCGCACACACCCCAAGCCAGTCATTGCCGTGGTCACAGGGGTTGCGACTGCGGCGGGTTGCCAGTTGGTTGCCGCCTGTGATCTTGCTATTGCCACCGACACGGCAACCTTCTGTACGCCGGGCGTCAACATCGGCCTCTTTGACATCAGCGCCGCAGGCGACCTTTGCCGGATGGCAGCGCCCAAACAGGTGATGGAAATGCTGCTGACGGGCGAAAGCATCGATGCCTCAACGGCTAAGGAATATGGCCTGATCAATCGCATTGTGCCCGCTGATTATCTGGAAGTCGTGGTGCAGAAATACGCCGAGGCAATTGCCGCAAAGCCCGCGCGCACGGTGCGCGAGGGCAAGGCAGCTCTTCACCGCCAGTTGGAATTGTTGGGCGGCAAGTCTTCACGCGACGCCGCAAACACCCATATCAGGGAAATGATGAGCGAAGAAGCGGCCGAAGGTGTGGCCGCCTATCTGCAAGGACGCAAGCCTGTCTGGCCGTGATCCGCAGCTTCGCCAAGCAAAGGAGTTTCCTTATGGCCGTCACCGATCCCGCCAGCATCGAAAAGATCTTGCGTGAAACCCGCAGCATTGCCATGGTCGGTGCCAGCCCGAAGCCAGAGCGTGCCAGCTTTCAGGTCATGCACTTTCTGCTGACCAAGGGCTATGACGTCTGGCCGATCAATCCGGGCCATGCAGGCGGCGCCATCCTCGGCAAGACGGTTTATGCCTCCTTGAGCGACCTGCCCGGCACACCGGACATGGTCGACATCTTCCGCAAATCCGATGCGGTAGAAGACGTCGTTGACGAGATTCTGGCGCAACGAAAGCTGCCCGCAACCATCTGGATGCAACTTGGCGTGGTTAATGACGCGGCCGCGGCCAAAGCAGAAGCCGAAGGTTTGACGGTCGTCATGGACCGTTGCCCGAAGATCGAATACGCCAATCTTATCGAGGATTAGGGTCGAATCGCAGCGCCCCCTACTGACATCTTCGCTCTGCTCCAAATGGATTGGTTTCAGCATTTCCCATCGTGCTTGCGCCGCGCAGGAACAGTCCCCTTATCCTGCCGTTGCGAAAACAGATTGGCTATGGTTTGTAATGATCCGAAGGCCGCACCCGATCAGACGGCCTGACATCGGAGGAGATGCTTCATGAGCAAGGACATGCCAAGGCTTTTCGACACTCGCCATCCACGCCGGAGCCCAGCCCGACCCCACAACGGGTGCGCGCGTAACACCGCTGTATCAGACAACGTCTTTTGTCTTCGAAGATGTCGACCATGCGGCGTCGCTGTTCGGCCTGCAAGCCTTCGGCAACATTTACACCCGCATCACCAATCCGACGACAGCAGTTCTTGAAGAGCGCATTGCCGCGCTGGAAGGCGGCACAGCAGCGCTGGCGACCGCATCAGGCCACTCCGCCCAATTGCTGTGCTTTCACACCATCATGGAACCGGGCGACAACATCGTCGCCGCCAACAAGCTTTACGGTGGCTCGGTCAACCAGCTTACCCACTCGTTCCGCAATTTCGGCTGGCAGGTAAAATGGGCCGATCCGCAAGAGCTATCGACCTTTGAAGACGCCATCGACGAAGACACGAAAGCCATCTTCATCGAGAGCCTGACCAATCCGGCAGGCCTTGTGGTGGACGTCGCAGCGATTGCCGAGATCGCCCATGCGCATGGTATCCCGCTGATTGTCGACAACACCCTTGCAACACCCTATCTGTGCCGCCCCATGGAACATGGGGCAGACATCGTGCTGCATTCGCTGACAAAGTTCATTGGAGGTCACGGCAATTCCATGGGCGGCATCATCGTCGATGGTGGCACGTTCGACTGGTCCGCGACCGACCGCTATCCCATGCTCAGCGAGCCGCGTCCCGAATATCAGGACATGGTGCTGCATGAGACCTTTGGCAATTTCGCTTTTGCCATTGCCTGCCGGGTCTTGGGGCTGCGCGATCTGGGACCGGCTATTTCACCCTTCAATGCCTTGATGATCCTGACCGGCGTTGAAACGCTGCCACTGCGCATGCAGCGCCATTCCGACAATGCGCTGGCCGTCGCCAAGCATCTGGCACAGCACCCGAAGGTCAAATCGGTCTCCTACGCAGGTTTGGAAAGCGATCCCAACCACGCCTTGCAACAAAAGTATCTGCCGCTTGGGGCGGGTGCCGTTTTCACATTCGCTCTGGAGGGGGGCTATGAAGCGGGTGTTCAACTGGTTTCCAAGGTGGAACTGTTCTCGCATCTGGCCAATATCGGCGACACACGCAGCCTGATCATCCATCCAGCCTCGACGACGCACCGTCAGCTCAGTGACGAGCAGAAGATCGCAGCCGGGGCCGGACCAGACACTGTCCGCCTGTCCGTCGGCATCGAAGATCCGCAGGACATCATCTCGGATCTGGATCAGGCCCTTGCCTGATCTATAGGTCTTGTGTCGTCTGACAGACCCAATAATCCCTCCGCCCTGCGACCAAACAAGCCCTTCAAGGCAGGCCTGCGGGGCGGAAGCCGCTTACAGCGATGGCAATGGCGTGTCTTTGACCGATTCCATCGCCACATAGGTCGATGTGGACGAGACAAAGGGCAAAGACGAGATCTTCTCGCCCAGCACCCGCCGATAATCGATGATGTCGCGCGTACGCACCTTCAACAGGTAGTCATGTCGTCCAGCGATCATGTGACACTGTTCCACCTCAGGAATGCGACGAACCGCCGCGTTGAAGGCTTCCAGCGCCGTCTCACGCGTGTCCAGAAGACGCACCTCGACAAAGGCGACATGACCAAGCCCCAATCGTGTGGGCGAAATGGTGGCGCTGTAGTTGAGGATCACGCCTGCTTTTTCCAGTCGGCGCACGCGCGCCAGCACCGGCGTTTTAGACAGACCTACCTTGAGTGCCAGACTGGTCATGGAGATACGGCCATCGACGGCAAGCGCTTCCAGAATAGCGTGATCGAAACGATCGAGGTCGGCAGCCCTTTCCGGACTTTTTCTCGCATCATCTTTGGTCATTCTGAACAATCAAACTTGTAACTTTGGTCAACTTGAACGCGTTTCATGCGTTAGCATAGTCTGACGCTATAAAGGAAACAATTATGCTCGCACCACATGACCGCCTAGATGAGATCGAAAAGACCAAGTTGCAGGATGAAACCGCGCTGCTGCGAAGTCTGATTGCACGTGCGGGTATGAGTGACGAGCAACGACAGCGGATCGTCGCTTCGGCAGCCGACCTTGTGCGCGGAATCCGCAAGGACAACAACCCCGGATTGATGGAAGTCTTTCTGGCTGAATACGGCCTGTCGACCGAGGAAGGCATCGCATTGATGTGTCTGGCTGAAGCACTTCTGCGCGTGCCGGACGCCGAAACCATTGACGATCTGATCGAAGACAAGATCGTGCCGCACGACTGGTCCACCCATCGTGGCCGCTCGCGCTCATCCTTGGTCAATTCGTCTACCCTCGGCCTGGTGCTGACCAGCAAGGTTCTCAACGACAAGAACAGCAGCGCTCTGCGTGGGGCGGTCAAGCGCCTTGGAGAGCCGGTCATTCGTGCTGCCGTCATTCAGGGCATGCGTGAAATGGGTCGCCAGTTCGTTCTTGGCGAAACCATCCAGAAAGGCATGAAGCGGGCGCAGACTCTGGAGGCTAAAGGCTTCAGCTACTCCTACGACATGCTGGGTGAAGCGGCCATGACAGCCGAAGCCGCCACCTATTTCAAGAACGCCTACAGCAAGACCATCGACGATATCGCCAAGGAAGCACGTCATCCAACGGTGAAGCAGAATCCGGGTGTTTCGATCAAGCTGTCCGCCCTGCACCCTCGCTATGAAGTGGCGCAGGAAGAGCGCGTTCTGGCCGAGCTGGTTCCCGTGCTGCGCGATCTGGCGATCAAGGCCAAGAAGGCCAGCATCAACATGGCTGTCGATGCCGAGGAAGCCAACCGGCTGGTGCTGTCGCTGCAGGTGATCGAACGTGTACTGGAGGATCCGGCACTGGAAGGCTGGGATGGCTTCGGGATTGTCGTTCAGGCCTATATGCGCCGCGCTGGCGAGGTTATTGACTGGCTGCATGAAACCGCACAGCGCCTGAAACGTCGTATTACCGTGCGCCTCGTCAAGGGGGCCTATTGGGACACGGAGATCAAGAACGCTCAAGTCGAAGGCTGGTCTAGCTTCCCCGTGTTCACGCGCAAGCCGTCTACCGATGTCAGCTACATTGCCAATGCCCGCAAGCTGCTCGGCATGACCGACTGGATCTATCCGCAGTTTGCCACCCATAATGCCCACACCATTGCCGCCGTGCTCGACATGGCAGGCGATGTGTCAAAAGATGACTACGAATTCCAGCGCCTGCACGGCATGGGCGAGAAACTGCATATGATCGTGCATCAGAAGTATGGCACCCGATGTCGCATCTATGCACCGGTCGGCGCGCACCGCGAACTTCTCGCCTATCTGGTTCGCCGTCTTCTCGAGAATGGCGCCAACTCGTCTTTCGTCAACCAGATCGTCGATGATAGCATCGCGCCGGAAGACGTTGTCACCTGCCCCATCGCACAGGTGGAATCGGTCAATTGCACGCCCAATGACACGATCCAGACCGGCGTTGACCTCTTTGGACCGGAGCGCAAGAACAGCCGTGGCTTCGATCTGTCGAACCGGCTTGAACTGCGCAACATCGACCGCAAGCGCCGCATCGAACTGCACGAAACGGCCACAAGCATTATCGTCAAGGGTGTCGACCCGAGCGGCGAGATGACCAGTTCGAAGAACCCGTCGACCGGTGAAATCATCGGAGCTTATCAGGCTGCAACTCCTGCTGATGTTGAATCCGCTCTGAGCGTGGCCGTGAAATGGGATGCGCCTGTCAATGAACGGGCCGCCATTCTGGAAAAGGCGGCTGATCTTTTCGAAGATGACGCGGAATCCTTTTTCGTGCTTCTGGCTCAGGAAGCTGGCAAGGCTCTGCCCGACGCGGTTGCCGAAGTGCGCGAGGCCGTCGACTTCCTGCGCTACTATTCCAATCAGGCCAAGTTGCAGACAACAGAAGCGCGCGGTCTGTTTACCTGCATCAGCCCCTGGAACTTCCCGCTGGCGATCTTCACCGGCCAGATTGCCGCCGCCCTTTCGGTTGGCAACGGCGTTCTCGCCAAGCCGGCCGACCAGACGCCGCTGATTGCCCATCATGCTGTCGTTCTGTTGCATAAGGCAGGTGTTCCGGAAGATGTGTTGCAACTGCTTGTCGGCTCGGGCTCCACGGTTGGCAAAGCGCTAACCAGCGACATTCGCATCTCTGGCGTTGCGTTCACCGGATCAACCCTTACGGCGCAGAAGATTCGTCGTGCCATGGCCGAAAACATGCATCCGGATTCACCGCTGATTGCGGAAACCGGCGGCCTCAACGCCATGATCGTCGACAGCACCGCGCTTCCTGAACAGGCCGTGCGCGATATTTCGATGTCCGCCTTCCGATCCGCTGGTCAGCGCTGTTCCGCGCTGCGCTGCCTCTATGTGCAGGAAGACGTTGCCGACACGATGATCAACATGATCAAGGGCGTCATGGACGAGCAGACCCTCGGCAATCCGTGGTATCTGCGCAATGACATCGGTCCGGTGATTGATGCCGCTGCAAAAAAGAAGATCGACGACCACATCGAAAAGGCACGCAGCGAAGGCCGCCTTCTCAAGCAGCTTGCCATCCCCGACACCGGTTCGTTCGTTGGCCCGGCGCTGATCAAACTGGATGGCATCCATCAGCTCGAGGAAGAGATCTTCGGCCCGGTGCTGCATGTTGCGACCTTCAAGGCATCCGAAATCGACAAGGTCATCGCCACCATCAATTCCACCGGCTACGGTCTGACCTTCGGTCTGCATTCTCGCATCACTGCGCGCGCCAACAGCGTTGCGGCACGGGTGAAGGCAGGCAACATCTATGTCAATCGCAACCAGATCGGTGCGATTGTCGGGTCCCAGCCTTTCGGCGGCGAAGGCCTTTCCGGAACAGGTCCGAAAGCAGGTGGCCCGAACTATCTGGCCCGCTTCACCGTTCACCCGTGCGAACGGATGCCGGACGATGGCGTTGGCCGTGGCGACAAGACCCTGTCTGCGGACGAGTTGCAAAAGGCCATCGACGCGGCTGACACCGAACATCACTTGAAGACCATCGACATGCCCGGACCAACGGGGGAAAGCAACCGACTGACGTTTGTCGCCCGCCCGCCCGTGCTGTGTGCCGGACCGGGTCGCAAGGCAGTTGATGCCCAGATGAAGGCGATCGCGGAGCTCGGCGGCAGCCCCGTCGATGCCAACATGGTTCCGCCTGCAATTCTTGCAAGCCTGACAGGTCACTCCGGTATGCTGTGGTGGGGAACGGAAGAACGAGCAAGTGAGTACGCGCTCGCCCTCAGCGAGACCGATGGCCCCATCGTGCCCTTGATCTATGCCGAGCCTGACCGCGGCCATGCCGTGCATGAGCGCCATGTCTGCATTGATACGACTGCCGCAGGCGGCAATGCCGCGCTTCTGGCGCAGTCTGCCCGCATTGCCGGCACAGCCTGATGCAAACGCATCACAAGGCCTGAGTAAAGACCTTATCGCCGATCCACCCGCTGGATCGGCGATAAATCACTATTGTACTGCCCTGCAAGGCTCGCTACGAAAGGCTATCCTTTCGGGCGGACGCCATCGTGTTGTTTTCAAACGTAGCCCCGGCCCTTCCCCGTTCTTGCCAAGACCAGACGTTGAGAAGCCGATGCTTGCGCGTTTTGCCGCTTATTATGCCCCTTACAAGAAACTGTTCCTGATCGATTTCGGATGCGCCATCGTCGCCGGATTGCTTGAACTTGCCTTTCCCATGGCGGTCAAGGTTTTCATTGACCACCTGCTGCCAACGCAGGAGTGGGGCTACATCGTCATTGCCGCGATTGCCCTGCTGCTGATGTATCTGATGAACACCGGCCTGACTGCCATCGTTGTCTACTGGGGCCATATGCTGGGCATCAACATCGAAACGGACATGCGTCGCAAGGCGTTCGATCACTTGCAGAAATTGTCTTTTTCGTTCTTCGACAACCAGAAAACGGGTCACCTCATCGGGCGGGTTACGAAGGATCTGGAAGAGATCGGCGAAGTTGCGCACCATGGCCCGGAAGACCTGTTCATCGCCGTGATGACCTTCATCGGTGCCTTCATCGTCATGCTGACCGTCAATGTGCCGCTGGCGCTTGTCACCGGCATCATTGTGCCGATTGTCGGCTGGGGCACCAGCCGCTACGGCGCACAGATGGCCCACGCTTGGCGCTCGCTCTATTCCCGTGTTGGTGATTTCAACGTCCGCGTCGAAGAAAATGTTGGAGGAATGCGGATCGTGCAAGCCTTTGCCAACGAAGATCATGAACGCCAGCTCTTCGCCAAGGACAACGCCAGCTACCGCACGACGAAGTTGCAGGCTTACAAAATCATGGCCGCGTCCACATCGCTGTCCTACGTCAGCATGCGCATGGTGCAACTGATCATCATGCTGATGGGCAGCTATCTGGTCCTGCATGACAAACTGACCTATGGCGGGTTCATCTCGTTTCTGTTGCTGGTGAATGTATTCTTTCGGCCGGTCGAGAAGATCAATGCGGTAATCGAGAGCTATCCAAAGGGCATTGCCGGGTTCAAGCGCTATCTCGAACTGATGGACTTCAAACCCGATGTCACCGACAAGGACGATGCCATTACCGTGGATCACCTGAAGGGCGACATCCGCTTTGACGCCGTCCGTTTCGGCTACAAGAGCAATCGCGACATTCTGAAAAACATTACCCTCGATATTCATGCGGGAGAGACCGTCGCCTTCGTCGGCCCCTCGGGCGCAGGCAAGACGACGCTCTGTTCGCTGTTGCCACGCTTTTATGATGTGACGGCGGGCTCCATCTGCATCGACGGACACGACATTCGTGACATGACCATGCAATCGCTGCGTCGCCAGATCGGTGTTGTGCAACAGGATGTCTTTCTGTTTGGTGGCACGTTGCGCGAAAACATCGCCTATGGGCGCCTGGACGCCAGCGAAGAAGACATCCTTCAGGCCGCCCATCGCGCCCGTCTTGATCCGGTTCTGGCGGAGTTGCCCGAAGGTCTCGACACAGTCATCGGCGAGCGGGGCGTCAAATTGTCGGGAGGGCAGAAACAGCGCCTGTCCATCGCACGCATGTTCCTGAAGGATCCCCCGATCCTCATTCTCGACGAGGCCACCTCCGCACTGGACACCCAGACGGAGCACGAAATCCAGGCCTCTCTGGAAGCGCTTTCAGACCACCGCACGACACTGGTTATCGCCCACCGACTGGCCACCATCCGCAAGGCAGACCGCATTGTCGTCGTTGAAAACGGCTTGATCACAGAACAGGGCAGCCATGAGACCTTGCTGGCACGACAAGGCCGCTATCGCGCCATGCACGACGTACAATTCCACGGTATGATGATGGATATGCCAGCGTCAAACTGACCAGCCTCACATTCGATTATGCACCTCGGCGACCTCGCTCGCCCCCACGCTCCAATTCTGAAAACTCCGACAGCCCTCGCGTCTTCCAACAAGACCGAGGGCTTTCTGGTTTGTTGGTCTTGACGCTTCAATATGCGTTGAGGGGATCGACTCTGTGCGGGTTTTAAGGTATAACTTTTACCTGATTAAGCGCTTAATCTAGCACAATTCCTATATATTTTACAGTAGGTTCCATGGCTGCCCGCCCAAATCTTTCCGATATTGCCCAAAGTGTTGGTGTTTCCGTTGCAACCGTTTCCAACGCCCTTTCTGGCAAAGGCCGTGTTTCGCCTGCCCTTGCTGATCGCATTCGCGAAACCGCCAAGGAACTTGGCTATATTCCAAGTGTTGCCGGTCGGGCCCTGTCCACCGGGCGCAGCTATCTCTTCGGTCTGGTTCTGGCCGACATCATTCATCCGATCTTTCCGCAGTTTGCGCAGGCCTTTGAACACGCTGCAGCGGAAGCCGGGTACGGCATCCTGATTGGCGACAGCGCTGGCGATGAACGCTTTCAAACGCAGGCGATCAATCGGCTGATCGAACATGGCGCGGATGGTGTCATCGTTGTACCTGTGCATGGCTCGGTCATTTCAAAGCGCGACCGGCCGATTGTCATTGTTGACAGTCAGGACACACTAGGGAACACCGTCTCGTCCGATCACTTTCAAGGTGGTGTGGAGATGGGAGCGCATCTGCGCAACCTTGACCATCAGCATATACTGGTCGTCGGCCGGCATTCGGATTCACGTGTCCAGATGGCGCGTGTCGCAGGCCTGCGCAAGGGGGCCGGACCCGACTGCCAGATCGACGAAATGTGGATGCAGGACATTGAGGACCAACAAGGACCAGATCTGCCCCTCGGTCTCAACGCCCTGGTCGAAGATGGCGTGACCGCGATTGCAGCCCTGTCGGATCTCTACGCCATTCGCATCATGACCGAATTGCACACGGCAGGAAAAAGTGTGCCCCGCGATGTCAGCGTTTCAGGCTTCGACAACCTTTTTTGGGCCGAGAACATTTCGCCCCGATTGACGACACTTCACAGCGACATGACACGGATCGCCAAAGTCGCCGTCGATATTCTCATTTCGCAAATCAAGGACATAACAATAGCTCCACCGACCTCTGTGGCGGTCGAGATGCAACTCCTTGTGCGCGAGACCACCGCAGCTCCGAGATCCTCCCGTCCCGGACTGCACACTCAACCGGATACGGACCAGCCTGCCCTTCCACAGGCCCCGGATCACATTGCATGAACCAAGGATAACAACATGCTTCGTCTTGCCCTTGCCGCGGGGATCGCTCTCTCCTCCCTGACCGCAGCCCATGCAGCGGATAAAAAACTCGTCATTTCTGTTTATGGCCTGTCGCAGGACCAGTTCCAGAAGATCCTCTACACGCCGTTTGAAAAGCAGTGCGGCTGTGACGTGGTCGTGGAAACCGGCAACAGTGTTGAGCGTCTTTCCAAGATGGAAGAACGCAAAGATAATCCAGAAATCGATCTGGCGGTATTGACCAACTACGACGCTCTCGCAGCGGCCCGCAAAGGTCTTATTCAGCCAATCGACGTCAAGCGCCTGAGTAATTACGACCAGCTTTACGACATCGCCAAGGATCCCATCGGCGATCACCGCGCTGTCGGCTACACTTTTTATGCAACGTCCATCGCCTATCGGGCCGACAAGGTGAAGATCAACAGCTGGAAGGATCTGTTCCAGGACAAGCTCAAAGGCCGTGTCGCTTTTCCGAACATCACCACCAGCCAGGGTGCCCCGTCTCTCTACATGCTCGGCAAGGCGTTGAACGACAATGATCCGTCGCTGAAAGGCCCGATTGCAGCGATGGCCAAGCACCGCGACGATTTCGTCACTTACTACGTGCGCTCTTCGCAGATCGCCCAGCTCTTTCAGCAGGAAGAGATCCTGGCCGCTCCGATTGGCCGTTATGCGTGGCACTCCTATCCGAAGATGGGTCTCAACATCAAATGGGCCGACCCGAAGGAAGGTCAGACCGGCGGCATGAATGTGATGGTCATCACCAAGGGTGCCAAGCATGCCGACCTGGCTTATAAGTTCATGGATTACTGGCTGTCGAAGGACATTCAGACCAAGCTGGCCAATGCGCTTGTCGACAGCCCTGCCAACAAGACAGTCAAGCTGGCCAAGGATGTTGCCGACAACCTGACGTATGGCCAGGACACCGTGTCAAAGCTGAAGCTGATGGATCCCTCCGTGATCCTCGACAATCGCACCAAGTGGGTCGATAGCTGGAACAATCAGGTCGCTCAGTAAGCAGCCCTGACAAAACGCAGGCGGCACCCGTTCTCGGCGCGTGCCGCCTGCCTGACAAAAGGCTTCCGAATATCATGTTCCAGAACCGGACAGAGGCGCTTGCTCTGGCGCTTCCCGGAGCATTGTTTGCAACCCTGATCTTTCTGGTTCCGGTGTGCATTCTGCTCTCTGAAAGCTTTCACTCCGGCGCGAGCTGGTCAGTTGGCGCCTATTTCGACTTCTTCTCCCACAGCCTGAACCGGACCGTCTTTCTGCGCACCTTGAAACTTGGCGCGCTGGTCACGGTAACATCGGCGGTGATCGGCTACGCCACGGCCTATGCAGTGATCAACCTGTCCCCCGCGGCCCGCGGCCGCATGACCGGCCTGATCGTCATGCCGTTGATGATTTCACCAGTTGCACGCACCTATGCCTGGATCGTCATTCTGGGACGGACAGGTATCGTCAACCGCTTCCTTGTCGATCTGGGCATTGCCGACAGTCCCGTCCGGTTTCTGTTCACCGAGACGGCTGTTTTCATCGGTCTGTTGCAGCTCTTTCTGCCATTGATGATCCTGTCGCTGATCAGCGCGCTGGAAAACATGCCACGGGATGCTGTGCCCGCGGCCCGCGTTCTGGGAGCCAACTGGTTTCAGGTGTTCTTCAAGGTCATTCTGCCGCTGACGACTGAGGGGCTGGTCGTCGGTGGCACCCTGGTATTCACCGGTGCCATGACGGCCTATATCACCCCTGCCATTCTTGGCGGATCAAAAGTCTTGATGCTGGAGACACTGCTCTATCAACGCGTCAATGTCTCCAATGACTTTGTCTCGGCAAGTGTCATTGCCATGATCCTCATCATCATGAGCTTTTCCGCCAATCTGCTGCTCAAGCGGCTGTCAACTGCGAGGAACACCAAACGATGACAGCCTCTCGCATCTATACCTGGGTCGTGCTGACGCTCGTCTCCCTGTTCCTCATGGGGCCGTTTCTGGTCATCGTGGCCGCCGCACTCAACAACGGACCAACGCTGGCGTTTCCACCGCAAGGGGTCTCGTTCAAATGGGTGATTAAGGTCTTCCAGATTGAGAGCTTCCGTACGAGCTTCGGTCTGTCGATGTTCCTAGCCGTGTTTGGCACACTTTCAGCCCTCGTGCTTGGTATCCCGGTTGCCTATGCACTGTCACGCTACCGTCTGCCCGGTGGCGAAGTCGTCCGCACCATCGTGTCGGCTCCAATCATCGTGCCCGGAATTATCGTTGGTCTGGCACTGATGCGCTACATGGTGACGCCGTTCAATGTCGGCGTGACGCTGGCGCTGTTCCTGACCCATACCGCGCTCATTTTGCCCTATGCGGTGCGTGTGGTCTCGGCCTCGCTCAACAATCTAAGATCGGATATGGAAGAGGCCGCCGTTCTGCTTGGCTGCTCGCGCGCCGGAGCCTTCTTCAGGGTGGTGCTGCCCAACATTCGTGGCGGCATTCTTGCCGCCTTCATCCTGGGATTTGTCACCTCGTTCAATCAGGTGCCGGTCTCCCTGTTCCTGTCGGGTCCGGGTGTCCAGACACTGCCCATCGACATGCTCTCCTATATGGAAATGAACTACGACCCCTCGATCGCGGCCCTCGCCGCATTGCTGGCGCTGATGTCCATCTCCATCGTCCTTCTAGCCGAACGCTTTCTGGGGTTCTCACGCTATGTCTGATCAGACTTTTCTCACCCTCAGCGATCTGACGCTTGCCTATGGTGCGACCGTTGCCGTCGACAAACTCAACCTCGAGATCCATCGTGGCGAACTGATCGCCCTGCTCGGTCCCTCGGGCTGTGGCAAGACGACCACCATGCGCGCCATCACCGGTCTGATGCGCCCTGCCGCAGGTCGCATTCTGCTCGACGGCGAAGACATCACCCACGTCGGCCCCAACAAGCGCGATGTCGGGCTTGTGTTCCAGTCCTACGCGCTGTTTCCGCATCTCAATGTTTTCGAAAATGTCGCCTTCGGCCTGCGTCTGCGCAAGACGCCAAAGGCCGAGTTGGACCGGCAAGTGCGCGATGCACTCGACATGGTCGGACTGGCCCATCTGTCGGACCGCAAACCGGCCAATCTGTCAGGCGGTCAACAGCAACGCGTCTCACTCGCCCGCTCGCTGGTCATGAACCCGAAGGTGCTGTTGCTTGACGAACCGCTGTCCAACCTGGATGCACGTCTGCGTTTGGAAATGCGCACCGAGTTGCAACGCCTGCAACGCGAGAGCGGCGTGACGATGATCTTCGTCACCCACGATCAGCAGGAAGCACTGGCCATGGCGGACCGAATCGTGGTCATGAAGGATGGCTTCATCGAGCAGATCGGCACGCCGGAAGACGTCTACAACGCGCCCGCCTCGCGCTTTGTCGCAGATTTCGTCGGCTTCGAAAATGTGTTCCTGCGCGATGGAGCGGGCTTGAAGACAGATCAGGGGCACGTGGCTTTGCGCGACGCGGTCCCGCAGGATGCCGAAGCCTTCGCGTGGCGACCGCACATGGTGCCCCTCGGCGATGGCCCCTTTGAGGGGACAATCGTCGGCGCCGCGTTTTCCGGGCAAGCACGCGAATATTTGCTCGAGACACCGCTTGGTCGCATCAAGGCGGATGAAAGTGCAGCCCTGCCCGCACGTGTGGCCGGCGACCGCATCCGTTTTGATCTTCCCATCACCAGCGCTGCTGCACTGGCGCGAGCATGACCGTTCAAACGCCATCCCTCTGGATAGACAGTGATCTGGGTTTCGATGACATTCTGGCCATCCGCATGGTGCAAAAGGCTGGTTTGAGGATCGACGGCCTGTCGCTGGTCTTCGGCAATGCTCCGCTTGAGCAAGTCTGTCGCAATGCTGCGGGCGCACACGCGCTGCTCGGGTGGGATATGCCTGTCTTCATCGGTGCGGAACGACCAATTATCGGCGCGCCGATCAGCGCTCAGCATATTCTGGGCGAGACCGGTATTCCGACGCGCGGACGAACCTTGCCGAAAACACTTCCGGCCACGGGCGACAACGCGCTGTCCGGCCTGTGTTCCTGGCTGGAGCGACAAGACACCGGCACAGCCCGCATTCTGGCGCTTGGACCCTTGACCAATCTGGCCATCCTGGCTTTGGCGCGGCCGGACCTGCTATCGCGCATCGGCGCAATTGTCTGGATGGGCGGGGGGCAACACGCGGCAACCAGACCGCGTCTGCCGAATTCAACGCGCTCGCAGACCCCGAAGCGATCGCCAGTCTTTTGGCACGTGGCGCGCACTTGCAGGTGGTGGATCTGGACTTGTGCCGTCAGGTGACAGTCACCCCGACTGACCTTCCCCAGCCGCAAACCGACATCGAAAGCCAGACGTTGGCCGATATGTTCGCAGGCTATGTCGACATCGCCACGCAACGTGGTCGCGACGCCATGGCCTTGTACGACCCTTGCGCCGCCGCCGCCGTTATTGATCCCGCTTGCGTCACCTTTGAAGAGCGGCATGTAACGGTCGAATTGGCGGGTGTCCATAGCCGTGGCCGCACCATCGTCAGCCCTGTCGGTCCGAACACCCCGGCCAACTGCCGGTGGGCGCAAACTGCCGATGCCGACCGCATCAAGAATTACGCGCTCAAAGCGCTTGAGAGAGACCCGAAGTCATGACGTCCCGCGCTTCAGAACCCGCCGACCTTGCCGACCCCACCCTGCGGGACCATGCCGTCGCTGCCGCACGAGGCGACCAGCCGTTTGACACACTGATATGTGGCGCGCGTATTCTTGACAGTATCACCGGCGAGACCCGTCCTGCTGATATTGGTCTCATCGGCGCGCTGATTGCCAGCGTACATGCGCCCGGCAGCCGTGACGACGCTGAAGCACATATCGACGCGTCTGACCTGATTGCCACCCCCGGTCTCATCGACACGCACATGCACGTCGAGAGTTCCATGATCACCCCCGTCACCTATACAAACGCCGTCTTGCCACGCGGTGTTACCACCGTGGTGTGGGACCCGCATGAGTTCGCCAATGTGCACGGCCTTGGCGGAATGGACTGGGCCTGCAATGCCGTTCAGGATCTGCCCTTGCGTACGCTTGTTCTCGCCCCCTCCTGCGTGCCTTCCGCACCTGGACTTGAGCGGGCTGGCGCAGATTTTGGCGGCAAAGAACTGGAGCAGTTGCTGGCTCACCCGCAGATTGTCGGCGTGGCAGAAGTCATGAACATGGCCGGGGTTATTCAGCGCGAACCGCGCATGAGCGACGTGGTGCAGGCAGGCCTTGCCAGTGGCAAGCTGATCTGTGGTCACGCTCGCAGTCTGGAGGGCGCGGATCTGAATGCCTTCATGGCCGCTGGTGTTTCCTCCGATCATGAGTTGACCTCCGCTGATGACCTGATGACAAAGCTGCGCGCCGGACTGACCATCGAGCTGCGCGGTTCGCATGACTATTTGTTGCCCGATTTTGTCACTGCACTTAACAAACTCGGACACCTGCCTTCGACCCTCACAATTTGTACGGATGATGTGTTTCCGGACGATTTGTTGAGCGGTGGCGGGCTGGATGACGTGGTGCGTCGTCTCGTGCGCTATGGCATGCCTGCTGAATGGGCGATCCGGGCGGCCACCTTGAATGCGGCTGCGCGCCTTGGCCGTCCCGATCTGGGCATTCTTGGGACTGGACGCCGTGCAGATATTTCCTTCTTCAGAGAGACCACCGAGTTCGATTGCGCCATGGTTATCGCCAACGGGCAGCTTGTGGCCCAAGATGGCGAGATGCTGGCCCCGGTCGCGGAAGCCCCGTCGCAGGTTCTGCAAGGCTCCGTCAAAGTGGCAGCAACGCTGACCGCAGACGACTTCCGGGTCAGCCACACCGCGCCTGATGACACCCGTGTTGAGGTGGCCACCATTGACCGGCCACGCTTTACCCGCTGGCGTCGCGCCGTGACAACGGTAAAGAACAATCTTGTCGTTGCTCCGAAGGGCGCCACACGCGTCAGTCTCATCCATCGCCACGGACTGGCGCCTGCCGTGCCTGCAACCGGCTATCTCACCGAATGGGGTGACTGGGACGGGGCTTATTGTGCCACGGTCTCGCACGACAGCCACAACGTAGCTGTTTTCGGGGGCAATGAAGAGGATATGGCGATTGCCGCCAATCACGTCATTGCCCACCAAGGCGGCATGGCCGTTGTCCACCGGGGCGAAGTGATCGCGTTTCTGGCGTTGCCGCTGTCGGGATTGGTCAGCGATGCGCCCCTTGCCGAGGTTGCCGCCCAGTTTTCTGCGGTACGTGCAGCCATGGACAAGGTGGTGGAGTGGCAACCACCCTATTTGATGTTCAAAGCCTGTTTCGGGGCCAATCTGGCCTGCAACAAAGGCCCCCATCAAACGGATATGGGCATTGCCGACACCCGGTTTTCGCACCCTCTCACAACGCCCGTACTAGCGCTCAGGTCAACAACTGCCAGATGAAGATGGCTTCGCCGATCTGCCCTGAACGGCCCGAGTAAAACCACACGCCCCGCAAATAACAAGAGGCCGCCCGATCAGATCAGGCGGCCTCTTTTCGGCAAACCTCTATTTCAGGCCGTGTCAGGCGAGATAAACGCCCGGCCCTTCGATCTCCCATCCGTTATACGTGATGGAGTGTGCCGAATAATTGGTGTAAATCACACGGTCGCCAAGCGTACGACGGCGCAGGCCTTCAGGCATGTCCTCGGTCACAACGGAACGAACAGCGCAAGCGCCGCGCAGGATGCGATCAAACAACTTTTCATCCGGCCAGCCCGCGACATACTGCAAGGTGCCACCAGCGGCGGTTCGCGTCTCAAGCACCGCCGCCTGTCCTGTAGTCGTGGTCAGAGATGCCACCCCGGCGTCTGAGTCTGCATCTGCGCTCAAATCCATATGCTCGAACCAGTGTCGAAATGCTCCCCGCCTGCCACGTCAACCTGAACCGTAGGCGGAATGCTCTCCACCAGCGACACCACCGCGTCAATGCCCGGCAGGCCGGGTGGTAATGGCAGGGTGATGGCGAAGTTCTCGGTCTTGCTGTTGGTGCGTGGACCCAGAATCGCAGTGCCTTCAAAGGCATCAAGAGCCGCCTTGAGATTAACTCCAAGCTGCATCAGTCCTAGCACAAGCACAATCTTATAAGCTGTCAGATCCGTGGTATCCGGAGGCAGAATATCGACCGAGAGGCCAAATTTGCGCAACGCCCGGTATGTCTCGAAGGTCAGCCGGAAATAGTCAAAGTCCACCCCTTGTGGCTGCACATCCCAAGCCCAGGCACTTTCGTAGTCAAACACCAGTGCGACGGGAGCTGTCCCAATATCCTTGGGGTCGGGCAGATCCGCCTCGGCCAATTCACGGGCAACGATTTCAGCTTCGCGCAACCCCGGCGCCGGTGCACTATCTGGCCGCAAAAGGCCTGCATGTTGCTGCTCCTGGGCAAAGTCGGCCTGACGCCAGCGGAAATAGCAGACAGCTTCAGCGCCATGCGCCATAGCTTCCCACGTCCACACGCGCACCATGCCCGGCAGCGGTGCCGGATTGTAAGGAGCCCAGTTCACCGGCCCCGGCTGCTGTTCAATGATCCACCAGCGCCCCTTCCCGACGGCACGATAAATATCGTGGTGAAAGGCTTGCAGATCCGGGTCGCCTTGCCGCAGATACTTGGCCTTGTGTTCGTCCGTCGCCTCCACCCGATCAGACAGAAAGCCGATCGGATAGCTGTCCCAGGTAGCGATATCGAGATCCGCTCCTACCTTGAAATGATCGAACGCCGTCTCGCGCCCCATGTAGTTGTGCAACAGCGGCACATCCGAATGCGCACGTAAAATATCCGTCTGCGCCTTGTTGAAGCGCACCACCTGATCCGAACTGAAGCGACGAAAATCCAGCGAATGGATCGGACTCGGTTCCGTCACCGTCAGATTGGGCAAGTTGATCTCGTCAAAACCCGCATAATCCATCGACCAGAAAACATTGCGCCAAGCCTCGTTCAGCGCATCGATGCTGCCGTAACGGGCTTCCAACCAACCACGAAACGCCTTCGTCGCCGCAGCAGACCACGACACGACTGTATCGTGGCAGCCATATTCATTGTCCATCTGCCATGCCACGACATACGGATTGCGCCCATACCGCTCGGCCAGAATACGCGTGATCCGACGCGCTTCATCCAGATAGCCTTCGTGAGAGAAGCAATAATGACGTCGTGAGCCGAACCCACGCACATGGCCACTCTCATCGAGTGCGAACATATCCGGGTGCTTATCGACCATCCAACGTGGCGGCGTAGCCGTTGGCGTTCCCAGAACGACGTCCAGTCCCGCCTTGCCCAACACGTCGATGGCTCGATCAAGCCAATCGAAGGTGAACACATCCGGACGCGGCTCCAACCGCGACCAGGCGAATTCACCGATGCGTACCAGCGTGATGCCTGCCTTTTTCATCCGGCAGGCATCTTCTGCCCACACATCTTCCGACCAATGTTCGGGATAATAGCAAACGCCCAACTTCTGCGATGTCCTTTGGGAAGACGTCTGTCCTGCGCTCATAGAATAACCCTGTGTTCAGCCTGCCCCTTGCCCGCATCAGCCACGGCAAAGACACAGCCATTGCCCGGCTCTGCCGCCAGAACTTCGGCGCTCAAACCTTCACACGCCGTGGTAACGAACAATGTCGTGAGATCTGATCCACCGAAACCTGGACAACTTGCATGGTGACCGCCAACCGGCACGCTTTTGATCAGATGACCGTCTGGCGCATAGCAAGCCACGCGCGATGCGCCCCACTGGGCATTCCACAGGTTCCCCTGCGCATCGACAACAGCCCCATCCGGGCCCCAGCTTTCCGCCGACGCATCCAGAAACTCCTCCGGTTCGCCAGTCGGAAATCCGCTCACGCCATCAAGCGCCACCCGGTAGATCTTCCCGATCTTGGTATCAGCGAAATAGGCACACGTCCGATCCGGCGCAAAGGAAATCGCATTGGTAATGGTGATCTTGGGGAACAGGACATGCAGTTCGCCCTGATAATAGCGATAGATCGTGCCCGCTTCGGACTGCGCCTGAAGACCCATGGTCCCAATCCAGAAGCCGCCCCAAGGATCAGCGCGGCCATCGTTGGAGCGCGTGATAGCGTTGTCTGCCTCAAGATCACACACATGCACCTGCTCACCGGTGTCGACATCAAAGGTGAACAAGGCACGGGCAGAGGCGATCAGCAGTCGTGTCTCGTCAACCCATCCCGCGGCCGAGACATAGGTGTCGAATTGATGCTCGCCAGTGCGCGCTTCGCTCTTCCACAACAGCTTGTGACCAAGAATATCAAACCAGAACAATTCCTTGCGCAAGGGATGCCACAGCACTCCCTCGCCCAACTCGCACACGCGTGCATCATAAGGCGTCTGGCTCATGACACCGCTCCATCATAGGTCTCGACCATGGTGCGGGCGATGGTGGCAACTTCATCCACCGAGCGGCCCGGTTTGTAGAGCGCAGAGCCAATACCAAAGCCATTGGCTCCGGCCTTCAACCACTCGCCAAAGTTATCGGGGCCAGCCCCTCCGACCATGAAGATCTGCGTTTCCTTTGGCAACACGGCCCGGATAGCTTTGAGGCCGTCCATGCCCAGATTGCCCGCCGGAAAGATCTTCAATCCATCTGCCCCGGCCTTGAGCGCGCCAAAACATTCTGTCGGCGTCAACACACCCGGCCAACTTTGCAGCCCGAGCAGCTTGGTCTGGCGGATCACATCAACATCCATATTGGGCGATACAACAAGCTTGCCACCAGCATCCCGCAGACGCACCACATCTTCCGCACATAGCACCGTTCCCGCACCGATCAATGCCCGCTCGCCGCAGGCCTTGACCATGCGGGCAATGCTGTCAAACGGGTCTGGAGAATTCAACGGCACTTCAATCCGGTCGATGCCAGCTTCGATCAGCACTTCGGCCATCGGCACGGCCTCTGCTGGCGTCAAGCCCCGCAGGATAGCAATCAACGATCTGCTCATGAGATGTCCTCCCTCAGATTTTCATGGGCGGCAATCAGGCCTGCCCGCGTCATGTCATTGCCCGGCATCACGACTGCCCGGCTGCCATTGGCATTCAGGACGTGCTCATAGAGCGCACTCAAATTGCCGGCACCGATCAACACAACTTCCCGGTTTTCCCAGTATCCGCGTGTGGCTGCCAGTTCCGCGCCAATCAACAGGCCTGACAGGCGGCTTCGTGCCTGACCGTGCCCGACGGTTGTCAGGAGGCCTTGCGAACGCACAGAAAACAAGGCCGTCGACAGAAGCGCGGGCTCCTTGAGGGTGCTCCCGGCAGCCTCTTCAAACGTGGCTTGATCAAAGCCATCATCGGCGACGGAATGGCGCAACACCGTGTGCTCGCCCAGACAGGCGAACAATTCGCCCGTCATCACCGTGCGAAAGGCTGCAATACGCCCCTTGGCAATATCCACCCACTTGGTATGAGTGCCCGGCAGACACAGTGCCCCTTCATATTCAGGACGGTTTTTCAGAAAACCGGCGATCTGGGTTTCCTCACCGCGCATGACATCAGGCGGCGACGCCTGACTGATGCTCGGAATAATAAGAACCCGCAACCTTGCGTCACCGGTCGGCGCTTGCACAAGTCCCTCCATCGCAGGCACGGCCGGCGTTTGAACATAGGGAGCCTCGATCCAGCCCTGCCGTGACCCGGCCATGCCACAGACGATAGCCAGCACCGGATCAGGTCCCTCGGCTTCGTTTAGCTCAGGGATCAACGAGCGCCGAAAACACGGTGGCGAAATCACTGGCAGAGATCTGCCCCATTCCGGCATCTGACGTTGCTTCAGCCAGCACCTCGTCGGCAGCTCCCATTGCCCAGGCCCGCAAATGCGAGGTGCCCCAGTCCACAGCGATCCATTTGAGTTTTTTAGTTTGCTCATTTTCGGTTCCCACCCAACCTCACGTCATTGCACAGGTCTTGCGTCTTGTCGTTCGTGACGACAGGAAACATCAACGTGGCGGCGGATGTCTCTCATTGGTTCACGACAGGATCATCGCGTGTCTCGTCCAGGCGACAGGATGCCTCTCGCCTTCATCAAAGTTTTACCCCATCCAGAACATGCATCTCTCCCGGGAAGGACCATGGCAAGGTCACCCCCATGCGCATCAAAGTCTTGCCGGTGACCCCCAACGGCCCCTGCTTTAACGCGGGCGCGCCATGCGACAGGCCGGGCAATTGGTCACGCGTGCACAAATCAACCCGGTAACGTGCAGCCGGGTCAAGTCCGGTCAGTCTCAGCGGGCGTGGCAGGATCTGGGTAGAAACCGCTGCCTTGGCCTGCAAAAACGACAAAGCGACTGCCATCCTCAGCGATATGCTGTTCTGCCAGAAGCGCTGCGTCCTGCGTGTCCAGCCGGTAAATGCCCGCCGACAGAAGCCAATCACGATTGCGCTTCCACCAGCCTGTCACCGACGTCAACACGGCGGCTTCATCGTCCGTCAACTCGCGCGGGTCCATCTCGAACCCCATGTGACGGCTTGCCGCGACCCAAGCACGAAACGACATCGACAGCACCCGGCCCGAGGTATGACACACCCTTGGGCCAACATGGCTGCCAGTGACAGTTGCCGGCAGAAAACGGGCAGCTTCATACTGAATGCGTAAACGCTCCAACGCATCATTGCTGTCAGATAACCAAACTCGTCCGCACCGCTCCAGAATGCCGAAATCGATCCGCCCCCCGCCCGACGCACAACTCTCGAATTCGACTGCCGGAAATGCCTGTGTCAACCGGTCAAAAAGCGCCCATGTGCCGCGCGTCTGCGCTGCGTCCGGCCCGCTCGGCAACATGCGATTGTGATCCCACTTCACGTAATCGATTGGATGAGCTAACAGGAGAGCCGTCACACAATCGAACAGATGGTCGCGCACATCCTCGCGTGAAAGATCCAGAACAAGCTGATTGCGGCCGCGCACCTGTTCAGCCGGACCAAGCACCCACTCTGGATACTGACGGAACAGATCACTGTCCTCATTGATCATTTCCGGCTCGAACCAAAGCCCGAAGCGCATCCCCAAGCCAGTCACATGATCAATCAACGGGGTCAAACCATCAGGATACTTCTTCGGATCAACACGCCAGTCTCCCAGAGACGTGGTGTCGTCATTGCGATCCATGAACCAGCCATCATCAAGGACGAAGCGTTCCGCCCCAAGAGCCTTGGCGCGCTCTGCAATCTCCTTCAGGGCCGGAATATCATGATCAAAATAGATCGCCTCCCAACAGTTGTAATGCACCGGGCGATCGCTGGCCGAGATCACCTTGGGCGCAATATGGCGGGCCAGATGCGTCTGGAAGGCAACCGAACAGCCATTCTCACCGCTTTCGCTGTAGGCAAGATAGAGCTTTGCCGTCTCAAACTGAGTACCGCTGTCCAGCTCTCCGCCAAAGGCATTGCCGAACTGCACTTGACGACGCCCATCCGGCAATTCTTCGGCCACCATGCGATGTCCCCCCGACCAGCCATAATGCAGGGCGTGACATTCGCCTGCCGTGTTGCGCGTACCTTGAGCAGGCAGGATCAGACCGGGGAAATATTCGTGGCCGGTGCGGCCGGTGCGGTTGTCACGCAGCCGTGCACCCGCCCTCCAGGGCGTCGTCACGGGCAGAAATTCTCCGCACCACCGGCCAGAAAAATCAACCATCTCAGTTGCGGTTTGCGGCCCCGGCAAAACCGGCGCGGCCAGCCAGTCCAGCCAGATCGGCACCTCGGCAGCAACAAACGCCTGCGCCACGATCAGATCACTGTCGGCTTGCGTGGAGAAGATCGCCCGATAGGTCAGACCATGACCGGCATCAGTATAGGTCAACTCCAGACGGGTCGGCGTGCTGAGACTGTCGGTCAGCCGCCAGTCCGGCGTGACAGACCGTGCATCAGACCCGCGCAGCACAATTCCCGGATGGCCGGGAAACGTGGTCGCGCTTGTCGGACAGATAGACAAGGGCGGCTGTTGGTCAAGACTGCCGCCAGTACGGTCTGCCTCCCCCATACGTGCCAATGTCTCCAGATCTTCTCCGGCAGGCAACGAAGCGCCCCAATGGATCACCTCTGCCATCGCCTCGCCCCGCGCGCAGACGACAAGCGTCTGCACGGCAGTGTCGAGACGCCAGCACGCAAGGCTCTGTGCTGTGTGTCGGGTCGCCACCATCATTTCACCGCCCCAAGCGTGAGACCGGCAATGAAGTGCTTCTGCATCAGGAAGAACATGGCAACCGGCGGCAGAGCGGCCACGATTGCCCCCGCACTCATCAGATTATAAGCCGCCTGATACTGCGCGTTGAAGCTGGTGATGCCTGCGGTTACCGGCTGTGAGCCAGCGCCTTGGGTCAGGACGATGGCCCAGAAGTAGTCGTTCCATACGAAGGTGAAGACCAGCACCGAGAGAGCGGCAATAGCCGGACGCACGAGAGGCAGCACGACGTACCAGAAGATTCGCCATTCGGCGACACCTTCGACCCGCGCCGCTTCGATCAAAGCCTTGGGCAGCGCCTTGATGAAGTTGCGCATGAACAGCGTACAAAAGCCGGTCTGAAAGGCGATGTGAAACAGAATCAGACCCAGCTTGTGATCATAAAGCCCCATGCCGATCGTCAGATTGCGCACTGGCACCATCAGGATCTGATAGGGCACAAAGTTGCCCGCGATGAATACGAAGAAGATGAACAGGTTGCCCTTGAAGCGATAGATGCCCAGCGCAAAACCGGTCATGCACGACAGAATGATGGATCCTGCCACCGCTGGAATCGTGATGATCAACGAGTTGAGCAAATAGCGCGGCATCTGGCTGTGAAAGAACACCTTGCCATAATTCACGAAGCCTTCGAAGGTCGACGGCATGCCCCAATAATTGCCCTGAGCAAAATCACTGTCCGGTTTGACCGAGAACAGCGCCACTGCAATCAGTGGCGCAAGCCACAGCAACAGCGCAACCGGCAACATCGCCTGATAGGAATAGCGCCAGGTGGCTGAAGATTTTTCAATAGGTTTCGGAAACATCTCAATGTCCCCTTTCGTCTTTGTACATCGACCACAGGAAATAGGCGATGAACAGCAGCATGATCAGGAAGAGAACAACGGCAATGGCGGCGCCGTAGCCCATCTGGAAGCCGTATTCAGACAAGGATTTCTCGAACATGTAGAACGACAGAACACGCGTCGAGCCAAAGGGCCCACCGCCGGTCATGATCGAAATCAAGTCGAACGAGCGCAGCGCGCCGATGATCGTCACGACGAAGGCGATGAAGGTTGCGGGCTTAAGCTGCGGCAGGATGACATACCACATCATCTTGAGACCCTTGGCACCATCAAGGCGCGCGGCCTCCACCTGTTCGGGATCAACCGCATTGAGGCCCGTCAGATATAAGATCATGCAATAGGCGGTCTGTGGCCAGAGGCCCGCAGCAATCACGCCATAGGTGGCATAATTTGGGTTGCCGAGAATATTCAGCGGCCCCAGCCCGATCCAGCTCAACATCTCGTTCAGCAAGCCATAGGACGGCGCATAGAACCAAGGTGAAGACAAGACCAACCACGACCTGTGAAATCACGAAAGGAAAAAAGAACAGCGACTTGTAAAGCCGGATTCCTGTCACCGTTTGGTTGAGAAACAACGCGATAGCCAGCCCGGCCGGGATCGACAAAAGATAGAGAACCAGCCACTTGACGTTATTCCAGAGCGACACCTGAAGGCTGGGTCATGATAGAGCTTGGCGTAATTTCCCATGCCCACGTAGGTGGCCTTGCCCAGCCCATCCCATTTGTAAAACGAGATGTCGAAGCTCTGAAGCACCGGGTAGATAACGTAGACAATAAAGAACACCACCCCGGGCAGCAAAAAGAGCAAGGGCGTGATGGTCTGGCTATTGCGCCGAAACCAACTCGGTCCGGCAACAGTGGCGGCTGTCATTCGCCGACCCTCCTGATTTTGGAAACACATGACCATGAAGCCTGCCCCTGCGTTCAAGCGAAGCAGCGGATTACCATTCTGGCGGGAACGGTCAGACCTTCTGGCAAGAAAGACAAGTGCGACATACGGGACGATGAACTGAGGCATTGAACCGACCGCAGACGCGCCGCGGCCGGTTCTGTTTCAATCGAATGTGTCGCGCTTAGTAGACGGACTTGCGAGCACTTTCGAGCTGCTGAATGACCTGATCTTCGTAGTCCGGGTTGTACATGAACTGCTGGAAACCATCCATGCCAGCCTTGGCCATCTGTGCCGGGAAGTCCCGGTCAAAGAACTGGGCCAGACCGTCGCAGGCGCATCGTTGCTGAGCATCTCGAAACCCTGCTTCAGGAACTTGTCGTCCCCGACCTTGGCTTCAGAGTTGATCGGCAACTGACCCAGATGATCGGAATCGTTGATGATCGTCTGGTTGTCGGCAGAGGCCACGAACAGCCAGGAATGCACGGGCATTCTTCTTGTTCTTCGCCTTGGCCGGGATGATGAAGGCATCAGTCGGTGCATCTTCAGCCATCTTGACGTCCGGATTGATCTTCGGGAACTGGTAGAAGCCGATCTGATCTTCCTTGAGCCCGCCCTGACGCATCAGCGGCACGGCAAAGTTGCCCATCAGATATTCAGCGGCCTTGCCCTGCACAAAGAACGGCATGGCTTCCTGCCAGGAATAAGACTGGCTGTTGTCGATGAAAGCGCCCATTTTGATGAGCTTGGCCCAGTTGTCGAACACCTTCTTGACGCGCGGATCGGTCCACGGGATCTTGCCCTGTGCAAGCTGCATGTGGAAGTCGTAGCCGTTGGTGCGCAGGTCGATGTAATCGAACCAGCCAGCAGCCGGCCAAGGAGCTTTGGTGCCGATGGCATAGCACTTGACATCATTGGCAAGCAGCTTCTTGCAGTTGGCAATTTCTTCATCAAAGGTCTTGGGAACTTCCAGCCCGTACTTCTTGAAGATGTCGGCACGGTAGTACAGCCCCCAAGGATAATAGGAATAAGGCACGGCATACTGCTTGCCGTTCATCGTCACCGCACCGCGTGTCGACTTCAGGTCGTTCTTGAATTCCGGCGTATCCCAGAGATCGGAAATATCGTCGAACAGCCCCGCCTCAACGAAGGGGCGCATCCGGTTGGCCGGATACCAGTTGGCCACATCCGGCGCATCAGCGGTCAGGAAGTTGCGGATCTGCGTCTTGTAGGCTTCACGATCCATGATGTTGGTCGTGATCTTCAGATCAGGGTTCTTCTTCTGGAAACGGGCAATCATGTCCGTCATCGTCTGGCGCGGTGCCGGATCGGACGAGTCCATGTAGATCTTCAGATCGCCTGTCAGACCATCAGCCCAAGCGGGGCTTGCGAGTAAAGCACCTGCAACTGCCAGACCGGCAACCGAGGCTTTCATAAATGAACGCATTCTTTCCTCCCAATGCATCGACAATCAAGCTGGTTTCACATAATGAAACTTGATTTCGCATATTGATATATAAAATCAGAGGAACTATCATTGTCAACACTTCCTCTTCGGCTGGAGAGGACAAATTGCAGGGAGGACTGACATATGAGCGACCGCAGGACCGGAGACGGGACTGTTGGTAAAGCATTGGATGCGCTTGATCTTGTCGCATCATTCGGCCGGCCTGTTCGCTTTGCGGAAATTCAGGCAAGAAGCCCCTACCCCAAGGCCACGCTTTACAGACTGATTCAGACCCTCACCAACCAGAGTATGTTGGCGCATGATTCTGCACACCGGCACCTATTCGCCCGGCGTCCGGCTTGTGCGACTGGCACATAATGCCTGGCAGCAAAGCTCTCTGGCCCCGATCGCCCGTCCTTTTATTGACGATCTGTCACACGAACTCGGCCAGACGATCCACCTGGCGCAGCTTGACGGCGGTCAGGTGCTTTACGTCGACAAGCGCAATGCGCGCCAGCCCGTGCAGATGTACTCTCAGGCCGGCAAGGTTGGACCGGCCTATTGCACAGGCGTTGGCAAGGCCATGTTGGCTTTTCTGCCGGAGAATCAGTTGCAGACCGTGCTCAACCAGCAAAGCTTTCACCGCTTCACCGCCGCGACGCTGAAGGATCGCGATGCGCTGCAACGCGAGCTGGAAGATATTCGCGCCGAAGGCCTCGCCTATGACCGTGAAGAGCATGAACATGGCATCATTTGCGTAGCTGCACCCATCCTGACCGACGCCACCCATATTCTGGGTGCCATGTCGATCACCGGCAGCAAGCTGACAACCTCGCTTGAGGAACTGAAAAAATACGGACCGCGGCTCCGCCAGACCGCGCATGAAATAGCCCGACAGGCGGAAAATTGGCGTTTTCCCGACCAGCGCCCCGCCCAACACCCTACCCTTTGAAATCGGAAGCTTGAGACATGAGTGAACTAAAGCTGGAGAAGGTCGTCAAACGCTATGGCGATGTGCAAGTCATTCACGGCATCGACCTGGACATCAAGGACGGCGAATTCTGCGTGTTCGTCGGCCCCTCCGGGTGTGGCAAGTCCACCCTCCTGCGCATGATTGCCGGCCTCGAGGAAACCACCGAAGGCGCCATCGCCATCGGCGCCAAGGACGTGACGCGCGCAGAGCCTGCCGACCGCGGCATCGCCATGGTGTTTCAGACCTACGCGCTCTACCCGCATATGACGGTGGAAGAGAACATGGGCTTCGGCCTCAAGATGAACAAGCACCCCAAGGCCGAGATCAAGACCAAGGTGGATGCCGCCGCCGCGATTCTGAAGCTTGAACCTTACCTGAAGCGTCGCCCAAAAGCCCTTTCCGGTGGTCAGCGCCAGCGTGTTGCCATCGGGCGCGCCATTGTTCGCGGACCGGAAGTCTTTTTGTTCGATGAACCACTGTCGAACCTGGATGCCGAACTGCGCGTCGAAATGCGTGTTGAAATCGCCCGCCTGCACAAGGAAATCGGGGCGACCATGGTCTATGTGACACATGATCAGGTGGAAGCCATGACGCTTGCCGACAAGATTGTCGTGCTGCGCGCTGGCAATATCGAACAGGTCGGTGCGCCACTGGATCTCTACCGCGATCCCGACAACCGCTTTGTTGCAGGCTTCATCGGCTCGCCTGCCATGAACTTCGTCGAAGGCACCGTGCGCAACGGCACCCTGGACGTTCCCGTCCTCGGCAAGTCCGACGCCACCATGTCGGTGACCAATGTCCCCCCAGAAGGCTCCAAGGTCATCGTTGGCATTCGTCCCAAGCACCTCGCCCTCGACCATGCGGCGACCACACATTCGGTCGATATTTCAGAAGCCCTTGGCGGTATCAGCTATATCTACCTGAACGCGCCAACGGGCGAGCGCCTGACCATCGAAAGCGGCGATGATGAAGTGTTGAAGCCTGAGCACTCCGATCGGCCTCACCTTCAACGACAAAGACATCATGCTGTTTGATCCGGAAACGGAAAAGCGCATTCGTTGATCACAGAAGATCTCCTCAGACAATACAAACGGCGCGGATCACTTGATGATTCACGCCGTTTATATTTATAGCTCTTGCGCTGCCTGAGCGCTCCCTCAAAACGGCAATGGTGCGCCGTTCTTGACTTCCTTCATCACGAAGAAGGTGCGCGTCTGGCGTACACCGGGCAGTGCGATCAGCTTCTTGCCATGCAGACGATTGAAAGCCTCCATGTCTTTTACGCGGATTTTCAGCAAGTAGTCGAAATCGCCTGCCACCAGATTGCAGTCCAGCACCTCCGGCAGCGCGCTGACCGCCTCTTCGAACGCGCCGAAACTCTCCGGCGTCGAACGATCCAGCACCACACCAACCATGACCAGTGCTCCAAGCCCGACACAGGTTGGCTCGACCTGCGCCTGAACCTGCCGGATAGCCCCCTGCTCAAACAGCCGTTGGGTGCGTCGATGACACGTCGCAGCCGAGATATTAAGGCTGGCCGCCAAATCTGCATTGGACAGACGGCCATCACCCTGCAAGGCCCGCAAAAGATTGAGATCGATCTTGTCGAGATCCATTGATGAAAGATTCTTCCATTAAATTCGCATCAGACATCTTATATACGCCTTATGTGACAATATGATGCGCCGATCATGAAAAAATCATATGCATATTAGAGAGCACCTTTCGGCCTCTCTTGCCTAGACTGTGAGCGACACCACCAAAAGGAAATTTCATGTCGCTTCTCAGCAAATTCGAACGCACCCCGCTGACCTTCGGCCCAACGCCCATCGAGCATTTGCCGCGCCTGACTGAAGCGCTTGGCAACAACGTACAAATCTATGCCAAGCGTGACGATTGCAATTCCGGTCTTGCCATGGGCGGCAACAAGCTGCGCAAGCTTGAGTATATTCTACCCGACGCCATTGCCAGCGGAGCCGACACGCTTGTTTCCATTGGCGGGGTCCAGTCCAATCACACCCGTCAGGTGGCCGCCGCAGCCGCGAAGCTCGGTATGAAATGCGTCGTCGTCCAGGAAAACTGGGTGCCGCATTACGATGCTGTGTACGATCGCGTCGGCAACATCCAGATGACACGGTTGATGGGCGCCGACAGCCGTCTGGTGGAAGACGGCTTCGACATTGGCATTCGTCAAAGCTGGCAGGACGCCATTCAGTCGGTCAAGGAAGCGGGCGGCACGCCCTATCCGATCCCGGCAGGTGCCTCGGTGCACAAATATGGCGGACTGGGATACGTCGGCTTTGCAGAGGAAGTTGCCGCTCAGGAAACCGACCTTGGGTTCAAATTCGACTATATCATCGTCTGTGTCGTCACCGGCTCAACACAAGGTGGCATGATCGTCGGCTTTGCCGCACAGGACCGCGCCGACCGTGTCATCGGCATTGATGCCTCCGGCACACCCGAGCAGACGCGAGCGCAGGTGCGCCAGATTGTCGACCAGACCGCCTCGGTCGTGGAGCTAGGTCGTATGGTTCGCGACGACGAAATCGTCATCCTGGAAGATTACGCCTATCCCGCCTACGGTGTGCCTTCAGAAGAAACCAATGCAGCCATCCGATTGGCAGCCCGCACCGAGGCCATGATCACCGATCCAGTCTATGAGGGTAAATCCATGCAAGGCCTGATCGACCTGACCCGGAAGGGCTTCTTCCCTGAAGGATCACGCATTCTTTATGCCCACCTTGGCGGTGCGCCTGCTCTCAACGGTTACAGCTATCACTACAAGGATGGCTGAACCGCGTGACGACTAAGGCTGTCAGACAGCAACCGAGTGACGCTTAACCAGCGCCACATCGGGTTGCAGGTAGGCATCAAAGGCGGCGGCCACCAGACGAACATAGGGCCGCCCCCTCTCTGTCACCTGAAGATGCTCGTCAGCCACATGCACCAGACCATCGTCTTCAAGCTCTTCCAGTCTCAGCATCGACCCGGCAAGTACACTCGCAGGCGCGCCGAAAGTTGCCCTGACCTGGCGCAGATCACAGGCGTGAGCGGTCATGACATCTTCAATGATCCGACCTCGCATCAGGTCATCTCGGCTCAAAGGCAGTCCACGCGCAACCGGCAGGGCGCCCGCCTCTACCGCCCGGCGCCAGCCCGCCACATCACTGATATTTTGTACATAGCCGCGCGACAAACGGCCGATGGACGAACATCCCAGGCCAATCAGTTCCTGCCCCTGATCCGTCGTGTAACCTTGAAAATTGCGGTGAAGATCGCCCTCGTTCAGGGCAATCGCCATGCTGTCATCCGGCACTGGCGAAGTGATCGAGACCAATCTGGCAGTACCCGGCCTCAACCAGCGCGGTACGTCCGGCCTCCGAGATGGCAAGCCGCGCTTTCGCATCAGGCAACAGCGTTTCGTCAATCAGCTTTTGATGCGCCTTCATCCAGGGGACATGCGCATAGCCAAAAAAGGCAATGCGCCCCGGCTTCAACGCCACGCTCTCGGCAATGCTGTCGAGAACCGTCTCGACACTTTGACCCGGCAGGCCATACATCAGGTCAAAATTCAGATCAGTGACCCCGGCATCCTGCAGCAGATCAACAGCGCGCTCGACCACCGTAAGCGGCTGCACCCGTCCGATAAGCATCTGCACCTGCGGGTTGAGATCCTGCACGCCAAGACTTGCGCGCGTGACGCCGATATCCTTCAGCGTTGCGACAAGCTGCGGCGTCACGTACCGCGGATCAAGTTCGATGGCATGTTCCAGATCAGGCGCAAACGCGAAAGCGGCCTGCAATGCATCCACCAGATCGCGGAAGCACTGCGTTGGCAACAGCCCCGGCGTACCACCTCCCCAATGGATATGCCGTACCGGTCCGGCTTGCCCAATCTGCTGTGCCACCAGTGCAATCTCCGCCTGCAAGGTAGCAGCATAACGCTGCAAGGGCTGGTCCTGTCGTGTGGCCTTCGTCGTACAGCCGCAGTAATGGCAAAGATCCCGGCAAAACGGCACATGCAGATACAACGACAGGCTGTCCGCCGCAGACAGGGACTGCAACCACTCGCCATAAGTCTGCGACGTCACGCTATCAGAAAAATGCGGCGCCGTTGGATAGCTGGTGTAGCGCGGAACCTTGCGCAAAGCATAGGAAAGCGGAAGCCTGGACATGAAGCACACCCGTGTTGATCTGGACATCACGAAAGCAAGGCCAGCACCCCGGAGGACTGTCGCGCCTGCCCCCTCTCCGATAAATCCAGAGCGTGAGCGTGATCAACGGTGCATTCCGTCGCACCCCGCGCGCGCCGAATTCCAGGAAGCAACAAAAGGCAGAAACCATGGGGTTACGGCAAAACCTCACGCAGCGCGACCGATTGTCCCAAGGCACGGATAACAGGCGCGTCAGTCCAGCGGGATAGGTCCGATCTCGTCATAAAGATCGCCCGGCCCCGGATTATTCGCAGAACTCGTCCCGCCAAAATGGGCCATCACCCCCCACACGGCATTGAGCGCAGATTGCACCGCGCCTTCCACCCATGCGGGTGTCCAGCTGACGCCATCCCCAGCCAGAAAAATGCCTTGCTCCCGCGATGGCATATCTCTTTGCACGAAATGTCGGAACATGCGCAGATTGTAGCGATAATGACCTGGCAAGGCGCCCTTGAACGCTCCGAGAAAGTTCTCGTCCGCCTCCCAACTGACGCAAATTGGATTGCCGCGAATATGGCTGGCAATATCCACTTTTGGATAGATCTGCTTCAAAGCCGACAGGGCCAGTTCAACGCGTTTTTCCGCCGAATGCGGCAAAACCTTCAGCGCGTCCGTCATCCAGGAATAAGACAGGCAGATCGCTGCGGGACGATCCGGGCCGTAATCAAAGAAATAGGTGCCGCGCGTAATACGATCAGTCAGCGTCATGCACATCTGCGGCAGCCCCGTCTCAGGATCTTCATCCTTCCAGAACGGTCGATCCACCATTACAAAGGTCTTGGCCGCCTGCATATAGCGGGTCCGGTCCAGCGCCATCCAGAGTTTCTGATCGAACAAAGCTTCATCGGTTTCAATGGATGTAGTCAGAAGATGGCTTTGGCAGGTCACCAGAACCGCCTCATACAGATCCTTGCGGCCCCAGCAGTCCGTCACCGCGATCTGATCCTCATCCTCGCGCCAGATCTTTACCGCACGACCACGCGTTGCCCCGCCGTTAAGACTGGACAGGGTCGTGCCCTCCGGCCAATAGGCGCAGTGCGCAGTCTGTCGCCACAAACGGTGCAACACCTGTGACACGCCACCTTTGACATAGCGCTGGTGGTCATCCAGTTCGCACAGATTGACACGCAGGATTTCGAGCATGGAATTGGGAAAATCACTGTCCCAGCCGCCCGTACCAAAGCCAACCTGACCGAAAATTTCGCGGTGGCGGTAGCTCAATTTCTGAAAAGCATCCGAGGCGACGATGAAATCATAGAAGGTCCGTTCATCCCAGGCATGAACAATCGGGTTCCAAAGCTCCTTGATCCGCTTTGCGTCCTTGGTCCGGATCGCATCTTGCAGGGCCGAAAAGTTGGCCCCTTCCTCCAATGCTTCTGCATAGGCGCGCGCGACCTCCTGATAGATCTCCGGCAGATCTTCGGCACTTTGCGCAAAATGCGTCTCGCTCTCCAGATCAATCGCGGTCCAGCCCGCCGCCTTGGTCAGCGGATTGGGAAAGGGCTCAGTCTCTGCCCCGACCAGATCGACATAATGATAAAACGCCCGACCAGAGACGGGAAACCGCATTCCGCCCAGTTCGGCAATCACATCTTTGGTGCCCTCGAAGGTTTCCGAACGCAGCCGCCCCCCAAATTTACCGGCTTCATACAGCACCGGTCGCAGGCCCAGCTTCATCAGCTCGTGCCCCGCCACCACACCGGCAGCCCCCGCCCCGATGACGGCCACCTGCTTGCCATGACTGTCAGCGGGAATGCTCCCAAGCCCCTGCGAATGATCCAGCCAATCGTCATAGGCAAAGGGGAAGTCAGGACCAAAGGCAGTCATCTGTGTCATAGCGGCTCTCCCGGCGACAGAAATTACTCATACATATCAAAGACCGGGCAAATGTCGTCAGCACCAGCCCGGTTGATGTTGGATCACCCTATGAGCTATGGCATTGTCTGGCCAGATGCCCAGTGGGAGACCCGGTTTGAAACTCGCTCTTTATCAAGGACTGCCGGCGAATGGAAACATCAACGGCATGTTTGCCCGGCTTGAACGGTATCTGACGGCCGCAGCGGCGGCAGGTGCTGATATGCTGGTATGTCCCGAGTTGCTGCTGCCCGGCTATAACCGACCGGACCTGCACAGATCTCTGGCGCAGGATCTGAACGGCGTATGGATGGACACCCTGCGCAAACTGACTGCGGCGACCGGCTGCGGTCTGACGTTGGGCTGGGCAGAACGTGTCGGTGAGACGCTGTATAATTCGGCGTCAGCTTTCGCTGCAAACGGCACTCTTCTGGCACATTATCGCAAGATCCAGCTTTATGGTCCGCTGGAAAAGGCTGTCTTTCAGCCTGACGATGTGCCGCCTCCCATTTTTGACTTCAAACAGCGCAAGGTCGGCCTTCTGGTCTGTTACGACGTGGAATTTCCGGGTCACTCTGCCGCACTGGCTGCGCGTGGGGCAGACATCATTCTGGTGCCCACGGCCAATCCCAAAGGTTTTGAACACGTTCAGGGAACACTGGTTCCTGCACGCGCCCATGAAAACGCCGTGACCATTGTGTACGCCAATTATTGCGGTAACGAAGCGCATCTCGAATTCGGTGGATTGTCGCTGATGGCAGGACCCGATGCCTCCATTCTGGCGCAGGCCGGCACCACAGAGACGCTGCTGATCACGGATGTGCCTGCCAACGCCAGCTATCCAACTGACAGAATGTCTCTGCTGGCCAGCGAATACCGACCTATTTCCTGACGGCGAGCCCCGTCAGTCACCCCACCACACCATAGATCTTGCAAAAAGGGCCATGACATTGCTGCCACGGCCCTCTTCTTATTTCGGTTCGCCCAACAACCAGACAGACGCCTTGGCTAATTGAACATGGTGTTGGGGATCAGCAATGCGATTTGCGGAAAGGCAATGATCAGAAGCAGGCCGACGATCATCGCCAGCAGAAACGGCATCACCCCACGAAAGACACTGGCCATAGGCACATTGTCGGCAACGCCCTTGACGACAAATACGTTCAGTCCGACCGGAGGTGTGATCATGCCCATTTCAATGACGATCACTGCCACAACACCGAACCAGATCGGGTCAAACCCAACCTGCTGGATAACGGGAAACACGATGGGGATCGTCACCACAAGCATCGACAGGCCATCGAGGAACATGCCAAGCACGATATAGGCGGCAATGATCACCGCCAGCGTGCCATAAGGCCCAAGTCCCATACCAACAAGCGACTGTCCCAGTGTTTCCGGAATGTGGGTCACCGCCAGAAACGGGTTCAACACATTGGCCCCGATCACGATCATATAGAGCATGGCGGAGGTCTTGATGGTCTCCAGAACTGCATCCCGAAACTGCGCAAAGCCGATGGCGCGCATGGCAAAGGCCAGCAGAATAACGAGGCCAGCGCCAATCGCAGAGGCTTCCACAGGCGTGAAGACCCCCACGTAGATGCCACCAATCGACAGTACGATGATGACCATAAGAGGCAGCGCCCGTAGAAGAACGCGAAACCTTTGGCGCATAGGCACGATTTCGCCGCGCGGCCCGGCCTCTGGGGTGCGCAGGCTGATCAGCCAAACCGTCAGGATAAACAGGCCCATCAGCAGAGCACCGGGCAGAATGCCGGCCATAAACAGGCGCCCGACCGATTCCTGCGTCAAAATTGCATAAAGAACGAAACCGGTGGAGGGCGGGATCAGAAATCCAAGTGTGCCGCCAGCAGCAATTGCCCCCGTCGACAAGCTGTCACCATAGCCCAGACGCTTCATTTCTGGCAAAGCCACTTTGCCGATGGTCACCGCAGTCGCCACCGACGACCCTGAAACGGCCGAGAACACCGCACAGCCGAGAATGGAGGCAGAGGCCAGACCGCCGCGAAACCGCCCCACCCAGGCGAAGGCCGCATCATAAAGCCCCCGCGAAAAGCCTGCCGCCGACGAGATATTGCCCAAAAGAATGAACATCGGCACGACGATGAGAGAATAGCTGGAAACCGCCGAATAGCTTTCTGTCAGCACGACGCCGCCTGCCGCACGGCCCCCTTCCAGAATCCACAAGCCGAAATACCCGACCACCAGCATAGCAAACGCCACTGGCGTGCGTAGGATCATCAACAGAAACAGGACTGCAATACCAATCAACCCGATGGAAATTGTTGTCATGGCTGCGCCCCTGGATGACGAAAGAGAACAAGAATCTGCACGGCGAGCACGAGAATGCACAGCGACATGCCCAACGTTACAAATCCGTAAAATGGCCAAAGCGGCAGGTTGAGCATGTTGGTTGCATCTCCCCACTCATGCGCATCCAGTGCCTTGTCAAACGAGCGCTGAACCAGCACGGCCAGAACCACTGCGGACAGCACGCGAGACAGGATATCACCAAAGAAACGCCCCCAACGGCCAATGAAGCCATCCAGAACATCAACACGCACATGGCCTTCGCGCGCCGTGCAATAGGGCAAGGCAAGCATGACAACGGCCACTGAACTCAGCTGCACGATCTCGTTGATGCCCAGGATGGGCGCACCGAACAAATAGCGCGAGATCACGCCGACAAAGATCAGGGCCAGCGTCAGAACCAGAAACAGACCGGCAAACGTCGCCAGTGCGAGGGAGGCCCGGTTGAACCATGTCAACCAGGCCGGTGTTTTGTCCGAGATCATGAAATCAGTTCGCCTTCAAGGTATCGACGATCTTTTGTGCAGGTCCGCCCGTTGCCTTGACGGCTTCTGGAATGACCTTTTCCGCCAGCGTGTTGAACGCTTTTGCCTGATCTGCATCGAGCCGGATCACGGTCTTGCCCTTGCTGTCGGCAAACCCCTTGATGCCCTTGGCGGCCACACGAAGCTGGCTATCGTGCCCATCGATGGCGGCCTGATGACCGGCTTCATCAATCGCCTTCTTTTCGGCTTCACTGAGGTTCTTGTAAGCATCCCGGTTCATCAGAATGAAGAACGGCGAAATGGTCGTCTTCATGCCCATGGTGATATAGTTGGCGACTTCACCCAGCTTGAAGGCATTGATACCCGTGCCGTCGATCATCGCTCCGTCGATCACACCCGTTTGCATGGCGTTGTAAATCTCGGACACAGGCATCGACACCGGCAGACCGCCCTGTGCCTCGACCAGAAGACCGGTATTGCGGGATGGCACACGGATCTTCAGCCCATGCAGATCGGACGGCGTATGCACGGCCGTGTCACGAGTAAAGAGAATGTTCTCTGCATTGGACCACAAGGCCACCAGATGCGCGCGACGGTATTCCGACTTGAACAGATCGAGATGATTGTCCAACTCGGTCGTGCCTGTCTTTTCATCCAGCAGACCGGGAAGTTCCGACAGCAGTGTCAGCGGAAAGTTGGAGGCAGTGTACCCTAGCAGGCTGACAGCCAACTCGGACACACCATCCAGAACGCGGGAATATTGCTCAACCGGCCCAGATCCCAATTCACCGCCATTGTAAAGCTTGACCGTCACCTTGCCATCGGTCGCCTTGGCAACCTGATCAGCAAAAGGCTTGAATGTTGAAGAAACATACGGATGGCCCGCAGGCATGTAATTGGCAAATTTCAATTGCTCTGCAGATGCCGCAGTCGAGGCAAGGCAAAGCCCCAGTCCAAGGGCTGCAAGTGTCAAACGAATAGTCATAATACCTCCCAAATTTTGCAAACGGAGGTCTCCCACCCCCGAAGACGAAATCACGCTTTCAGGTTCCATGCATGGCCGCCCCCCGACCAATAGAAAGCACCAGAACTTATATAATTTCAGGCTATAGCCATGTCTTTAGGAAGTGAAACGGCACGGATGCTGTCCAACAACAACAGCTGCGCAGGCGTGGGCAACCAGCCCTCGCGGAAGGTCAGTCCAATCTGACGAAATGAATTGCCGACACGGACCGGCAACACGCTGACCAGCCCCCTTTCGATCTCGGGCAAGGCCTGCAAGCGCGAGATACAAGCCAGCGTTCCGTGATCGAACAGCATCTCCCGCATGAGAATGATGGAGCCGGTTTCGATAATGCTGTCTGGCCGGGTTAGCCCCTCATCCTCGAAGAGCGCGTTGAAGTGCTGACGCGCTGGCGTGCCTTCACGCGGCACCAGCCAGGCCTTTTCCGCAAGGTCTGAAACTTGCGGACGGCCCCCGGATTTCAAAAAGGGATGATCGTTGGCGGACAGCAACACCAGATCATCTTCAAACAACGGTTCCTGAATCACATCTTCAATGGGCGCGGGATCGCGCAAGGCACCAATTATGAAGTCGATGTCACCACGCCGAACCCCGCGCAGCAACTCGTCATAAGGGCCGTCGAGCACCTTCACCGGCAATCTGGGGCGCTGGCGTCGAAACGCCGTCAATGCTTTCGGCAGAACAAACGAACGTGACAGAGGCAGTGCTCCGATCACAATCGTGCCGACCTCCTGCCCGCGCAGATCTGCCAATTCTGCCTCTGCCTGCTCCAATTCCAGAAAAGCCAGTCGAGCGCTGCGGGCAAGAGCGGTACACAATTGCGTTGGCAGAACGCCGTAGTGACTACGCTGGAACAGCGACCGGCCGGCCTCATACTCAAGCTGACTAACGGCACGGTGAACGGTAGGTTGCGAGATCCCCAGATGACGGGCGGCCAGAGAAAAATTCTGTGCTTCAGCAGAAGCGATCAGGGCCTGCAATTGAGCGCGCGTTGCCGTGATTTGCAAGCGCGGAGAAATATCGCAAAGCGTGGTATCCAATAGCGTGATGGAGCGGCGAATACGCGCTTCCAGTCTCCGCCCCGCCTCTGTCAGAAAGAACCCTTGTGGTCGCCTCAGGAAGAGGGGCAGCGCCGCTGTTTTTTCCAATTTGGAAATTGCCTGCGTCACGGCAGGTTGCGACACCAGGCAACGGTCCGCCGCCTGGGTAATCGACCCTGTGTCCGCAACGGCCAGGAAAACGCGCAAATGTCTTAAATTGGAACTGATCATACTGCGGTGTCCTGCCACAGCCACAGACATATCTCTTCCGCAGGTCATCACCGACGCACGGGCGGGCTGGACCCTTTCCTTATACCCGAAATGCTGAATATGCCAGTCCGTTGAACATTCAGCCGCCCCGCCCGAAAGAAGACATTCCGACTATCAGCTCGGCTCTGTGCGCATCGCCAGGGCGGCCAGAATTGCATCCATGCGTGTCCTCAGATCATCGTCATCGGCACTCACCCGCAAATTACCGATCAGCTGTTGCCAATCGCCGATTGCCGATGACATACCAGAGGGCAAGCCAAGCTCTCGCACAGTCGCTTCAACCTCGCGCATTTCTGCCGCCCGGCGCACACCATGCTGCATCATCCGCTCCAAATTATAGCTGGAGCGCGTTGGCCAGTCGATTTCCGGATTGGATTTCACCAGCGAACCGATCACATCCTCTTCCACCCCGGCACGGCGCGCCGCCAGCATGCATTCGGCCGTCAGCGCCTCCATGCCCTTGATCATGATCGAGCGGACCATCTTGATGGCACAGGCGTCTCCAACCCGTGGCCCGACGACCCGGAAGTTGAAATCCATGGTATTTAGAAAAAGCACTGCATCTTCAATATCCTGCCCTGCCAGAAGCAAAGGCGTCTGATGCCTGCGCGGGTACACCGGCGACATGACGGCTGTATCGATATACCGCCCCCCGGCAGCCTCGATCGCCTGTGCGGCAACGCGTTTGCTGTGCGGGGAACAACTGTTGCAGTCGAACCAGAATGCTCCCCCTTAAGATAGGGCGCGGATTGCTCCGCTGCCTGCACCGCCTGATCGGCCGTCACCAGAGAAAAGACAAAGTCCGCCTGCCCCAAAGCCTTGTCGCGGGTGGTCAACTCGATCCCAAGAGCCTGTGCTCTCGCGGTCAGGGCGGAGGCCTGGTCCGCATCCTCAAGTTTCACATCAAAGGCTTGAAAGCCAGCGCAATGCGCAAAGCCAAAGCCCTCTGCAAAGGCCTGTGCTGCCTCACCAAAACCAACGAACGCCAGCCTCGCCTTCTGTTCACTCCCTCGCATGCTATCCTCCTCCGCAGCTTGGAGAAATGTCGCGCGTTCGTCACCTCTTTCCAAGAAGCGATAGCTTGAACTTATATAGGGGAAGACCTTTCTAAATTGCCCGCCGTGCCCATCGGGTGCCTAGTGTCGCCAACACGTCTTGGAGGATCACGATGAGCACGAAAAAAACGGCTCTGGTCATCAGCGCTCATGCTGCTGACTTCGTTTGGCGCTGTGGCGGCGCAATCGCCCTGCATGCCAGCATGGGCTATGAAGTCACGGTGGCCTGCCTGTCTTTTGGAGAGCGCGGCGAAAGCGCCAAGCTCTGGAAGCAGGACGGCATGACATTGGACGAAGTCAAACGCGTCCGACACAAAGAAGCCGAGAATGCGGCCAAGGCCCTCGGTGTGCATGATCTCGCCTGTTTCGATCTGGGCGACTATCCGCTGCATCTCGAAAAGGATGACAAGTTCAAGCTCGTCGAACTGATCCGCAAGGTGCAGCCATCCTTCATGCTCAGCCATTCGCAATATGACCCCTACAACACGGATCATATGTACACGACCCAGATTGCTCTGGAAGCACGCATGATCGCTCAGGCGTGGGGCCACAACCCGAGTGAAAAAGTGCTCGGCGCGCCGCAGCTCTACCTGTTTGAGCCGCATCAAACCGAACAGATGGGCTGGAAGCCTGATACCTTCCTCGACATCACCCCTGTCTGGGAAAAGAAGCGCGCCGCCATTGAATGCATGGAAGGTCAGCAGCACCTCTGGCACTACTATACCAACGTCGCGGAAAACCGTGGCAACCATTTCCGTCGCAACTCGGGTGGTCAGTCCGGTGGCCGCGAAAGCCAGTATGCGGAAGGGTTTCAGTCGATCTTCCCGCGCACGGTGGACGAACTTTAAGTCCGGATCCGGCAGGCCTGCGCATCCCGCAGACCTGCCGCTTTGCATGAGAAATCGGACGCACAGGCGTCGTGACATTTTGCTTGCTTTCGCGTGACACGAGAGGCTCTGTCCGTGAAAGACCTGCACGAGCGACAAGCAAACTCACGGTGATCTGGCGCAAGGCTGCTGGCATTTTCTGCTCTTCTGCCTGCTTAAAGCCAAGTGCCACGCCAAACGCGCCCAGGAGGAGATCTTTTCGAATGACCACACACCCCACTAATCCCTCGTTCGATGTTGCCCATCTCGGCCACGTTGAGATGTACACCAACAAGTTTGACGAGAGCCTGACCTTCTTTACCGAAGTTTATGGGCTGACAGTTAGTGGTCAAGACGACACATCTGCCTATTTGCGTGCTCTGGGATGATTACGAATTCCATACACTGAAACTGACGCGGTCGCACACAACCGGCGTCGGTCATATTGGCTACCGCTGTGCGTCACCAGAGGCGCTGGACCGCCGCGTCGCTGCCATCGAAGCCTCTGATTTCAAGACCCTCGGCTGGGTCAACGGCGATCTCGGGCACGGTCGCGCCTTTCGCTTTGAAGACCCATTCGGCCACGTCTTTGAACTCTATTACGACACGGTGAAATACACCCCCGGCGACCATGATCGCCCAGCGTTGAAAAACAATGCCAGCCGGTTCCACGGTGTCGGCTGCCATCCCCGCCGCCTTGACCATGTGAACCTGCTTGCCTCCGATGTCACCGAGTTTCGCCGGTTCATGGAAACCTGCTCTAGGATCGCGCGTCACCGAGATGATCCAGCTCGACAATGGCCGCATAGGCGGTTGCTGGTTCACGATCAACAACAAGTCTTACGATCTTGCCTGCACGGAAGAGCATGGTCGTGGAGATGCCCGCCTGCACCACGTGACCTATGCCTGCGATCAGCGCGAGGACATTTTGCGCGCCGCCGACATCTTTCTGGAAAACGGCGTCCACATCGAAACAGGTCCGCACAAGCACGCCATCCAGAACACCTTCTTTCTCTACGTCTGGGAGCCTGCAGGCAACCGCGTTGAACTGGCAAATGCCGGTGCGCGCCTGATCCTGGCGCCGGATTGGGAACCCGTGGTCTGGAGCGAGACTGAGCGTAAAAAAGGTCAGGCGCTAGGGCCTCAAGACCATCGAGAGCTTCCATACACATGGAACGCCCCCCGTCGAAAAAGCATAAAACATAAGGAGTTTTCCATGGCCGTCGTCGTCCAGAACATCCAGCGCGCGCCCCAGCCCATCATTGACGCTCTTGGCGAAGCAGGTGTCGCCACCGTGCATGAAGCGCAGGGGCGCAAAGGTTGCCTTGCCGCACACATGCGTCCGATTTATCCCGGTGCCAAAATCGCTGGCTCGGCCGTCACGATTTCCGCTCCTCCCGGCGACAACTGGATGATCCATGTGGCCATCGAGCAGTTGAAGGAAGGCGATATTCTCGTCCTCGCTCCGACCTCGCCTTGCGACAATGGCTATTTCGGCGACCTGCTGGCAACCTCGGCTCAGGCGCACGGCTGCCGCGGATTGATTATCGACGGTGGCGTTCGCGATATTGCCGATCTCAAGCAGATGAACTTCCCGGTCTGGTCCAAAGCGATCTCCGCCCAGGGCACGGTCAAGGAAACTCTCGGCTCGGTCAATGTTCCCATTGTCTGCGCCGGCCAGCAGATCGAAGCGGGTGACATCATCTGTGCCGATGACGATGGCGTCGTGGTCGTGAAACGAGCCGAAGCCGAAGAGGTGCTGGAAAAGGCCAACCAGCGTCTCGCCAATGAAGAAATGAAGCGCAAACAGCCTGGAAGCCGGTGAACTGGGGATCGATATTTACGAGATGCGCCCTCGCCTTGCCGAAAAAGGCCTGAAGTACATTTGACATCTACCGGTCTTCTATCCCAATGCGCATTTCACTTCCTGCGCAACGGGTTGGAAGACCGGCAGGCACCCTTGACGACTTTTGGACGGAGCCAACGCACATGCCCCCTGCATCTGAACGTCTCGACGAGTTCGCCGACACGGGCATTCCCTGCCTGTGGATGCGCGGTGGCACGTCAAAAGGTGCCTACTTTCTGGCAAGTGATCTGCCAGAGGATATAAAAACCCGTGATGCGGTGCTCTTGTCCATCATGGGCAGTCCCGACCCCAATCAGATCGACGGCATAGGCGGTGCAGATCCGCTCACGTCCAAGGTCGGCATCGTCAGCCTTTCGTCCAGACCGGATGCTGATCTTGATTATCTGTTTCTGCAAGTCTTCGTGGATCAGGCGCTTGTCTCTGACGCTCAGGGCTGCGGCAACATTCTGGCAGGGGTAGGTCCCTTCGCCATAGAGCGAGGCCTTCTTCCGGTGCAGGGCGACGAAACGGAAATCCGCATTCATATGGTGAACAGCGGCGAACGCTCGATTGCGTTGATCCAGACCCCCAATGGTCGTGTCACCTATCGGGGAGCTGCGGCAATCGACGGTGTTCCCGGCCACCATGCGCCTGTTTCGCTGATGTTTGATGATGTTGCCGGGTCGATGTGCGGCGCGCTTTTGCCGACTGGAAATGTCGTTGATCGCATCAACGACATAGACTGCACGCTGATCGACAACGGTATGCCCATTGTGGTGCTTCGTGCCAGTGACGTCGGCATTACCGGAACAGAAACTCGTGAAATTCTCGATGGCAACGACGCCCTCAAGCAAACGCTTGAAGCCCTGCGCCTGAAAGCAGGACCGCTGATGAACCTTGGCGATGTCAGCGAAAAATCGGTGCCGAAAATGACACTTGTGTCGCCTGCAAGTGATGGCGGCGTTATCAGTACACGCTCCTTCATTCCACACCGTTGCCATGCCACGATCGGTGTCTTTGCAGCCGTCAGCGTGGCCACCGCCTGCACCTTGCAAGGATCACCTGCCGCAGAGATGGCCAGTTTGCCGGATGACACGCGGTTTCTGATCGAGCATCCCTCTGGAGCCGCCAACGTTCTGATTGAGCGCGATGATGCCGGGCGAGTGCACCGCGCCGGAACCATGCGCACCACCCGCAAACTGTTTGACGGGCGCGTTTTTCCGCACACCTGACGTGTCGCGTAGTCTGGGCCGAAACAACAGGACTAATCTGAAGCTGTCAGAATCGGTCTGACGACTCAGTCCAATGCAGCCAAGGCGTCTTCTTCCTGCGATGTCAAAACGCGAGAGCGTGTCAGGAACCGTTGCTCACGACCATTATCAAGGCTGAACATGCCGCCCCGCCCCGGAACCACGTCGAGAATGAGTTGCGTGTGTTTCCATGCCTGAAATTGCGGTCCCGAAATATAGACTTTCGCCCCCTCAACTTCGCCAAGACAGACATCACTCGCGCCGAGTTTGAATTCGTCCTTCGGGTAGCACATCGGCGACGAGCCGTCGCAGCACCCACCGGACTGATGAAACATGATGTCTCCATGATCCGCTCGAATTTCAGCAATCAGATCTCGCGCAGCCTGGGTTGCGGTCACACGGCAAAAGCCGTCCGCCCCCGCAGGCAGCTCCTCATCCGTGACACAGGATATAGGGGTATCGGTCATGTCAAACCTCCTGCATCGGAATGGAAATGTGAAAAGACGCGGTGACCAAATGTGGCCACCGCGCTTCTTGATGCGCGTTCATTGCGGGTGAGCATGAACGCCGTGTGGTCGGTCGATGCACGTGCACAGGTGCCTCTTAGAAGAACCCCAGTTTGTTGGGATTGTAGCTGACCAGCATATTTTTGGTTTGTTGATAGTGGTCGAGCATCATCTTGTGATTTTCACGTCCGATCCCGGATTGCTTGTAGCCACCGAAGGCCGCATGCGCCGGATAGGCGTGATAATTGTTGACCCAGACGCGCCCTGCCTTGATGGCGCGGCCAAAGCGATAGCAGGTGTTGGCGTTGCGCGACCATACCCCGGCACCCAGGCCATAGAGTGTGTCATTGGCAATCTCCAGCGCGTCGTCCTCGTCCTTGAAGGTCGTCACTGACACAACAGGACCGAAGATTTCCTCCTGAAAGACGCGCATCTTGTTATGCCCGCGCAAGATCGTCGGCTGAATGTAATAGCCACCAGACAACTCGCCACCAAGATCGGCAGCCGCGCCGCCCGTCAACACTTCGGCCCCTTCCTGGCGACCGATGTCGAAATACGAGAGGATCTTCTCCTTTTGCTCGCTGGACGCCTGCGCGCCCATCATGGTTTCAGTGGCCCGCGGATCCCCCATGACGATTGCCTTGGTGCGCGCCAAGGCCCGTTCCATGAACGCATCATAGATGTCTTCATGAATGAGCGCACGACTGGGACAGGTGCAAACCTCTCCCTGATTGAGGGCGAAAAGCACAAAGCCTTCAATCGCCTTGTCAAAGAAGGCATCGTCTTCCTGCATCACATCCTTGTGGAAGATGTTGGGAGACTTGCCCCCCAGTTCCAGCGTCACGGGGATCAGGTTTTCCGTCGCATATTGCATGATCAGCCGCCCGGTGGTGGTCTCTCCGGTGAAAGCGATCTTGGCGATACGCGGGCTTTGCGCCAGAGGCTTTCCAGCTTCCAGACCAAATCCATTGACGATATTCAGCACACCAGCAGGCAAGATATCTGCCACCAATTCGGCAAAGACCATAATGGTGGCCGGGGTCTGTTCGGCCGGCTTCAGCACCAGACAATTGCCCGCAGCAAGCGCCGGGGCCATTTTCCAGGCCGCCATCAGCAGTGGGAAATTCCAGGGAATGATCTGCCCCACAACGCCCAAAGGCTCGTGGAAGTGATAGGCGACCGTATCCCCGTCAATCTCGCTGATCCCGCCTTCCTGCGCCCGAAGCACGGAGGCAAAATAGCGGAAATGATCTGCCGCCAATGGCAAGTCCGCGGCCATGGTTTCCCGAATGGCTTTGCCATTGTCCCAGGCTTCGCAGGTGGCCAGCAGCTCAAGATTATCCTCAATGATGTCGGCGATTTTCAACAGAGCGGTCGCCCGGTCCGTTGGCGATGTTGCGCCCCAACCATCCTTGGCCTTGTGTGCCGCATCCAGCGCCAGATTGATATCGTCGGCATCCGACCGCGCAATCTCGTTGATCACCGCACCAGTGATTGGTGTCGTGTTGTCGAAGTAGCGACCATTCTTCGGCGGGACAAACTGGCCTCCGATAAAATTATCGTAGCGGGTTTTGAAGGGTGACTTCAGCAAGCCACTCACCTTGGGCATCTCGTTCATGATTTCCTCCCATATCGTCCAGTCCTCCAACCAGACTTGAGGAAACCATGCACGGGAGATATCGCCTTGTCTGCCAGCGCACAAAGACCCTGCTTGAAAAGTGTCTCACCTGTGAGACATGTCAGGCGTCTTTTTGACGAATGCCCAACCGCTTCATGCGGCGATACAAGGTGGCGCGCCCAACGCCGAGAGCTGTCGCAGCCTTGGAAACATTGCCGCCAGACCGGGCCAGCGCGCGCGCCACAGCCGCCTGCTCTGCCCGCTGAAATCCGCTGTTGGCATCGCCCCTGCCAAGCAGGTCCGAAGCGGGAATGGCCGAAAGCGGCCCGGTCAAAGCCAGATCAAAGGCCTTGCGCGCGCCGCGCGTTGCACCGACCACCACGTCATCATTGTCGACGGCCAGCAGGGCTGTCGTATCCGGGAGCAAGCCGCCTGCCACGACAATGCGTCGCCCCGGAAAGGCTGCCCGAAATGTCTCCGCCTCGATACGCCGCGCTGTCTGCGAGACAAGGGCTGCAATCATGCCATGCACCGCCTGGGTGTGATCGGCACGCGCAGACGAGACATCCAGCGCCGCCATGATGCGTCCATCCGGGCCATAGATAGGCGCGTCAATGCAGGTCATGCTGGTGTTGCAGGCGAAGAAATGCTCGTTCCTGTCAATGATCACATGCCTTTGCTCTTCCAGACAGGTGCCAATTCCATTGGTGCCTTCCGCAGCTTCGCTCCAGTCGCGGCCGGGCCACAGCCCCCAGGTGCGAAAAGCTTCCGCATCAGCCTCCGCACTGCGCTCTTCCAGAACAACGCCATCGGAATCCGTGAGAAAGACTCCACATCCAGAGTGCCCTACCAAAGTGTAAAGCTGATCCAGTTGCGAGGAGGCCAACCGCAGAACCTGTTCCAGCCGCATCTGGCGTTGGGCGAAGTCGCAGACAACGGACTCGCCCCGCGCCGGGCGAACCGACGGATCAAGCCCATGCTTGACAAGAGATCGGACCCAGGCCGCAGCCACGCGTGAGCGTGTCGGCGCATCCGCAGACCCCGTGGCTTCGATCACGGCCTTGATATGCTGACTTTGCGTCTGTAGCGGCTAAGGTCATGGCAGGCCTCACCTGATGACAAAAAACAGTGTTGGGAGGGCACACCCCTTCCAACCTGGAAGGCGACGATACGCCATCACCTTCCGCTTCGTAAACATGCAGTCCCGGGAAAGGGCGTGCCTCAAACGCACATTCCAGTGAAATGCTCGAGAGAAGCCCACCGGGGGCCAAGGACACTCACCAGTATTTCAGGCATGCCGCACACGGATCGACGCCGCCAGCCGATCCTGAGGGGCGCCCAAAGCCTTGTTCCGATGAACACTCCCACGGCCTCAGCACTCTTGCCCCAACAAAACCCAACCGCGCTTGTGGCCTTTCAAGATGCTGGATCACCGGCCGTACGCAGTGTTTTTCGCTCGCCTTTGTGGAAAGTCGAAAAAAGGCTTGAAACGACTGTCGATAATCCGTAAACGAGCCTTACTGGAGAGGTGGCCGAGTGGTCGAAGGCGCTCCCCTGCTAAGGGAGTAGGCCCGGAAGGGTCTCGAGGGTTCGAATCCCTTCCTCTCCTCCAGATTTCCTTTAAAATCAAATATTTAGCGAAGCATCTCAAAAGCAGGTGTTTTGGTTACCTCGCAGTTTCCTGCAAAACAGCGCAGGAACGTGTGGTGAACATACCGTTAGGCGCGTATTGTCTCTCAGCCGCCTATCCGGCGGCGAACAACACCCGGGTGCCGCCGCGCCGCCTCAAGTCTCTCTCAGCCGCCTATCCGGCGGCGAACGCTGGCAAAGTTCAGAAACCGGTTTAACGAGTTCTCTCAGCCGCCTATCCGGCGGCGAACGGCAGCAGCGCATGCATGCGGAGCGGGATCTGTCTCTCAGCCGCCTATCCGGCGGCGAACCAAAGCCCCCCAATCGTCATGGCGCGCATCTTTCTCTCAGCCGCCTATCCGGCGGCGAACATACGGAGCAGCGCCACTGCGTAAAACGCTCATCTCTCAGCCGCCTATCCGGCGGCGAACGTCTCTCCACTTCTCGGAGACAGCCAGCCGAATCTCTCAGCCGCCTATCCGGCGGCGAACATGCGCACCGCACTCCTTACCGGCGATTTTATTCTCTCAGCCGCCTATCCGGCGGCGAACAATTACGCGGTCAAGACCGCGCTCAATCTTTATCTCTCAGCCGCCTATCCGGCGGCGAACTGCGCGTCTCAACGCAGAGACAGAGCACTATTTCTCTCAGCCGCCTATCCGGCGGCGAACTTCAAAGCAGTGCCGCAGGCTGTAAAGCGTATTCTCTCAGCCGCCTATCCGGCGGCGAACATCAGGGTTCGCACGTCCCAATCAACGCCAGTTCTCTCAGCCGCCTATCCGGCGGCGAACATTGTGGATGATCCGACCGGGCGGGCGGCGCTTCTCTCAGCCGCCTATCCGGCGGCGAACGATGCGGGATCGCAGCATCCAGCCGAAATACCTCTCTCAGCCGCCTATCCGGCGGCGAACGAATTACGCCGTTCTGCCCACCCTTCTCTTTGTCTCTCAGCCGCCTATCCGGCGGCGAACGCGGTCAAGACCGCGCTCAATCTTTACAATCATCTCTCAGCCGCCTATCCGGCGGCGAACTTTTTGTGCCTGCCGTCTGGTGGGCCTAGATTCTCTCAGCCGCCTATCCGGCGGCGAACAGATGGAGAGACGGATGAGCACTCCGATTTTTTCTCTCAGCCGCCTATCCGGCGGCGAACAGAGTAACTATCAACCTTTGTTTTTACTGTTTTCTCTCAGCCGCCTATCCGGCGGCGAACGCATTTGACGCTGCCGGCTGGATGGAGACATGTCTCTCAGCCGCCTATCCGGCGGCGAACAGAGACGGCCCGCGTCGGACTGGTGATCAGCATCTCTCAGCCGCCTATCCGGCGGCGAACGTGCGCGACAGACTGTTGTCGGCGGGTGCTCTTCTCTCAGCCGCCTATCCGGCGGCGAACTCAGCGCCGAGCTGGTGCCGCAGCGCGGGCATTCTCTCAGCCGCCTATCCGGCGGCGAACGTTTTGGCTCCGGCTTACCGGCGATCAGACAGTCTCTCAGCCGCCTATCCGGCGGCGAACCAAACGCGCCCATGCCCGGAGCCTGAAATGGTTCTCTCAGCCGCCTATCCGGCGGCGAACTCGGCCCAGCGTGTCATCTCGGTTTCCAGATATCTCTCAGCCGCCTATCCGGCGGCGAACCACACCCCCCAGCACGGCCTCAACGGTCGCCGTCTCTCAGCCGCCTATCCGGCGGCGAACGTCGGAAGCCTTTTATCGCTTCAAATGCTTTTTCTCTCAGCCGCCTATCCGGCGGCGAACCATCATGCTCCAAACCGAGCAGATCGAGAGAGTCTCTCAGCCGCCTATCCGGCGGCGAACGGCTGTCAGTCATCAGCTTTGGGCGTGCCCTTTCTCTCAGCCGCCTATCCGGCGGCGAACGCCGATAGACGTGCAGATGCTGGACACGCGTCTCTCTCAGCCGCCTATCCGGCGGCGAACTCAGCCAGCCTGACTATCTACGGGTCATCGACTTCTCTCAGCCGCCTATCCGGCGGCGAACGATCAAGGCGAGGGACGCAAAGCTCTCGGAGCTCTCTCAGCCGCCTATCCGGCGGCGAACTTTGTCAAAGCCAGCACCAAAATCGCGATCGTTCTCTCAGCCGCCTATCCGGCGGCGAACTCAACCTTGCATATCAGCCGTAACATCTATCATCTCTCAGCCGCCTATCCGGCGGCGAACCTTGAGTTACCTCTCATGGCGGCCAGTCATCTCTCTCAGCCGCCTATCCGGCGGCGAACTAAGACACCCCACGCGCGCGCGCCGTCCGCAATCTCTCAGCCGCCTATCCGGCGGCGAACAGTTCCTTAACAATAAATTATCTATGCCCCTCAATTGGTTAGGCTTCAACCCATCCAAAAGGGATAATATTTCCCCAATTCTGCAAGCTATTGACTCTGAAGCGTTTTTCCAAAAGGCTGAAAAAGATCCTCAGATGATCCTTTCACCATTCCGAACACATCATGTGCGACCACGGCCCGCTGTGACCAATCGTCAACATGAAAAAACCTCAAGGAGACCTGCATCAGCCGACGCATATCGTCTGCACTCATGTCATTGCCTGACCCTGCGTACGCCAGCCAGGCATTCTGCGTCATGTCGTCAAGAAGCCACCCCTCTCGCGGCAAATCAATCGTGTCGATGGCGCGGCTGACCGGTTCGAACCGACTGTGCCACGCTCCGGGCTGATGGTTCACATGCCATTCAGCAGTGTCGATGTCATCTCCCATCCAGCAATACACAGCTTCGTCGCGCTCATCCGGTCTGCGGAAGACCCGCAGATCATAAATGCCCCGCGTCATTCGCGCTTCAAATGTCGCCAGAAAACGTGTCAGCAAAGGACGATCGCCCTGCGGGTCAATCATGCCACGCCGGAGTTCCGCCTCCGCGTTGCGCAAAGGGACCCTGCCATCTTGCGTCAACAACACCCTGGACGTGACAACTGAGAAGTCCTCCGTCCCCAACAAAGCTTTGGTTGTCCGATCCTCACAGAAACGTTCTAGATCAACTGGCACAACACCTGTTTTTCTATGTTCCGTTTCCACGCCCGGATACGCCAGAAACCCACTCTCCATAACCAGAGGAGACATGCCGAGAATGGCCAAATTTTCGCAATCGACCTCTTGGCGACGATGGCGATTAACGCGACCTGCCGTCTGGACAACGGCTCTCAAGCTCACCGGATCAACGATGGCATAGTCAAAGTCCAAATCATTTCCGGTTTCAATAACAGGAGAAGAGACGACCACCACTTCAATATTTCTTGCGCCTATAGCGCGGGCGCGTTCAAAGGCTCTAAAATTGTTCAGCAAGCTTTCAACACCGCGATCCGGTGCATCTCCTTTGCGACACAACGCGCGCTTAAGAAGCGTTTCAATCCAAGGCACGGTGTAATCTGGGAAATTGCGCGTGCAGGCATATCTTAAGCCGGAGCGTGTCACGTGATGAACATGAGCCTGCTGAAAGTTGGACAGCCAATGCGACCGTATGAGTTATGCGGGTCATGCGAACCAGTGCCGACGGACACTTTCACACCCCGTATTTCCACAGCGGTGCGCCGGTGCAAGTCAGCACAGATGCCATCAATCTGTTCAACCAACTGTGGCCATGTCTCCATTGGAGGAAGGATCTGCCCCTTTCGCAGAGGCGGGGCCTGGTCCAATTCATCAAGGATCGCATCACGGCAAATGCCGTAAACCTCGTCAAATGTTTCCACACCAGTTCTGGTAACACACGTGGCGGGCGTATCCCCGACGCACAGAACATTTACTGTGTCCGCCACCTCAAACGTGGCGGCATAAGATCGCCAGCCAGCACGGTAAGCCTTGAACATATACCCGGCGATATCTTCCGGCATCGTCGCCGACATGATGATCAACCGCCGTCCAGCAGCCCCCACCTGATAAGCCAGCCGAGTCAGAACCGACAGATCTTCATCCTCAAACTGGTCAACCTCATCCAAAATGAGATCTGACGTCAGAACCCTCAGGGCCTGCGGCAAAAACCGCGACCGGACAGGGGAAGCCACTCCTGCTCAGGTGATCAATAGTGGCGATTGTGAGAGGAGCTTCTATCAAGCGCCGGAAGGCCGCAGGCTGACCGCTGTTCTCTATCAGCAAGTTGCAGAATGCTGGCAATTGACGGTCAGTGTCGAGAGACAGCCCCTGCATCCAAGCCGCTTCTTCATCAGACCCTTGTTCTGGAACTGAGCCCCGCGCACGCTCGACTTGCAACCAGTCCGGCAGCCTGATCAAGCTTTCGGAACCCGTTGCCTCTGAGACTTCGGCGCTATTGTCTTCCTTGTCAAACTCAAGAGGCACCTGCCCGACAAGAACAGAAAGAGAGCGTTCCGAAAAGCCAAGTTCCTCGATATATTCTTGGGCAGACTGTGTTGTCAGTGTTCGCAACCCCAAGCCAAGCACCATGCGCAATGTGCGACGCTCCGGACGAGCATCGCTAAAAGCGGCCGCGGCCATAATTGTCGGGGCACCACGCGTCTTTCCTGTTCCAGTCCCTGCCATCAGGCATCCGAAAAACCCACCTTCTGCACTGCCACAAAGAAGACGCGTCGCATTGGCCGCAGCAGTTTGCCAGTGGAATTGGGGCATGGCATCTGGCGACACGGGAAAAGCAATTCGAACTGGCGCTTCACTCTCTTCCAAAGCGGGAAACCGCCCTTGCAGCCGGTGCAGCATGTCAAAGCCCTGACGCGCGCCGCGATAAACGCGTCTGGTGTGCGTCAACAAGCTGTCTGCTGCCGTAAAGCTCCTTTTCCCTTTCGTTTCTGCTGAATCAGAGACCTCGACCGTGTTCGCCAAATGCGTGTTTTTGGGGTGTTGCGTGGCAACCTTTTCCGATGAGCCAAGATGATCGGCAAACATCATGGTTGTTCGAAGACGCAAATCCACCTGCCCAACTCCAGTGTTGGGCAGAAGATCACCCGCACATTTACGCAATTCGGCAAGCCACCAATCGTCGTGCCAAATCGGCAATCCAGCGGCTGGTTTTAAAAGCGACCGTAGAGAAGCACGGCTCGGGTCATCAGGATTTCTTGTATGTCGGGCCGCAGTCGGATGTCGCAAGCTCCCGCTGTCAGAGTTAGGCAGTCGGTGGTGCGTCAGAACCAACATGCCAACTGCCCGAGCCAGGGCCCCCGGCAATGCCTGCTCATCCAAGACGACAGCGTTCGGGTTCGAAAGGGCTGCAACACAGGCATCTTCCGCTGCACGGAATGCCTCGTCCAACTTTTCCCCTGTCAGCTTGGAAAGCTTTTCAATAACATTTACATCCTCCAGACCGAGCATCAAATGTTTCCAGACCATCGCGGAAATCAGCTCATGGCGCACAACATCAGCTTCCGGTTTGCCGTTAGTGCTGATAGCTCTTCGAAGTTTTTGTTGAAACAATTCCGCGCTTTTGCCCAGATCATGAAACAGCACAGCAATAAGCAACACAGCTCGATCGGACCGCAAGACAGCGCTCATACTGGTCTTTTTAGCCAATGCTGGATGACTGGCGACAGGCACGCGACCATAGGGACCAAAAGCGCTACGCGACCCAACCACAATCAACGGCGTCCGGCTCTCACTCGCTGATCTAATTTCCTGAATGGCAACGGCTGTGTTTCGCTTGGCATCCCTGCGCAACTCACGTGCCACCCGATCAAGGCAGGCATTCGACGCCTTGCCCCGCCAGGTTCGATCGCCGATCCGCCAGAAATAGCGATCCAAAACCCGGGCAACATTCAATCGGGCTTTCTTCGAGGAACGGCAGACGGCAATGATCTCTCTCATGCTGGCTCAGAAATTTCCAACATCTTTTCAACGGTCTCAATGGCAACCCGCAGCACCTTGTCATCGTCAAAGGCATCAATCACTTCTGCGCGAAACCTGCTTTCCACCTCCTTGACCGGCGCCGACATTTTAGCGCCGAAAGCAAACGGCAGCACATAAGCATCCTTGAAAGCATCCGCGACGTCGAACACCAGACCGCCGGCCCGTGTCTTGCCGTGAAAGACCGACATGTGCGGCGGGATCCCGAGCGCCCAGAGCGCCGCGCCAGCAACGCCATAACAAAGGTAATTGCCATGATCTATCAGAGAATTAATGACCCCCATGGGATCAGAGGTATCGCCTTCTCCTGCAGTGCGTCGAAAAACATGCCCCTTCTTGTCCAACTTGGAAAATGCTGCAAAAATGGCATAACAGCTTTTGGAAAACTGGCCCTCATAGCCCAGTAATTCTTGAATGGTCTCGGCTTTCTCGAGATCACTTGCAAACTGGTTGCATCGCTTGCCAAGATTTGAAAAATCCCGAACTTTCAAAGGTTTTCGCGCGAGTTTACTGCCCGTGTCATACATGATTTTTGCGCGCCTGCGCATCACCGCCTTGCCTGCTTCAAGCGATTTTCTCTCATCGAGATATATCGGCAATATTTCGCGAAAATGCCGGGTCGACTGATAGGTCGTCAAACTCCCCAAGTGCAGCGGCGTCCCCCCCGTGCCAGTGAACGCAAGATACACACCTTCTTCCGCCAGCAAACGTGCCGCATCCTGTGTGATAGAGGTTCCCTGCCCCAGAAATAGGACCGCAAGGTTCACATGCGGAATGGAAAAGGAACGCTGTCGCTCGTCATCCACCGTATGGTAGACAATCCGTCCACCCTCAACTTGGACGCGAGACCGATCAAGATAAAACGCTGTCTCTCGATCCGTCACCAGAAGACGTGGCCCGCCTCTGGGCAGCCTAGTGCTCACGCTTTACCTCCTCGGCATCAATCGGTAAAACGGCAGGTGCCTGCATACTGGAAAATCCATAAGTTGAGACTTCCAGGACCCCGTCTGTCATGGGCGCAATGACTTGCTTCACACTTACAGGCACTCGACCATAGTGAAGTACGAGTTCATATTTATCGGGTTTGATCTTATAGGCAGCCGCAGGCAGGATGATTCCCCGCTTTACATCCCGGCGTTGCCGCCGCCGCAGGCCACCAGGTGTATGTTTTTCGCCCCAGCGACTTCGCACATAAGCGGCGCCCTGTTCTTCGGGTTCGACTTCGCTCTCGAAAAGGGTCGGTTCGATCACCATTTGCCGACGCATCAACGTTTGAATGCCTTCCAGTTTGAGAACGCGCTCAAGACAAACTTCAGATCCAAACAGTACCAGTTCATTCCCCGTCTGCATGCGTTCGCGCTGCAACCGCAAGAGCGGGAAGGCAACGGCCACAAAGTCATCCCGTTTGCCGTGCCGATTTGCATGGTGAACGGCATTCAGCGTGGTTGCAAAGACATCAGGCGCTGCGCCCAACTCAAAAACGGGCTGCGTTGGCCTGATCAAGAGCTGTGACGTTGCCTGACAGATCCCTCGACCTTCATTCGGTGACATCGTCATCAGCGCTTCCCCACCTGACCGAAAACGCCCCCTCGCACCATAGGTTGGCCATAACAAAATGCAAGTCGGGCGAAATCTCCTCTTCTGTCTGCGCCTCGGCAGCAGAACTCAAAAGTGCCTCGCCGTTTTTACGCAGTTCATAAAAACTGGTCTTCTTCGCTCGCAGAACATCGCTGGTTTCCTGAACCCCGCCATAGGGATTCACTGCAATAGCGCCATATTTCTCGTCGCCATGCCAGATATCAATATGACGCAATGCTGCGCCTATCTTCTGCGAATGCACGGAAGCCTGCTGCACAAAACCCTTACCGCTTCGCGAGGGAAGTTTTGCATACACACGACTTAGATCGTCCCGCTGATTAGCTTCCCGAACATATTCCGTAGGATGGAAACACTTCTTGTCCGGCAAACATTTGTGCTGCCCACACAACGGAGAAATGGAACATGCCTTTCTCAAATGCCATGGCAAATGCGTCCAGAAAAGCGCCCACGTCTTCAGCAGTCCCCTTGATCAAGGCACGACACAAAGTCTCCACGTTGTCCGGCTGCTCCAGATGCAAGGAAAATGGATCAAAGACAACCTCGCGCCCCTCCCACATCAGCCTCACCTCAGCCCGATCAGTCTGGTAACGATTTCGCCACGCGAAGCGGCCATTTGCAATATTCCAGAGATACAGCCGAGCCAAGGTCATGAACCCACCCGCGGCAGCATAATCTTCAGCAAGCCTTCTATAGCTTGCTACAACTGAGGCATCATCGCAGGCATGTGGCTTCATGGCCCCCGCAAGGACACGCAGAGAAAAGCGCAGCTCAAGACCATCACAACCAACCGGCACACTAGCTGCCTCTACCGATTGCGGATTGCTCTTGCTAAGGATTTTTGGCCTTATCTTCTGAGGACTGCCCCCGCACGCCCTTTTCAATGACCTCAATTGGAATGTCATGGACGGAGCCATCGGAGGAGGTGCCAAAGAGCAGCCCTTCAGTAATCTGCAAAGAGCGGCTGAATGCCAGCATTCCGGTTTCCAGAGAAATACTTTTCAAATCAATCGACATTTTTCAACTCCACTACGTGTGTTGCATTGCAAGATTCTAAAAATACGGGATGAGCGAGAACCCAACTGCCACTGGCTGTCCACGACCAGAAAAAATCATCCAATTCCTCAGGAGAGGCTGCGTAAAGCGCTGGCTCAAACACTGAAATCAACTCACCAATCCCCACCACAGGCTCCGCGAATACATGTGGTATGTCAGAGGAACGCGTATTTTTGCGTTTCGGAGCTGTCCTCGGGTCCTCAAGCAGCCGATGTCCAACCGCAACTGCGACCGGACGGCCGGACCTGAGTTCACTTTCTTGCGGGTGAAGGGTACGGGCAAGATTTTCGAGAGAGAGATCGTCACCAGTTGAAACCAAAACTCGATACGAATGACCACGCACAAGTGCGTAGCCCCGAGGCAATTGCGTTATCGCTCCAGAAAGATTTGAGACCGCCTCCACCTCAATCGGCGCTGTATTCTGGAATGCGCCTCCTGCCAAGCGTGCCCCTTCAAGAGCCTCACTAATCCTATCCGCCCTGTCACACCCCGGAGCATCAAGAAACAACGTGCACTCAACGTATCCCGTCATGTCTTCGATAATCTCGATCGGCTTAAAAGTTTTACCTATCGATTCCGCCTCAGGTTTGGTCCGGCCTGTGCTGGCGGTAACTCGGTGAAGGATTGGCAAGACACGCAAGGCCCAACGCTCACACCCGATGTCAGGAGCAATGGCAGCGCCCAGCCCCAAAAAAGCCATTGGGGAAGGCAGCCCCGACGCATAGTCATTCATCAGAAGGTTGACGCGGCTTGCAACAAGACCCGAAACACGGAAAATCATTTTTTTGCCTCCAAGCGCGCCATACGCCCACGGAAATGATCTGAATTCAGCGCCGCATGAACCGACGCCTGTTCGTTGCCAAACCGCAGGCTCTTCAAGAGCAAATCGATCGGAGATGGTGACTTGGGTAAATCCTCACTCGGCAGAAATTCGAGCGCATCTCTTCTGACAATGGAAATGAAATCAAACACCTCGACCAACAAACGATCCGCTCTTGCATCCAGTCCACGACGAATGTCTTTGTTCGAATAGGCGTCTTCCTGCACAGCCAGCTTTGCATAACTGAGCACATCCTCTTTCGTCTCCCGCCCCCCAAACAGCGGAAATGTCCCCCCCTTTGCGAAGCGATAGACTTGCGCGCCATAACGATCGAGCATTTTGGGCAATTCGGCATGAAATCTGAGCCGAGGTCCACCAAGCTTGCCCGATATATTTTGAGGTTTAGCGCTAATCACCTGATGACTGCGAAGCCATGGTGGGACCAATTGGTGCTTTTCACTCACTTTTTGCACTGGCGATAGCCTTTGCACCCATATACGCGGCGGCAGGAGACACCGGCGTCAATTGCAAATCCCCACCGAATGGATTCGGCACAAAAATAATGGGAAATTCTTTCTCAGGTAATTGAGTGATCCTAGGAAGAGGATCGCGCAGGGCACTCTTCAAACGACAAAGACACTCCGTTCCAAACACCTGCGCGAAAGCTGAGCAGACATGATCGGAAGCATCGTCCGGATTAAGGATATATTCAACAAGGCTCCTTGACGGTCTGGCTTCCAATTGCAAAGGCCGGAAGATCGCTTTTGCTAAAGGAATCTGCCCGGCATTCGTTGAAGGCAAAAACCGAGGCGTCTCGTTGCGGCCAGTCTCCACAAAGCGCAGAACAGCTTGGCCTTTCGACGCTCTTGGCGAAATCAGTTTCAGGAGATGAGTACCACAGTCACGCGCTACATCTTCGAAATCAGAGGCAGAATCTGCCTTGAGGTGTGACTTCATAAGCTGAAATTCAGCCACGAGGTCGTCCAGTTTCAAGATCCGCCCAGTTTCATGAAAAGAAAGAATGGCTTCCTTGCTGACTTCACCATCAGGTCTCTCGCTCATCATACTTGCCCCCCATCAGATTTGAGCAGCACGGTACACCTAAAGGTTGAAATTTTCCAAGGTCAAAATCTAAAGCTTTTGAGGTAATTTACCAATTTACCTTCCACCTTTCTCAAGATTTTACAACCTTAAGTTGCAAGTATTCGAGTTATAGCCCCCTTGACCAGTCAGGTGTTTAGTCCCGGCATTTGATGGATCGGATTGAGCCTGAAACGTTCAGGTTCAGAAGTCCATATTTTGCAGATGTATTCGTATGGCGTTAGCCCGCGTAGCGTCTTCAATCACCGTCTGTTCTGGTAGGGGGCGTCGCACAATCCTGAAGTGCGTATAAATCGCCCCAATCCTTCATCGCCCCTAGAACCGGTTCAAGCGTTCTTCCAAATGGTGTGAGCGAATATTCCACCCGTGGCGGAACCTCCGCAAAGACCTCGCGCCGAACGATTCCGCTCTGCTCAAGCTCGCGCAATTGCAAGGTTAGCGAGCGCTGCGTGACGCCCCCGATAAGCCGCCGCAATTCGCCAAAGCGTTTCGTGCCGCCAAGCAGGTAATGAACGACAAGCGGCTTCCATTTACCTCCCGCCACCGCGACCGTGATTTCGACCGCACATCGGGGCTGCGTTCCCAGGACCATCATGAATCTCCCAATAGTATACAATGTATCCCTATGTATAATATGTGTGCCTTCTTGCAATAGTGCCTGCAAAGATCGAACTAGTGGGCAAGCCGGCAGAACCGGTGCAAATTTGCTGACCACTGAAAGGCAATCCGATGAAAGCCGCATATTACGAACGCCAAGGAAAAGCCGCAGAGGTGCTGTGCATCGGAGACATGCCCGAGCCTGAACCCGGTCCAGGGGAGGTACGGGTGGCGATCCATGTTTCCGGGCTGAATCCCACGGATATCAAGGCGCGCACGGGCTTCTCCTCGACGATGGCCTTTCCGCGCATCATCCCTCACCAGGACGGTGCTGGCATTATCGATGCCGTGGGCGATGGTGTCCCTGCATCCCGGGTGGGCGAACGCGTGTGGGTCTATGAAGCGCAATATGGCCGCGACTGTGGGACAGCTGCAGAATATGCCTTGCTGCCAGCGTCGAACGCCGTCCCGCTACCTGACGACACGTCGTTCGAGATTGGAGCCAGCCTGGGCATCCCGGCGCTTACCGCCCACCGCTGCTTGTTTGCCGACGGAGATATCCGCGGAAAGCGGATACTGGTTCACGGCGGGGCGGGTGTCGTCGGCTCAGCAACCATATTGTTGGCGAAATGGGCAGGCGCCTGGGTTGCAACCACTGTGATCGACGACGCCCATATCGAGACCGCACAAGCTGCCGGCGCCGACCTGATCATCAATTTGCGGGCCGAGGACGTGGTGGCTCGCATAAAGGCAGAAACGAAGGGCGAGGGTGTCGACCGGATCATCGACGTGGCGCTGTTGCATAACCTCGAAATCGATATGACCTGCCTGAAGACGGGCGGCTTCATCGTCTCCTATGCGACGGGTGATGCAAGGGACCGGTTATCGCTGCCCCTTTTGGACGCGATGATCCGCGGGTGCGTGTTTCGGTTCGTTTTCATCTACAGCGTCCCCGGCGAAGCCAAGCGCGAAGCGATCACGGCAATCATGGCCTGCCTCAAAGATGGAGCCTATAGACCAACGATCGGTCTGAACCTCCCGCTCGATGACATCGCTGATGCGCACGACGCTCAAGAGAGCGGGAAGGTCGTTGGCAAGGTTCTATTGACTGTCAGAGGCTAATACAACCTCGACGGGCGTTTTTCGGGCCGCCCGTCGAGGTGACTTCGCCGCGACTGACCATGCGCTCGGAGCGTGCCCGGTCGCAACCCGGGACAATGCGCGATGTGTTGTCAGCGACGAAGCCTCATTCCCATTGAACCATCCTTCACTAGTCTCTGACCCGTGTCGTCGGGTTCCCGAACGGCGTCGAGATCATTCAATACGAAACACTGGCGAGCCGCGGGACGGGTTCCACGGGTTCAAAACACACGTCCACGGCACGGACCCGAACACGCCGTGGGTTCGCCATGCTTATGGCAAGACGGTCGAGGCTAGCTCGCTTTAACTGCGGCGCTTACGTCAGCAAAGTATGTTCGATCCCGGCCCCCGGATGTGTGGCCTCGCTGACGACCCTTGCCATCATCGGAAAACGACCGGCGTCAAGGGGGGCCAGCTTGCGGCCTGCGCCTACCCTGCCCGCATGCTGACCTTGATGATCTCTGATGTTCCCGGCGATGACCCCGCCGCAATTGGCTCAGGTCCAACGGTGGGCGATGCCTCGACCTCGCAAGACGCGCAACAGATCGTCGAGGACTATGCGCTGGACCTCCCAGCCTCAGTGCGCCGCGCGCTTGAACAACCAACCAGCGTGGTGCCACCCGGCAACATACGGCTGTCGCGCGTCACCAATCAGGTGATTGCTACACCGGCGCGCTCTCTGGAAGCGGCCGCCAACCTCGCACGCAGTAAGGGATGCGAGGTGCCGTTTCCAGGCGATGCTTTGGAAGGAGAAGTACGCGAAGTGGCGCAGGCACAGGCCCGACTGGCTCTCGACATGGCCGCCAAACGCAATCCCGATGACCCGCCTTTGCTGCTCTTGTCGGGGGGGGGGAACTGACGGTCACCCGGCGCGGCAACGGCAGTGGTGGTCCCTGCGCCGAATTTTGCCTCGCGCTCGCGATTGCCTTGGACAGTGCCCCCGGCATTCATGCGCTTGCCTGCGATCCGACGGCGTCGATGGAGCCGCAGAGGTTGCCGGCGCACACGTCGGTCCGAAGTGTTTAAAGATGGCACACAAGGCGGGCATCAGCCCTGAGCACAGTCTGGCACAAAATGATGCGCATCATTTTTTTGAGGCAATTGATCGCCAGGTCATCACCGGCCCGACCTTGACCAACGTTAATGATTTTCGCGCCATTCTCATTGACCGAAAGGCTTGAAACGCAGTAGGCCTGCGCTTTTCAATGCGCAGGCCTTGTTGTCTTAACGACGAGCAATAATCCAGATGGCATGAATGATGCCCGGGATATAGCCAAAGATCGTCAGAAGAATATTGATCCAGAATTGCAGACCCAATCCCACCTGGAGAAACACTCCGACCGGCGGAAGAATGATGGCGAAGATGATCCTGATAATATCCATGCGCTTTTGGTGTCCCCGTTTTAAAAACAGCAAACGCCATCACTCGCATCCAGTTCCCCTAAGCGGCGTTCTTCCGCGATAACACTGTCGAGAGCGGAAGGTACGGTGCGCAGTGCGGATCCCCACCCTAGCCGGCGTATCTCTCGGCCAGGCGCAACACTCTTGCAGCGCCTTCCCGTAAAAGATCTTCGGGCTGCGCCAACGTCAAACGAACATGCGAGCGGGCGGAGGGGCCAAAGCTTGCGCCCGGCATGACGGCGACATTCTCCTCCTCAAGCAACCGCCATGCGAAGGCCTCGCAATCCGGTTCGACGGCGCTAATGTCCAACATGACATACATGGCCCCTTCCGAGCCGCGCACTGAAACCTTGTTGGACCCTTTAAAACAATCAAGCAGCACATTGCGCCGCCGCGCATAACGCTCGGCGATCTCGCTCACGCCGATGGCCTCATCAAGGGCAACCACAGCTGCGCGACTGGTAAAGTCGGCCAGACCATAAGTCGACACCAGATTGAGCGCGACAAGCGGCGCCACAAGCGTATGCGGGCCCGTCAGCCATCCAACACGCCAGCCTGTCATGCCATGGCTCTTGGACAGGGAATTGACCACAAGCGTGCGCTCACGCATGCCCTCAAGCGAGCGCGGTGAGATATGCGGCGTTTGCGTCATCGTCCAGTAGACCTCATCAGAGATCAGCCATAAGTCGTGCTGTCGGCAGACATCCGCAATCATCTCCATGGTTTCTCGCGAATAGACAGCCCCCGTTGGATTGTTGGGCGAATTGATCAACAGGCAGCGCGTTTTCGGTGTGATCGCCGCTTCAAGATCAGTCCGCACCGGCTGAAAATCCTGGTCGGCATGGGTGGTGACAACATCGACTTCGGCACCGGCGGCACGAAATGTTCCGGGATAGGTGGCATAATAGGGATCAATGATGATCGCCCGGTCGCCTTGATCAAGCGTGGCCTGTGCGGCAGCGAACAGTGCCCCTTGCCCGCCAGCCGCCACGATGATCTCGTTAACGTCCGTTTCAAGGCCCGTGACCTGTGTCGAGACCCGCGCCATGGCCTGCCGAAGCGCGGGAATGCCCGGCAATTGGGTGTAGTGATGATAGCCTGCATTCAACGCTTCGATACAGGCCTCGACAGTCGCCTGAGGCGTATCGAAGTCATGATCCCCAACCGTCATCATGATGATGTCCTGCCCCGCCTGCTTGCGCTTCATCGCGGAAAAATGCAATTCCCAACCATCCTTGCCGGATTGAAGGATTCCAGTGATGCGTTGAGAGAGCTTCGGCATAGTCATATCTCTGGCAGGTGGTAGACGATCGCCGGCACGGCGCTGCGGGCGGAGAAAATCAATGTCTGATTGAAACAGCCTTTCCAATCAGTAGCCCAACAGCCTTGCCCACGACACCCATCGCATTGTTACGGTTTCAATTTTTCCAAAGACAAACCGGGCTGATCACCGAAATCCAGTGCTTTCAGCTTGTCATCCCGCCACTGCCGCCAGCGCTTCTGAAGTTCCCCCTTCGGCAAATCATAGTGCGTGTCCAACACGTCAATCGAAAGGATCCGATCGCAGCGAAAATGCCGGAAATCCTGACGCAGCTCGCACTAAGGCAATCAACATGCGGTAGGTTTCGGCGTAGCCCAGAACAACAGGCCAAACGGTCCGCTCACTCTCCTGTCCGTCGCCAGTGCGGTAGCGCAGGTTGAGCTTGCACCCCCCACGGATGGCGCGACGCATCATCGGCAAATCTGCGAGCCTGTCCGGCGTATCATCGCCGCCGGAAAGCCGAGGTCTGACGCCCACACTTGGCTCCAGCACGTAGGGCAACAAGGCCTCGGGCAACACGGCGGAAATCTTTGCAACAACATCACGGGCCGCGTTCGCCAGCGCTGGATCCGACGCCTGCGCCACCCATTGCGCGCCCAGAACCACAGCCTCGACTTCATCGCCCGTCAACATCAGCGGCGGCATGTCGTAGTCTGCATTCAACAGATAGCCAAGCCCCGCCTCGCCGTCGATAGGCACGCGTTGCCCGATCAGATCGGCCATGTCCCGATAGATTGTCCGCTTGGAGACTTCCAGTTCAAGCGCCAGATCTTGCGCCGTCACAGGACGCGAAGAACGCCTCAGAATCTGAATAATCTGGAACAATCGGTCGGCACGGCGCATCATGGGTCTCCTGCTGACAGGATGCTGTCAGCAGGCCTGTGAGACAAGTCGCAAATACGTTCATTTACCTCACATCCCACAGGAAGCCTGAAATGAAATTTGCCTCCATCCGTCTGATCGCAAGAGACATTCAAGCCATGACCGCATTCTACGAGTTGGTGACAGGCCAGACGGCCGACTGGCTGGCGTCGCAATTTGCCGAGATTATCTTGCCGGGCGCAACACTGGCCATTGGCAGTGCGGAAACTGTCGGCCTGTTTCTAGAAGGCAGCGCAGAGCCAGCCGCCAATCGCACCGCGATCCTGGAGCTCATGGTCTCCGACGTTGAAGCAGAGTTCACCCGCCTCAAGGACACCATTGAGGTCATTCATCCTCCCAAGACACTGCCCTGGGGCAACCGTACGGCGCAGTTCCGTGACCCCGAAGGCAATGCTGTTGCACTGTTCTGCCCGGTAACAAAGGCAGCACAGATCCGTTTTTCGGATCGCTGAAGAGAGTGAGCACGCGGAGCACGGCTTCGGATATGACTCTGCGTTCGCAAGAACTCGCTGACCGCACTTCATGTAATGAATGAAACTCCCCGCTGACATGCACCCAGGGTTTTGCTGAGACGTAAAGACCATTGCGTGTGTCACAAGAGCAAATGTGCCTATGCGACGCACATCGTCAGTGGCGCTCTCGGCCTCATTGGCAGACAGGATCATCCTTCGACAATTGACCAACGCCGAAATAGGTTTTCCGCCAGCCTTTCGGCTTCCACAGATGCGACCAGTCCACCGCATAATAGCTGGCAGACGCGGCGGCAGGAGGCGACCAGTCTGCCGCCTCGCGGGGCGTGAGACGCTTGACCAAAGTCTCGTCTGCGCTCAAAGCGGGTTTGTCCCGCCCCTCCTTCCAAATGAAATAACACGACTTGCGGGCGGGCGTCGGTGTTGAACGAGCAAGCGAAACAATGCGCGCCTTCGGGAATAGAATGCGTAGATTTCCGGCCACATAATCATCATCGCTAACAAGTGTTGCCCGATCCACCCCCATAGCTTGCAACTTGGTCTTGAGCCCGGCGTACGGGATCATCTGGCGACACTTGTGTCCGCAAAAGGTATTGTCAGGGGCGAGAAAGCTCACCAGTCGCACCAGAAAAACAAGAGAGGCCACAACAATAATAATGATGCGAAGCCAGCGCCAGGGCGTCTTTACATCGTAAGGCTCCAGCATGGCAAACAGCCAGATCGGCATCACCAACAGGATGGGATGCATATGCCGTTCCTTGACATATGTGGCACCTGTTACAGCAATCAGCACCGCTGTCAAAATAATGAGAACCAGCACCAGACGTCCGCAAAAGCGTGCAACATCACCAATCGGCTGATGACGGCGGACCGCCCGCCCCGTCAGTGGTTTCCAGAACAGCGCCAGCAGAATTGGCAGCAGCAGAACTGAAAAACCGAGCAGCGAGAACGCCAGACGGCCCAACCCCAACAGCGCGCGCGATACGTGAGAGCTTGCCACCTCTAGCCCCATATTGGAGGCCATGCTGCCCACCAGCGTCTTGTGTTGCGCCACAATCCACCAGAGATAGGGACTGTAGATCAGCACCATGATGATCACTGCCAGCGCCAGACCTTCCCAGCGCAGATTGCGCCGCCAGCTACGCTCGCTGAGTGCGGTGATCACAAGCCCGAGGGCAAACAGAAAATACGAATGCTTGGCCAGCCCGCCGCAGCCCATGGCCACGCCAAGCGCCAGATAAAACCAGACATTGCGTGTACGCAAAGCCCCGACAAAAGCCCAGACACTGGCCGAACAGGCCGCCACGAGCACAACAGTCTGGGTCACACCTTCATGCAGGTTCCAGCCAAATTGATAGAACAGAGAATATGAGAAGACACAGAGAACAGCGAGCGACCTGGAGCGGATCGACTGCTCCGCAACCCGGTACAAGAACACCGCGCTGACGGTGATCAGCGTGTACTTGAGGAGCAGGAAACTCCAGATCGTTGGCCCGGTGATCTGCTGCACGCTCCACAGCAGCCACTCATACAGCGGTGGCTGGCGCATTCCGTAACCCGCCTGCAACGACTGCACCAGCACGTTCTCGAACATATCATCCGTGCCGATGGTGCCCGACGACAAGGCCCGCACCAGCATATGCGCCATCCCCCAGCCTGCCACGCCAAGAATGACCCAGACAACACCCGGAACCCGGATTTGTGAAGATCCGTCTGACTGCAATGCCCATGTCGGGTCAGAAGGCCGATGTGCCGTGTCGGTCATGAATATAGGGTCGCTTCTGTCTCTATCGGTGCAAGATGCGCGTCGCCTGCAAAACCAAACCATCGCGCTTCCCTCATGCATAAAAAGCCGAGGATCATTCCACAAGCCCCGGCTTTCATCCTTTGCGAAGAAGTTGGGTGCAAGCTGAACCTCGGGAAGTGATTAAATCCCTTTGCCGTTTAAGCAAATACCGTTTGGCTTTGACGACAGATCTACCAATGCCTAGGATGTGGATCCAAAGATGCGCTTTCAAGCAGCGGGCTGATTTGATGAGGTGGGAGTGACTGCCGTGGAGACATTCGATGAGAAAGTTCAGATGCAAGCGCCCGTTGCATCTGTCGTCTTTGACTTGGCCAGCCTGACTGTTCTCCATATCAATCAACGTTTCACACTGCTGACGGGCTACACGCTGGACACGTTTCCGGCGGGCCGGCAAATGCCCTTCTCCAAGATCCTGCACCACGATGATATTGCGCCCCTGTTGGCTCTTCAGTCGAAAATCATCCACCGTGAATGGGATCCTGTAACAGCGGCGACCACGCGCGAACCTTATGAAACCCTTGGCTGCCGACTGAAGACAACTGACGACGAGTGGTCCTGGTGCCAGATTAAGGTCGCAGCCTTCTCCCGCACCGATGAAGGCATCGTAACGCAGATCGCGTTCTTTCTATCGGACATGAGCAGTTTTCTGATCCGGGAGACCATCGCTGGCGAAAAATATTCGATCATCGACGAAATGCTGGAGAACGCCAGTTCCGCTGTCGGTGTCATCGATGCAAACCGCACACTGCATTACGCCAACAGACAGTTGCGCAGCATGTTGTTATCGACAGGCTTGCACAAAGACACAAGCATTCTGCCAAAAATCGACTTTCTGGATCGAAACTCGCTTGAATCCACGGGTGACGACATCATTGACCAGATCATCGCAGGCAATGTTCTGCCTGAAACCGTCTACGCCATTCGCTCCAAGCAGAATGAAGACCCGCTGTACTTCGAATTGCGCCACATGCCGATGGAGCGACGCCACGAGATTGAACTTTGGAGCATCAGCTTCATCAATGTCACGGCAAGCGAAAAGGCGCGGCAGCAGGAAGAGCGCTCCAGCCGACTGGATGCCCTGGGCCAGTTGACCGGCGGCATCGCGCATGACTTCAACAACATTCTCGCCTCCATCCTGCCGTCGGTGCAGATGGCTCGCAAAGTGAACACCAACGACCAGCTCGACAAGTTGCTGGCGATCATTGAGAGTTCGACGGAGCGAGGCCGCCAACTGGCCGCGCGGCTTCTGTCTTTCGCGCGCAGACAACCTGTTCAGGGGCAAAACATCTCAGTCCGCAACGCGATCAGCGAGTTGACGGATCTGGCCATGAGCAGCATCGGTAGCCAGATCCAGTTCAACGCAAACCTGACCATTGAAAGCTGCGAAGTGCATTGCGACGTATCGCAGCTTGAAAACGCTTTGCTCAATCTGCTCATCAATGCGCGTGACGCCATTCAGGAAAGTGGCAAGGGCGACCGCATCGATCTTGACTGCCGCATCATTCAGGCCATCGAAAATCAGGACGGGCTGGTTCCCGGCGCCAATTACGTTGAGTTCGCCATCACCGACAATGGTCCCGGCATGTCGCCGGCCCTGCAAAAGCGCGTGTTCGATCCGTTCTTCACCACACGCGGCAGCTCCACCGGAACAGGCCTCGGATTGGCAACGGTCTACGGCTTTGCAAAACAGGTCAATGGGGTCGTCAAGCTTTACAGCGAAGAAGGTGCAGGCACTACGTTCCGCCTGTTTCTGCCACAAGCCCAGCCAGAAGATGCCATATCCGCTGCCAAAGCCAACGCCAGTCTCGCCCAGACGGACAGTTTACTCGACGCCAAAGGCGCATCCATTCTGGTGGTAGAGGACGAAGAGAACCTTCTCAGCGCCATTATCGAGTTTCTCAAGTCGCTGAACTTCGAAACCTATTCAGCTGCCAACGGCGAACTTGCCTTGCAGGTTTTGTCAGGCGCTCCGCAAATCAAACTGATCATGACAGACATCATCATGCCCGGTGGCATGAACGGCTTTGACCTTGCGCAGGCCGCCATGGAAATCCGCCCCGAAACAACTCTTATCTACATGTCCGGCTATACCGGGTTCGTGGATGATCCGCGCAAAGTGATTGCAGGCGACTTCATCCAGAAGCCCTGTGATATCCAGTCGCTTTCGCACACGTTGTCCAAGGCTCTAGGCTCCTGATTCAACATCTTTACGATCCATACTAACGCATTGACCAAAAAACAAAAAACCGGCGCACAATGGACGCCGGTTTTTTAGTCAACAGATGGTCTCGCGAAGTCTCAGTCGAGACCGATCTTCTGCTTCAGCATGTCATTGACAGCTTGTGGATTGGCTTTGCCCTTTGACGCCTTCATCACCTGCCCAACGAACCAGCCGAGAAGACCCGGCTTTTCCTTCGCCTGCTCGGCCTTTTCCGGGTTGGCGGCCAGAATCTCGTCAACGTGCGCCTCGATAGCGCCCAGATCGGTGACCTGCTTCATGCCGCGCTCTTCCACGACCTGCGCCGGATCGCCACCTTCACTCCAGATAATCTCAAAGAGATCCTTGGCAATCTTGCCGGAAATGACATTCGACTTAACCAGATCAATGATCTTGCCAAGCTGGTCAGCAGAAATCGGGCTTCTGGGCAGATCAAGGCCTTCCTTGTTCAGGCGACCGAACAATTCATTGATGAGCCAGTTGGCTGCCAGCTTCGCATCACGACCAGCGGCAACCTTCTCAAAGAAATCAGACGAGACCTTTTCCGACACCAGAACATCCGCATCATAAGGTGTCAGACCAAAATCGTTGATAAAGCGTGCTTTCTTTTCATCCGGCAACTCGGGCAGATCGCGCGCCAGATCGTCGACAAACGCTTGCGTGAATTCCAGAGGCAACAGATCCGGATCCGGGAAATAACGATAATCATGCGCTTCTTCCTTGGAGCGCATGGAGCGGGTTTCGCCCTTGACCGCATCAAACAGGCGCGTCTCCTGATCGATGGAGCCACCGTCTTCCAGAATGGCGACCTGACGGCGGGCTTCATATTCGATAGCCTGCCCCACGAACCGGATGGAGTTGACGTTCTTGATTTCGCAGCGCGTTCCAAACGTCTCGCCGGGACGGCGCACAGATACGTTCACATCGGCACGCATGGAACCCTGATCCATATTGCCATCACAGGTGCCCAGATAGCGCAGGATGGTGCGCAGTTTGGTCAGATAGGCACGGGCTTCATCGCTGGAACGCAGGTCCGGTTTCGATACGATTTCCATCAGCGCCACGCCAGACCGGTTCAGGTCAACGAACGACATTGTCGGATGCTGATCATGCAGCGACTTGCCCGCGTCCTGCTCCAGATGCAAACGCTCGACACCGATCTCGACCCGTTCTTCCGGCATATCCAGATAGACAATGCCTTCGCCGACAATCGGCTGCTGAAACTGGGAAATCTGGTAGCCCTGCGGCAAATCCGGATAGAAGTAGTTCTTGCGATCAAACACCGATTTCAGATTGATCGCAGCCTTGAGACCCAACCCGGTGCGCACGGCCTGCCGCACGCATTCTTCGTTGATCACTGGCAACATGCCGGGCATGGCAGCATCGACAAGGCTGACGTTGTTATTGGGGTTCTGACCAAATTCGGTGGACGCGCCAGAGAAAAGTTTGGCTTGTGAAGTCACCTGGGCATGAACTTCCATGCCAATCACGATTTCCCAGTCGCCAGTCGCTCCCTTGATGAACTTCTTCGGATCGGGGTTGCGTGCCTCGACAATCGTCATTCGCTTAAATTCCTGTCTACTATGCGGGCCCTTGAAAGGCGCGGCCTGTCCCTTTTAAAGCAGCCTGCGGACAAAACAATCCTCTACCCGATGCCTAGTCGGGAAAACACGATCCCGCAAGTCTTGATGAGCGCAAGTCACAAGCGGACGCGTTTGAAGAGGTGATTTGACAGCAAAGCCCCGCCGTACGATAGGCAAGAGCACGCCGCGTCACTGCGGTGGGTGCCTATCGCTGTCTTTGGGGTTCATCGCATCGCCGGTGCGCAAAATAAAGCCGATAAGCACAGCAACCGCCTGATACAGTTCGAGCGGGATCTCTTCATCCAGTTTGAGCCCCGACAAGGCTTCCGCCATGACCGGGTTGTTTTCAATGGGGACACCTGATTCAGCCGCGATCTCCTCGATCCGCTCGGCCATATGGTTACGCCCGGTCGCTGTCACCACAGGGGCATTTTCGCCATCATAGTTGAGGGCAATCGCCAGTTTGTTACGGAGTGGGCTTTTACTGTTGTCTGATGATGTCATGAGCGTGCGTCCACCCTTTCGCCGCTGCGACTTTGCCATTGACGTGGCAACCCTCTGATCAGGCGCAAGTCCTGGAGGTCGAGTCCCGAATGGGCAAAGGCAGCGCCAATGGTTTCGCGCTGGCTGTCCAGCAAGCGATAGGTGTCTTCCCGCCCGACCCAAAGGCTGACGAAGGTGCCCTCGCCGCGCAACCGGACCGAGGCCTGAACGGCTCCTGTCTGCGGCAAATCAAGGCCGAAGCGCAATTGCCATCCGCCCTCATCACGCTGATCTGCCTGTTGGCGCGGCGGATCACGACTGATCTGCATCTGCATGATAGCCGTCTGACCATTCAGGGCCAACGGAATATCCATCACCAGATCTGGAGGCTTGCTGGCGGCTGAGTGATGCGCACCGGCAGCATTTGCACCACCGGACCCGGCACTATGATGGGGTACGTCTTGAAGCAGTCCACGGCTGGCGATCTGGGCCAGACGAATACGCGCCAGCGCGCTGTCCGTCTCCTGCATCAACTTGTTGACCAGCGCATTCTGCTGACGGACCATCTTGTCGGCAGTTGAGGGATCACCCGTCTGCTTCAGCGCCTCCAGATCCCCCAGCATAGCCTTGACGCCCGCACTCACAGCGGGGAGCTGGCCCTGTGGCAGCAGACTTTGTCCAGGAACGGATGGCTGCGTCATCGGCTTGGGAACCATCGCTTTGCCCCCCATTGCTGTGAACAGAGCGCGCAATTGAGACAGCAATGCCTTCAGATCGGCTGTATCCGCGTCGCCATTTTGTCCCGAGGACTGTGCTGCAGTATTGAAAAGTCCCGAAGCCTGGGCAGCCGTGCGAACATCCTGCCCGGACAAATTGCCAGACCCGGACTGGCCGTCCAACCGCAACCCCAAAAGCTGCTGCATGACTTGCAGAGCTGCTGGCGGCAGCACAACGCTGGCAGCCGACCCAGCAGAGGCCACGGCAGCGATCTGCGCAAATACCCCGGCCAAAGAACTTTGCTGAGCCTCAAGCTTTGGCAAAACCTTGGTTCAGCGCCTTTGTCAATTCGGCTGGCAGGTCCGCACGCGGCTGTAAGGCTCCACCCGCCCCACCAGGCTGGAATGGAAGATCCTCCCCGCGACGATGCAGCTCCAAATGCCTGATACAGAACATCCGCGAGCGCTTGCCCCAAAGATCCCGCCTGTCCGGCAGCCTGCCCCATACCGGCAGGCGGCGCGGCCCCGCCTGCGGTTCCCCCCATTCCGGCTTGTGCAAGCAATTGGGCAATACCGTCTGCCTTGACCAGCTTGTCGCTCAGTTGGCCCGTCGCAGCCTGCGCTGACAATGCAGCCGCGCTGACCGAACTGGTTGCCACGTTTTCAGACATCGCGGACTGTGTCATCGCCGAAGCGGATGACGCAGCCGACGGAGCCATAGGAGATGTGACCCCGACGTTGGCTCCGACAGGTGATGCCGCACCGGTTGCACCCGCGGCATTTACCGAAAGAGCTGTCCCTGCTGCCAACAAGGAGGACGCCCCCCACCTTGCAAAGCGAGAGTGCCCTGCGGCCCTGATTGTCCAGAAGCACTGTTTGACAACGGGCCTTGAACGCCAGAAGTCGTCCCCGCAGCAGCTCCGCCGCCGGGGGGCGGCGCCGGAGAGATGCCACTCCCCGAGGCCATGGTCGGCGAACTGCCTCCAGCCACATTGCCACCCCTCTGAGGCCCAGCAGGTCCAGCCCCGCTCTGTTCCGTCAACGAAGCCCCGGCCAGTGGCGGAGCGCCTGCCGCAAAAGGTGGCCTTGCCGTTGGGGCCGCCGCTACGGCTCCATTTGCACCGCTCGACAGTCCTGACGATGAGGGCCCTGCGGGAGACGGTGAGGCCGATGGTGTGGCGCGCGTCCCCGATGTCTGCGTCGTGCCTGCTGACATATCGGGCGACGGCGCTGTCGCGGAATTGGCCGCGGTGCCAGAGGCGGGAGCACTGCTTTGTACGCCAGCCGACGAAGGCATGTTGGCAGCAGCAGACGCAGACACCCCTGCCCCTTGCGTCCCTTGTCCGGCCTGCGAAGGAGCTGTCGCCGCCCCCAGAGATGATGTCGTATTCGCCGACACCGGAGCCTGCGTTCCCGCCACAGGGGCAGAGCCAGTTTGAGATGGAACTGTTTGAGCACGGGAAGACCCGGACGCGCTTGCTACTGCCTGAGACGAAGATCCCGAAGACTGTGCGGTGGCCTGCGTCGCTGACGCGGATGCTCCCGAAGGGGCTCGCGCTGCGGTGGAAACCGATGGAGCCGTTGAAGACGCCTGTGAGGCGTGCGAAGAGGCTTCAGAGGTCCCGGCCTGAACGGCCAGCCGGCTTGCACTCGCCGTCAAGGCCGCTGCCCCGGAGCCAGTGCCGGACTGTGTCACCACCACCGCATGAGCAACATTGGCCGCTGATTGGGCAGAGCGGCCCTGCGAGGTGGCTTTGGGACTGGCTGCGGCTGCACCTTGCGTTGACGGTGGAACAGCAGCGCCAGTGCCTGCCGGCGGAATGCCGGTTCCGGAACCCGCCGTCCTGCCATCTGCGCTCGCCTGCGGAATAAGCTGGATTTGCGGCGCTTGCGCCGTGCCCGACACCCGAATGGTCACCGTGCTGCCCGCAGGCAGCGGCATATCCGCCTTGACCGCTACACTCTGCTTGCCAATACGCAAGGTCGTGACCTGATCTGCCGTCGTGCCTTCGACTTTCGCTTGCGCCTCGAACCCCGGAGACAACGACAGGCCGCCGGGCGCGGACGCCCCGCCGCGAGACGTCACCACTGTCGAAAGATCAAGGGTCAAGCCTGTGGTCCCGGTATTTCAAATCGCTCAAGACAAAGTCTATCAGCTTTTTCTTCCCACACACTTAACTGAAAACCGACAGTTTGGTCGAGTTGCGCGACAGATCACCTAAATTTGAGGGGCAATATATGGTAGTCTTTAGCGACCGCTCAGCGGGACAAATGTCCCAAAAATTGCCTTCAAGAAACACTCAGAAACCAACTTCATCCTCGAATTATCAAGTCATTTTATTGTCTTAACCCAACAAAGCGACTAGCGTTTTTAGGATCACGGAAGACATTCAACGCCCTGACCAGACCACAATTCAGTTTTAAATAATGAAACTTGGAATTATTCCAATTCTCCTTTACGAACATCTTTTCAAAAGAACGCTGCTGATTTAATGGAATACACTGTCATCTCCGAAGACCGCGACACGGCGCGCACGATTGGCGAATTGAACCAGTTTGATCAACGACTGGGCCTCAACTGTCACTACTGCGCCAGATTTCGCTATCTGCGCCCCACCAGCTTTGAATCAGACGAGACCATTGCCACGCTCGCGGCCGAAATGCATTGCAGTCGTTGTGGATCTGAAGATGTGGAGACTTTTGCTGTCGCCCGATCCGGCAAGAATGGCTATTGGCCTGCGGAATCCAGCTGACGGCTGACACGTAATAGGCCAGCAAACCGACGCTCAGGAAAATCCTGCTCAGGGCATCAAAAAAACCCGGCACCTTGAAAGGTCCGGGTTCTTCAATCTCTTCAAATTCTCAGACCAACTGCGCAACCTCATGCGTGGCAGTCAGACTGCCAGCCGCTTCACGTCCTCTTCCTGAGTCGACGGGGCTGCAACAGGGCGCACATCACGCGCGAGCGCTTCATCCATACGTTCAACCGCACTATCACCGAAACGCTCAACCGGTGTCAGGAACAGCCCTGCCTTGCGGAAAGCCTCGCCAACCCAGACAGATGCAGTGAACCAGATCAGGAACGGTGCCAGGAACATGGGCACGGTGACCGGCATCGACCAAAGCAACAGCTCTGGTGCATAGAACTGGGCAAACAACATGGCGCCAATACCGATGATGCTGATCCACCAACACGCCTTGATGCTTTCCATCATCGTCAGCGCACCATCGTCACGCGATGCGGCAGGCCAGCCCGAATCCATCCCCATCATCACCTGAATAACGGATCGGGTCTGATACATCATATGGATCGGAGCCAACAGCGATGTCAGAAGCAATTCGAGGAAGGCGCTGATCGTGGCAAGAAAAGCATTGCCGAACTGCCGTCCCTCACCGCGCAGAAGAACCTGCATGAGCAGCAGAAATTTTGGCAGAATAAGCAGTGCCCCAACGCCGAACAGCAAGGCCAGTGCGGTTTGCGTTTCCGGATGCGGGAACACGGGGAACGGCGACCGGGAATCGAAATAGACTGGTGCAGCCGCAAACAAGGGAGCCGCCAGACTGGAAATCAGAAACAGCAACCAAACCGGCGATGACAGATAGGCAAACATGCCCTGGATGATGCCAACCTTGTTCCACAACCGCAGACGCGGGGCTAACAGGATTTTGGCGTGCTGCATGTTACCCTGACACCAACGGCGATCACGCTTGGCAAACTCCACCACATTAGGCGGCGCCTCCTCATAAGAACACGTCAGGTCAGGATCGAGACGGACGGTCCAGCCATCGCGTGCAAGCAACGCCGCTTCGACCGTATCATGCGAGAGAACATGACCGCCAAACGGCGCCTTTCCAGTCAGGGGAGCCATTCCGCACGACCGGGCGAAGGCCTCAACGCGTACGAGAGCATTGTGCCCCCAGAACGGACCGGTCTTGCCTTGCAAGGAGGCAACACCGCGCGAAAACGCCGGCGCATAGAGAAAAGACGAAAACTGCAACAGACGCCCGAACAAGGTCTTCAGGCCAATGGTCTGTGGCAAGGACTGCAACAACCCCAGATCGGGCTGTGCATCCATACGACGTACCATTTCGATAATCGTCTCACCGCGCATCAGACTGTCCGCATCCAGAATGAGCATATAGTCATATGCTCCGCCGGAATTGCGGACAAAATCCGAGATATTCCCGGCTTTACGGCCGATATTGTCGGTACGGCGACGATAATAGATCTGGCCACCTTCGCTGCGGCTGCAAGACAGCAACAACTTCTTGTAGGCCTGAGCTTCCTTGGCAGCCGCCTCTTCCTTGGTACTGTCCGACAGAATGAAAATGTCGAATGCCTTGGCCGAAGAACTGGCTGCCAACTCAGTGTAGATCGCCTCGAGGCGCGCAAACACCTCGCGGCTGTCTTCATTGTAAACAGGCATCAGAATTGCCGTGCGGGAGGACAACGACCCGTCTGACACCTTGCGCACTTCAGCCTTGTAGAGGACGCCAAGTAGCGCCGTACAAGTGCCCCATGCGAGCCAAAACCCGGCGACAACAATCAGGGCAATGCGCGGCACGTCCAGCCAGTCATACCCATCTGCCTGCACGATTGCGCCGAACATGGTCGCCGCCGCAAAAGTCAGGACAAGTGTGAAGACCAGCGCCCCCATACGTCGCAACAGGACGCTTAAGGTCGCATGGGTGAAATTACCGCCAAAACCTGACATATCTTAACCGGATCCCAATTCTGTCTATCAGTCCTTGCGAACGCGAATGGCACGCATCAGACGAACGCGCTGGCGGCGCTGGAACAGGCGTGCGAAGCGGACCGCGTAGGACGGAGAGAACGCCGGGTTCAGGTTATGCTCCGGCATCTGCAGCGGAAAGCGCGGCAAAGGGAAAGAAGCCCCCTTCAGCACCAGATCGAACACGTCTGGCGAACGCGACAGAGTGGTCAGTGTCGGCATCTTCATGCCAGGGTAAAAGCTCTGATAGCTCTGACGCATGGCTTGGTCGATTGTCTTGGCATCAAGGTCGCCACGGTTGGTACGCTGGCGAATGGTAGTCAGTACTTTGGTCATGTTTTCCATCTCCGGATCAATGTTGTGCAGCCTCTGCGGACCGTCAATTCTCACCGTTCCACTGGTACAACCATCTTTCGGACATTAAAGTTTCATTCATCTTTAGGCCCAAGCGCATTTCTAGCGGCTTGTCGGTGCTATCTCTTTGAACATCAAAGATAAATCGCCACACACCATTTTCAAGTTTTTGCAAATCCTAGGTCAGAACTTTGCCGTTCGCCACCGAAAGATCGGCTTTCAACGGATCGTTGCTGCCCACTTTGCTCAAGGCATCGCCCTTGAACTCGACCACAAACTTGCGCTGGTTCGGCTTGGCATCAGATGCCGCCGTTCCAGCATGACCACTGCGTGTGGCCACAACAAGAGCACGATCGGTTCCCGGACTCGGTTCGCCCCCCAACTCATGCGATACGCAAAGGTGAAGGACTTGCCAGCCTTGGCCTTGTCCTGCGGAATCCAGAGCGCCACGATATTGTCGTGGATCTCCTTGTCCGACGGAATTTCCGCCAGCATCAGGTTGCCATTGCCCCAGTCGCTCAAAGGCTCGACCCAGAGCGATGGACGGCGCTGATAATCCGCTTCCGTATCCTGATAATGCGCGTAGTCGCGGTCTCGTTGCATCAAACCAAAGCCCTTGAGCTTGTTTTCGCTCAGGAAGGACAAGGCCAGCTTTTTCGGATTACGCAACGGACGCCACCAACGTTCGCCATTGGAAGGCAGCACCATCAGGCCATCACTGTCATGCACTTCCGGACGATAGTCATCGAAGCGCACCCGGTCATTTTCGCCGAACAGGAACATCGATGTCAGTGGCGCCACTCCGAGCCGGTCAACATCTGCGCGCATGAACAAACGAACTTCCACATCGATCTGCGTGTTGACACCCGGATTGACCTTGAACTGAAACGCCCCAGTCACACTCTCGCTGTCCAACTCGGCCCAGATCATAATCTCCTGCTGCCCCTTCTTGGGGTGCTGGACATAGAACTTGGTGAACCGCGGAAACTCTTCCGGCTTACCAACAGCCGTATCAATCGCAAGACCGCGCGCCGACAGGCCATATACATTGTTTTTGCCAAGTGCGCGCCAATAACTTGCACCCAGGAACGCAATCAGCTCATCGAAATAGTCTGGCGTGTTGAGCGGATAGTGCAGCCGGAAGCCTGCCACGCCCGGTAGCTTCAGCCCGTCGAACTTTTTCGGATCAAGCGGCGCACGATACTCGAAATCTGCGCTTGTAAATGTCAGCGGTTTTGCCTTGCCATTCTCGACCTCATATAGATCGACAACCTGCTTGTACAAGCCACCGGGATGAAAGGCCTGAAGATGGAAATACATCCCGTCTTCGTTCCACAACGCCTTTTCAGGACGATAGCGAATTGCACGGTTTTGATCATAGGTCAGGTCATTGACGACAGCGGGAAGATCCGGTTTCGGATCGGCAAAAGCCTTCTTTGAAAGCTTAGCCATTTTATCCGCGAGATTGTCGAACGAAAACTCTGGTTGAGGTTCTTTCGGTTTGTCATCTGCCAAAGCCGGCATCACCGACCCGACTTCACTCACCATCCAGGCCCATAGCGGCGGTCGAGACTAAGAAATTACGCCGATTGAGCACTTTCAAAATTTTCCTTCAGACACATCAATCCAACTTTACTACGCCGTAACGAAGCTCGGGGATTAAGGCAAAATTGAGAATTTGACCGACGCGCATTTCAGACACACGTAGAATTGTCTGGCCGATCAGCAACATTTTCTTCCTTCGGGGAACGCGCCAACGACCCTATTGTTCCGCACTGCACGCTCCGAAAATCAGGACAACGAAAAGCCATCGCCGTCAAATACCACATCTCGCAATGGTTTCACTTATGCACACAAATGAGACATGCCATAAAATCAGTACGCTGTGATCCTGCGGCAAATTTCCTCGGCCAGTGCCAAGGAGGCCGTCAGCCCCGGCGATCTCGATGCCATAAAGCGCGATCAAACCCGGATAGCCATGCTGGGGTGCTGCATCAATCCGGAAGTCAGCGGCGGGTTGTCCCGGTCCGCTCAGTTTTGGGCGAATGCCGCAGTAATCCGGCTCAAGGTCCCGACCGACAATGTCAGGCCAATAGCGGGAAATCGCCTGCCGGAATGCGCCCAGACGCTGATCATCGACGCTGTAATCGATCTCGGAAATCCACTCCACATCCGGCCCAAACCGAGCCTGGCCTTGCAGGTCCAACGTCAGATGAACGCCCAACCCGCCGGGCTCGGGCACCGGATAGACAAGCCTCGAAAAGGGTGCTGCACCCGAGAGCTTGAAATACGATCCCTTTGCCAAAAAGGTTTTCGGAACTGCATCGCCAAGCAACATTGCGGCAAGCTTTGTGCAGGACAGACCACCGCTGAGCACCAATTCACGGCATGTGATGCTGCTGCTCCCTGCCTCAGACGTGTTGTCGGCAAAGCTGATCCGGAACCCGCCCCCGGACAGAGCCGTCAGGCCCCTCACCTCGGTGCGTAGAACCAGTTGCCCACCCACCTGCTCCAGATCCCCAAGAAGCGACAGCATATAGGAATGAGAATCGATAATCCCCGTTGAGGGAGACAAAAGCCCGGCCCGCACTCCAAGCTGCGGCTCATATGCCAGCACCTCGGAGCCATCAAGCAGCACCAGATCATCAACGCCGTTGTCCGCGGCCTTTTTGCGTATGCCGTCAAGCTGCGCCACCTGCGGCTCGTCAGCCGCCACAATCAACTTGCCGAGGCGGCGAAACGGTAGCCCCCGGTCGCGACAATAGCTGTAAAGCTGGTGTCTGCCCATAACGCACAGGCGCGCTTTCAGGCTGTCGGTCGGATAATAGATGCCTGCATGAATGACTTCACTGTTGCGGGCGCTGGTCTCTTCGCCAAAGCGGTCATTGCGCTCCAGCACCATCACTTCACGCCCAGAAAGCGCAAGGGCGCGGGCTGCCGCCAATCCGACAACCCCCGCCCCCACGACAATGGTTTCAACGTCAAACACGCCGACGCCCGTCTTTCCGCCTTACGCCCACCAGACATCCGGTGCGAAATGACCAGCGGCCTTTTCAATGACCGAACCAACCTGGAACAGCGTGCTTTCCTCAAACGGCTTGCCGATAAGCTGCAACCCGAGCGGCAGACCGTCCTTGTTGAGACCTGCCGGAACGGAGATGCCCGGCAGACCGGCCATATTCACCGTGACCGTGAAGATGTCATTCAGATACATCGTCACCGGATCTGTGATCTCGCCGGATGCAAAGGCAGCACTCGGTGTGGTGGGGGTCAAGATGGCATCGACACCATTCTGCCAGTGCCAGATCAAAGTCACGCTTGATCAGCGTACGGACTTTTTGCGCCTTCAGGTAATAGGCATCGTAATATCCGGCGGACAGAACATAAGTTCCAATCAGGATACGGCGTTGCACCTCATCACCGAAGCCTGCGGCACGGGTGTTTTCGTACATATCGGCAATGTCCTTGCCCGGCACCCGCAGGCCATAGCGCACGCCATCATATCGCGCCAGGTTGGACGAGGCTTCCGCCGGAGCAACGATGTAATAGGCGGGCAGCGCATATTTGGTATGCGGCAAGGAAATCTCGACGATCTCGGCTCCAGCGTCCTTCAGCCAGTCGATGCCCTGTTGCCACAGCTTCTCGATCTCTTCCGGCATACCGTCGACGCGGTACTCTGCCGGAATGCCGATCTTCAGCCCCTTGACCGATGTGCCGATGGCGGCTTCGTAGTCCGGAACCTCAATGTCAACCGAGGTGGTATCCTTGGCATCAACGGAGGCCATCGACTTCAGCAGGATGGCGCTGTCGCGCACGGTGCGGGCAATCGGGCCGGCCTGATCGAGCGAGGAGGCAAAGGCAATCGTCCCCCAGCGCGAACAGCGGCCATAGGTTGGCTTGATGCCAACGGTGCCGGTGAAGGCGGCAGGCTGACGGATCGATCCGCCGGTATCGGTGGCCGTGGCGCCCATGCACAAACGGGCTGCAACGGAGGATGCAGACCCACCGGAAGACCCGCCCGGAACAAGGTTTTGATCCGAGCCATTCTTGCGGAACGGGTTGGCAACATTGCCGTAGTAGGAAGTCTCGTTGGACGAGCCCATGGCGAACTCATCCATGTTGAGCTTGCCCAGCATCACAGCGCCATCGGCCCACAGGTTGGCGGTTACAGTCGACTCATAGGTCGGCTTGAAGCCATCCAGAATATGCGAACAGGCCTGCGTATGAACACCCTCGGTCGCAAACAGGTCCTTGACGCCCAGCGGAATGCCTTCCAGCGCCCCGGCTTCGCCCTTGGCAATGCGCGCATCAGACGCCTTGGCCATGTCGCGCGCCTTGTCGGCCGTCACAGTGACATACGCATTCAACGACGTGTTGGCCGCATCAATATTGGCAAGAAAGGCGTCGGTCAGTTCGCTGGCCGAGAAGCTTTTGTCGGCCAGACCTTCGCGGGCCTCAGCAATCGTCAGATCGGTCAATTTGGTCATGATTTCAACTCGGTTTCGGCCGCAATCGGCCTTTCATAAAAGACGGAATACGGGCTGTCTGGATAGTCGAGCACACGGTCACAGCGCGCAAACCCGGCGGTCTCGTAAAGACGCTGCGCGGGCGGATGCTGTTCACTGGTCTCAAGAACCAGCTTGGTGAAATGCTCAAGCCGTGCCTGTTTCATGATTTCCAGCAAGAGAGCGCGCCCAACGCCCTGCCCACGATAAGCAGGCCGCGTGTACATGCGCTTGACTTCCCCCACCCCATGCTCATGACGCCGCAAAGCCCCACAGCCGATCGCCTCGCCCGCTGCGTTGCGTGCGACAAACACTTCCGTGTGGTCTTCGGCCAGTTCGTCTGCCGTCATCAGAAAGCAATATTCCGGTGGCGACATTGTCAAAAGCACAGCGTTGAGCTCTTCCAGAAGCTCGCGCATTTCGGCACTCAGTGGTGTCTCGCGGGAAATCGTGAAAGCCATCACGCGCCCTTACTCGACAACCTTGGGGACCATGAAGAAATGGTCTTCAGACATCGGCGCGTTCCGGGTGATCTGATCAGCAATACCGCCATCGGTCACACCATCGACGCGCTTCTTCATCGTCTGCTCAACCACCGAGGTCAAAGGCTCGACGCCAGAAATGTCGACTTCATCAAGCTGCTCGACAAACCCGAGAATGGCATTGAGTTCGCCGGTCATGCGCTCGGCCTTCTCATCACTGACCTTGATGCGAGCCAGACTGGCGACCCGCTTGACCGTATCAATATCGACGGACATGAACTTCCTCATTTTCAAAACATCATAGGCGAGCCTCGGATCAACACCCTCAGCGACCTCTTGGCACCCGTTGTCCTGCAATTTGGCCAGTGCTCACAAGTCCGAAGCTTGCGTTTTTTAGCCTCCCTGCGTAATTACGGTTCCAAAAAGACCCGAAAGAGATTGCCAATGCCAGCCCCCTCGCCCCCAACCGGACGACCTCGTGATCCACGCGTCACCGATGCCTTGCTGGCTGCAACGCTGCATGAACTGGCGGAAACAGGATACACAGGCAGCACCATTGCCAACATTGCGGCGCGAGCCTCCACCAGCAAGCAGGCCATTTACCGCCGCTGGCCCAGCCGTGAAGCGTTGCTCGCTGCGGCCCTGAAAGCGGCTCTTGGGCGCGCCCACCCCGAACCGCCGCGCCATGGCAATGTCGCGGCAAACCTCTATGCCTGCCTGAGCCGCCTGACGCTTGCCTTGCAAGATACACCGCTTGGCAGCGCGTTGAACGCGGTGCTGGCACACAGGCACCAAGCAGAAATTGCCCTCGCCCTGCGAGATGCGGAGGACGCCCAGCGCCTGGTCTTGCGACAAATCCTCATTGCCACGCCGTTTGAAAGTGACATGGAAACCCGCATCGACCTGCTTTTGGGCCTCGTGCACTTCAAACTCATGATCCGCGGCCAGCCGGTTCGAGATGCCGATCTGCGCTCGGCCATCCAGCTTGTTCTAGGCCTCTCGGCACCGCGGGATCCACGGCCTTAAGACCTCTGAGGCAACACGAGGGCTCAGCGCCCATGCGACCGTTATCTGCAGACATATTCACACAGGCTGTGATCGCTTCAGTGTGCTCACAAACGCTCTTGAGAGACTTCAAAAACGACGAAACTGTGGGCAAAATACGTCATAGCGATACATGCCCCGGAACCACGGCGGCCAACCGCGAGTTGGTCAATTGTCACAAAGACTCACGGAAGCGTGATGACACCGCGAAGTTTCGGACGCGCCTGCCCTCGACAAGACACCGTGAGCCAAGCGGCACTTTAAAAAAATGAAGAATAATTTCTCGAGAGGGACTTCACATGACAGAGGCAAATGCTGCGGGCGGCACTGGCAAGCTGCGGCGACGTGCAGGCTTGCTGGGCCTGACATTCGTGAGCACCACCAGCATGATCGGCTCGGGCTGGCTTTTTGGCGCATTTCATGCCGCCAAAATTGCTGGCCCTTATTCCATTTTGAGCTGGATTGTCGGGGCGCTGATCGTTCTGCTCATCGCGCTGTGTTTCGGCGAGCTTTCATCCATCTTTCCCAAGAGCGGCGCACTGGTTCACATGAGCCATGCCAGTCATGGCCCGGGGCTTGGACGCATCTGGAGCTGGATGCTGTTTCTCGCCTATGTGCCCGTGCCTGCTGTCGAAAGTGAAGGCATTGTCACCTACGCCAATAACTACCTGCCCTTTCTCATTCAGCCGAACAGCGACGGCATTCTGACAGTCACGGGCTTCTTCGTCTGCGCTGTATTGCTTCTCATCCTCGCGGCCCTGAACCTGATGGCGATCAATGCGCTTCTCAAGTTCAACAACGCCATTACCTGGTGGAAGATCGCCGTGCCCCTGCTCACCGTCGTCGTGCTGATCTTCGGGTCCACCGGCTGGGACGTCTGGAGTGCAAACCCTGAACCAGGACAGTTCCAGGGCATTTTCACCGCGCTGCCGACAGCCGGCATCGTGTTTTCATTCCTAGGTTTTCGTAGCGCCATTGACCTTGGCGGCGAGACCAGCAACCCTGGGCGCACCATTCCGATGGCCGTTATTGGCTCGGTCATCCTGTCCGCCATCGTTTATGTCCTGTTGCAGATCGCTTTCATCATGGCGTTGAGCCCGGATGATCTCGCCAATGGCTGGTCCAAGTTGAGCTTTTCCGGAGAGACCGGCCCCTTCGCGGGTCTGGCAATGACCCTTGGCTTCAGCTGGATGGCAGCGTTGCTTTACATTGATGCCTATGTGTCTCCCGGTGGCACCGGCCTGATCTACGTCACGGGAGGCTCACGTATTCTCTATGCTGTAGGCGAAATGGACGCTGGTCCCAAGGGCCTTAGCCAAACTGACACCGAATGGCGTGCCCTGGGTCGCCGTACTCGTCATGTGGGTGGTTGGCGTCTTCTTTCTGCTGCCCTTCCCGGCCTGGCAAAAGCTCGTTGGCTATATCACCTCGATCACGGTGATCACCTATGGACTGGGGCCGGTCGTTCTCTTGCTCTTGCGTCGCAGACTACCTGATCTGGAACGCCCTTTCCGACTGCCCGGCGCCAACATTCTCGCGCCCCTGGCATTCATCTGCTCGAATTTCGTCATCTACTGGACAGGCTTCACCACCAACAGCATCCTGTTTGGCCTGATGATCGTGATCTTTGCCATTTACGCGGGCTACCATCACCTGATCGCCAAGCGCTCGGCCGAGCAATTCGGCTGGCGTCACATTGCCTGACTCCTGCCGTGGTTTGGCGGCATGTGGATCATCTCAGGCCTTGGTGACATCAAGGGCGGCCTCGGCTGGCTCAGCTTCTGGCCGGGCGTAGCGATGACCGCAATCTGGAGCCTCTTCATCCTGTGGCTGGCCATGCGGTCCAGCCTGTCGAGCGAAGAAATGAAGAAGATCATGGACGAAATTCACGCCGAAGACTGAGCATAGGGTCCTGCCTTGTCGCAGGACCTCTCTCCAAACGTTCTGAAAGGCGCGTCAATGTCTTGAAATGCCTGACCTGTGATCAGACGTGACTGGTGGTGCAAGGGCTGCGGTGAGAGGCTGTTCTCAGGTGTCCAGCGGCGTCCCGTCCCCGCGAGCGTCGCTGGACCTAGGTCGGAGCAAAGACATGGCATCATATGGCAGAACATCTGCGGACAAGGCTCGGATGATCAAGGCCCAACAGAGCCACGTCATGGCGGCAAGCAAACACTCATATCCCGCACCGCTGTTGAAACGCGGCTTCCTGCTGCTGCCCCTGTTTCTGGCCACGCTTCTCGCCGCATTGCTCGCAGTGACGGGCATGGCGCGAGCCGATGACGTCACCACTTTCGTACGCGACGGCGCAGCCATCGGCGGCACAGATCCGGTCGCCTATTTCAGCGATCATAAACCGGTCGCAGGAAAAGACAGTTTCACCGCCACCTACGACGGCGTGACCTGGAAATTTGCCACAGCGGAAAATCGCGATCTGTTCAAATCGTCGCCCAAGAAATACGCCCCGCAATATGGCGGCTATTGCGCCTTCGGCACCACCATGGGCTTCAAGATCCCCATTGATCCAAAGGAATGGAAGATCATTGACGGCAAACTCTATCTGAACGCCAATCCGACCGCTCAAAAGCGTTTTCTCGCCGATAAGCCTGCCATGATCCAAAGAGCCGATGAGAACTGGCCGGTCATCCGCCAGACCCCCGCCAAAGACCTGAGAGAACCGATTATTCGCTGATGCCGACGTCCGCTCCTGAAACCACAGGAAAGGCCAGCCCCTGTGGGCCAGCCTTCTTTGCAGTCTTCAAGGCATTCAGCAGATCCTGAAATCAGATCTCGAAGGTCTCGCCAATCCTGGGCAGCTTGACCTTGGACGCGCTCTCGCCCAGCGCTCCAACAAAGGTATCCGCCGTTTGGTCCAACATCGGAAAAGTGCCGAAGTGACACGGAATGATCGTATCGAAATTGAAGAAGCGGTTGCAGGCAAGCGCCGCCGCCTTGCCACCCATGGTGAAGCGATCACCAATCGGCACAATACCGATTTTCGGCTCGTTCAACTCATTGATCAATGCCATATCGCCGAAGATGTCCGTATCACCCATATGATAAATCTTCGGCTGGCCCGGAATATCGATGATCAAGCCATGCGGGCAGCCCATGTAGGTCTTGCCACCATCACCGCTATAACCGGACGAATGATGCGCAATCGTCATGCCGACCTTGAACGGGCCGACATCAACCATGCCACCACTGTTCATCGGGTTGAGGTTCTCGATGCCCTTGCCCGCAGCCCAGCCGATCAGATCCGCATCGCCGGTTAACTGTGCCCCGGTCTTTTTCAAAATGTCGATGCTGTCGCCAACATGGTCATCATGCCCGTGGGTCAGGAGAACATGCGTCACACCTTCGGCCACATCATCAACACTCAGATTTTCCGGAAAGGAGGGGTTTCCGCTCAAATAGGGGTCGATCAGGATGCTTGCGTCATCGGTCTCGATTTTAAAGGCCGCGTGGCCGTACCAGGTCATCTTCATGGCAATTCCTCTCATCTGAGCGATAAATCCGGGATCTCCCGGCACAACAATCTCCCCGGCATATAGGGAGAGGTCCCGTCCCCGGACAAGGGCGACAGGCCATGTGGACAGGAATGCACCCGTATTTTTGCAGATCCAAGACACCACTCCAGACCGCGCCACAACGGCCCAAGAAGGTGTTCTGCAAATACGCATGGTTTCTCTGGTTTTCACCACGGCAAGCTGCTAAATGCCGCCCATGGCAACAGATCCCTCACTTCCCCTTGAAGATTTTCTTGCAGCGGTCGCACCCCGCACCCGTCTGATCGGTCTTGACCTTGGAACCAAGACCATCGGCATGGCCTTGTCTGACCTTGGCCACAACATCGCAACGCCAATGGAAACGATCCGGCGCAAGAAATTCACTCTGGATGCGGAAAAGCTGCTGGCTGCCTGTACCAAACAGGGCGTCGGCGGCATTGTCATGGGACTGCCCCTCAATATGGATGGCAGCGAAGGGCCTCGCGTTCAATCGACCCGCGCTTTTGTGCTCAATTTGACCCGCTTGACCGAGTTGCCGATCACCTATTGGGACGAGCGCCTCTCGACCGCAGCGGTCACGCGCACCTTGCTGGAAGCCGATCTGTCACGCGCCCGACGCGCCGAGGTTGTCGACAAGATGGCAGCCGGCTATATCCTGCAAGGCTTTCTCAATCGCATCGGCAACCTGTAACGACCTTGCGGCACCTTTGAAAACCGCCAGATTATGCGCAAAATATAGCTTTCCAGACCTTGCAAACAGGCATGTTCTCCGGCAGGAAGAAATCTCGCAGACACGAAGGACCGTTCGCGGATAACCGATCCTGATCGGGTGGCTGACCAGCCATCGGATCTCGCTTGGTCCCGTGACGCGCTCGCACGGCAGGAAAGACACCCCCGCGATGATGCTGACCATCATGGCGCTGGCACCGATCATCTTGATCATTGCCACCGGCTATACGCTTAAGAAAACCGGCATCATAAAGCCAGACAATTGGAACGGCATTGACCGTCTGGCATATTATCTTCTCTTCCCCTCGCTGCTGTTCAAGTCTGTCGCCGAAGTGAATTTCGGCGAACTTCCTGCAGTCTCGATGGGGTTGGCGCTGTTCATCACCATCATGATTCTGATTGGCGGAATGCTTGCCCTGAGGCCGCTGTTACAGCGTCAGTTCGACATACCAAACCCTCGCTTCACCTCGATCTTTCAAGGCACCGTGCGCTGGAACGGTTTCCTGGCGCTGGCACTGGCCAACAATCTTATGGGATCGGCAGGCGTTGCCCTGCTCGCCGTGGCCATGGCCGTGATGATCCCGGTTCTCAATACCGCCAGCATCGCGGTTCTGGCGCGCTACGGCACCGGTCGTCCGCCCAACTTCTTCGGCGTCCTGAAAGGGCTTGCCAAGAACCCCTTCAACATGGCGATCGTCGCGGGTCTTCTGGCCAATCTGGTCGGTCTTTACATTCCCAAGCCGCTGGACATGACGCTCGACATGCTTGGACACGCCGCGCTGCCCATCGGGATCTTGAGCGTGGGCGGTGGTCTTGCTCTGGGCGCATTGCGCCGCCCGACGCCCGAGTTGATGCTGGGCACATTCCTGCGACCAATCATTTCGCCGCTGCTCGGTGCGTTGCTGGCCATGATCTTCGGCCTGCACGGCCAGACGCACGTGGCCGTGATCATCGCCTGCGCGGTGCCAACGGCCTCCAACTCGTATATCATGGCAAAATTGCTGGGAGGGGACGCACCGCTGATGGCCGAAATTCTGACCCTGCAAACACTGGTCGCAATGGTCACGCTACCTCTGGCTCTGGCGATTTTGACCTGAGCCAATGGCTTGCCGGTGGACGGTCTGCGCCCCCGGTTCAGTTAGACCTTGTGACAAGGTCCCTTTCCACCTATAGCAATGGTCTCGATGAGCGCACAACCTACCTCTCGACACGCCCTTTTCCCCCATCGACATTTGCTGGGCATTGAAGGGCTTCACCCCCACGAAATTCTTGGTCTGCTGGACCGGGCGGAAGAGGCTGTTGATGTCTCTCGTCAGGTTGAAAAGAAAAAGTCCGTTTTGCGCGGACGAACGCAGATCAATCTGTTTTTCGAGGCCTCCACCAGAACCCAATCATCCTTCGAGCTGGCCGGAAAACGGCTCGGCGCAGATGTGATGAACATGTCGGTCTCCTCGTCGTCCGTCAAAAAGGGCGAGACGCTGATCGACACAGCCGCCACGCTGAACGCCATGCATCCGGATCTGCTGGTGGTCCGCCATCATGCCGCAGGGGCGGTGCACCTTTTGGCCCGCAAGGTTGGCTGTTCGGTGGTCAACGCCGGGGACGGTGCGCATGAACATCCCACACAGGCGTTGCTGGATGCCCTGACGATCCGCCGTCACAAGGGCGAGATTGCCGGTCTCAATGTCGCCATCTGCGGCGACATCCTGCATTCCCGCGTCGCTCGCTCCAATATCCTTCTGCTGAATGCGCTTGGCGCAAGAGTTCGTGTCATTGCCCCCTCCACACTGTTGCCCAATGGCATTGAGCAGATGGGAGCCGAAGTCTATCAGGACATGCGCAAAGGTCTCGATGGCGCCGATATTGTCATGATGCTGCGCTTGCAGCGCGAACGCATGAACGGCGCTTTCATTCCCTCGGTTCGCGAATACTACCGTTTTTACGGTCTCGATCAGGACAAGCTCAGCGTCGCCAGTCCCAACGCTCTGGTGATGCACCCCGGGCCGATGAATCGGGGCGTCGAAATCGACCCCTCCGTGGCAGATGGCCCACAAAGCCTGATCCGCGAACAGGTGGAAATGGGTGTCGCCGTGCGTATGGCCATCCTCGAAGCGCTCTCCGAGCACCTGCCGAACAAGACCCGCTGAGCCGGAAGGGACACAAGCCTTGGCACACGACGCAAGCAAACCTCTCGTCCTGCACAATGCACGGATCCTGGATCCGGCACGTAATCTCGATGAACCCGGCAGCATTCTCATACAGGATGGCCTGATCCTGGAGGCTGGTGCCAGCGCAGCGGGTCAGGGCGAGCCGGAAGGCGCGGACATCATCGACCTCAATGGCGCAATCGCCTGCCCCGGCCTGATCGACATGTGCGCGTCGATTGGCGAACCAGGTGACGAGCACCGGGAAACACTGGCCAGTGCCAGTGAGGCTGCGGCCTCCGGCGGCATCACCACCATCGTCACCATGCCGGAAAATGATCCGGTGATCGACGATCCCGCGCTGGTCGACTTCATCCGCCGACGTGCCCGCGACACGGCCATCGTCAACGTCTATCCCATGGCAGCCCTGACCAAGGGTCTACAGGGCCATGAGATGACCGAGATCGGCTTGTTGCAGGAAGCTGGAGCGGTCGCCTTCTGCAACGGTCACAAATCCATCGGCAATGCCGCGATCATGCGCCGCATTCTCACCTATGCACGCGATTTCAATGCACTCGTCATTCACCACACAGAAGATCCGGACTTGTCGTCCGGGGTGATGAATGAAGGCCTTGTCGCAAGCTGGAAGGGATTGGCTGGCATCCCGCGTGAAGCCGAATTGATCATGCTGGAGCGCGATCTGCGCCTTGTTGCCATGACCCGCGCTCGCTATCACGCCAACCTGTTGTCATGTGGCGAGAGCGCCGATGTCATCCGGCGCGGCAAGAAGATGGGCCTCGACATGACTGCTGGTGTGTCAATCAACCACCTGACCCAGAACGAGAACGACATCGGCGACTATCGCACCTTCTTCAAGATGTCGCCGCCCTTGCGATCTGAAGATGATCGCCGCGCGTTGATCGCGGCCCTGGCCGACGGCACGCTGGACGTCATCGTGTCAAACCACGATCCGCAGGATGTGGAAACCAAACGTCACCCTGGGCGGAAGCCGAAGATGGCGCCATTGGTCTTGAAACCATGCTGTCGGCCGCCCTGCGCCTGTATCATTCCGACGATATAGAGTTGCTGCCGCTGCTTGCCGCCATGACCTGCCGTCCGGCAGATCGCCTCGGCTTGTCGTCGGGACGCCTCACCAAAGGGGCTCCCGCCGACATTGCGGTTTTCGATCTGAACAAGCCCTGGGTCTTGGAAAAAAGTGCAATACGGTCACAGTCAAAGAACTCGCCATTTGAAGATGCGCGTTTCTCTGGCAAAGTCCTGAGAACACTTGTTGCAGGCAAAACTGTCTACACGTACGATCAACAATAGATCTCAATCAGGAGTTTCGTGTGCTTGAACCTGTATCTTGGGGCGTAACCGGCCCCCAAATCCTCCCATGGCGCTTTGTGTCGGCTATCTGTTGGGGTCCATTCCCTTCGGACTGTTGCTCACGCGCATGGCTGGCGAAGGCGATATCCGCAAGATCGGGTCTGGCAACATCGGCACCACAAATGTGCTGCGCACCGGCAAGAAGTGGCTCGCAGCCTTGACCCTGCTCGGCGATGCGCTGAAGGGAACCCTGACCGTCCTGCTCATCGGACCGATGTTCGGGCCGGTTGCAGCGCTGTTTGCAGCAGCAGGCGCCTTTCTTGGACACACCTTCCCTGTCTGGCTGAAGTTCAAGGGCGGCAAAGGTGTTGCCACCTATCTTGGCGTCTTGCTGGCACTGTCCTGGCCGGTTGGACTGGTGTTCATTGCCATCTGGCTCGCCATGGCGATGATCCTGCGATATTCGTCGCTCTCCGCCTTGTCGGCAAGCCTCGTCTCCTCGCTTCTTCTCATGGCCGTTCACCAGCCGGACAAGGCCGCTCTCTTCGGCTTCCTGTCGCTGCTACTGTGGATCAAGCACCATGAGAATATTCGGCGTTTGCTGAACGGTGCAGAAACGAAGATCGGCGCCAAGGCGGCCTCTGCCCCCGCGAGCAGCAAGCCGGAAGCCCGCGACGAATGACGGCAAGCGCGGGCAGACCTGGACAGGCTTTGGTCCTGTCGCCTGCGCAACGCCTCGCCTTAGCTAAGACTTATTCGCTCTGAAAATGTCGGGCCGAAGACATTCCGTCTTCTGCTGAACCATTATGGCTCGGCTGAAGCAGCCCTCGATGCCTTGCCGTCCCTGTCGCGCGCGGGCGGCAAGCCCGCCATCCGGGTGTGTGCGGAAGATCGGGCACTGGCTGAACTGGAGGCTCATGCGAATTTCGGTGCACGGCTCGTCGCCCTTGGTGAAGCTGATTATCCACCGCACCTGCGCCACATCAGCGATCCGCCACCGCTTCTCTCCGTGGTCGGCAGATCGGCCCTCGCCTCGCCCAAGGCCATCGGCATCATCGGCGCGCGCAACGCGTCTCTGGCCGGTCGCAAATTCGCCAGCCAACTGACCGAAACACTTGGTGAGAAAGATTATCTCATCGTTTCAGGTCTGGCGCGAGGCATTGATGTCGCAGCCCATGAGGCCGCCGTTGCAACCGGCACAGTCGGCGTGATGGCAGGCGGCATCAACATGCTGTACCCGCCAGAGCATGGTCCGCTGGTGGAGAAGCTTCTGGCGGCAGGCGGAAATGTCATTTCAGAGATGCCTTTTGGCTGGAAGCCGCGCGGTCACGACTTTCCACGACGCAACCGCATCATTTCCGGTCTTTCTCTCGCAATCGTGATCATTGAGGCTGCAAAAGCGTCTGGCTCCCTGCACACGGCCCGATTTGCGCTGGACCAGAACCGCGAAATTTTCGTCGTTCCCGGCTCCCCACTCGATCCGCGTTCAGAAGGCGGAAATCGCCTGATCCGTCAGGGCGCGCGCCTCATCACCAGCGCAGACGACGTGATTGAAGATCTCGACGGTCGGCTTGAACCACGTCTGCCATTTGACGACATGTTAGCTGAAAACGACGAGGTCTTCGTGTCCCGTCTCGAGACGCCGGCCAACCCGACAGAAGCGACCAGAGCGCACTTGCTCGAAGCGCTCGGCCCCACCCCTGTCGATGTTGACGATCTGATCCGGGATCTTGGCGAAAGTGCCAGAACAATACAGATCCTGTTGCTGGAACTGGAGATTGCAGGTCGTCTGGAACGACACGCAGGCAATCATGTATCTTTGATTTATACGCATCCCTGACCCGCGAGAGAACGCGATTGATGACAGGATGACTTGCGGCATTTTTCCCGCAATGCTACGCGGTGGATAACACACCCGACGACGGGCGCACTTGACCACCTTGCAGTGAAGGTCCATTTGACAGGTGGCTTGCGATCCGTGATCGTCACGTCAAGCGTCTATCTTTCTTTAGGTCGAACTTCTCGGATTTCCGAAAGCAATCGACACATAACACTTGGGTACTGATGAATATTGTCATTGTTGAATCCCCGGCGAAAGCCAAGACGATCAACAAATACCTCGGCTCCGACTATAAAGTTCTGGCGTCTTACGGTCACGTACGTGATCTTCCTCCCAAGGATGGGTCAGTAAGGCCAGACGAAGACTTTGCCATGAGCTGGCAGGTGGATTCCAAGTCCCAAAAACGCCTGACCGAGATCGCAAATGCGGTCAAAGACGCCGATCGACTGATTCTCGCGACTGACCCGGATCGCGAAGGAGAAGCGATTTCGTGGCATGTTCTGGAGGTGCTGACCAAAAAGCGCGTTCTCAAGGACACACCGGTTGAGCGCGTCGTGTTCAACGCCATCACCAAGTCGGCCATTCTGGAAGCGATGAAAAATCCGCGCCAGCTCGATACACCGCTGGTGGATGCCTATCTGGCTCGGCGCGCGCTGGACTATCTTGTCGGATTCACTCTGTCGCCGGTGCTTTGGCGCAAGTTGCCCGGAGCGCGTTCTGCTGGCCGTGTGCAGTCCGTTGCACTGCGCCTGATCTGCGACCGTGAGACCGAGATCGAAGTTTTCCGTCCTCAGGAATACTGGTCCATCCTTGCCAATCTGACGACGCAGCAGGACAAGCCGCTTCAGGCCAGCATCACGTCCTTTGAAGGCCGCAAGCTGACACGCCTGGACATTTCGTCCGAAGAAGAAGCCACCCAGATCCGCACCATGCTGGAAAGCGCCAGCTATCTGGTCTCCAGCGTTGCCTCGAAGCCGGCCAAGCGCAATCCGCAGCCGCCCTTCACCACGTCGACATTGCAACAGGAAGCCTCGCGCAAATACGGATTTGCCGCATCACGCACCATGCAGGTTGCCCAGCGACTGTATGAAGGCATCTCCATTGGTGGCGAGACATCCGGTCTCATCACCTACATGCGTACCGATGGCGTGCAGATCGCCCCGGAAGCCATTTCGGCAGCACGTAAGGTAATTGCGCAGGACTTCGGCGACAATTATGTGCCCGAAAAGCCGCGACATTATTCGACCAAGGCCAAGAACGCTCAGGAAGCGCACGAAGCCATTCGGCCAACAGACATGTTCCGTCATCCCAAAAGCGTTGCCGCCTATCTGGATGCCGATCAGGCCAAACTCTATGACCTGATCTGGAAACGGACGATGGCCAGCCAGATGGAAAGTGCCGTTCTGGAACGCACCACCATCGACATTGACGCCAAGGGCTCGGGCAGGGCCGCCACGCTGCGCGCCACCGGCTCTGTTATCCGGTTCGACGGCTTCTTCGTGCTGTATCAGGAAAGCCGCGACGATGACGACGAAGAAAACTCCAGCCGTCTGCCCGCCGTCAACGACGGTGAAAACCTGACGCTGATTTCAACGTCCGGCGAGCAGAAGCCGATTGAGGCCGCCCAGCATTTCACCACGCCGCCGCCGCGCTACACCGAAGCAAGTCTCGTCAAGAAGATGGAAGAACTCGGCATTGGCCGTCCGTCGACCTACGCATCGACTTTGCAGACCCTGCGCGACCGCGAGTACGTGGAACTGGAAAAGAAGCAGCTTGTGCCACAGGACAAGGGGCGCATCGTCACTGCCTTCCTGCAAAGCTTTTTCGACCGTTATATCGAATTCAACTTCACTGCCAGCCTGGAAGAAAAGCTCGACCAGATCTCTGCCGGTGAACTGTCGCTGGCAGGAAGTCTTGCGCGATTTCTGGACTGATTTTCATGGCGCTGTCGACGAGATCAAGGACCTGCGTGTTTCGGAAGTACTCGATGCACTGAACGATCTTCTGGCTCCGCACATCTTTCCCGACAAGGGCGATGGCACTGATCCGCGGGCCTGCCCGTCGTGTTCCGATGGCCGCCTGTCGCTGAAGGTCAGCCGTTATGGGGCTTTCATCGGCTGTTCCAACTATCCAGAATGCAGCTACACGCGCCAGCTTTCGAAAAGTGCGGATGGCGACGGCGAAGACGGCGCAGATGGTCCACGCATTCTGGGAGAAGACCCGGATACAGGCATGGAAGTCTCCCTGCGCAAGGGACGTTTCGGGCCTTATGTCCAGTTGGGTGAAGAAGCCAAGCCAAAGCGGTCGTCCATTCCGCGGGGATGGTCTGTTCCCGACATCGACCTTGAAAAAGCCTTGCAGCTTCTCCATCTCCCGCGTGAGGTTGGCGTGCACCCTGAAGACGGCAAGATGATCACCGCTGGCATCGGACGCTACGGGCCTTTCGTTCTGCACGAAGGCACTTATGCCAATCTGTCCTCGCCCGAAGAAGTGTTCTCCGTCGGCATCAACCGCGCGGTGGATGCCTTGGCTGAAAAACGCGCCAAGGGTGGACGCGGTCGCGCAGCCGCAACCCCGCTGAAGGAACTGGGCGAACACCCGGAAGAAGGCGGACCGATCAATATTTACGATGGTCGTTACGGCCCGTATGTCAAGCACGGCAAGATCAACGCCACGTTGCCCAAGGACACAGATCCTCAGACCGTGACCATGGAAGCCGCCGTTGAGCTGATCGCTGAAAAAGCCGCCAAGAGCGGCAAGAAAACCACAAAGAAGGCAGCTCCGAAGAAGACCGCTGCCAAGAAGACAACGGCCAAAAAAACCGCTGCCAAAACCAAAGATGCAGCGGATGATGAGGCCAAACCCGTAAAAAAGACGGCTGCCAAGAAAAAGCCAGCCGCCAAAAAGACCACAGCCAAGGCTCCAAAGGAGTCCGAGGGCGAGGTCGTGGACTCAGGATCTTGAACGCAAGACGTATTTCACCAAAGAAAAAGCCGGGCGGCACGAACAAGCCGCCCGCACACATGCCGAGCCGCGAGGATATCCTCGCCTTTATCGCAGAAAATCCGGGCAAAGCCGGCAAGCGCGAGATCGCGCGTCATTTTGGCATTAGCGGCGCAGCCCGCATTCCCCTCAAGAAGATGCTGAAGGACCTGTCCCATGAAGGACTTGTCGAAAAGCGCCAGAAACGTCTCATTCGGCCCGGTGATTTGCCGCCGGTGTTTCTCGTGCGCCTTCTGGCCCGGGATACGGACGGCGAATTGTTGGGCGAACCGCTCGACTGGGACGACGAGGCAGGCGACCCTCCAAAGGTTCTCGTGCTCACCGGCAAAACCAAGGTGTCGCAGCCAAGTGTTGGCGACCGCGCATTGGTGCGACTGACAGAGGCCGAAGACCCGGGATCTGAAGCAAGCCATGTGGCGCGGGTCATCAAGGTGCTGGAGAAGACGGAAACCGCCATTCTCGGCATCTTTCGCAAGCGCGACGCCGGAAAACCGCCCTACCTTGAGCCAATTGATCGCAAGCAGCGCGAATTGGACATTGACCCCACAGATCTGATGGATGCCGAAGACGGCGACCTGATCAAGGTGCAGGTCAATCGATCCGGTCGCTACGGCACGCCGCGGGCCAAGGTGTCAGAGCGCATTGGTTCAATGAAATCGGAAAAGGCAGTCTCCGAGATTGCTTTGATCACTCACGGCATTCCGACCGAATTTCCGCGTGCTGTTGTGACTGAATCCGAGCAGGCCAAACCGGCGACGCTTGGCAAGCGGGAAGACTGGCGCGATATACCGCTGGTCACCATCGACCCGGCCGACGCCAAGGACCATGATGACGCCGTCTTTGCGGAGCCCGACGAGGACCCAGAAAATGAAGGCGGATATGTCGCCTATGTCGCCATTGCCGATGTCGCCGCCTATATCACACCGGGATCGGCGCTGGATCGCGAAGCACACCTGCGCGGCAATTCAGTATATTTCCCCGACCGTGTTATTCCGATGCTGCCGGAACGCATTTCCAACGATCTGTGTTCGCTGCGTGAAAAGGAAGACCGTCCGGCCATGGCCGTGCGCATGGTCTTTGACAAGCAGGGCCACAAGATCAACCACACGTTCCACCGTGTGCTGATGCGCTCGGCAGCCAAATTGTCCTATCTGCAAGCGCAGAAGGCCATTGAAGGCGTGACCGACGACAAGACAGACGTATTGGTTGAGCCGGTTCTGAAGCCGCTTTGGGCCGCCTATGCCTGTCTCAAGATGGGCCGAGATGCTCGGGAACCGTTGGAACTGGATCTGCCAGAGCGTAAGATCCGGCTGCATCCGGATGGCACTGTGGATGGCGTTTTCGTACCTGAACGACTTGATGCACATAAGCTCATCGAAGAGTTCATGATCCAGGCAAACGTCTGTGCGGCAGAAACGCTGGAGAAAAAGAAGACTCCGCTGCTCTACCGCGTCCACGATGCATCAAGCCCGGAAAAGCTTGAAAACCTGAAGGATTTCCTGTCGACCATCGACATGAAGCTGCCATCTTCCGGCGGTCTGCGCCCGGCCATGTTCAACGGCATTCTGGCCAAGGTAAAGGACACACCACAGGCCCATGTGGTCAATGAGGTGATCCTGCGCAGTCAGTCTCAGGCTGAATACACACCGCAGAACATCGGCCACTTCGGTCTTAATCTGCGCCGCTACGCGCATTTCACCTCGCCGATCCGCCGCTATGCCGATCTGATCGTGCACCGTGGGCTGATTCGGTCGCTCGGGCTTGGCAAGGATGGCCTGCCCGAAGGCATTGAGGACAAGCTCGAAGCTGTAGGGGCTGAAATCTCTGCGGCAGAACGTCGCGCCATGTTGGCAGAGCGCGAGACAATCGACCGTCTCATTGCTCTCTGGATGGCCGATCGCATCGGCGCGACTTTCCATGGACGCATTGCGGGTGTTGTGAAATCCGGCCTTTTTGTCCGTCTCGATGACACCGGAGCGGATGGCTTCATCCCAGCCTCGACCATCGGTCTGGATTACTACCGATATGACGAAGGGTCGCACTCTCTGATAGGTGACAAGACCGGTGAAACATATCAGCTTGGAGACCGAGTTGAAGTCAAGCTGGTTGAAGCGGCGCCCTTTGCCGGGGCCTTGCGGTTCGAAATGCTCAGTCCCGGACAAACCGGATCTGGCAAGAGAAACCGTCGCCCGGGCAGTGCACCGACGCGCACCCCGGGTCGGTCGCGTCATACCCGTTCCTCCAGGGCTTCGACCAAGTCGAAACCTGGAAAGAGCAAAAGATGACACTTCACCATTTGGTGAATGATCAAGACCAACCAGACAGCACGACAAGCAGGGTCTCCCGCCGTCGCCTTTTTCCGGCGATGTTGCGTGGTGCCCTGCACCGCTGTCCGGCCTGTGGCACAGGGGCGGTGTTCAACCGCTTTCCTGCCACACAGCCAATCTGTCCGGCGTGCAGTGAACCACTGCACCACCACCGGGCCGATGCCTTTGCGCCGCTTGTCACCCTGACGCTGGCCGCGCATTTCATCATTCCCGCACTGCTGATCGTGGAAGTTGTCTATCGTCCCTCTATCTGGGTTCATCTGGCGCTGTGGCTGCCACTTGCGGTGATCTTGTCGGCTCTGCTGCTGCCGTCCGTCAAAGGTGCCTTGATCGGCCTGCAATGGGCGCTATACATGTATGGGTTCGATCCGCAGGCTCGGGATGACCTGACCCCTGGCCGCCACGCAGCGGCAGCCCCCGACCCTCGTGAGGCTTCAAATCGCACTGATCAAGCCGGGGCACCGCGACACCATGGGTCGGGCGTCCATCAAGACAGTCCAGTCCCTCCTCCTGAAGAGAAGATGATCCATCGCCATGAGTGAGCCTGCTGCGCCCCGCCATCCTTATCTTCGACCGCGTGACGCCGCCACACTCATCATTCTTGATCAGTCGACACAGGATCCGAAACTTCTCGTCGGACGACGGCACAAGGCTCACGCCTTCATGCCGAACAAATACGTGTTCCCCGGTGGGCGTGTCGATCCAGGCTGATTCCCGCGTCCGTGGGGCAATCCAGTATCAACCCCACGTCGAAGCGCGTCTGTCGCGCGATCTCAAGCGCCCGGTGTCCACAGCACGCGTGCGCGCATTGGGGCTGGCCGCTATCCGCGAAACGCAGGAAGAAGCCGGTCTGTTTCTGGGCCGCCCGGTCGCTTCCAGCTCATCAAGTTCCCAAAGCCTCGGCCCAGGCTTTGCCGCCTTTGCTGCGCATGGCCTCATCCCGGACCTCTCGGCCCTGCGCTTTGTCGCGAGAGCCATCACGCCCCCCAATCAGCCACGCCGTTTCGACACCCGTTTCTTCGCCGCCCGCCGTGACGCCCTAGCAGAGCAGACGGTTGCGATGGGATCCGCGGATGATGAATTGCAAGACCTGTCCTGGGTGGCCCTGAGTGAGGCCATCACCAATGAGGCCCTGCCCGTTATCACCCGCATGATTCTGCGCGAACTTGCCCAGAGGCTGACGGATGACCCGCATCTGGAAGCGGATCTGCCGGTGCCTTTCCTGTCGATGCGATACGGCAAACGCCAAAGAAACCTGCTCTGATCCGTGGCCTGAATGTCGCCAGAGATGCGACCGTGTCCTCCAAGCGCCTGAAAGAGAGGACAAACAGCGAAATTTACGCCACCTTCCTGCAGAATGCTTGACTTTCAGCCAGCGATGAGTAGGTTTCGCTCTGATTTCGAATATCGTGGGCAGATGATCGCCAGACCCCTGACCTTGAAAGTGTTTGCCCAACTACAAAGAACAGGATCGAAGGCCATGGCCAAGGCGACAACAATCAAAGTCAAGCTTCTTTCCACGGCTGACACCGGCTTCTTCTATGTCACGAAGAAGAACTCCCGCACGATGACCGAAAAAATGGTTCAGCGGAAGTACGACCCGGTTGCCAAGAAGCACGTGGAATTCAAGGAAGCCAAGATCAAGTAAGATCTGGCATCCGACTTCCAGAACAAAACCCGCCTTTCAGGCGGGTTTTTTTGTGCCATATGCTGTTGCCTTATGGCTGGCCTCTTTCGCGCCGCGTTCTAAAGAGCCAAAGAAACCGTAGCCCCCATCCATAAGGGGATCAGCGCGGCAATACTGGCAATGTCGAAAAAAGAAAAGGCTGACAAGCTGCAAGTCTTAGAGGAGGCATTCTCCCAACTTGCAGCTTGTCAGCCAAACCCCACGGACCCAGGAGATGCGGCGGACCTGAGCATCACGCAGGGGTAAATCGCTGTGCTTGACATTCGTCTAAACAGCCATGACCATTTTTAGGTACAACCTAGTTTCAAGCCTAGCAATAGCTGCATTTGCCCGATAAGACCAATTTGGATGAATTTGCGTATATATCGACAGTTTTTACCAATTAAATACTGAACGGCATCATTCAGATGGATCTGTTCCCTCAATTCAACAAGAAACGAATTCGAGCGGCCAAGAGCAATCTTGAGAAAATTTCTCTCGCTTCCATGATCAATTCGACCTGAGAACGGAATGTCCTTGCGTTTAATGGCTCGCCGCAGACAGGTCTGCCGACCATGAAACGAACAGCAGACGTTCGTTTCGGATCACCCTTCGAGAAAGGTGCCAACGGTTTCCAGAAAACTTGTCACGGAAATTGGTTTGGAAATATACGCTTCACACCCGCCTTGGCGGATACGTTCTTCATCGCCCTTCATGGCAAATGCAGTGACAGCGATGATCGGAATCGACGCGATTTCGTCGTCTTCCTTGATCCACTTGGTCACTTCCAGTCCAGAGACTTCGGGAAGCTGGATGTCCATCAAAATCAGGTCCGGGCGATGCTCGCGCGCAAGCTCAAGAGCTTCCATGCCATTGCGGGTCTGAAGTGTTGAATAGCCGTGCGCTTCGAGCAGATCATGAAACAGTTTCATGTTCAGCTCGTTGTCTTCCACGATCAGCACGGTTTTCGCCATTGCTTGGCCCTTTTATACGACTAATACTGCGACCCGTTCCGCTGAATACGGAAGGTCGTCGCCAGTGCACTTGCCCACATCCCTCGTCCACACGTATTTCCTTTTAGCGTGGAATCGTTTCGGAAAGGCAAAAATTCACAATGCTCGGACACAGCGCCAACTCCATGACGCAGGAAAATGCACAAGAAATTGCAACGAAAGCGTTGATTTATCTGACACAGGAGCCGGAACAGATCGGTCGCTTCCTGACGATCACCGGAATCGGGCCCGAATCCATCCGTGACGTGGCTGAAGAACCGGGGTTTCTGGCAGGAATTCTGGAATTCTACATGCTCGACGAATCGCTTCTGCTGACATTCTGCGAGAACAATGGCGTGCGCCCGACCATGATTGCCGCCGCCCGCTATGCTCTGGCCGATGAGCCTGTTCCCTATGAGTGAGCCGCAGCCAGCCAGCGCGGACATTCTGAGACAGATCCGCGCCCTGCCCGCCTCCACAAGACCTCTCATCGTCTGTGATATTGATGAAGTCGTTCTCCACCTCGTGCGGCACCTGCGTGGCTACATGGCCGACAACGGATTGATCCTGCATGAGACCAGCTATGACCTGCGTGGCAACATGGCAAACGGCACAACCGGCAAGCCACTGTCGGATGCTGATGTTGGCCGGCACTTACAGACGTTCTTTGATGGGATTTGTGATCGGCAGGAAGTCGTGGACGGCGCCGAAGTAGCCCTGACGGCTTTGGCGAAGACGCACGACATTGTCTTGCTCACCAATTTGCCCGGTGCGCACAATCGACCTGTACGGCAGACCTTGCTGACTTCCCTGTCGATCCACTATCCGTTGCTGACCAACGCAGGCCCCAAAGGCGGCGCTGTTGCTGCACTGGCATCCGGTAGACCGGATCCCGTGATCTTCATCGACGACAGTTCCAAGAACCATATGTCCGTGAAAGCCTCGCTGCCATCCGCCATCCAGATCCAGTTCATTGCCGATCCGGTTTTCGCGCAGTTCGCCAACCCCGGCGACCACATCGACCTGCTGACAAGCGACTGGGCCGAAGCAGCACGCTTCATCACCCGTTTGCGACAGGACCGGTAACAGGCCCCGGCACAGAAACCCATGGCGCATAGCCGCTGGTGTCACTCACAGATCAGGTACTTGCAAGTCTTGCCATGACAGCCAATGTCAAAGTGAAAGTGGCTCTTGTGCGCCGCATTGGCATCCGGCCCCAGCACGGTGGTGAAATATTTGCAGGCACTTTGGTGCAGCTTGTGAACAAACCTGCCGTCTATGCCTTTGTCCGGCCAGCCATCCTTCACCGTCACCTTATGACCATCGGCCATGGTGAAGGACATGATGTCCATCGCGTTGCCCTTGGCATGTTCTGAAATCTTGCCGGTTGAACGACCATAGCGTCGGCGACACACGTAACCCGGTCCATTCTGGATCTCGACGAGCCTCTGGCCATAGGTTTGCAGTGCAATCGGTTCGGCCTTCTCAGTCAGCCATTCATCGAATTTTTGGGCGAAGTCACAATCAATCTGTGCCTGACGGGTAAAATGCACCTTGGTCTTGGCCTTGAGATTACGAAACACCACCGGCTGCGGAATACCGCAAGCGCCATTGGCCACCAGCGGCGGGTGGATCGACAGGCTGGAGGTTTCAAGCTCGCACAGATTCCGGAATCGGCGGCACCTCCTGCACATGCTTCGGCATGGCGCTTTGCACCGCTGCGGTTTTCAACTTGGGAGCGGCAGGTTTGCTTTCTGGAGATGGAACAGGGCCTTTAGCGGTATCAAGCGTTTCCCGGGTCGCGCTGGCGGGAGCCTGCGTCGTTGCAGCTGTCGTGGCATCGGCCGGCATGATCGCGCCGAACTTCGGATTGGCGACAGCAGGCTTCACCCTGTCCGTTCCGGGCACCATCGACGCCTTGGCAGCACTCACGGCGGGCTTCATATCCGTCGTATCATCGTGAGCGCTCGCAGCTTGCTCGGCAGCCTTGTTTTGTGAGTCGGCTGCCTTGGGTTTGATCTGCGTTTTTCCGGTAGACGTATCTGCGCGTGCAGGCGCGGTCATCGGCCGCTCAGGCGGCAACGGTGTCTTGGCAGCAGCTAAAGCGGGAACCAGTCCGCTCCCGAACGCTAAAGCGGCAACGGCCAACCCCGTTACGAGTGAAGCTCGAACAGATCTGTGAGCGGGCTGAACAACAGTCTTTTTGGAAACTTTCAAGGCGCTTCTCCTCATTGCCTCATCCCGTGTCACAAGCCGTCCTCGGCAAAGACCAACGGCGGACCGTCTATCGATCCGAGGCAGGGCCCGAATCATCACGCCCTCGCAAGAGCAATTGTCGCGCCCAAACGCAAGTGTGCACAGCAATCCGAACGCCTTTGGATCAATCCCGAACCGGATCCATTTCAATTTGATCGAGCCGATCCTATATTTGGAAAACACGCTTCTGCCTGCGAGGTTCCGCGCGTTAGACGTGTGCCGCTACCCTTCAGCCTTGGACACATCAGATGCAAACCGCTCTTTGTCGTGACTGCGGCCATCGCGTGGCCCTGAAACGCTCCCGGTGCACCGTCTGCGCCAGTCCACGTTTGCTGCATCACCCAGAGCTGGATACGCTCACCATAGCCCATATCGACTGCGATGCCTTCTACGCATCCGTGGAAAAGCGCGACAATCCCGAGTTGCAGGATCGCCCCGTGATTGTTGGCGGCGGTCAACGAGGTGTGGTCTCAACCTGCTGCTACATCGCCCGCATTTACGGCGTGCGCTCCGCTATGCCGATGTTTCAGGCGCTGGAGCGGTGCCCTGATGCCGTTGTTCTAAAGCCGAACATGGAAAAATACAGCAAGGTTGGCCACGAAATTCGCGAGCGAATGCGTGCGCTAACGCCTCTGGTCGAGCCCTTGTCGATTGATGAGGCCTTTCTCGACCTCTCCGGCACTGAAAAACTGCATGGCGCGACACCCGCCGAAAGTCTGGTGAACTTCATCCGCCGGCTCGAAGCGGACCTCGGCATTTCCGCATCGGTGGGCCTGGCGCCCAACAAATTCCTGGCGAAACTGGCCTCCGATCTGGAAAAGCCGCGCGGCTTCTCTGTCATCGGCGCGCAAGAGGCCCAAAGTTTTCTGGCCACCAAGCCGGTGGGCATGATCTGGGGCGTCGGTAAGGTGCTTCAGAAAAAGCTGGAGAATGACGGCCTGCGCACCATTGGTGAGTTGCAAATGGCCGATCCTGCGAACCTCGCCAGGCGATATGGCGCGATGGGCCTGCGACTGGCCCAGTTGTGCCATGGCAAGGACGACCGCATCGTATCACCCGAACGCGAGACCAAAAGCATCAGTGCCGAAACCACCTTCAACATCGACATAGCTTCCTTCGACAAGCTGCGCATCGTGCTGCTGGACCTTGCCGACAAGGTGTCTCGGCGGTTGAAGGAAAAGGAATTTGCCGGGCGCACCGTGACGTTGAAACTCAAGACGGCAGACTTCAAGACCATCACCCGGTCGCGGCAACTGTCAGATCCGACCCAGCTCTCTGATCGTCTCTTCCGTACGGCGGAGCGTTTGCTTGAAGCAGAAACAGACGGACGCCGCTTTCGCCTGATCGGAGTTGGCGCAAGCGATCTTGTGTCACCTGAAAGCGCCGACAGCGGAGATCTTCTGGATGTGAGAGCAGCACGCCGTAAACAGGCCGAACTGGCGATTGACAGTCTGCGGGCCAAATTCGGTGCCGTCGCTGTGGAGCGCGGCCTGAGCTATGCCGCAAAGCACGAGAAAGCCAACAAACGTCCTCCTGATAAAACCTGAAACCTGACGCTGCGAAACCGCGCGGCCAACTGGCCCGCTTCATTGGTGGCCGACGGTCTTTCTTGCCCCTTAAGGCTGCAAAGGCAGGCACGTCAGCCGCGTTTACTGGGCACAGGCTTCCGGTTCATGCAACTCAAGTTTACGCAATGTTCCGGTCAAAACGAACTTGCCGTAGTCCATCGTCATCTTGCGGCTGATGCCATTGGAATAGAGTTGAAACGAGATCTGATAGACAGGCGTCTGTTCTCCCGTATCAGAGACGTGCCCCTTGTCGAAATAAGAGATCGTCACCGGCCAATGCGGCCCGGACAGGGCGGCAAGCGCCTGACGGTTCAGCCCTTCGGCCTTGACGGGCAGATTTTGGGACGACCGCGCCCCAATCACTGTCGTTGTGGCATAGACCTCGTTGCCGCTCTCGGAGCCGTCGTACACATCCGCTGTCAGGAAATGCCGTCCCTGCTTGGCTGTCCGCAAGATGGCCTGCATGTGCTGCGTGGGAAACAGAACCTTGCGCGACACGGCGAAGGAAGCCTCCTTCGGCTTCGTCAGGCTGACACGCTTGGTGTCTTTTTCCAGAGCGGCATTGCCCTTGCTCTCTTCGGTCAGAGCCTGATCGACAAAAGTCTGATTGAAAAAACTGAGTTGATGACCGTTGCCACTCTCATGCGAGGTGGAGCGCACATCCATCACCTGAACGCTGCCACCTTCGTCCATGAATTCGCTGACAAGTCGCATCTGAACGTTGAAGCCCGAACACAGGCTACCGCTGAAGTCATAGACCATGCGGCCATAAACGTCCGACAAGCGGCTGTCGTCACCGAAGCTCTTGGCCGAAATATCGTAAACCGCCAGATAGGGAACAAAATTCACCTCGCCTTGCGTACCTGAAGGCCCGGCCTCGCCCACAAGACCTCCGGCAGCACTGGCAGCCTGGGAAGAGTTGATCGCCCCCGACGCCACAATCCCCAGAGCACACAGCAAACCGCACGCCAGCTTCACACGGGTCTTGATCAACGCCAAATGGCTCTCCTGTCACACTCTTGCAGCACAGGCACGCTAACAACGCCTGCGCTCCCTTGGGCACCCTGAAATGAGGCATTCTTCACCTCTATGGGCTGCTTTGAACACAGCATAATGTAAAATGATCTCACACCAGACACCAAAGCCTTTTTTTGGCAAGATTTCGCAACACCCCTTTTGCACCATCACCACCACCGGACAGAAGCAGCAACGGAAAATCTTGCGTGGACTGACAATTTCAGACATGACTTCGGCAAGCATGTCAGATGGTGGAAGCCCCGCCTCTCGCATGATCCTTTCTGTTTCGGAGATCTTCAGATGACCATTGAAAAACGCCTTGCAGAACTCGGTATCGACCTGCCGCAGGCCGCTGCCCCCGCAGCCAACTACGTTCCTTACGTCAAGACCGGCAACCAGCTTTTTGTCTCCGGCCAGTTGCCGATGGGAGCCGAGGGCTTGAAGCATGTCGGCAAGATCGGTGCCGAATTGAGCGTTGAGCAAGGCCAGGAAGCCGCAAAGCTTTGCGCCATCAACCTGCTGGCACAAGCCAAGGCAGCCATTGGCGATCTGGAAAACATCGCCCGTCTCGTGAAGATCGTTGGCTTCGTCAACTCCGTTCCCGACTTTACCGAGCAACCGAAAGTCATCAACGGCGCCTCTGATTTCCTCGTCGAGGTCATGGGCGACAAGGGCCGTCATGCCCGTTCCGCCGTCAGCGCTGGTGCCCTTCCGTTTGGCGCGGCTGTCGAGATCGAAGCTATCTTCGAAATCGCCTGACGTCTTCTGAAAAGTTCCCAGGTCTGCCAACACTCGTCAGCACAGGCAGACCGGGACCACACACACCACCTCTCTGTCGAGCAACAAGGCCGGACGTTACGACCATGACCACAACCGCAGACATCATGGCGCACCCGATTGCGCACCGCGGATTCCACGACGCTGATAGCGGTTGCATTGAAAACAGCCCCTCGGCCATTAGCGCGGCCATAGACAAAGGGTTCGGGATTGAAGTCGACGTCCAGGAAACAGCCGACGGTGAGGCTCTCGTCTTCCATGACTATGTGCTCGACCGGCTGGCAGAGGGCGCCGGCTCCATCATCGAGAGAACGGCCAGCGAGTTGGTTCAGATCAAGATGAAACGCAGCAACGACACGCTTTGGATGTTGCAGGACCTGCTTGATCTCGTTGCGGGCCGCGTGCCGCTGGTGGTCGAAATCAAGTCTCGGATGCGCCGCGATGCTCAGGCCACTTTCGTGCGCCGGGTCCTGGATCAGATTGCTTCGTATCAGGGACCGATCTGCATCAAATCGTTCGATCCCGACATGCTCTCTGTTGCCCGCGCGCATCGCCCCGACATTCTGCGTGGTATTGTTGCCAGCCGCATGACGTCGAAAGAAGAAATCATTCGCTATTCGCGCGTCAATCGCTTCCAGCAGCGCCATTTGCTGCATGCGGTCCGCACCCGACCACACTTCATTTCCTATAGCATCGACGACCTGCCCTGCATCGGGCCAAGCTTTTGGCATAACGTCATGGGTCTGCCGATCATGGCCTGGACAGTGCGCACCCGCGAGCAACGCACAGCCGCATTGAAATATGCTGACCAGATGGTTTTCGAAGGCTTCGACCCCACACTGCCGATCTGAATTCTCAAATAATACAGCACGACGCCTTGCGATGAGAGGGAGACACACTACACTTTAGAGTGTGTGGCTCCACACGTCCCTCCTCTCACGACGAGTGTAATGCACCATGCCTTCAGGTGATACGTCCCAGACTGATCAAGCCACCCCGCAAGACGCTGTTTCCGATGCCGAAACAACTGTTCACCTGCGCCTCATTCCATCGCTTGCCGATATTCCCGAGGCAACTTGGGACAGTGTCGCCAATCCCGGCTTCTCGCTTGGACCACGCGGCGAACTGACCCGTATGACGCTTGCGGAACCGGATGCGGAATTGCTGCAAGCATTTGGTGAGCTACCTGAATCAGGTTATGAAGAAAGAGACTTCAACCCCTTCGTTTCCCATCGTTTTTTAAATATTCTGGAAGAATCTGGTTGCGCCACAACCGAGACCGGCTGGATGCCACGCCATATTCTCCTTGAAACGCAGGCTGGTGATCTTTGGGCCGCAGCACCTGCCTATATCAAGAGCCACAGCCAGGTGAATATGTCTTTGACCATGGCTGGGCCGATGCGTTTTATCGCGCAGGCGGTGAGTATTATCCCAAGATCCAGATTTCAGTTCCATTTACCCCGGCAACCGGACGGCGGTTTCTGACGCACCCCTCCATTGACCGGGTCACGGCCGTGCAAGCACTGGCCTCCGGGCTGCAACAGGTTTGCCAGAACAGTGGCGCCTCCTCCGTTCATGCCACGTTCCTGACCGAGGAAGAATGGACCATTCTGGGTGATGTCGACTATCTGCAACGCACCGATCAGCAGTTTCATTTCAACAATCCAGGCTACAAGGACTTTGATGGATTTCTTGCCGAATTGAACTCGCGCAAACGCAAAGCCGTCAAGAAAGAACGTCGCGCGGCTCTCTCTGCCGACATTGAGATCGAATGGCTGACCGGCGATGACCTGCGCGAAGAGCACTGGGATGCCTTTTATGAATTCTATATGGATACTGGCGCGCGCAAATGGGGCCGCCCCTATCTCAACCGCAAGTTCTTCTCGCTGATCAACGAACGCTTTGCCCACCGCACCTTGCTGATCATGGCCAAACGAGAGGGGCGCTATATCGCGGGTGCCTTGAACTTCATCGGCTCCGACACACTGTTCGGGCGCAACTGGGGTTGCACGGAGCGTCACCCCTTCCTGCATTTCGAAGTCTGCTATTATCAGGCGATCGACTTTGCCATCGCGCGCGGGTTGAAGCGCGTTGAGGCTGGCGCACAAGGCGAACACAAACTGGCGCGCGGCTATCTGCCGGAGACCACTCATTCAGTTCACTGGATTGCTCACCCCGGCCTGCAAGATGCGGTGCGTGACTATCTGGAGCAGGAGCGCGAAGCCGTCAGTCTTGAGCAGGAATATCTGGGCGAGCACAGCCCGTTTCGCTCACACGACAAGACAACCCAGACCCATGAGGCAAAGCCAACAACGGACGACGACACAGCAGAAACCGACATGACTCAAACTGTCAAAACGACGGATTAAACCGCTGACAAGACTCACGCTTTCCTTGTCAGAGCGTCGGCGCATTGAATCACTTTGTGAACTTGCTCTCGCAAAGGCACATTGACCTTGCAGGATGCCGCAACGGGTCGCTATTCTGCGCTCCAAACCGGACTAATCCGGATCAAGCGACACGTTCAGGAAAGAGCCACTCAATGGGTGCAGAGCCTTACGATACCGACAACATCTTTGCCAAAATCCTGCGTGGCGAAATTCCAAGCCACAAGGTCTACGAAGATGACAAGACCTTTGCCTTCATGGACATCATGCCGCGCGGCGATGGTCATTTGCTGGTAATCCCAAAGGCGCCCTCGCGCAATCTGCTGGATATTGACACAGACGATCTGGCCGCTGTCGCAAAGACAACACAAACGTTGGCCCGCGCCGTCATGAAAGCCTTTGAGGCCGATGGCACATCGGTATTCCAATATTCAGAGACAGCAGGCGGCTATGGAAGTGTTTCACACGCATTTCCACATCCTGCCCCGCTTTGACGGCATTGCCCTGCGTCCGCACACCGGAGATATGGCCGATCAGGATGTGTTGGCACAGCATGCAGAAAAGATCCGCGCTGCGCTGGATTGATCTGCGGCACACACGCAAGCCTTCCCGCCTCTCGTCAGAGCACAGCCCGTTCTGTGGGTGTGGGAGGCGCTTCTCTTTGGTTGAAGCGTGGAAGCGTACTCATACCCCCAAAAGCAACCATCCGCCGATCAAGACAATCTCCCCCACCAGAACGCCGACAATGACTTTTTGCCGGACAGCAAGAAAAGCGGAGAAACCACAGACCGCCGCCAACAAGCGCAGCCATGTCGGTGTTTCAGCCAAGACCCCGTTAGGGTAGAGAATCAGCTTGGCAATCACACCTGCGACCAGCGCTGTTGCCACACAGCGAACCCAGATGAAAATCTCGCTGTCTTCGCGCAGTCGACCGCCCGCCAATACACCAAGCCAACGCCAGATGTCCGTTGCCAGCCACCCGGCAACGAGGATCATCACATAAGGCCACCACCACGCATCATGCATCATGCGTGCTCCTCTGCCCGGCGACGCAAAAGACGTGAGCCAATATAGGCGAATGTTCCGCCAGCCAACCCTGTCCAAAGAAGATCGAGACCGGGCACCCAGACGTAAAACACCGGCCCCAGCACGAGGCCAACGATCATGGCGATCTTGTCGGCAGACAATCGGGCCGCGCCCCAAAGCGAACAGGTGAAATAGATCGGCGTCAGCAGAAACAGCCCGCCTGCAAGCACCTTCGGCATATGATCAATGGAGACATAAGCCACGCCGGTCATGCAGAAGACGAAGCTCGTCAGCGTGATGCCAAAGCCCGCAAAAAACGGCAGGCGCACGGCACGCGGCATATTCGGCAAGTTCTTCATGGCAAAAACCCAGGCCGTCACCGCGACGAAATGCGAGATCAGCAGCAATTGCCATTTCGGCGTCCCGGGATCATCGCGGCGTACGATTGGCAGCAGCGCCATGGTCATCGGCATAAGACGCACGGACGCCAACGTGACAGCAACAGCCGCAGGGATCAGCCCGACGCCGCTCGAAATGGCACCGGTCAGCACCACCACAGATGGCAAAGCCCAGACAAGACCCACCATCATCAATGTTTGCGGCAGATCAAGACCACTGTTTCGGGCAAGCCCGGCATAGCCAACAAAAGCTGCCGTCAGAATCAGCGCCGGGATCGACACAGCCGAACGAGCACCTTGAAAAAACGCGGCGGTGGCAGACGAAGGTGTTACCGGATCTGGCGAGGGAGAAGCAGGTGATGATGGCATCGTGGAAAGATCAATCCCGGGTATGGTCAATCTGCAATTTCAAGCCACTCGGAGAGGGCGCCAGATCTTCTCAAAATATGACTGCAAACATGTCCAAAAGCAGCAATCCATGGCTTCACGATTTTAACACTACAAGACGTTTCTATTCGCACGGAGAAACGCAACGCTTGCAAGGCGCGGGAGACCATTGGACACAAAAAATGGGCCCGGAGGCCCATTTTCTCAATCACATACAAGGGAGTGAACTCAATCTTCCGCCGCAGAAACTTCCGTTTCCACCTTGCGCGAGCCTTTACCCGAACCGGATGACTTGCTCTTGCCTTTTGCCTTTTTGGCCGCCTTCTCGGCACGCTCAGCCGCAGGACGGTCTTCGACAGTTTCAAGCAACAACCCGGCATTGTCCTCGGACACCGAAACCTTGACCATGCCACCCTTCTGCAATTTGCCGAACAGCACCTCGTCAGCCAATGGCCGCTTGATATGCTCCTGGATCACACGCCCCAGCGGGCGAGCCCCCATCTGGCTGTCATAGCCCTTGTCGGCCAGCCACTGCACAGCTCCATCGGTCAGCTCGAAGGTCACATTGCGGTCTGCCAACTGGACTTCCAACTGCATGACGAACTTCTCGACCACGCGGTAGACGACTTCCTTCGGCAGGTTTGCAAACGGAATGATCGCATCAAGACGGTTGCGGAACTCCGGCGTGAACAGCCGGTTGATGGCTTCCGAATCCTCCCCTTCCCGGCGCAGGCGGTTGAAGCCGACTGGCTCCTTGGCCATATCAGACGCACCCGCATTCGTCGTCATGATGAGGATGACATTGCGGAAATCGACCTGCTTGCCATTGTGGTCCGTCAGCTTGCCATGGTCCATCACCTGCAACAGGATGTTAAACAGATCCGGATGAGCCTTCTCGATTTCGTCAAGCAGCAGCACGCAATGCGGATGCTGATCCACGCCATCGGTCAACAGCCCCCCCTGATCAAAGCCAACATAGCCCGGAGGGGCGCCTATGAGACGCGATACCGTATGCCGCTCCATATATTCCGACATGTCGAAACGAATGACTTCCACACCCAGCGATGAAGCAAGCTGACGCGCAACTTCGGTCTTGCCGACACCGGTTGGTCCCGAGAACAGATAGCTGCCGATCGGCTTGTCCGGCTCACGCAACCCTGCACGTGCCAGCTTGATGGCCGCCGACAATGTGTCAATGGCAGCGGACTGACCGTAGACCACCCGATTAAGGTCGGTCGACAGGTTAGACAGGACTTCCGCATCATCCTTGGACACAGTCTTCGGCGGGATGCGGGCCATGGTGGCAATCGTGTTTTCGATTTCCTTCACGCCGATAGTCTTGCGACGACGACCTTCCGGAATGAGCATTTGTGACGCACCCGTTTCATCCAGCACGTCAATGGCTTTGTCCGGTAACTTGCGATCAGCAATGTAGCGGGCTGACAGCTCAACGGCCGTGCGGATCGCATCATTGGTGTAACGCACCTTGTGGAAGCTCTCAAAATACGGCTTCAAGCCTTTGAGAATATCGATTGCATCCGGGATTGACGGTTCGTTGACATCGATCTTCTGGAACCGACGCACAAGTGCGCGGTCTTTTTCAAAGAACTGCCGATACTCCTTGTAGGTCGTCGAGCCGATGCAGCGGATGGCCCCCGACGACAACGCAGGCTTCAACAAGTTAGAGGCATCCATCGCCCCACCTGAAGTCGCTCCGGCGCCGATCACTGTATGGATCTCGTCGATGAACATCACCGCACCAGGATAATCCTCGATCTCCTTGACGACCTGCTTAAGGCGCTCTTCAAAGTCCCCACGGTAGCGGGTTCCGGCCAGAAGCGCGCCCATGTCGAGCGAGAAAATGGTCGAATCCTTCAAGACCTCGGGCACATCGCCCTTGACGATGCGGAAGGCCAGACCTTCAGCAATCGCTGTCTTGCCAACGCCGGGATCACCGACGAACAACGGATTGTTCTTGGACCGCCGACACAGGATCTGGATCGTGCGGTGGATTTCGCTGTTACGACCGATCAGCGGATCAATCTTGCCGGCAGTCGCCTTGACATTGAGATTGACGCAATAAGCCTCGAGCGCATCGGTTTTCATCTTTGCCTTGGGATCGGCTGCACCGCTGCCCTGAACAGCTTCCTGTTCTTCTTCGCCTTCGCTGATGCTTGCTTCGTCACCCAGGTTCGGCCGCTTGGCAATCCCGTGCGAGATATAGTTCACAGCGTCGTAGCGCGTCATGTCCTGATCCTGAAGGAAATAGGCTGCATGACTTTCACGCTCGGCAAAGATAGCGACGAGCACATTGGCCCCCGTCACTTCTTCACGACCGGATGACTGGACATGAATGACAGCGCGTTGGATCACGCGTTGAAATCCGGCTGTGGGCTTGGAATCTTCGTCCCCATCGGTGACGAGGTTTTCAAGCTCCGTTTCGATATACTCCGTCAGGGACCGGCGGATGGCATCGACATCAACGTTGCAGGCTCGCATCACGGACGCTGCGTCCTGGTCGTCAAGAAGTCGCCAGGAGCAGGTGCTCCAGAGTGGCAAATTCCTGCTGACGCTCATTGGCGTAAGCAAGCGCCTTAGTGCAGGGCTTTTTCGAGACTGCGGGAAAATGATGGCACGTGTTCTGTCCCCTATTTTTTCTCCATAACGCATTGCAGCGGATGCTGATGCTTACGGGCAAAATCCATGACTTGCGTCACTTTGGTTTCGGCGACTTCGTAGGTAAAAACCCCACACTCTCCGACCCCATGTTGATGGACGTGCAACATGATCTGGGTTGCTTCTTCCCTATTCTTATGGAAGAAACTTTCCACTACGTGAACCACGAACTCCATGGGTGTATAGTCGTCGTTTAAAAGAAGCACACGATACAGATTCGGGCGCTTCGTAACGGTCTTGGTTCTGGTAACGACGACAGTACCCGCCCCATCATCGTCGTCTTCAAAATCACCACCGCCGGACATCTTCAAACCCATTCTTCTATATTGACTCCTGAAATCCTAATTTAGCAATCGCCGCGTCGCAGTTAAAGACCGTTGCAGCAGACCACCCGAATTCGTGACAGGAAGCTTTTGAACCCTTGCCGGGCTTCGCTTTGAAATTGGCTTCAAACTCCTCAGAGTTACGGCCAATTGCTCTTTCTTCGTTACGATAGATGTAGGGCAAATCAGATCAATTAAAAGGCCTGTCAAAGCCCTGCACAACGGATTTCCGCGATCAAATCTTTTCAATTCGCAGGTTGTTCGACCCAAAGTGGCAAGGCCTGAACATTTCCCCGTGTGGTCACCTCTGAAACCAGTTGATCGCCTCGCCAAAAATCGCAATCCGGCCAGAGCCGCGCCGTCAAACCATGCTGGTGAATCACAAGCGCCATCAATTTCGTGTGTAGGACGCCAGACACGGGTCGCCACCGAAACACAAAACGCCGGAGAGATCATAAGGATCTGCTCCGGCGTTTTGAAACTCAATTGCAAATCACACCAACAAGCCTGGCTAACCGCCCTGCCCGTTCAGGACCTGTTGCAAGGCAACAGCATCAAGCCTTGCCAAACTTGCCCATCATCTCTTCAAAAGGCTTATAAGCGCTCTTGGACGCATCGACGTACATTTCGCCGAGCTTCGTCATCTCGCCAACCAGGTCTTCATAAGAGGATTTCACATAGTCGGAATGCGTCTCGAAGGCGGTATCCAGAGACTTGGCAGAGGCGAGCTTCTCAACGGCAGCGGTGCCTTCTTCAAAGGATTTCTTCTGAAAATCAGCCATTTCCACAGCGATCGCCTGAAAGCCTTTGCTCATGGTGCCGAACGATTCCATCGCCCGTTCCATGCTTTCTTTGCCCATCTTCTGAAATTCGTCGAAATTATTCATAAGCTACTGCCCCTCATACGCCGCGTCCGGATCTGCATGCGTCTGGCACGTGTCGGACGATGAAACTTCCCTTACGCAATCGATGGTAGGTGGAGCACGTCCAAAGTCAAGATTTTTTTGCAATGCAGCAATTCACCAACAGGTGACAGTGGAAACAAAAAAATCCCTCCCCCAATTTGACGTGGTCAGAATCCGAAACCGCCTTCCATTGGGCGAAATTTGGCTGATTTTGCACCAAGCCCTGCCATTATTGGCAGAACACGAGATTTTTACTTTTGATTAACCCTAACTAAAATCAAAAGAATTTCGAAAATTTGACCGCCACCATTTACTCGCGCTTAACTGCGTTTCCAGCAAATTGTAAACATCAAAGCGCGCCGTTGGGTCGCTTCGCCCCGATTCAGATCAGGGCAGCGGGTTTAGCGACCGGTAATAATATGCCCCAAAATGGGATAAGTATCTGTGTTTAGTATGCGTTTGCCTCGCGGTTACAAAAGCCTCACCCTTATTTGCAAGGCAGCAGTCGTCTTTGGCCTCCTTGCCGGGTCCGCAACTGCGGCCAGTGCAAACTCCAAGTACTCAGGGATTGTCGTCGACGCAAAGACCGGCAAGACCCTCTATTCGTACAAGGAGGATGTTCACCGCTTTCCGGCCTCGCTCACCAAGATGATGACCTTGTACATCCTCTTTGGCGAACTTGAGTCGGGCCGCATGACATTGGACACACCCATGAAGGTGTCGCGTAAAGCGGCGGGCCAAGCACCGACCAAGCTATATCTCAAGGCAGGGTCAAGCATTGATGTCCGCACTGCCATTCTCGGACTGGTGACGAAGTCGGCAAACGACGCAGCCGTGGTGATTGCAGAAAACATCTCTGGCTCGGAAGCCAAGTTTGCCCGCCGCATGACCAGCACTGCACGGCAGCTCGGCATGTCGCGCACGGTCTTCCGCAATGCCAATGGCTTGCCTAATCGCTATCAGCACACGACCGCACACGACATGGCGCGCCTCGGTATCGCCCTGCAAGAACGCTATCCGCAGTATTTCAAGTATTTCAACACCCGCGCCTTTCATTACCGGGGCCGCACCTATCCGAACCACAACCATTTGCTGGGCAAGGTCAAGGGCGTCAACGGCATCAAGACCGGCTACACCAACGCCTCCGGCTACAATCTGGTCACCAACGTCGAACGCGACGGTCGCCATATCGTTGCCGTTGTCCTGGGCGGTCGCACTTGGCGCTCTCGTGACCTGAAGATGCGTCAGTTGATCGCCGACTACATGCCCAAGGCCAGCCGCGGCACCAAGACGGCTCCCCTGATTGTTGCCTCAGCGGATACAGCTCCCGCCATCAATGCGGCACGGTTGAAGAACCCCCCTCTTCCGGGCTTCAAGCCAGGTACGCAAATTGCAACGCTCAAGACAACGGCACCGACGCCGAAAGATGAGACGGTTGCGCTTGCTCTGGTGTCCACAGACGACGACAACGACCAAACGGATCCGACGACACTGGTGACGAGCTCCATTCCACCGATCCCACCGAAGGTCGTTCGCTCCCGCGTGGAACGCACGTTTGCAATTGCCGGCATTACGGCCATTCCGGCCAGCATGCCCGCCAAGGCAAGCACACCAGCCACGGATCCTGCGCCAACAGTTCAAAAAACGGCCTCTGCCACGCCGACATCCCCTAAAGCGGACCCGGCCTGACAAATCCAGATTGCTGCTGCTGAAAGTGAAAGTGGCGCTTTGGCCATGCTTCAGAAGGCACAGACGAAAGTTCCCTCCACGCTTGCCTCGACTGTACCTTACACCGAACCGGTCACGTCAAATGGACAGACCCTCTACCGGGCCCGCTTCGTGGGCTTTGATACCCGAACGGCTGCCCTGAGTGCTTGCAAAAGCCTCAAACGCAAGAATTTCTCTTGTTATGCCATCTACCAGTAAACGCGCAACGGATGTCATCTATGTCTTCTGAGAAGCCTGTCTTTAGCCTCGTTGAGTTTCGCAGCCAGCAAAGTGCTGCCGCCCCTGTCGGGATGCACCCCGATCATCAGTCGCCGGTGCGCCGCAATGATTTCCGCGTCCCCGGCGTCGGGCGTAAGCCCAAGGATCTCGTAGGCCTCCTGATCTGCCATGGAGCTCGCGCTCGCCGCGCGTCCCTGCCGATCTGCTCGATCCGCCTCGAAGTCTTCACGCCATCCGGGCAGCCTGCGGTCGAGGTAGGCTTCGATTAAGGAGCGGCTCTGCTCCTCGTTCGACACATCATCATGCAGCGCGCGAAGATCATCGCGCGTCAGGGCATCCAGGCTGACGCCCCTCAAACCGTCCCGACAACACCGTTCCCGCGATCTGGCCCGTCCCCAGATCAAGCTCCATATGAAAAAAACGGGTTCGAACTTCAGAAGTTCCACCCGGTGCCGACGTGCTTTTGCGGCGATGCCTCGCGGACCTGTTGGAAAAGCTCCAGCCCAAGAGCGACCAACCAAGGGCAATCAACGGCAAAGCGAAGGTAAGGCGGCGCAGCAGCAACAACCCGAGCCCTGCCAGCAGCAGGAGCACACCAGCGAAACGGCGCAATGCCGGGACCAGCTTGGCTGGGTCAGCTGTCTGAAACCTGTTCAGCGCAAACGCAAACAAGCCCAGCACGATACATCCGAGAAAAAGAAAGCCCATCTGCTACTTCAGTTGTTGGGTCAAAAGACGCACCTGAGGACCGGCATGGCGCTCAAACTGAACCAGCGCCTCGCGCCCCCCTGAGGCATAGACCGCAATCGCCCGCAGAAGCAGCGAAAGCTGATGCGCGGATCCTGCATCAAACGAACAGAATGCCCCTTTCGTCAGGCGCGCGATTTCCTGAAGGTCTGACGTGCGGCGGGATCGCGGCCCTCCTGAAACAGAAACACTGGTACGCCATGCAAGGCCAACTCTCCGGCCTTGGCGCACAAGTCATCTGCATTTTCTTCCATGCAGTCGCCCACATAGACCAAGGCGGCAACCTTGCCGGCACGCGCCTCCTTCAAGGTGGCCGACAAAACCTTGCCGATCTGTGTTTTCCCGCCCCGGCACGAAATGCGGCTCATTGTCTGCGCCATGGCCTGCCCGTCCTCAAACCAGCGCGACGCACGACATTCGCCAAAGCCGCGAAAATACACCAACTTCAGTTCGAGCCCGTTGTGACGCCCGGCCTCCTCGAACATCTCAGCCTGAATATCGCAGGCCTGATCCCACGTCGGCTGGCGGCTCATCGTGGCATCCAGAGCAAACACCAGGCGCGCCGACGGCCCATCAGCTGCGTTATGTGTCTGTCCGGCCTGTGCTGTCAGTGCGGTTGCCTGATTGAGAAAGGCATTGATCTCATTGGAAGACGACACGGCAGACGGCATCGACGGCGGAGTGTCAGAGACACTCGAACCAGCCTGCTTCACGTCAGGTGCTGAGGGGGCATTTTTCGACGGTCGTGTCATGCGATACGGTCTCCCTTGCTTATAAGTTGACCGTCATCGCGAGAAAAACAAGAGCGCGCCTCTCAGATGAGACAAAGCTCCGCCAAGGCCAAGGCGCATGTCGTCGGGCAAATCATCCTGCGCGCCGGTTGCTCCAAGATCAGCTGGTGCATCGGAAGGCTTCAAATAGCGCCAGCCCTGAAAGGGGCGCTTGGGACGGGACTTGGTGAGAATCAATCGAGGTTCCAGCACCAGATCGCAGCGCTTCACACCAGCTTCATCGGTAAAGGGACGAATATCGATAAGCATCTGGCGGGCCTGAATCTTGCCCTTGATCACCCAATATAGCGCACCGCCCTTGAGCAATTCCTCTCGCCGGGTTGGCACCATGCGAGTGGTATGTGTTTGCTCGGCCGGTAAACCAAGCCGTCTTTTTTCATCTTGCCGGAAGTCGATCGACGCCTGAAGGCTTTCGACACTGTCGACGCCCACACACAATTTGAGAAGATGAAGAGCCATTTGTTTGAAGTAGCAGGCTGGCAGGTAAGGTCAAGAAGAAGTGACAGGCTGAAGATTTATGCACAAGCGGCAAGCTGTGCATCGAATCGACGCCTGAAACCAATCCAGCGCGTTCAAAGATTTTCACGGTTCACCTGAGGGGTGGAACCTGACCGGCCGATCACGATTGAAGGCACCGTGATACGGCCTGACCGAATTTCGCTCCCCAACCCCAATGAGGTTCGGGGGACTGTCGTATCCTATTTTCTGGACGCGACAACCGACTGAGATGTTTGCGAAGCCCCACTCACGTCACTAAACAGCAAGAGCAGCGCAAGAGCACCGCCGAGAGCCAACACCGTCCATGCGGTGACACTCCAACAGGACTTTTGCATGTCTTCGTCCATGAACCCTCTTTTCCGATCCGTATGCACAGCACCTGCAAATGCGGGTGCGTTCGATAGAGGCGAGCGTTTAACTTATTGCTAATAAAACCGCAAGGACTAAAAAAGAGTCCAGTCAGGCGGACATTCTTCACACGGCTTTCCACCGAAAAGAACCGCCTAAGCCCTTCATTTCGATAGGCAACCTGTACAGTTTATCCTTGGAAGAGATTGCATCCGAAAAAACGCTCTCACCGCTCCAAACAGACTGAGGCACCATGCTGTATCTGACGGTTTTCGATTATCTGGCAATCTTTTGGTTTATAGTGGCCTGGGTTGGCTTCAACATCGCCGTCGAATTGAGCCCATTGAAGCGGCACACGCTGTCTCATGATATGGAAGATTACCGACGCCTGTGGATGCGGACCATGTCGCTGCGCCCTGTCCGTATCATGGACACAGCAATCCTGTCGGGCCTACAGCGCGGCACGGGATTCTTTGCCTCAACGGCGCTGATCGCCATTGGTGGCACCTTTTCCCTGCTCAATTCGGCCGAAACCATCATGGATCTCGCCAAGGAACTGTCGATCCCTCTTGAGCAGAGCAGAAGTCTTTGGGAAATCAAAGTTTTGGGGCTGATGCTTATTCTGGCCTATGCCTTCTTCAAATTCGGCTGGGCCTATCGTCTGTTCAACTATTCAAGCATCATCATGGGGGCAGTCCCCGAAGTGACGACTGACAATCGTGAGACAGTCATGTCCTTCGCGGATCAGGCGGCCGAATTGAATATTCTGGCCGGCCGCCACTTCAATCGCGGTCAGCGCGCGTTCTTTTTCGCAATCGCGTTCATGGCCTGGTTTGCAGGTCCCACTTCTCTGGCGGCAACAACGCTGGCTGTTCTCTGCGTATTGTTAAGGCGCCAGTTCTCGTCAAGATCACGGGCAGCTGTCAGATCCGGCCGCAGCTTGATCTTGTTGACCTTGGAGAGTTCCGGCGCGAACACGGATACAGGATCATCAAACCCCTTCACGTGATATTCGCCCTGAAAACCACAGTCACTGCCGCCACGACAGGCCAGAAGGTTGGCAACTGCGTCTGAGACCAGCAGATCCTTGTTCAGATCCTTCGCCAGACCGGCAATGCGCGAGGCCATATTGACCGTTGGGCCGATGACGGTGAAATCAAGCCGCGTGGCGCTGCCCACATTGCCGTAAAACACGTCACCTGCGTGAAGGGCCATACCAACACCAACCTTTTCGGCCAGCTCATCACTGTATTTACCGGAAAGCTGAGAGATCTTGTCGCGCGTCATCTCGGCCGCCAGCAGGGCACGCTTGGCTGCTTCATGGGATTCCTCCTCCGTATCATACGGAAAAATCGCCATGACCTCATCGCCAATGAACTTCAACACTTCGCCGCCATGGCTTTCCACCGCATCGCTCATTGCCCCGAAGTATGCATTGAGGAAGTTGATCAGCACATCGGACGGCAAACGGTTGGAAACGGGCGTAAAACCACGCAAATCGGAAAAGCTGACGACAGCCTTGATGCGCTCACCTGCCCCACGCACGATGGACCCATTGAGCACGCGACGCCCGGCGCGCGGCCCGACATAGGTATTCAAAAGCGTTTCCGCAGTGCGGCGCAGCGTCGCCATCTCACACACAATCCCAAGTGGGCGCGTGATGGATCTCGAAAACCCGAATATCGCTATCGCTAAAGCCACCTTCAGCGCGGGAGGCAAAGGAAATGACCTTGATTGTGCCGTCGGAAAACGGCATCGGCAGAGCAATATAATCGACATACCCCTGCTCTCGCAGGTCGCCGATAATACCGTATTCCTCGCCCTCGGGCTGCGGCGCTATGCGACAACGCACCTGCACACGGTCATAGACAACCTTGCGCACAGAGCTGCGCTCATATTCTTTCTCGCGCTCGTTGGTCGCAGGATAATGCACCAGTTCGCGTTGGCCGCAGGACGACCAGACCGCCGATTCGGCGCGCACATTGGGATGGAGCAAAATGATGGCCGTCGACGTTCGGTCAACGGGGACCCCCTTTGATCAAACGTTGCGACAATTTTTCGATTAAGCTCAGGGTGTCGTTGCCTCCAATGGCCTCGGAATAGAGCCATTCTACAACATCAGCAGCGACAACTGGGGCTTCAAACACCATAGCAATGGTCCTTGCCTTTGATTGACCCATATTTGGGTTACTGCGTACGCATTACAAGAAGCGAAATTAGGGCGAGACTGTCAATCAGGTCAGATTTGGCATGCCAACCTGACAGATTTTACAGTTTTGCATCGGGTTTCGGAAACACCGAGGTACTCCTGCCGCGTACCTTGTAAGACAGGAGGCCCAACCATTCCCGCACAGCGGTATCGAACCGCTTGAGACCATCCGAAGCGCCTGAAAAACCGCTTTTCTGGTGGTTGTGACCGGTGGTCCGCCAATCCACTGGATAGGGGATCAGAGACGGCCAGCCGACTTGCCGAAACGTGCCCATGGCTCGCGGCATATGATAGGCTGAAGTGACAAGCAGCCAGCGTTTGCCTGTCTGCGCGCCAATCAGCTTTTTAGTAAATACGGCGTTTTCAAACGTCGTGCGCGACCTGTCCTCCAGAATCACGCGCTCACGAGCAACTCCAAAGGCTTCGAACAATTGCCGCGCCCCGTCCGCTTCGCTGGTAGCCCCGCCAAAAAGCTGGGCATTCCCACCGGAGTGGATGATCGGGATGTCGGGAAAGCGTCGCGCCAGTTCGGCAACCACCGTCAGACGTTCCGCAGCCAGGGTCAAAGCCACCTGCTCGCGGGCAGCCATGATCCGGGTGTTGATACCGCCGCCCAAGACCAGAATCCCCTCCGGTTGAAGGGTCGCCTCGTCGGGCGGTGGAAATCGTTCTTCGAGGCGCACCATCAGCACATTGGCGAGGGGCGACAATCCAATAAGAGCAAGAGAAAACGCGCAAACTGTCACCAGTGCACGTCCGACATCAGCAATTGGCGTCCAGAGAAGGACACTTCCCGCCACCAGAAAGAACACGAAAAAATTCGAGGGGCGAACGAGGAAATGTAAAAACTTCAAGAGCGGAAATGGCATGAAGACGGTCAAAACCCTAACCTTGGAGGCACGATTTACACCAAAATGCTGCGCTGCGCCATATGCGATTGCAACAAAATGCCGCACCTGTGCAAAAGTAAAAGGCAATGTCGATGCCCCTTGCAGCACAGTCTGCCCACGCCTCGACACAGATCACATCATGCCAAAACCGCAACGTACCTCGTGTTCCTGCGCTTAATCCGCATCCCACACCAGCGACACAGGCGCGCTGACACGACGCCCATCCGGGTCGCTGAGATCCGAGATAGCCTTCATTTCGACCATGTTCAGAGAAAACGAAAAGACATCAATATTGGCCAGAAGTCGATCCGGCGTGCTGGTTTTCGGGATTGCAAAAACGCGGTTCTGCTGTACCAGCCAGCGCAACGCAACCTGAACTGGCGTCCTGCCGTGATGCGCTGCAATTTCGCGTATCACGGGATCATCGATCACCGTGCCATGCGCCAGCGGCTGATAGGCGGCCAGCATCATATCGAGGGCGTCACAGGCTTTCAAAACGGCTTTCTGCGTCAAATAAGGGTGGTACTCGACCTGATTGACTGCCAATGCTCCCGAGGCCATCTCCTGCGCTTCGACCATCATGGCACTGGTAAAGTTGGACACGCCGATGCCCCGTGTCAGCCCCTGCTTCTGAGCTTCCAGCAGTGCACCAATTGTTTCCGCCAGTGGCACGTCTGCATTGGGCCAATGCACCAACAGCAGATCAACATATTCCATACCCAGCCGCTTCAGACTGGCGCGTGTCGAGGCGAGAAAGTCATCATGTCGCAATTGGTCATGCCAGACCTTCGTTGTCACGAAAATCTCGTCACGCGCAATTCCCGAGGCCTCGATGCCCTCTCCAACCGCGTCCTCGTTTTCATAAAAGGCTGCTGTGTCGAGATGTCGGTAGCCAATGGCCAGCGCATCAGTGATGACCTCTGCGCCCGCATCTCCCTTGAGGCCATAGGTGCCAAGGCCAATCACTGGAATTTTCAGATCGCCATGATAGCGAAACAGCATATCAGCCAGATCACCCGGCCGTCTGACGAAACTGCGCTTGGTATCCGACATATGCTTCTCCTCGTCGGCGCACCGATCGGACGCCAGATTGTCGCCCATCGTATCGGCGAGATGGGCCTATCCTTGATGCATTGCGACAGACATTCAACCCCAAGGCTTCACAAAGGCGCTCAACGCAGGATCACCCGGCGACGGGCAGGCCAGCGACCGGGCGAAAACCCGGTCGCATTGGATTCATTTTGCCAACTCTTCATGACAAGAGATTGATATTATACAGGATCCCATTCATATCCCGAACTGCCATTAATGTTGCGCCCGGACGGAGTTCCCAAACCGCTGATCAGGGACATTTCGTCCTCGCCCAATTCAAAATCCAGAACCTCCAGATTCTGCTTCAACCGTTCGGGATTGGCGCTCTTTGGAATAGCGACAACGCCTTCTTGCTGAATGAGCCAGCGAATGGCCACCTGAGCCGCCGTGCGGCTGTGCTGGGTGGCAATGTCTCTTAGCGTCTCATTGTGCTGAACTGCCCCACCGGACAACGGCTGATACGCCGTCAACAACATGTTGAGATCCTGACAGGCCTGCGACACCGTTTTTTGAGACAGCATCGGATGGTATTCCACCTGATTGGTAACGATATGGCCCTTGGCAAGGGTCTGGGCTTCCCGCATCAGATTACTCGGGAAATTGGAAACACCAATGCCACGTGTCAGACCCTGTTTCTTGGCGTCCAGAAGACCGGCGATGGTTTCTTCCAGAGCAACGTCCTTGTTGGGCCAATGGATCAACAGCATGTCGACATAATCGGTGTCCAGTCGTTGCAGACTGTCCTTGATGGCCGTAACGACGCCATCGCGATGCATATGATCCTTCCACACCTTGGTGGTCAGGAACAACTTTTCTCGTGCAAGGCCCGCATCCTTGAGACCCTGCCCCACATCCCGCTCGTTGTCATAGGCCGCAGCAGTATCAACATGGCGATACCCCATATCGAGAGCGGCCTTCACGGCTGCACGACATTCGTCTCCCTTCATTTTCCAAGTGCCTACCCCCAAAACGGGCATCACCAGATCCCCCTGATTGACGGAAGGAAAATCGAATGGATTTTGGGTCGAAAGAGTCACTGCGAGCTCGCTCATATCAGTGTTCCTTCTTTTTGCATGGGAAGCTCAAGCCGATGAGGTCCTTTGCAGGACATTCAATATCATCGGCGGCGGTGTTCAGAAAACGCCGACCCGCTTTTCAAGTTCCGCCCTTCGCACGCAAAAACGCCGGAGAATGCTCTCCGGCGTTCTGGATCTTTTCATATGAACGTCCACGAGTCCGGCAGATTAGCCGAGTTCGCTCACGTTGCTGACGATCTTGCCCACAAGACCATAGGACAGGCCCTCTTCCGGGCTCATCCAATAGTCACGGTCGGTGTCTTTTTCGATACGCTCGATCGGCTGACCGGTCGCTTCGGAGAAAATCTTGTTGAGGCGATCCCGCATCTTGATGATTTCATTGGCCTGGATCTCGATATCCGTTGCCATGCCACCAGCGCCACCAGACGGCTGATGAAGCAGGAAGCGGGTGTTCGGCGTGCAGAAGCGGAATTCCTTCGGCACGGAGACATAGATCAAAGCCCCGGCACTGGCGACCCAGCCCATGCCAAGAATGCGAACTTCAGGCGCAATGAACTTGATGGTGTCATGAATCATGTCGCCGGATTCCACATGGCCGCCATGGCCGAAGACACGATAACGGTAATCGGATCATTCGAGACCCTGGCCAAAGCCAGAAGACGGGAGCAGATGTCGCGCGCCATTTCCTGATTGACCGGCCCGGTGATCAGCACGGTCCGCGCGTCAAACAGATGCTTGTCGACCTGGATGGACGGCTGGCTCTTTGCCTTTTCGTCTTCATCATCGTCGAGATGAGCGGGCTCGTTCGTCGAATAATTTTTCATGCGCTGGATGTGCTCCATTGACTGTTTGCCGGCGCGCCTGCCGGTCGGTGTTATTCCATGTGTATTCGATGCTGGCTCGGGTCGCAAATCGAGATGTGACCCCACATCGGAAAAACCGTCCTGTCTTGCGCCATATGGGTTAATTAAGTCTGTGTGCAACCGTTACAAGACGGCACAAGCTGACCGCTAACCCGCGCCTGCCCCGGGACAGCCGCCAACAGACCTTCAAACACACAACCGCCAGACAGGAACCAATCGCGAAGGTTTGCTCGTGTTGTCTGCATCCGGCTCACTTGCAGCCAGATCTTGTTTGCGACGGGACACTGATCCCTTTACCGCATGTTGGGCCAAAGCGGTGCGGCTGCAAGCTCAAGCACATTTCCGTCAGGGTCGTTGAAATACAGGCTGCGTCCGCCCGCAGGCCAATCTACCGTACTGATGATCTCGCACACCGCAAGCTTCCAGATGGTGATGCCACGCTTCAAGATCTTCAAAGCCGATCCGGAAGGCAAAATGGGCATGACCCTGGCTGCCATGTCCCGGAATGACGCCCCCCTCAGTGTCGAGATCCGGAGCCGATGTCGACCGGTCGAACAAAAGCAACACCTGATTGGGCGCAACATCATAGGCCACGAGCCGCTCACCACGCCCCATGGCGCTTAACCCCATCACGGTTTCGTAGAACGCCTGACCTGCGGCGTAGTCATCCACATAAACGGGTGTTTCCAGAATACCTTGCAAGGCTGGTGGCTGTGTCATCTGACGTTCCTCGTTTCAATTCATCAGCCTATCAATCAGACCTTGGCCGGCTCACTGCAAGGCCGAGTTGCACGCCTTCCGTCCACTTCCCCGCCTCTTTCATCCAATCCCCCTTTCCGGCAGTCTTGACGGTTGTTCGGCAAAGGCGTATTTACATCTCCACCGATTAGATCGACCACGATTAAATCAGGTATCACTCTAAAATACGCCGTGGGTTAAAGTCTCAAGCGCCTTGAGCGCCCTTCGTCTGACGTTTCTCTTGGCGCCTGCCGCATCATCACCGTCAGCCCATTGATTGGGCAGAGGGGGTCGTTGCCGCAAACCCACGACCCGAAATGAGTTAAGACCGACATGACAGATGCCCCTTCTTCTTCCAAGGCCCTGACGCTCGACGAGCTTCTGTGCTTCTCGCTCTATTCGGCCACCCACGCCATGCAGAAGGTCTACAAGCCACTGCTGAAAGAGATGGAGCTCACCTATCCGCAATATCTGGTGATGGTGATACTTTGGGAGAAAGATGGCCTGCTGGTGCGCGAAATCGGCGAACGACTGATGCTGGAATCCAACACACTGACACCATTGCTGAAGCGTTTGGCCGCCAACGGTCTGGTCACCCGGACCAAAGACGCAAGAGACGAACGCCAGACGCATATCAACCTGACCGCCAAAGGCCACGCCTTGCAGGCTCGTTCCGAAGAGACGACACGCTGCGTGTTCGCCGCCTGCAACATGAGCGTCGACGATATCGGCAAACTGCAAAAGCAGATCATGGACCTGCGCGAAACTCTTCTGGGCAGCGTCCGTAGCGCACGCGATGTTGTTGAACCAACATCCGCCTGACCGGCTGCATTTCTCAATCTAACACAAACATCAGCGCAGCAGCTTATTCTGGGCAAGCGCGTAAGCTTCGTGCATCCCTGAAAAGCTAGGACGACCCTTAGGTGATGCCCTCATAAATGCCAGCAGACAGGAAAGTCCGCGCCGACCACTTGAAGCGCATGTATGCCCCCCTAAAGCGGCAGATGGAACCAGCTTGCCGCAATGCCGAGGAAGGCCAGAAAGCCGATAACGTCGGTAACTGTCGTCACAAAGACCGTCGAAGCCAGTGCCGGATCGACATTCAGACGGTGCAGGCCAAGAGGAATCAACAGGCCTGCCAGACCGGCAAACAGCATGTTGACGACGATTGACGACGCAATCACCACGCCAAGGCCGGGGTTGGAAAACCACACCCAGTGCCGTGAGCCCCATGATCAGCGCCAGCGAAATGCCATTGAGGAAACTCACGAACACTTCACGACGTAGCACCCGCCACATATTGCGGGCATCCAGTTCCTGCGTGGCAATACCGCGCACGGCGACCGTCATGGTCTGTGTACCGGCATTGCCTCCCATGGAGGCAACAATCGGCATAAGCACGGCAAGCGCCACCATGGACTGAATGGTGCTTTCAAACAGCCCGATCACGGTGGAGGCCAGAACAGCGGTGAGCAGATTGACGACAAGCCATGTCAAACGCGAACGCACTGTCCGCATGACGCTGTCCGACATTTCTTCATCACCCACCCCGGCGAGGCCACGCATATCTTCTTCGGCTTCTTCCTTGATCACATCAACGATGTCATCAACGGTGATAATCCCGACCAGACGGGCATTTTCATCCACAACAGCGGTGGAGACAAGATTGTAGCGCTCAAACCGGCGCGCCACTTCTTCCTGATCGTCGGTGGCTTTCACCTCATGGCGGGTTTCCGTCATGATCGACGTGATCTTTTCATCGCGTCCGGTTCTCAGCACCCTGTCCAGCGCAACGGCGCCAAGCAGGTGGAACGATGGGTCGACCACATAGATCTCATAAAAATTGTCCGGCAAATCGCGTGCTTCGCGCATGTAATCGATGGTTTGACCAATCGTCCAGAACGGCGCAATCGCAATAAACTCCGACTGCATGCGCCGACCGGCGCTCTCTTCCGGGTAATCAAGCGAGCGCTGAAGCTGGGCCCTGTCGGCATAGGGCATATCACGCAGGATCTCGGCCTGATCCTGAGCATCCAGATCTTCAAGGATGTAAACGACATCATCGGAATCCAGATTGACCAGATGGCCGGCAATCGCCTTGTTGGGCAAGGCCTCCAGCAGCTTGACACGAACCCCTTCATCGGTCTCCGTCAGTGCCGTAAAGTCAAAATTATCACCAAGCAGGCGTACAAAATCGGCGCGCTCGTCTTCCGCCAGCGTTTCAATCAAGGCGCCGGTGTCTGCTTCATGCAGATCTGCCGTCAGCTCCTGAAGTTCGACACTGTCTTCCGCCTCAATCGCCGTCTCCACCTGCTCGATGAAGTCCGGGTTGAGGTGTCCCTCCTCATTACGCACTGGAATGAGGGTTTCGGCCGGGATGTCCTCGTCGTTAAGGAACTGTTCCGCCATATTATATCCCCTCGCTCACATTCTGGAGGTGTCGTTGGCCCACAAGCGCAGCCGACTGCGCCAAACGCAACCCTACCACCTGCAAACACTCTTGTTATTTCATGATCCCATCGATTTCTTCAAAAGGATTTGCGATGCACCCGCCATCTTTTAACGAAAAAGAGTTGCCAGAGACTTTGCAGCACAGTGCAGGCACAGCCGCGCCTATCGAACAGACAACCGTTTGACGACATAAGAGTTTCATCAGCAAGGCGCACCGTGGCTTTGGGAGCCCCCCTTACAACGGAAGGACCCACTGACGCCCGACGTCTTCAACAATCAAAAGCGGAATGATTGCTCCGGAAAAAATGGCTTTTGATCTGATTGGTGAAATAAGAATCTGCCTGATACAGAACATGCGCACCGCCCTTGCAGGCCTTGAACAGCTTGTAGCCACCAATGGCACCGCGCGACTGGCTGGAAATGGCCATGACGCGAACCTCGATGCTGTCAAACGCTTCGTGATCGGGAATACTGTCATCAGCGAGCTGCACCCGCTTGGCCATTTCACTCAGCGAGCCAATGTCCAACAGGCCGCCATGGCGCAAGCGGCCCTCTGTTTGTCCGCGACAACGGACGCTCGACGCTATCCTCCCGAACTTCCTCCCGCTCTGTCACCACAGCACAATGGCTGCCATCGGCCGTCTCCAGCGTTGCCGTGATCTGCTGAATGTAGATGGTGTCGTTGCCCATATTGGTGATGATGCAGCGCGCGTTCTGCCCGGCGGCAGCTCCCAGATCAATGTGGATCTCATTGCGCGATGACCGAATGAAGCTGACCAGAAAGAGCTGCAGATAGACACCCCATATCAGAGCCGAGATCAGGCCCGTGACCGCAGAGATGATACCGGAATATTGGTTGATCACCGATAAGAACTCGCTCACAGCCACATCTCCTCCCCATACACAAGGTTTTCTGCCTTTGACCAAGATGCACAACGCAACATCACAAGACGTCGGCACATAGTCAGAGGGAAATGAAGGATAGCTGCAATCGTTCCGCTGCGTACTTTGAGACGCAGATACAAAAAAACCGGCCAGAGGCCGGTTTGTTCTTCAAAGCTTGAAGCTTTTGTCTGAATGGTGCGGTCGAGAAGACTCGAACTTCCACGGGTTTTACCCCACAGCGACCTCAACGCTGCGCGTCTACCAATTCCGCCACGACCGCATATTCAGTTTTGCACCGCCCCGTATCGCGGCGACCGGCTCCATGTAGCAAAAGGGTCTGAGCAGCGCAACAGATTATTTGGTTTTTATACACAGGCAGACGTGACGCCGCGCGTTGTCCACACAACCCACTCAGAATACTACAACTTTTCCGCTCAAAGCGGTCCCGTGGTGCGCATCGGCCGCATATCAGCCGGACGCATGAGAACTTCGGTAATCGAGACACCGATACGCTCGCCCAGAAGAACCACCTGCCCCATGGCAACAAGCGTCTTGTTGGCATAGATCCTGACGTCCTCGTCTTCCTTGACATCCAAATCGATCACCGCGCCACGCCCCATGCGCAAAAGCTGATGCACCGGCATTTCCGATCCGCCCAGCACCACAGAAATATCGACACTGATTTCATCAAAGGTAGTCATTCGAGATTTCCGCCTATATGTGTGTCTTGTGCCAGCCACGCACATCTTGAGTGGCAAAGCCTAACACGCCTCGACAATCGAACAAATCCACAAGCGCTTCCAGCGCCCGAAACCGCACAAGTTAACGTATCAGACCCATGACGGATTCCCAACAGCCAGCCGCCCCTGCTGCCGCGCCAGCCAGCCCAGATCCGACCGTGTCCCGCCAGAATCGGGACAGCCTTGTCGTCGATTTCTTCCCGCGCATATCTGCGCCGCCGGTTGAATGGGCAATCTCGGACACGCCGGTCGATTATGATGTGGCCACCCGCCTGATGGAGGAGCGCGTGGCGCAGATCGCAGATGGAACTGCGTCGGAGCGCGTCTGGCTTCTGGAACACCCACCGCTTTATACGGCTGGCACAAGCGCCCATGATGAAGATCTGATCACCCCTGACCGCTTTCCTGTTTATCACACCGGTCGTGGCGGCCAGCACACCTATCATGGCCCCGGACAGCGCGTTGCCTATGTGATGCTCGATCTCAAGCGGCGACAACAGGACATTCGCGCCTTCATCTCAGCACTGGAAGCGTGGATTATCAATTCCCTGTGGGCCTATCATGTGCGCGGCGAGCGGCGCGAAGACCGTGTTGGCGTCTGGGTGCGTCGCCCAGATCGCGGCGCCACGGTTGAGGACAAAATCGCCGCGATCGGCATTCGCCTGCGCAAATGGGTCACATTTCACGGCATCAGCTTCAACGTCGATCCGGATCTGAGCCATTTTGGCGGCATTGTGCCTTGCGGCATTTCCGAACACGGCGTCACCAGCCTTGTCGACTTGGGATTACCCGTGACGATGGAAGACAATGATCTGGTGATGCGGGCAGAGTTTGAGAAGATCTTCGGCAAGACACATTCCGTCGACGTGTAACTCGCATGGCCCATCCAGGAGGCGTCACACCTGTGTATGTCAAACAGTCGCAAGGCGCTGAAATCCTGTGTCTGCCGGCTTGTCGGTTGTCTGCACCACGACATCTGACACACGAGCCAGTCGCGGGCCTTTACGCAACAACTCCAGCATGTCGTCGACAATAGCGGCCGGACCAGAAACAACCAGTTCCACTGTGCCATCCGCACGGTTGCGCACCCAGCCCTGAAGCTGGCGAGCCTCAGCCGCGTCCGCACACCAGTGCCCGATATCCGACCCCCTGTACCCGTCCGTGAACACGCACCTGCACGCACTTCAGATCGCCAGTTTCTGTCATCACGTCGTCATCCCGTGGCCTGTGCTGTCCGTTGCGCGTACCCAACATTTGCCTGCCGCTCACTGTTCATCACATAAAGCGACGCAGCGAGGATCATCAAGCTCCCCGGCCAGAAGGCCAGACTTGGAACATTGGCAAAGGCGATCCAACCACCGATCAGGTTCAACGGCAACTTCAGATGATCGAAAGGCTGGACATAGGCTGCATCAGCCTTTGAATAGGCCAGCGTCAGCAGATAGTTGGCCAGAAAGGTGAAAACACCGGCCACCACAATAATGGCAATAACAGATGCTGCCCACGGCACGACAAAGCCGCCACCGATAGCCACAACGGCGTTGGCAGGCGTCAATAGCAAAAGCAAGTAGGCGGTGATCGTGTCGGCGGGTTCATCCTGCGTCAGCCGTTTGGTCAATAGCGAGGCCGCTCCCCAGAACATCGCGGCCAGCAACGGCAACAGCGCCGCCCAACTGAAGCCCGCAGACCACGGCTGTAGAATGACCATCGCACCGGAAAACCCGAACGCGGTCGCGGCCCAGCGCTGCCAACGGATCGTTTCGCCCAATAACAACCACGCCCCGACAATAACGAAAAACGGCGAGGTCATAATCAAAGCGATGGCCTGCCAGATCGGCACCGACGACAGGCCAGCGCCCCAAAATTGCACACCCGCAACCGCAAACCCGACACGCAGGATATGCAAAACCGGATGACGGGTTTTCAACGACCGCAAACCGCGCCGCAGCACCCAGGGCGCAGAAAACAGAAACGCCAAGCCATATTGCCAGAAGACGACAGATGCTGACGGCAGCCCCAGAGTGCGGGTCGCAGCCTGAAGCGCGACATTCACCACAGAAAAGGCCGCGCCCGAAAGCACCATGAAAACCGCCGCTCGCACGATACGGGATTTGAAGACAGATTGTTCCACGAGCCCAGGACCTTTTGTCAAAGTCAGGGCGGGTCAAAGCACATGCAAAAGACGCCACTGACCAGGTTGTCAGCGCCCCCTCTACACGTGATTGCTCTCTTCCATCCGGACTGTCACCGTCGGCTTCGGACTTAAACCGAATCTGCTGACCTTTGCGACCCGCACCGGAAAATCCGGCAGACTGGTCGTAAAACGCTCGCGGGCTTCAGGAAACTCCTGTTACCGCCGGAGGGGAATTCCACCCCGCCCCGAGAACATTTCAGTATTACTGAAAGATTTCTAGCTGCATGCCACCCGGTGCGCAAGGGTCGTTTTTCAATGGGTTGGTTCAATTTTAAGTATTTAGAACAATCGTATTTTTATGTTCCTCAAATACACTGCACATGAACCGAGGTGGGGCCCTTTGTGATGTTGAAAAAAATTGCCGCGACGATCCTTCTGATGCTCGGCACCATTGTGGCCGCCCACGCCGATAAGGCCTTAGCAAAATGGCACGGTGAAAGGCTTCGAGCGCTATTGGATGGAAAATTCCGACGGCGCACGCTTTACCATCTGGTGCAATCACGATCCGGCAGAACGCGGCACCGTTGTAGCCATGCACCTGCCGGGTTACCCACTCTCGCCGAAAACACACGTCAGTTTTCAAATCGACGACCAGAACATCGGCTTCACGCCGGACAAGCATGGTAACATCCAGACCTCCTGCCCGACCTGCGCTGACAAGTTTGTCATGCTCTGGAATGCCTTGCGCCGAGGATACAGGGTCACTGTTCTGGTGGATGGCCATCTGGTCGAGACTTTCCCCTTGGGCGATGCAAGTCACGTTCTGGGCCGGGCACACGCGCAATGCAGGCCGGACTACTACAAGTCGGCGAATTTCTCCCGCTTCAATATCCACGACTGAACACGGCCGCTCTGGTCATGTGCAAATGAGCTGAGCAAGCCACTGGATTTTTGCGTAACGGAGGCTTAAATCGAGACGCACTCCCGCGCCCGGTATGCCCTGTCTGGTCCATGCAAGCCCCACAGATCTCAGGCCCCGGCGCGCAGACGCGAAGCCGCACCCTGCCAGCATGGGCAAGGTGCCCGGCGGCCAGACGGCCACCCTGCTCAGATCGGACTTTCTCATGGATGCCATTCACCTCAAAGACCTCGCCTTTTTCGCCTATCACGGCGTCCATGCCGAAGAGGCGCAACTCGGTCAGAGATTCATTGTCGATCTGACATGTTGGGCGGATCTGGAAAAGGCCAGTGTCAGTGACAACTATGACGACACCATCTGTTACGCCAGCTTGACACGCGCAATCGAGACGACCGTGACACAGACACGCTTCAATCTGATCGAGCGGCTGGCCGGAGCCATTCTGGAAACCGTCTTTGCCGCAGACGGGCGGATCATGAAAGCTCGAGTCCGGGTCCACAAACCCGGCGCGCCGCTGCCACTGTCCTCTGGCAATGTCAGCGTCGAGCTCACACGCAATCGCCCGCAATAGCAGCCTTCCCGCCGCAAAATTGCCTTTTTGACGAGACGTGACTTTTAGTCAAACAGCCCTACATCAAGGTCAAGGCTCCCTTCACGTCAGGCCCACGGACGGTTCCGAATTTGACGTGATCCAAGAAGATGAGGTCATGCCGATGCCCCCTAGTTCCCGCAAAGCACTGACACGTTCGCGTGTTCTGCCAACCCTCTCGCTGGCTCTCGCCTCGACCCTGTTCATCAGCACGGCCGCCGAAGCGCGACCCGACCTGCGACAGATGGACTGCAAGAAGGCGCAGGCCATGGTCAAACGCGATGGCAGCGTGGTCTTCACAACAGGCCAGTACACCTACTCGCGTTTCGTCGCAAACCAGGGCTACTGCGACCGCGACGAGATCACAGTGATCCACTATGCGAAGACAGGCGACAACCCCAACTGCCCGGTCGCATACAAATGCAAGCAGCCGTTGTTCATGAACAATTGGAACGACTAGACGTTAAGCTGCATTTACCTGTCGGGGACACTTTTCCGGCAGGCGTTTTTCTGCCCACACAAAAACACCCTCCGATTTATCATCCAGTCCGCCAAGGATTGGGACCAGATTCGTTTTTGTAAAAAGACGATTTGCTTAATTGCTAAGCACCAACGCATTCAGAATACGCTTGGTGGTGTTTGGAAAATCTGCAAGTCTTGATTTTTAAGGGCAATAAACCTTACGGGAGGGACAATGGGCGACGCTGCGTCATTCTTCAATGAGATGATGGACCAAGAGGGAAATCCTCGTCCTGCCTACTCGCACCTTGCCGAATGGTTGGAAAACAAGCCACCCAATTTCTTGAAAAAGAAAGGCCGCGAGGCAGAAACCATCTTTCGGCGCCTCGGTATTACCTTTGCCGTCTATGGTGCACAGGACGCAACAGAACGCCTCATCCCTTTCGATCCGATCCCGCGTATCATCTCCGCGTCAGAGTGGCGGAAGCTGTCTGCGGGGATTGAACAGCGTGTGCGTGCACTAAATGCCTTTCTCAATGACATCTATAACCGTCAGGAAATCATCCGCGCAGGTCGTATTCCTGCTGAGCTTATTGTGCAGAACGAAGCATTTTTGCCCGAAATGATCGGTCATCGCCCGGCTCATTCTGTATATGCACATATTATAGGCACCGATCTGGTGCGCGTTTCCGAGAACGAATTCTACGTTCTGGAAGATAACACGCGCACGCCATCGGGGGTGTCTTACATGCTGGAAAACCGCGAGACCATGATGCGCATGTTCCCGGATCTGTTCCACATGCATCAGGTTGCACCGGTCGAGCATTACCCGGACCTGCTGCGTCAGACCCTGGAAAGTGTCACGCCAGACCCGGCCAAATCGGCACAGACCATCGTTGTCATGACGCCGGGCATCTACAATTCGGCCTATTTCGAACATGCGTTTCTGGCTGATTCCATGGGTGTTGAATTGGTCGAGGGACGCGATCTCTTTGTCGAGAACGGCAAGGTGTTCATGCGCACGACCCGCGCGCCCAAACAGGTGGATGTGATCTACCGCCGCATCGACGATGCCTTCCTCGATCCCCTCACCTTCAACCCGGACAGTATGTTGGGTGTTCCGGGCATCTTCGATGCGTATCGCGCTGGCAATGTCACAATCTGCAATGCGCCAAGGTACCGGCATTGCCGACGACAAGGCCATCTATGCCTATGTGCCGGAGATCATCGAGTTCTACACGGGCGAAAAACCGATCCTGAACAACGTCCCCACTTGGCATTGTTCGCGAGAAGACGACCTGAAGTATGTGCTCGACAATCTTGAGGACATCGTCGTCAAGGAAGTTCACGGCTCAGGTGGCTACGGCATGTTGATCGGACCGACAGCCTCCAAACGGCAGATCTCGGATTTCCGCAAAATCCTCAAGGCCAATCCGTCAAACTATATCGCCCAGCCGACGCTGGCCTTGTCTGCCTGTCCAACGCATGTGTCGTCGGGCGTTGCCCCGCGACACGTCGATCTGCGGCCTTTTGTGCTTATCGGCGATCAGGTGCGCATCACACCGGGTGGCCTCACCCGCGTGGCGCTGAAAAAAGGCTCTCTGGTGGTCAATTCAAGCCAGGGCGGCGGCACAAAAGACACCTGGGTTCTGGAGGAGTAAGTCATGCTAGGAAGAACCGCCTCTTCGCTGTTCTGGATGTCCCGGCTGCACGAGCGTGCCCAGAACGCCGTCAAGCTGCTGGAAGTGGATTACCGCACCTCAATGGTGCCTCGCAACGGCAACAATGGCCGCGGACAGTGGAACTTTGCCTTGAAAAGCGCGGGCTGTGAATTCGGCTATCGCGAAAAGAACGAAGACGAGATCAACGCGCGCAGCGTGATCAGCTATATGATTTTCGACAAGGAAAACCCGGCCAGCGTCCGTGTCTGTCTCGAGGGAGCTCGCAACAACGCACGTGCCGTGCGTACCGGCATCACCGCGGAACTATGGGACGCCATCAACACCACCTATATCGAATTCTGTGACGTCAATCCGCTAAGCATCACGCCTGAACGCCTGCCGGACTTCCTGTCCTGGATCAGCCAACGTTCCCATCTTTTCCGCGGCGCGCTGCTCAATACGGTACTGCGCGATGATGGCTACTTCTTCAGCCAACTCGGCAACTTCGTCGAACGTGCCGATAACACGGCTCGAGTCCTTAATACGCAATATTGGGTGTTGTTGCCGGAGTTTGATGTGGCTGGCGGAAAAGGCGGAGCAGAACAGGCACAATGGAGCGCCATCCTGCGCGCCATGTCTGGCTTGCGCAGCTATCGGTTCGCCTATCCCAAGGCCCGATTGACGGCGGGCAACATTGCAGAATTTCTGATCCTCAAAAAGGAAATGCCCCGCTCGCTGGCTTATTGTTACGACTGGATCGACGACACACTTGATGATCTGGCAAACTTTTACGGCGAACGCCTGCCAAGCATAGACATGGCATGTGAAACATGGCGCGAGTTGCAATCCCTCGACATGGATACGATCTATAATCGGGGGCTGAGCGAGTTTTTGACGAGCTTCATCAACAAGAACAACGCTTTCGCCATGCAACTTTCGAGCGATTACAACTTTTCCTGAGACCCGTGGAGCCAAGATGCAACTGACGGTCAAACACATCACGCGCTATCGCTACGAAAGTCCGATCGCGAATTCCATGCAGCAATTGCGCCTGACACCAGACGATTGTCCGGGTCAAAAAGTGATTGAATGGACGGTCACAGCCCCCGGCATGGACAGAGCAACCCAGTACAGGGATGCCTTCGGCAATACGGTGCAGATGATCACTGCACGTGATCTGGCTGAAGAGTTCGAGATCATTGCAGAAGGCATTGTCGACACAGAAGATACATCTGGCGTCGTTGGCCCTGCCACGACAATTTTTCCCAACCGGATTTTCACCCGCGTGACACCACTAACCAAATCCAATCAGGCCATCCGGCGACTGGCCGGAGCTGTTGAGCGGGAAGACGACATGATTACCGGCTGTCACGCCCTGAGTGACAGCATCCGGGAGAAAGTCGCCTATACTATCGGCGTCACCGATACGAGTGACACCGCCGCATCGGCTTTGGCTGCTGGTCAGGTGTGTGCTCAGGATCATGCGCACATCTTCATCGCAGCCCTTCGCAGCATTGGTGTTCCCGCACGCTATGTCTCAGGGTACTTGTTGTTGGACGATGAGCAAGAATCAGAGGCACATCATGCCTGGGCCGAAGCTCTTATCCCGGATCTGGGGTGGGTCGGTTTCGATATATCCAACGGAATTTGTCCGACCGAACGTTACATTCGCTTGACGACAGGACTGGATCTCGCGTTCCGCTTCCCCAATCAGAGGCATTCGCTTCGGAGGACTGGAGGAGAACCTCTCCGTCGAAGTCACTGTGCAACAGCAGCAACAATGAGCTTTTAACATTTGCGGCGCATGCTGCCCTATAGAGGGTCTGCAAGCGCGCCCGTCAAAAGCATCTGAAAGATAGACATGACCTATTGCGTCGGTTTGAAACTGGATCGCGGTATCGTGATGGCCGCAGACACCAGAACGAACGCCGGAGTCGACAACATATCGACCTTCAAGAAGCTTCACATCTGGGAACAGGAGGATGACCGTGTCCTGATGTTGATGTCGGCGGGCAATCTGGCCGTCACTCAGGCCGTCATCTCCTACCTTGGCGAGCAACTGTCTTACCCCAAGCCTGACACGCCAACGATCATGAACGTCAGCACCATGTTCCAGGTGGCAAGATTGATTGGCAGCGCAGTGCGTGAAGTGCATGCGACCGATGGTGACAGTCTGGCGGCGACGGCAGAGAATTTCTTCATCACCTTCATTCTGGGAGGCCAGATCAAAGGTGAAGAACCACGCATGTTCCAGATTTACGCCGCAGGCAACTTTATCGAAGTGTCTGACGATACGCATTTCCTGCAGATCGGCGAACATAAATATGGCAAGCCAATTCTGGACCGCGTGACCCAGGCTGACATGCGTCTGGGCGACGGCGCCAAGATGGTGCTGCTGTCCTTCGACAGCACGCTACGCTCCAACCTCTCGGTCGGACTGCCTATTGATCTGGTCGTCTATGAGAAAGACAGTTTTTCGACCGAGCGTCAGCGTCGTATCGAGCAGGACGACCCGTATTTCATGAAGCTGTCGTCCGACTGGTCGAATGCCTTGCGCGATTCTGTTTCAGAAGATGGACAGCTTGGAGATCTGAACAAGGCCAGCTTCTCTGAATACAAAAAAGCCGCTCCTCCAAAGTGGCGGCTTTTTTGTTGCTCTGAAAGAACCAAAGACGGGGCGATGATATGCCCCGCCCCTGTTCGTTTAGCGCAGGAAATTATCGCGCAACAACGACACCACTTCACGCGTGCGGCCATCCAGCACCGCCTTGACACCAAACATCGCGGTCGACCCGACCTGTGCCACCTTGATCTTCGGCGGCATGACGAGTTCCATGCGATTGACCTTCACATCCAGCACTGCCGGACCCGGCTCATTCAGCCACTGCTTCATCGCCACTTCCAGATCATCTGCGTTTTCGACGCGATATCCAGCGATGCCACAGGTTTTCGCAAGGGCCGAGAAATCCGGATTTTCCAGTTCAGTATAAGAATCAAGCAAGCCTTCAACGCGCTGTTCCATCTCCACGAAGCCCAGCGTGCCATTGTTGAAAATGATCATCTTCACCGGCAGCTTTTCCTGCTTCAGTGTCAGAAGGTCGCCCATCAACATGGTCATGCCGCCGTCACCACACATGGCAATGACCTGACGGTCCGGATAGGCTGCCGCAATGCCCATCGCCTGCGGATAGGCATTGGCCATTGTCCCATGGCCCAGCGACGTCAGGAAGCGACGTGCGCCGGTCGCCCGCAGGTGCCGCAAGAGCCACACCATCGGGCTGCCACCATCTGCAGTATAAATCGCATCATCCTCGGAGATCTCGTCGAGAAGACGCGTCACATACTGCGGATGGATCAGCTCCTTGTCGCTTTCCTTGGTGGCATCATCATAGCCGGACTGGTCCTTATTGTACTGCTTGAGTGCTGCATCCAGATGCTTGCTGTCCTTGCGACGTGTGATATGCGGCAGAAGCGCCTCGATGGTGTCACCAACATCGCCGACAAGACCAAGATGCACCGGACACCGGCGACCGATATGCGTTGGATCAATGTCCACCTGCACAATTTTGGCCGACTTCGGATAAAACTGCGTGTAGGCAAAGTCACTGCCAAGGCACAGCAACAGATCGCATCCGTCCATCGCTTCCATTCCTGCCCGATTGCCAAGGATGCCGGTCATGCCAACATTGAAGGGATTGTTCGGTTCGATGAACTCCTTCGCCCGCGTGGTGTGCACCACGGGTGCGCGCAAGGTTTCGGCCAGTGCCAAAATCTGCTTCTGCGAGCCGCGCGCGCCAATACCGGCGTAGATCGTCACTTTGCCCGCAGCCTCGACCATCTCAGCCAGCTTGGCGACTTCCGGATCAGAGGGACGCACCACGGGGGTCATGCGGTTGACGGTCCACTTGATCTCGTCGCTGCATGTCTCTTCAAACATGTCGCCATTGACGATCACGACCGCTACACCGCCCTTGCTGAGGGCTGCCTGCGCCGCCATAGCGGTGACACGCCCAGCCTGCTCCGGGTGATTGATGGTCTGACAGAAGACCGAGCAATCAGCATAAATCTTGCTCTGGTCAACTTCCTGCGGAAAGCCAAAGCCTTCCTCACTGCGCGCGACATTCGACGCGATCAACACAACCGGCGCGCCATTGCGGTGGCTTTCGAACATGCCATTGACGAAATGCAGAGAGCCCGGACCACAGGTGCCCGCACAGACGGCCAGTTCGCCAGTCATATAGGCTTCACCACCAGCAGCCAGTCCGCCCGCCTCTTCATGACGCACATGAACCCATTTCATCTCTGACTGCCGCAGGGCATCCGTGAAATGATTGATCGTGTCGCCAACAATTCCCCAACACCGCTGCGCACCAGCCTGAACCAGCGTATCGACAATGACCTCAGAAACCTTCCGGGACATGAACTCTTCTCCTAAGACGGATTGAACAGGTGGACGCGCCTTTGCGCCTGTCTTTATTCAATCCGTCACGGCGGAGAAAGTTGCTCACCCGGAGCAGGAAACACCTGTCATTTCAACGCGAGAAACCCATAGAAACACGCCAGCATTCCCAGACACAAGAAAGGCCATCCGGTGCGCACCGGATGGCCTTTTAAAGAGCGCCTGACACCCCTTATTTGCGGCATATTTTGAACGGTCAATTCGCCAGCAGGATCAACGTCGCAGCATCGAATTCACGGCGCTTGTAGGCACGAACACGCTTGGCATCTTCATCCTCTCCCCAACGCTCGATATTGAAATTTTCATCCACATAGGCGGCGGCCCAAATGTCGTCAGGCGCGAACCGGCCTTCTGCCAGCGCCAGCGCCAGAACGGCCGAACCCGTTACGGTGGTCACCGTGTGATGAGCCGACAGTCTCAAGGCATCATACGCATCAAGGCGCTGCCTGTAGCGGGCGAGCAGTATCTCGGATTGCTCCTGATGCATCAGCCCCTGGATAAGCACGAAGCGTTCGCCCAGCACCCCCTCAGCCCAAGCGAGAATGGGGTTCCAGTGCTGGTTCTGACGTTCGACCAGAGTATCAGGCTGGTCGGCGCGATAGCACAAAGCGTCTGTCCCGCAAAACCGGGCGATTTCATCAGCCACTTCGCCAAATCGCACCCCAACCGCATCCTCAGAAGAGTTAGCAATACGGGTCAAAGGCATCCGAACCGGATTGATGTCTTTTTCCTGCGCATTCCACTCCGCTGCAACAGCCTCTGCAACAGTTCTGTTTGGCAGGGTCAACGTTCGGCGAGACGGGGTCTTGACAGGGCGACCATCGAGGTGAATCGCAAATCGACCACCAAGTTCGACAGCCAGAGCTTCCTTGTAGAACCGTTTGGGAAACTCGCGCCGCGACAATTCACGCGCGCGTTGTTCCGGATCTTTCGCGGCATCATTTTCCAGAGTTTCCAGATAGTCGCGCATCACAAGGTTTCCTTGTCAAAATTCAAAAGATCGGCCACGGCTTCCACCAGCGTATCACTTCGGTCGATCACCCGGTGCGCCCCGGCTACATGCAACCGCTGCGGTTCATGGTAGCCCCATGTGACGCCCAGCGCCTGAACACCGGCCGCACGCGCCATTTCCATATCAAAACTGGTATCGCCAATCATCACGGTACGATCAATTTCGGCACCGGTCTCACGAAGAGCCTGCTCGATCATGTGCGGATTTGGTTTGGACGGCGACGTATCCGAGGTCTGAATGGTAACGAAATAACCCTCCAGCGCGTGATTGCTCAAGAGGTGATTGACACCCGGCCGGCCCTTGCCGGTGGCAATGCCCAAAAGCACATCGTCACGCGCCGCCAGTCGATCCAGCGCATCACGCACACCCTCGTACAAAGGATCAGCTTCACTCCCCTTAGCACGGTTCTCGTGCTTGGAGCGACGATATGCTGCCGACATATCCAGGACGTGATGGTGATGTTCCTCGCTCAAAAGCATCCGAAAGGCATTGTCGAGTGACAGGCCAACCGTCGCCAGAACTGTTTCCCGATCGGGCATCGGGAGTCCCACCGCATCAAAGCCCACCTGCAGGCCGCTGACGATGGAATGCTGACTGTCTACCAGAGTGCCGTCGCAATCGAAAATGACAAGATACATCGGGCGCTCCAATCCAGGCTTGACCATGAGTAATCGCGACAGGCCTTGAGGCCCGGCAGGGTGATGCCGCCGTTCAAGCTGTCCAGAGGGGGGATGTGAACCGTTTTCGCCAGCGGGTCAAGAGCCGCACGCCGTCGTACCTCTCCCACATCTGTCAACACCTTGCGAGCCGCGCTCGTCCCCCGGTCAGGCCCCGGTGACCACGATGCCCGGACTCTGGAAAGACAAAAGACCCGCTTCCTTACCAGGTGCGAGCCTTTTTTGCTGTCCAACGCGTCAAGCACTGAGGATAAAAGTTAGTTATCCGAGCCCTTCGGCAGCTTGTAGGCGATAACATAATCGCCCGGCTTGGTGCCTATAGAGCCATGACCGCCTGCCACCATCAGCACATACTGTTCTCCGTCTTCCATATAGGTCATCGGAGTAGCCTGCCCGCCAGCTGGCAAACGCGCCCGCCACAGTTGCTTGCCTGATGTCAGGTCATAGGCTCGCAGGTAGTCGTCCACGGCGGCCCCGAGGAAGGCAACACCTCCCTTGGTGATCATCGGGCCACCAATACCGGGGACACCCAGCTTGAAGGGCAACGGCAGCGGTGTCATGTCATAGACGGTTCCATTCTTGTGGCGATAGGCGATCTTGCCGTCCTGCAGATTGACACCAGCGACATAGCCCCAAGGCGGCTGCTGACATGGAACACCAAGCGGACCGAGGAACGGCCCCATGGCGACGGCATAAGGAGCACCTTCGTTTCGGTTGATGCCCTGTTCGCTGGCCTTCTTCGAACCTTTCGGAGGCACCTGATCCCGCGGAATAAGGCGAGATGTGAACGCCAGATAGGTCGGCATGCCGAACATCACCTGCCGTTCAGGATCAACCGCGACGCTGCCCCAGTTGAAAGTACCGAAATTGCCTGGATAGATGATCGAGCCCTGCAAGGACGGCGGCGTGTACATGCCGTCATATTTCAGCTCGTGAAACTTGATCCGGCAGGCGAGTTGATCGAAAATCGTCACACCCCACATATTCCGCTCCGTCAGTTTCGGCGGATTAAATGTCAGGGCAGAATGCGGTTGGGTTGGCGACGCATGATCTTCGGGAATGGTGTCCGTCGTGCCAACCTTCTTTTCGGTGATCGGAATGATCGGCTTGCCGGTTTCTCGGTTAAGGACATAGATATCGCCCTGCTTGGTGGGCTGCACCACGGCAGGAACCGGTGTGCCATCACTGCCTTTGAGATCAATCAGAACGGGCTGAGCGGGTACATCCATATCCCACAGATCATGATGCACGAACTGCTGCACCCAACGCACCTGACCCGTGCTGAGATCCAGAGCCGTGAGAGACGAGGAATAGGTTTCCACATTCTCATCGCGGTTCATGCCGAGCTGATCCGGCACCTGGTTGCCCATTGGTACATAGACCAAGCCGAGCTTTTGATCGACGGCCATGACAGACCAGCTGTTCGGGGAATTGGTGGTGTAGGTTTGGCCCTCTGGCAGCGGGGTGGTCTCTTGCGGGTTGCCGGAATCCCAGTTCCACAACAGTTTGCCCGTATGCGCATCAAAGGCGCGAATGACCCCGGACTGCTCCTGCGTGGAGAAGTTGTCATTTACAGCACCGCCAATGATGATCTTGCCCGCAACCGCCAGCGGCGGCGACGTGGAATAATAATAGCCGTCCGGATCATATTTCATGTGCTGCTCAAGATGCAGCATGCCCTTGTCAGCAAAGCTCTCACACAAGGAGCCATCACCTGCATCCAGTGCGATCAAACGGGCATCCGAGGTCGGCAGGTAAATGCGTTCATGGCACCGTTCGCCTTCAGCCACCTGCGGGTCGACCCAATAGGTCACACCACGACACGTCTGGTGCTGGCGCTGCGTGTTCTCACCGACTTGCGGATCATACTTCCACTTCTGCTTGCCGGTCTTGGCATCAACCGCCAAAGCCCAGTTGTGTGGTGTACACAGATACAGGGTGTCATGTATCTTTATCGGTGTGACCTGATACGTCGTCTCGGTCACATCGCTCGGCTTCTTGACATCACCCGTTTCATAGGTCCAGGCCACCTTCAAGGTGGCAACATTTTTCGGGGTGATGGTGTCAAGCGGCGAATACCGCTGACCAAAATTGCTGCGCCCATATTGATGCCAGTCGCCATCCGGCATCTGATTGCCAAGATTAACGCCCGCCGACGCAACTGTCTGATCCGGCAATTGGCCCGGCAGGTCGTGTGGCATATTGAACATGGCAACGACAGCCACGACGATGGCCCCGACGACCGGAATACCAACGGGCCAAGGCAGAGGCAGAACCACCCGTTTCTTCGTGTCTCAAAGAGCGGCGCACCCATGGCGTCATCATCCACAAGCCAATCACAATGACCACACCACCGCGCGGAGCAAGGGCCCACCAGTCAAGCCCGACTTCCCACAACGCCCAGACAAGCGCGAACAAGGTCAGGATCCCATAAACCCACAAAGCGGCAGATCGGCGCGCAAACGTGAGCGCGCTCGAAGCGAGAAACAGCAATCCAAGGATCAGATAGAACCAACTCCCGCCGAGAGCGACCAGCCAGCCACCTCCACCAGTCAGCGCAAGGCCAACCAGCAATAACAACCATGCTGTGAAAATACGTGCCATGAGACGTCCTCAACTTGATCTGTAAAATCTGTCTGCCTCGTGGTGCTCCACCGAGCACACCAGACAAAATCGGCGCCACGATGCCAGTCGAAAAGCTGGCTGGCACACTCTGCCAATCAGGGTGGATTGGCCGAATGCGTTCGGGACAAGAAAGAGACAGAAGGTTGCATGCGGCAACACTCCGCAACAACTCAACGGAGAACCTCTCTGGTTGTTCCTTTTTTCGAACACATACATGCAGAAAATGTGACAAGGCCCCTCAGAGGTCCTGCGCCACTTTCAATGCTGCCCTGCACAGGCTATCAGAAGAGGCCATGACACAGCCGGAGCTTACCAGACCTTGACCAAATTGATCCTTCTCGTTCTGGCAGCCCTCGCCGCAGTGCAACTCATCAAGCCGTTGGGCTGGCCCGGCTTAAAAAAACGCTCGGATGCGTGGAAGCTGGCACTTGGAGGACTCGTGCTGGTATTTCTCGCCGTCATGCTTCTCAGCGTCACACAATAAAGGCCGCCGTTTCCAAGGGCTTTCACCGCAGTGCAGGCGAAACATGAAAAAGGCGAGCCGAGGCCCGCCTTTTCCGTCATATCCCTTGAGAGATCATTTCAGATCGTCAGGTCCGCCTCAGTTCTTTTCAGGCAGCGCATAGGCAACGAGATAATCGCCAACCGGTGTCTTCATGAAGTGATGTCCGGTGGCCGCGATGGCCACATATTGACGGCCATCCACCGCATAGGTGATCGGGTTGGCCTGACCACCTGCCGGCAACTCCACACTCCACACGACCTTGCCAGTTTTCATGTCGATAGCCCGGAACAGATCATCCGTGGCAGCCCCGATGAAGATCAGACCACCTGCCGTCACAACCGAACCGCCATTATTGGGGGTCCCGATCGGGATCGGCAACATGCTCGGAATACCGAACGGACCATTGCGACGTGCTGTGCCCAAAGGCTTGTCCCAAAGGGTCTTACCGGTGTTCAGGTCGATGGCCGTGATCCCGCCGTAGGGCGGCTCCGAACACGGCATCCCGGTCAGCTTGGACTGCCAGCCCGCATTAACCTGGATGGCATAGGGAGTCCCCGTCTGCGGATCGCCAGCGCCTTCGGCCTTACCCGACGACTTGTTATCAGTCTCATAGATCGGCTTCAGACCCATCTTGTCCGCCGTCTTGCGCGGGATCAATTGGTTGTAATTCGGGATATTGTTGTAGTTCGCAATGATCACGTCATTCTTGGGATCAACCGCGAGGCTACCCCAGTCAGAGCCACCGTTGTAGCCAGGATATTCGATCCACGGCTTCTTGGCGCTTGGCGGTGTGAACATGCCATCATAATTGGCCCGTGCGAACTGAATGCGGCACCAAAGCTGATCAATCGGAGTTGCCCCCCACATATCTTTTTCACGCAGCTTGTGCTTGCGCAGGTTGGCGAACTTGGACACCGGCTGGGTGTCTGCCAGATCCTCAGATTCAACACCGCCCTTGGGAGCCTTGACCTGACCGACCGGGAACAGCGATTTGCCCGTACGCCGGTTGAGAATATAAATATCCCCCTGCTTCGACGGCAGGATCAGGGCTGGCACCATGTTGCCGCTCTTGGGATCTTTCATGTTGATCAGCGTAGGCTGCGAGCCAAGGTCATAGTCCCAAAGGTCAAACTTGACGGTCTGGAAATGCCATACCGGCTTGCCGGTCGTGACATCAATCGCCACCAGCGAGCTGGAATATTTCTTTTCCTGCTCAGTGCGGCTCTTGCCGTAGTAATCGACCGAGTCATTGCCAAGTGGCAGATAGACGTAACCCAGCTTTTCATCCGCCACCGGTGCCGTCCACATGTTCGGCGTGCCGCGGGTGTAAGTGTCTCCCTTGGGTGGCAGACCATGACGATCCGGATGCCCCATATCCCAGGCCCACACCAGCTTGCCTGTTTCTGCGTTGAAACCACGAATGACACCGGAAGGGCCTTTCTTGGCCTGTCCGTCCTTCACCTGAGCACCCGTCACGATAACGCCGCGCACCAGTGCTGGAGGTGCCGTCACCGCATACCAACCAGGCACTTTCTTGCCGATGCCAGCCCACAGGTCGACCTGCCCCTTGTCACCAAAATCAGGACAAGGCTTGCCAGTCTTCGCATCCACCGCAATCAGGCGCGCATCAATCGTGCCTTCGATGATGCGGGTCTTGCACAACGCGCTGTCATCCAGTTTCGGCGATGTATATGCCACCACACCACGACAGCTTGCGCTGTAAGGAATAGCCTCATTCTTCACCTTCGGATCATAGCGCCAGATCTGCTTACCCGTTGCTGCATTCAGGCCAACCATGATGTTCTTGGCCGAACACATATACAGATCGTTGCCGATCTTCAGCGGTGTGCTTTCAGCCGCATATCTCCCCTTGGCTGAGCCTTGAGGCATGTCCCCAGTGCGATAGGAGAACACGCGCTGCAACTTGGACACATTGTCCGGAGTGATCTGATCCAGCGGTGAATAGCGCTGGGCCGACATACTACCACCGTAGTAAGGCCAGTCGATGCCAACCTTGGACACCTGCATCGCCTTCTTTGACGGGATCTGAACCGGCTGATCTGCGGCCGCTGTCTCCTGATTATCACCGGATTTCACCACCGTTGCCGCGGTTGACCCCTTGGGCTGGCTGGCTGGCGCATCGCCTTCTTCAACACTTTGCCCATACTGGTTTTTGGTACTGGCATCATCCGTTACATCACCGGACGACGACTGACCATTGCTCTGATTTGCAGCAGACGGCGTGGTCATCGGTGCCTTGGCGGCGTTCTCGGGGCTGGTCGGCACAATGCCGGTCGTATCGGAATTCTGCGATGAGTTCTGGGTCTGACTTGCCGACCCGGATGATGTCGCGTCTGTCGCTGTTTGGGCGAAGCTTGGCGTCGCAATGCTGGCGACCATCAAGCCACCGGCCATAAGGCCAATTGAAAGCCGAGGGAACATGCCTCTATCCTTTCTCGATTAAAACGGGTGCGAACCGGCCCTTTTCAGGTCGGTCGAACGGTCTGGCCTAGCGTCTGGAGGAACGACGCAAAACGGGGATTGTCAGCAGCACGAAGATCAAAACGATCGTCGGCGACAACAGGCGCGGCACCTGCCCCCAGAAATCAAGCCCGACTTCCCAGAAGGCCCAGACCAGAGTGCAGACCCACGTCAAAAGATAGATCGGGATTGCTGCTGGCGAGAGACGGAACAACAGAAAGCTTGTCAGAAGCAGGCCAAGCCCGGCAGGTGCATAATAGAAAGATCCACCCAGATACATCAGGTAGAGACCGCCGAAGAAAATCGGCAGACCAAACACCAGCAGAACAGCCGCCAGCACCCAGGTGGCCCAGACACCTGCCCCCCGGCTTCTGCGCTCTTCGCGGTAATCATGAGAAACAGTTGTGGTCATGCAATCGGGTCCTTCTGCGAGTGTCCGCAAGCCCCTGAATTCGGCAGAGCGGACATGGCAAGGCGCACGGCAAAACTCCGCACGGACGTGCTCACGTTTGTGTGATGCTCTCTTCCTTGAACGCAGGCCAGGTGCGCTCGTTCCCAAGAAATGCCATAAAAAGCTCAGATGACCCGCCGCGTCGCGTATTACCTCCCCCACCAGACAATCGGTTCCACACAAAGTTGCGCAGTCGCGCCTCCTCAAGCGCAAACGGGGCCCTTCCGCAGAAGAGCCCCGTCGTGAAATTCAGTCGAGATAAACGGCATGCGACTGAGAGCGCGGCCGTGCCGTGTTAGCGCTTGATCAGCGTTTCATCCGGATCATCTTCTTCCGGATTATAGTCAGAGGCATTGAAGCCAAGCAGGTTCCAGGTCTGTTGCATGTGCGGTGGCAAAGGAGCCGACACATCAATCTTGCCATGGCCTGAAGGATGCGGAATGACAATCCGGCGCGCCAGCAAATGCAGACGGTTCTGAATGCCGCCGGGCAGTTCCCAGTTCTCGATATTGAAATACTTGTCATCACCGATGATCGGATGGCCAATATGAGCGGCATGGGCACGCAACTGGTGCGTTCGTCCCGTAATCGGCTTCATGGTGACCCACGACAGTTTCTGACCGGATTTCTCAAACACCGAATAAAGCGACACAGCATGTTGAGCATCGTCATCGCCATGACGTGCCACTTTCATGCGTTCTTCTTCCTCGGACCGTGCCAGATAGGTGGAAATGCGACCCTGAAACGGCTTGGGAACGCCTGCAACCATGGCCCAATAAGTTTTCTGGGTGTTGCGATGGCGGAAGGCCTTGGTCAACTCGGATGCAGCCTGACGGGTCTTGGCCACAAGAATGATGCCTGACGTTTCCCGGTCCAACCGATGCACAAGACGTGGCTTGTTGCCCTTCTGGTCTGTGAAGGCATCCAGCATGCCATCCAGATGCCGTTTGAGGCCAGAGCCCCCTTGCACCGCCAGACCGGCCGGCTTGTTGAGGACCATGACCTTGTCGTCCTCAAACAACATCATGTCTTCGATGGCCTTGCGGTCATCGTCAATCAGCTTGGTCGATTTGGGACGTGCATTGCGCTTGTCATCGGCATGCAATTCAACACCAAGTGGTGGAATACGGACGATCTGACCTTTGGAAACACGGCTGGAGCTTTCGGCCCGCTTGCCATCAAGGCGAACCTGCCCGGTGCGCAAAAGCTTTTGCAACCGCCCGAAGGCCAACCCCGGGTAATGGACCTTGAACCAACGATCAAGGCGCATGTCCGCTTCATCGGCGGTTACTTTCTTTTGCTCAACTTCAGCCATCTGGATCTCTTAACCTGCACCGCGTGCAGAATGCTACGCGGGCGCGCACCTGTGGATCAAGCGCAGCGCAACCCGCCGTATAGGCGCTCTCAGGCGCGGTGGAAACCCCTTCCTACAGAAAAGGTCTCAAGGAAACGTCAGCGTTGCGCTCAGGAAGCCACAACCTGTCGGGAGATGTAAAGACCGGCGAAGACCGCCGCAAACGACACAAACAGTGACGCGGCCACATAAAGCAGAGCCATGGCACTGTTGCCGCGGTCCCACATATTGGCAACATCCAGCGAGAACGACGAAAATGTCGTGAAACCACCAAGGAAGCCGGTAGCGATCAGATATTGCAGAGAACGCAGGCCGGGGCCGCCATCCTGTTTTGTCAGCCAGCCAATAAACAACCCCATGATGAGCGATCCGAGAATGTTCACCGTCAAAGTGCCATAGGGAAAGTTCGGCCCGAACCAGCGCAAGGTCATCAGCCCGACGATGTGGCGCATTCCCGCGCCCAGTCCACCACCGACGAAGATAAGAAGAAGATGTTTCATGTTTCGTGTCCGTTCGCGGTCCGCTCACCCGCCTCCGACACATGTTGCACCTTCGGATGATTGGGTCTTTTGTTTGATGCCTGACATTCCTTTGGCCAGATCAGGTCGCGCGCATCGACAAATGCCTGCCCCGCGCCGTCACCTGAAAACATCAAGGGCTTGACGCTCGTTTCCCACGCCTCAGCGCATTTCGTCAAGTGTTTGAAGCAATTGATCGGCAAGTTCGCCATGATCGACAAGCTTGTCGCGCTCATCGTGCAAGATGGCAGAGGCAATCTTGCACCGCATCCGCCGCTCTGCATCGCCGGACAAGGCGCCCCCCCCAGCCGCCGATTGCACGATGGAGATCAGCCGATCTGCAGCGTTCAGCCGTCCCCACATATAGTCATGCTCACGCCAGCTACGGTTGAAAAACGCACCAAACGTATTGAGGGCACTGCCTCGGAGCCGGAAATCAGGCTCGACCAGCATCTTGCAATCCGCAGGGCTGATGCGGTCCACGAGTGTCTCACTCAGTTCGGAAAAATCATTGCTCTGCAACACAGGAAAGCCAACGAGATCATAGAAGGCGAAGCCGATATAGGTTGCAAGCAAAGCCTGATGCACCCGAGGTGACAGCGCCTTGCGGGCATCTTCCGCCAACATGCGATCATGTTCGATATCAATGTCGACAAGTCCCATGCGTTCAGTCAAGCGCTGAAGAAGATCATCGAGAGGTGCGCCCAATTCCCCATCCTGCTGCTGCAAGGCCTCAGCAGCATTGCCTGTCAGCCCTTGCCCCACCAATTCTGTCAGCAGTACCTGAAAACCTGCATCATAATGCTGCGTTTCCCAACGCTCGCCCAGCCGGTCGATTTCCTGATACAGCCGGTTCTTGAAGTCGTCCAACGCTTCCGGGTTATCGCCCGGCTCGTCCCCCTCCGGCCTGTCATACATGCCGTTGAGCGTACGGATAACAAACCGCAGGCGCCGGATCCGAAAATCAACGTCCAGTGCCTTGCAGAATATCCAGAATATCGGCGACCGTATCACTGGCATGGGCGTCACCCTAGGCCTCGGCACGCCGGGCAAAGGCCTGTCCGATGAACTCTTTCAGTTCGTGTGCATTGAGCGCCTGATCCGGCGCACCGCTCATCTTTAAAAGCAATGTGGCGACCTGTTCACCCAGTGCATGCAATTTCAAGCTCTGATAACTGAGAAAGGCATAGCCTGCTTGCGAATAAGCGGCCTGATTGGCAGCCGTCCGCGCCTTGAACAGCGTCGCGGCCGTCATTCTGCCCCAGCGTGGCAAGACCTTAGCGCACCGTGCGCTCCACCACGGCATCCGTCGCCGCCAGATTTTGCGACAACCAGCGGCTGCGGCGATTGCGTTTTTCGATGCGTCGCAATTCTTCGCCGATCGGCTCATTGCGTGGAATATGTGCCATCGACGACATGATCACCCGAAAGAACCCCGGAGGCGCTTCGGAGAGGCTGGCCTCGGCTGGCGGCTTGGGTGGCACCGGATCGACATAGACCAGACGCCGCACCACCTCGCGCGAGGCAGGCCGTGTGCGGATGGTCTCCAGGACGGGCGAAAACGGCTTGTTCATCACAACGCTGCCATCGACAAAGCAACGCCGTTTCACCGCATCGCCTTCCAGCGACAAGCCACGCTTGAGAAAGGCATCCCGGTTCGGCCAGTCAAGCTTGCGGTCCCGTAACACACGATCCATTTCGCCCACGGTCGCAGGAGCAAAAGCACCGGGAAATGACGACGTCGCCCGCGCGGCGAACACCAGCTCGGGCACACTTTCCGGACTGAACTGGCTCTCAAGCCGTCCGCTCCCCATATGGGCCGCTCTGAAATTCAGGATACGGCGATAGTCCCGCTCCTCGACAACGGCCGGATCATCAATGAGAATTTGACGCAAGCGTCCGTGAAAGTCCGTCAGCGTGACAAACAGATCCAGTGCCTTGACCGCGAGGAATGAGCGTGTGCTTTTCATCATAAAAGTCATCCATGTCACGGCATGCATCAAGCAACCAGTTGATATAACGGCTTCCAGAAAAGGGCGGTGAAAACCAGCGTGATTGCAACAGGATGCGCAGTTTTTCTCGCGTTTCGGCATCAAGCTTCTCTGTCTTCAGCCGCGCAGTGACAAGACTTTCGAACACCGACGAAAGACCGGACTTGAGATAACGCCCAAGTCCGCGCTGCGGCTTTGACATGCGGGTGATATCAGCATTTTCCAGCCAGAAGGCGCGATGCGTATCGACCGGCAGATCATGGGTCAAGGCGCGCGCCAGCATAATGCCGTTGACCCCTCCGGCGGACGCTCCCGCGATTGCGTCCACGACGATGCGCACCTGCACGCGCTCGCCCAATTGATCGAGTAATTCCAGATAGGCTTCTTCAACCGCATTCAAGGGACGGTCACGGTTGATACCCACACCATCGCGTCCATCCCGCGCCTCACGCCACACAGAGGCCCGCACGAGATTGAGCACCTCGCGGCTGACGCCGTTCATATAGACGGCCAACGACACCCCACCATAAAACACAAGGGCCAGCCGAAGTTCGATCTGTTTCATGTCACTTTCCCAGATCGTGGCACATAGCTGATAAGTGGAACGCATACCCACTTACGGCAAGGTTAAAGCGCCCTGAAACAGACATAAGCCAACGTTCACCGAGAATCGAACCGCCCGCCCCCAAGGTCGCGCGCAGCTTTACCCGCGTTCACGACGCAGGCGTGACCAATAGTCCAGTCGTTTGCGTAATTCACGTTCAAAGCCACGTTCTGGCGGATCGTAATACTGCTGACGCCCCATCTCCTCGGGGAAATAGTCCTGACCAGAAAAGCCATCCGGCTCGTCGTGGTCATAGCGATACCCCGTGCCGTAGCCCTCGGATTTCATCAACTTGGTCGGCGCATTGAGAATATGTTTGGGCGGCAAAACGGAGCCATTGGCCTTGGCGGATCGCATGGCCGCCTTGTAGGCCATATACACACCATTGGATTTCGGAGCCGTCGCCAGGTAGACCACGGCTTGCGCCAGCGCCAATTCGCCTTCCGGCGAGCCAAGCATCTGATAGGCATCGCGGGCGGCATTGGCCTGCACCAGCGCGTTAGGATCGCCGAGGCCGATATCCTCCACCGCCATACGAATAAGGCGGCGAGCGAGATACATCGGATCCTCGCCACCGTCGAGCATACGACAGAACCAGTAAAGCGCCGCATCAGGGTCAGATCCGCGCACCGATTTATGCAGTGCCGAGATCAGATTATAATGACCGTCCGCACTCTTGTCATAGATCGGCGCGCGACGTTGCACGATCTCCTGAAGACTTTCAGCATCGAAGCGTTCATCCTCGCCCGCGGCTCGCCAGACGTCTTCAGCCAGCGTCAAGGCCGAGCGCCCATCGCCGTCGGCCATGCGGATCAAGGCCGCGCGTGCGTCATCCTGAAGGGGCAGTTTACGCTCTTCCATCTCCTCGGCCCGCTCCAGAAGCTGGGCAACAGAAGCCTGATCAAGCGAGTGAAAGGTCATGACATGCGAGCGCGATAAAAGCGCGGCGTTCAGTTCAAACGAAGGATTTTCCGTCGTCGCCCCCACCAGTGTGATGGTGCCATCTTCCATGACAGGCAGGAAACTATCCTGCTGCGCCCGGTTGAAGCGGTGGATCTCGTCAACGAACAACAGTGTCCCCCGTCCGCCCATGCGGCGGGCTCGCGCGCCTTCGAACACTTTCTTCAGATCGGCAACGCCGGAAAAGATCGCCGAGATCTGCTCAAAAGCCAGGTCGGTTTCGCTGGCAAGCAAACGGGCAACGGTGGTTTTCCCGGTGCCAGGTGGCCCCCAAAAGATCAGAGACCCCAACGTACGGGTGCGCAGCATGCGCGACAATGTTCCCGCCTCGCCAAGCAGATGATCTTGCCCGACCACCTCTGCCAGGCGGGCCGGACGCAAACGATCCGCCAACGGGCGCGGCCCGCTGGCGGAAAGTCCTGATGCTTCAAATAGGTCGCTCATATGCCCCTTTATAAAGGCCTAGCCGCGCAGAACAATACGGGAGACCTTGCCATTGCGTTCAAATTTGATCGCCCAATAGTCCATCTGCTGGTTGGACATCCGCTCCAGGTCCTTGGTGCTCGTCACCTTGTGCTGGTTCAGGCTACGGATAATGTCTCCAGGCTTCAGGCCGACGCGCGCCGCCATACTGTTGGGCTTGACCGATGCAATGACTACACCCTTGGTGCTGAAACTTTGCAGACGCAATTCATCAGCAACGGCAGGCGACAGGTTCATCACCGAAGCCCCTTGAAACGGCGAGTAGGCCGTCAGATCGCGTGTGTCACGCGGCGTGGTTTCAGGTGCAGCCTCCAGCGGCACCTGAATGCTCATCTTGGTGCCGTCACGAATGATGTCAAAGGTCGCTTTGCCGCCCAGATCCTCCGTTGCGAAACGGTAGCCGAAGCTGTTGGGGTCCTGCACCGTCTTGCCATCAACCTCGGTGACAAGATCGCCAACCTTGAGACCTGCCTTGGAGGCCGGCGAATTGTCCATCACCTTTGTGACCAGCACGCCTTCCGGACGATCGAGACCCATGGCAGAAGCAATTTCCGAATTTACCGTCTGCACATTGGCTCCAAGCCAAGGGCGCCGGACCTTACCACCGTGGAGGGCCGCTTCGGCAACGAAGTGAACCATATGCGCTGGAATAGCGAAGCCAATACCGTTTGATCCGCCTGACCGGGTATAGATCTCCGAATTGATGCCGACGAGGTTGCCGTTCATATCCACCAGCGCTCCGCCCGAGTTCCCCGGGTTGATCGCTGCATCAGTCTGAATGAAATAGGAATAATCATTGGCCCCGATCTGGGTGCGCGCCAAAGCCGAAACAATGCCCTGCGTTACGGTCTGGCCGACACCGAACGGATTGCCGATCGCCAGAACAATGTCGCCAACCGACAGGCTGTCTTCAGGTGCAAATTTCAGATGGGCAAACGGCCCCTTGCCCTGAATTTTCAGCACAGCCAAATCGGCTCGCTTATCGTCCAGAACCACCTTGGCATCAAACTCGCGTCGATCTGACAGCGAAATCTTCACCTGTGTTGCCCCGGCAATCACGTGATGGTTTGTGATAACGGTGCCATCCGAAGAAATGATCACGCCAGATCCAAGCGACCGTTCCACACGCTCGCGGGGCTGGCCCATCATACCGCCCTGATTACCAAAGAAATGCTGAAAGAAAGGATCCGCAAACAACGGCGATCTTTGCTGCTGCTGAATAACCTTGCGGCTGGCATAAACGTTGACCACAGCCGACTTGACCCGTTTGACGATGGGCGCAAAGGACAGCTTTACCTGCATGGCCGATTGTGGCACCTGCGCCACCTGACCGGTGCCGCCTGAGGGGGAGGACCCGCTCGATGTAGCGGCAGCCAATTTCAGCGGCGCCGCCGTGTTGCTCGCCTGCGCCCCTTGCGCAGCCGGTTTCGCCTGTTCAAGCACTGCCGGCATCGACCCGGCATCTGTGGAGCGCACACCCGCCCATACGAGCGGCGTCGCAATCACAATACCAACGGCCACACCCAGTGCCGCCCAACCAAGGCGAGGAATGGAACTGAAGTTCTTCATGAGATTTTCCCGTCACCAAGCACTGTCAAATTTCGAAAACGAACCTTCTTTTCAGACATAATCAAAATTACGACGAACACCAGACACGAAGCAAAATCCGTCCAAATTGTAATGTTCCGGACGGCTGCCGTTAAAGTTCAGGGTGCCTGAGCCTGCACGCTCAACGAAAAACGGCTGCCACTTTCGTGACAGCCGCTCGTCTTATCTTGGCAATGAGAACCCTTTGGATCCCCTCAGGCGCTGCGCACCTGCGACAGGAACTTGCGGACATCTTCATCAAGGCGCTCGGCCTGATCAGCCAGAACGTTGGCGGATGTCTGGAATGTATCAGCCGATTCCTTCGCCTCATTCGACATGTCCAGCACTTCGTTGATATCGCTGGAAACCCGCGACGTGCCTTCGGCCGCACGCTGAGTGTTTTCGGCAATGCCCTGCGTTGCGTAGCTCTGTTCAGTCACAGCAGCAGACACTTCAGTCACGGACTGGGTGATTTCGCCAATCGTGTCCTGAATGTCCTTGATTGCAGACACTGCATCGTCCGTCGCATGGCGAATCGCGTCGATCTGCTGCTGGATTTCGCCCGTTGCCTTACCTGTCTGGCTGGCAAGCTCCTTGACCTCGGAAGCAACAACGGCGAAGCCCTTGCCCGCCTCTCCTGCCCGTGCGGCCTCGATGGTCGCGTTCAGGGCGAGAAGATTGGTCTGATCAGCAATATCCGAAATCAACGTCACCACTTCGCCGATGCGGTTGGCCGCCTCGGCCAAGGACAACACCGTGCTGTTGGTCGACTGCGCCCGAACCGTTGCCGTCTGCGCCACATTGGTGGAGCGCTCGATCAGCGAGGAAATCTCATTGATCGAGTTCGACAACTGATCAGAGGCTGCCGCGATGGACTGTACTTCTTCGCGGGCATCGCGCGAGATCTGCACAGCGCGCCCGGCCATCTCTCCGGAGCTCTGTGTGGTCATACCCATACGGCCTGCAGATTCACGCAGCTCGCTTGCCGCCCTTGCAACATTGTCCACAACCGTGCCAACCGACTGTTCAAATTCAGCCGCAAGATTGTGCAACATTTCCTTGCGCTGTGCGTCAGAGATCTTGGCATTTTCGGCGTCACGCTGCGCACGCTGCTCTTGCTGCTCTGCTGCACGTGCTCGGATCGCCACGACGGCACGGCCGATTTCACCGATTTCATCACGCCGACGTGCCGCATCAATGGTGACTTCATTCTCACCAGAAGCGATCATTTCAAGCGCCGTCACCAGGCTCTTCAACGGCTTGGTCAGCCAGCGAGAGAACAGCAATGCGATCATGCAGGCAACAATCACTGTAACCAGTGTCAGCAGCACCATGAAATCACGCATCTGCGTGACGCTCGACAGCGCCTCGGAAACCTTGCGATCCGCAACCACTGCCCAGGTCTTGCCTCCCAATGTGATCGGAGCTGCGGCCATCAGACGTGGTGCGCCATCAAGACCGGTCATGGTGCCGAAGTTCTGTTTGCCAGCAATACTGCTCTGAATGACAGTGTTGTCGACCTTCGCCTTCAACGCTGTCGGCTTCTTGGAGCCAGGAATATCGGTCATCACCGTGCCATCGGTCTTGGTCATATAGACCTCGCCCGTTCGCCCAAGGCCAGCCTTGTCATCAATGATCGACTGGAAGAAGTTGCGATCGACGCGCACCACGATGACACCGCCAAGCTTCGGATCGGCACCAACACCTGCAACATAAGCCGGTTCTGCAATGAACATGGACGGATCGCCACCGCTCAAAGTGTAAGGCTCGTACTCGGAATAAATGTGTTCGCCCGGTTTGGCCTTCAAAGCAGCCTTAAACACATCTGCCAATTGGCTGTTTGCCAAAGCCTCATCATTGACGGAGGCCAGGAAGTCTTTTTCCTTGGTCACCGAATAGATGATCTTGCCCTTTGTGTTGATCGCATACGCATCGGCCAGATCGTTGGTTTTCCAGAGCACTGAAGAAGGTACTGTGTACCCCCTGGTGCCGCCAGGCGTACATCGTCTTACTGTCAGCCCCTGTCAACTTGGCACGCTGCGCAGCGGTTGTGCCTTTTTTCTGGAAATAATCACGCAGCTTGGGAATGTCGGTCGGAAAGTCAGTAACCGCCGAATTCATGTCATTAAAGACTGTCTTGGTGATCGAACTCGTCGCAAGCGCTGTAACCGTGCCATCAAGGCTCGCCAGACTGCGCTTGAGCAACTCTGAACGGCCACGCACCATGGTCTGCAACTCGGACGAGGCAGCAACCTTAAGACCAGCGCGCCCTTGAACATAGCCACCGATACCAACCGCAGCACTGGCTGCCAGACTGATACCAGCCATTAGCACCGGCACAATAATAGAGAGCCGCATCAATGAAATTCGTTTTTTATTGCTTGTAGCGCCAGTCACTGTCGTTCCCCATAGGCATCGCTAAAAATACTGATGGAAATATTGCGTTACGGCACTTAATTTTTGTCTAACAGCTTCTTTATAATGCTCTTTTCTTCTCCTATCTCCCATACAAGAGACTGGATACCTTTTGAAAAACCTTAAGGTTTCCGCCACATCGGACCGATATAGCTCTGGATCATCGTTCTTGAGAAAAATACGACTTTTCACCAAAAACCTCGGGCCTGGCGCAATTTTCCGGCTGTGCGAAGACAAATAAAAAAGGGCGAACCAAAGTTCGCCCTTTCTCAAAGTCATGCTTGAAACGCGAAATTGCGCTGGCGCCCGGATTATGCGGCGACTTCGGTCTTTTCAGCAGCTTCATTGCGTGCGCGATCAACTGCACCACGTGCAGACGGATCACGGTCAACGAGCTCAATCACTGCCAACGGTGCGTTGTCACCGTGACGATAGCCTGCCTTGAGAACGCGGCTGTAACCACCTTCACGGGCCTTGTAGCGTTCGCCAAGCGTGTCAAACAGCTTGCCGACCATGGCAACGTCACGGATCTGGGAGATCGCCTGACGACGTGCATGCAGGTCACCACGCTTTGCAAGCGTAATGAGCTTGTCAATGATCGGCTTCATTTCTTTGGCCTTCGGCAAGGTCGTCACGATCTGCTCGTGTTCGATCAGCGAAGCTGCCATGTTTGCGAACATCGCCTTACGGTGGCTGGATGTCCGGTTGAGCTTGCGGCCGGAATTACCGTGGCGCATGGCCCTCTCCTTTTAAAATCGGACGGCTATCGTCTCGAAGACGCTGGTCCGGTTGATCACGAAGGAACGAAGACGTTCCTCAATACTGGTGGTCTTCATATCGCTTGGCGAGATCTTCGATGTTCTCTGGCGGCCAATTAGCGACCTCCATGCCAAGATGCAGACCCATCTGGGCGAGAACTTCCTTGATCTCGTTGAGCGACTTGCGGCCGAAATTCGGCGTGCGCAGCATTTCCGCTTCCGTCTTCTGAATCAGATCGCCAATATACACGATATTGTCGTTCTTCAGGCAGTTGGCAGAGCGTACGGACAGCTCCAACTCGTCGACCTTCTTGAGAAGCGCCGGGTTGAACGCCAGTTCCGGGACAGTGTCCTCGGCAACTTCACGCTGCGGCTCCTCGAAGTTCACGAAGATGGAAAGCTGATCCTGAAGGATGCGCGCAGCAAAAGCGACTGCGTCATCCGGCTTCACTGACCCGTCGGTTTCAACGGTCAGGGAAAGCTTGTCGTAGTCGAGAACCTGACCCTCACGGGTGTTCTCCACCTTGTAAGACACCTTCTTGATCGGCGAATACAGACTGTCGACCGGGATCAACCCGATAGGCGCATCTTCCGGACGATTCCGGTCAGACGGGACATAGCCCTTGCCAATATCAACAGTGAATTCCATGCGGATTTCCGCGCCTTCATCCAGCGTGCAGAGCACGAGTTCCGGATTGAGCACTTCCACATCGCCAACCGTCTGGATATCGCCCGCCGTAACGACGCCAGGACCAACCTTGCGCACAACCATGCGCTTGGGGCCCTCGCCATCCATACGGATCGCGATTTCCTTGATGTTCAGCACAATGTCGGTGACGTCTTCACGCACACTCAGGAATAGACGAGAACTCATGCAGAACGCCATCGATCTGAACCGCAGTCACGGCTGCGCCCTGAAGGGACGACAGCAGAATGCGGCGCAGGGCGTTGCCAAGCGTCAGACCATATCCACGCTCAAGCGGTTCAGCCACAACGGTGGCCACGAAACGCGGGTCATCCCCGGGCTTCACCTCGAGCTTGGTTGGCTTGATCAGTTCTTGCCAGTTCTTTTGAATGGTCACGTTTTTGCCCCTTCGGCTATCCCGCCTGCCTTGCACGGGTCAGGCAATTCTTTGCCACTGGAGAAACATCTGCCCAAGACCGCAAGGGTCTTAGACGCGGCGACGCTTGCGCGGACGGCAACCGTTATGCGGAATCGGCGTCACGTCGCGGATCGACGTGATGAGGAAACCAGCTGCCTGCAATGCCCGCAAAGCGGACTCGCGCCCCGAACCCGGACCACGAACTTCAACTTCGAGGGTACGCATGCCATGGTCGGATGCCTTCTTGGCAGCATCTTCAGCCGCAACCTGAGCTGCGTAAGGGGTCGACTTACGCGAACCCTTGAAGCCGAGTGCGCCGGCAGACGACCAGGAAATCGTGTTTCCCTGTGCGTCGGTAATCGTGATCATCGTGTTGTTGAACGTCGAGTTCACATGGGCAACGCCGGACGAAATATTTTTACGTTCGCGGCGACGCACGCGCGTGCTTTCTTTAGCCATTCTTTTTTCCTATTTGATCTCTGCACTGCCGTAATACCGGCAGCTCCACCGCCAATCGCAGCAAAAATTACTTCTTCTTGCCTGCAATGGCTTTTGCCGGACCCTTGCGGGTACGCGCATTTGTATGGGTCCGCTGACCACGAACCGGAAGCCCGCGACGATGACGCAGGCCACGGTAGCAGCCAAGGTCCATCAGACGCTTGATGTTCATTGCGGTTTCGCGACGCAGGTCACCTTCCACGATGTAATCGCGGTCAATGGTCTCGCGCACTGCGAGAACTTCTGCATCAGACAGTTCATTCACACGGCGTTCGGCAGGAATATTCACCTTCTCGATGATTTCATGCGCGAACTTGGAACCGATACCATGAATGTACTGCAGCGCGATCACCAAGCGCTTGTTCGTCGGGATGTTGACGCCAGCAATACGTGCCACGTTGTTTTCTCCTTCTGGACGACCGGATCCGCCGGTCGCCACTTAAGTACCATCTAAAGGTACCCTGCACACGACAAAAGCCGGCAACAGGGAAACCAAAGGAAACCCGGCGCCGACCGCATTCTTTTTGCGATATTCGCCGGGATATAATAGATTCTAAACGGTTGCGCAAGCACAGACCTGCATCAAACAGCTTTTGCCGTCTTCAGCATTGAATCAATGGACGAGGTGACTGTATCAATCGGATCCATTCCGTTGACCGTCTTCAACAATCCCTTGTCCTTATAGTAGTCCACCAGCGGCGCTGTTTGCGCATGATAAACTTCAAGACGTTTGCGGAGCGTGTCCGCATTGTCATCTGCTCGGGCACCGCCGGTCTCAAGAGCACGCTGCTCAATACGACCGACCAATGCATCGTCATTCACTTCAAGCTGGATAACTGCGTCAAGCTGCAAGCCCTTGTCTTTCAACAATGTAGCAAGCGCGTCTGCCTGAGCAATCGTCCTGGGAAATCCATCGAGGATAAACCCGGCGGCACAGTCGGCCTCATCGATGCGATCAGAAATGATCTTGACGATGATGTCGTCAGAGACCAGGTCACCCCGGTCCATGACTTCCTTGGCCTGAAGCCCGATCGGCGTTTCCGCCTTCACGGCCGCGCGAAGCATGTCGCCCGTGGAGAGCTGGACGATGCCGAATTGTTCGACCAGTCGTCCTGCCTGCGTCCCCTTCCCTGCACCTGGCGGTCCAAGAAGAATAAGCCTCATTTACGCTTCCCCCTGAGTTTCGATTTCTTGACGAGGCCCTCGTACTGATGTGCCAACAAGTGCCCCTGAATCTGTGAAACAGTATCCATGGTCACACTGACAACAATCAAGAGCGATGTGCCACCAAAGTAGAAAGGCACACCCGTCGCAGAGATCAGAAACTCCGGCAGAAGACAGACCAGCGTAATGTAGATCGCGCCAACAACGGTAATCCGGGTCAGAACGTAATCAATGTACTGGGCAGTGCGCTCCCCAGGGCGAACGCCCGGAATGAAGCCGCCATGCTTCTTCATGTTATCTGCCGTATCGGTCGGATTGAACACGATCGCGGTGTAGAAGAACGAGAAGAAGATGATCATCACCGAATAGGCAACCATGTAGAGTGGCTGACCATGGCCCAGAAGAGCCGTAATGGTCGACACCCATGCATTGGAGCCTGCCTGCGACGAGAAACCTGCGACCGTTGCCGGAACCAGGGAGGATCGATGAGGCAAAGATCGGCGGAATAACACCAGCCGTGTTCAGCTTCAGCGGCAAGAACGAGGTATTCCCCTCGAACATCTTGTTGCCCATCTGGCGCTTTGGATACTGGATCAGCAAACGACGCTGAGCCCGCTCCATGAACACGATGACCCCAATCACGACGACAGCCAGAACGATCACAGCCAGAATGATCCAGCTCGAGATCGCACCCTGACGGCCGAGTTCAAGGGTCGATGCGACAGCGCGCGGCAGCCCGGCCACAATCCCGGCGAAGATGATCAGCGAAATACCGTTACCGATGCCGCGCGAGGTGATCTGCTCACCCAGCCACATCAGGAACATTGTTCCGCCAAGCAGCGTCAAAACTGTGGATACTCGGAAGAACCAGCCCGGGTCCGTCACGACGGTACTCGCATGCTCAAGTCCGACAGCAATGCCATAAGCCTGAAAAGCCGCCAGAACCACCGTTGCATAACGGGTATACTGGTTGATGACTTTCCGGCCCTGCTCACCTTCCTTCTTCATCTGCTCCATGGATGGAACGACGGTCGTCAGAAGCTGCATGATAATGCTGGCAGAAATGTAAGGCATGATGCCGAGGGCGAAAATCGCCATCCGCTGCACCGCACCACCCGAGAACATGTTGAACATGCCAAGGATGCCGGACTGCGCGCTGTTGAATGCCTGCGAGAACGCTTCCGGGTTGATACCTGGAAGCGGGATGTATGTACCCAGACGATACACCAAAAGCGCCCCTAGTGTGAACCAGATGCGCTTTTTCAGTTCGTCGGCCTTGGCGAAAGCTGAAAGATTAAGATTTGACGCCAGTTGCTCGGCGGCGGATGCCATGCCCTACTCCGGTCAATTAATTACCGACAAAACAAATGGGGAAAGCCCAGCGCTTACGCCTGAGCTTCCTTGACCACAACCTTGCCACCAGCCTTTTCGACTGCAGCAGCTGCGGCTTTCGAGACGCCAGCAGCTTCGAAGGTAACGGATGCTTTCAGCTCGCCATTGGCAACGAGACGGAAACCGTCACGTTCGCGCTTGACGACGCCTGCAGCCTTAAGAGCGGAAACCGTCACGGGCTGAGCTGCGTCGAGCTTGCCTGCTTCGATTGCCTGCTGAACACGGCCGAGGGATACAGTGTTGTAATCCTTCGCGAAAATGTTCGTGAAACCACGCTTCGGCAAACGCCGATGCAGTGGCATCTGACCACCTTCGAAACCCTTGATTGCAACGCCGGAACGGGACTTCTGCCCCTTGACGCCGCGACCACCGGTCTTGCCCATACCAGAACCGATACCGCGACCAACGCGGCTACGGTTCTTTACGGAACCGGGATTGTCCCTGAGTTCGTTGAGCTTCATGTTTCTATCTCCTGCCCCGCCTTACGCGTCTTCAACAACGCGAACGAGATGCTGGACCTTGCTGATCATGCCACGAACGGCCGGAGTGTCTTCCAGCGTCGAGCGGCGGTGCATCTTGTTCAGACCCAGACCGACAAGCGTAGCGCGCTGGTCCTTCGGACGGCGCAGCGGGCTACCAATCTGTTCGACCGTTACGGTCTTTTCGGTGTTCGCCATGGAACCAACCTTTTCAATTGGCCGGAGCCGCTGAATTAAGCTTCAGCGGCAGCCGGGGCTGCATCTTCGTTGTTATCACGACGGCGCGACTGCAGAACCGAAACCTTGAGGCCACGGCGCGCTGCAACCGAACGCGGGCTGTCTTCTTTTTTCAAAGCGTCGAACGTCGCACGGATCATGTTGTACGGGTTGGATGTCCCCAAAGACTTCGCAACCACATCCTGCACGCCAAGCGTTTCGAACACGGCACGCATCGGACCACCGGCAATGATACCAGTACCAGCCGGAGCTGCGCGAAGCAGAACCTTACCAGCACCATGACGACCTTCGACGTCGTGGTGAAGAGTACGGCCTTCACGCAACGGAACGCGGATCATCGTGCGCTTGGCAGCTTCAGTTGCCTTGCGGATTGCTTCCGGCACTTCACGTGCCTTGCCGTGACCAAAGCCAACGCGGCCCTTCTGATCGCCAACAACAACCAACGCAGCAAAACCAAAACGACGGCCACCCTTGACCACCTTGGCAACGCGGTTGATGTGTACGAGCTTGTCGACGAATTCGCTGTCACGATCATCGCGATCGCCGCGATTATCTTGTCTCGCCATTTTATTTGTCTTCCGTTCTTAAGAGCGCCAACGGGCGCTGGTCAGAATTCAAGTCCACCTTCGCGGGCAGCATCGGCAAGCGCTTTAACGCGCCCATGATACTGATAACCGCCACGGTCGAACACGACCTGCTTGATGCCAGCAGCGCTTGCACGCTCTGCCACCAGCTTGCCAACAGCAGCCGCAGCCGCAGTGTCGGCGCCCGTTTTCAGGCTACCCCGGAGATCCGTTTCGATCGTCGATGCCGAGACAATCGTCTGTCCCTTACCGTCATCGATGATCTGTGCATAGATCTGCTTCGATGAGCGGAAAACAGAAAGGCGCGGACGTCCGTTCGCCACCTTCTTGATTGAACGGCGCACGCGATCGCGGCGGCGCTCAAAAGCATTAGTGCTATTCGCCATGATCCAGATCCGTTATTTCTTCTTGCCTTCCTTACGGACGATAAATTCGTCCGCGTAACGAACACCCTTGCCCTTGTAGGGCTCAGGTGGGCGGAATTCGCGGAGTTCAGCCGCGACCTGACCCACAACCTGCTTGTCGATACCTGTAACGACAATTTCGGTCGGCTTCGGGCATTTGATCTCGACACCATCGGGGATGGCGAAGATCACATCATGCGAGAAACCAAGGGCCAGCTGAAGATTACTTCCCTGGATCTGTGCGCGATACCCAACGCCCGTGATCTCGAGTTTCTTTTCGAAACCCTGATTGACCCCGACAATAAGGTTCTGCACCATCGAACGGCTCATGCCCCACATGGAGCGAGCCGGCTTCGAGTTATTCGTAGGATCAACCTTGATCCCACCATCCGTCATCTCGACCAAGACCAAGTCATTGACCACGAAGGAGAGTTCCCCCTTCGGGCCCTTGACCGATACAGTCTGGCCGTTGATCGTTGCCGTTACCCCGCTAGGCACGGGGACTGGCTTCTTGCCAATACGAGACATATGACCAACCTTGTCAAATTAAAGGTGAGACTGAAACCGCATCAGAAGACGCGGCACAGCACCTCACCACCCACATTTTCTTCCCGCGCCTGATGATCACTCATGACGCCACGCGGTGTCGACAGAATCGACAAGCCCAGGCCATTGGACACGTGCGGGATGTTCTTCACCGACGAGTACACCCGGCGGCCCGGTTTGGAAACCCGTTCAATCGTACGGATAACCGGTTCGCCGTCGAAATACTTCAACTCGACTTCGAGTTCAGACTTGCCGTCCTCGAAATCGACCGTGGTGTATCCACGGATGTACCCTTCCTTGGCGAGCACATCAAGTACATGTGCACGCAATTTGGAATTTGGTGAACTGACTTTGCTCTTGCGACGCATTTGCGCGTTGCGAATACGGGTGAGCAAATCCCCCAACGGATCAGAAATTGCCATCGGGTACTCTCCTTACCAGCTCGACTTGACCAAGTGCTAGGGATCTTGCCCATGGAACCCAGTTCGCGAAGCGCAATACGCGACATTTTCAGCTTGCGATAATAACCGCGCGGACGGCCGGACACTTCGCAACGGTTGCGAATGCGGTTCGGAGCCGAATTCCGCGGCAGTTTTGCAAGCTTCAGGCGGGCATTGAACTGCTCTTCCGGAGAAAGGCTATCGTCCTTTGCCATTGCCTTCAGCGCATTGCGCTTTTCAGCGTATTTTTCAACAAGCCGTTCGCGGTGCTTGTTCTTTTCGACTGCGCTCTTCTTAGCCATCGTCGTTCCTCGTTCCTGTCCCGCTTATTTCGTAAACGGGAAGTTGAAGCCACGAAGCAATTCGCGCGCTTCGTCGTCGTTCGACGCGGTTGTACAGACAATGATGTCCATACCCCAGATCTGATCGACCTTGTCATATTCGATTTCCGGGAACACGATATGTTCCTTGATGCCCATGGCGTAGTTGCCACGGCCGTCAAAGGACTTCGGGTTCACACCGCGGAAGTCACGAACGCGCGGAAGCGCGATAGTGACCAGACGGTCCAGGAATTCGTACATACGCTGACGACGAAGGGTCACCTTCGTACCGAGCGGCATGCCTTCACGAACCTTAAAGGTCGCGATGGACTTCTTAGCCGTCGTTACGAGTGCCTTCTGACCGGCGATTTTCGCCAGGTCTTCAGCTGCGATGCGAGCCTTCTTGGAATCGCTGACAGCTTCACCAACGCCGATATTCAGCACGATCTTGTCCAGGGACGGGATCTGCATCGGGTTCGTGTAACCGAACTTTTCCTGAAGCTGCTTGCGCACGACTTCATGATAATGTGCCTGCAAACGCGGCACGTTGATTGTCTCAGTCTCAGCCATCGATCAGATCTCCCGAACGCTTGGCCACACGGACCTTAGTGCCATTGTCCTGCACCTTGAAGCCGACGCGCGTTGCCTTGCCATCTTTAGGATCGGCAAGAGCGACGTTGGAAAGATGGATCGGCGCTTCTTTAGCGATGATCCCTGCTTCCTGCGTCTGGGTCTGCTTCTGGTGACGACGAACAACGTTCACACCGCGGACCAGTGCTTTGTTGTCAGTAGGCAACACGGAGAGAATCTCACCGGTCTTGCCTTTGTCTCGTCCAGCGAGAACGACGACTGTGTCGCCTTTTTTAAGTTTCGCAGCCATCAGAGCACCTCCGGCGCGAGCGAAATGATCTTCATATGGTTCTTTGCACGGAGCTCGCGCGGTACTGGCCCAAAAATACGGGTGCCGACCGGCTCCTTGTTGTTGTTGACCAGGACTGCCGCATTGCGGTCAAACCGGATCACGCTGCCGTCGGGACGACGAATGTCCTTCGCCGTACGCACGACGACTGCCTTCATCACGTCGCCCTTTTTAACACGGCCCCGCGGAATTGCCTCCTTGACGGACACCACAATGATGTCGCCAACCTGGGCATATTTACGCTTGGAGCCGCCGAGCACTTTGATGCACATGACACGACGGGCACCGGAATTATCCGCCACGTCGAGGTTTGTTTGCATCTGAATCATGACTGGCTGCCTTATTCTCTGTCTGGCGCACCTGCCACGGGCGCCTGATGCTCAACAAGGAGCGTGGTCAAGCGACCACGGTCCACCGTTTGTTCTTCGAAATCGGCGCACACTCTTCGATCTGAACAGTGTCGCCGACGTTGCACTTGTTCTCTTCATCATGCGCCTGGTACTTTTTGGTACGGCGCACCGTCTTCTTCAACAGCGGGTGGGTGAAACGACGTTCCACATCGACCGTGATCGACTTGTTGTTCCCGTTGCTGACGACGACGCCCTGAAGCACGCGTTTAGGCATTCATGCCTCCTTTAAGCGCTTGTCGCCACGCGCTTTTCGCGCATGATCGTCTGGATACGAGCGATGTCCCGGCGGATAACCCGAACTCGCCCAGTGTTTTCAAGCTGACCGGTCGCCCGCTGAAAGCGCAGGTTGAACTGCTCTTTCTTAAGGGCCTCGAGCTCCGTGCGGAGCTCATCGAGGGTCTTTGCTCTTACGTCAGTCGCCTTCATGGCTTCTCTCTCCTCGACTGCCTTACTCGCCGATACGCTGAACGAAGCGGCATTTGATCGGCAGTTTGGCGGCCGCGAGACGCATAGCTTCGCGAGCAATGTCTTCTGGCACACCGTCGATTTCGAACATTACGCGACCCGGCTTAACGCGGCAGGCCCAGTAATCAGGAGAACCCTTACCTTTACCCATGCGGACTTCGGCCGGCTTCGATGAAACCGGGAGGTCCGGGAAGATCCGGATCCAAACGCGACCCGCGCGCTTCATATGGCGGGTCATGGCACGACGGGCTGCTTCGATCTGACGAGCGGTGACCCGCTCAGGCTCCAAAGCCTTCAGACCATAGGCGCCGAAGTTGAGGTCAGTCCCCCCTTCGCCAAACCGTGAATGCGGCCCTTGTGCTGCTTGCGGAACTTTGTACGCTTCGGTTGCAGCATCGTTTTCTCTCGTCCTTCGTGTTACGCGAGCAGCGACAGCCAATCAGGCTGCGCGCTCACGGCCCCGATCCCGGCGTCCACCGCGATCACTCTGGTTGTTGTCAGAGCCGGACGTCGCACGGCGCTCAGAGGCCATGGGGTCATGCTCGAGGATTTCGCCCTTGAAGATCCACACCTTCACGCCGCAAACACCGTAAGCGGTATGTGCAGAAGCAACGCCGTAGTCAATATCAGCGCGCAATGTGTGAAGCGGAACGCGTCCTTCGCGGTACCATTCGATACGTGCGATTTCAGCACCACCAAGACGACCACCGCAGTTGATGCGGATGCCTTGTGCACCAAGACGCATTGCCGACTGGACAGAACGCTTCATCGCACGGCGGAACGCAACACGGCGTTCGAGCTGCTGAGCGATGGATGCGGCCACCAGGCTTGCATCGATCTCAGGCTTGCGCACTTCAACGATGTTGATGTGCACTTCCGAGTCCGTCAGCTGGCCAATCTTGCGACGCAGACGTTCAATATCTGCACCCTTTTTGCCAATGACAACGCCCGGACGACCAGAATGGATCGTTACACGGCATTTCTTGTGCGGACGCTCGATCACGACCTTGGAAACGGCAGCCTGTTTCAGCTCCTTTTCCAGGAAAGCACGAATGCGGAAATCTTCATGAAGAAGATCGCCATACTCGCCCTTTGCGGCGAACCAACGCGAATCCCAGGTCCGGTTAATCCCGAGGCGCATGCCGATCGGGTTTACTTTATGTCCCATCAGGCAGTCTCCTCGACTTCACGAACGACGATCGTCAGGTTCGAGAAAGGCTTCTCGATCCGGCCAACACGACCGCGTGCACGAGCCTGGAAACGCTTGATGACAAATGCCTTGCCAACAAAAGCCTCGGCAACCACCAGGTTGTCGATATCCAGGTCGTGATTGTTTTCCGCATTTGCAATCGCCGACATCAAGGTTTTCTTGACGTCATCAGAAATGCGCTTGCGGGAGAATGTCAGGTCCGCAAGTGCGGATCCGACCTTCTTGCCGCGGATAGCGGCCGCAACGAGATTCAGCTTTCGCGGGGAAACGCGCAGCATGCGGGCGACTGCCCGAGCCTCGTTGTCGGCGAGCTTCCGCTCACCCTTCGGCTTGCCCATCGTTACTTCCTCTTTGCCTTCTTGTCGGCGCCATGTCCGTAGTATGTACGGCTCGGCGAAAACTCACCGAACTTATGACCGATCATCTCTTCAGACACCAGCACAGGAACGTGCTTTTGCCCGTTATAGACGCCGAAGGTCAAGCCGACAAACTGCGGCAGGATCGTCGAGCGGCGGCTCCAGGCCTTGATGACCTCGTTCCGGCCGGATTCACGAACCTTGTCCGCTTTATTCAGCAGATACCCGTCGACAAACGGACCTTTCCAGATCGAACGTGCCACGATCCTTGCCCTTTACTTCTTGCGTGCGTGACGGCTGCGAACGATATACTTATCAGTCGCTTTATTACGCCGCGTACGCTTGCCTTTGGTCGGCTTACCCCAAGGGGTAACCGGATGACGACCACCAGATGTACGACCTTCACCACCACCATGCGGGTGATCGATCGGGTTCATCACAACACCACGTGTGTGTGGGCGAATGCCCAGCCAACGTGAACGCCCGGCTTTACCCAGGTTGATGTTCGAGTGGTCGGGGTTCGACACGGCGCCAATAGTCGCCATGCAGGTACCCAGAACCCGACGCTGCTCGCCAGATGTCAGGCGCAGCGTCGTGTAACCCTGGTCACGTCCAACAACCTGAACGAAAGCACCAGCGGAACGTGCGACCTGCGCGCCCTTGCCCGGCTTCAATTCAATATTGTGAACGATCGTACCGACCGGGATCGAGGACAACGGCATTGCGTTGCCCGGCTTGACGTCCACGCTCTGACCCGCGATGACCTTGTCGCCAACACCAAGACGCTGAGGCGCCAGGATGTAGCTCAATTCACCGTCATCATAACGGATCAGCGCAATAAACGCTGTGCGGTTCGGATCGTATTCAAGACGCTCAACCGTAGCGGACACGTCGAACTTGCGACGTTTGAAATCCACCAGACGGTAGGAGCGCTTGTGACCACCACCAATGTTGCGGGACGTCAGACGCCCCATATTGTTACGACCGCCAGACTTCGACAGGCCTTCGGTCAAGGTCTTGACCGGCTTGCCCTTGTGAAGATCAGAGCGATCTACCTGGACCAGCTGACGCCGGCACTGGCGACGTGGGGTTAAAAGTCTTAAGTGCCATTTTCTGTCCCCGTCTTAGAGTCCGGTGGTTACGTCGATGGCCTGACCTTCAGCCAGCGTCACAACGGCCTTCTTGAAGTCGGACTGACGACCGATGCGACCGCGGAACCGCTTTACCTTGCCCTTACGGACCAAAGTGTTGACAGCAGTTACCTTCACACCGAACAGCGCCTCAATGGCAGCCTTGATTTCGGGCTTGGTCGCGTCATTGGCCACCTTGAAAACAACCTTGTTTTCTTCGGAAGCCATCGTCGCCTTCTCGGTGATTACCGGGCCGACGATCTTGTCATAGTGAGGAAGTTTGCTCATTTGAAGCGCTCCTCAAGTGCAGACACCGCAGCCTTCGTCAACACCAGGGTGTTGGCGCGCATGATGTCGTAAACGTTGATGCCCTGAATGGGCAGCAGGTCCACATGCGGGATGTTGCGAGCAGCCAGCGAGAAGTTGCTGTCCAGTTCCGCACCATCAATGATCAGAGCGCTGCTCAGACCCAGCTTTGCAAACTGTTCCTTGAGCGCCTTGGTCTTTGCTTCCGCAGCCTTTGCATCTTCTACGATGATGATGCTTTCAGCCTGTGCCTTGGCGGACAGGACATGACGCAGACCCAGTGCACGAACCTTCTTGGGAAGGTCGTGTGCATGATCACGGACGACCGGCCCGAAAGCCTTACCACCGCCGCGGAACTGCGGCGCCTTGCGGTTGCCGTGACGTGCGCCCCCGGAGCCTTTCTGGCGGACGAATTTCTTCGTCGTGCCAGAAACTTCCGAACGCGCAAGCGTCTTGTGGGTCCCTGCCTGGCGCTTGGCAAGCTGCCAACGCACCACGCGGTGGATCAAATCGGTGCGCGGCTCGAGACCAAAGATCTCGTCAGACACCGTGATCGAACCGGCCGCCCCACCTTCGAGGGTCTTGACCTGGAGTTCCATCACTCACTCTCCTTCCCGGCGGCCACGGCTGCTTCCGGTGCACGGAATGCACCAGGAACCGGAACACCTTCCGGAAGAGCCTTCTTGATCGAGTCACGGACCTGGATCCAGCCGCCCTTGGCGCCCGGAACGGATCCTTCGACCATGATCAGGCCGCGTTCAACATCAGTGCGCACAACCTTGAGGTTCTGCGTGGTAACACGGACATCGCCCATGTGACCGGCCATTTTCTTGCCCTTGAACACGCGACCCGGGTCCTGACACTGACCAGTCGAACCGTGTGCACGGTGCGAGATCGAGTTACCGTGTGTTGCACGGCCGCCACCAAAGTTGTGGCGCTTCATGGCACCCGCAAAACCCTTACCGATGGAGCTGCCTGTCACATCAACGAACTGACCAGCAACAAAGTGGTCTGCCGTGATTTCCGCACCAACCTCAATGAGGTTGTCGGAAGACACGCGGAACTCGGCAAGCGTACGCTTGGGTTCTACCTTGGCTACCGCGAAATGTCCGCGCTGAGCCTTCGGTGTGTTCTTGACTTTGGCATTACCTGAACCGACCTGCAGTGCAGTATAGCCATTTTTTTCTTCAGTACGGTGGGCAACCACCTTGGCACTTTTCCAGCCGCAAAACGGTGACCGGAACATGTTCGCCCGCATCATTGTAGATACGTGTCATGCCCACTTTCTGAGCGATCACTCCAGAACGCATGGATGTGTTCCCTTCGGTCCGCCTCAGAGCTTGATCTCGACGTCGACACCAGCAGCCAGGTCGAGCTTCATCAAAGCATCAACCGTCTGGGGCGTCGGATCAACGATGTCGAGAAGACGCTTATGCGTGCGCATCTCGAACTGATCGCGGCTTTTCTTATCAACATGCGGACCACGAAGTACTGTGTACTTCTCGATCCGCGTCGGCAGTGGTACGGGTCCCCGCACCTGTGCACCGGTCCGCTTCGCCGTGTTCACGATTTCCTTGGTGGAAGCATCGAGAATACGGTGGTCAAATGCCTTGAGGCGGATCCGGATATTCTGACCGTTCATTTCAGAGTTCCCGTTAAGACTGGCGGGCCTGCCGCACTCCCGAGTGGAAGCCGCAGGCCCTGCCGTCACATTACGCGATGATGGAAGCCACGACGCCCGCGCCGACGGTACGACCACCTTCGCGGATAGCGAAGCGGAGGCCTTCTTCCATGGCGATCGGAACGATGAGTTCCACTTCAACCGATACGTTATCGCCCGGCATCACCATTTCCGTGCCTTCCGGCAAGGACACAACACCCGTCACATCCGTTGTCCGGAAGTAGAACTGCGGGCGGTAGTTGGTGAAGAACGGCGTATGACGGCCACCTTCTTCCTTGGTGAGGATGTAAGCCTCAGCCTTGAACTTCGTATGCGGGGTAACTGAACCCGGCTTACAAAGGATCTGGCCACGCTCAACAGCTTCACGCGCAACACCACGGATCAGAGCACCGATGTTGTCACCAGCCTGGCCGCTGTCCAGCAGCTTGCGGAACATTTCAACGCCCGTGACAGTCGTCTTCGTCGTGTCCTTGATGCCCACGATTTCGACTTCTTCACCGACCTTGACGATCCCACGCTCAACACGACCCGTCACAACCGTACCACGGCCGGAGATCGAGAAGACGTCTTCGATCGGCATCAGGAACGGCTGATCAACCGGACGCTCTGGCGTCGGGATGTAGTCGTCAACGGCTGCCATCAGTTCGCGGATCGCGTCACGGCCAATTGCCGCATCACGGTTCTCAACTGCTGCCAGTGCCGAACCCTTGACGATCGGAATGTCGTCGCCCGGGAATTCGTAGGAAGACAGAAGCTCACGGATTTCCATTTCGACGAGCTCGAGAAGCTCTTCGTCGTCGACCTTGGTCAACCTTGTTCATGAATACCACGAGGGCCGGTACGCCAACCTGACGAGCGAGCAGGATGTGCTCACGGGTCTGCGGCATGGGGCCATCAGCGGACGACACAACAAGAATGCCACCATCCATCTGAGCAGCACCCGTGATCATGTTCTTCACATAATCGGCGTGGCCCGGGCAATCAACGTGAGCGTAGTGACGGTTTTCCGTCTCATACTCAACGTGTGCCGTGGAGATCGTGATCCCACGAGCGCGCTCTTCAGGCGCACCGTCGATGTCTGCATAGGCCTTAGCCGTTGCACCGCCGGTTTCAGCCAATGTCATGGTGATTGCAGCAGTCAGAGTCGTCTTGCCGTGGTCAACATGGCCAATCGTGCCAATGTTGACGTGGGGCTTCGTACGCTCAAATTTTTCTTTAGCCATCGGATTACTCCGCTTTCTTTAATTTCTAACTGAGGCGGCTCAAGCGTATTTAGCTTGAACCTCATCGGCTACAGCCTGCGGGACCTGTTCGTAATGATCGAAGACCATCGAATACTGCGCGCGGCCCTGGGACATCGAACGAAGGTTGTTCACATAGCCAAACATGTTGGCCAGCGGAACCATACCGGTGACGACCGTGACGATACCGCGGTTCTCGGTGCCGGCAATCTGCCCGCGACGAGAGTTCAGATCGCCAATGACGTCGCCCATGTAGTCTTCCGGCGTCACGACTTCGACCTTCATGATCGGCTCGAGAAGCTTGGGACCAGCTTTCTGGATTGCTTCGCGGAAGCCGGCTCGACCGGCGATTTCGAAGGCCAGAACAGACGAGTCAACGTCATGGTAAGCACCGTCGATCAGTGTTGCCTTGATATCGAGCATCGGGAAGCCGGCAATCGGACCGGACGACATGACACTTTCGATACCCTTGGTAACACCCGGGATGTATTCCTTCGGAATAGACCCACCGACAATCTTGCTTTCGAAGGTGTAGCCTGCATTCGGCTCACCCGGCTCGATGGTCATCTTGATGCGAGCGAACTGACCCGAACCACCAGACTGCTTCTTATGGGTGTAATCCACTTCAGCCAGCTTCGTGATGGTTTCACGATAAGCAACCTGCGGAGCACCAATCGAAGCTTCGACCTTGAATTCACGCTTCATGCGGTCGACGATGATGTCGAGGTGAAGTTCACCCATGCCAGCGATGATCGTCTGGCCGGATTCTTCATCCGTCTTGACGCGGAACGAAGGATCTTCAGCAGCCAGGCGGTTCAGGGCGAGGCCCATCTTTTCCTGGTCAGCCTTGGTCTTCGGCTCAACAGCGATTTCAATCACCGGCTCAGGAAACTCCATGCGCTCCAGGATAACCGGGCTCAGCGGATCACAAAGTGTATCCCCTGTTGTGGTATCCTTGAGACCCGCGATGGCCACAATATCGCCAGCATAGGCAATATCGATGTCTTCACGCGAGTTGGAGTGCATCTGCATCATACGACCGACGCGCTCACGCTTTTCCTTCACTGTGTTCAGGAGGGTAACCCCCTTCTTGAGAACACCGGAGTAGATGCGGCAAAACGTCAGAGAGCCAACGAATGGATCGTTTGCAATCTTGAATGCCAACAGACCAAGCGGCTCTTCGTCGTCAGCGTGACGCAGAATTTCGCTTTCAGTCTTCGGATCGATACCCTTGATCGCCGGAACTTCCAGCGGGCTTGGCAGGTAGTCAACCACAGCATCAAGAAGCGGCTGGACGCCCTTGTTCTTGAATGCAGAACCGCAGAACACCGGAACGAAGTCGCCGTTGATCGTACCCTTGCGAATCAGCTTCTGGAGCAGCTCGATGGAGGGCTCTTCACCTTCCGAGTAAGCTTCCATTGCAGCTTCATCAACTTCGACGGCCGTTTCGATCATCTTGTCGCGCAGTTCCTGCGCACGGTCCAGAAGCTCTGCCGGGATTTCGAGTTCGTCCCAAGCGGCACCGAGATTTTCGGACTGCCAGATGAGCGCCTTCATGCGAAGGAGATCGACAACACCGGCGAAGTCATTCTCAGCACCAATGTTCAGCTGCATGACGAGCGGCGTAGCACCGAGGCGCGTCCCGATCATTTCAACGCAACGATCAAAGTCAGCACCGAGCTTGTCCATCTTGTTGACGAAGATCATGCGCGGAACATGATACTTGTCAGCCTGACGCCAAACGGTTTCCGTCTGAGGCTCAACACCGGCGTTGGCATCGAGAAGAGCAACCGCACCATCGAGAACACGCAGCGAACGCTCAACTTCAATCGTGAAGTCAACGTGACCTGGAGTGTCAATGATGTTCAGACGCTTTTCTTTCCAGAACGCGGTCGTTGCAGCAGAGGTGATCGTGATCCCACGCTCCTGCTCCTGCTCCATCCAGTCCATGGTGGCAGCGCCGTCGTGAACTTCACCGATCTTATGGCTTCTGCCAGTGTAGAACAGGATCCGCTCGGTCGTGGTCGTCTTGCCGGCATCAATATGTGCCATGATACCGAAGTTACGGTAGTCCTCGATTTTATGCGTGCGCGACATAACGTCAGCCCTTTCGAGTCACAATTACCAGCGATAGTGCGAGAAGGCACGGTTCGCGTCCGCCATGCGGTGCGTATCTTCGCGCTTCTTCACTGCGGTGCCACGGTTGTTTGCAGCATCCAGAACTTCACCCGACAGACGGTCAACCATCGTCGTTTCGTTACGGTTGCGAGCTGCCGTGATCAACCAGCGAATGGCCAATGCCTGACGGCGATCCGTACGAACTTCGACGGGAACCTGGTAAGTTGCACCACCAACACGGCGGGAGCGAACTTCTACCTGCGGCATGACGTTGTCGAGAGCTGCGTGGAACACCTCAATCGGGTTCTCGCGAGTCTTGTTCTCGATCTGGTCAAACGCACCGTAAACAATGCGTTCTGCCGTCGACTTCTTACCGTCGTACATGATCGAATTCATGAACTTGGTAACGATGATATCCCCGAACTTCGGATCCGGGTTGATTTCGCGCTTTTCCGCGCGGTGACGACGAGACATCCAATGCGCTCCTTACTTCGGCCGCTTCGCGCCGTACTTCGAACGGCGTTGCTTACGGTCTTTAACGCCCTGGGTATCGAGCACGCCACGAATGATGTGATAACGAACGCCCGGCAAATCCTTTACGCGGCCGCCACGGATCATCACCACCGAGTGCTCCTGAAGGTTGTGACCTTCACCCGGGATGTAACCAATAACCTCGAAGCCGTTCGTCAGGCGGATCTTAGCCACCTTACGCAGAGCCGAGTTCGGCTTCTTCGGCGTCGTCGTGTAAACGCGAGTACAAACTCCACGCTTCTGAGGGCAGGCCTCCATGGCCGGCACCTTGTTCCGCTTCGGCGGATCTTTCCGCGGCTTGCGGATAAGCTGGTTGATGGTCGGCATTTGTGCCCTTTACCTCTTCCATCCAAAAAACTGTCTAGGCCCCAACCCCATAGACACTGCACATGCAGAATCGCGCCACCGCGAGATTTTATTCTCACAGCAGGCGCCACAGGATCAGAGGACCACGGGTTTCCGCGGTCATGCTATCGACGCTTATCGCCATTTTGAACCCGGCAGCGTTTAAGGGTGAAAGGTTCTGCGCGTGTCGCGCTTGAACACTACAAGCCTTACCGCCTGCCTTCGGGATGGGCGGAAACTACTCAGACATGCCCCTCACGTCAAGGGCTTTGTCGTAAAATTCTCATCTTGCGGATTTTCAGCGTGCTTCGCGCATTTCTGCGGAATTTTAACGCCTGAAACATAATTTTATTACGCGGTTCAGGAGTTTTAAGCAAGTTTACAACTCTTCACCATCCAACCAACGGGCCCAAAGGTGAATCATTCCCTAATCAACTGAATCACTTCCGGACATTCTGCGCCCAAGATTCGGGAATCTCCAAAAGTCTCAGCCACCCGAGACCGTGACGATTGCAACATTGCCATCCAACGCATCCTGGTAGGCACTTTCATAGATATCTTCGTCCGGTTCATCGTCAAGAACGCCGATCTGATCCAGCTCAGCCTCCGCATAACCTTGCTCGGACAATGCTTCCAGCGTCTTGCGCACCGCGTCATCGTCGTCGGCGGCCTTCAGGATGGCGTGGATCGCAATCGCATCACCAGGACCGCCACTCTCTTCCTTCCACACACGGCCCAACAAAACGTAAACCGTTGGCTCAAGCGTGTCGTCATTATCATTCATGGTCAAACTGCCTTCCTTCCCTGAAGGGCGTGTGTTCAAGATCTGGAAGAGGTAGCCCCTTCCCGTCTCACAGAACCACCGTGTGCACCAACAAGCGCAGCGCACACGGCTTTACGCGAAGCATGTACCCTTACATAGCTCCAAATACAAGAAAGGCCGCCCGAGGGCGGCCTTTCCAATTTCATTTCGTCGCAGATTACTCTGCAGCGCCCGAGAGATCTTCAAGAAGACCATCGGTTGCAGCGCTGTCGTTTGAGTACTGACGCTGCGCTTCCTGAATCAACTCGTCGCGGTGAGCGGCGATATGACGGATGCGCTTCATCACCCCACCCGTACCAGCCGGGATCAAGCGACCAACGATCACGTTCTCCTTCAGACCAACCAGCGGGTCGACCTTACCGTTGACAGCGGCATCGGTCAGGATACGCGTGGTTTCCTGGAACGAGGCAGCGGAGAAGAACGAACGCGTCTGCAGGCTTGCCTTGGTGATCCCCAGCAGAACCGGGTTTGCCTTGGCAGGTGTTTTCGCATCGTTGATGGCCTTTTCATTGGCCAACTCAAAGTCGATCCGGTCGATCTGCTCGCCCGGGAAGAACTCGGTTTCACCCGCGTCCGTGACTTCCACCTTCTGCAACATCTGACGAACAATCACCTCGATGTGCTTGTCGTTGATCGTCACACCCTGCAGTCGATAGACTTCCTGGATTTCATTGACGAGATAGGCAGCGAGTGCCTCCACGCCCTTGACGGCCAGAATGTCATGCGGTGCCGGATTACCATCGAGAACATACTCACCCTTTTCAATGGCATCGCCTTCCTGAAGGTGGAAGTGCTTGCCCTTGGGGATGAGGTATTCGACGGGTTCCAGACCCTCTTCCGCAGGTTCGATAATGATGCGGCGCTTGTTCTTGTAGTCGCGACCGAAACGGATCGTCCCCGAAAGTTCGGCGATGATCGCATGGTCCTTCGGACGACGTGCTTCGAACAATTCCGCAACACGTGGCAGACCACCGGTGATGTCCTTGGTCTTGGCACTTTCCAGAGGAATACGCGCCAGAACGTCACCAGCCTTGACCGAAGCGCCGTGCTGAACCGAGAGGATCGCATCAACCGACAGCATGATGCGAGCATCATTGCCACGAGCCGACTTTGCAATCGCGCCGCTTTCGTCTTTCACGACGATTGCAGGCTTCAGGTCCTGACTGCGCTGGTTGGAACGCCAGTCAATGACAACACGCTTGGTGATCCCGGTCGCCTCATCGGCGGTTTCCTGAACAGACTGGCCATCGACCAGATCTTCAAAGTCAACCACACCATCGACTTCCGCAAGGAACGGACGGGTGTACGGATCCCACTCGGCGATACGCTGACCGCGTTTCACCTTGTCGCCTTCGTCCACGAACAGCTTGGAGCCATAAGCGACGCGGTGAACCGCACGCTCATTGCCATCGCTGTCGAGCACGACGATCGACATGTTACGCACCGACGCCAGAAGATTGCCTTCGCTGTCGCGAGCAACAGAGCGATTGCGCATCTTGACGGTACCGTCAACGCTGGACTCCAGGAACGAGCTGTCCACCACCTGTGCCGTACCACCAATGTGGAACGTACGCATGGTGAGCTGTGTACCCGGTTCACCGATCGACTGAGCCGCAATGACACCAACCGCTTCGCCCATGTTCACAGGCGTGCCGCGTGCAAGGTCACGGCCATAACAGGTCGCGCAAACGCCCGTTTCGGTTTCACACGTCAGTACCGAGCGGATCTTGATCTGCTGGACCTTGGCGGCCTCAATCTGATCAACATCCTTCTCGTCGATGAGTGTCCCCTTCGGCACGATCACTTCACCGGTCTGGTTGTTGTAAACGTCTTCTGCGACCGTACGGCCAAGAACACGCATACCCAGAGTGGCGATGACATTACCCGAATCGACAATCGGCGAAACGGTGATACCGCGAACGGACCCGCAATCGGGCTCAAGAATGATCGAGTCCTGGGCAACGTCCACGAGACGACGTGTCAGGTAACCGGAGTTCGCCGTCTTCAAGGCTGTATCAGCCAGACCCTTACGGGCACCGTGGGTCGAGTTGAAGTACTCGAGCACGGACAGGCCTTCCTTAAAGTTCGAGATGATCGGGTTTTCGATGATTTCGCCCGAAGGCTTTGCCATCAAACCGCGCATCCCGGCCAGCTGCTTCATCTGCTGAGGCGACCCACGAGCACCGGAGTGCGACATCATGTAAACCGCATTCATCGGCTTCTGACGTCCGGTCTCTTCATCGATCTGGACCGACTTAATGCGGGCCATCATCTCATCGGCGACCTTGTCCGTGCACTTGGCCCAGGCATCAACGACCTTGTTGTACTTCTCACCCTGGGTGATCAGACCGTCGTTGTACTGCTGCTCGTATTCCGTCGCCAAGGCAGACGTATCAGCGACCAGCTTGGCCTTGCTATCCGGAATCTGCATATCGTCCATACCGAACGAAATACCGGCGCGGCACGCGTTGGTGAAGCCCAACTCCATGATCCGGTCACAGAACATGACCGTTTCTTTCTGACCGCAGGCCCGGTAGACCGTGTCGATCATCTTGGAGATGTCCTTCTTCGTCATCAGCTTGTTGCAGACTTCGAAGGGAACTTCATGGTGCTTCGGCAGCAGACGGGAGATCATCATACGGTACAGGCGTCGTTTCGAAGATTTCCGAAACGTGATTGCCATTCTCGTCGATGTTGTCGTAGCGACCGCGCACCTTGGTGTGCATGGTGATGACCTTGTTGGCCAGCGCATGCTCGATTTCACCAATGCTCGCGAAGACCATTCCTTCACCCGGCTCATTGTCCGTCATGATCGACAGATAATAGAGCCCCAGAACGATATCCTGCGACGGCACGATGATCGGGCCACCGTTTGCCGGGTGCAGAATGTTGTTCGTCGACATCATCAGCGTACGTGCTTCAAGCTGGGCTTCCAGCGAGAGCGGTACGTGAACAGCCATCTGGTCACCATCGAAGTCGGCGTTGAAGGCCGAGCAGACGAGCGGGTGCAGCTGAAGAGCCTTGCCTTCAATCAGGGTCGGTTCGAAAGCCTGAATGCCAAGACGGTGCAGGGTCGGCGCACGGTTGAGCAGGATCGGATGCTCTCGGATAACCTCTTCGAGGATATCCCAAACTTCCGGACGTTCCTTTTCAACCAGCTTCTTCGCCTGCTTCACCGTGGACGAATAGCCCTTGGCGTCGAGGCGCGAATAGATGAACGGCTTGAACAGCTCAAGCGCCATCTTCTTCGGCAGACCACACTGGTGCAGCTTCAGGCTCGGACCAACGGTAATCACCGAACGACCGGAATAATCAACGCGCTTGCCGAGAAGGTTCTGACGGAAGCGGCCCTGCTTGCCCTTGAGCATGTCGGACAGCGACTTCAGCGGACGACGGTTGGCACCAGTAATGACACGACCACGGCGACCATTGTCGAACAACGCATCAACAGATTCCTGCAACATGCGCTTTTCGTTACGGATAATGATATCCGGCGCACGCAGCTCGATCAGACGCTTCAGGCGGTTGTTACGGTTGATCACGCGGCGATACAGATCGTTCAGATCCGACGTCGCGAAACGACCACCATCCAGCGGCACCAACGGACGCAGGTCCGGCGGAATGACCGGAATGACCGTCATGATCATCCACTCGGGGCGGTTGCCCGATTCCATGAAGGCTTCGATGACCTTCAGGCGCTTGGCAAGCTTCTTCGGCTTGAGTTCAGTCGTCGCTTCCGCGATTTCCTGACGCAGCTTCTCGCTCTCACGCTCAAGATCGAGGCTCATCAGAACATCACGGATGGCTTCCGCACCGATCATCGCGGTGAAGGCATCTTCACCGTACTCATCCTGTGCAGCCACATAGTCTTCTTCCGACAGCAGCTGATGCTGCTTGAGCGGTGTCAGACCAGTGCTCAAGAACCAGATAGTTCTCGAAATACAGAACGCGCTCCAGATCCTTCAGCGTCATGTCGAGCAGCAAACCAATGCGGCTCGGCAAAGACTTCAGGAACCAGATATGCGCAACCGGCGCAGCAAGTTCAATGTGTCCCATGCGCTCGCGACGAACGCGGCTCAGGGTCACTTCAACGCCACACTTTTCACAGATGACGCCCTTGTACTTCATGCGCTTGTACTTGCCGCAAAGACATTCGTAGTCCTTGATCGGCCCAAAAATACGTGCGCAGAAGAGACCATCGCGTTCCGGCTTGAACGTACGATAGTTGATCGTTTCCGGCTTTTTGATTTCGCCAAACGACCAGGACATGATTTTTTCCGGGCTCGCAAGGGAGATCCGGATATTGTCAAAGGTCTGGGTGGTGCCCTGTTGATTAAACAGGTTCATGACCTCATGATTCATGGACAATCTCCTTAGATGCACGGCCGGGGAGAGCGTGGGTCAACGCCACTCCCCCAACCGGCACTTCAAGTCCAACTTCGGTCTGGTTGAAGGTCGCGGGCTTATTCAGCTGCATCCGCGGCCGGCTCTTCCTCGATCAGATTTTCGTCTGTGCGCTGAAGCTCAACGTTCAGACCAAGCGAGCGCATTTCCTTCACAAGAACGTTGAAGCTCTCTGGAATGCCAGCCTCGAAGGTGTCGTCCCCGCGCACAATGGCCTCATAGACCTTTGTACGGCCGGCAACGTCATCCGACTTGACCGTGAGCATTTCCTGAAGGGTATAGGCGGCACCATATGCCTCCAGAGCCCAGACCTCCATCTCGCCGAAGCGCTGTCCGCCGAACTGTGCCTTACCACCAAGTGGCTGCTGGGTAACCAGCGAGTAAGGCCCGATCGAACGAGCATGGATCTTTTCATCCACCAGATGGTGCAGCTTAAGCATATAAATGTAGCCCACCGTCACCTGACGGTCAAAGGCTTCACCTGTACGCCCATCAAACAGCTGCGACTGACCACTTGGGTTATAGTCGGCCATTTTCAGTGCTGCGGCCACATCATCACCATGCGCGCCATCAAAGACCGGCGTTGCAATCGGCACGCCCTTCTTCAACTGACCTGCAAGGCGAACAATGCTGTCGTCATCGAAATCCTTGACGTTATCGCCCTTGGCGTTGTCGCCGTAGATCTCGAAGACCTTGCCCTTCAGTGCGTCCAGTTCACCCGTCTTGCGGTACTGGTCGTACAGTTCGCCGATCTTCTTGCCCATGCCGGCACAAGCCCAGCCCAGGTGTGTTTCAAGAATCTGACCGACGTTCATGCGCGACGGCACACCAAGCGGGTTGAGGCAGATGTCAACATGCGTGCCATCTTCCAGGAATGGCATGTCTTCACAAGGGTTGATCTTCGACACAACACCCTTGTTGCCGTGACGGCCGGCCATCTTGTCGCCCGGCTGAAGCTTGCGCTTCACGGCAACAAAGACCTTGACCATCTTCATGACGCCCGGGGGCAGCTCGTCGCCACGCTGCAATTTCTCGACCTTGTCGATGAAACGCTGCTCAAGACGCTTGCGGCTCTCGTCGTACTGGGCCCGAAGAGCTTCGATTTCACTCATCAGCTTTTCGTCACCAACGGCAAACTGCCACCACTGAGAGCGCGGGTATTCATTCAGAACGTCACCGGAAAGTTCGGTGTCATTCTTGAAGCCCTTCGGTCCACCAATGGCGACCATGCCCATCAGAAGCTCGGCAAGACGACCATAGACGTTGCGGTCCAGAATGGCCTGCTCATCGTCGCGGTCCTTGGCAAGACGCTCGATCTCTTCACGCTCGATCGCCATCGCACGTTCGTCTTTTTCAACGCCATGACGATTGAAAACGCGAACTTCGACAACGGTTCCCGAAACACCCGGCGGCAGACGCAGGGAGGTGTCGCGAACGTCAGATGCCTTTTCACCGAAGATGGCGCGCAGAAGCTTTTCTTCCGGCGTCATTGGGCTTTCGCCCTTCGGCGTGATCTTGCCGACGAGAATATCGCCCGGGTTGATCTCGGCACCGATATAGACAATCCCGGCTTCGTCGAGATTCTTCAGAGCCTCTTCGGAAACATTAGGAATATCGCGCGTGATTTCTTCCGGTCCAAGCTTCGTATCGCGTGCCATCACCTCAAATTCTTCAAGGTGGATCGACGTGAACACGTCGTCGGACACAATACGTTCGGACAGAAGGATCGAATCTTCGAAGTTGTAGCCATTCCAAGGCATGAACGCGACGAGCACGTTGCGGCCAAGAGCCAGATCACCAACTTCCGTAGACGGACCATCCGCAATGATTTCGCCCTTGCGAACCACATCACCAACATTGACCAGCGGACGCTGGTTGATGCAGGTGTTCTGGTTGGAACGCTGGAACTTCATCAAACGGTAGATGTCCACGCCGGACTTGCCGCCGTCGAGCTCTTCCGTCGCACGCACAACGATACGTGTTGCATCGACCTGGTCGACCACACCACCACGACGGGCGGAGATAGCAGCACCGGAATCGCGCGCAACAATCGCTTCCATGCCGGTTCCGACGAACGGAGCCTCGGAGCGAACCAACGGAACAGCCTGACGCTGCATGTTCGAGCCCATCAGAGCGCGGTTGGCGTCATCGTTTTCCAGGAACGGAATAAGCGCTGCGGCCACCGACACGATCTGCTGCGGAGACACGTCCATCAGATCAACACGATCAGACGGCACCATCTCGTTTTCACCAGCGTGACGACAGGTGATCAGCTCTTCAACAAAGCGACCCTCATCATCATACTTGGCGTTGGACTGAGCCACATAGTGCTTGGCTTCTTCCATGGCCGACAGATAGACGACGTCTTCCGTCACCACACCGTCCTTGACCTTGCGATACGGGCTTTCGATGAAGCCGTACTTGTTCACACGGGCAAAAGTGGCAAGTGAGTTGATCAGACCGATGTTCGGGCCTTCCGGCGTTTCAATCGGGCAGATACGGCCGTAGTGGGTCGGATGCACGTCGCGCACTTCAAAGCCGGCACGTTCACGCGTCAGACCACCTGTGCCCAAGAGCCGAAAGACGACGCTTGTGGGTGACTTCCGACAGCGGGTTGTTCTGATCCATGAACTGCGACAACTGCGAAGAGCCGAAGAATTCACGAACAGCAGCAGCAGCCGGCTTGGCGTTGATCAGATCCTGCGGCATGACCGTGTCGATTTCCACAGAGCTCATACGCTCGCGGATTGCACGTTCCATACGCAGCAGGCCGACGCGATACTGGTTTTCCATCAATTCGCCAACAGAGCGAACACGACGGTTTCCAAGGTTATCAATGTCATCGATCTCGCCCTTGCCGTCGCGCAGCTTGACGAGGATCTTCACCACTTCAAGGATGTCTTCCTTGCGCAGAACGCGAACCGTATCCGGACATTCCAGATCAAGGCGCATGTTCATCTTCACGCGGCCAACAGCCGAAAGATCGTAGCGCTCTTCGTCGAAGAACAACGACTGGAACATAGCTTCGGCGGTGTCGATGGTGGGCGGCTCGCCCGGACGCATGACACGATAAATATCGAACAGCGCTTCTTCGCGCGTTTCGTTCTTGTCCGCAGCCAGCGTGTTGCGGATGTAAGCACCGGTATTAATGTGATCGATATCGAGGATCGGCAGTTCGTGCTCACCCCGTTCGATCAGATCTTCCAGAAGCTTGCCGCTGATTTCGTCGCCGGCTTCGGCGAAGACTTCACCGCTTGTGCCATCGACAATATCTTCGGCCAGATACTGCGTGTGCAGCTCTTCTTCACCCACCTTGAGCGCCGAAACACCCTTTTCGGTCAACTGACGAATGGTGCGGGCGGTGATCTTCTTGCCGCCCTCAACAACAACTTCACCACTATCAGCATCAACCAGATCATACGGTGCCTTGGTGCCTTTCAGGCGAGCGCCGTCAAACGGAACGCGCCATGGAGCCATCGGCGTCACGCTTGTAATCAATACGGTTGTAGAAGGTATTGAGAATTTCTTCCTTGTCGAGGCCGAGTGCCATCAGCAGCGATGTTGCCGGGATCTTGCGGCGACGGTCGATACGGGCAAAAACGATGTCCTTGGCGTCGAACTCGATGTCCAGCCAGGAGCCACGATACGGAATCACACGCGCAGCAAACAGCAGCTTGCCGGACGAATGGGTCTTGCCTTTGTCGTGATCGAAGAACACACCAGGCGAACGGTGCATCTGCGAGACGATCACGCGCTCGGTGCCATTGACGACGAAGGTACCATTTTCCGTCATGAAGGGCATGTCGCCCATATAGACGTCTTGTTCCTTGATGTCCTTGACCGACTTGGCGCCCGTATCTTCATCGACATCAAACACGATCAGACGCAGGGTGACCTTCAGCGGCGCGGCGAAGGTGATGTCGCGCTGACGGCACTCCTCGACATCGTACTTCGGCTGTTCGAATTCGTAAGACACGAATTCGAGCATGGACGTACCGGCGAAATCGGAAATCGGAAAAACGGACTGGAACACGGCCTCAAGGCCATCGTTCCGACGACCTCCGCCCGGCATCTCGTCGACCTGCAGAAACTGGTCATAGGAGGCTTTCTGCACTTCGATAAGGTTGGGCATGGCCGCGACATCGCGAATAGATCCGTAAACCTTACGGACCTTTTTGCGACCGTTGAACGTTTGGGTCATTGTCGCTCCTCGTTGCGGTCGGGTAACGGCTGGCCGAAACGCCCCTTTTCCAATCGGGTCACTGACCCGGGCGCTTCGGAAAACCGTCCCCCCAGTGGGACTTAAACCCCGGAAACGGGAAAACCCGCCGGGGCCAAATGCGACCCCGGACGTATCCGGGATCGCGCAGGGTTCAAAAAACCCAGTATACTTACTTCAGCTCGACCGAAGCACCAGCTTCTTCGAGCTTCTTCTTCAGCTCTTCTGCTTCGTCCTTGGAAACGCCGTCCTTGACGGTCTTCGGTGCGCCTTCGACGAGTTCCTTGGCTTCCTTCAGACCCAGGCCAGTGATGGCGCGGACTTCCTTGATGACGTTGATCTTCTTGTCGCCAGCGGCGGTCAGAACAACATCAAACTCGGTCTTTTCTTCAGCAGCAGCACCTGCATCGCCACCAGCAGCAGCAGCAACTGCAACAGGAGCAGCAGCAGAAACGCCCCACTTTTCTTCCAGAAGCTTGGACAGTTCAGCAGCTTCCATGACGGTCAGTGCCGACAGGTCTTCAACGAGCTTTTCGAGATCAGCCATTTCTATAGTACCTTAAGTTCGAACCAATATTGGTTTTGAGACAGTGTATGTATGTGGGCGCCTTATGCGGCCTCGTCCTTCTTGGCGTATGCGCCGAACACACGGGCAAGCTGCCCGGCCGGTGCATTGACGACCCGAACGACCTTGGTGGCCGGTGCCTGTACAAGGCCAACCAGCTTGCCACGCAGCTCGTCCAAAGACGGCATTGTTGCAAGAGATTTGACCCCATCAGGGTTCAGGTTCGTCGAGCCGAGAGCACCACCGAGGATAACGAGCTTCTCGTTAGCCTTGGCAAAGTCTGCAACCGCTTTCGGTGCCGCAACCGGATCAGCCGAATAGGCGATCAGGGTCGGACCGGTAAACAGGTCGGAGATGTGTTCCAGCTCAGTGCCTTGAAGGGCAAGTTTCACAAGACGGTTCTTCGCCACCTTGACAGTTCCACCAGCGTCACCGACCGACGAACGAAGCGCCGTCATCTGTGCAACCGAGAGACCTGCATAGTGCGCAACCACGACGACGCCGGTCTGTGCCAGTTCGTCGTTGAGAGTGGTCACGAACTCGTGCTTTTCCGCTCTTTCCACTTGCCTTCTCCATTTGGTGGCGTTGCCGCCACCGGTTTGCCTTTGCCGCTCGCGCTCAGGTTCCCGAACCCGGGAACGTGCGAACGACGCTCAGGGGTCCTGTCCCCTTACTCGCGCTCAGTCGCGCGGCAAGGCATGGTTCGAACCTTTTCTCACCTTGCCGAAGCAAGGGAAATCCAGCTCTCACCCATCTATGCGGGCCCGCAAAACGCACCATCGAAATGGCACAGGTCCTGCGACTTAAACCGGTTACCCGGCACCTGCAGTCTCGGACAGGGTGATCCGGCAGCGAACCGCCGGATCGAAACCGATCAAAAGATGATCGGAAACAGAATCGCTTTATTATTCTGCAATTGTCGCCAGGTCAACCTTCACGCCAGTGCCCCATCGTAGATGAAACAGCGATACGACGAAGGTAAGACCCCTTTGCACCAGTCGGACGAGCCTTCTGGATGGCGTCAATCAAAGCCTTGATGTTCTGAACGATGGCATCTCCCGTAAAGGAAACCTTGCCAACGCCCGCATGAACGATACCGGCCTTTTCAACGCGGAACTGGACAGCGCCGCCTTTGGCGTCGTTCACAGCAGACTTGACATCCGGCGTCACCGTACCAACCTTCGGGTTCGGCATCAGGCCGCGCGGGCCAAGCACCTTACCAAGGCGACCGACGAGCGGCATCATGTCCGGCGTTGCAATACAACGGTCAAAGTCGATCGTGCCGTTCTGAACCTGTTCGACCAGATCTTCAGCACCAACGATGTCCGCACCAGCAGCCTTGGCTTCTTCAGCCTTGTCACCACGTGCAAAAACAGCAACCTTGACGTTTTTGCCCGTACCGTTCGGCAACACGCAAACACCGCGAACCATCTGGTCGGCATGACGCGGATCAACACCCAAGTTGATCGCCAGTTCAACGGTCTCGTCAAACTTGGCCGTGCCGCGAGACTTGATCATCTCGATGGCTTCGCTGAGTGCATAAAGCTTGTTGCTGTCGATGCCCTCACGGGCGGCGCGTGTGCGCTTTCCTACTTTGGACATGCCCTTACTCCGTAACCTCGAGGCCCATCGAACGGGCGGAACCTTCAACCATCAGCATTGCTGCGTCGATATCGTTGGCGTTCAGATCCTTCATCTTGGCTTCGGCGATTTCACGCACCTGAGCCTTGCTGACGGATGCGACAATGCCACGACCTGTGGGTCTTGGAACCGCTCTTGATGTTCGCAGCCTTCTTGAGGAAGAACGAAACAGGAGCAGTCTTCACTTCGAACGTGAAAGACTTGTCAGAGAAGTAAGTAATGATGGTCGGGCACGGAGCGCCCTTCTCAACATCCTGAGTCTGGGCGTTGAACGCCTTACAGAATTCCATGATGTTCAGACCGCGCTGACCAAGAGCCGGACCAATCGGGGGCGACGGGGTTGCCGACGCGGCCGGTACCTGCAACTTCAGGTAACCTGCAATCTTTTTCGCCATTGTTCTCTCCAATTTGAACACCCCCGAACCGCAGTTCGAGGAACGAGAGTTGGTGGTCCGCAGTTGCTACCGGCGATGGCATCAACCTGCTCCCACCCTCTGTCACCCTTCCCTGAAAAAGGCAGGGCAGTCTTTCATCTCCCGGTCAAAGACCAGACGATGATCCCACTCAGATCTTGTCGACCTGAGCGTATTCCAGTTCGACGGGCGTTGCGCGCCCGAAGATCGAAACTGCAACCTTGAGACGGGCGCGTTCGTGATCGACTTCTTCGACAAGGCCGGAGAAGGATGCGAACGGTCCGTCGGAAACACGAACCTGCTCACCAACTTCGAAGCTGACGGACGGCTTGGGCCGATCCACGCCTTCTTCAACCTGATGAAGGATTTGCATGGCTTCCCGCTCAGGGATCGGCATCGGCTTTTGATCCTGACCGAGGAAGCCTGTCACGCGCGGCGTATCCTTGATGAGGTGGAATGCCTCGTTGGTCATGTCCATCTTGACCAGAACATAGCCGGGGAAGAACTTGCGCTCTGCTTCAACCTTGCGGCCGCGTCGCACTTCCACAACCTTTTCCATCGGCACCAGGATTTCCTCGAAAAGATCTCCCAAGCCTTTCTGGTCCGCCTTTTCCCGGATGGACTCAGCCACCTTTTTTTCAAAGTTCGAGTAGGCGTGTACGATATACCAGCGCTTGGCCATAATCCTCTGATCCGCTTCTATTTTCTTGGGTCAATATCAACGCAGCGATGCAGGCTGTTCAGCCGCCGAGCGTAAGAAGATAACCGATACCCCAGCCCATCAACTGGTCAGCGACCATGAAGAAAATCGAGGCAATCAGAACCATCAGAAAGACCATAGCGGTCGTAATGGCGGTTTCGCGACGTGTCGGCCAGACGACTTTTGAGACTTCTGAGCGCACTTGCTGCAAGAAAATAAAGGGATTCGTCTTCGTTTTGGTCTTCGCCATTCCGTTTCCGGTCTCTTTACATACGAGAGGGCGCGCGGAAAATCCACGCGCCTCGCCCGAGATGGACTATTTAAGCTCTCGGCAGCCGAGAATCAAGAGCAAAAGTGGCAGGGGCAGCAGGGTTCGAACCCGCGACCTACGGTTTTGGAGACCGTCGCTCTACCAACTGAGCTATACCCCTTCAAAAATCAGGTCACCGACCTTAGCTCCTGAAACAACCGATATTATCGGCTGATTGAGACTGCCGAACGGGCATACCGTCCGGCAGTCTCGAAATCAAGTGCTTACGCGATGATGGAAGCCACGACGCCCGCGCCGACGGTACGACCACCTTCGCGGATAGCGAAGCGGAGGCCTTCTTCCATGGCGATCGGAACGATGAGTTCCACTTCAACCGATACGTTATCGCCCGGCATCACCATTTCCGTGCCTTCCGGCAAGGACACAACACCCGTCACATCCGTTGTCCGGAAGTAGAACTGCGGGCGGTAGTTGGTGAAGAACGGCGTATGACGGCCACCTTCTTCCTTGGTGAGGATGTAAGCCTCAGCCTTGAACTTCGTATGCGGGGTAACTGAACCCGGCTTACAAAGGATCTGGCCACGCTCAACAGCTTCACGCGCAACACCACGGATCAGAGCACCGATGTTGTCACCAGCCTTGCCGCTGTCCAGCAGCTTGCGGAACATTTCAACGCCCGTGACAGTCGTCTTCGTCGTGTCCTTGATGCCCACGATTTCGACTTCTTCACCGACCTTGACGATCCCACGCTCAACACGACCCGTCACAACCGTACCACGGCCGGAGATCGAGAAGACGTCTTCGATCGGCATCAGGAACGGCTGATCAACCGGACGCTCTGGCGTCGGGATGTAGTCGTCAACGGCTGCCATCAGTTCGCGGATCGCGTCACGGCCAATTGCCGCATCACGGTTCTCAACTGCTGCCAGTGCCGAACCCTTGACGATCGGAATGTCGTCGCCCGGGAATTCGTAGGAAGACAGAAGCTCACGGATTTCCATTTCGACGAGCTCGAGAAGCTCTTCGTCGTCGACCTGGTCAACCTTGTTCATGAATACCACGAGGGCCGGTACGCCAACCTGACGAGCGAGCAGGATGTGCTCACGGGTCTGCGGCATGGGGCCATCAGCGGACGACACAACAAGAATGCCACCATCCATCTGAGCAGCACCCGTGATCATGTTCTTCACATAATCGGCATGGCCCGGGCAATCAACGTGAGCGTAGTGACGGTTTTCCGTCTCATACTCAACGTGTGCCGTGGAGATCGTGATCCCACGAGCGCGCTCTTCAGGCGCACCGTCGATGTCTGCATAGGCCTTAGCCGTTGCACCGCCGGTTTCAGCCAATGTCATGGTGATTGCAGCAGTCAGAGTCGTCTTGCCGTGGTCAACATGGCCAATCGTGCCAATGTTGACGTGGGGCTTCGTACGCTCAAATTTTTCCTTCGCCATCGCGTCGCTCTCTATCCAATACGCGGTTCAGTCGATAAAGGCTCGAGACAGGACGCTCTCCGGCGCCGTGGTCAACCCGCAGCCGACGAATTGCTTCCCGTATTATAATATTCGCAGGATTTATTCCGGGTGGAAGTCGCCTTCTTCGCCGGTCACTCCGATCAACGTCCAAACTGGAGCGGGTGAAGGGAATCGAACCCTCGTCATCAGCTTGGAAGGCTGTTGCTCTACCATTGAGCTACACCCGCGCTACAAAAACCAAGTCGGCAAGAATGGTGGAGGAGGTTGGATTCGAACCAACGTAGGCATAGCCAGCGGATTTACAGTCCGCCCCCTTTAGCCACTCGGGCACTCCTCCATCTCTTGTCCAGCTTCGCAATGAAGCAGCCTGGATGGCCGACCGAAGAGCCCGTCCGAAAGGGACGAGCAACCCCGTTGCGGCGTGTTATGCAGATCCGGCTGCTCAGTGTCAACGCCGTTTTGGAAACGACTATCAAAAAACTTGGGAAACGTCGCAAACCACATGCCGAAAGCGCCTTTTTTCAAAAATTTCGGCCACTTAGAGCGTCATGCAGAACCGTTGAAAACGTTGGAATTCTGCCGAAAACTGCCCAGATGCAACGGTTTTCAACAAGCTGACGCGATCCAGATACAGCCCAGAGCATCATTTTCCACATGAGCAATAGCGAAGTCAGATTGAAACCCAAGTGCCTGCCCACGCATCTCTGATGCAATGCTCTATCCGTCCAACCGCCCCCCCCCCCATATATGCGACAGCCCATGGTATTCGGTAGACTGCCACCCTGCACGGATGATTGACGGCACGTCTCCAGACGCCGCACCAACCGTCCGACATCCTGCAAGAGTTTCCGATTGCGCGGATCTTGTACAGATATTATGGAAGCGCCATGCCAGATACATCAGACACCAAGGGCCGCCCGCGCCCGTACCGCGGGAACAAGAAGCCGCCTTTCGGCAAGCCCGGCCCCAAACGTCCTGGATTGCCGCCGGAAGGGCCGGTCCTGCTTTACGGCCTGCACACTGTGGAAGCAGCCTTCAACAATCCTGACCGCAAGCGCCTGAAGCTTTATGCGACAGAGAACGCGCAAAACCGGCTTGTCGAGCGCGGTGTCACCATTGATGTGCCTGTTGAACGTGTCATGCCGCGCAATCTCGACCATATGGTGGGCCGGGACGCAGTGCACCAGGGCATGATCCTTGAAGCAGACCCCCTGCCCGCTTACGGAGTTGAACACCTGAGCGGTGCGCGTCTGGTTCTGGCGCTGGATCAGGTCACCGACCCGCATAACGTCGGTGCAATCTTGCGCTCTGCCGTCGCGCTTGCGGCTGATGCTGTCGTCACCACCGAAAGACATGCGCCGGAAGAAGGCTCCGTTTTGGCGAAATCAGCGTCTGGCGCGCTCGACATGATCAAACATGTACGGGTGAAGAACATGGCGCGCTTCGTGGCCGAAATGGTCGAGGAAGGCTTTCAGGGCTTCGCTCTCGACAGCGACGGTGAAGCCTCGCTCGAAGAAATGCCCTTTGCCGACAAGACGCTGCTGGTTCTTGGAAGTGAAGGCAAAGGTGTGCGGCAGGGTGTACGCCAGGCCTGCAACCATCAGGCACGCCTCGACATGCCGGGAGAGATCCGCTCACTCAACGTATCCAATGCAGCGGTGCTGTCCCTTTATATCGCCCGCAGCAAGATGACGTGGGACTGAATTCGGGTCCACTCAAACCAGTTTCCTGCGAACGCCGGGCAGCCACCTGTCCGGCGTTCGTGTATTCCCTATACACTCCTTCAGATTGGACCTTATCCACACCTGAAATTGTACTATTTTCCGCAGATAAACGTCAGTTTTTCCAGTCCCCCCAAGTTTTTCGCTTCTTCCCGACAAATGCGCATGCAATTCCAGATCAGGTCTGCTAGAAGGCCATCGTGTTGCCGGTATAGCTCAGCTGGTAGAGCACCTGATTTGTAATCAGGGGGTCGCGGGTTCGAATCCTGCTGCCGGCACCACCAAATCCTCCACTCATTTGTGAACCCCTGCCCACCCTGCACCGAACGAGGATGCGGGCCAAGAACTCGTGTCTTTTACCAGACAGGTCTTGCATCTGGCAGGCGGGGCCGACATGGTTCTGCGCAAAGATGGTTCTTGACGGAGTTTTGAATGTTCAACTCACTTTCTTCACCAAAGCAGGTTCTGGCCAGCCTTGGCCTTGCAGGCGGTCTCGCCCTTGCGGCTGTTCCTGCCGCGCAGGCCGCGTCTCCGTCTGGCCCTGGCACAGATCAACCTGCTGAAACGACTGCCACCTATGGCAATTGGGTTCTGCGTTGCGTCAACCTTGTTCGCAAAACCAGCGATGGCAAGAACGGGGACCGCGTCAAGAGCTGCGAAATCGTCGAAACCATCCAGATCAAGGGGCAACCCTCGCCGATCGCTCGTCTTGCCATCGGCCATCTGCCGAAGGACCGAACTCTGCGCCTGACCGCTGTTCTGCCGACCAACATTACCATCCCCGGCAAGGTTCATCTCAGCGGCAACGGAAAAACCGATAAGGATGAAGCCGGCGGGCTGGATCTGCAATGGAGCCGATGCATTGGCGGGGGCTGCTTTGCCGAAGGCGTGCTGACAAACGGCACCCTGAAAGTCATGCGGCGCGAGAAAAAAGGTGCGATCCTGTTCGTGAATGCACGTGGACAGATGGTCAACATTCCCATTTCCTGGACTGGCGTGAATGACGCCCTTCAGGCGCTGGCCAAGCAGTAAACGGCCGCGCAAGCAGCCAAGTCTGAACGACGAGCCATCGGCACATTCATTGCCGGTGGCTTTTTTATGGCCTTGCGAACATGGAAGCGCCGCTACACACGAACGTGATGCGCGTATGGACCCAACACAAGAAAACAACAACCCCACAGACTTATCCTCCTGCGTCATAGCCCGCTCTGCCGAGCATTCTGACGTCCTGTGCCATGGAGAAGCCTGTTCCAATGTCATTCTTCTTTCGCCATGTTGCACGTGCCAGTCACACTGGGCGCACAGCCCTCTTCGCTGGAGCGGGCATTCTGTTTGTTGCCTGCACCGCACAAACCAACGCCGCACAGTCAGTCCGAACCATCGCCGTGCAATCGCCGCTTCAGGTGATCGACAGCGACGCCGCTCCCTGGCCCTCCATCGGCCGTGTGAATGTTGCAGGCTACCGCACCACCTCGATGTGCACCGGTTCCCTGATTGCGCCGCGCCTTGTGCTCACGGCCGCCCACTGCCTTTTCAACAAGACCACCGGACGGGCTTTTCAGGCTGACGAACTGGTCTTTCTGGCTGGCGTAAGACGAGGTCAGTATGCCGAACGTCACACGGTGAGCTGCACCCATATTGCCTCCGGGTACATCCACCGCAACACGCCCAAGCTTGCCGACCTGCAACATGATGTTGCCCTCGTCGTTCTGGCCGAACGCAGCAACTTACCCGAGGTCCCTCTCATCCCGTCGGCGCTTGAACTTGCAGATATTTACAAGGCCCGCCTTATGGCCGCCGGGTATCATCAGAACCGCAAGTTCCTGCCAACCCTGGACGCCGATTGTCAGTTACTGAAGCCCTTGCAGGGTCTGTGGTACACCTCCTGCCGCACCAAGCCCGGAGCCTCGGGGGGACCCATATTCATCAAACGCAACAACGAATTGCAAATTGCCGGGGTCATGTCTGCCCTGGTGCGCAAGGGGGCTCCATCGTGGTTGGGCACCATCAGTGGGAAGACCTGCTGAACAACCCGGCCTGCCCGGAAGACAAATAGCCAACAGCCCATAAGCTTGTCGTCTTTGCAAAAGAGGAATGCAGTTACGAACTCTGCATCGCAGCATTTTTTACGATCCCGAGGCGAAAAGAAATTTGGCTCACCGCGTTGGACTGCTATGTATGTGTCCGGTTGCCGCCAGGCAGTCAACCACATGCAAGATCCTGGAAGATCCCGAATGTCCGACATCATGGCTGACCCGGTGGCTCAGGCCGCCATCAGCAAGCTCTCCTTTATCGCCAGCGACACCCCTGCCGCGAGCGACGCAAAAAAGCGGCTGAGTGAGCGCTACGGCTCGGTTCACCCCGAAGAGGCCGACGCCATTGTTGCCCTGGGCGGTGATGGCCTGATGCTTCAGGCACTGCATCGCCATATGGACACGGGTATCCCGATCTATGGCATGAATCGCGGTTCTGTCGGCTTTCTGATGAACGAATATCAGGAGGAAGATCTGCTGCACCGGGTGCGAAGTGCCGACTGCACGCCCATTCATCCACTCGGCATGGAAGTGACCGATCGGGACGGCGAGCGCTATCAGGCGCAAGCCATCAACGAAGTGTCCTTGTTGCGTCAAACCTCGCAAGCCGCAAGCCTGCGCATTTCCATTGATGGGCGTGTCCGGCTGGAAGAACTGATTTGCGATGGATGTCTTGTGGCGACCCCAGCTGGCAGCACCGCCTACAATCTGTCGGCACACGGTCCTATTCTGCCAATTTATGCGCCGCTTCTGGCTTTGACCCCCATCAGCGCCTTCCGGCCACGCAACTGGCGCGGAGCACTTCTGCCCAACCGCTCCAAGGTCGAGATCGAAGTGCTCAATCCCAACAAGCGCCCAGTCAGCGCCTCCGCTGACCACCGCGAATTTCGCCATATCGCCAAGGTCAGCATTCAGGAACAGGCCAATGTTCAGGGTTGCATCATGTTCGATGCGGACCACGGCTGGGACGAACGCATCCTCAGCGAAATGTTCCGTTACTGATTGATTTTCCGGGGACGTGATGCCCTTGGCAGAGGTCTGCATCCTTTTCAGGTGCCCAGCCATAGCCCTATGCTATCCTTAACAAGGTGTTGACACGAATCATCGTTCCGTCGACCAGCAAGGGATCACGCATGGCCTCTGAAAATCGTGCCGAGCCAACATATGAAATCCTCAAGCCACCAACGACCCTGCGCGACAAGGTGCGGGTGCTGGAGGGACGTGAAGCGGCAAAGTTCGATCCCGTGGCGAATGCCGAACGCGCTCTGCAACGCCTCTCCCAGAATTTCTCCAACTGGATGCAAGAAGAAACGAACGAGCTGCTGCACATCTGGGGGCAGATTGAACGCGACGGTTTATCAGGAGACCGCATCGACGAGCTTTACCGGATCGCTCACGATATAAAGGGCACGGCGGAAACGCTGGATCATCCGTTGGTGGGCGCAGTTGCAGCAGAATTCTGCCGTTTACTCGTCTGTGTGCCAGAGGTTCACGACCTTCCCCGCTCTTTATTGCGGCAATATGTCGAGGCCATCCGAGCCATGGTACGCGAGAAGGCCCGTGACGAACGCAATCGCATCGGTTCCGAACTGCAAAAGCGATTGAGTGAAGTCACGGATGCCTATCTGACCCGCTTCGAGACGGACACCACCACGCAGAACTGACGCCCGTGCATCGGGATTGAATGCCGTTTTAAAGAAGAGCCGATCAAATCGTCTGTCTCAGGCGGCGACGGCTACCAGAAGATCCGGGCTTGAGCGCATCATTGAGCGATCAAACGAGGCGCGTGCCTCCATCCGGGCAACCTCAACGGTAAAGCGCCGGATCAGCGCCGAGAGATCACCAAGCTCCAGATCGTCAACACCTTCCAGCCGCGTCAGCATATGCTCGGAAAGATCCAAAGCCTGTCGCGCCGTCAGATCTCCCTGCAACGACCAATCCTGCTCGCGGATATAGGCCACGGCCCAGACGAAAACCTGATGTGTGCGGGTCGGCAAATGGGCGCGTCGCAGATAGGCATTGAGCGCCGTAACCCGCTTTTCCAAAAGCAGACGTTGTAATTTATCGGTGGGCACCTCACCCAACAAAGCCATTGCGGTTAGAAAGAAACGCCAGTAGCCACAACAAACAGCACGCAACAACAAGCGTGTCGTCAGCAACGCTTGAGCGCGCAAATGCTCGACAAGTTCAATCAGTTCAACGTCGTCATGCGCAACACGTTTGGCCAGATACAGTGCCAGATTGTCCGACAACTCATTCACATCGCTCTGGCCAGCCGGGGCAAGCTCTTGTCCGATGGTGCTGATTTGCGTTTGAGGCGTCGAGGCACCCAACATGGCTGTATGACACAGCAAAACCTTGTGCCGCGTCGCAATCGAGAGTTCTTCACGCGCCAACAATGCAGTCCGGATGGTCTCTTCGGCAATAAACCGATCTGCAATGCGTGACAGCGTACTGGCCAGAAGATCAGCCGAGGAATTTTCAAGCAGTGTCAGACAAACCCGTGCTGAACAGACTTCCGCGATTGCTGCCGCCACACCAACTGAAATCTCGTCGCGCACAGCAACAGCAACGCCAACGTCTTCGCTGTCATGGGCCAGACACTCCAACAATTCGTCATCGCGCAGCCGAGGGCTATGTTCTGCCACTTCATGTGCAATCGACGCATCATCAGACAAAAGGGCGCGCAAAATATGCAAGGGAGCATGCTCGCTGGGCGCGATCGCTTGCGCCAGAGCCAAGCGAACATCACGCAGACTGTCATCAAGCACCAGGGTCAGGGCGCTCTCGATCTCCTGCTTTTCCATGGAGGAAACCGGTGATGCGTCCCAAACACGGACCAGAGCTCCCACAGCTTCAACCCGCGCCTCATCGGGCGCCGTCTGAAACCACTTGAGAAAATCGCTTACAATCATGATGCCACACACTTACTTTGACTGAACAAAGCATAAAGCCAAAGGCTTAACGCATCGTTCACCATAAACGGCAAGCGGTCAGCAGACTTATAACCATGTCAAAAAGAAGAGGACGCGCGCGGAAAATCAGGCCGACGAACGGCTGTTACGCGACGTGTTTGCACCAATTTCATAGGACAGGAATTTGGTCAGATCCAGCGGCCCATCAGAGGAGCGACTAGACGTCGACGACCCGATCTGCTGGGCAGCGACCTGCGACCCGACACTGGTGAGCGACGCAAACAATGTTTCGTGCCGGGAGTCACTTTGAGCCGAAAAAGCCCCCTTGTAAGCTCCAAGCCCCGTATCCGCCGAAGAAGCCGTCAACGTGGACGCCGAGCGGAAAAGGTTGTCAAACGGGTTGGAGCTGTCCGCCGCGGTGAAGGCGGTCAACACGCGCTTCGTTGCCGTATCCAGATGCTCAGGCGCACGACTTGAAGACGCCTGTTGGCTGACACTGGGTATCGCCGTGACCGGAGCAGCAGAGGCAACCTGCACCTGACTGCTCGTGTCATCCTGTCGGTTCAGAACCGCATAGACCTCAGAGGTCGAACGAGCGGATCCATCCTTATTGTAAAAGATATTCTTGTTGGCTTTGGCTTGCGCCGGGAACATGGCATCCGCCGACGCATCGCCGTGTGTTTCGGCAGCCGTGATCAAACGGCTTGCACCGGTGGCGCCCAGAAAATGCGCCATGTAAAGTTCACCGTCCGTCGGTTGGCGCCCGAGGCGACCAGCCAGTACATCGGCATTTTTCTGCGTGAAGGCCCCAGCCATAACAGCGGAAACTTCAGGATCTTCGCGCAACGCCAGAATTGCCTTGCGAGCCTGCGGATCGGCGACCGTATAAGAGCCATCGTTGTTGCGCTGGATCTGATCGGCGTATTTCTGGAGACCGTAAGATGGCCCGGCTTCCTTGACCGTCTCAAGCCATGTGCCCTTGACGAACTGGAACAGACCCTTGGCGCTGGACGTTGGGGCCTGCGCCGTCGTGTTCATGGAGGATTCCCGCGTCGCGGTCTTGACCAGATAATCAAAGGATGTGCCGGTCGAATTGCTGGCCGTGTTGAACGCCTGTTCAATCCGCGATGCAATCGAAGCTGAAGCTGTCTCAGCAACCTGCATATGCCCATCCCCCGAATTGGTGCCTCATCATTACCCTTTGGTAAACAGAAAAGGTTAATGAAGTCTTAATATTCGCGTTCTGCAATGCCCGTCAACAGCTTAGGGCATTTTACCATGGGCAGGATTCAGGGGTTTCAAGCAATGCGCTCCGGATCAACCACCCGGCCGTTCAAGTTCGAAAATACTCTCGATTGCGGCATAGTCCTTGTAGCCCAATCGCGCCACTGTCTGCGCGCGCGTAATATCGAAGCGCCCGTCCACCAGACAGCTTTCATCGATATGAACCCCGACGACCTGACCAAAAACGACCCACTGCGGCACCGGCGTGCCCTCGAGATCCCGCATCTGCAATGTTTGCAGATGTCGACATTCAAGTGCTGCAAGTGCAGCGGCGACTCGTGGTGGAGCAACAAGTTCTGATGCGGCGGTTTCAATACCCGCCTGCTCGAACTCGGACACACCATGATCAAGCGGAGCCGAACTGGCGTTCATCACGTCCAGCACATTGCGACCGACGAGATTGCAAACGAACTCGCCCGTCTCCTCAATGTTGGACACGCTGTCCTTGTAGCCAGACGATGAAAACATCACCATCGGGGGCGTATCGCCAACGGCGTTGAAAAAGCTGTAAGGAGCCAGATTGCTGCGCCCTTCGCCGTCCAGCGACGAGATCCAGCCAATCGGTCGTGGCGCAACAATCGCCTTGAACGGATTATGGGGCAGACCGTGATCGTTCTTGTCCGTCGTGTAAAACATGCGCGAAACTCATCCTTCCCAAGTGGAGACGACTGTATCAAGATCAGGCCGCGCCCGCTCAAAGGGCGCTTGCGTCGCAGTGCCCATGTGAATGAACCCTGCAAATCGCTCGCTCTCCTGACACCCCAGATATGCGGATGCCTCCTTGTCGAAGCAATACCACTCGCTGATCCATTGTGCTGCATAGCCGGAGGCGGTGGCCGCACTCAACATGGTCATACAGGCTGCTCCGGCAGAGAGTTCCTGCTCCCACACGGGGATCTTGGGATGAACCGCAGCCGTGCTGACAACACCGACAACGAGAGGGGCACGGGTAAAGCGCTGCAATTCCTGATCACGGCGCACGTCACTCAGCGGTGCGTCTTCGTTTCGCGCAGCAAGGGCTGCAAGAGTTTCGCCGATACGCTCACGGCCCTCGCCCTGATAGAGAATGAAGCGCCACGGCGCCAACTTGCCATGATCCGGCACTCTGGCCGCAGCCTGGAGAATATCCTGCAACTCTGCGTCGCTCGGCCCCGGCTCGCTCATGGTGACGCAGGGGTGAGATCGCCGTGTCTTCAGAAATTCGAGGACTTCGGGAAAGCGACTTACAAAATCAGACATGAGAAGAAGAGTGCCTTAGACAGTAGAATTTCAGCGGATTTTGGGTAATCTATACGAATGCGCTGCCGACTTCGATGCGAAACCCCGTGTATCGCCATCTTTCTGAGCGCACGAAAAGTCTTGTAATAATCCGTTACAGTGAGTTATTCGATATATCGCGCTTCGCCGCCGAGTGCTATATGGCGAGTTTGAAGCAGCGTCCAGAAATTCAGGGGTAGGAAGCGTGCGATCGAAGCAGGCGACAGTGAAACGCTTATTTGCGTCTGTTTGTATCTTGACAGGATGCTTGTCTGCCGCAGCAGCCCAGACAACGGCTCCCCCAGTCCCTGCGCAAAAGCCCAGTATTTCCAAACTCCAGAATCAAAAGACCACCCTTGGTGAGATGCTTGAGAAATCGACCAAGGAAGAGAGCCTGTTCTCGGACACGCTTCTGCCTTACGCCCCCTCGGCTCACGCCAGGGATGGTGGCAAGGTCAACACCAAGCAAGGTGTTCTCTATCTCATTGCCAAGCTGACGAAAAAATCTCCCGCTCTGAGCAAAGGCGTCATCTGGCGGATTTTCAGCGAAACAATGAACGAAAAAGGTCAGCTTGAGCTGATCGCCAAGGCCGATGGCGGCAATCATGAATTTCGCCTTGATCCGGGCAATTACCTGATCAACACCGCCTATGGCTATGCCACAGCCACCAACCGCATCGTGATCGGACGCCACGCGCAGGCCAAGACCGTGGTGCTGAATGCTGGTGGTATAAAGCTGGATGCAGCTCTTGAAAATGACGTCAAGATCAAGGATACGGGCGGCCTTCGGTTTGACATCTACGGTCAGGACTTCACCAGTAAGGGCGAGCGGGTCGCCGTTGCCAAGAACATCAAGCCCGGACAGATCATTGGCTTGCCCTCCAGCACCTATCAGATCGTCAGTCGCTATGGCACCGTGAACTCCATTGTGCGGGCCGACATCAAGGTCGTTGCCGGAAAGCTTACTGAAGCCCGTTTATACCACAAGGCCGCCGACATCACGCTGAAGCTGGTCAACGCACCGGGTGGCGAGGCCTTGGCCAACACCTCGTGGTCAGTGCTCAATCCGGGGGGCGACGTTGTTGTTGAAGCCAAGGGCGCTTTTCCTGATTTTGTTCTCGCCGCGGGCAAATATGAAGCCATCGCACGCAACAATGGCACGACGTTTCAACGTGAGTTCGACGTGGCCTCCGGCAAAAACCGCGAAGTCGAGGTCGTGACCACCACAGACAGCGCCAGTGACCTGACAGACTAACCACCATCATCACACAAAACTCCGGCCCCAAAAAAGCCGCCAGACCGGACATCATCCGATCGGCGGCTTTGTCGTCTTTTGCAAATTGCCCAGGCGACGACAGAGCGTCACTCAGGCCAGATGTTTGCGCTGAAGCTTGTGGCGCAACCGCTCAATGCGTGACAGCGGGCCTTCCGAAGCGCCCCCGTCTAAGACCACACGCTTGGACGGATCCAGCATCATCACCTGCATATAAAGGAAGTCCGTGACTTCTTTCTGGTCCTGAAATCCCGACAGGGTTTCATAGTCGATCAACCGGCCAACGCGTGTAGAAATGGCACTGCCCAACAGACGCCGGAATTCCCGCACCAGCAACGACAAGCGCAAAGTCAGTGAAAACCGCGACACGAGGTGAAACAACCACGAATTCTGACCGTCAAAATACAACGGAAGGACCGAGGCCTTTGACGACCGAATCATTTTGGCTGTAAAGGTCTTCCAAGGCAACTCACGCGCCTTGGAGAAAGGCTTGGCGGCAGTCGCAACGCCGCCACCGGGGAACACCACCACAGTGCCTCCTTCTGCCAGCAGTCGCAGTGCTTCCTTGCGCGTCTGCATGTTGGTCTTCAACGCTTCCTTGGTCTCGGCAAAGTCGACCGGCAACGCAAAGTCTCGGATCTCCGGCACCTTCAGAAACTCGCTGTTGATCAGAATGCCGAAAGGGCGGTCAAGCTGCTCGACCAGCGAAAGGATTGCCAGACCGTCGCCAATCCCGAAAGGATGATTGGCAACCACCACCAACGGACCGTCCGGCAGATCAACCGGTGGCTAAGGCTTCTCCGGTCATCTGAACACCAAGGCCAAGCATCCCCATCAACTCTCCCCACATGGTCGGAGAGCCGACAACGCCAGATTTCCAATTGCCGTAGATCTTGAGAAGATCACCACGACCGGAAAGGCCCTCGACAGCGCGTATCAACCAGCGTTTCAGGCGAGGATCGCCCGGATTGGCATAGGTGAACTCGGCATTTTCCACGGCGCAAACCTTCGCTGATGGTAAAGTGGATCATCAAAAAGCTTAGGCACTGTCTGTGTTACGACAGCATGACACAAGCACAAAAAAAGAAGAGCACCCCACATTTCAGAGTGCTCTTCTTCACAGTTTCAGCAAGTCATACGGACGTTTAACGTCTTATTCACCAGACACCAGATCTGGTGGCGTTGCTTCTGCCACGAAATCGGCAATTGCCTCATCAAGGCCCTTCAGCGTCTGATCCTTGGACCCAAGACGACGAATATTCACCGTTCGCTCTTCCGCCTCACGCATTCCGCACACAACGATCACAGGCACCTTGGCCAGCGAATGTTCACGGACCTTGTAGTTGATCTTCTCATTGCGGAAATCCGTTTCGACACTCAAACCAGCCGCCTTGAGCTTGGCTGCAACTTCGCGGCCATAGTCATCGGCTTCCGAGGTGATCGTTGCCACGACCACCTGCTTGGGAGCCAGCCACAGTGGAAAATGCCCGGCAAAGTTCTCGATCAGAATACCGAGGAACCGTTCCATCGAGCCACAGATCGCACGGTGGATCATGACCGGTGTCTTCTTTTCACCGTCGCTGTCGACGTAGAAGGCCCCAAAGCGTTCCGGCAGATTGAAATCAACCTGCGTCGTGCCACACTGCCATTCACGCCCGATTGCATCCTTGAGGGTGTATTCGAACTTCGGTCCGTAGAAAGCCCCCTCACCCGGCAAAATGTCGGTCTTGACGCGACCTCCGGACTGGTCCTCAATCTGCTTGAGAACGTCGCCCATCACCTTTTCTGCGTGATCCCAGAGCTCGTCCGAACCAACACGCTTTTCCGGGCGGGTCGACAGCTTCACCACGATCTCCCCAAAACCGAAATGCTCGTAGACCGACAGAATCAGATCATTGATCTTGAGACATTCTGCCGCCATCTGATCTTCAGTGCAGAACACATGCGCATCATCCTGAGTGAAGCCACGCACGCGCATCAGCCCGTGCATTGCTCCCGAAGGCTCATAGCGGTGGACCGTGCCAAATTCGGCCAGGCGCAACGGCAGATCGCGGTAGCTCTTCAAACCATGCTTGAAGATCTGAACATGGCCCGGACAGTTCATCGGCTTCAAAGCAAAGACGCGTTCATCTTCACTCTCCGGATCAGCGCATTGTACGGAGAACATGTTCTCCTTGTACCACTGCCAGTGACCCGAGGTTTCCCAAAGTGAGGTATGCAACACCTGTGGTGCATTGACCTCCTGATAGTCGTCAGCGAGACGGCGACGCATATAAGACACAAGTGTCTGGAACAGCGACCAGCCCTTACCATGCCAGAAGACCACGCCGGGGCCTTCTTCCTGGAAGTGGAACAGGTCCATCTCGCGACCAAGCTTGCGGTGGTCGCGCTTTTCGGCTTCCTCCAGCATATGCAGATAGGCCTTGAGTTCCTTGTCATTGGCCCAGGCTGTCGCATAGATGCGGGTCAGCATTTCATTGTCGCTGTTACCGCGCCAATACGCCCCTGCAACCTTCATCAGCTTGAAGCTGTCGCCGATCTGGCGCGTGTTGACCATATGCGGCCCACGGCACAGGTCGAGCCAGTCTCCCTGCTTGTAGATCTTGATGCTTTGATCAGCCGGGATCGCGTCGATCAACTCGACCTTGTAATCTTCTCCTTTGGCCTTGAAAAAGGCCTTGGCTTCGTCACGCGACCAGACTTCCTTGGTGAAGGCAGCCCCGCGCGCAATGATCTCTTTCATCTTCTTTTCGATGACAGGCAGATCTTCCGGCGTGAACGGTTCATCGCGTTTGAAATCGTAGTAAAACCCATTTTCAATCACCGGGCCAATGGTGACCTGGGTGCCCGGCCACAACTCCTGCACGGCTTCAGCCATAACGTGGGCTGCATCGTGGCGAATCAATTCCAGCGCCCGCGGATCTTCGCGTGTGACGATCTCGACAAGGGCATCTCCTTCAATCGGATCGGACAAATCGCGCAATTCGCCATCCAGCGTCATGGCGACAGCTTTTTTGGCAAGCGACTTGGAAATTCCGGCAGCAACATCTGCGCCAGTCGTTCCAGCCTCGTATTCACGCACGGAATTATCGGGGAAAGTCAGGTGAATCATGGCAAGTTCTCCGGCTCACTCCTGCAGACAAGGCAGGTAAGCATTCGTGTTTCAAGTGCGCCCTCCCTTACGGGATTTGACGCGCAAGGGCAACCGTCAGGGCGGTGCAGACCGCGACCCTTCAATGATTTCAAGAAGAGGTCAACCGTCCAGCCGGGTTTCCGCAGCAATATGGCGGCCACTCCATTGGCCGTAGCGCCAGGGCAGATACCAGCGGGCAGAACCAGACACCATCTGCGGGGTTGGGTCATAGCCAGACGCGCCCAGCGGGTTGCAGCGCAGAATGCGGGCAAACCCCATCCAGCCGCCGCGCCACAGACCAAATCGACGGATCGCGGTTGCAGTATAATCAGAACAGGTTGGAAGATAGCGGCAGCCTCGCCCCATAAACGAGGAAAACGTGTGTCGGTACACCCAGATCATGCCAAGGCCGACGCGCGCACCAACCGACACGGGACTATCGACCCGATCCGCATCCCCCTCCGCGAGGTCTCCCTCAGAAGTGTGCGGAGCATGCTCATGGTGAGATCCACGGCACATCGCCGCTTACGCCGTTGCGATGGCGGGCGTTGACGCAAGCGAAGTGTCAGAAGCGGCTCGCTCAATCTGTCCAATGGCATCCACCACCGCATCAAACGTCAGAAGTGTCGAAGCGTGACGTGCCTTGTAATCGCGTACCGGCTCCAGAAACTTCAGATCGGAAAAGCGACCATCTGGTGCAGCGCCAGAATCTTTAAGCATCGCCCGCATCTGCATGCGGACGGCTTTCAGTTCGTCCGTTGAGGCCCCAATAATATTGCGTGCCATGATCGACGAAGAGGCCTTAGCCCAGCGCACAGGCCTTCACATCATGCGCAAAGGCCGTGACAATGCCATCTTCAACCGACAGATCAATGATCACAGTCGATCCACAGAGCTTTGAATGCGCGGTAGCCGAGGCCTGCGGTTGATCAAGGCGCCCCAGATGCGGAATATTTCCCGCAAATTCAAGGATCTTCGCATTATACATATCGTCAAGCATTTTGACCTCTTTACGATCTTCCGCTTTGCAGCCAGATATCCACTCACTATATAGCAGACAACGATGATCTGTTGCCCATCGGGCACTCCGAACGCGGAAGGGATCATCTGGCGAACCGGTGTCACCGGCGCCGCGGCTGGCGCGTCAGGGAGTTCCTTTACCTTCATATGGGAAGCTTTTTCAAGCACCACCAGAGTGTTGAGGTGAATGATCCGTCAAGCGGCATCCGACGTACTAGAAAAAACGGGAGCGGCAATCACGCTGTTTTCCGCAGCCAGCATGGCTGAAAGAGCTATTCATATGGTTTGCCGGCTCCCCCAGAGATCCGCGCAAGAGAACAGGAAGGTTGCAATGGACGTGGTGCTGGAGACGGCTAACGGAAGCAACGCAAGAAAATCGCCCGACGACCTCGCAAAACAGCGCCCCTCGCGCGAAGATGCAGAGGCCGCAGTGCGGACCTTGTTGAAATGGGCGGGTGAAGACCCTGACCGTGAAGGCCTGCTGGATACGCCCAAGCGCGTGACCAAGGCCTACGAGCAGCTTTTCGTAGGCTACACAGAAGACCCTGAAGATCACCTGCAGACGACCTTCGAAGACGTGGGCGGCTACAAGGATATCGTTCTGGTGCGCGACATCGAGTTTTACTCGCATTGCGAACACCATATGCTGCCCTTCGTCGGCAAGGCGCATATTGCCTATTATCCGGCAGAAGGCGTCGTTGGTCTGTCAAAGCTTGCCCGCGTGGTCGATATCTATGCCAAGCGTTTGCAGACACAGGAAAACCTGACAAGCCAGATTTCCGATGCGATTTCCGGTGCCCTCGCTGCCCGTGGCGTGGCGGTGATGCTGGAAGCCGAACATCAGTGCATGACCATGCGCGGTGTGCAGAAATCCTGGCGCTTCGACAATCACCACCCGTTTCACCGGAGTGTTTGCCGAAGATGCCGCCGAACAGGCCAAATTCATGACCCTCGTTCGCTGTTAAGCTTGCCAGTCAGGACTGTTTCAAAGTGACACAGAGCATATTTGCCCCGCAAGGCGACAAGAAGACCATTGAGACCGGGACGACATTTCAGCCCCGGTTCGACAAGGACGGTCTGATTGCCGCCGTAGTCTGCGATCACCAGACAAATGAGGTCCTGATGGTGGGCTATATGGATGCAGAAGCGCTTCGCCGAACCATCGAAACCGGCGAAGCCTGGTATTGGAGCCGGTCACGCCAGACCTATTGGAAAAAGGGCGAGACCTCCGGCCAGATCCAGAAAGTTATCAGCATCTTCACGGATTGCGATCAGGATGCCGTCCAGTTGAAAGTTGCCGTGCAGGGCAATGGCGCGACCTGCCACATGGGCTTCCAGTCCTGCTTTTACCGCGAGGTCCGGCAGGACACTGATGGAGCCTTCACCCTGTCCGCTGAGATGGGCAGTCTGATCCACGATCCGACCAAGTCCTTTCAGACCGACTGATCCGTCTGCCCGTATCGAAACACTTCGTTTCTCAGGTAACGGAGATGTAGCTGCGCATCTGCTCGGCTTCCATCTCCACCTGAGCAATGCGGTGCTTGACGATATCGCCGATTGACACAAGACCGATCAGAACGCCATCCCGCACGACGGGCATATGGCGAAACCGCCCTGCGGTCATGCGCTCCATGATGGTTTCGATCGCTGCATCCTCCTTGCAGGTCACGACATCGCGAGTCATGGCGCTGGCCACCGTCTGTTGCAGGACGTCCGCCCCTTCAGCCCCGATCCGTCGAACAATGTCGCGCTCGGAAATGATCCCCGCGATATGCTTGCCATCGTCCGATATGACGAGCGCTCCGACTTTCTCGCGTCCCATAACCTGACACACATCGTTCAGGCTGGCTGCGCTGCGCTCCGTCAGCACAGCCCTTCCCTTATCATTCAGAATTGCTGCTACAGTCATGTCATCCTCCGCTTAGGCCCAATGAACACCCTAAATCAGGAGTCATCATGGCAAAGCCGATCAAGGAGACAAGCGAAATTTCCCTTACGTCATCTTCTCCTGATCACGATCCGGTTCCTCGCGCCCCAAGCGGATCAGCCGTGCCGGATCAGGGACGTCGTGCCTTGGGAACAGGATCAAACAGCGGAAACAGAATAAGACCCATGGCAAAGCCGCCGATATGCGCCTGCCAGGCAATGCTGACGTTTTGACCTGAGACGCCAACGCCCAACATGCCGAAAACGATATTGGTGCCGAACCAGACAAGCAGAAAAACAAGCACCTGCGAGTTGCGCAAGGACTGGAAGAAACCAATGGCTGGGACACTGAAACGCTCCTTGTGACCGCCGCCACGCAAAACGCTTGCAGCGCCGCCGGTCTCGAACAGAAACCGGAGTGCGGCCGCCATTTGTCCGGAAATTGCAGCCGATGCACCGATCAACGGTGCCTGTTGGCCCCAATGGGTTGCCATATGAGTGGCCGCACCAGCAACCGTGCACAGTGCGGAAAAGACAAGAAAGCGTGTTGTGCCAAAGCGATATGCCACCGCACTGCCAAAAATCGCCATCCACAACAGGTTGAACCCGATATGCGCCGCGCTGCCATGCAAAAAGCCATAAGTCAGGAAGGACCAGACCGCAGACGCCAAACCGCCTGACCAGTCGCCCTGCGCGCTGATCGCAGCAGTATAGCGAACCGGCCACAGCGCAAAGCGCGCCAGAACCATCATGTTCTGCTGATCACTGAGCACATAGACACGCAACAGATGAATAAGGATCATCGCACCGGCAAGCACCACAATCACGCCGGGCAGATTGACGGCAGGCTGGCGGACAGGGCGGTCTGGCACCCGGGTGGGATCTGACATGTGTGTTCCTCTGATGTGCGATTCTCGCACAGATGTATGCGTTCGTGGCAATTTGGCAAGTTTACGCACAACTATGCGCAGCCAAACGCAGTCTGACAAAGCCACCTTTCAATGCATTAAAAAAGGCCCGCAACGCATGAAACGTGCAGGCCTCTTTGGTCGCGCCCCCAGTGGCCGAATGAAACTTCATCAGCCCCCATCCCCTTGACGCATCCCTAAAGTCGCTGATTGATAAACACAGTGCAAGAAAGAAGTCCTGTTAACTTTAACAGCCCGCGGAGCCGAAAAAGCGTCAGGGATCAACGAATTGGCACGCTGCCTGCAATGAACACAGCAAATCGTACGAAAGACGCAAAATGTGTCATTTCAGGACATACTGGTAAAAGCACTGTTTCAAAACGGCAGGCTTTTACAGCCACACAGGGGCCCAAAATGAAAAACCGCGTAAGCCAGACCCTTTATCATTACTGGAACGATCTGCGCGCCGGGAGAACATCTCCCAACCGAAGCGACGTCGACCCTTCAAAGATTCGTGGTCTGCTTGGTGACACGTTCATTCTGGAAATCCCTCAGCCCGGCATGGTGCGCTACCGTCTGGCCGGCACACGCCTGTGTTCAGCCCATTGCCGTGAGTTGAAGGGCCGCAATTTTCTACGCGGCTGGAACCCGACCGACACTGAAGCACTGGAAAGCCTGATCCATACGATTTCCGAGGATGCCGCTGTCGGCGTGCTTGGTCTCACCGGGTACACCGAATATGGCCAGACCCTGAACATGGAAATGTTGCTGTTGCCGTTGCTGGTTCCCGGTGAAGGCCGCACCCGCATTCTGGGCAGTTGCGCACCGGTGGAACGCCCCTTCTGGCTCGGGTCCTATCCGCTGATGCGCCAATCCATCTCCAGCCTCAAGCTGGTCTGGCCGGACAAACAGCCCCGGTTCTTGCAGGATACACCTATCCAGTCGCCTTCCATGCGCCGGTTCACCGTTGACAACATGCCAATCCCGACAATGCCGCCCATGTCGCATGTTCCACATGTTCCCCAGGGAGCAGAGCGTCGCGTTGGCCATCTGACGGTCTATCAGGGCGGCAAGGTCTGACGACCTTTTCTGTCCCGCGGCGGCACGATCTGTGTGTCTTCCGCGCGTGAGCGGCTTAAGAACACGCCCTTGTGAGTGAGCCTTTTTCTGCTGTCAAAATGCTTCATGCGGGCGCATCATATCGATGCCATCCGCATGAGACAGCAGAGGTCTGCAAGCCATCTTCGTCACTGGCGCAGCAGACCTGACCACCTCTTGGCAATTTCGCCTCTGCAAAAAGTAGAAAGGAAAGTTAATCGGCATCCAGATCTATTAACCTTTCCTTATCCGGAAAGACAAGCTACTCAAGACACTTCAAGATTTGCTTTTATTTAAATTTTACATAATTTTCAAAATGTTAGAGAAATAATGCCTCAACCTCTTGCTTCAATTTCAGCAATTTTCAGCAACGTCAGAGGTCATCCGGCTCACCAATCATTAACTAAAGACGTCTACACTGCGGCGAATATCACGAAGAAATTGGGTCAAGGTTGGACGGGTATCCCACAATGAGCGCCAGGGCGACATCCATCGCAGCGACGAGTCTCGCGCTCAACAAGAGCAACCGCCGCCGGCATCAGCGTGTCGATGTCAATATTCTTGGCCGCTTCATGTTGGAAGACCGCCAGGAGTACCCGTGTCAGGTCATCAACATGTCGCCCGGCGGCATGGCTGTGATCACGCCGGTGCAAGGTCGCATCGGCGAACGCATTGTTGCTTACCTTGATCATCTCAGTCGCGTCGAAGGCGTCATCACCCGTCAAATCGAAGGTGGCTTTGCGGTCAAGCTGAACACCTCTGCCCGCAAACGTGACAAGATTGCCAATGTCCTCACATGGCTTGCCAACCGTGATGCATTGAACCTGCCAGAAGATCGTCGCTACGATCGTTTTGTTCCGAAGAACCGCATGACCAAGATCGAGCTGAACGACGGCTCGGTCGAACGCTGCAAGATCATTGATGTCTCGCTCGCAGGGGCCGCCATCGGAACAGAAACACGCCCTCCTCTTGGCGAGGTGATCACGGTTGGTCAGATGCGCGCGCGCGTTGTCCGCCACATCGAGCATGGCTTCGCGGTTGAATTTGCCCCGATCCAGAATCGGGACATTCTTGAACACCACATCACCGAAGCGCCCAAGCCTGCCCGAAAGCTACGCTGATCTCTTCCGCGCGGACCAGAGACGGATCTGCAATCGTTTGTACCAACCAGATTTGCCCCAACACGACAGGATGGCAAACCATTCTCTGTTCCATCTCCGGATAAGGGGACCCATCTCAAGCGGATCGCTGACACGCTGGAAATCAGGCCTTCAAAACAGTCCAGAGAGACCATTGCATGGCGATGAAAAAACTTCGCGATTGGGCACGGACCATCAAGCGCGACGTCCTTGCCCTTTATAGCGCGAGCCGTGACCCGCGTGTCCCGTGGCACGCCAAGGCTCTCGCCATTTTGGTGACCGGTTACGCACTTTCTCCCATCGATCTGATCCCGGATTTCATTCCGGTACTCGGTTACCTCGATGACATCGTGCTTCTGCCACTCGGTATTTATCTGGTCATCAAACTCATTCCGCCCGAGATTATGGCAGAACACCGCGACCTTGCGACCGCTGCTGTCAAACGTCCCGTCAGTCGCTTGTCTGCGATGATCATTATCGCAATTTGGATCACAGCGCTCTTGCTCACAATCTGGTTTGCGCGTGGTTCTTTCTGGAAATAGCCACCGAGGTCTCTACGGAGAGGGTCAATCGCAACGCCTGATCTGTCCTCGACTACATGCAAGCCCCTCACTGGTCGAGCAGGCCCCTGATATTTCTCCCGATTTCCGCCCTGCCTTGGCGGCTCTTCTCACGATTTTTTCCAAGTTTTTTTAGGTCACAAAACACCTTCAAATATCGCTTGGAATGCCGTGTCTCAAGCACTCACAGCACCTCCAACCATGCACCTTCGACCCGGCTTTCATCATTTTAATCAAGTCTCTAACGACCAATCATTACAATTTTAAGCAAATTCGATTCAAAATTGATTTAAAGTAATTTCAAATTTATCTCAAATATAAATCCAGTTTGATTTAAGTATTAGATCGCTACTTATTCGAACATAAAAAGCGCAATGCCATCGTAAGTCCATCCTTGGGGAGGGATATACGATGACGAAACATAGATTTTTATTCGCTGGAATACTCGCACTGGCCTTCTCAGCTCTTCCGCTGGCGAATGCACAAGCTGCCAATCTTCGGTTCATGGACATGACGAAATCAGTCCGTGCACCCATCGGTTACGACGGATTTTGCCAGAGACATAGCAGTGCCTGTCGGTTCGGCACAAATGCACCGAAAGTGGTGCGCTTGACGGAGCCGCTCTGGAAAAAGCTGATCGCAATCAATGTGCGTATCAATCACAGTGTGCGCCCGGTCAGCGACGAACAGCAGTACAAGGTGCAGGAATACTGGGATTACCCGACAACGGGCGAAGGTGACTGTGAAGACTACGTTTTGGAAAAGCAGAAAGTGCTGGAAGATCTGGGGTGGCCGGAAAGCGCATTGCTGATCACAGTGGTCAAGGATCTCGATAACAAAGGACATGCGGTTTTGACCGTTCGCACCGACAAAGGCGACATGATCCTGGACAATCAGACAGATGCAGTGCTGCCCTGGTATTCGACACCCTATCGCTACATCAAGCGCCAATCACCGACGCGCGCCGCAAAATGGACAGGCATTGACGATCGCCGCGTCACAACGGTTGCAAGCTTGAGTGAGTGACATGGGCTGCGCCACAAGCGCAGCCAACAAATCGAGGCACACAGGAACGATCCGGTCGCGTCCCCACCCTCCCCATCCCTACCACGGCCGGATCCAGGAAGCCGTTCTGCCCCCCGCAGAGCGGCTTCCGCTTATGCAAGCCAGCGGTTTGGTGACCGATCGCCTCAAAACCCACCTTTGGGCTGGCGACGACGATCAAGAGGCACCCGGAACAAGCACAAGATCAGCCTTGAAACGCTGCCAGTTGGCCACGTAGCGAGCGGCACTGTCGACCAGCGCCTCGCGTGCCGCCTCATCAAGCTGGCGCACCACACGCCCCGGCGTACCGATAACAAGTGAATGGTCAGGGACCTGCATCCCTTCGGGGACCAACGTATTGGCTCCAATGAGACACCCGCGTCCGATCTTTGCACCATTGAGAACACACGCCCCCATGCCGACCAGTGAGCCCGCACCGACCGTGCAGCCATGTAAGATCGCCTTATGCCCAATCGTGCAGTCCGAGCCGATCTCAAGCGGGAAACCCATGTCCGTGTGACACACGCAGCCATCTTGAACATTGGAGCGCGCGCCGAGGTGGATCAACTCGTTGTCCCCGCGCAGAACGGCTCCAAACCAGATGCTGGCATCTGTCTCCAAATGCACTTTTCCGACGACACTTGCATCCGGCGCAATCCAGCAGCGCTCAGGATCAAAAAATGATGGAAGAGAGGATCCGAGCGCATAAAGGGTCATTGGTCAGATGGCTTTCGATGCAAAGAGGAAGGAGAAGCGCATTGTCGCGCAGACCACCTTCCTACCGCACTGCGCCCCCTTGCGTCCAATCGCAGACAGGCGGATCTGAAATCAGAGCCCTTTTGCGACCATCAAAACGCATTGCGTGAGAAATACGCCAGAGCAAATGCTCCACATCGCCGCAATCGTTGAGGATGCGATCAACCAACCAAGCGGGCGGCCCTGAAGGCGACGACCCCGAATGGCGTTACGCATGATAATGAAGGGCCCTGCAAACAAACACAGGCCGATTGCGGCCACTGTGCCAACCAGACTTTCCAGACCGAAATTGAATCGCGCCGGCTGATTGGTCAGGAGCTGGTACAAACTGCCAAGCAATCCAGCGGCTACGAACCCAGAACAACCGATATAAACAACAATGAACAGATCCAAGACCACCCGCTTAACCCTCTGTTAACCATCAACGACAAAACTGTCGGACAATGTTTGACGAGGTATTTGCAAGTGGCGTGCCGCTTATTTCGTGCTGATTTGAGCGCAAAAGCGCCAAAAGGGGTCCTCCCACTGCAACACAGCGTCCCGTTTCTGGACACATGTGCCGTTTCGGCATCGGCGAGCGCGCCTGCCTCACCCGGCGCAGCAGGAGATCTTTCTTGATACCGCTCGATTTTCGAAGGACGATCTTGCCTTCGCCGCTGATCTTCACGGTATCAACGGTTGCGCTGACCGTTTTGGCAGTCATGCATGTGGCTCAACTGGCAGCCGGCCCGCTTGATCTCTTCGCGCGCAGCGGCTCGGCCGGAACAAACGCCACACCTGACGCGCTTTATGTCAACGGCCAGCAACTGCACATCCCAACAGAGTTGTCGCCAACCATCGAACGCGGCATAGATGCTCAGATCTCCAAGGTCCGGTTGACACTCTCCTGGCCCTCACTGAAGCCGATTCCGCATGATCTGGCCGGATTGCAGCTCGATGGCTCACATTCTTTCAATGTCATCACACTGGACATCAATGCGAGCCCTCCCTCAACCTCGGATCGCACGCGCCTGCAAACGGTTTTGTCAAAAGACACGCCCGTGACGATGGCCCCCGGACCTGCGGGTCTGACCAGCGTCGTTCTGCCTGCAAATGACGCCACAGGAAGCGAGCATTTTTTCTTTGAAAGCCGAAAGCCAGCGCATTATCTGGCCCGATGTCTGCAAGAGTACACAACATCAGCAGGCCATTGTCGTCGCCAGATCCAGACAACGGATGGCCTCTCAGTAACCTATCAATTCCCGCAGGGCTTGCTGAAAGACTGGGGCCGCCTTGATCGTCGTGTATCGGAACTGGCAAACAGTTTCGCAGCGCAGTAAAATCCTGCCCTTCTCCGTCTCTGTGTGCACATAAAAAACGCGCTGCCAACGGTCAGTCGACCGCCGGTCAGCGCGTTTTGAATATCGCTCAAATGTCAGAAGTCTCAGGCTTCGTCCAGATCGAACTGAAGGATCGCCATCTGGAAGTTCCAGGACAGTTCATCATCTTCGTCATCGCGGAAGATCACACCGATGAATTCATCGCCGATAAAGACCTCGGCGCTGTCGTCCTTAACCGGACGCGTCTTGACCTTCATCGTCGGCAGGTCGAACTTCTTGCGCAGGTAGGCTTCAAGTTTGCTGATTTCCTCGGCTTTCACCAGCCATCTCCTCGTGTTTCGATAATCTCTTCAATGGGAGGCGGACCCTAACGGCTCAGGCGCAAAAGCCCAACCGTGAAGCATCAGCTTTCCCCGTCTTCCTCGCGCATCCGCAATTCTTTTGCCGCCGTCTCAACGGCCAGCATCTGGTTCATGCTGCGCGAGGGATTGGCACAACCGGCCTCTCCAACGACACGTGCAGGCACCCCGGCCACGGTCGTGCAAGGCGGAACCGCCTTGAGCACCACGGAGCCGGAGGCAACGCGCGAGCAATTGCCGATCTCGATATTGCCAAGCACCTTGGCGCCGGCTCCAATCAGCACACCATTGCGGATCTTCGGGTGACGATCACCGTCTTCCTTGCCCGTCCCCCCCAGCGTAACGTTCTGAAGGATGGACACATCATCGCCGATTTCTGCGGTGCTCCCAACAACGATGCCCGTGCCGTGATCCAGAAACACACCGCGCCCGACAGGGACCGCTGGATGAATGTCGATCTGAAAGACTTCCGACGCGCGGCTTTGCAGATACAACGCAAAATCATGCCGCCCCTGCCGCCACAGCCAATGGGCCAGCCGGTGCGTCTGCAAAGCGTGAAAGCCTTTGAAGTACAGCACAGGCTCCAGCAGGCGGGTGCAAGCCGGATCGCGGTCATAGACGGCCATGATGTCGACGCGGAACGTTTCACCGATCTGCGGTTCACTGGCTAGGGCCTCATGATAGGTCTGACGGATCAGCGAACCGGAGACAACATCGCGCCCCAACCGATCCCCCAGACGATGCAGCACAGCATCTTCAAGGCGCTCATGGTTGAGCACGGTCTCATAGACAAACGACGACAAGGCAGGTTCTGCCGTCACCATCTGTTCTGCTTCACCACGCAACTGACGCCAGACCGGGTCATGCAGCGCTAGGGTATCGGCATTCTGCCGTGGTGTCGGGTTCGCCATGGCCTGTCTCCTTTTCAAGCCAGCATCATCAAGGCCAAGATATAGTCCCTTTGGACCGTTTCCCAAGCCAAACTTTTTGAGAGCGCAGAGATTACCCCACCTCCCCTTAAAAGACCTTACCTTGTCACGCCAACAAGAACCACCGTGCACGCGGCCTTCCAGACATAGTCCCCGGAGGATCTTCGGTCGTAAAAGATGCCTGCAAAAACAGGCAACAAGCACACTCCCCTGATTCTTTTGATCACCGCACCGCACTGCCCTTGTCTGTTCACCCACCAACGGAAAAATCTGAATCACATCGTCAAGGTCGCAGCACAAGCCATTGGCTATGAAAAGAGTTCACATCAGATCTGGCTTAAAAACTCCAGAACACCTGCCTTGAAGGCCTTATCACCGACCGCAACCATATGATCCCGCCCCGGAATATCGAGCACCGTGGCATTCGGGATCAGGTCTGCAAGGCCTTGTGCGGACCCGGCCACATCATCCTTGGTGCCAACTGCGACCAGAACCGGCTGTTTAATGCCGGAGACCTGATCCTCGGAAATCTTCTGGCGCGACGAGCGCATACAGGCCGCCAGTGCCTTGCGATCAGACTTTGTCTGCTCGGCAAACGCGCGGAAGGCACGACCAGTGCGATCAGTCACTTCGCGCAAGGTGGCGGCTTCCAGCGCCTGTGCAATCGGCTCTGGATCGCCAATGCCCGTCACCATGCCATAGCCCATGCCGCCGAAGATAACACGGCGCACTCTGTCCGGATGACTGAGTGTCAAAAAGGCAGAGATACGGGCGCCCATAGAATAGCCCATGACGTCGACCTGCCCCAACCCCAGCTCCTCGATCAGTTCGAAGGCATCCTCCGCCATTTTCGGCGCGCTGTAATCGTCGGGGCTGTAAAACTTCGAGCTTTCGCCGTGACCGCGGTTGTCGACCGCAATAACGCGATACCCGGCCTTGACCAGTAGATCCACCCATCCCGGCGAGACCCAATTGACAGTCTTGTTGGAGCCAAATCCATGGATGAGCAAGATTGGATCACCCTCACCTTCATCCAGATAGGAAAGTTCAATATGGTCGTTCTTGAATATCGGCATATCTGCGTCCGGCTCATTTGTGTCTGAGAAGCAACGGTAAAGCGCAACGCGCTCCGTCAGCCATGTTCATCGCGTCGCGACCTTATTGCCAAGTCGGCAAGGGGGAAAGGCAAAACTGCCTGCACACAACTCAGCTTTTCCCCTACCCAATCCTGTTTCAAAAAGCTATGTTTGCGCAAAATCCTGACCGTCTTGTTGAGAGAGATTAGACATGGCCGACCAATTCGTTGCACATTTTCAAAACAGCAATGGTCACGACTCCATCGCAATCGGTGTTCGTGAATTCATGTGCATCGGAGCAAATCCTCCGTTTGACCATCCTCATGTCTTTCTGGATCTTGGCGATACAGACGAAGTTGTCTGTCCTTACTGCTCGACGCTTTACAAATACGATTCGACCCTGAAGCCAATCGAAACCTCTCCAGCCGATTGCCTCTGGGCACCAGAGGCCGCTTGAGGCTTTTGCCACAAGCAGCCCGACATGGAGACACCCCATGTCCCACGTCTGTCACATGAACCACGGGAAGTCCTTGGCTTGAACAATCCGGTCCTCATAGCTGGAGCCGGCATTGGCGGGCTGAGTTCAGCACTGGCGCTCGCCAACGTTGGGCAGGACGTCATTTTGTTTGACAAGGCGCCTGATCTGGAAGAGGTCGGCGCAGGGCTTCAACTCTCCCCCAATGCCTGCAACATTCTCGAAGGCTTCGGCGTTCTGCAAGAGCTGCACAAGAGCGGCTTTGTGCCCGATGCCGTCAACATCCGAGATGGCCGCACCGGACAATTATGTGCCGATGTGCCATTAGGCCGCTTCGTCGCCAGCCGCTACCGCGCGCCCTATCTCGTGGTGCACCGGGCCGACCTTCAGCGAGCCCTCTACAAAAAAGCACTCGCAAGCCCCCGGATTTCCATACTGCTCGGACACGCCTTCACCAAGCTGGATGAAAACAGCCACGCTCGTGTCATTTGTCAGGTCACGCATGACGGGGTAGCAAAAACCCTGCGTGGGCGTGCTCTGATCGGAGCTGATGGCGTCTGGTCGAAAGTCCGTGCGAACATTCCGACCGCCGGAAAGCCCGTTTACTCCGGAAAAGTTGCTTACCGCACGACAATCCCCGGCTACCAGGTACCTGAAGAGCTGATGCGCGGCACGGGCCTGTGGCTCGGTGCCAAGGCCCATGTGGTGCATTACCCCTTGCGCGAGGGCACTCAGTTCAATCTCGTCGTTCTTATTGATGAAGACTGGCAAGCAGAGACCTGGACGGCCTCGACCGAGATCGACGCCCTCCTGCCCCGGTTCGCCAAGTGGTCGCCGATGTTACGCAATCTGCTGGCTCTGCCGGATGAATGGGTAAAATGGCCGCTGTGCGCCGTTCCGGCACAACATGCCTGGTCACATCGTCGCCTGACGCTTCTTGGAGATGCCGCTCACGCAATGTTGCCGTTTGTCGCCCAAGGGGCTGGTATGGCGATTGAAGACGCCGCCATTCTTGCAGGCTTCCTGTCGCCGCGCACCCGAGATGTTCCTGCGGCCCTGATGGCTTATGAGCGCAATCGGAAGGACCGCGTCGTTCGCGTGCAAAAAACCGCCGAACGCAATGGCCGCATCTATCACATGAGCGGACCTCTTGCCCTGGCTCGCAACACCGTTCTGCGGCTCTCGTCCGAGAAGAAGCTTTCCGGCCGCATGGACTGGATCTACGGCTGGCGTCCGCAAATCTGACCGGCATTCATTAAAACACACGATGAGCCGCTCACCACGTAACACGACCATTCCGTAGCGGAAACGCTTGAGCGCATTGCAGGCTTGGGCTAAAGCGACAGTTCAGGAACGGCGCGGGAGATAGAAATGACAGACAAAACACAAGAAGACATCGTTACCGCTGGCTTTCTGGTGATCGGCGACGAGATTTTGTCCGGCCGCACCAAGGACAAAAACATCGGCTTTCTGGCCGACACCCTGACGGACCTTGGCATTGATCTCAGTGAAGTCCGCATTGTGCCTGACATCGAAGAACGGATCATCGAGGCACTTAATGCCCTGCGGGCACGATACACTTATGTCTTCACCTCCGGCGGCATTGGCCCGACGCATGACGACATCACCGCCGACAGCATCGCCAAAGCCTTCAACGTCGACATCAGCGTCAACCCGCAAGCGCGTGATATGCTGGCCAAGAACTATGCCAATGGCGCGGCCGATCTGACCGAAGCCCGCTTGCGCATGGCGCGTATCCCACATGGCGCCGACCTGATCGAAAACCCGATTTCCAATGCTCCGGGGTTCCGCATAGAGAATGTCCACGTCTTTGCTGGTGTGCCATCCATCATGCAGGCCATGATGGCCAATGTTGCGCCGACCTTGAAGACAAGCACCAAAATGGCGTCACAAAGCGTCGATGCGAACCTGCCAGAAAGCCGGATTGCCGATGCACTCCGCGCCATTCAGGCCGAGTATCCGGAAACGATGATCGGCTCTTATCCGCAGAACAACAACGGACGTTTCTCAACGCAGATTGTCATCCGCAGCCGCGAGCCCGAACTCCTGAAGCGCGCGACAGAGGCCGTTCAGGCCGCCGTCACCGCACATACAAACCCTTGATCGCAACTTGATAGATTACGCCTGAAGGATCCACCATTCATGGAAAATCCAGCCCAAAATAAAGCTTTCCCGGTTTCATGGGACATGTTTCACCGGGACGCCCGCGCGCTTGCATGGCGTCTGTCCAGCAAGGGCGAATGGAAAGCCATCGTCTGCATCACGCGTGGCGGCCTTGTACCTGCGGCCATCGTGGCGCGAGAACTTGGTATTCGCACCATCGAAACCGTCTGCATTGCTTCGTATCACGACTATGATTCGCAAGGGAAACTGGACGTCATCAAGCCTGTCGACCCGAAGGTCGTCGATCTGGAAGGCGGCGAAGGCAATGGCGTGTTGGTCATCGACGACCTCGTCGATACCGGCAGCACGGCCAAGGTTGTGCGTGAAATGCTGCCCAAGGCGCATTTCGCTACCGTTTACGCAAAGCCCAGCGGTCACCCGATGGTTGACACCTTCATCACCGAAGTGTCTCAAGACACTTGGATTTACTTCCCTGGGACATGGGCTGGCAGTTCCAGCCGCCGCTTAACAACGACAGCGCGGGCTGATCAGCAGCCGTCTGGATAGACACCACCGAACGGAGGCCAACTGGCCTCCGTTTTTGTATCCAGCCCCGCGCTCAGGGCTTTTGCCGCGAACAAAAACGTAAATCGGATAGACTTTAGTCACTTTTACGCATTAACCATAAACGCGTGCTTGTGAGTTGCGTGGAACCATTAGACCTTTCCGAGGTTCTCAAAGGACGCCACTCGCATCTCTGCGAACTATTTTCAAAGACTGGGACTTTTTTGAATGCTGCTTAACCGTCGGACGTTCTGTCTATCTGCAAGCGCCGCACTGCTCGCTGGCTGCGCCTCAACAAACCGCACATTGGTCCCGTCCAAGCCCGCTCTTCGTGCTCCAAACGGCGAAATCATTCCTGAAGAATACATTCGTATGTACGCTGCCCTGCCGGATGAGCGCTTCCCCGTGCCTGCTGTTGATCTGACACAGATCGAGCCGCGCTTTTACCGTCGTCTGGTCGACTATCGCAGCGACTACCCGACTGGCACGATTGTCGTCGACACGCCACACCGTTTTCTTTACCTGACCATGGAAAATGGCAGAGCCATGCGCTACGGCGTCGGCATTGGCCGTCAGGGCTTCACTTGGGGCGGCGATGCTCACATTCAGCGCAAGCAGGAATGGCCGACGTGGACCCCGCCAAAAGAAATGATCGCGCGCGATCCGGCAGCGGCCAAATACGCCAAAGGCATGCCAGGGGGATTCATAATCCACTCGGGGCCCGCGCGTTGTATCTGTTCCAGGGCAACAAGGACACTCTGTACCGTCTGCATGGCACAGAAGAGTTCGCATCCATCGGTCACGCCGTTTCCTCCGGCTGTGTGCGGCTGCTGAACCAGGACATCATTGACCTGTACAACCGCGTTCCGGTTGGCACCAAGGTCGTCGTTGAACAGGGCGCAAACCAGCAGTTGACCGACGCCAACAACCAGATGGGGTCATTCCCGTCCGACGACCAGCAGCTTGCACCGATGCAGGGACAGACCTACTAAGTCTGCCTCACACAAGCTGCTTCATGACGCTCTTTCACAAAAGGTCCGCATCGCTTGCGGGCCTTTTGCATGTCTGGTGACACGCGATCAGATTTCAATGGAAATCGGGCGATCCGCAACGATGTGATCCGGTGTAATCGAGCAACCGATGGCATGAACTTCAACACCAGCAACCGTGGCCGCAATAAAGGCTGCCGCATACGCGGGATCAAGATCATCTGCCAGCGCAAGGCGATCACAATCAGGCCGCTGAACCAGAAACACCATGGCGGCACGATGCCCTTCGCGCACCATATCGGCCAACTCACGCAAATGCTTGGCCCCACGCGTTGTCACTGAATCCGGAAACTCCGCCAGACCCGGTGTGCGCATCAGGTGCACATTCTTGACCTCGACATAGGTCACCTTGCCGTCGGCATCACTCAAGAGAATATCAACCCGAGAATTCTGACCGTATTTCACTTCCCGCCGCAAACTCTTGTAATTGCGAAGTCCGGCAATCCGTCCAGCCGTCAGAGCCTCTTCGACCAGTCTGTTCGGATGCGCGGTATTGATGCCCACCAGCGCCCCATCCGCTTCCATGATTTCCCAGGAATACTTCAATTTGCGCTTTGGATTATGCGAGATCGACAGCCAGACTTTGGCACCGGGCGTCTTCAATCCCAGCATGGAGCCGGGATTGGCGCAATGCGCCGTCACTTCTTCGCCGGTCTCATCCAGAATGACATCGGCAAGAAAGCGTTTGTAGCGCTTGAGCAGACGACCCGTCACCAGCTTTTCAGCAAACTTCATAATGCCTTATGCTCGCGTCTTGAATCAGAAAATTGGCTTGGGATGTGACCTCACTTGGTCCAGAAATCAGGATCCATCAGGATTAATACCGTGAACAACTCCAGCCGCCCCAGCAACATGGCAACGGAGAGCAGCCATTTGGCCTGTTCGGGTAAGGAGCCGAAATTTCCACTGGGGCCAATATGCGGTCCCAACCCCGGCCCGACGTTGCCGACTGCCGTTGCCGCGGCTGACAGGGCCGTAACGAGATCCAGTCCGAAGAACGACAGGATCAACGTAAACACTCCAACGGTAGCCATATAGACGACGAGAAACGCCAACACTGAAAATGACAATTCCGACGTCAGCCGTGATCCGCCGTATTTTTCGGACATCACGCGGTTGGGCCGGATCATGCGACGTAGATGTGCTCTGACCGTGCCGAAGAACACCAGAAACCGAAAGATCTTGATGCCACCCGTCGTCGAGCCGGTGCAGCCACCGACAAATTTCAACAACAAGGCGATGCCAATCACTGGCGGGCCCCATTTGGTATAATCGCCCAACGCGTAGCCAGTGCCCGTAACCACAGAAACCACATTGAAAGTGGCGCGCAAGATTGCTTCATGGACGGAGAATTGCTGCGTCACACGCAGGTAGACTGTCAGCACAGCCGAAACCACCAGCAACAAGCCCAACAGGCTGCGCACCTGCGGATCACGCCAAAGGCTCAAAGGCCGGCCCCGCAATGCCTGAACGATCAGCACGAACGGCAGGCTGCCGATGATCATGAACAGGATACAGATCCAGGCCGAGGCCGGGTTCTTAAAGAAGCCGAAGGAGGAATCATGCGTCGAGAAGCCACCAGTCGAGATGGTCGTAAGTGCGTGGTTGACCGCATCAAACAGGTTCATGCCCGTCATCAGATAGGCAACGATGCACAGAAACGTCAAAAACACATAAGCAAAGCCAATAAGGCGGATCAACTCAACCGACCGGCTGACGATCTTTTCTGAGCGATCCGAATTTTCGCTCTGGAACAGCTGCATACCACCGATGCGCAGAAACGGCAGCAGCACAATGGCCATGACGATAATGCCGATCCCGCCCATCCATTGCATGATCGACCGCCACACCAGCAATCCCGGAGGCAGGCCATCCAGGCCTGACAGCGTCGTGGAGCCGGTCGTGGTGAAGCCGGAGACCGCCTCGAAAACCGCGTCGGCGAATCCGACACCGAGGCCAAGAAACGGCAGCGCACCGAAGATCGGCAGCGTCGACCAAGCCAAGGTCGTCAGGATGAAGGTTTGGCGGGTGGTCAAGCCGTGTGCCAGTGACCCGGACAGGGCGATAGACAACAACAGACCAACAAGACCGGTCAGAAGCGCGGAAAAGACAAAGGCCTGCCAATCGGCATTCTTGTTTGCGACATCCACCATCGCCGGAATGAGCATGGCCGTCGCCAGCCCAACATAGACAAAGCCGAGAATATTCAGAACGGGACGAATGGTTTTCAACTAAGAGCTTCCCGGCTTGGTTTAAGCCCTTGGGCGCAGCATGCAGCCATGAGAGCGGGTAGATCGCATCCATGAAGAAACCTGTCAGGTCCTTCTCATCCTGATCTTCCCTACACTGACACGCCCAATTTGCCAACGGGTCGTCACAGTATCATCTCCCCAACTAGCAGGCGTGCTGTGCGGCATCCAACTCGGGGAAAAGCACTTTTCACACGAAGCGAGCAGCCAATCTGACAATGACGGCGTACAAGCCGAAATCTGTTCGGCAAAATGGTACGGGCGGCGGGACTCGAACCCGCACGGCCTAGGGCCTCCGGATTTTAAGTCCGGTATGTCTACCATTCCATCACGCCCGCATGGTGAAGACACGTTCTGGGTAGCCTTCCCCCTTGCATGTGCAAGCCACTTTGAAGGTTTTTAAAGGGCTTTTGCAGGGTCCTTGATAATCGCGCTCTAGCCAGATCCGTTTCAACACGATATTTCAATATCAGAACATATTGATCCTGAGGCTGGTGGCGACCCGATAAGACGCGCCTGATGGCGCGATCCCCGGTGTGAACGCACCGCCTGTGAACGAAAGCGATAACGGACGCATGGTCACCTACATCGACGCCGCCGGGGCCCCTTTGAAGAATACCGGTCAGATCAAGCTCTATGGTCCTGAGGATTTTGCCGCAATGCGCAAGGTCTGCAAGATCACCACAGGCTGTCTTGATGCACTGGCCGATTTCGTCAAGCCCGGTGTCACGACACAGGAGATCGATGACTTCGTCTATGACTACGGCGAGGCACATGGGGTCGGCTCCGCATCTCTGAATTATCGCGGCTACAAAAAGATCTGCTGCACCTCGATCAACCATGTCGTTTGCCACGGCATCCCCAATGACAAGGCGCTCAAGGAAGGCGACATCGTCAATGTGGACGTCACCTTCTACCGGGACGGCTGGCACGGTGATTCCAGCCGGATGTATCCCGTCGGGGAATTGAAGCGTGCCGCCGAGCGCCTGATCGAAGTCACTTACGAATCGCTGATGCGCGGTATCGCCGCCTCGAAACCCGGCAACACCACCGGAGACATCGGCCATGCCATCCAATCTTATGTCGAGGCAGAACGTTGTTCGATCGTTCGTGATTTTTGCGGTCACGGCGTTGGTCAGGTGTTCCACGATGCGCCCAACATTCTGCATTACGGTCGCCCCGGCGAAGGTGCCGAGTTGAAGCCTGGCATGATCTTCACCATTGAGCCAATGGTGAACCTTGGCCGCCCGCAGGTAAAAATCCTCAATGATGGCTGGACCGCGGTGACCCGTGATCGCTCGCTCACCGCCCAGTTCGAACACACCGTCGGCATCACGCCGGAGGGCTGCGAGATCTTCACAACGTCGATGAACAACACCGATATGCCTCGGCTTCCCGAGAGGCTAGGCGCAGGCAGGAGGCGGCAATGAGTGAGAAAATCACGGGATTGGAAGAACGCCCGGCTTTCTCCGCCGACCTCAACAAGGGTCACCGGGACCGGTTGCGAGACCGCTTCCGCTCCAGTGGCCCGGACAGTCTGCCTGACTACGAGTTGCTTGAACTGCTTCTGTTTTCAGCTATTCCCCGGCGGGACACCAAGCCGGTCGCCAAAGCGCTTTTGCAGCGCTTCGGGTCGTTTTCCGGTGTTCTGGCAGCTCCGCGCGCCCGCTTGATGGAGATCAAGGGCGTCGGCGAAACCGTAGCCGACACCCTGATGGTGGCCCACGCCAGCGCTGTGCGCTTCACCCGACTTGAGATGGACCGTCGCACGCCCCTCTCCTCCTGGTCGAAAGTCATGGACTATATCCATACGGCCATGGCCTATACGGAGATAGAGGAATTTCGCCTGCTGTTTCTCGACAAGCGCAATGGTCTGATTGCCGATGAGGTTCAGCAGCACGGCACTGTCGATCACACACCGGTCTATGTCCGTGAAGTCATCAGACGTGCGCTTGAACTGTCATCGACTGCGCTGATCCTCGTCCACAACCACCCCTCCGGTGATCCGACCCCGTCACGGGCCGACATTGCCATGACCCAGCGGATTATTGAAACCGGAGAGCCTTTGGGAATTGCTGTCCATGACCACATCATCATTGGCCGCAATGGGCATGCAAGCCTCAAGGGCATGCAACTGATCTAAGGGAACCTCCCCCATCACAGGTACAAACGAGGCTGCGTTGGTCCAGTCACACCCGCCAGGTTTCCTTCTCCCAAGCCGATTGCCAGAACATCCATTCATATTGACTGGCACGCTTGAACGCCGTCATCATCGCCGTCCGCTCTGAGGGAGATGCCTGAGCCGCCGCACGATCCGTCAACTCAATAACCTCGCGCGTGCTGTCCGCAAACTTCGGATCGCCGTAGGTCTCGATCCACGCCTGATAGGAATTTCCGTCACGCTTGGGTTGCGCCTTGATGGCTTCGCCAACGTCCATATAGATCCAGAAGCAAGGCAAGATCGCCGCCAGCCCAACGGCATAAGAGCCGGACTGCACGGTGGAGAGAATGTAACTGGTGTAGCCAAGACATGTGGGCGACGCCTGAGCCTGCGTCAGGTCATCAATCGAAATGCCGAAGGTTTCAAGAAAGCCGGAATGAAGATGGCGTTCCACGACAAGTGCGCCTTGCGCTGACTCCAGAAACTTCAACATGGTGCCATTGTCCGGCGCCTTGGCCGCAACCAGCGCGAGCGCCTTTGCATATTCGCTCAGATACAGCGCATCCTGTTGAATATAGATGCGAAAGACATCGCCTTCGAGCGACCCGTCCGCCATTTCCTGCAAAAAAGGCATCGCGTGGATCGCATCCCGGATATCGGCAATCACTTGCCAAGCCTCTTGTGAAAACGTGTGGTTCGTCAACGTTTGGCGATCTGTCATGATGATCTCACTTCCTGTCAAGATAGGGCAGCCATACGTCCCACGGGAGGGCTATTTCATCGCCACCAAAGCGCATGAAACAATCAATCACTTCGCACTTTTGCAAGCCCGTCAGCTTATCAAAAAGGCTTGTCCCCCACACGGCAGCGCAAGACCGAACGCCCGAACACGAAAGCGTGACTACTAGAACATCCTCATTGTGAAATTCTCTTCTCGAAAATACGGTCGGAGATTTTGTAAAGTAAATAAAACTATGTAAAATCACATGATACTATGAATAGAGAAAATTTAATTTTTCAAAATTAAAGCAAAAGAAAGAAAAAATTGACATGTTAATAATTTGAAATCCATAAAAGAAACAATGTGGAAAATATCAGAAGTAAAAATCAGATCATAACCAAATTTTACCATTTGATCTTTTTATTTATCCTAGGAGATTGAACAAAATAGCTTTTTTCAGGCTTAACCATTAATTTCCGGCATTCGTTAAGAGCTAGATGCTTTACTCTTTCCCGTCATACGTGTCTTAGACTCAAAGTTTCAGGAATTCCGGTTTTCGTATGCAGCATCAGCGCGCTGACAAATCAGGCGGACAAATTGCCAATGCGATCATCATCCCGATGATCGCAGTCGTGGTTATTGCCTTGGCTTGCGTGGTCGGGCTCGTGATCTGGTCATCGCGCATCACCGACACGACCGCCAATGAAAACCAGAAAAAGCTGGTTCAGGGCGCGCTCGAGCTGATGTTCGAGAAAGTGACGGATGCGCAGAAAAGTCTAACCTATGAAGATCAAAGGTCGCTGAAGACTGCGTTAGAAAACGCGGATTATAGCTCGCTGAAAAGAACCATCGGCGACCAGATGCTGCACGCCCACAACATCAATAAAGCCTTGATTGTCGGGCGAAATGGCGAAACGCAGTTCACTTATTCCAACCCTTTTCGCCCGGGCTGGAACACCGAAGAATTTCAGCGGCAAATTGCCATTCCGCTGGCACAAGTGCGCGTGGCCTATGCGGCGGCAGCCGAAAAGATAGAAGCTGGACGCCCCTATCTTTATACCGCACCGCCTTTGATCCAGAACGAAGACACAGAAAAAACCGGCTTCGTCAGAATTGCCGAGGACGTTTATCTTTTCAGTGCCATGCCTCTGTTTCGCACACTCGATACTTTAGCTGCAACAAACGAAAATCCCGCTATCCTGATCAATCTCGTGCCGATGAACAACGAGATGCTGCGGCAACTGGAGAGGCTTTCCGGCAACAAGCAGGTTGGTCTATCGCAGACCCAGCCCGAAGGGGCCGCGCCAGTGTCTCTGGCTTTGAAAAGTCCAGATGGAAAGGTCATTGCCTATCTCAGTTGGAAAAGCCTGACGCCTGGGACCGAGATCCTGACCCGCCTGTCTCCCATCCTGGTCATTCTGGCGCTCGCGATCTTGTGTCTGACAATTGTGGTGATTGATTTCACCCAACAGACCACCCGAAAATTGGCACGAAGTGAAGCGCAGGCCGTCTATTCCGCCCGACATGATTCGTTGTCGGGTCTGCCCAACCGCGATGAACTGGGCCAGATGCTGAATGAGTTTCTCAGCCAGAACTCAAAGGCGTACTCTTGGATGGCGGTGGTTTACATCGACCTCGACCGCTTCAAGGACATCAACGACACACTGGGACATGCCGCAGGGGATGAAGTCATTCGAGCGGCGGCGGCACGACTCAAGGCCGGCACTCCCGATGACAGCATCATCGCCCGCATCAGCGGCGATGAATTCGCCATGCTTCTGCCTGGCAACGGACGTGTCAGTCAGACCGAGGACATACTCAACAAGGTTTTGGAGCGGTTTTCACGGCCCTTGCGTATTGATGGTTCGGAACTGCACGTCAGCCTGTCGATGGGCGCTTCGCTCTATCCACGCGATGGCCGTGATGCCGGCGAATTGCTTCGCAAGGCTGACATCGCGCTTTATGACGCCAAGGGAGCGGGCCGCGCACGCTGGTCTTTCTTTGACCATACCATGCAGGAAAAGGTGATTGCCAAGGACAAGCTTTACCGTGAGCTACGCCATGCCATTGACCACGATAAGCTGGAAGTCGCCTACCAGCCACAGACCAACCACGATGGCTCCAAGATCATCGCAGTGGAGGCACTCGCCCGCTGGCCACATCCGGATATGGGCAACATTTCCCCCGCCCTTTTCATTCCGCTGGCTGAGGAAACCGGGCTGATCAATGCACTGGGTTTGTGGGTCTTGCAGCGTGCTTGCCGTGAATCGCATCTGTGGCCCGATCTGATTATCTCAGTCAACGTTTCGCCCAATCAGTTCAAGCACCCCTTGTTCGTGGACGAGGTCCTAAACACGCTCAACCGCTACAAAATGGATCCGGAACGGCTGGAGCTTGAAGTGACCGAGAGCCTGTTTGCCGGTCATCAGAAGGGTATTTTAACGGCGCTGCAACGCCTCAAGGGACTAGGCATCAAGGTGGCGCTCGATGATTTCGGCTCGGGCTACTCCAGTCTGAGTTACCTGCGCAATTTCCCGTTCGACACGCTGAAGGTCGACCAGACATTCCTGCACTCGATGGATCAGGACAAAACCGCTCAGGCGGTGCTCAAGACCGTTATCGATCTGGGTAAGGCGCTTGGCATGAATGTCGTCGCCGAAGGTGTCGAGACTCGCGAACAGCTTCAGATCCTGTCAGCAAATGGCTGCGACCGATTGCAGGGCTACTATATTTCACGTCCGCTGAATGCCAATAATGTTGCTGATTTCCTGGAAGACTATGACGTCAATCGGGAAATGAAGGCGACACAGGAAGCCTCCGCGCAAGTGGACAACGAAACCACCAAATACGCCTGACCAACCCGATCTCTTTATGAAAGAGTAAAAAGACTGACAGTCGCCGTGTTCTTCTGCGGCTGTCAGTCTTCATATTCGGCATATGCCGCGACCTGCTCTGTTTGCGGTCTCTCAGGCCTGCGCTTTCGTCTTGAGACGCGGCGCTTTCAACCGGGCCTGTGCTGCCGCAAGCCGGGCGATTGGCACACGATAGGCCGAACAAGACACATAGCTGACGCCAAGCTCTTCAAGATACGTCAGAGTATCCGGATCACCGCCCTGCTCACCACAGACACCCAATTGCAGATCCGGGCTTGTCGTGCGTCCCCGCTCACTCGCCAAGCGGATCAACTCGCCAACCCCATCCTCGTCGAGGCTGACAAAGGGGTTTTGCAACAACACCTTCTCGGTACGATAGACATCCAGAAAACTGGTGGCGTCATCCCGTGACAGACCGAAAGCCGTCTGGGTCAGGTCATTGGTGCCGAAAGAGAAGAAGTCACAACACTCTGCCAGACTTGCTGCAATCAATGCCGCTCTTGGCACCTCAATCATTGCTCCGACACGATAGGTAAAGGTGAAACCACTTTCACTTGCCACCTGCCTTGCCACATCTGCGATGATCGCCTTGATGTGCAGCACTTCTTGCTTCAACGAGACGAAAGGCACCAGAATTTCGACATCCGGCGCTTGCCCGGTATCGCGCAGGGTCAACACCTGCGCCTCGAAGATCGCCCGCGCCTGCATCTCGACGATCTCGGGGTAACAAATCAGCAACCGGCAGCCGCGATGCCCCAGCATTGGATTTGTCTCCGCCAACGCTTCCGCCTCGCCCTTCAGCTCTTCCAGATCCACCTGCATCGCCTCGGCAACCGGGCGCAATTCCTCGTCGTTTTTAGGCAGGAATTCATGCAAGGGCGGATCGAGCAACCGAATTGTTACCGGCTGGCCTTGAGTGGCAGCAAACAGGCCCAGAAAATCATCCCGCTGCAAAGGCAACAGGGATTCCAGCGCTTGCCAATAATCATCACGCCCCGTGCTCAGGATCATCTGCCGCATCGCCAGGATGCGATCACCGTGAAAGAACATATGCTCGGTGCGACACAGGCCAATGCCTTCTGCACCGAACTTGCGCGCCACCGCCGCCTCGGGAATCGTATCAACGTTAGCACGCACCCCCATGCCGCGCTCGTCATCCGCCCAGCCGAGAAGCGTTTCGACATGCTGTGAGAGATGCGGCAACTGCATCCTCACCTCGCCATTCATGACGCGCCCGGAACTGCCATCAATGGTGATCAGGTCTCCTCGGTGCAAAACACGACCATCGACTTCAAGGCGTTCGCGCATCGCATCAACCTTGAGATCTCCCGCACCACAAACACAAGGTTTCCCCATACCACGCGCAATGACGGCCGCATGAGAGGTCATGCCGCCCCGCGCTGTCAGAATGCCTTCAGCCGCGTGCATGCCATGGACATCTTCCGGGCTGGTTTCCTTGCGCACCAGGATTGCCTTGTCACCAAGCTTGCGCGCAGCCTCCGCATCCTCTGCCGTAAATACCAGTTTGCCAACAACCGCACCGGGTGACGCGGGCAAGCCCTTGCACAACACATCAAGACGAGCATCTTCTGCCAACCTTGGATGCAGCAGACTTTCCAGCGCCAGCGGATCAATGCGCAAAAGGGCGTCCTGACGACTGATATGCCCTTCTTCCGCCAGCTCAACAGCAATGCGGATCCCGGCTTCGATCGAGGTTTTGGCATCGCGTGTCTGCAACAACCAGAGTTTCCCGGCCTCAACCGTGAATTCCACTTCCTGAACTTCGCCGAACTGGCGCTCCAGCTCGCGACAAGTGTTCAACAGCGTTGCATAAAGATCCGGCGCACGGGCTTCGAGCGAGACCTCCGTTTCCCGTCCGATTTCGCGCGCCTGCGACAGGCTCAAAGGATCGGGTGTGCGGATGCCCGCAACAACATCTTCGCCTTGCGCATTTGCGAGAAATTCACCGAACAGGCGTTTTTCCCCGGTCGAAGGGTCGCGTGTGAAGGCAACTCCGGAGGCCGAAGTCTCGCCGAGATTGCCATAGACCATCGCCTGCACGGTCACGGCCGTCCCCCAGGTTTCGGGAATGGCATGCACCTGCCGGAAAACTTGAGCACGGCGCGACGACCACGAACCGAAAACCGCCTCAATGGTGCGCCAGAGCTGCTCTTGCGGATCTTGCGGGAACGGTTCCTCGAACGCATCCAGCACATGAGATTTGAACAGCTCGACGATTTTCTCCAGTCCGTCCGCCTGAATTTCCGTATCAAGCGTCAGGTTCTGAGTGGCCTTGTAATCCTCGATAATCTCCTCGAACTCTTCCGAATCAAGATCAAGAACCACCTGCGCATACATCTGGATAAACCGCCGATAGCAGTCGAAAGCAAAGCGCATGTCGCCCGTGCTTTTGCCAAGCCCTTGCACCGTCTCATCATTCAGTCCGAGATTAAGCACAGTGTCCATCATGCCGGGCATCGAGACGCGCGCACCCGAGCGCACAGACACCAGAAGCGGTGCCTCGACACTGCCGAAAACGCGGCCCGTCTCGCGCTCAAGCACCACCATTGCCGCCCCGACCTGATCCCGCAGACTGCGCGGATAGGCCCCGCCCGCATCGTGATGATACGCACAGACGTCGCTCGTGAGCGTGAACCCCGGCGGAACCGGCACACCACGGCGCTTCATTTCTGCGAGATTGGCCCCTTTGCCTCCCAACAAAGCAACCAGATCCGCGCGGTCGGCCTGTTCAGCCTCACCGAAGCCATAGACCCATCTGGTCAATAGAATTCTCCTTTCGGAATCCCGAATACCCCTCAGGTATACACCAAATGATGCTGCACCGCACAAAAACCCCTCCACTGCACGGTATCGCAGCAACTTCCCACAAAAGAATTGTCATATCTATCAGGCTGAAAAGTCCAGCGCCGTGACTGACGTAAGTTCATAAATGCGCTTTAGATGGCACCATAAACGACGGCAGGCCGCAAGGATGGGGTCAAAAAGCGGGTTTTGATCGATTGAGGCCTCAGTGTCAGGCAGACCACAGTCTTGGTGACAGTCGACAGGATCTGAGCGAATCCCCTTCACGGATCTCTGCAACTCTTTGAAAATCTGGTGACTTCCAGTGAATCCATCCCCACATGGAGGGCGAACCTCTTTCAGCCATCTGAAACGCATTTATCTGAGGCCACCGTAACGCGCACCGCCCCTGTTTGAGTAGTGTATCTTTTCGCGCTGCCCTTGCTGTCACGCCTTAAAGAGGCCATTGTCCATATGATATTGAAGAGGGTCGGGCGCAGACGATCCATAGTTGAGAGGTGATATGACCGATTTGACCAGAGCCATTTTTCGCAGTTCTCGCAATCGGTCGAGCGTCAGTCGACTTGCGCTCGTTGGCTTTCTCGCTCTCGCAACGGCTAGTCCCGCGCTGGCCGAAAAAAACAATGACGCGACAATGCCCAAAGGCACGCCCTTGGATCTTCCAGTGACATTGGCCGGAAGCTATCTTTCTGGTCGAATCGCTGAATTTTCCAAGCAATACGGGACGGCAGCCGCCTTTTATCAGGAAGCATTGGCCGCAGACCCTGAAAACACCACGCTTGTTGAGCGCACATTCGTGCTTAAGCTGACGGATGGCGACATCCGCGAGGCCCTGAGCTTTGCTGCTCAACTGGACGATCAGGATCAAGGCAGTTTCCTCACCCGCCTGGTGCGTGCCTCTGATGCCATCAAGCATGGCAACTACGGCAATGCCGCCATGTTGGCGCACGGCAAGAAGGCTGGCCCCATCGGCGACGTTTCGCTGGGCATCGCCAAGGCTTGGGCGCAGGCTGGTAGCAACAAGTTCAAACAGGCTCTGCAAACGCTTGATGCTTTGAATGGCCCACGCTGGGTCAATGTTTTCAAAGGCACCCATGGCGCATTGATTGCCTATGACGCTGGGAATTTGAAGCAGGCCCTGACGTATGCCGAAACCGCCTATAAGGCCGATGACGGCGCCATTCGGGTGATCGAGATCTACACCCGCCTGCTTGCGCTCAACGGCAAGGCCGACGAGGCCAAGACGATCTTGCGCAAATACGGCGCGCAAAACGCTGGCAATGCAGTGCTCCACAAGACCTGGGAAGACATTTCGTCCAACAAGGCGGCCAATAATCTCAAGACAGCTCCGGCTGATGGCCTGTCTGAACTCGTCTACGGTCTGGGCACAGCAATCGGCCATGACGGTGGTCAGGAACTGGCGATCTCCTATCTCCAGATCGCGCTGTATCTAAACCCTGATGCTGACTATGCAGCGGCAGCCCTTGGCCAGATGTATGCGCAGATGGATCTGCCAGCCAAGGCAATTGACGCTTTCAAGAAGATCCCGACATCTTCTGAATTGAAAGACGAAGCCGAAATCCAGATCGGCCTGAGCTATAATGAAATGGGCGACGTTGATGATGCCCGCAGTCATCTTTCGGCGCTGACAAAGGCAAACCCCGACAATCTTCAGGCCTTCATGGCGCTTGGCAACGTGCTGCGTGCCAACAAGATGTATGGCCCTGCGGAAGGCGTTTACACCAAAGCGATCAAGCTGATTGGTACACCGTCACGCAATGACTGGCCGGTGTATTATTTCCGCGGCACTGTACGCGAACGCCAAAAGGAATGGCTAAGGCGCTGAAAAGGATCTGCGACAGGCGCTGAAGCTGGAAAAGGATCAGCCTTTGGTGCTGAACTATCTTGGCTATTCCATGGTCGACCGGGGACAGAACCTCGACGAAGCCTTGCAAATGATCCAGAAGGCCGTCGCTCTGAAACCGCAGGACGGTTACATCGTCGACAGCCTCGGCTGGGTCTATTATCGCCTGGGTCGCTATCAGGATGCCGTTAACGAACTTGAGAAGGCGGTCAACCTGCGCCCTGCCGATTCAACCATCAATGACCACCTCGGTGACGCTTTGTGGAAGGTTGGACGCAAGATCGAAGCGCATTTCCAATGGAACCATGCCCGGGACCTTGATCCGGACAAGGCTGAGTTGCCGAAGATCCTCGACAAGATCAAGAATGGGCTGGACAGTTCTAACGAGGCGAAAGGTCCGGCGGCTCCCGTCAAACCTGCGGCGTCTGGCATGTCCAAGCCGGATGCGACCGCCGGTCAAGACAACTGACAAGGCCCATGGTGACGCCCTTGGCTGCCCCTGCCTCTGACGTGCAGACGATACATCTCGCCTGCGCGAAGGTTAATCTGTGTTTGCATGTCACCGGCCAACGCGAGGATGGCTACCACCTGCTTGATTCGCTGGTGGCTTTCCCGCAAATCGGTGATCAGCTCACTTTGCGCCGCGCGCCAGATACTGATGAGACGTCGCGCCTTTCCCTGAGCGGCCCGTTTTCACCGAGTTTGCAAGCAGAGCCGGACGACAATCTGGTACTGCGGGCCATTGCTCTTTACTGCGAAGCCATTGACCAACCGAACCTGCGGTTTCACGCTCATCTTGAGAAAAACCTGCCGATTGCCTCGGGTATTGGCGGCGGGTCAGCCGATGCCGCAGCCACTCTGCGTGCTCTTGTCGACCTGACAGGCGAGATCCTTGACGCAGGCACGCTGCTGACTGTGGCTGCCCGTCTTGGGGCAGATGTTCCGGTTTGCCTGTCTCCCGTTCCTCAGCGGATGCAGGGGATCGGCGACAGACTAACCCCTTTGCGTGCCCTGCCCGTGCTCGGCATGGTGCTGGTCAATCCACGCATGTCCGTTTCAACCCCGGCGATTTTCCGGGCCATGACGACGCGCGACAACCCACCCATCACCATGCGACATGCCGACCTTGGCTCGGCTCATGGCCTGATTGAGTTTCTGAAAACTCAGCGCAATGACATGCAGGCGACAGCCACCGACCTGTGCCCGCCGATTGCCGAGGTGATGGCCGCGCTTGAAGCCGCACCAAAAAGCCTGCTGGCGCGCATGTCCGGATCAGGAGCCTCCTGTTTTGCGCTTTGCCTGCCCGGAGAGGAAAGGCACATTGCCTCTCACATACAAAAAAGCCACCCGACATGGTGGGTGGCTTCTTCGCAAATCTGATCGCTGATCCTGTCAGCTCACGCGGGAGATACAGAACTCAACTGTTTCTGCCAACGCATCCCGCAACGGGCTGTCCGGCAACCCTTCAAGCGCTTTCAACGCCTTGGCTCCATACTCGCGCGCTCGCACGACCGTGTCGGCAATCGCATTATGCTTTTTCAAAAGGCCAATCGCCTTTTCCAGATCGCCATCCTGAATATCACCGTCTTCCAGCGTTCGCCGCCAGAACACGCGCTCTTCATCCGTGCCACGCTGCACCGCCAAAACGATGGGAAGCGTAATCTTGCCTTCTCGGAAATCATCACCGACGTCCTTACCGAGGTCTGCCGCCGATCCGCCGTAATCCAAAGCGTCGTCAACAAGCTGAAAAGCAAGACCAAGTTCCATACCGTAAGAGCGGGCAGCCGCCTTGATGTCCGCCCCCTCATTGGCAATAACCGGACCGACTTCGGCAGCGGCGGCAAAAAGGGCGGCCGTCTTGGCTTCGATAACACGAAGATATTCGGCCTCGGTTGTGTTGATGTTCTTGGCCGCACCCAGCTGAAGGACTTCACCTTCGGCAATGACCGCTGAGGCATCAGACAGAATGCCAAGGGCTTCAAGAGAGCCGACATCAACCATCATGCGGAACGACTGACCAAGCAGATAATCACCCACAAGAACCGAAGCCTGATTGCCCCACAATTTGCGGGCGGCCTGCTTACCGCGGCGCATATCACTTTCATCGACCACATCGTCATGCAGCAAGGTTGCAGTGTGCATGAACTCGACACTGGCCGCCAACATGACATGCCCTGTGCCCTGATAACCGACGATATCAGCCATCGCCAGGGTCAGCATGGGCCGCAGCCGCTTGCCGCCGGAGGAAATCAGGTGCTTGGCGATTTCCGGAATAAGGTCCACGTTGGAGCCTGCCTTGGACAGGATGATCTCATTGACCTCATCCATGCCCACCTGCACCAAATCGATCAACGGCTGGATCGAGGGCTGTCGTTCTGTCTTTTCGGATACGTTTTGAGCCAAAGTCACCAACTAGTCTCCGGTTCTGAGTTGACCGGACAATATGGTGCGAGATGCTTTCGAGCAAGAGACCATTGCATTGACAAACAGATGAAAACCGACTCACTTGACCAACTTGCAACAAATTCGACACCCGGCGCGTTTGTCAAAGGCTTGAAACAGAGGGTGCTTTCATGGAAGAACTGCTGAGAACCAATGATCCTGTGCTGATCTCCTTTCTGGAGTCGCTTTTCCAGGAGGCGAGCATTACGCATCACATCGCGGATGCAAACATGAGCCTCATGGAAGGATCAGTCTCAATCATCCAACGCCGTGTGCTGGTTGATCGTTACCAGATCGAAAGCGCCCGCCAATTGATGCGGGATGCCGACTTGGCCAACGAATTGCCCGACAATGGCACCACCGCCTGAGCCTTTCTGGATAATGTCGACCGCCGCAGCCTCGCTTGCCAACCTGGGACCTACCACCCGCGATGCCTTTCTGGGGGGCGGGCCTATGTCTATCAGCCCGCCAAGGGCCGGCACCGCGCCGGACTGGATGCTGTCTATCTGGCCGCGGCCCTGCCCGATGGCACGCGCGGCCATGTTGTCGACCTTGGCGCAGGCGTGGGCACAGCAGGGATGTGCGCAGCCGCCCGGCTAGAGCCAATTACCGTCACTCTCGTCGAAATTGATCCGCTGGCCGCGCATCTGGCGCGCCATGCCCTCACAGACCCTTCCAACGCCCATTTTTCCCACCGTGCCAAGGTTCTGGAAACCGACATTGCCGCCAAAGGCACACAAAGACACGAAGCCGGACTACATTCCGACATGGCAGACCATGTCATCATGAATCCGCCGTATTATGAGGCGGGGAAGTTTCGTGCCTCCCCCGCAGACGCCCGTGCCGGAGCCCATATGCTCGACGAACGGGGGCTGGAACCCTGGGCGCGCACCGCAACGGATGTCCTACGCGAGGGCGGCACTCTGACCGTAATCTTTCGGGCAGACGGCTTGCAGGAGCTTCTGACCGCTTTGCGCGGGCGCTTCGGCGCAATCGACATCATTCCCTTGCACCCACGCCCCAATGCCCCCGCAACCCGCATCCTCTTGCGTGCTGTACGCGCCAGCAAGGCCCCCTTGCAACTCATTCCAGGCTTTATCCTGCATCAGGAAAACGGCTCTGATTTTACCGATCAGGCCCGTGGCATCATGCGCGACGGCCACGGGCTTGGCCTTGACGCACGTCGCTAGACCCGGGCTGACGGTGCCGTCGCTTGCCCCGGTTTATGTTTACAGTCGGGACAAGCAATGCTGTGATTTTGAGGGCTGCTTACCAGCCAAGCTCTCGTTGATCGTTAAAGAAACGACCGGTCGCGCCATCCGGGTCATCAACGATCGCCAAATCAACAATGATTTTGGCTGCCTCTACCGTACTGCGATAACCGCTGTGCCCGTTAAAGTCCGTCTTGGTGTATCCCGGATCAGCACTGTTCACCCGTATTCCCATGGGAGACAGCGCCTTGGCAAATGACAAGGTCACCGCATTCAAAGCTGTCTTGGAGCTGTTGTAGCCAAGGAAATTAACGCCATAAAACTCGTTTTGCGGATCCGACAAGGAGGTCAGTGATCCCAACTCACTGCTGACATTCACGATATTGGCAGAGCCAGAAGCCCTCAATAACGGCAAGAACCCCTGAATGAGCCGGATTGGCCCCAAGACATTGATTTCATAAACCTGCCGGATATCATCTGGCTCCTGTTCGGTCGGAGCCGTGAAGGTTCCCGAAACGCCCGCATTGTTAATGAGCACGTCAAGTTTGCCATCTTCCGCCGTCACGCGTGCAACGGCGGCCTTGATCCGGCCAGCATCCTCGACAGCAAGATCGAGAGCGCGAACATCATACCCTTCGTCCCGCAGAGTTTGCGCCGCCGCTTCTCCTCGCGCCGCATCCCGAGCCCCAAGCCAGACCCGATAGCCAAGTTCTCCAAGGCGGCGAGCCGTTTCAAATCCAATGCTTTTGTTGGCACCGGTGATCACAACATTTTTCGTCAAAGTCATTCTCCATATTGACGTATGATGGAAATATGGAGAGCGATGGATGCATGCGCCTGCCAGATCCTGCCGAGTTTTTGCTCGATCCTGTCCGCCTGCTTGTGCGTTCGCCCCTTCAATGCGATCCTGTGTCTATGACCCAATCGGTTGACGATCTGAAAACGCTGATTCTGGCGCATGCAGCCACCACTGGCATCAGCAGAACCGCACTCCCCAATATCCTGCTCCTGAAGGCTATCCGCCAAACAGAGCCGAGCCCGAACATGTTGAAACCCATCATGTGTCTGGTGTTGCAAGGCGCAAAACGCGTAAGCGTGGGCGATGAAAGCCTGCGCTATGGGGCAGGAACATATTTTATTGCCACGATGGAACTTCCGGTGATGGGCTACGTCAGTGAGGCAAGTCACGACGAACCGTTTCTTGGATTAAGTTTCAACTTCGATCCGCTCATCATCGCGGAACTCGCCCTTGAAATGCCACAACACAATGACCCGGAATATATCAGCGGGATTGGCGTCAGCGAAACTGCGCCTGAGCTTCTGGACGCGTTTTTGCGCATGACACGCTTGCTTGACCATCCTACGGATATCCCTGTTCTAGCACCTCTCATCGAACGGGAAATCCTGTTTCGCCTGTTGCAGGGACCGCAAGGACCGAAACTGCGCCGGATTGCACAGGTTGATGGCAGTCAGACCCAAGTTAAACGTGCTTTGACGTGGATACGCGACAATTACGACAAGCCATTCAAAGTCGAAGATCTGGCCAGATTGGCAGGCATGAGCGTTTCGGTGTTTCATCGCCAATTCAAGACCTCAACGCGCATGACGCCGATCCAGTATCAAAAGCGATTTCGCCTGCATGAAGCGCGCCGTCGCTTACTGGAGGCCCCAGACGATGCCACCCGCATTGCTTTTTCGGTCGGCTACGAAAGCGCCTCTCAGTTCAGCCGGGATTATTCTCGAATGTTCGGTATGTCACCAGCACGTGATGCTCGCGCCCGCGTCAACGCCCTTGCAACGCACACCGAAGATGTTGCGGCCGGTCTGGAATAAAAAACAGGCGAGATTGGCCCCAACCTGCTCCGTTAGCCCGCGCCAGAAATATTGAAAGCACTGCCTCTCACCGCGAGGGACGGAATCCATAAATACGTTTCAAATGGTCTGATCAGATTTGCCTTCCTAACGTCAAAATGATGGCGATCAATCTGCGCCAGACGACGTTTTGGGTTATAAGGCCATTTAAAAGCTCTTTCCTGAGACCATACGCTAAACGCCCATAAAATCTGACAGGCAACCGGGGGCGTTGCCGGTGGCGAATGGCAACTCTTCGTCGGCCCAGCCCGTCAGTCCACCGATCATCACCTTCACCGGGCGGCCGTGCTGTGCCAGCTTTAGCGCCGCCTTGTCAGCCCCATTGCAGTGTGGACCAGCGCAATAGACCACAAAGAGTGTCTCCTGCGGCCAGCGCGAAAGCGTTTCCAGCGTCATTTGGCGATGTGGCAAATGAACAGCGCCGGGGATATGGCGCTGCGTATAGGCCTCAGCCGTGCCAACCACATGCAACAACACGAAGCCAGCGGTTGTTGTACCACTGCGCAAGGCTGTCGCCACATCGTCACAATCCGTCTCCAGAGACAGGCGCCTGGAGAAATGGGCAGAGGCCGTTTCCGCCGAAGCAAATGGCGTTTTCGTGACATCATTCATGGCTCTGATCTTTCCTGCGAATGGGGCACCGGCCAGTATTTACGACAGTGCATGGCATCGATCATACGCGATCTTCTGTCCGGCTTGCGCTTGGCGGATATGCCGCTTATCGTAAATATCATGCCAAACGTAGTCTTCTCACAATCGCATCCAGCCCCCCAGCAAGGCCCCAAGCTTGTGGCCCTGGCCTATGATGGATTGTGTCTGTTCGAGTTCAGCATCGCCGTGGAGATTTTCGGCCTTGAACGCCCGGAGCTTGGACCGGACTGGTATCGCTTTGCCACTGCGACCCTCGAGACCGGTCCTCTTCACGCCACAAGCGGTGTGCAGATGCATGTTGACGGCGGTTTGGAGACAATAAAAGAGGCGGATATCGTTCTGGTGCCCGGATGGCGCGGGCCAGACCAACCGGTGCCAAACGCGCTATGCGATGCACTGCGCCACGCACATCAGCGCGGCGCGATCCTCATGTCCATCTGCTCAGGCATCTTCGTTCTCGCTGCCACAGGCCTCTTGAACGGGCGGATGGCCACGACCCATTGGCGCTATATCGACCAGCTTGCCGCACGCTATCCCGACATCACTCTGGTGCCAGACGTGCTCTATGTCGACGAGGGCGATCTTCTGACATCAGCAGGCACGGCAGCGGGACTGGACCTCTGCCTGCATTTGATCCGCAAGCAGAAGGGAGCAGACGCTGCCAACTCGGTTGCGCGCCGTCTTGTCATGCCAGCCCACAGAGACGGCGGACAGGCGCAATTCATTCAAAAAGCCGTGCCGGATACGCATGAAGGCCACCGGCTATCGCCCGTCCTCGATGCGATGAGAGCCAAGCTCAATCACAGTTGGACAATTGCGAACCTTGCCCAAAGCGCAGGCATGAGCGAGCGAACCTTCCTGCGTCGTTTTGCGGATCTAACCGGCAACACACCAGCACGCTGGCTGTTGATTCAACGCCTCAGCCGCACGCGAGATCTACTTGAAGAGACTCAGCTTTCCATTGATGAAATCGCCGATGTCAGCGGTTTTGGCACGGCAACCAACCTGCGGCACCATTTCCGCAAAGAATACGCAACAACTCCAACAGGTTATCGAAAGGCGTTTCAGCGCTCCCTCACCTGACGTAGATCGTGTCTCAGCGGATGACGTAGACTGGCGTGCGCACATGCACGCGCTTGAAAAGATCCGTGATATCCTTGTTGTGCATACGGATACAACCATAGCTGACGGCGCGGCCGATAGAGCCTGGACGATTTGTGCCATGAATGGCGTAATTGCCGCCAGCTAATGTCATCGCGGCCACGCCCATCGGGTTATTGGGTGCACCACCCGGGATGACATCAGGCAGTTTGGGAAAATCATGATGCACTTCCGGCGAAGGCGACCATGCAGGGTGCAGATACTTCGCCTTGATCTGGCTTCTGCCGAACCATTGCTTGCCGCGCCGCCCCACCGCCACACGGTATTGCAGAGCGCGCCCCTGCCCCTCGATCAGATAAAGCCGCCGCTCTCCCGTCTTGATGACAATGGAACCTGCGTCAAAGCCGCGTGTATCGAACCGCACCAATTGAGCACTCGCCTGCGCTGCCGTCATCGCCGCCAGCAACAGGCCTGCCGCCAGAAGAGCACCGGAGACATATGTGAATGAGGCAAAGCGCATGACGAAACCCTTAGACGATGAGACCGGAACCTGACCGCAAAACATCCGGCAGGCCGCATTGACTATGCCGTGCCCCTGTCAAAAGCCGCAAGTATACGTTGTAATTAGCGTTAACCGGCATTTCAGTACAACTCAGCCCCCATCATCGGAACAGCGCCTCCACAAACACACGAAAGGCGCTCCCCATGACAGGAAGCGCCTTTCGAAAAGCGTTCAGGCGACCCGGCACCCCGGATCAGCGAATGCTTATTTCATGTCCTTGGCGTAGCCGTACTTGCCGTCATGCCAGACATACCAGACATAGCCCGGAAGATTGACGTCACCCTTGTCGTTGAACGACAGGTCACCAAGAACCGTCTGGAACTTGCCCTTGTTGAGAGCATCAACAACAGCGTCATAGTCGGTGGACTTGGCTTCCTTGACAGCATCGGCCCAGTGCGCTGGATCGCTGCATAGGTGTAAAGCGTATAGCCTTCTGTCGGACGACCAGCCTTCGTCAGCTCGGCAACAATCGGCTTGGCAATGTCGTTCAGGCGGGGATCCGGCGGGAATGTCATCATGGTGCCTTCGCCAGCCGGACCAGTGATGGACCAGTACTCGTCCGTCACGAGAGCATCACCCGAAACGAGGATGGTCTTCATGCCCTGCGCAACCATCTGACGCTTGATCAGACCAGCTTCGGTGAAGTAGCCACCGATGTAGACGACGTCGATGTGGTTGGCCTTCAACTTGGAGACAAGGGCCGTATAGTCCTTTTCACCAGCCGTATAGGCTTCGTACATGACTTCCTTCTTGCCCATCTTGTTCATGGTTGCCTTGGTCTCATCGGCCAGGCCTTTGCCGTATGCAGTCTTGTCCTGCAGAATGGCAATGTTCTTGTCCTTGAACTTCGTGGCAAGCATCTTGCCCGCGACTGCGCCCTGCTGGTCATCACGACCACAGACACGATAGATACCCGGACCAGGGCGTTCGTCGGTGAACTTCGGGTTGGTCGAGGCTGGCGTGATCTGCACGATGCCTTCATCGGCATAAACAGCACTGGCCGGGATCGAAGAGCCCGAGCAGAAATGACCCGCGACGAAAACAGCGCCCTTACCAACAAAGTCATTGGCAACAGCAACGGCCTGCTTCGGGTCACAGGCGTCATCGCCTACTTCCAGCTTGATCTTCTCGCCCAGAAGACCGCCCTTGGCATTGATGTCTTCAACTGCCTGTTCGGCACCTGCCTTCATTTGCGCACCGAACGACGCGTACTGACCCGTGATCGGGCCTGCAACGCCGATCACGATGTCGGCATACGCCATGCTCGACATGGTCATGCCCACTGCCGCGGCCATGCCTGCCATCAAATACTTTTTCATCATCAAACTCCCATCGTCACACATCAAAACCATTGTGACTCATCGCGAAGAAACTTCGCCTAGGGGTTGCCCCCGGTTTTGATCCGCTGCGGCTTTTTTAGTGTCACCGCTTGACGGACCGCTTCCCCACCGGCGCCGGACGCCGCTGGAATTCCTGAAAACTCAGTGGGCGTAAGGGTCTTCCGCCCCGTTTTTCAAGCGCCAGCCCAAAGGACCGACACGCTCGTAAAGCCAACTGTATTGACTGGTCATCTGTCGGGCGCGCGTAAAGCGCCACCCGGCATAGGCGATGGCCAGCAAAATAATAAAATCGGACACGATGAATTGAGGCACCAGCAAGGGTTCCTGAAACAACGCAAAGCTGAGAAACCGTGTGCCGAGCGACACCAGAAACACGAACCAAGGCCAGCACATAAAATGGCCGCCAGGTCTGGGCGACAGCCCGTCCGGTCATCCAGGCCGCAGCACCGCCCAAAATCAGGACGATGCCGATAAACACCAGGATGTTGGATGCATACAAGATACCCATCTGAGTCCCCTTAGTGCCGACCGCCTTCGAGATAAGCCGCTTGCACGTCTTCTCTCGAAAGAAGGTCTCGTCCTGTTCCGGACATCGTAATCACACCATTGACCATAACATAGCCGCGATGCGCCAATTTCAATGCATGATATGCATTCTGCTCCACCAGAAAAACGGTCAGGCCATCAGACTGGTTGAGATCCCTGATCGCATCAAAGATCTGCTTGACAATCAATGGCGCAAGACCAAGCGAGGGTTCGTCCAGAAGCAACAGGCGCGGACGGCTCATCAAGGCACGAGCAATGGCCAGCATCTGCTGTTCACCGCCCGATAATGTTCCACCGCGCTGGTTGCGCCGCTCCTTCAACCGCGGGAACAGATCGAACACGCGCTTCAGGCTGTCATCCATATCATCGTTGCCCGCCGTCTCTCCACCCATGATGAGGTTCTCATTAACGCTCATGCGGGGAAAGATACGGCGACCTTCCGGCGATTGGGCAATCGACTTGCGCATGATCTCATGCGTCGGCAGATTGGTGATGTCTTCGCCTTCATACAGAATCGACCCGGAGTAGGCTTGCGGCGATCCGCAGATCGTCATCATCAACGTGGATTTTCCGGCACCGTTGGCCCCGATAAGGGTCACGATTTCACCGGAATCGACGGTCATGTCGACACCACGCAGCGCGACAATCTTGCCATAGCGTGCTTCGACATTACGAACATCGAGCAAGGGCTGTGCCGCACTCATGATATGACCTCCTGTTCAACCTGCTCGACTTCGTCATCCGGCACCCCAAGATAGGCCGCGATAACGCTTGGGTCACTTTTGACCTCGTCCGGCGTGCCGTCCGAGATCTTTTCACCATAATCGAGCACGATGACATGGTCGGAGATTTCCATCACCACGCTCATGTCGTGTTCAATGAGAAGCAACGACGTGTCGTGCTCCTTGCGAATAAATTGCAGAAGTGTGTTCAGCTCATAGCTTTCACGCGGGTTCAGTCCTGCAGCTGGTTCATCAAGACACAGAAGCTCCGGACCTGAGCACATGGCCCGCGCAATCTCAAGACGTCGCTGATCACCGTAAGGCAAGTCGGCAGCCGGCGCATCCGCCCGGTCGAGAAGATCGGTTTTCTCAAGCCAGTAACGTGCCCGCTCAACAGCCGCTTTTTCAGCATTGCGAAAATGCGACAGTCCCAGAATGCCACCAAAGGTATACCCGGAGGCCAGCATCAGCGGGTTGTGCTGCGCGATCATCAGGTTTTCCAGAAGCGTCATACCGCCGAACAAACGGATGTTCTGGAAGGTTCGCGCCACCTTGGCCTTGGCAGAGATCTTGAAATCCGCCATCCGCTCAAGCAGATGCTTCTCTCCGTTGGAGCGATGCATCACGACCCGACCTTCTGTCGGCTTGTAGAATCCGGTGGTGCAGTTGAAAACCGTGGTCTTGCCCGCTCCGTTGGGACCAATCAGGGCGGTGATGTCCCCGCGCCCGACATTGAACGACAGGTCGTCAACGGCCACCAGACCGCCAAACCGCATGGTCAGATGTTCAACCGTCAGAACAGGATTGTTGTTCCACTGCTGGGTCATCCGTGGCCCTCCTGAACCAGATCGGCACTGATGCCCTTGGCCTTGCCACTCAATGAGATCGAGGGTTTGCGGATCGAAATCAGTCCCCGCGGGCGCCACACCATGATGAAGACCATCAGCAGACCGAAGACCAGCATGCGGTACTCGGCCAGCCCACGGAAGAACTCGAAACCACCGATCATCACCACGGCGGCAATAACAACACCGATCTGACTGCCCAGACCGCCCAGCACCACGATCGCCAAGATCACGGCGGATTCCATGAAAGTGAAACTCTCTGGCGAGATGAACCCTTGACGGGTGGCGAAGAACGAACCGGCAAAGCCGCCGAACATCGCGCCCAGCGCAAAGGCTGTCAGCTTGGTGTTGGTGGTGTTGATGCCAAGCGACCGACAGGCGATCTCGTCTTCCCGAAGCGCTTCCCACGCACGCCCCACCGGCAATTTGCGCAAGCGCAAGGTGATGAAGTTGGTGAACAATGCCATCGCCAGAATGAGATAATACAGGAAAATCACACGATGGATCGAACTGTAATGCAGACCAAAGAAGGCAGCAAAACCATCCGGACCCCGGTCAAACTCAAGCCCGAAGAAGCTTGGCCGCGGAATGCCGGAGATCCCGTCTGGTCCGCCAGTAAACTGATACCAGTTCAGCAGCACCACCCGGATGATCTCTCCGAAGGCCAGCGTGACGATGGCCAGATAGTCCCCCCGCAATCGCAGGACCGGGAAGCCGAGGATCAGACCCCAGGTCGCCGCCAGAATGCCCGCGAGCGGCAGGCAGATCCAGAAGGAAAAGCCGAAATAATGCGCCAGCAAAGCGTAAGAATAGGCCCCCACCGCATAAAAGGCGACGTAGCCAAGATCGAGAAGCCCCGCCAGACCCACAACGATGTTGAGGCCCCAACCGAGCATGACATAGGTGGTGACGAGAACCGCAAGATCGAGGTATTGCCGCGACCCGCGCGAGCCCAGCGTCATCATCAAAATGAACGGCAGGGCGATGCCGAGGATCAGAAAGAAGGGAACGGCATATTTGCTCAAGCCGCCAGTCGATTTGGGCACATAGCCCCAAAGCAATTTGTTGAGCGGGCGGTCCGACTTCCAGACAAGAAGGTTAAGCAGGAAACGACCGGCAAAGACCACCACGACGGCAAGACCCACAGACCACCAGCGATAGTCGATCACCATGGCACCCCCGGTGCCACTCTCGACTTTGGCGTGCATCCCGATCATCACGCTGAACAACGCCAGCGCGATCAGTCCACCCGCAATGGAATCCTTCAGTGAGGAAACCAGAAGGCTGTCATTGTTTTTAGCCATGGATCAGACCTTCTCCACTTCCGGCTTGCCGAGCAGGCCTTCGGGCATGAAGATCAGCACGATGGCGAGAATGGAAAACGCGGCAACATCCTTGTATTCCACCGAGAAATAACCGGACCAGAAGGTCTCGATCAGGCCGATCAGCAGACCGCCAAGCATGGCGCCTGGCAAAGACCCGATCCCGCCGAGAACGGCGGCAGTAAAGGCTTTCACCCCGGCCAGAAAGCCGATGTAGAAATCAATGACGCCGTAATAAATCAGGAACATCAGCCCCGCGACCGAGGCGAGCGCGGCCCCCATGACGAAGGTCAGCGAAATCGTCCGGTCGACGTTGATGCCCAAGAGCGAGGCCATCTTGCGGTCCTGTTCGCAGGCGCGCTGCGCCCGTCCCAACGATGTCTTGTTGATCAACAGAGTAAAGCCGATCATCAACACCACCGTCACTGCAATGATCATGATCTGCACATACGACAATTGCACAATGAAGCCCTTGCCACCATCGCCATCACTGAGCTTGAACCCACCCGGGATCAGCGGCTGCAAGGGTTTGTTGCGGGCACCCTGTGCCAACTGCACGAAATTCTGCAAGGTAATGGAGGCACCGATAGCCGTGATCAGCGGCGCGAGGCGGAAAGACCCGCGCAATGGCCGATAGGCAATGCGCTCGATCGTCCACCCCCAGACCGACGTCAGCGCCATCGACAGGGCCAAAACCCCAATCAGCGCCAGGATCAAGAGCATCAACGGCATGCTGGCCGTGATCCCGAAGGCAACGATAAAAATCAGGGACAAGAACGCCCCGACCATAAAAATGTCACCATGTGCGAAGTTAATCATGCCGATGATCCCGTAGACCATCGTGTAACCAATAGCGATGAGGCCATAGATCGACCCCAGCGTCACGCCATTGATCAGCTGTTGAAGGAAGTAATCCATCTTGCCAATTGTTCCCCTCGAAGGCCTTTTGGCCTAATTTTCTGAGCTTTTTTATCTTTATAAAATTGTTAGCAACCAAAACGTGAATGCACAATTGCCGCGATGGCGATGTGTATATAAAAATATTTTTTTCTTAAATACGCGGTTCAGGCGATTTTTTATTCCTATTAACGCCCCGATTAGGATCATTTTCAGCATTCTATTTGCAAGCGACCCCGCTTGAGTCCCTGACAGTGGCCGTTCCTGCAAGCGCATGGGCTTTCCCAAACTTACAGCTTCTTTCATGCTCTTGGCATGATTACGGATATTGCATGTCACTTGTGATATTGCTCGGTGCTGCTATCTAAGATCCGAGAGCGTCGCCGCGCACTCGCATGACCCAATGAGACAAGGAAGCACAGTTGACCTCCCCGAATGATCCGGTTGTATCCCAGCAAAACCCAACCTCCGATGTCGTTGATGGTCACGCCTTCCGCGAGGCGATGAGCCGAATTCCGGCCGCCGTCCATATCGTCACAACCAAAGGTGTCACCGAGCGCACCGGCTCGACCATTTCTGCGTTTTGCTCCGTGACCGATCAGCCGGCAACCGTACTCATCTGCGTCAATCGCAACAGCCGGGTTCACGAAGCGGTTCTGGCGAATCGCTCTTTCTGCGTGAACACGTTGGAATTTGACCACGAAAAACTGTCGGATCGCTTTGCCGGACGGTTTGAGCTGTCGATGGAAGAACGCTTTGAGCACCACGACTGGGTCACCCTTGAAACCGGCTCTCCCGCCCTCACTACGGCCCGCGTCTGTTTTGACTGCGTGCTGGACGAGGTCATGGAAACCGCAACCCACTCCATTTTCCTCGGCAAGGTTGCAGCTCTCGCCATGCGCGATCCCGGCGATGCGCTGCTGCATGTTCATCGTCGCTACAAGCGCCTGGAAGCCTGAACCGAAGCCCCGCGCTCCCCCTGAGCAATTCACCATGCCCGAACGCCTCAATCTGATCACCGATGTTCCCGGCTTGAAGGTCGGCAATGCCTCTGACGACATGATCAAGACAGGGGTCACTGTTCTTCTGCCTGATGGTCCGGCAGTTGCTTCCTGCGCCATTCACGGCGGCGCACCAGGCACCCGCGACGTGGCCTTGCTTGAACCGGAACAGACGGTTCAGGCCATCGACGCGTTGGTGCTGTCCGGCGGATCGGCCTTCGGGCTTGATGCGGGCGGAGGTGTCCAATCAGCTCTTGCAGCTCAGGGCCGAGGCTTTGCCGTTGGCGGTGTCCGTATTCCAATCGTTCCCTGTGCCATCCTGTTCGACATGCTCAATGGCGGCAACAAGACGTGGGGCGACACTTCACCCTATCGCAGTCTCGGCTCTCAGGCGGCCTTGTCCGCTGACCGACAGTTTGACATTGGCAGCGTCGGTGCAGGCACTGGGGCCACAACAGCCACACTGAAAGGCGGCACTGGGGTCGGCATCCATGACGCTTGCCAACGGCGTCACCGTTGGCGCGCTGGTCGCGGTCAATGCCCTTGGCAGCACCACACTTGCCGATAGCCCTCATTTCTGGGCTGCCCCTTTCGAAGAAGAGACTGAATTCGGTGGCTTGGGGTATCCATCACCAATCCCGGCTGAGGCGCGTCTTCCACGCACCAAGCTTGGACCCATTCAGCCCCAGACCAACACCACAATCGGCATCATTGCCACGGATGCCACTCTGACGAAGGCAGAAGCCAAGCGGCTGGCCGTTATGGCGCATGACGGATTGGCCCGCGCGATCTGGCCAGCGCATACGCCCATGGACGGAGATCTCGTCTTTTCCTTGTCGACAGGGAAGAGACTGCTTGCTGATCCCCTGTCAGACATGATTGATCTCGGCGCAGCCGCAGCTTCAACCATGGCGCGAGCCATTGCCCGTGGCGTCTACGCAGCCACGCCGTCGCCACACGACAAAGTACCAACGTGGTCCAGTCGTTTCGACAGGTAAGCCGACAGCAGACAACTGTGGTTTACGAAGCGGCTTGAAAAAATGCTTTTTTCTTCGCACGCCTGTTTTTTACTCTCAATCTGCGGTACTCAGAATTCTTCCCTTCATTCCTCAAAGCGCCTTGATGATAGATTCTAGCCCCCTTTCCCCCTCAGATCTCCGCATTCTCCGCATTTTGCAGGGCGACGCATCGCTGTCGATTTCCGAAGTTGCGAAACAGGCTGGCATGAGCCAGACGCCCTGCTGGCGACGGATCAAGAAACTGAAGGAACTGGGTGTTATTCGGCAGGTTTCCGCCATTGTCGACCGGGAAGCGATCGGCCTGCCGTTTGTGTCCTACGCCTTCGTCAAACTGGTTATTCCCAGCCGCGAAAACATGCTGGCCTTTGATCAGAAAGTCTTGAGCTGGTCGGAAGTCATCGTCTGCGAACGCATCACCGGCGCATCGGACTACCTGCTCAGAGTTGTAACATCAGGCATGAAAGCCTACGATGAATTCCTGCGCCTCAAGCTTCTGGACAACAATCTGGTCTCCGACGTCCAGTCTCGCATCGTCGTGTCCGCGGTGAAGGAAAGCTGGGAACTGCCTATCCTTGACCCGGATGCGGCCTGACGCTTTTTTGCGTCTATCTCCGTCTCCCCCTAATACGCGAAATAACGCAGCGGCGAATAGGGCGTCATATTGACTGAGGGTGCCCGCTCCAGCAATGCATCGGCCAGAAGACGTCCCGCCACCGGACCAAGGGTAAATCCATCCGTCCCATGGCCGAAATTGTACCAAAGATTGCGATGGGCCGGCGACCGGCCGATGATGGGCAGCCCATCAGGTAGCCAGCCAAACATTGTCGACACCGTCTTGCGACTGCCGGTATTGGCCAGCGGAAAAAGTTGATTGGCCAGACCACGCAGGCGTTCGCGCTCGGCCATCTGCCGCGCCTCAGACAGATTGCCGCTAACATCCTGCCCCCCGATCACCCGCACCGTGCCCTCGATAGGCGAGAGGGAAACGCCTCGATCCACATTGACGATCGGGCGTGACATCGACACACCGGATTCCGGATAAAACGACTGGTAGCCGCCGCGCACCTGCATAATGGGAAAACTGTCGCCAAATCGCTCTGCTACTGGCCCCGACCACGCGCCCAGCGCCACCACCAGATGCGGCGCCTCGATCGCCTTGCGAAAGGTTTCAAGCCGCCAGTGGATCTGCCGCTTGTCGATGCGTGTCGCATCGCCAGACAGAAATACGCCGCCGATCTGGATAAAGTAACGCCAGAAGATTTCAGTCACCACGGCCGGGTTCGACACCGCCAGACTGTTCGGCCAATAGATCGCCTGATAATCTTCTGTCTCAAGCCCGCGCTCCAGATAACCAAACTCATTCTCACCCAGATCCTGATAGACGATCCCGTGAATGCGGGCATAGTGGCGCTCAATATCCATTAATTTCTGACTGCGCGCATTGCGATAGATCTGCAACCACCCCGTCTTGCGATAGAAGCGATCAGCGTTGGCACGCACCAGCAGATAGATATGTTCCTCTCGGGCCAGCGCCCTGAGTGCGCCCATGCCGCGTGCATAGCGCGCAACCCCATGCTCGGTGGAATTTGATTTCGAATAAGACCGTAACCAGTTGAAATTCTGCAAGGTGTCGGAAACCCGATCCCGCACGCTGCCCGGCCCGTTTGACGAACGCCCCAGTGAAAACAGGTCACGAACAACAGAAAGGTCCGCTGGCAACCGTGGCGGATGGAAGCCACTTGCCGAGATGACACCCGTCCCGGCCCCTGACGCCTCGTCACCCGGGAAACCACGATCGACAAGCACAACGTCAAGTCCACGCAAGCGCAAATGGATCGCAGTGCAAACGCCTGCGATCCCGGCTCCCAGAACAATAACATCAGCTCTGTGCAACGTGCCCCCACCTTCCGTATCGTCGTCACATAACGCTTTCCCTCAGCCCTCGACAAGCGTCCGCGGCGTCAACGCTGCTCCCCTCACAGAAAACTCCGCTTGATCAGGGGGCTGCCGGTTGCTTTTGCGCCTAAGCCAGACCAAATTCATGGAAATTGCCCGCGTCGGCTTTACACAACGCGTCGCGCACGGCCAGAGAGGAAAACCTTCATGTCACGCGATATTGCCATTGCTCCGTCGATTCTTGCCAGCGACTTTTCAAAAGCGGGCGAAGAGGTTCGCTCAGTGATCGACAGTGGCGCGGACTGGATCCATCTCGATGTCATGGACGGCCACTTTGTGCCCAACATCACCTTTGGTCCCGCAATGGTCGCAGCTCTGCGAGCTCATACCGACAAGATCTTTGATGCACACCTGATGATTGCTCCCTGCGATCCCTACATAGACGCGTTTGCCGAAGCAGGCGCCGACATCATCACGGTACACGCAGAGGCAACCCCGCATCTCGATCGGTCTCTTCAGGCGATCAAGAGCACAGGCAAAAAGGCCGGCGTCGCTCTCAACCCGCATACGCCAGAGAGTGAAATCGCCTATGTGCTTGATCGTGTTGATCTCATCCTCGTCATGACGGTCAATCCCGGTTTTGGCGGACAGCAATTCATCCCCGCCATGCTCGACAAGATCCACCGTATCAAGGCGATGATCGGAGATCGGCCAATCGACATTGAGGTGGATGGTGGCATCACCCCGGAGACAGCCCCTTTGGTCTGTGCTGCTGGTGCCAACATCCTCGTTGCCGGGTCCGCCGTTTTCAAGGGCGGCGCCTCGGCCTATGCGGGTAACATTGCCGACATTCGCACTGCCGCCGAGACGAGCCGGTAAGAGCAGAAACACACACAAACGCCCCTGCTCGACCTACCTTTCCCGAGACCTGCTCAGGGAAGGTAGGTGAAGCCATCCAGAACCAGCTCACCGTCCATTTTGGAAAAGCGCACGATGACGGACTTGTCGGAAAGTTCCTCGCCGTCTTCCCACTCAGGATCGTAGCGACAGGCGACCGAGACAAGAGATGTGCTGGTCTTGCCCTGCTTCTCATCATAGCCGTAGGACCAGACCGGATCCTCATCGCAATGTCCAAGATTGGCGACAGCCGCCGCCAGCGCACTGGCCCCTGCCGGGGTCGCCATGAAACGCGGAAAGTCAATGCCATCCGCCGCCATTGCAGATGTGCTGAGACAGGCGGTCACGCAGGCCGCCGCGAAATAAGTCTTTTTGAAAATCATTGATTTGCCCCAAATGTTCAGTCCCTTGGGCAAATCAACATAACAGCCGCGTGGAATCCAGAGGCAGACGCCACGTTCAACGGACTGTGAACACAGCCGCGCTCTCCAAGTCATACAACATACGCCAGGCTGCGCACCGAGCCGCAGAAACACGCGCCCTTACGGCAGAGTTTTCGTTGAGCCTCGTCCCACTTCCTGCTATGCCGCAGCCAACTCTTCCCATTTAACGAGGTCTCGCGATGATCCCGCGCTACTCCCGCCCTGACATGGTGTCTATCTGGTCCCCCGAATCCAAGTTCCGGATCTGGTTTGAAATCGAAGCCCACGCCTGTGATGCACTGGCCGAGCTTGGTGTCATTCCCAAAGACGCCGCCAAGACGATTTGGGAAAAGGGGAATGCCGCAACCTTCGACATTGACCGCATCGACGAGATTGAACGCGAGACCAAGCATGATGTCATCGCCTTCTTGACGCATTTGGCCGAAATCGTTGGCCCGGATGCCCGCTTCGTTCACCAGGGCATGACCTCCTCGGATGTGCTCGACACCTGCTTCAGTGTCCAGCTTGTACGTGCCGCCGACCTGCTTCTGGCCGACATGGACGCTCTACTGGCTGCGACCAAACGCCGTGCGATGGAACACAAGGACACGGTCTGCGTCGGCCGCTCACATGGCATCCACGCCGAGCCCGTGACCTTCGGTCTCAAGATGGCCGAAGCCTACGCCGAGTTTGACCGCTGCCGCACTCGTCTGATCAATGCGCGCGAAGAAATCGCCACTTGCGCCATCTCGGGCGCCGTCGGCACTTTCGCTAATATTGATCCGCGTGTGGAAGAACATGTCGCTGAAAAGCTGGGCCTTCAGGCCGAGCCTGTGTCGACACAGGTGATCCCGCGTGACCGCCACGCCATGTTCTTTGCGACGCTCGGTGTCATCGCCTCGTCTATCGAGCGTGTGGCTACCGAAGTGCGTCACCTGCAACGCACCGAAGTTCTGGAAGCGGAAGAATTCTTCTCCAAAGGCCAGAAGGGCTCTTCCGCCATGCCGCACAAGCGCAATCCGGTGCTGACGGAGAACCTTACGGGGCTGGCTCGCATCGTGCGCTCTGCCGTAACCCCGGCGCTGGAAAACGTTGCCCTGTGGCACGAGCGCGATATTTCGCATTCCTCCGTTGAGCGCATGATCGGCCCGGATGCCACCGTCACGCTCGACTTCGCGCTGGTGCGCATGACCAACGTCATCGACAAGCTGATGGTTTATCCTGATCGCATGGTCAACAACATGGACCGTCTCGGTGGGTTGATCCACTCACAGCGCATTCTGCTGGCCCTGACGCAGGCTGGCTCTTCGCGCGAGGATGCCTATCGCCTTGTACAGCGCAATGCCATGAAGGTCTGGGACAGCTATCAGCTCGCTGGTGCCGCCTCTGTCGACTTCCTGACAGAACTGCTGTCAGATGAAGACGTTCGCAAATATCTCTCTGAAGACGAGATCCGCTCGCGCTTTGATCTGGGCTATCATACGAAGAATGTCGACGTGATTTTCAAACGGGTTTTCGGCGACAGCTAAAATCCTGAAAAACCCACAAATTACGCTTAAAAAACCCGCAATGGGCTTTTACGAGGTTCGCTGGCGCATGCTGGCGGACCTTCTTTTTTGTCAGGTCTGCCGTCACTGAAAATACGTTCGTTTTGCTGTCCTGCGGGAACGGAAATCTGACTCCCGCATTACCTAAAAGCACAAGGAGATTACGAACAATGTTTGTACATACCAAGAAGACCAAACTGTCCCGTCGACTGGTAAGCGCCGTTGCCGCTGCTGGCCTGCTTTGCGGCACCGCATTGACTGCAACAAGCGCATCTGCAGCACAGGTCATCACCATCCAGTCCGGCAAACATGCTCCGGTCCAGGTTATTGACTACCGCAAGGGCTTCAAGAAGCACGGTGGCCATTATTATTACAACGGTCATCGCGGCGACCACAAGTACCACAAGGGTTGGAAAAAGTACCACGGCTACTGGTTCCCGCCGACAGCGTTCGTGATCATCCACAAATCTGCTCCGAAGCATCACAAGATGAACCATTCGGACCACAACCAGAAGCATGACGACCACCACAAAGGCTAAGCCTTTATCGCTGGATTGCGCGATCTTTAGGTCGCGCAATCCCACTCAAGGTATCGTCAACGCAGCGCCATGTTCCTGAACATATGATGGAACACTTCCCCCGGACGACGTTGAACAATTACCACAAGGGAGATGGACATAATGTTTTCTAACACGCGTAAGTCAAATCGCAGCCTTGGCCGCACGATCGTGGCGGGCCTCTTTGCAGGCAGCCTTGCGCTCGGAACAGCTCTCGGCGGTCAAGCAGCGTCGGCAGCTTCGATGAGCTATCAGAGCAGCAACGACGGCCTCCTGGTTCAGGTCGCTGACCACCATCGCGGCTTCTATCGCCACAACGGTCACTCCTACTACAATGGCCACCGCGGTGATCGCCATTATCACAAGGGCTGGCGTCGTCATAACGGCTGGTACTTCCCGCCCGCAGCCTTTGCGCTCGGCGTGATCGCTGGTCAGAATGCGCACCGTCCGGCTGCCCGTCGTCATGCTCCTCGCATCCGCATGACCCGTCGTCACGTTGCCTTGGTGTCAGCGTCATTACCGGTCCTACCGGGTCCGCGACAACACCTTCAATCCCTATCATGGCCCGCGCCGTCAGTGCGTAACGCCTTTCGATAGATAAGACGTCCGGTTTCATCCGGAGCATTTCAAGGGCGCCCGCTCAGCGGACGCCCTTTTTGTGTGTTTGACGTCAGACGCAAGAGTTAGCAGCGAAAACCGTCCTATCTTTCCGCCAGACATCGACGCATTGACATGACGCGCAATCGCGGTATGTCAGAGATCAAACTGCCCGCTCAAGCTGCCGCGTCCCCTTTATGGAACGCCGCCCGGACAAGCCCATTCGATCCCCGAGAAGGTCTACCTCGTGAAAATTTCAGAAGCCGATATTCTTCTCATTCCCGGCTATGGACAGATGTTGCCCAGCCACTGGCTCCTGCGCTGGCAAGACAAGATGGCCAACGCCCATGTGGTAAAACAAAAGAACCTGACCCAGCCAAGTCGCAAGGCCTGGCTTGAAACGCTTCATCAGGCGGTCAATGCCTGCGAACGCCCTATCGTGCTGGTCGCGCATTCTCTCGGCACCATTCTGGTGGCGCATGGCGCACATCAGTTGCCGAAAGACAAGATCAAGGGGGCGTTTCTGGTCGCTCCATCCGACTGGGACCGGGACGGGCTGGTCAAGGGATTCGATGGTGGCGATTTCCGCCCGATTCCCCACGATCCACTGCCCTTCACCTCACATGTTGTCGCCAGTCGCACCGATCCCTATTGCGACTATGAACGCGCCGAAGCCTTCGCCAAAGCCTGGGGCAGCACCTTGCAGGACGCCGGTGACGCCGGCCACATCAACGTCGAATCGGGTCACGGCCCTGGCCGGAAGGCGTCATGTCCTTCGCCCATTTCATGAAACGTCTCGGCTAACAGAGACATCTCTCGGCAGTGCCCACAAAAAAAACTCCCGACCGCAAGATCGGGAGTTTTCAATTTCAGTCACCTCAGAACGGTAACAAGCCCGCAGAATGAAGGATTGCAGGCGCGTCTGGCGCTTATTCGGTGGCCAGAATCTGCTCGGAAGCCTTTTGCAGAAATTCCATCATGGTGCGACGGATCTGATGGTCGGACTGCTCTATTTTTGCAGCATCGAAATCACCGCGGATCTTGCGGAAAACATCTTCCTCACCAAGGCTCTGGAAGTCGGCACGCACCACTTCGCGCGCATATTCCTCGGCTTTTTCGCTATCCAGCCCCATCTTTTCGGCAGCCCACAAACCCAACAGCTTGTTGCGCCGGGCAATGGCCTTGAACTTGAGTTCTTCGTCATGGGCGAACTTGTCTTCGAAGTTGCCCTGACGGCCGTCGAATGTGCTCATCGTCAATCTCCAGATTTTTCGCCGTTTTTATCGGCGAGCGCTGTTCAATTAGCGGCATCTTGCTGCAAGTGCAAATGAAGAAGAATTAATCGCAATGCAAGCCGTCGCACGCAAGTTCACCCTTATTCAAAATACAGGCATCAACGGCTTTATGCCGCAAATGTTTCCAGACACCTGAATGGATCTGGCACAAATGCGATCGAAAATCGCGAGATACGGCGGGGCTTTGCGCGTCGGCATTGTACTTTCCCGCGCCTTCAGGTAAGTTCCGCGCCGCTAGCTCCTTTCTTGTCCTGCCATGTGCAACACTTCGTGACAGACAGGAGAATGCCGAGGACCAGAACGCGCACCGCAACCTGCCCTCGCCACGATTTTCTAGAACGAACAGGGTGTCTGCCCATGAATCGCCGCCGCCGCATCTATGAAGGCAAGGCCAAAATCCTCTATGAAGGTCCGGAACCGGGAACCCTGATCCAGCACTTCAAAGACGATGCCACCGCCTTCAACAACAAGAAGCACGAAATTGTTGACGGAAAGGGCGTGTTGAACAACCGGATTTCCGAATTCATCTTCAACCACCTGAACGCCATTGGCATTCCGACGCACTTCATCCGTCGCATGAACATGCGTGAGCAGCTCATCCGCGAAGTTGAGGTCGTCCCCCTTGAAGTCGTGGTGCGCAATGTCGCAGCCGGCTCCATTGCCAAGCGCCTTGGCCTGGAAGAAGGCACGCAACTGCCGCGCTCCATCATCGAGTTCTATTACAAGAACGACGCCCTCGATGATCCGATGGTTGCCGAAGAGCATATCACCGCTTTTGGCTGGGCCTCCCCGCAGGAACTCGACGACATCATGGCGCTTGCCATTCGCGTCAATGACTTCCTGTCCGGTCTTTTCCTCGGTGTCGGCATCCGCCTCGTCGACTTCAAGATCGAATGCGGTCGCCTGTACGAAGGTGACATGATGCGCATTGTGGTTGCCGACGAGATTTCCCCGGACAGTTGTCGTCTGTGGGACATCGAGACCAACGACAAGATGGACAAGGATCGTTTCCGCCGCGATATGGGCGGCCTCCTTGAGGCTTACCAGGGAAGTGGCCAAGCGCCTTGGCATCCTGAACGAAAACGATCGTCCGGCCACCTCCGGCCCGACACTCGTCCAGACCGACTGAGACCAATCTTGCCCCTGAAGATGCGGATCAGCCGCACCATCAGGGGTGCATGCCGGGTGTGAACTCGCAAATCAGGTCTTCCAAGATCGAGGCTCCTCGGGTATGAGGAGCCTCATTCTGTTTCAACCATCACAAGTCCGCTTATCGCAACGGGAAAAAGTGTCATGAAAGCACGCGTGATCGTCACCTTGAAAAACGGTGTCCTCGATCCTCAGGGAAAAGCAATCGAAGGCGCTCTTGGCGGTCTCGGCTTTGAAGACATCGGTTCGGTTCGTCAGGGCAAGGTGTTTGACCTCGACGTGCAGGCAAGCGACGAAGCTGCTGCACACGCGGAGCTTGAACAGATGTGCGAAAAGCTGCTGGCCAATACCGTCATCGAGAATTACGACATCCAGATCGGCTGAACGGGAGCGACCTGATGAAATCGGCTGTCATTGTCTTTCCGGGATCCAACCGTGACCGGGACATGTTTCACGCTCTGGAATTGATCACCGGAACCCGCCCGCAAGCCGTGTGGCACACGGAAACCACGCTGCCGGATGTGGATCTTGTTGTCGTTCCGGGAGGCTTTTCCTACGGCGATTATCTGCGCTCCGGCGCGATTGCAGCGCGCTCACCGATCCTGCGGGATCTGGTGCGCAAGGCCGAGAGTGGCACTCGCGTTCTAGGCGTCTGCAACGGCTTTCAGATCCTGACCGAAGCTGGCCTCTTGCCCGGTGCGCTGATGCGCAATGCCGGTCTCAAGTTCGTCTGCAAGGAAGTGATGCTGAAGACGGTCAATTCGGCCACACAGTTCTCGACCAGCTTCACCAAGGATCAGGTCTGGCGCTGTCCTGTGGCACACCACGACGGCAACTATTTTGCCGATGCAGACACACTGAAATCCATCGAGGACAACGGTCAAGGTGGTCTTTCGCTATGCAGAGGGCACCAATCCGAACGGCTCTCTCAACGATATTGCCGGCATCATGAATGCCAAGGGCAATGTTCTGGGCATGATGCCACACCCGGAAAACCTGGTTGAAGAGCTGCAAGGTGGCGTCGAAGGTCGTCTGTTGTTCGAAAGCCTTCTGACAGCGGCTTGAGGTCAGGCGTCACGCTTGATGCTGAAAGCCTGCTCCAGACTCGCGTCTGAGCGATCGTCATGGCATCTTCGCAGCAGAAGCCTGCCAACAACGGAGCCAACGATGTCTGATCTGAAACTGTCTCGCGAGGATCACATGCACCTCGCGGGGCGCATTCAATCCTTCTGCCTGGAGGAACTGGATGTGGACCTTGGCAACATGGAAGCCGGATCTCTGCTCGACGAACTGGTCGAGACCCTCGGAGCCTGGTGCTACAACAAGGGCATTCAGGAGGCCGCAGACCTTCTCTCCCGCAAGTCGGAAGATATGACCCACGACCTCCTCGCCATGGAAAAACCCATCACTCGATAGTTGCGCGTGTTTTCAAGCGCCTTTTTGATCAGCCAATCCTTTTGGTCCTGCCCGATCAATCGGACCCTGCGGGCTTTGCCGCTCGACTTCAAGAAATAGAGCCTTTGTGTAACCGAGCCCGGCGGGTTTCCCCCTGTTAGCAATCGGATAGCCCGCGCTGTCATAACGATTATCGTGATGTGCCTGCTGTCCATCCCAAAACGGACGCGAGGCCTCGTATTCCGCATAGGCACGAGACAGTCCGAGATCATTCAACGCATCATCCGACAGGCCCGCAAGGTCCCGGCGGCTACGCCGCATGCGTCTCCAGGCGACCAGCTTTGAAACTCCAAGGCGAACAAGTGCGCCAAGACCACGCCACCGGCCCACAGGCTGCGTTACGTCCGGAAGCGCGACCGGAGCAACGTCTCCATAAGTCGAACATTGTATCGATTCAATTTGTGACATATTTTTCTCCATCGGTTAAATTGAACCTGTTTTGAATGACACAATTGATGAATTGACTCTCAATTTGAATCAAGGTAGCAAATTGTAACCGATACAAATTGGATTGAGACATGGACACTTGGCTTCCCGCACTCCCCGATGGCAATGGCCCGCTGTACATGCGGCTGGCGGATCAGATCGCGGAAGACATTTGCTCTGGAACGCTGCCCGTGGGCGCCAAACTCCCACCGCAGCGCAATCTGGCCTTCGACCTTGGTGTCACTGTGGGCACCGTGGGGCGCGCCTATGGCGTCATCCGGTCGCGTGGGCTGGTCAGCGGCGAAGTCGGGCGTGGCACGTATGTTTTAGGGTCGGAGGATCATGTCTCGCCTGCGATCATACAGGCGGGCGGCGCGGCGCCTAACACCGCTGACAGCTCTGCGCCCGCTATCCAGCCCTTGCAGATCATGGCAGCCCGCCAGCGCTCGACGTTCACGCTGTCGACCAGCTTTGCGGGAACCCGCACAGAAGATCCAGCGCCACACACCATCCGTCTTGATGCCTCGGCGGCGCCCGAGGTCAATCAATCCGCAACGATTGAACCCCTTCTTCTGCAAATTGTCCGCGACCATGGCGATGAAGTGGCCTCCTACCGCCGTAATATCCCTGAAAACTGGAAGACATCCGGCGTGCAATGGATGAAACGAGCGGGCTGGACCCCTGATGCGGAAAGCATTGTCCCCACGCTTGGGGCTCATTCGGCCTTGATGGCCGTTTTGACGGCAACCACCAGCCCTGGTGACCGTATTGTTTTTGAAGATGTCACCTATTCGTCCTTTGCCCGCAGCGCCACGCTGACCGGACGCCGCACGGCAGAGGTCGCGCGCGATGCCGATGGCCCCCTGCCCGAAGCACTGGAACGGCTCTGCGCCCAGCAGCACCCCAAAGGCATTTTCCTGATGCCGGACATTCAGAACCCGACCGTTTCCCACATCAGTGAAGAACGCCGCCATCAGATTGTCGACATTGCCCGACGATACAATCTCTGGATCTATGAAGATGAAGTCTTCGGAGCCTTGCGGCCTGAGTCGCACCTGACGCCACTGGCGACCTTGGCCCCGGACCGCACGTTTCACATCAGCAGCCTGTCCAAGGCTGTGGCCGCCGGCATCCGCGGGGGCTGGGTCAGTTGCCCGCCTTCCCACGTTCAGCGCGTCTACATGGCACACAAGATGCTATCAGGCGGCAATGCCTTTCTCCTGTCAGAGCTGGCAGCTCGCCTTGTACTTGAGGGCCATGCAGACCGCTTGCGCCGCGAAGTTCTGGCCGAGATCAAGACGCGCCACGCCATCGTCACCGACCACCTCGCCGGGTATGAATTCGAGCATGCCCCCGACATCCCCTTTATCTGGTTGAAACTGCCGGAACCCTGGTTGTCCGGTGCCTTCAAGAAAGCGGCCTTGAGTGAGAATGTGCTGATCGACGACGAGGACGAATACAAGCCCTGTCGCACGGCACATCAATACTACCGCGCCCGCATCGGCTTTTCCTGTGCCAACTCGCGCGATGGCCTGTCGGCAGGACTGGAACGCCTGCGCGGACTGCTGGAAGATTCGCCCGTCTGTGTGGACAGTTTTGCGTAAAAACACCTCTGCCGGATAAAAAACGGTAAGCAAGCCTGAAACCGACCGCCAAGAAGCAAGCTTTGCCTCTCCCATTCTGGCAAGTGATCTGCTACACGAACGGAGAATTCAGTCACTGGCTTGCAAGCCACAAGTATCCGGACCGACATGATTCCCAACGATATCAAGATCACGCCCGACCTCATTGCCTCTCATGGCCTCAAGCCAGATGAATATGAGCGTATCCTCGACCTCATCGGTCGCGAGCCCTCCTTCACCGAGCTGGGCATCTTTTCTGCCATGTGGAACGAGCATTGCTCGTATAAGTCCTCCAAAAAATGGCTGAAGACCTTGCCGACCGAAGGACCGCGTGTGCTTCAGGGCCCGGGCGAGAACGCCGGTGTCGTTGATATTGGAAATGGCCAAGGCCGTCGTGTTCAAGATGGAAAGCCACAATCACCCGTCCTACATCGAGCCGTATCAGGGCGCTGCCACAGGCGTTGGTGGTATCCTGCGCGATGTCTTCACCATGGGCGCACGTCCCATTGCGGCGATGAACGCGCTACGTTTCGGTGACACTGAGCACCCACGCACACGCCATCTGGTGTCGGGCGTCGTGTCGGGCGTTGGGGGCTACGGCAACTCCTTCGGTGTGCCGACGGTGGGCGGCGAAGTCGAGTTCCACAAGAGCTATAACGGCAACTGCCTGGTCAATGCTTTCGCGGCTGGTCTGGCAAAGTCAGACGCAATTTTCCTGGCCAAGGCGGAAGGCGTCGGCCTGCCCGTCGTCTACCTCGGAGCCAAGACCGGTCGTGATGGTGTCGGCGGCGCAACAATGGCCTCGGCCGAATTCGACGAGACGATCGAAGAAAAGCGCCCCACAGTGCAGGTTGGCGATCCATTCACCGAAAAATGTCTGCTGGAAGCCTGTCTGGAACTGATGGAGACCGGTGCTGTCATCGCCATTCAGGACATGGGCGCTGCAGGTCTTACCTGTTCTGCGGTGGAAATGGGCGCCAGTGGCAATCTTGGCATCGAATTGAACCTCGACATGGTTCCGGTGCGCGAAGACAACATGACCGCCTATGAAATGATGCTATCGGAAAGCCAGGAGCGCATGCTCATGGTGCTGCGCCCGGAAAAGGAAGCGCAGGCCGAAGCCATCTTCAAGAAGTGGGACCTCGACTTTGCAATCGTCGGCAAGACGACGGACACGCTGCGTTTTCTGGTCAAGCATCAGGACGAAATCGTTGCCGACCTGCCGATCAAGGAGTTGGGCGACGAAGCTCCCGAATATGACCGCCCCTGGGTGGAAACACCCAAACGCGCAGTGCTGACTGCAAGCGACATTGAAGAGCCAGCCGATTATGCCGAAGCCCTTCTCAAGCTCGTTGGTGGCGCAAACGGATCGTCACGCCGTTGGGTGTACGAGCAATATGACACGCTTATTCAGGGCAACAGCGTCGAAACAGCCTGGTGGCGATGCCGGATTGGTGCGGGTGGATGGCTCCAACAAGGGCCTCACCTTCTCCGTCGACGTAAACCCGCGCTACTGCCAGGCCGACCCTTATGAAGGTGGCAAGCAGGCTGTGGCTGAGGTCTGGCGCAACCTGACCGCCATTGGCTCCGAGCCGCTGGCCGCGACCGACAACCTGAACTTCGGCAACCCGGAAAAGCCGGAAATCATGGGCCAGCTCGTCGGCTGTATCAAAGGCATCGGTGAAGCGTGTACGGAGCTGTCATTCCCGATCGTGTCGGGCAATGTGTCTCTCTACAATGAGACCTTCGGCGAAGCCATTCTGCCGACCCCTGCCATTGGTGGCGTCGGCTTGCTGCCGGATGTAACCTGTCGCGCGCAGGCGGCCTTCAAGCGCCCCAAGGAAGCCATTGTCGTCATCGGCGGCAAAGGAACCCATCTGGGCTCTTCGCAATATCTGGCCGAGATTCTTGGCCGGGAAGAAGGAGCGCCCCCTCCCGTCGATCTCAATGCCGAACGTCGACGCGGCGAACTGGTGCGCAATTTCATCGGCGCGGGTCGTATTGATTGTGTCCACGACATTTCTTCGGGCGGACTGGCCGTTGCACTTGCAGAAATGGCGATGTCTGGTGGCATCGGCTGCCGGGTCTCGATCGAGGGGCCAACTCATGCGGCGCTCTTCGGGGAAGATCAGGGGCGTTATCTGATCAGCGTTGCCCACGACAAGCTCGACGCTCTTCTGGAAGATGCCATTGATGCGGGCATTGAAACCCACCATATCGGAGAGACGGGTGGCTCTGATGTCGTTGTTGAAGACATCTTTACCCTATCGATTGAGACACTGAAACAGGCACATGAAAGCTGGTTCCCCAGCTATATGGCCTAAGGCTGACGCGACAGCCGTTTCAGATGAATAAGCGCCCGCGCGGCGCGCGTGACAGGAGAGGACCAGACCATCATGCCCATGGACGCCAACGAGATTGAAACCCTCATCAAGGCAGCGCTGCCCGACGCCAAGATCGAGGTTCGCGATCTGGCCGGAGACGGCGACCATTATGCGGCCAATGTGGTCTCCGAAGCCTTCCGCGGTAAAACCCGCGTCCAGCAGCACCAGATGGTCTATCAGGCGTTGCAGGGCAACATGGGTGGTGCCCTGCACGCGCTGGCCCTGCAAACCAAAGCGCCCGACTGACACTCCGTTTTAAACACCACCCGGCAGATCCTGATTGATTTGCCGGGTGTTTTTATATCCGGCGTACGACAGATCGATCAGGTTCCAGCCACCACACGTCAATTGCCACTTTTCTTCTAGCCCGGCTTCAGCTAAATCCCCGCCATGACCAGAAACGCCAATATCCGCGACGAAGCGTTGCACGTGGACTTGCGCCCGCCTGCAATCATCCTATGTGAGCCTCAGTTAGGTGAGAACATCGGCACGGCTGCCCGTGCCATGGCCAATTTCGGCCTGACCGACCTGCGCATCGTCAATCCACGCGATGGCTGGCCCAGCGAGAAGGCCCGGGCCGCCGCAAGTCGTGCGGATCATGTGATCGACAAGGTTCAGGTTTTCGACAGCGTTGAAGCCGCCATCGCCGATCTCAAGTTCGTTTATGCCACCACGGCCCGCTCTCGCGAGGTGTCCAAGCCTGTGCGCGGTCCGGACGAAGCCGCCGTCACCCTCACCGACTTCGGCCGTCGCGATCTGCCGACTGGCTATCTGTTCGGACGCGAGCGTTGGGGCCTTAACAACGACGAGGTGGCACTGGCGGATGAAATCGTTACCCTGCCTGTGGATCCCAACTTCGCCTCGCTCAACATCGCGCAGGCCGTGCTGGTGTGCGCTTACGAGTGGCGCAAGACCGCCACATCCGGCACACTGCCGTTTCGCCTCGACGAAGAAGAGCACCCGCCCGCGTCCAAGGAGGACGTTGTGCGCTTTTTCGAGCATATCGAGGGCGCCCTCGATACGGTCAACTTCTTCCGTCCGCCGGAGCGTCGTCCGCACATGGTGCTGACCCTGCGCAACATCTTCCAAAAGGCCAATCTGACTGAACAGGAAGTCCGGGCCTTGCGAGGCATCGTTGCTGCCCTTGAAAAGCGCCAGACGCGCCCGCGCGCAACAATCCCAGACGCCGAGAAGACCAACAGCGAAGACTGAGACACGCTCTTGAACCAACGAAAACGGCCATGGCTCTTTCCCAGAGCCATGGCCGTTTTCGTTTTAAAGTCATATCTAGCGAGCAGCGAAAAGCCTCTCAGCTTTCCTCGCCGAAATTGCGAACCACAAACCCATCATCCGACCGTTTGGCCAGTTTCTTGAGATTGGCAAGTTCGGCATTAACCTGATCAAGCTGAATCATGCGGCCCACCGGCACGGTGACCATAGAAATTGAACAATCCAGCAAGGCAAAGCGCTGTTGGTTGCCCATACGGTCGGCGGCCTCGATATATCCGAGCTTACGGTGCTCGGCATTATAAAAGCTCTCCACGTCCTTGCGGAAGGTCCGCTTCAGCGACAGAAGCTGTGCTGCGATCTCGGTCTGATCTTCATCCTTGATCGCTGCGAAGAAATCATCTCCGCCAATGTGGCCGCAGAACTGCCCGGACGACACAAGATGCTTCTTCAGAAGATCGCTGAACAGGATAATTGCACGGTCCCCCTGACGATAGCCATAGGTATCGTTGAACGGTTTGAAATTGTCGAAATCGAAGTAACAGAAGTGCCGTTCCAGACTGACAGACCGCCCGAGACTTGTGACGAACCGGTTGATCGCCGCATTGCCCGGAAGACCGGTCAAGGGGTTCTGATCCTGCGCTTCTTCAACCCGCTTTTCATGAATGATCTTCAACAGCGAGGTTGCAGTGAGAAAGCCCTTATAGCGGAAGTTCTCAGTGATGACGATGCCATCGGAATTGATCGACGAGGCAAAAGTCACCAGCAGCATGTCGGCATTGGTGTCTATATCGGCAATCGGACAGGACTGCACAAAAGTACGAATGGGAATTTCCAGCGCCGACTGTGTATCGCTCTTGCCCTGCTGCGCACCAGCATAAAGATAAGCTTTCACATCCCGCTCATGCACCAAACCGCGGGGCTCATTGTTGTTGTCGACCACCGGCACCATGGAGATATCCTGGTCGGACAGAAACAAGTCGAGCAACTCCCGCAGCGTGGCGTCATAGCGGATGGATGGCAACTTGGCGAGTTCGCCGCGGATTTTCCAATCTTCCTGACGGCGCTGCGGTTCCAGTGTGTCCCGGCGGATATGATCATAAAAAAGCCGGGCCTGACGCTTTTCCTCAAACGGCTTGGCCACATAGTAGCCTTGCAGCAGATCGCAGCCCGCATCCCGGCAGGCCTTGTATTCGCTTTCGGTTTCAACACCTTCCGCGATCACGCGAGCGCCCAGAACGTGTGCCAGATTGGCCACGGTGGTTACAAACAGCTTACGGCGCGGATCGGTATCAATGCCTGACAAGAAGAAGCGATCGATCTTCACGTAGTCCGGTGAAATATCATAAAGCAGGCGCAGTTCGGAAAAGCCCTGACCAAATTCGTCCAGCGCCAGCATAAAGCCGGTACGGCGCAAACTTCCTAGCGCATAGTCCTTGGCATCATCATAGTCGCCCTGTTTGCGATCAGAAAGTTCAAGGCAGATCTGGCTGGGATTATAGTTCTTTTCCCAGATGCGTTCGCTCAACAGCAACCGCGCATCCTCATTGTCGCCAAGGCCACGCCCATCCAGATTGAAAAACAACTTAGTGCCGGCAGCCTTGGTCAGCTTGCTGAAAGCTTCGATGGCCTGAGACAAAAGGGCCGGCTCAAGTTCACCCAACGCACCAGTTGTGAAAGCCCAGTCGAACAGATCACTCGGCTGGGAAAAGCCGAGAATCTCGAAATTCCGAACCAGCGCCTCATATCCGTAGACAACTCCCGTTCCGAAATCGACAATAGGCTGAAACGCATATCGGACAGTGCTCAGCACGGTCTCAATTTCAAGATCGAGTAAGGTTGGTGACAGGCGGTTGCTCCGGGGCCACAGCTTCAGGCTGTGCCGAAGACAGATCCAGAACAGAAATTTTCTGCCGAAGTATGCCCACTCTCGCCTCCTGACAGGCTTAGATACGTTTAGTTGGCTTGTTTATACTTATTTCTGCCATTGTACATAGCTTCATTGTCGCTTTGATCCATTAAATAATCCTAAAATCGCCAGAAAGATTCAAAATTGAGATGGAGCAATCACGCTCTATCCCGCCTAATAATCAGGCAAGTGACGGAGCAGAGGAAATGAAAGTGTAAAATAATACAAAATTGTGACAAGTCGTCGCACATTGAATGCTTGATTCGCCTGATCCCGGCGAGAACGACACGATTGGTCTTGTGCGTGTTTGAGTGCCGACTACATGGTCAGATCATTCTGACGACGCAAGAAACCGTAGGCAAGCGGCAGCTTTTCGCAAGGCCCATGATTGACTCCATCCCCCTCTATGTATATCAACGCGCGGTCTGTTGAGGAAACTCTCCGGACATACGCACCCGTGGGCGTTCGGTCGGCGCCGTCTTGCCGAGCCCCTGTCGATCTTGCCGTGATCTGACACATGTCAGATACAAGCGAGATAAAGGAGGGCGCGTTTCCTTGATAATATAAACGCGAATTCAAAGGAAACCGCGATATGTCGAAGCGCCATAGCGTTAAGCACAAAATTGATCGCCGGATGGGTGAAAACATTTGGGGTCGTGCCAAGAGCCCAGTCAACCGCCGTGACTACGGCCCAGGTCAGCACGGTCAGCGCCGCAAGGGCAAGCTGTCTGACTTTGGTGTTCAGTTGCGTGCCAAGCAGAAGCTCAAAGGCTACTACGGCAACATTTCCGAAAAGCAGTTCTTCAAGGTTTATGTTGAAGCATCCCGCCTGCGCGGTGATACCTCCGAAAACCTGATTGGCCTGCTGGAGCGTCGTCTCGATGCGCTCGTCTACCGTGCCAAGTTTGTTCCGACCGTTTTCGCAGCGCGTCAGTTCATCAACCACGGCCACATCAAGGTCAACGGCAAGCGGGTCAACATCCCGTCCTACCGTTGCCGTCCGGGCGATGTCATCGAAGTTCGCGAAAAGTCCCGTCAGCTCGGTCTGGTTCTGGAAGCTGTTCAGTCTGGTGAACGCGATGTTCCGGATTATGTCGATGCAGACCACTCCAAGATGACTGCAACCTACGTACGCGTTCCGTCTTTCACAGACGTACCGTACCCGGTTCAGATGGAACCGAAGCCTGGTCGTCGAATTTTATTCGCGTTAAGGTTCAGGTCTTCAGACTTGCATCAAGGGCCGCCGCTTTGGCGGCCTTTTTTGTTTGTTTTCTCTGCCAGTCCACCCCATCCTGACAGCCAGAGGACAAGGGGCGAGGCCCAACGCGCCCAAGGAGCACTCTCATGGCCGACAGTCTTTCAGATGCAAACCTCATTCAAGAGCACAAAGCTCCGGAAGCATCCGACAGTGTTCCTGCCTTGCTGCGTCAGGCTCCCTCGTCCGTCGAGTTCAAGAAGTTACGCAAACGCCTGTTGCGTCAGACCCGCGAGGCGATCAGCGATTTTGCCATGCTGGAACATGGCGAGAGTGGTGCTGCCTCGACAAACCCTCCGGCCAAACGTCCTAAATGGCTCATCTGTCTATCCGGCGGCAAGGACAGCTACACGCTGCTGGCCGTACTGACAGAACTGAAGTGGCGCGGCCTGCTGCCTGTGGACCTTGTGGCCTGCAATCTTGATCAGGCGCAGCCCGGCTTCCCGACGGATATCCTGCCCAGGTTCTTTGAAGAAAACGGCATCGAAAATGTCATCGTTCGCGAGGACACTTATTCGATTGTCACGGACAAGATCCCGGCGCATCGCACCTACTGCTCGCTCTGCTCTCGCCTGCGACGCGGCATTCTTTACCGGATAGCCCGCGAGCAGGGCTGCGAGGCCATTGTACTGGGCCACCACCGCGACGATATTCTTGAAACCTTCTTCATGAACCTCTTTCACGGTGGCCGTCTAGCCTCCATGCCGCCAAAGCTGGTCAATGACGATGGTGATCTATTGGTGCTGAGACCTTTGGCTTATTGCGCCGAAGCTGACATCGAGAAATTCTCCAAGGGGATGCAGTTCCCCATCATTCCCTGCAACCTTTGCGGATCACAGGACGGCTTGCAGCGCGACGAGGTCAAACGCATGCTTCAGGGATGGGAAAAAGAAAGTCCGGGCCGTCTCAGCATCATGGCGCGCGCGCTCGGCAACAGTCGGCCTTCGCATTTGATGGACCGCAGTCTTTATGACTTCGCCAACCTGCGTCCCGCCACCGCACAGACCGCAGAAAACACAAGCAGCGATACCGCGGAAGAACCCTGCGCGGCCAGCACTGGCGATGACCGCCAGTATCTTTGCGGCTGAATAGAGCAACCACACGACGAAACTTCGCCGCTCGCCCCGGGCTACGCTCGGGGCGAGATGGAACGTGTTGCAGCCTTCGCCGCCGGCTGATAAAAAAGCCGGAGCGAATGCCCCGGCTTCTTCAAGTTGCTCAAAACTCATGGTCGCGGGTGATTACGCGCCCTGGGTCTGTGTTTCGACGCCCTTCTCACTGAGCAAGGCTTGCAATTCCTGATTCTGGAACATTTCACGGATGATGTCACAGCCGCCAACAAATTCGCCCTTCACATAGAGCTGCGGAATGGTTGGCCAATTGGTGAATTCCTTCACACCCTGGCGCAGGTCGTCATCTTCCAGAATGTTGATGCCCTTGTAGGGCGCACCAACGTAGTCGAGGATCTGCACAACCTGACCGGAAAATCCACATTGCGGAAAGTTCGGCGTGCCCTTCATGAAAAGCACGACATCATTGGTTTCGACTTCGTTCTTGATCCAATCCTGGATGCTCATAATCTTGAATCCATTGTCTGTGGTGAGACCGCTGCTTGGTCTTCTTCGCTACTAAACTCTGCCCTTTAGATAGTAGACGCCATGCAGTGTGTCGAGACCTGGCTCTTCACCTTTCTGCGGTCATTTTCCGCGATCAGGCAGAAGTGGGCGGGTGACATATCTGATCAGGTCGCACGCGCAAGTCCTCCAACACTTCCTGATCTATGGTCGCGTCGTCACGCAACCGATTGTCATAGTTTGCCATGCCCATGAAGCGCTTCAACGAAACAATATCTGTCTCCAGCCAACTGGAGCCGACGCCCACCTCATAGCCCCCTTCGCGCAACAGAGCGCGCAGTTCATCAACCAGCGCTCCTTCAATGGGCACCAGCTTGTCCGGATCTGAGGGGAAATAGGACAGCCGGTGCAACCGGTAACATCGCGCCAGTTCCTCGATCGGGGTTGGATGATCATAAATCGAAATATCGACATGTCGGCCAGAGCGCCCGCCATAGCCGCCATCCTCCTTGACCACCAGCAGGGCAGCGCTTTGCTGACCACGCAATTCGCCGCCAGCATCGCGTCCGGCCTGCAAGGCAGCAATCAGCCGCGCGCCAAGTTCGCCCATCGAATGCTCGAAGGTGTCGATCATGGCGAGGATCACTGCATCTGAGGTCAGGGCATTGCCCGTAGCAACGCTGTTAATGCCGACACGCCCGTCCGCCACACCTTCCCACCCGGCAACATCATCGCCCGTGAAAAAGGCGGGCGTACCAGTCAATGTCAGAGCCGCCACCTGCCGCTCGCGCGCGTTTGCATCATTCCGCAGAAGAATTTCCAGCGCCTCATGTGGCGCAGCACCATCTTGCAGAAGGTCCAACCCGGTCTCACCATGCGCAGGATTGGCAAAGGCCTGTGTCGTCAGGCAACCTGCTCCCGCCCGACCATGCAGCGTGATGGTCCCGACACCAGGAAACTTCGACTGGATCGCTGCGCCGACCTCGCCTGTGCGGATGTCACGTCCAATGATGGAATATGTCATACTGCCCCCTTGCCTATAGCCTCGCCCCATAAATCCGATCGTTGACACCCGGCCTCCCTGCCCGGTTCCCGTGCCAACAGGCGCGTCATATCTGCTTGTAGAACACTGTGGTCGCTTTCATCGTTCCTTGTCCAGACAAGGCGTAGCCGGGGATGGAGCCGATTTCCTGAAAACCGCAGGACCGGTAAAGCTCCTCGGCGACATCGCCAGTCACCGTGTCGAGCACAAGCAATGTGCGGCCAAGCTCGCGTCCATGGGTTTCAATGGCATTCAGCAGTCGACGTGCCACCCCCAAACGTCGGTACGCTGGATGCACCATCACCTTTGCCACATCCGCCCGGTGCGCGGCATTGGGCTGATGGGCGGGCACCAGCATCGCACTGCCTGCCACCGTTCCATCAACGAGCGCCAGAAAGACATGGTGCGTTCCCGCAGCAACGGAAGTCGCCGTTTGCAGCCAGAAACCCTGCGCCACCTCAGCGTCCAGAGGCGCCAGAAAGCCGATCCCTGCATCACCATCGACACAGGCCACCAACAGTGCGCTCAGATCATCGAGACTTTTTCGAAGACTGTTTGCATCCGCCAGCACAAGCTGCACCGTCCCTGCTTCATTGTTCAATTTCATGTCAGGTGCCTCCTAGGAAGTGGTCCCATAAGGCTGGACCACAAACAGCAAATAACGCGCAGGTATCTCTGCGAGGGAGCGAAAGGAGTTGCCACCATTGAGGATGAAGCGCAAACAGTCGCCGGCCTGCAAACAATAGGTTGCCTCCGGCAATTGCAGTTCCAGAGTGCCGCTTTGCAACAGCAGATGGTGCTCCAACCCCGGCAAGGGTGTATCCGCGTAGGTGATGTGTGTCTGTGGCGCAAGTTCGCCCTGAATGACAGATCCTCGATAGGGCAATCCGGCAGGCGAAACACTGCGGCGCTGATAGCCATGAACGCTGTCCTGCCAAAGCGGCTGCTCGTCCACCCGCATCAAAGCCGGAGCGTTGGCCACATCGGCGTCGCGAAACAGATCCGCCATGGAAATTCGAAAGGCCGTCGCCAACTTGCCCAGCACATGCGCCGTCGGACTGGTCTCACCGCGCTCAATGCGGGAAAGCGTTGCACGGCTGAGATCAGCAAGCCGAGCCAGATCCTCGAGCGTCAAATTCCGGGCCTGTCGCAGGCTCGCCACCCGGCGTGCTAAACCACTGTCCATACCGTCATTCCCCAAGTCGATTGACGTCATATCCCATATATGAGAAATTTTCTCAATAACAAGAATTCGTCTTTATTGTCTGTCACACGAGCGACGGGATTGTCTGAAAGGGTTAAGAACAGATTGCGCCCGACCACAGGACACTCGGCCTCAGATAAAGTGCCGACGAGCCTGTTCAAGACGCAAGCCGAAACCAGTTCATCTCTTGCGGAGCAGGCCTTGCGTTTGCCAAGGTGAGACCTCAGAAATGCCGCTTCAAAAATTTTACAGGCCGCGCCACAGTGTCTTGCAAAGAGGTCTCATCCAGCCGCCTTCCCTGTCATCAACCAAACTCGGGCAAGGGGCTGGAAATTGATTGCGTACCAACGTATACACTCTTCAAGCCCGGAAACGGGAAGCCCCAATCGTCAAAATGAGGTCTGAAACGCCATGGCCAAGATCAAGGTAGACAACCCGGTCGTCGAACTCGACGGCGATGAAATGACCAGGATCATCTGGCAGTTCATCAAGGACAAGCTGATCCACCCGTATATCGATGTCGATCTGAAGTACTACGATCTCGGCATCGAAAAGCGCGATGAAACCGACGATCAGATCACCGTTGATGCGGCTGAGGCCATCAAGAAGTACGGCGTCGGCGTCAAATGTGCGACGATCACACCGGACGAAGCCCGCGTCGAAGAATTCGGCCTGAAGCGCATGTATCGCTCGCCGAACGGCACGATCCGCAACATCCTTGGCGGTGTTATCTTCCGCGAACCAATCATCATGGACAACGTGCCGCGGCTTGTTCCGGGCTGGACCCAGCCGATCATCGTTGGCCGTCATGCTTTTGGTGATCAGTACCGTGCGACCGACTTCAAATTCCCCGGCAAGGGCAAGCTGTCGATCAAATTCATTGGCGAAGACGGTCAGGAAATCGAGCACGAAGTCTATGACGCGCCGTCTGCCGGCGTTGCCATGGCGATGTACAACCTCGACGATTCGATCCGCGACTTTGCACGCGCGTCCTTCAACTACGCTCTACAACGCGAAGTGCCGTGCTATCTGTCGACCAAGAACACCATCCTCAAGGCCTATGATGGCCGCTTCAAGGATCTGTTCCAGGAAATCTTCGATGCCGAATTCAAGGCTGCCTACGAAGAAAAGAAGATCTGGTACGAACACCGCCTGATCGACGACATGGTCGCCTCTGCACTGAAATGGTCTGGCGGTTACGTCTGGGCCTGCAAGAACTATGACGGCGACGTGCAGTCCGACATCGTGGCGCAGGGCTTTGGTTCGCTTGGCCTGATGACCTCGGTTTTGATGACACCGGATGGACAGACCGTAGAAGCAGAAGCGGCCCACGGCACCGTGACCCGCCACTTCCGTCAGCATCAGCGCGGCGAAGAAACCTCCACCAATCCGATTGCATCCATCTTCGCATGGACGCGCGCACTGGCCCACCGCGCCAAGCTCGACAGCAATGATGAATTGGCCAAATTCGCCGCAACGCTGGAAAAGGTCTGCATCGACACGGTGGAAAGCGGCTTCATGACCAAGGATCTGGCGCTGCTGGTCGGCCCGGATCAAAGCTGGCTGACAACCAATGGCTTCCTCGACAAGATCGACGAAAACCTTGAAAAGGCCATGGCCGCCTGATCCATCGAGTCAGAGACATCAAAAATGTCTTGCAGAGGCGGTCCCACGGGCCGCCTCTTGGCGTTTCAGGCAAGATTTGTTCAAATGAACATTTTATGCAGCCACGCCACATGCCAAATGCCCCTCCACGAGGTTCAGGCACAAAAAAGCGTGCTGACCGTGTATCTATGATCTCTTGACTGATCTCTAATTCGGTTCATTATCGAAGATTCCGAAAATGAAATGAAACCACCTCAACCTCTCAGGAGTGTTCTAACAAGTGCAGTCGCTTTCCATCTTTCTTCAACTCGCAGGGGCCGTGTCTCTTCTGCTGTTTGGGCTCCGTCTCGTCCGCGACGGCGTCACCGACGCATTCGGCATCAAACTGAAGATGGTTCTCGGGCTCGGGACCCAGACGACTGCCCGCGCTGCGCTTTCTGGTCTGGTGGCGACGCTCGGGCTGCAATCGTCGACGGCCACGGCCTTGATGACAGCCTCCTTTGTTGAACGCGGCCTGATCCGCACCCGCATGGCACAGGTGGTCTTGCTGGGCGCCAACATCGGAACGGCTCTCACCGCATGGATCGTGTCATCAGGCGTTGAGGCAATTGCCCCTTTGTTGTTGCTTGTTGGCTATGTCCTGCGACGCCAGAAAAAGGCCTCGTTAACAGGAAGTGGGCTGGCGTTGATTGGTATTGGCCTGATGCTTGTGTCCTTCGGCCTTCTCAACCATGCCACCGAACCACTGCGCGCGTCGCCTGCAATGGCAGCCTTTCTTGCCATGTTGAATGACAGCCTGTAGCCGGTTGCCTTGCTCTGCGCCGCCGCAATTGCGCTGTTCTGCTCGTCCTCCCTTGCCGCCGTCATGCTGATCCTGTCGCTTGGCCTGCCAGCGGATCTCACGGTGGTAATGGTCCTGGGTGCCAATCTTGGCGGTGCCGTTCCACCCGTGATCGCCACGCTGCAATCCGGCACGGCGGCACGGCGTGTCACTCTTGGAAATCTTGTCATTCGCGGCATCGGATGCCTGATCGCCTTGCCTTTTGCGTCTGCCGCAGGACTGGTGCTTCTGGATCTGCCGCTACCGCATACAGGGCTTGCTGTCGAAGCCCATCTTGCCTTCAACCTGCTTCTCGCTGCTGTCATTTGGCCATTCACCGGCCTGTTGTCCTCGGCAACCCGCTATCTTGTGCCGGATCAGGAGCAGCAAAAGGACGTCGCGCCTGCGTGGCTTGATGAAGCCGCTCTGGAAACGCCTACGGTAGCACTGGCTGGAGCAAGCAGAGAGGCTTTGGCCATCGGTGACGCCATCGAACGCATGCTGATCCAGACCCGGGCTGCTTTCACGCACAATGATCCTGCCTCGCTGGCCGAGGTCTCGGTGCTCGAAACCCGTGTCGATCGACGACAGCAAGAAGTAAAAACCTATTTGTCCCGCCTGGGAAGGGAGGCTGGCGAAGAAGACAAGCGACGCTCCATCACGGTGTTGGATTACGTTATCAACCTGGAACACGTCGGCGACCTGATCGAGAGAGGATTGGCCGTCGAAGTGCGCAAGAAGATTGGACTCGGTCTGCGATTTTCCAAGGAAGGCTATCAGGAACTGGATTCCATGTTTCTGATGACACTGGAAAACCTGCGCGCAGCCCAAACCGTTTTCATGACCAGAGACAAGAAGCTCGCCCAATGGTTGATGGAAGTGAAGGTGGAAATCCGGCGGCTGGAACGACAGTCGGCGCAAAAACATCTTATCCGCTTGCGCGAAGGCCATCCCGAAAGCCGGGAAACATCGTCACTGCATCTGGATATTCTGCGCGACTTGAAACAGATCAACGCCCATATTGTTTCTGTGGCGCACCCTATTTTGGACGAAGAGGGGCTGCTGATTGAAAGCCGCTTGCGGTCTGTACAGCAATAGACTGCCTTTAGCGGAGTGAGCTGTCAGAGATTTCACGACAAGAGCACGACTTAGGACGTCGACCCTAAAGAGATGGGTATTCCTCTTCATCGGGTTTCAGCATATTTGCGTCACCGGTCACCACCCCGAACGCTTGTTCAATCTCCAGAAGACGCTGCTTGCGCCAGAGACCGCCACCATACCCCGTCAGCGAACCGTCAGCGCCAATCACCCGGTGGCAGGGGATCAACAAGGCAATCTGGTTGGCTCCATTGGCCCGGGCCACGGCTCGCGTGGCAAGAGGTCTGCCAATGTCGCGCGCCAGTTCCGAATAGGTGCAGGTTGTACCTGCCGGTATCTGCTGCAAGGCCTCCCAGACGGCTCTCGTAAACGCACTGCCCGCAAGCCCGAGAGGCGTCTCGAACCGGCTGCTTTCGCCTGCGAAGAACCGACGCAATTCATCCTTCACCTGCTCTGTTGGCGCATAGCTGCCAAGCCCGAGATCACCTTTGACACTGCGCATCAGCCGATCGACCTCGCGCGGCAACGCCTTTCGCTCGGTAAATTCCAGAAGATGCAGATGTGAGGCGCTGCTGATGGCAATCATGTCGCCAAGCGGCGTGGCGATCCAATCCGCCAGCAACAGACCACTGCGTTTCAGGTCGCCCGGCGCACAGCCCAGCAACCGCGCAAATGCGGCCCGAAAGGCACTGGCACTGTCAAACTGTGCAGCCTGTTGAGCGGCAATAACCTTGCCACCGTCTGATAGCGTGACAAAGCCAGCCTGCAAGCGGCGCAAACGTGCCATTTCCAGAAAGGTCATTCCGAATTGACGCTTGAACGCCCGTCGCACCGTCGACAGGTCCAGCCCCATGGCAACGATATCATCCTCTCCCCATCGCCGCGCTGGCTGCGCCTCAAGGGCGGAAAGCAATGTCTGCACCGCCGGGTCAGCAGTCGCAGAGGGGCGTAAAGGATGACAACGCTTGCAGGGCCGGTATCCCGCTTCGATGCACTCGACAACGCTGGCAACGAAGGTGCAATTCTCGGACTTCGGATTGCGAGCCGGACAATTCAACCGACAAAAAATCCCGGTTGTGGCCACACAAACGAAGACGCGCCCTTCGAAGCGCTCGTCGCGTGCCACCAGAGCGTCATAAAGGGTGTCATGGTCAGGTAGATCGTACATCATGCAACCAGAGTATCAGGTCCCTCGAAGCGCGCCGCCGCAAATCAGGCGTGGATGTGGGAAAACTCAGCCATCAGAAAAGCTTGCATGTCAGAGCCTAATTCCCTTCAGCCGAGCGCAAACTCAAGCGCTGCTCTTGCATGAAGTTCGGTCGTGTCGAAACACGGGATGCCGACATCTTCCGGACGGATCAGCAGACCAACTTCCGTACACCCGAAGATGACGCTGTCTGCACCTCTATCCCGTGCGCTGGCGATCACATCGAGATAAGCCTGCTTGGACGTCGGACGGATTTCGCCCTGACACAGTTCATCATAGATGATCCTGTGAACGGTTGCCCGCCCGGCCTCATCTGGTGTTTTCACTGCGATGGCATGACGGTCCTGGAGACGTCCCTTGTAAAAGTCCTGCTCCATTGTGTAGCGCGTTGCCAGCAAAAGCGGAGCCGAAACATCTGCCGCTTTGATGGCCTCTGCGGTGGTGTCGGCAATATGGATCAGCGGAATACCAATCGCCGCCTGAACCTCATCAGCCATCTTGTGCATCGTGTTGGTGCAGATCAGCAAACAGGCTGCGCCACCACGCTCAACCCGGCGCGCCGCATCCACCATCAAGGCCGTTGCCCGCTCCCAATGACCAGCCGCCTGACAGGCCTCTACCTGCGCAAAGTCAAAGGACCACAAAAGGATTTCGGCCGAGTGCAGCCCACCCAGCCGCTTCCGCGCCATGCGGTTGAGAAACTGATAGTAGGTCTGCGTGCTTTCCCAGCTCATACCACCGATCAGGCCGATTGTTTTCATGTCTTTGATCGCTTTAAAATGATGTCATGTCAGAGTTTAAAACAACTCCGGCTCGTCAGCCTGAGGTTCACGCGCATCCGCCTGTGCCAGTTCTTCCTCCGCCAGATCGCCGTCATGGCGGTTCAACGCCGATGCCCGCTCTTCGGCAACGCGGCACAGAATATCGGCCACATCCTTTTCCCGCTGCATCAGCCGCCCCAGATCATCAGCTTCCAGCACCATGAGCTGGCAATTTTGAGCGGCCACAATGGTCCCGGTGCGGCGACGTCGCTGCAACAACGCCAACTCGCCAAAGAAGTCGCCCTCGCCGAGATAAACGATTTCATGCTCAAGTTGAATTTCAACCGAGCCTTCAACAATGAAAAACATCTTGTCCGCAACATCTCCGCGCTCGGCAATCACCTGCCCTGCCCGCACATTTTGAGCATGGAGCAACTTGGACACTTCTGCGATGGAGGCAGCTTTCAGATCCTGAAACAAAGGCACACGTGCCACCATGGACCATGTCACCACGAAATCCCGACTGTGGATCTCACGGGAGAATGCTGATGCGACAATGCCAACCGGCAACGCCAGCAGTCCGTAGCCCATCAACATCACCAGCCCGGCAATCAGTTTCCCCGGCACGGTGACAGGCACCACATCGCCATACCCAACGGTGGTGATGGTCGCAACCGCCCACCACATCGCCTCGGGAATGCTGCCGAAGACCTGCGGCTGGCGTTCATGTTCCACGAAATACAGCAGTGTCGCCGCCAGCAAAATGACCCCACCAATAAGGACGGTCGATCCGGCCAGAGCCTGACGCTCGGCCGCCAGCGCCTGCAACAGAGAGCGCACGGCGGGGGAATAACGGGCCAGCTTGAGAAACCGCATCAAGCGCAGCACCACGACAACGCTAAAGGCGCTGTCCTGCAAGACGAAAGACAGGATCAGCGGCAAAGCCGCCAGAAGATCAATCACCGCATCCAGATGCAACGCATACCGCACCCTTGCGCCAAACGGACCATAGCGTCGCAAAGGCGGGTGCAAATCTGAAACATAAAGACGCAGAAGATATTCGGCCAGAAAGACCACGCCGGACACACCCTGAACGACATTGAGAACAGGGCCATAGGAAGCATTAATGGCGGGAGTTGTCTGAAGGACAGCCAGCAAGACGTTCAGCAGAATGAGAGCCATCAGACTGCGACGCAGCCCATGCGCAAGCGCGCGTCGACGGCCAGTTCCCTCAAGAATATCAAACAGCACTGTCTTGAAGGATGTTTCGGGCACTGTGCGAAGGTCTCTGGATGGATTGGTGAACGACATGAACACCTCTTTCTCTGTCACGCAGACGGGTTCCACGTCAACGTACCTTGCGCCAGCGCGCCCTCAGATCGGCGCGTTCAGGCCGCACCGCCCACCAGATCTCCGGTAAAGCGACGAAAACAATCACGACCGCCTTCCTTCGATGCGTAAAGCGCCAGATCTGCCTGCTTGAAAAGACTGTCGAACTCGCGGCCCGCAGCTTTGGTATCGCTCAGGCCAACGCTGATGCTGATTTTCAGCGTCTCCCCTTCATAGTCGATACGCAACAGACGTGCCGCCTGACAGATACGATCAGCCAGTTCGTCCAAGGCCTTGCCTGTTTTCTGACTTGCAAAAATACCGAATTCCTCCCCACCAAGACGACCACAGATCACGTTTTTAGTGGCGAAGGAAGTCAAGAATTCAGCGAATTTTCGCAACACTATATCGCCAGCCATATGGCCATGACGATCATTGATCTTCTTGAAATGATCCAGATCAATGACGAGTAGAGTGCTGCCCTAGGGGCTCGACACAGAGAGCAATCGACGCACATGCTGAATGAAGGCACGGCGATTATTCAGGCCGGTCAACTCGTCTGTGTAAACCAGAAAAGTCACTTTCGCCTCAATCCGTTCCTTGGCCAAAAGCAGGGACAGATAGCTAGCGGCCACGGTATGCAGCAGCACCAGCAGCGCCATGACGAACAGCCAGTTCGAAACCGGCACCCAATGGATCAGCCTCACGGGAGACATCACCGCAAAGGGCACGACAGCCACATGGACAAATGCAAAGCTGTAAAAGGTGACAGCAGCATAGCGTGCGGATGGCAAAGGCACGCCACGATCATCATCACCGCGCTGAACCTCGTAGGCCGTCAACGCGAAGAAGAGTGCCGCAGTACAGAAAATATAGACTTCGCGCGACAGCAGCACAGACAGGGCGCTCTGGTCAAAAGACAATCCCAGCGGGATGAAACCGAGCAATGCCAACCCCGGTAACCACAGGATGATCTTGCGCTGAAAGAAGGACCGCATCCCAAGCCAGACACAGGCAATGCCTAGGAGAAAGGCCATGCAGCCGAGATAATCACTCAGAAAATGCGGTTCCAGAGGACGTAGGGCAATCAAAACGCCGGCGACCGCCGGGGCCCAAAAGGTGACGGCCCAAAAACGCAAATGGCCGGACGCAGACTTTGAGAGAACAGCCACGGTAACGGCCAGCAGAAAGAAGCAGTAGACAGCGGCAAAACAAAGAACAACTGCTGGAACCGAGAGGACGAGATCCAAAGAATCACTCCGGTTTGAGACCAGGCACATATACGCAGAAGCACTGATATAATCCAAATGCCCTGCGGGGCAACCCGCAGGGCACTGTAAATGTCAAAGGGTGTTGAGGTGTGTCTCAATCGCCGCAATCGCCTCATCGGCCTTGGCGCCATCCGGACCACCGGCCTGGGCCATTTCCGGGCGACCGCCGCCACCACGTCCGCCCAGAGCCCCTGCGCCCTGACGAACCAGATCAACCGCATTGACCTTCTCCGTCAGGTCAGCCGTCACAGCCGTAACGATGGCAGCCTTGCCATCATCAGCCACGTTGATCAGCACCACCACACCCGACCCAAGCTGCGTCCTGATCTCTTCAGCCAGACCCTTGAGATCTTTGCCATTGATGCCCGTAACCACGCGCGCCATCAGCTTGAAGCCATTCACCTCGCGCGCGGCATTGCCGCCCTCTGAGCCACTGCTCATGGCCAGCTTCTTGTTGGCATCGGCGAGATCTTTTTGCAGACGTTTGCGATCGTCGATAAGCTGCGACACACGGACCGTCAGATCCCCCGCACCGACCTTCAACAGTGCAGCAAGCTCTCGCACCCGGCGATCCTGCTGATCGAGATAGGCCCGCGCCTGCGATCCCGTCAGAGCTTCGACGCGACGCACGCCCGATGCCACCGCGGCTTCGGAAACGATCACGACCAAGCCGATATCACCAGTTCGCGACGCATGGGTCCCACCGCAAAGCTCGACGGAATAGGTCTTGCCCGCCTTGTCGCCATGCAGCGCCCGACCCATCGAAACGACCCGAACTTCCTCGCCGTATTTTTCGCCGAACAACGCCATTGCGCCGCTCTCGATAGCATCGTCCACCGCCATCAGACGGGTCTCGACGGGCGCATTCTGCAGGACGATTTCATTGGCCAGAAAAGCCACCTGCTGCAACTCTTCATCCGTCACCGGCTTGGGGTGAGAGAAATCAAAGCGCAAACGCTCAGAAGTGACCAGCGACCCCTTCTGCGCCACATGTGAACCAAGCACTTCGCGCAAGGCTTCATGCAACAAGTGAGTGGCCGAATGGTTGGAGCGAACCGCGCCGCGACGGTCGTGGTCGACCACCAGCTCGACAGCGGCATCAAGCTTCAAGGTACCTTCATCAACGCTGACACTATGAACGAACAGACCATCGGCCTTTTTCTGCGTGTTGGTGACACGCACCCTCAAGCCCGGCGCCGAGACTGTGCCGGTGTCGCCAATCTGCCCACCGGATTCGCCGTAGAACGGCGTCTGATTGACCATCATGAAGCCGCTTTCACCCGCTGCGATCTGCTTGACTTCCGTCCCATCCAGCACAAGCCCCGTGACAACGCCTTCCACATTCTCGGTCTCATAACCGAGGAATTCAGTGGCACCGAGACGATCCTTGAGGGCAAACCAAATGGTTTCCGTGGCAGTCTCGCCTGAGCCGGACCATGCTGCGCGGGCTTCCGCCTTCTGGCGCGCCATGGCGGCATCAAAACTGGTCACATCGACGGTAATGTCGCGTGCACGCAAAGCATCCTGCGTCAAATCAAGCGGGAATCCGAAAGTGTCATACAGTTTGAACGCCGTTTCGCCATCCAACTCGCCACCAGCGCTCAGATCGGCGGTCGCATCATCGAGTAGCCCAAGACCACGTTCCAGCGTCTTGCGGAACTTGGTTTCTTCCAGCTTGAGCGTCTCTTCGATCAGGCTTTCAGCGCGTACAAGTTCCGGATACGCCTGCCCCATTTCACGGATCAGTGCCGGAACCAGCTTGTGCATCAGCGGATCGCGCGAGCCCAGCAAATGAGCATGGCGCATCCCGCGACGCATGATACGGCGCAGAACATAGCCGCGCCCTTCATTCGACGGCAACACGCCTTCCGCAATCAGGAAGCTGGTCGACCGCAGGTGATCGGCGATCACTCGGTGACTGGACTGGGCCGCGCCTTCGGCCGCAACACCGGTGGCATTGACCGAGGCAGAGATCAGGGCCTTGAACAGATCAATATCATAGTTGTCATGCACGCCCTGCAACACGGCGGCGATGCGTTCCATGCCCATGCCCGTATCAATGGAGGGACGTGGCAGATCGACGCGCGCGTCCAGCGTTTGTTCATACTGCATGAAAACGAGATTCCAGATCTCGATGAATCGGTCGCCATCTTCCTCAGGGGATCCCGGAGGGCCACCCCAGATGTGATCGCCATGATCATAGAAGATTTCCGAGCATGGGCCACAGGGACCGGTTTCACCCATGGTCCAGAAGTTGTCCGAGGTTGGAATGCGGATGATCTTGTCGTCCGTCAGCCCGGCAATCTTCTTCCAGTAGGCCGCAGCATCTTCGTCCTCGGAATAGACAGTCACAAGGAGCTTGTCCTTGTTGAGGCCGAACTCCTTGGTAATCAGATTCCAGGCCAGCTCAATGGCCTTAGTCCTTGAAATAGTCACCGAAAGAAAAGTTACCGAGCATTTCGAAGAACGTATGGTGACGCGCCGTGTAGCCGACATTGTCGAGGTCATTGTGCTTGCCACCGGCGCGCACAACCTTCTGCGAGGTGGTCGCACGGCTGTAATCGCGCTTCTCGACGCCGGTAAAGACGTTTTTGAACGGTACCATACCTGCATTGGTGAACATCAGGGTCGGGTCGTTGCGCGGCACCAACGGTCCCGACGGCACGATGGTGTGCCCGTTTTTCTCAAAATATTCCAGAAACGTCGATCTGATCTGATTCACGCCGGTCATGCGGTTGTCTCGCTTGCGTCTCTTGAAGGCGGGTCGGGGATGCCCGGAAGCCAAAAGGATGTTGTTCGCCAGCCCCCCAAGGGCCACGAAAGTCGTGAAGCCTTTTAGCTTTCTGGCGCGACACTGTCCAGAACACCAACCGCACGCGGTCCGGAAATCGGCAGAAAAAGCCACCCTCATATTCTTTGCAGCACACCCCTGCCCCAGACCAGAACGCGCGATGCTCGAGTTCGGTCTCATAGAGACGCTTTAAATGGCGTCATAAAGCGCAATGAGCTTGCAGGAAAGGCGGGGAAGAAAGAGGGCTTTGGCCAGTTGAGCCATCTGACGCAGCCGGATCGCCGCGGCTTTGACATCCAAGAAGAGGCGGGCAGAGTGGCCTGTCTGTGTCGTTGCGACGTCTTGAAAACCCTACGGTTTTCTGCGCATCTGCGCCTCACAGGCAGGACAACCTGCTTTGACTATTTTAAATGCATTTATGGATCACCACCCTAGGTGCGCTCACTCCACCTCACGTTACCAACGAGACAGGGAAAGCGCACACAAAAAACCCCGAAGCAACCACTCCGGGGTTTCTCAAATCAGATCAGACCAAACGAGCAGATCACTCGCCGTCATCCTCGGCAGAACCGCCAGCATCCGGATCAATGATGCGCTCGGCAATCAAGCCGGCATTCTGACGAATGGCCAGTTCGATCTCAGCCGCAACCTCTGGATTGTCACGCAGGAACTGCTTGGAGTTTTCACGTCCCTGCCCCAGCCGCTGGCTGTTATAGGAGAACCATGCACCAGACTTTTCGACGATACCTCCCTTGACCCCAAGATCAATCAGCTCGCCCATCTTGGAGACGCCTTCACCGTAAATGATGTCAAATTCAACCTGACGGAAAGGCGGGGCCAGCTTGTTCTTGACCACTTTCACACGGGTCTGGTTGCCAATCACCTCGTCCTTGTCCTTGATCGCGCCAATCCGGCGAATATCAAGACGAACAGAGGCATAGAACTTCAGCGCATTACCACCCGTGGTGGTTTCCGGCGAGCCAAACATCACACCGATCTTCATGCGGATCTGGTTGATGAAGATGACCATGCACTTGGAGCGGGAAATCGAGGCGGTCAGTTTGCGCAAGGCCTGGCTCATCAAGCGTGCCTGCAGCCCCGGCAGACTGTCCCCCATTTCGCCTTCAAGCTCGGCTTTCGGTGTCAAAGCGGCCACGGAATCGACCACCAGAACGTCGACCGCGCCAGAGCGCACCAACGTATCGGCAATTTCCAACGCCTGTTCACCTGCATCCGGCTGCGAAATCAGCAATTCATCCAGATCGACACCCAGCTTGCGGGCATAGATCGGATCCAGCGCATGCTCGGCATCAATAAAGGCACACACGCCGCCAGCCTTCTGAGCCTCGGCAATGGTGTGCAGTGTCATGGTCGTCTTGCCCGACGATTCAGGACCATAGATCTCGACAACACGACCGCGCGGCAATCCACCGATCCCCAAGGCGATGTCGAGACCAAGAGAACCTGTCGAAACAGACTGAATATCAACCGCCTGCTTTTGCCCCATCTTCATGACGGAACCTTTGCCGAAGGCGCGCTCGATTTGCGATAGCGCTGCGTCCAACGCTTTGGTCTTATCCATCTGGTTGCTTTCTACAAGACGAAGTGAAGTTTGTGCCATAGCTCAACGCTCCTTATTTCACGATGGACGCGGCGTTTCAAACCATGACTTTGTACCTGATTTGTTCCATCAATGCAAGCATTCATAAACCATTGAAAAACAAATAGAACAGAGATTATGTTCTTTATCTGTACCAAATTTGATTTTGTTAAATTACCCCAACGGCATCAATCACTTCACGCATTGCAACACAGAATCACATCCCCCGACACGGTCTTTTGTGCGCTGCTCAGGGCTTTCACACCGCATACTTATGCCCATCTGATTGACATGTCGCTATGCGAACAGATGGAAATCTGGCTTTGCCTTGCGATAAATCGGAGTGTCGCAGTGCGGCCACAAAAGCCTGAGAAAAATGCGGAAGACGATGCTTTTCCCGACACTAGATTGACTCGACCCCAAGTCGCTGACTAGTTGATAGCAGGCGACAAAGCGAATGATGAGCCCGCCCCGCCATTCGGCCTTTTGTTACCTTTCAAAGGAGTTTCCTGACATGACGGAATTGACCAGTTCTCCTTCTACCTCCCTTTCGCCCTTGCAGTATCTCGATCGCGCGCTCGGCAAGCTGCGCGAGATGGGGCTGACACCTCAAAGCGAAACGGATGCACCGATCAACGCCCTGCTTCAGCAAATTTCGGTGCTGGACCCGGACAAGGTCGCCGTGATCACGCGCACGCTTGCGCAAGCCAGCGCCTTTAACGAGGTGGTCCGCTCCCAGGTCGGCCAAATGGACATCGGTCAGCGTTACGAAGAGATCACAGAAGCCTTTGACAGCATCCGCGACGATGCCCGCACGTTGGTCGACCAGCTTGACGACGGCAAGATTTCCTTCACCGAGAGCTTGTCCAACAAATGGCGCGATTTCCGCCGGGGCACGATTTCAGACCGCTTCAACGACATTCGCACGACCTACAAGGATGTTGCCGCAGCCACCCGCGACCAGATCGAGCGCGAGCAGGCCATTCTGGAGGCTTACCGGGATTTCCGCGGCGCACTGAAGCAGGCAGAGATCGAGTCTCTGGATCTGTTGACTGTCGCCGCAGAACGCTTGCAGACAGCGCAAACGGCACTGGAAAGCGCCTCTGCGACACTTGATGGCGCCGATGCAGAAGAGGCCGCTGGCAAAGCCCGGCTCGAACTGGCGCGCGACGAACGCCTGCGCGAGGTACAGGACGAGGAAAAACGCTATCAGATCGTCAAGGATCTTTCGGACAATCTGACGGTTGGTTACAACACCTCTGAAGTGATCATGGCGCGACTGGTGCAGACCACCAATGCCAAGGAGCGCGTTTATGCGCAGTCGATCAGCTTCTTCTCGACCAATGAATCCGTTCTCACTGCGCTGAATGCGTCCTTCACAGGATTGCAGGGGCTGCATGAATCAACGGAAACCCTGAACGCGATGAAGGACGGCATCAACAAGAGCCTGGAAACACTGGCCGATATGGGCGATCACGTCCAGAAAGAAGCCCTGAAGGCGGGGTATGGCCCTACCGTGCAGGCCTCCGCGGTCAAGAAGCTCGTGGATTCGGTCGTCGCCTACCAAAGCTCATCTCGTGATATCATTGATGAAATGCGCCGCATGTCGACGCGAAATTCCGAGGAAATCCGCGAAGCCGTTGAAGACGGCAAGCAGCGCCTTGTGAAATTGGCCCAAAAGGAAGCAGCCTGCCAGCCAAGTGAGAGTGCGGTTCACCTCCCCCTGAACGACACACCGCTTTGCCAAAGGCCTGACACTGCACATGAGATCAGCTGCCCCCCTCGACGACATGATGATGGCCATGGACGTGGTGGATACTCTGCGCCATGAAGAGGCCCTGGTCCAACAGGAGATGTCCGCCGAAGATCGCGACGCCCAGATGGTGACCCGGCTTCGGGAAATCTACCACCGGCAGGGCATAGAAGTCTCTGACGAGGTTATCCGGGAAGGCGTGGAAAGCCTCAAACAGGACCGTTTCGTCTATCACCCGAAGATCTCGCGGCTGACGCGAGCGCTGGCAACCGCCTATGTCACCCGTGCCAACTGGGGTAAATATGCCCTCGCCGCCATCGGCGTCGTTGTTCTGTTGATCTTTGCTTACTGGCTGTTTCTGATCAAGCTGCCCGATGATCGGGCCGCCGCCGCCTTGCAGATCGAACTGACACAGACCCTGCCTGCCTCGGTCAAGTCGCTGAAGGCGGAAATTTCGTCAATTGCGCTGGATCAGGCGGATGTCAAGGAAGCTCAAACGCTGGCCACCGCCGCACAAGATGCCATCGACAAGAAAGACGCGGTGACAGCCCGCAAGAACGTCACGGCACTGCAAACCCTTGCGGCACAACTCAAGAGCGTCTTCAGCGTTCACATTGTGTCCAAGCACTGGCACCACAACCGGCGTAACCCGCATACCCGACGCCAATCCGCAAGCGCGCAATGATTACATCGTTGTTCAGGCCATCGCGCCAGATGGTTCAGTCCTGCCGCAAACGATCCTCTCTGAAGAGGACAATCAGCAACACACGGTCACCATCTGGGCGCAACATGTGACGCGCGAAACCTTCGAGCGCATTCGCAAGGACAAAGCAGACGATGGCTTGGTCGAAAACAAGGTTTTAGGTCAAAAGAAGCGCGGCGAACGCACCATCGACTGGGGCCCCGGCGTCAAGAAGGGAGCCATCACCCAATGGTAAACTCTATCGGTTTCCTGCTGACGACGACGAAAGATAAATCATGCTGACGGGTCGCCAGACACTGAACACCCTCAATGCTGCGCTCGCCGACTTGCGCCGCGAAGAGCTGGAACTGGCCAACCGTATTGAACGATTGGGCAGGTCGATCACCGATATTCGCGGTCGACAAAGCGATGCATACCGCGAACTTGCAAGGTTCCGACTGGACCAGAATGTCTCGACCGCGCTGGATGTACGGCTGGACGACGCTTCGCGCGAGGCGCGTGAGATCATGGACAAGCGTGCCCGCGATCACAAGATCCTGACGGACAAGTTGCGCGACATTGAAATCGAACACGCCGCCCTGCAAAAACAACGTGAAGCCCTCAGTGAAGAACGGGACGCAGCCTCTGAAAAAATGGACGGCCTGATGGAGGAGGTCGACCAGCTTCTGGAACAAGACCAGAGCTATCTGACCCAGAAACAGATTTCCGAGGAAGCCCATGACACGGCGGAGCGCGCCGAAAACAAGGTTTCGCAAGCCTTGCAGGATCAGGACGACAAGGGACGCGCCTATCAGGACGACGTCCTGTTCATGTACCTATGGAAGCGTCATTTCGCCACCGACAGCTATGACCAAAGTGGTCTCATCCGCAACCTTGATCGATGGGTGGCGCGCAAGATCAATTATGAAACCGCACGTATCAACTTCTCCCTGCTCAATAGCATCCCCGATCGGTTGTCGACACATGCGGAGCGATGCGCCCTGAGGGCACAGGATGCTGACCACCAACTGGCTGTGATGAGCCGTGAAGCGCTGACCCGGCTGGCTGGTGACGATCTCGCCGGGCACATTGATGCGATGAGCGAAACCATCGCCGGTCTTGATCGCCAGATCGACGGCCTGTCCCGCTCGATGGAAACCCTGAGCTAAGGCCTTGCAGGATTTCTCGGCCGGTGAAGACGACGGCTTTCACAAGGCAGAGGCGCATCTGGCAAATTCGCTGCAAGACGACAGTCTTCGGGTTCTATGGCAAGAAGCCTTGTCCACTCCTTCGCCGGAGGATGAGGTCATCGTCAGCCGCCTGGAAGAGCTGGCCGATCTTGTGAAAGACAATGAAGCGGAGATCCGGCAGGACCGCGAGTTGCAACGCAATGTCGCCCTGCGACGTCAGGAAGTTGCCAGTGTATCGCGCCGGTTCCATACACATGGCTTTGATCAATGGAATTCCTATTTCACCGATGAAGCGTTGATCAGCGACCTTCTGGCTGACCTGATCAATGGCGCTATTTCGGGAGATGATTATTGGGAGCGCGCCAAGAACAGCCATCGCCAACGCAGCACACGTGGACGACGTGTTGGCTTTCGCCATGGCACCGGCGTGCCCTACACCATGGGCGGCATGTTTCCCGGACCGGGCCTCGGCGGCGGCTTCGGCGATGACGGGTTCGGCGGCGGATCTGGTGGCGGGGGCGGTTTCGGCGGTGGTGGCTTTTCCTCAGGCGGCGGTTTTGGCGGCGGTGGTTTCACGTCCGGAGACAGTTTCTGAGATGCGATTGTTTCCGAGCAAAGAAAATTTGCAACTTTCCTCCGGAACGCAAGTTGACCCATCGGGGGCGCGATGAAAAATCGTTCATGTTCCGACCGGATCTTTGCAAATAAGTCCGCGTCATCATGAAAGCCATGCGCCCCGACCAATCAGCCTATTTCGGGGGGCCCATGAAAAAATATATCGTCCTTGCTCTCATGCTCGGCGTTGCCGGGTGCCAGAGCACCAGCACCACACATTATTCAGGCAACGGAGTTGGCTCTGTCGCGCAAACGCCTTAGCTCTCAAAGTGTGACCATTGCCGCATCGCCCGACACCGTGCACAAAACGCTGGTTGCAAGTGCCACCCGCAAGGGCACCAGCATCATCCAGAACCAGCCGGATATGCTGGTCATGGAGCGCCGCCTGACAGGTGACAATCCGGCTCTTGATGCACAGTTCGGCAAGTCCGCTGTCGGTTATCGCACAGTCCGCATTCGCATTCGCTTCCGGGCACTGCCTGCCATACGATGGCCGTGCAGGACATGGCGATCATCAACAATGCCCGCACCTCTCGTGAAGAAAGCTTCGCGATGCCCGGCAACCGCAACACCATGCGCAGCCTCGAAGGTCTGAAGTCCCACGCCGAACGTCAGAGCCCCTGCCCGAGCGTCTAAGCTGACAGAGATCTTTCAAAACATCCTCGTGAGACAAAATAGTCAAACGACCATCACACAAAAAAGCCGGCTCGCTTGAGCCGGCTTTTTCAATGTCTACCACATTTATGAAGTGGCCCCCTGAACAAGCTGATATGACTTAATCGCCAGAGGTCACTGCCACTCAACTCTGCGACTGCCGGATCAGCTTGCGAGCACTTCCTTGACCTGCGTTGCCAACTGCTTGAGCGTGAAAGGCTTGGGAAGGAAGAAGAACTTTTCACCAAGGCGGCAGATTTTCCTCGAAAGCATCTTCGGCATAACCGGAGACGAAGATGATCTTCAATTCCGAGTTGATCTTGCGCAATTCGACAAGAAGCGTCGGGCCGTCCATTTCCGGCATCACCACGTCGGACACGACAAGATCAATCTCGCCATTTGTCTCATCCATGATCTCAAGCGCTTCCGTGCCCGAGCCTGCCTCATAAACCTTATAGCCCCGCGACGACAATGCCCGTGCGCCAAAGGCGCGCACGGCCTCCTCGTCTTCCACCAGCAGGATTGAGGCTGATCCCGTCAGATCGGCGACTTTCTCGGGCTGAATCACTTCCCTGATTTCAGGCTCATCTTCCGCCAGCGGTGTATGACGTGGCAGGAAGATGCGGAAGGTCGTGCCTTCATCTACTTCACTGTTGCAGAAGATGAAGCCCCCCGTCTGCTTGACGATACCATAGACCGTCGACAGGCCAAGCCCGGTGCCCTTGCCCACTTCCTTCGTTGAGAAGAAGGGGTCGAAGATTTTCTCCATGACTTCCGGTGGGATACCGTGGCCGGTATCTTCTACCGGATCAACGTGTATTCGCCCGGAGGCATTCCGCGTGTGTTTTCAAACTGGGTCGATTCGGCTTCTTCCACATTGCGGGTACGAATGGTCAGAATACCGCCTTCGGACATGGCATCGCCGGCGTTGACTGCCAGGTTCATGATCACCTGTTCCAACTGGTTCTCATCTGCCATAACCGGCCAGAGATCACGGCCATGCACAACCTTCAATTCGACCTTCTCGCCCAGCAGACGATCCAGCAGGATCGACAGGTTGGCCAGCACATCATTCAGCTCAAGCCGCTGCGGCCGCAAGGTCTGACGCCGAGAAAACGCCAGAAGCTGCCGCACCAGACCTGCCGCACGATTGGCGTTCTGCTTGATGTTCATGATGTCCTGGAAGGACGGGTCCGTGGGCCTGTGGCTGGCCAGAAGCAGATCAGAAAAGCCAATAATAGCTGTCAGAACGTTGTTGAAGTCATGCGCGACACCGCCAGCCAACTGGCCGATTGCCTGCATCTTCTGGCCCTGCGCAAATTGCGCTTCCAGCGCGCGTTGCTGTGTTGTTTCAAGCGCATAGACAATTGCAGATTCGCCATCCCCCTCGCCTTCCTGCACCGCAGACACATAGAATGTCGCAGATCGGGGATCCGTGCCTTCCGATAGAGGAATATCGACCGGAGAGATCTCGCCAATGCCATGCGAGGCCGATGTCAGCGCAATGGACAGGTCGGAGCGACCGCTTTCAGCCACAAGCTCGCTCAGGAAGGGCGGTTCGCCGCTTAGATCCACCGGACCGAACAGGCGCAGGAACGGCGCATTGGTACGCAGCACCCGGCCATCCTTGTCAAGCGATGCAATGGCAATTGGCGTGTTGTTGAAGAAACGTGCAAACCGCACTTCCGCCGCCCGCAAGGCCTCTGACACCTCTTCGCCGCGCGACCGGTTGAGCACCAGCGTGCGGCTGTCTCCCGGCAGACCGTTTTCACCGAAGGGCACCCGGTGCAACAAGCGCACCGGCAAGCCGTGACCGTTGCGGGTCACCAGATCCAGATCAACCGAAATGCTCTTCACTTCGCCCGCATGACCGGTAACGGAGCGAATCAGCTCGGTGCTGTCACCGCTGACGATCTCACTGAGATTAAGTTCGCCCGCTTCGAACTGCGCCAGATCGTACCCCAGCCAATCAGCCAGCGTCGCATTGAGGTAGACAAGACGACCATTGGCATCGCAGGAAAAGAACCCCGCCGGCGCATGATCAAGAAAATTGATGACCCGCTGCAATTCCTGAAACGAGTTTTCCTGTTCAGCCCGGTCGCGGGTGATATCCGCAAGCTGCCAGACGCCGAGACGGCGGCCTGAGCCAGCGGCTTCCTTTTCGTTGAGTGTCAAGGGACGCACCGATACACGATACCAGCGCGCCGCCCCTTCCTGCCGCCCCAGCGGGTGCGGCATACGCATTTCCTCAACGGCGCGGCGTCCATCGCGCACAGCCTGGGTCAGACGAAAAATGGCATCGGCGGCATCAGGGTCAGACGAAAACACCCGTTCGACCATACGCACTTCCGATGCGGTCGCAGCGCCCGTCAAACTGGCATAAGCCTGATTGGCATAGACAAGGCGTCCTTGACCATCGGCAATCAGAACCCCGTCATCCAGCGAGTTCAGAAAAGTTGAGGCGACCGGATTGCCACCTGAGCTGACCCCCAGACGCAGAAAGCCGATAGCGCCGGCAAACAGACAGAACACACCGATCACCGACAGGATGCCGAGCAAGGCCAGTACGAACGGCTGCGATTGTTCCTTGCCCACAATCGTGAAGGCCGCAACAGCCATGATGAGCGCCAGGGCAAGCCCGATCAAAAGCCATATATTCCCGGACCGCTCGGGCCGGTCTATGATGGGGTCGCTTGGCACACCGTTCACGTCTGTCATCTCCAAAACTCCGAAAGCCCGAATCATTCTGTCGAGCTCTGCACCAAGCATTCTGTGCAATGCCGGCGAATTCAACCATCTCAGTCGTCTTTTGCCCGCCAACCGGAGCTACTGCGCATTTTGAACACGAAACCGATGATTTCCGCGACCGCCTTGTAGTGCTCCTCGGGGATTTCCTGGTCAACGTCCACAGTTGCGTAGAGTGCACGCGCCAAAGGCGGGTTCTCCAGCACCGGAATGTCATTGTCCTTGGCCACTTCCCTGATTCTGAAGGCAACGGCATCATGCCCTTTGGCGAGACACAATGGTGCAACCATACCCTCTTCATATTGCAGAGCGACGGCATAGTGCGTCGGGTTCGTGACGACCACGGTCGCCTGAGGCACAGCGGCCATCATGCGCTTGCGACTGCGTTCCATGCGCAACTGACGGATCTTGCCCTTGATGTGCGGGTCGCCTTCCTGCTGTTTGTATTCTTCCTTGACCTCGCGCTGGGTCATCTTCTGCTTTTCAAACCACTTATGACGCTGATACAGAAAATCCCCTGCCGCAACGACCGTCATGAAGGCCAGGACAGCACCCAGAAGCTGAAGGGTCAGCATTCGCGTTTCACCGAGAATCGCAGGAATTTCGGCAAAGATCACCGCTTCCACCTCATCACGATGCGGCCAAAGCACACCGCCCATGAGCGAACTCACCACACCAATCTTGATCAGGCCTTTCAGAAAGTTCACGAGACTTTCTGACGAGAACAGGCGTTTGAAGCCGGATGCAGGCGACACCTTGGAAAACTTTGGCTTGATCGGCTCTGCCGTCAGCACGGCGCGGCCCTGCACCAGATTTCCAGCCACCGCCATGGCGACCATGATCAACAACGGCAGGCCTATCACCGCCGCAAGCGCAAAGGCAGAGGTGCGAAACAGCGAACGCAAGGCCATGCCATCGACAGGAATGTCGCCCGCATGTTCAAGATAGCCACGCAGGATCGAGCCCACGGAGCCGGCCATCGTCGGCGCAAAAATCAGAATGAGCAGCGTGCTCCCGGCCATTGTGAACCAGGTGTTGATCTCTTGTGATTTCGGTAGGTCCCCTTTGTCCCGCGCATCGCGCAGGCGTTTTTGGGTGGGGTCCTCAGTCTTATCTGAGTCGTCGCCTTCATCGGCCATGACGCGCTCCTAACCAGAAGTGAAGACCCCGACCGCCGTTCTGAAATGATCCATATAGAAAGTCATCAGAGACGAGACGAGAACGTACAAAAGGACCAGACCCGCAGAGATATTCACCGGCATGGCAATGAAAAAGATCTGCATCTGCGGCATCAACTTGTTCAGGAGCCCCAGACCAAAATAGAAAACAAGTCCCACTACAATAAACGGCGCGCTCAAGCGCACTGCAATCGAGAAAACGTTCGCAACCGTGTTCGTCACCAGATTTGCGAAATCCCCGACCGGCAACCAATGACCAGGAGGAAAAAGCTGAAAGCTGTCATGCAATGCCGCAATCAGCAGAAAATGGGTATTGGTGACGAAAACCAGCGTCACGCCGATAATCGACAGGTAATTGCTGACCAACGTGCCTTGCTGGCCCGCATTGGTCAGGTCCTGCCCCATGGCGTAGGAGAGGCCCGTCTGGTTGGCGATGATGGTGCCGGCGATCTGCAGGGCAGTTGTGATCAGCTTCATGCAAAGGCCAAGCGACAGACCAATGGCAAACTCTCCCGCCAAAAGCACCAACAGGCCGGTCGGGTTGGCCAGCAGATTGCCCGGATAGAACGCCCGCGCCGCCGGATACATGATGTAAGTCAAAAGCAGCGCCATCGCCAGACGCAGGCGCATGGGAATAGATGTCTCCCCGAGTGCCGGCATCTGCATCAGCATCGAGCCAAGCCGGGCGAACATCAGCATGTAGATAACGGCCAGTTGGGGAAGCAGACTTATTTGCAGCGACATGCGTCAGGTCCCGGCCAGAACATGTGATCGCTCAAACGCAGGCGCCAACCACTCATACGTTTGGAAGATGACCCCGCACATCGCTCCGGTCCCCACACCGAGGTGACCAAGAGATAAGGTCGTGCGCCAATTTGCGGTCATCATTCGGGACGTACCCTAATTTGGCAAAGCCAGTATCATTTGCGATATCTTGGCCATGAAGCCTGCCATGACCTGTCCCATGAACGGCAGGGTCAAAAGAAGAATAACGAAGATGGAAAGGATCTTGGGAACAAAGACAAGCGTGGCTTCCTGGATCTGTGTGAGCGCCTGAAACAACGCAATCACCACACCCACCAGCAGCCCGACAATCATCACCGGCCCTGCCATCAGGATCATCGTCCAGACACCTTCTCGTCCCAGGTCCAGAACCTGTCCAGCCGTCATGATGAATATCCTTATCCCCAAAAGCGATCCCGGAGCCGTTTTCAGGCTAACTCCGGGAAAGCTAAAGGTCTGTAATTTTGTATCTTTTCCGAGTGGATGCCATGTGTGAGTGCACCATCTGGATCAGATCGACATCCGCATAATATCCTGGTACGCGGAGATAACCTTGTCACGAACCGTGACCATCGTTTCAAGGGCCACCTGTGTTTCTGCCACCGCCGTGACGACGTCAACGACGTTGGACTTGCCATCCACAAGGCCGATGGACTTCTGGTCCAGGTTTTGCCCCTTGTCGACGACGTTCCCGACAGCACTCTTGACCATTTCACCGAAGTCGGCGCCTGTGCCGTGCTTCGAATTATCTTCCGGAAACACCGGATTGCTGGTCAGATTCGCCGCTGTTTTGTAGGCGTTACTGGCTACGGCTGGAATAGTCATGCTTGTCACCTTTCTGAAAAAGGCCCTGTTAAAGCCACCTCAAAACACTCACGGTCACCACAAAGGCTCAGGCCTTCAGGATGTCGAGAGTTCGCTGAATCATCTGCCGCGTTGCATCGACGACATTCAGATTAGCTTCGTAAGACCGCTGTGCCTTAGCGCATATCGACTGTTTCGATCAGCGTGTTCACATTGGGCAACTTGACGTAGCCGTCCTTATCTGCGGCCGGGTTTCCCGGCTCATATTTTGTATTGAACGGCGTCTTGTCCTCGGCCACTCGACCGAGTTCCACCACCTCTCCGCCCACTTCATCATCGAAGTGAGACCGAAAGGTCGGGATCTTGCGCCGATACGGATCCTCACCCGGAGTACGTCCGGTGGAATCCGCATTGGCGATGTTTTCTGCAATCACCTGCATCCGGGCATTCTGTGCCTTCAGACCCGATGCAGCGACAAAAAGAGACTTTGAAAATTCCATCATACGTCTCCGCGTTTACGAGCCCTTGGAAAGAGCCGTTTTGATCAATCCCAGCGCTCTTGGCGTAAAGCGTCGAGGCGGCCTGATAGTCCATTTGGTTCTGAGTGACCTTCATCATCTGCTCTTCCAGAACCACGTTGTTGCCACTCGGCGTGATCTCGAACATGTCTGGCTTGTCGGTCTCGACATTCCCCGTGTCCGAGATGCCCGTGACGAAGTGTTCAGGGTTCGTCGCCTCGGTTCGCAGACTGGAGACATGCAGCCCCATCTCGTCTTCGAAGCTGAACGGCTTCACCTCACGCGCCCTGTATCCCGGCGTATCGGCGTTAGCGATATTTTCCGACAACACGCCCTGCCTGACCTGATGCCATCGCATTTTATCCTTGAGGGCCTGCAAGACCGGAAGATCAGTGAGCGCCATGGAATTCACCATCTGTTAACGAACTAGGCAAACCCTGCCGCCCTAATGGTTAACAAAAGGTTAACAGGCGATCTCTCAAGGCTTATTTTCAGCCTTTTTCACCGCAACCGCAAATTCGCATTCTGCAATTCACAATAAAAAACCGAGATACAGGGGCAGAAATTGCCCGGTTCTGTTAACATAAACTTAATGACGGGAATCGATTCAAATGAAGAAAAAAGGTTGTCTTTCAACGCTTAATAGCTCTGAAATCATTTTAGCCGCCGCCGTGCCACAGAAGCACCCACAACTGGCTATAAGCAGTCTTGCCAAGTGTGGAATACAGTGACACTCAGACTTAAACATCCTGAAGCTGGTGGCAGAGAAGAATCGAACGCGAATCGGCACCCGAACAGCCCGTAGTAATGAGGACGGCATGTATACTTGGATTTCTGAAAACCTCGGGTTTCCCGACGCAGTCGCAAGAGCAATGTCCTTTGCGATCGCGCTGGCGATCGTTCTGTTGCTGATCGCGCTCTTCGTATACATCCTCAAGCGCCTGACGGGTACACGCGTCCCAGGTGGACGGTCGCGTCAACCACGACTGGCCATCATGGATGCCACGAACATCGACACCCGTAGACGTCTGCTGCTGATCCGTCGTGACGACGTCGAGCACCTGATTCTCGTTGGCGGCGGTAATGATTTCGTCGTCGAGCAGAACATCGTTCGCAGCCCCCGAACACCAGGGCCAGACACAGGGGCACGGCAAACGCCGTCCATCAGCACGACGCAGACCCCAATCCCTTCGCCTGCGTATCGCGACGCGCCTGCCATTGAGTCGACGCAAGGTCCAGTTCAACCGGAAGTCAGACCTGACCCGGAACGCATATCCGCTGCCGTTGACGGGCTTCCGCAGGTTGCGGACGCCGACTTTGCCCAAATGGAGCAGACCGCACCAGAAGAGCACAAGGCCGCAGAACTTTCAGTGCCTGCGCCTGCCGTGTCCACAGCTCCTCGCGCTGCTCGCACGCCATCAGAGGGACGCGAACGCTCGGTCCGCTGGGCCCCTGAGCATCCGGCAGACAAAGTCGTTTCAGATGCTCCACGTGCGGCTCCTGTCTCTCCCGCGGCGGCGGAAGAGACCCGCGAAGCATCGCGTACCAAATCTGCCGATCCCGGTGAAGCAGAACAACGGCGCATCGCCGCCTCCGTCTTTGGCTCGCTTGATCAGCCGTTTCATGGCGAAGCCCATGATCGCGGCTCCCTCGACAATGCCCGCCCCCGTCAAGACCGCGCACCGCGCCAGACATCGCAGGCCGCATCCTACGATGCCGACAACCGGGACGATGATGCGTTCGGCAGTGACCGCGTCACCGCACAACCAACGGTTCGCGCACCTCGCCCAGAGACCGATTTTCCCGATCAGGCCCCTCGCGTCGTACCGCCAGTGCAAAACGCGTTCACCGCGAGTGATGATGAGGTAGAAGAGCGCAAGGCACGCTATGACGCGCGTCATCGCGATCATGATCTTGACGCTGGTCGCAGTCCGAGACGCACAACGACGGAACAGGTTGCCGACATCGCCCGTGACCTTGGGCACTTTGCCCGCGACCCGAACCAGGAACAATCGTTTGTCCGTAAGGCCAGCAGTGTGCAGATTTCGCCGCCTGCATCCGGGCCAGCCGCGCGTGCAACAACTGCTTTTCCCAATGGTCTGAGAAGTCGGGCAGACGACGATGACGACCAATCTGACCAGAATGGCCGTGGACAGTCTGCTGCCGGGCGCTCCCACTTTGGCGCGCCAACCAGCGGCCCTTTGAAGCCCATTGCCGTCAACCGACCTGATCGTCACCTGACTGCGAATGGAGAGGATGACCCGCTTGCTTCAACCGTCGTCAAGGCTCCCGCGAAATCCGTTGTCAAAAGCTTCGTCGATCAGGTGACAGCGACCCGCCAGACATCCATGCGATTCAACAAGCAAGCACAACCTCCGCGACCGGCAGAAACAAGCAAAGCACGTTTCAAAGTCACAACAGCCCGCGAAACCACTGTCTCCGAACGGACCGTGTCAGAAGTCACCGTATCTGAAACGGACGACGAGCAATACACCCATCAAAACAGATCGCGAACCGTATCGTTCTCTGACCGGGCCATGCAAACGCATGAAACCTCCATGGATGATGATGAGAGCATCACCATCCTGTCACAGCCGGTGGTTCGTGACGGTGTAACAGCCTATCGCGCAACTGCATTTGGCCGCACGGACGGTCCGCATGGATCGGAAGAATTATACATCGAGCACAGCAGCAGCGAACCCGCGTCAGCCGACAACGATCTTTTTGCCGGTGATGGCCCCAATGGACTCGTCGATGTATCACCACCTACGTCCGATACACGTGGGACCAGCGATGCACGCACGCTATCGGCCTATAGCCAAAGCCGCAACATGCGGATGCCAGACCCTGTCGTGCGAGTGCCGAACGCCGATCGCCGCGACGTAAACCCCATCGAGGACGAAATGGCGAAACTGATCAACGAACTCGGCGGATCGAAGAAATCATGACATCGACCATCAGCCGCTCACGCAACAAGCGGCTGATTGCCCTTTGCATCGGCTCGTTTCTGACGCTCGTTCTTGGCCTGACCACGGCGGCCTATGCGCAGGACATAGGACTGAATTTTGCGCCCGGCACCTCGCTGACAGAGCGGTCGGTACAGCTTGTCGCGCTGATCACGGTCCTCAGCCTTGCGCCGTCGATCCTGATCATGGTCACGAGCTTTACCCGCATCATCGTGGTTCTGTCGTTGCTGCGCTCGGCCATCGGCCTACAAACGGCGCCCCCCAACACGGTGCTGATCTCGCTTGCCCTGTTTCTCAGTGCCTTCATCATGGCACCGACATTTCAGACCGCTTACAACGACGCGGTCGAACCTCTGGTCAACGGCGATATTACATTGCCTCAAGCCTTTGACCGGGCTCAAGGGCCGTTCCGCACCTTCATGCTCAAGCAGGTGCGCGAAAAGGACCTGATGTTATTCCAGCAGATGTCCGGACGACCGGAACCGGCAACCCCCGACGACCTTACCATGAGCACGCTGATTCCGGCCTTCATGATCAGTGAGTTGCGTCGCGCCTTTGAAATCGGCTTTCTGCTCTACCTGCCGTTTCTGATCATCGACCTTAGTGGTCGCCTCCGTCTTGATGTCCATGGGGATGATGATGCTTCCACCTGTCGTGATCTCCCTGCCCTTCAAGCTCATTTTCTTTGTGCTTGTTGACGGCTGGAATCTTGTCGCTGGCAGCCTGATCCAGAGTTTCGGCGGGACTGGTTAAGCATCGCTGTCTATCTGAAACTGAAAAAGCCATCGCCTTTCACAAGACGGTGGCTTTTAGTTTTCTTGACGTTTTCTGTATCAGCAGCAGGCACCAAAATAAGTTACGGACCCAAGTTTGGAGACAAAGGCTGCGATGGGCCGAGACAGTAGTATGAAAACGGCTCACTTCGGTACAAAGCAGTTCAGAAAGCCTCACTTAAAGAAGAGAGCTGTCTTCACAATCACCCGTTGTTGGTTGCTGGCGCTGCCGGGGGTGCAGCTCCCGCATTGTTGGCCGGTGCCGTCGGTTGAGCACCGCCGGGTGCCGCCGGCGCTGGCGTATTGGCAGCGACCGGCTCACCCATACCACCATCTGCATTCCCGGATGGGGTCATGTATTGCTTGCGATATTGCTGAAGAAAGGTCTCAAGCTCATCCGTCTCGGAGATCTGCTTTTCGACGTTCAGAAACTCAACGCCTTTTTCTTCGATAGGACGGGTCACCGTCTCAAACGCCAGAGATTGCGGTGTATCAGCCATTTTGGCTAGGTACTTCTGCTTGATCCGATCGAGGCTCAACTGATCATCGGCTAGAGAGTAGGCAATCGCCGCCTTGAGAATATCCCGTTGCTCGGTCTTGTCGAGCGGCACATTGTCTTGCCAACGTGCGCCATGCATCGCCTCTAACGCTTCACCGGCCTCGCGCCAACTCTTTGCTGCCCACAATGTATCGGCACGCAGACGCTCAACATCTTCACCACGCATATTGCGCACCAGTTCGAGCGCCAGATCCGGCCGCCCACTTTCCGTCAGAGCACGCGCTTCCACCACATTCCGCTGACGCTGCAACTCCGGCGGCAAAGCGGCCTGCCTGGTTTCTGTTGAGCACCCGCAAGGCTTTCTCCGGCTTGCGGTCGCTGAGATAGATGGCAGCAAGATCGGCAGCAATCTGCGCCCGTGCTGCGCCCTTCAAACGATTATCGACCTGATGTTGCAGCAGATCCTCCGCCTGATCCAGCAAGTCAACCTCGACAAGACGACGCGCAAGATTACGCACCATTGCATCGCCCTCATTACCTATGGCGGCACCATTTCCTTGAAATCGTAAAACAGCGCAAGCGCCTTGACCGGAGGCATCTTGTTGGCTTTGCCATCCAGAAACAGCGACGAGAACAGTGTGCTCATTTCATCTTGCAAAAGGCGTGTGGTCTGCGCATCCGGATTGGCCTGAACTGCGGACCGCATCGCCTCGAACGCCTCGCGGTAATTGCCTTTTTCCGACTGCAACTGAGCCAGTAACCGCAAGGTCTTCAATTCGGTCTCGTCGCCACGCCAGGATGTGGCCAGACCTTCAAGATTGTTGATCGCATCATCAATCTTCTCATCGCCGTCGCGATAGCGAATTCGCAGCGCCCTGTAGCGAGCCTCTGCCGCCCGGGGGCGATCGTCGGACTTGGCGACCAGATCAAAGGCTCGCAATGCCTCCTGCGAGCGTCCGGAAGCATCCGCGACCCGACCCCGCAGAATGTCATAACGGGCGGCCTGTGACGCACTCATATCGCTTGGTTCGATCTCGGCCAGAATACCGGTCGCCGCTCCAAAATCATTGGCCTCGACCATGGCCCGGGCAGCAGCCAGCTTGAACTCTGTCTGCAAGGAAACCGGATAATTGCCGATAATTGCACGCCCGCGTGGCAAAGCGATACGGGCTTCCGTCCACTGGTTCAGGTTGGCATCAACAATGGTCTGCCACACAGCCGCGTCGGCACTGTCGCGCAACTGCGGTCGGCTGAGGTATTTGTAAGCTTCCTTTTCACGCCCGGCAAGCGCATGAGAAGCCCCTTGCATAAGGTTGAAAGACGCACTGTCGGCAAGGGTCGGATCTTCCTCCACCGCCAGATCCATCACGCCAAGCGCCTCCTGAGCGAATTGATGCGCCAAGTAGAACTTGGCAAGGTTCATCAAGGGGGCACTGCGCTTGCCTTGCGGCTCATTGGCGAGTGTCTCCTCAAGCTGCAAGAGCTTATCGCGATAGTTTGCCGGATCCTCGGTCTTCAGAGAAACAAATTCGACGCTGCCCTTGTCGCTGGGGCCAGCGACCGAATCCATACTGGAGTGACGTTCCGCGTTGGCTCCCGTGGAAATAGACAAGCCCTGCGGACGCTGAATGACGACGTCATCTCCAGACAACGAGACTTCGACATCGTCTGACTTCTTCACAAGGGCGACACCCTGAGCCGACGACAGAGCATTCAGATCGACAAAATCATGAGCCTTCAACACACCGCGCGCCGGACCAAAGCCTGTCACCACAGTGATCTTATCGCCGACAAATGGATCTGCAATTTCATGTACCTGCTGCGGATCGCCATATTTGATACGCAGAACAGATCCACCGTCACTGCGAATATTGCGGTCAATCGTGAGAGGCCTCGACGGCGCAAGAATCATGTTGCCAATCACGAGGTTCCAGGCATTGCCCTCCAATCCGACCGAGGCCAACGCCGGGCTCGACAGATCGACACGGAGCACCTGATAACCGTCCTTGCGGTCTACTGAAATCGAGTTTGACATATCTGCGAGAGCCGAACGCAGACCACGCGTATCGATGGTCGCTTCCGTGTCAAAGATCATCCAAACCGTGTTGTGACGCCGAAAAACAGCGCTGGCAACCGGCTCGGAAAAGGGAAACACAACGCGCACTGTATCACCGATACGCCGCGCCTCGGCTGAAACGAAACTGCGCGCTTCTGCACCAACATTTTGCGGCGGCGTTTCAGGCGATGGCTCCGCATTGCCAGCCTTAGTCGGAGATCTGAGCCTCTTTCCAGACCTTCTCATCGCGCTTCGGACGCCCCTCAATCTCAATCGCGGGAGGCATCACTTCAGCAGTTCGCGCTGGTGCCTGTGCGTCTGCCTGAGCCATCTCCGAGGCTGGAGCTGGAACCTCCTGCGCCGGTGTTGCCTCATCGGGCGTCGTGCGAATGGGCGCGCGTGCAGCCGCTTTGGCCGGTTCAGATGTCTGGGCCGTCTGCGGAGTTTGAACCGCAGGCGTTGGCTTGGCAGGAACAGTCGCAGGCGCGGCCTCCGGAGCAACGGACGTTGCCTGTTGCGGCTGGCTGGCCTGCGTTTCAGATTCGGTGTTCGGCTCGGGCTCAGGGGCCGGTGTCACAAGGGTCATCGGCGTGCCGTTTGGCGTTTCCGGCGTGCCCTCTTCAGCCGCAGTAGTGTCATTCGCCTTTGGCAGGGAGGCCGTCACATCAGTACCAAAAGCCACCTGATCGGGTGTCACAGCTGCCATCTGATCAGCGGGCAACACCGGCAGGCTCGCGGCCGGTTTGGGGGCCGGGGTTATCGGCTGCGCCGCAGCAGGAGCAGGCTGCACCGGGGAGGCTTCCGACGCGGCAGCATCAGACGACTGATCCGTGCTGTCTTGGGCCGATGGAACGACAGGCACTTCCGTATTCGGATCGCCGTTCAACTGCGCTGCACCAGCGTCTTCCCCCGGATCGCGATTTGCGGGCGCGTTGATCACCGACGACTGATCACCTTTCGGCTCAACACCCATCTTGCGATCAATCTCGGCGTTGAGTGGATCGGGCTTTGTCATATCTGCGGGTGTGATATCCACCACGTAGGTGTTCTTCTCGCGAAACGCGCGAATGTCCACCTTGGGATCCAGCCGCATCAAAAACTTGAGCTTTCCCTTGTCCTTGAAGGCCGCGGCATCCACCACACCGGGCGGCAAATTGGTCTTCATCTCGGTAATGTCGAGATCGGCGGGATGATTGAAGGACACCCGCACCACATCACCGTCACGCGCAAAGGAACTGTCGAAATTCACAGACCAGTCGAACACCAGACGAGTGAAAGTCGGATGGGTTCCAATCCTCAGTTTGACGGACGGACCATCCTGCGCCTGCAACCGATCCTGCTCCAGCGCGCGCACCTTCTGCAAGGCTTCCTTCGCCCGTTCGGCCAATTGCTTGACGACATCTTCAGGCAAACCTGGAGGCAGACCCTGCCAGTTCTTCGGCAGTATATCGACGAACAGTTTTTCGCCCGCTTCCAGCGTACTGATGCGATAATCGGATTTCAGCGCAAACCGCACGGCCGTGCCATCCGGATCACTGCGGGCAATCGAAATGTAATCGCCCAGCTTCAAGGGAACATTATCAACGTTTGCATCCACCGGCGCCTCAAAGGACACTTTGAGAACGCCGCCTGAAACCGAGGCATCATAATTCGGCAACAAGGTACGCTTACTGAATGTCAGAATGATCCGGCCATAGCCGTTTTCCGCAATTGCCTGCACATCAACCGGCTCGGCAGACTGCGCCATGGCAGATCGGACCGGCACCAGCACAGCAAAAATGACGGCACAAATGGACAAAAAAAGGCCGACTGCGGGGAGACGCGCAGAACGTGCCCGGTCGCTCCGCTTCAGGCGAAGGCCTAATCGTCGAAGTGGACCGGTTTGAAAGAACACGCTGTCAGTTTCCCCTGGATGCAGATTGGCCAACCATCTTTATGCGCGTTGACTTAACGTGGCCTTACAACGGCCTTACCAAACAGTCGTTCTCGTCAATTGGACTGAATTTTCGGCAAGGCCTGCGGGGAAGAACTCGCATCGGCAGATGCCTGCTGAGGCGGGGTCTCGTCGGTTGCCAAGGCAACGGTCAGTCGCTCAGCCGCCTCTGGCGACATCTTACCAAGAATATCCGCCATTTTACGCGGTTTCATACTGCGAACAACCTTGAGAAGAACATCAAGGTTCAACCGGTCGAAGATGCGCGCCGCGTCTTTCGGCTTCATGTTTTCATACATCTTCACAACACCTGCGATTTTCTCGTCTTCTTCCTTCTTCTTCTGCTCGGCAGCCTGATTAATATTGGTCTGCAGCTTCTTTAGCTCATCGACGCGCTTCTGGATGCGCTCTTCTGTCGCTTGCAGCAGTTTTTCGCGCAAATCCAGTTCACCACGCTGTGATTGCAACTGCTGACGGCGCTTGCCAAGGCTTTCCAGCACCGCACGCTCCGCAGCAGATCCGCCAATCTCGCTGGAATCCGGTAAAGCCGGCGGCATATTGAGATCAGGCGTCGCACCACCGGCCTTGGTGGACGCATCGCCTTGCTGCATCTTGGCATCGTCAGGCGCAGCCTTCGTCGTGCCAGCATCCTTGGGAGCGCCGGGTGTCGCAGTATCCGTTTTTCCTGGGCCACAGCCCCTTCAATGGGCATAAAAATGCCCGAGCCGCCCAACGCGAACGAAAGCAGCTTCAGCGCCAAAAGGGCGCTGGCAGCTACTACGATCATGGGCAGCACTCTTATATTCATGCGACAGCACCGTTTGCATTTCGTCTGAAGCGTTCAACACGTGCCGTTGCTTCCGCAGCCGCGCTGCGAATATCGGCGACACTGAAACTCCGCGTCTGGGTCGTCGAGGCGGCAGCCACATCTTCGCTTGCTGCCGGCGCTTCGCTCTGCACGGGGGCCGGAGCACTCACCGCTTCGGCCAAGGCCGTACGAGCCAAGGACACATCACGCCCTGCGTCGGCCTTGCGGGCCGCCTCTGCAATCTGACTGATGCGGGTAAAGATTCTGTCTCCTTCAACGATCTGCTCGCCGAGTTTCTGCGACAAGCGCTCTGCGTCAGTGAGATGATTGCCAAGCGTCTGGTCCGCACCTGCGGCTGTCGACTTCAGACCCATGATCGCCCGCTCGGCAATTTCGGTGGCCGTAATAAGCTCGGAAATCGTTGCCTTCAGCGTTTCCTCATCGGACCGCAGATGTTTCAGACGCTTGTTGAGCAACCAGCAATAGGCAATCGTGACGACAAGAAGAACCGAAACCAAGCACTCGATGAGCATACCGATAGGAAAAGTGGTCATTGTGTTTCCATTTCTTTTTGCATGGCCCGTTCGAAAGCAGCGAGCGTCATCTTTGGTTTCTTGAGGTTCTTCGCAACACGAATGGCAATCGAATCATCAATCTTGCCCATCGTTCCTTCGGTCAGATGAATGTTGCCACACTTCAGTTTCACAAGGTCCGTTGGCTCCACATCGAAAACCAGCGTCTGACCGACGTCCAGACTAAGCACTCGACTGAGTGGCAGATGCGTTTCATACAGAACCGCATCCAGTTCCACTTCAGCGGAATGGATCTCCGATGCCAAATGGCCTTCCCAGATGGGATCACGCCCGAACTTTTCGCCCATGAACATCTGCAGCAGCAGATCGCGGATCGGCTCCAGCGTGGCATAGGGCATCATGATTTCAACCGTGCCGCCGCGATCTTCCATGTCGATGCGAAGCTCGACCAGAATAGCCGCGTTGGCCGGACGAGAAATGGCGGCAAACCGAGGGTTTGTCTCCAGTCTCTCAAGGTTGAAGCGAACCGGCGACAAGGGCGCGAACGCCTGCTCGGCATCCTGCAAAATGATCTTCACCATCTGCTGGACAAGGTTCGTTTCGATCGTCGTATAAGGACGGCCTTCAACGCGAACCGCACTGGCGCCGCGTCCGCCGCCAAGCAGCACGTCGATGATCGAATAGATGAGGCTTGATTCAACCGTCACCATGCCGAAGCCGTCCCACTCCTCAGCCTTGAAGACACCGAGAATGGCCGGCAACGGGATCGAGTTCAGATAATCGCCAAATCGAACGGAGTTGATCGAATCAAGCGATACTTCAACATTGTCCGAGGTGAAATTGCGCAAGGACGTTGTGGTCAGACGCACGAGGCGGTCAAACACGATTTCCAACATCGGCAGGCGCTCATACGTCACCATGGCTGAGTTGATCAGCGCCCGGATGCCACTCTGGTCGCCCGCAATCGTGTCTTCAATGTTGAAGCCGAGAAGATTGTCGATTTCTTCCTGGTTCAGAATACGATCAGCGCCGCGCGTCGCATTTTCCAGCTCCGGCTCGCTGTCATCGATCATCGCCGCCCACTGGGCCGCCATGTCGTCGCCACCACCAGCACCCTGCTCCTCAAGCGCAGCTCCCCAGGCCGCAGCGAGATCATCATCATCGCTGCCGGCGCCCTGCTCTGCGAGAGCCGCCCCCTGAGCATCAGCCATATCTGCTTCGGACAGATCGTCGTCGTCGACCATTGTGTCACCAAGTGCTCAGGTTACTGGACCAGTATTTCCTTGAACAGCACACCTTCAACGTGTCCTGGATATACGGAAACATTAATTCTACGCAGCAGCTCTTCCTTGAGCCGGAACAACCCGGCCGATCCTTCAAGGTCTGCTGGACGCAACTCGCGCATATACACCTGAAAGGCATCAAGTATTCTCGGCAGATACGGTTCAATCTTGCCGATCATTTCTTTATTCTCGACTTCCAGCGCCACCTGAACCTTGAGATAGGTCGCCCGCCCGTCGGTGGCCAGATTGACCGTCATCTCAGGCAGATCATAGAAAACAACTGGTTTCTGCGCTGGCTTGGCAGGCTCCCCATCGGCCACAGCAGTTTCGCCACTGTCACCGCCCATCAGGAAGAAATAGGCTCCGCCGCCAATTACCAGAAGAGCCACGAGCCCGATCACACCAAAGAGGACAAGCTTCTTTTTCTTGCCGCCTCCGGCGTCATCGCCGCCGCCGTCTTCTGTGTCGTCAGCCACCCCTTCGTCAGCCATTAGGCTCTCCGCATCCATGCCCGCGCGTAAAAGTATCTAAAGAGTTAATGGTTAACGAATCCTTACCAGAGCGTTAACGCATTCAACCCGGCAATAATTGCCACACGGTTAATATCTGCCGGAACTTCTTGCCTTTGACACTTCGTATTTTTGACGTTTTCGGCCTTTTGCCCATGTTTTTCAGGCGTTTAATTTTTGGCACGCTATGTGCATTAAGCATTGCAAGCCGCGAATCTGGGGAGATTGGCGGCCTTTCGGGGAGTAAAGGATTCAACCATGGAAAACGCGCAGCTCGTGACACTGTCGCGCCAGACGGTTCTCAGGAAACAGCTCAATGTGGTCGCCAACAATATGGCGAATCTCAACACCACGGGCTACAAGCGGCAAAATATGCTCTTTGAGCAGTACATAATGCCGGTTGCCGAGAACAACGCCTTTCCGCGCAAGTCCGACGAAGACATTTCGTACGTTCATGATTACACCACCGCCCTTGATATGTCGGACGGTGGCATCAAGACGACGGGGAATGATCTGGATGTCGCCATCAATGGCAAGGGCTTTTTCGCCGTCCAGATGGATGACGGCAGCGAGCGGTACACACGCGACGGCTCGTTCCAGCTCAACGCCAACGGCACGCTCGTTACCGATGACGGTCACCCCGTCATGACAGATGGTGGCCCGATCGTGTTTTCGGCCGCCGACGGCAAGGTCGAGATCGCCAAAGACGGCACGATCAGCACCAAGCAGGGCATCCGTGGCCGTATCCGCCTCGTCGACTTCACCAATCCGCAAACAGACCTCCAGAAGGAGGGCGACAATCTGTTCCAGGGTCAAAACCCCGTTCCAGTCACCAACGTGCGTGTTGAACAAGGAGCCATCGAAGGCTCCAACGTCAACGGCGTTGTGGAAATGACAGACCTCATCAAGCTGCAGCGCGCTTATGACAGCGCCACGAAGCTGATGCAACAGACCGACGATTTGCGCCAGAAGGCCATCGACCGGCTCGGTAAACTCAGCTCGTAATCGCATCGAAGGAACAGACAAATGAAAGCTCTCCAAATCGCTGCGAGCGGCATGCAGGCGCAGGAACTCAACGTTGAGGTCATCTCCAACAACGTCGCCAACATGCGAACCTCCGGCTACAAGCGCCAGCGCGCAAATTTCCAGGATCTACTCTACCAGAACACCCGCCGCATGGGCTCGCAGACCTCTGCCGCCGGCACAGTGGTGCCAACCGGCATCCAGATCGGTTCTGGTGTGAAGACAGCGTCTACAACCCGCATCATGTCACAAGGGACGCTGGAGCAGACCAACAAGGAACTCGACGTTGCGGTTCGCGGTGAAGGCTTCTTCCAGATCCAGATGCCGGACGGCACGACCGGCTACACCCGCGACGGCTCGTTCGAGCGAGACCCCAACGGCAATCTCGTGACTGCCGACGGCTACATTGTTCAGCCTGGCATCACCATTGGCGATACCAACCGCGACGTAACCATCACGTCTGATGGGACGGTGCAGGCAGCTGATGCCAATGGCAATACGGTCAATCTCGGCCAGATTGAATTGGCCCGCTTCGTCAACAAAGCTGGCCTTGAGGCCATCGGCGACAACCTGTTCAAACAGACGGACGCATCCGGTGACCCGCAAACCGGCAATCCGGGAGACGACATCTTCGGTACCATTCAGCAAGGTTATCTGGAATCGTCCAACGTCGAAGCCGTTTCTGAAATCTCGGACCTCATCGCCGCACAGCGCGCTTATGAGATGAACTCCAAGATCATTCAGGCTGCCGATGACATGTTGCAAACGACGTCGAACATTCGATAGGGAGCCGGACAATGAAACGCATTCTTGCGATTGTTCTGACGCTCACCGGACTGGTGGCGGTCGTGCCCGCAGCCTTCGCCGACAGTACACCGGTGCTGAACTCGAATGTCACGACGCTGGCCAACGTGGTCACCATTGGCGACTTTTACGAGAACGCAGGACCCTATGCCGACGTACCGTTGTTCAGGTCGCCAGATCTTGGCACCTCGGGCAATGTGCCCGCCGACGTGGTTGCCAAACGCGCCCGCGCCGCTGGTCTGATTACTGCCGGGACCAACGGTCTGCAATCCGTTTTGGTCAGCCGCCGGGCAGAAGTCTACGATCAGAACCGCCTCAAGAGCATGGTGAAAAGCGCCATTGCCAAGCAGGGTGGCGGCTTGACTGCGGACGATCTGGAGATCCAGTTCTACCGGACACCGCAGCCCATTCAGGCCAATCCCTCGGCAGATGATCCGGTCGAGATCTCGCATGTCAGCTGGTCCCGCAGCGACGGCCGTTTTCAAGCAGAGCTTGCTGTCAGCGGTATGCGCGGCACCTATCAGGTCGTGCTGACAGGCTATGCCCGCGAAACAATGGAAATCGCTACTCTGTCGCGCCCGCTGCACCGTGGCGAAATCCTGCGCCAGAGCGACATCGAGATGAAGCGCATGGCCGTTGCTCTGATCCCGGCGCACGCCCTCAATTCGGCAACGAGCGTTGTCGGCATGGCAGCCACGAACAACCTGCGCCCCAACGCACCGTTGATGCCTCGGAACTTCGAGTACCCCGTGCTGGTGAAGCGCGGCGACAAGGTCACGCTAACCTACCGCATCGGCGGCATGAGGCTGACAACGCGCGGCAAGGCCATGGATGACGGCGCCAAGGATGATGTCATCGACATCATGAACACCACCAGCAAGCGGATCGTCCAGGGAACAGTTGTGTCCCGCGGCCAGATTGCGGTCGAAAACCGGAACCCGAAGGTGGCCAGCCTGAGCACCACCCCCAAGGGGAGCGTCCAGTGATGGCGATGACCAAGACACCTTTTGCCCTGATCACCTGCAGTCTGCTGGCGTTCAATCTTGCAGGCTGCGGAGCGGCCACCCGATTGGCAGACGTTGGCAAGCAGCCTGCCCTGACCGCCATTCAGGACCCCACGACAACGGCAGGCTATCGTCCGGTGCGTATGCCGATGCCAGAACCAGAACAGGCCCATTACAACCCCAACTCGTTGTGGCAATCGGGCAACCGCACCTTTTTCGGCGATCAGCGCGCCAAGAAGGTCGGCGACATTCTGACGGTCAAGGTCACGATTGCCGACAAAGCCCAGTTCGACAACACCACTGAGCGCAAACGCACAGACACCAATTCCACCGGAGCGGGTGGCGCTGTCGGTGCGGCACTGAATACCGTCTTGCTTCCCGCCGGAGCGGATGCCAGCAACCTTGCATCGATCGACAGCTCGAATGATTACAAGGGCGAAGGCAGTATCGACCGGAAGGAAACTCTGCAGACATCCATTGCCGCAGTTGTTCTACAAGTCTTGCCAAACGGCAATCTGGTGATTGAGGGCCGGCAGGAAGTTCGTGTCAATTACGAAGTTCGGGAGCTGGTCGTCGCCGGTATTGTGCGCCCGGAAGACATCTCGTCTGAAAACATGGTCGACAGCGACAAGATTGCCGAGGCCCGCATCGGCTATGGCGGTCGCGGCCAGATCACCGATGTGCAGCAGCCGCGCTATGGCAGCCAGGTCATGGACATCATGCTGCCGTTCTAAAGAAATTCGGTAAGGGCCCCCTAGCCGATCTCCTCCCCCGGTCACAGAAACTGGTTTTCTAGAAACGGCGTTGCTGTGACTGATAAACGGGTACGGTACCTCGCTCCCCGAGTGCCGTACCCGTTTTCTTTTCTGCCATCCCCACAGGTGAACATCAAGACATGGCCTTTGGTCAGCCCCTATTCTGCCAAAAAGCCAGATCATGTTTTCCAAACATAAAAAAATCCCGACAGCGTCTGGCCTGACACTATCGGGATATGAAATTCTTCTCTGTGCGTTTGCGTTTACTCGTCCCGGTAAACGCGCTCGCGTCTTTCGTGGGCCTCTTGTGCCTCGATCGAAAGGGTAGCGATGGGGCGTGCTTCGAGACGACGAACCGAAATGGGTTCTCCCGTCTCTTCACAATAGCCATAGCTGCCATCTGCAATGCGTTCCAGCGCCGAGTCGATCTTGGAGATCAGCTTGCGCTGTCTGTCACGGGCACGCAGTTCAATTGCGCGATCCGTTTCCGAAGAGGCTCTGTCGGCCAGATCGGGGTGGTTCTGGCTTTCTTCCTGGAGGGTGGCAAGCGTTTCCTTGCTCTCGCGCAGAATGTCATCTTTCCAGGCGAGCAGCTTGTTCTTGAAGTACTCACGCTGTCTGTCACTCATGAACACTTCGTTCTCAGACGGACGATATTCAGACTCAAGTTCCAACGTCATCGATAGCTCCGGATCTCCGTTAGATTGTCGGCAATATATCGTCACGTAAACAAAGCGACAACGCTCCTTTTCAGAAATTTAACGTGCAAAATAGTGATTTAAATTCAACAACATAAATAAAGGCGATCAAATTACAGGCAAAGAACGCCGCCGAAACGACCACATCAATCAGAAGAATCGGCCCAGTTTTGCAAGCTCAACCTTGGCCCGCAATTCGATCTCGCCGAGCAACTTATCAAGCTCCTCGTCCCCGCTCTCCTCGCGATCAGAAACCTGCCGCAACAAGGCATCAAGCCGCTCAGGGGCAACCCGCCCCTCAAGCATATCCAGCTTCAGATCGTCGAGAATATCGAGCATCGAGTGGCCCCGCTTCTTGGCCTTCTTCTTGCGATCCGGCTGCGGCCCGACTTCCTGCAAGCTCAGAAGTGACTCAACATTAAAGACACTGGATGCACCGGATGATTCACTCGTCTCGCTTGCACTTTCAGAGAAATCCGGTGCAAACGTCGAATTGCTGGAACCCGCCCGCTTCTTGCGGTTGCCGCCAGATACACTGGACGTTGAGTTGGGTCCATTGATACGCATTCTGCCTCCGGTCGATTGCCTGTGTTCGGCCACACCACGTTATAACAGTCGTCAGGTCGGCACCTGAAGGCACCCTTCTACCCGCAACCAAATAAGGACGGACAACCGAAACTCCGCGAGCCTTGCCATCCAGCGCCCGCGCCATCACAACGCAGACGACCGACATAGCGGGTCGCAAGATCGTCACCATCATGATGCTCCCAATATCTTCAAAGAGATAGATCAGATATTCGAGGCCGTTCTATGACGGTTAGAATCTGCCGAGAGGGTAAAAGAAAAACCACCAACTCGGCAATGTTTGCCTCCCTCAATACCCATCTATGTTGCGCGTCTTCTCGACTATTTTTTCAAACCACTGATTTATATAATCAATTTTTTTAAATTGTGATGGAACCACTTTGGCACGGCATTCGCAATATGAACTGCGAATTCACGGGCACGGTGTGCCAGAGACAGATTTTGCCGTAGTCGGGGCACTCGCATGAAGATCAGGTTTTTTATCGGTTTCGCTCTGCTTGCCTTGATGATGTCCACCATCGTCGAGCCCGCGTTTGCCGCCTCCCGCATCAAGGACCTTAGCCGATTTCGAAGGCATCCGTGAAAACCAGCTCATCGGCTACGGCCTTGTCGTTGGCCTGAATGGCACTGGCGACAACCTGAAGAACGCCCCCTTCACCAAACAGAGCCTGCAAGCCATGTTGGAACGTCTCGGGGTGAACATCCGCGACGTTGATCTGAATACCAACACGGTTGCTGCCGTCATGGTCACCGGCAACCTGCCGCCATTTGCAACGCAGGGCACACGAGTAGACGTCAATGTGAGCGCGCTCGGCAATTCCTCCAGCTTGCAAGGCGGCACATTGCTTGTCACGCCGCTGGTCGGTGCGGACGGTCAGGTCTATGCCATTGCGCAAGGCTCGGTCGCCATCGGAGGTTTTTCTGCACAGGCTGATGCAGCATCGGTTGTTCGCGGTGTTCCAACTGCGGGCCGCATCACAAACGGCGCGCTCGTTGAGCGCGAACTCGACTTCAAACTCGCCTCGCTGACCAGCTTGCGCATTGCCCTGCGTAATCCGGATCTGACGACCGCACGCCGCATTGCGCTTGCCATCAACGAATTGATCGGCGAACCAACGGCAGAGCCGCTCGACCCGGGTACAGTGCGGATCAATCTGCCGAAAGACTACGACGGCAACATCGTCGACCTGCTGACAGACATCGAGCAACTTGTGGTTCAGCCCGATCTGCCCGCCCGCATCGTGATAGATGAGAATTCCGGCATCATTGTCATGGGCCAGGATGTGAAGGTCTCTACTGTCGCCGTCGCCCAGGGCAACCTGACCGTGACCATTTCCGAAACACCTCAGGTCTCACAGCCGAACCCTCTTGCCAACGGCCAGACGGCAGTGGTGCCACGATCCAATCTGACTGTGAACAGCGATCCTAACGCCAAACTCGCTATTGTTCCGGAAACGGTAACCCTGAAGAAGCTCGTCGATGGCCTCAACGATCTGGGCATTGGCCCACGCGACATGATCTCCATCCTTCAGGCGATCAAAGCCGCAGGTGCCCTGCAAGCCGAAATCGAGGTGCTGTGATGACTGACAGTCTACAATTAAGCAGCACGCAATCGCAGACAAACCCGTTGACCCTGCTGAAAGGCCTGGATCACAGCAACAAGGCTGCCGTTCACAAGACGGCGCAGGAATTCGAGCACGTCTTTTTGAAAAACATGCTGCAACCGATGTTCGATACGCTGCAAGGCGGTGGCACCTGGGGCAACGGCCCTAGCTCCGACATGTGGCAAGGCATGCTCGTCGACGAATACGCAAAGTCCATCACCAACAGCGGCGGCATTGGCATTGCCAGCACCGTTGAGCGCGAGCTCCTGTCGGTTCAAGAGGCCTCACAGTAATGACCAGAGAAACACAGCCAATGCCATTTTCCGAGGAACGCCCGCACACGGCCTCCGAGGCAACCCTGTTTTGCGCAACGCTGGCTCAAACGATGGAAGGCCTTTTGCGCCTCATTGAAAGGGAGACAGAACTGGTGCGGGCCGGCAGCCTGCGTGAAGCCGGTGTGCTTCAGCCGGAAAAGGCCCGTCTCATTCATGAATACACACGCGGCATGCTTTGTGCGAAGGAACACTCAGTTGCGCTCGGCAATCTGTCGCCTGGCGCAGCGCGCGATCTGCGCCGCCAACATGCCGAGTTCCAGCCCTTGCTCCGCATTAATCTGGCTGTCCTATCGACTGCCCGTGACGTGGCAGGTACCATTGTCAGCACCGTCGCGAAAGCCAAAGGTGCGGGCCAGAAGCCAACGACTTATGGTCGCAAAGGCACCAAGCCAGCCGGACCGGACATGATCAATGGCATTTCGGTTAATCGCTCTCTGTAATAGACTCAGGCCAGACGACGTCACTCCAAGGTGATATGAGATGACGCCGTCCCACTTTACCTGCTCACCAGATCTCGCTGGAAAAGACAAGTGAGTTACTCTGCGTAAGAATCGTTACAATCGTTAAAATTGTAATGGTCTTTGTTATGTCGCGTTCAGACCTAAGGTCTAAGGTCGTTCCATCGGGTACTCCACAAGCCTACCCGGAGGGCAAAGCAATGGAAACGACAGCAGTAAGGCCACCAGTACCAACGTATACTTCGATCACACCGACGACACGTGCGCCTGAAGTCACGCAACCCGCCGCCACAACAGATGTTCCGGCTCGGGCAGCCGTCAGTCCCTCATCCGACACCAACGACAGCTCTCGCTCGTCGGACAATGGCAACGGAAAAAACGACGAGGGCACAGCCGAATTCCAGACACCTGTCGACCGGCTGGAGCGCAAGAACCTGATCGACCCGGACAGCGACACCCTTGTGTTCGTTGCAACCAACCGAGATACAGGTGAAGTCGTCCGTCAGATCCCGAATGATTCCCTGCTGCGGCTGCGGGCCTATGCGCAAAAGCTTGAAAAGCAGGAAGACAATTCGGTCGAGACTGCGGCCTGATCAAAGCAAGGCACGCCTTTGACAGCGATAGCACGCTTTAAAAGGATGCCATAAAGTCGCCGGCCAGATCGCGCGACCGCTTCTGATCCTCATCGTGAGGTCTGCATAAATTCAAAATTCACAAGCCCTGCCCCGACCCGGATCTTCTCAAGATTACCCCGCAAACTTTCAAAGCCCCGCATTGGGGCTTTTCTTTTATCCAAAAAAATCAAGTAAATATAATGATCTATATCAGTTCGTTTACTGTATTGATTTTAATTGACTTAACGTTAATTGCCAATAACCAACTTAATTATCATTCGATACAAATTTTAAACTCAGGATCTCTCCTGTCATTCAGAACGAATGATTGGGATAGAAAGGGATCTAGTAATGAGTGGTATTACTCTTTCAAGTGCAGTACGCACGAACCTCAATGCTCTTCAGGCGACATCTGACCTGATGAGTTCCGTTCAGGAACGCTTGTCGACCGGACAAAAAGTCAACTCGGCTCTGGACAATCCAAACTCCTTCTTCACGGCGCAAGGTCTGAGCAACAGAGCCAGTGACCTCTCCTCCCTCCTCGACGACATGGGGCAGTCGGTTCAGACATTGAAGGCCTCCGACAAGGGGATCGAGGCCATTTCAGATCTGGTCGATGCGGCGAAAGCCAAAGCCAACCAGGCAGCGCAGACGTCCAGTCAGACCGAGCGGGCGCAGTATTCCAAAGAGTACAATGAGTTGCTGACGCAAGTTGAAGACCTTGCCAAGGACTCTGGTTACAAAGGCAAGAACCTGCTTGGCGGGACAGGTAACGACCTCTCCGTGACCTTCAACGAGGACGGCACGTCTTCCTTGTCGATCTCATCTGTCGATTTTACAGACACATCGCTTTCCACCGGCCTGAACCTGTCCGACCTGGCAGAGGGAGCAAGCGGCACGGCGACCATCACCCTCAGCACGGGCGTCACGGCGGGCACATTGCTGTCAAACGACAGCAACTATGCGGTCGGTGACACCATTACGTTGACAGATGTCAACGGGACGGACATCGCGGAATTCAAAATCGAGGATGACACCACCGCACAGGACTTTGTCGACTTTCTGGACGAGCAGGATGGCGTGGACGCGAGCATCACCGGCACAGCCATCTCGATCGAGATCCGAATACCAAATCACCGTCGACAGTGATGGGTCCGGCTACTCCTCAACAACAACCGCTGGCGGCACAGACTCAGGCTTTGCCAAGGACGATGCAATCGACACAGTGTTGAGCGGATTGCAAAAGGCTCAGGACACTCTCCGGTCGCAGGCCTCCACCTTCGGGACCAACCTGTCCATCGTGCAAAATCGACAGGACTTTACAGAGTCCCTGGTCAATACGCTGGAAGAAGGCGCGGGCAAACTAACCCTCGCCGACACCAACGAGGAAGGGGCGAACCTTCTCGCCCTGCAAACGCAGCAGACTTTGGCCTCGACCTCCCTGTCACTGGCGGCCCAGGCAGACCAGAACGTCTTGCGATTGTTCTAAACATGACCCTAGGTATTTTTTTAAAATAAAGTAAAAACAAGAGCATGGCGATAGATACTCGCCATGCTCTGCTATCGTTTCAAACTGCATTAACGTAAGAATCTTCGTAACCATATTTCTTTACGTTTGTTTACTTCCACCCTGCCATGTTCAGTCGCGTCGGGTCCAGAACGGACCCAGTAATGCGTACATCCTAGAAAGGATACATCATGGCTGATAGCATCAATCTGTCCTCCGCAGTTCGTTCGAACCTGAACGCCTTGCAGGCAACCTCCAAGATGATGAGTTCCGTTCAGGAACGTCTGTCGACGGGGAACAAGGTCAATTCCGCGCTGGACAACCCGAACTCCTTCTTCACAGCCAAAGGGCTGAGCAATCGCGCGAATGACCTTTCGTCCCTGCTCGATGACATGGGCCAGTCGGTCCAGACGCTGAAGGCAGCCGACAAGGGTATTGAGGCGATTTCGGATCTGGTCGATGCCGCAAAGGCAAAGGCCAACCAGGCCGCTCAGACATCCAGTCAGACAGAGCGGGCCCAGTATGGTCAGGAATACAACGAACTGCTGACGCAGATCGAGGATCTGGCCAAGGATTCGGGCTACAAGGGCAAGAACTTGCTCGGCGGGACAGGTAACGACCTCTCCGTGACCTTCAACGAAGACGGCACGTCTTCCTTGTCGATCTCGTCTGTCGACTTTACCGACTCGTCGCTCTCGACCGGCCTGAACCTTTCAGACCTGGCCGAAGGCACCAACAGTGCAGCGACCATCACTTTGAGCACAGGAGCCACCGCCGGTGCCCTTCTCTCAGGTGATAGCAACTATTCTGTTGGCGACACCATCACGTTGACCGACGTTAACGGAGCCGAGATTGGCGAATTCAAAGTTGAAGACGACACGACCGTTCAGGATTTTGTCGACTTCATTGATGAGCAGGATGGCGTTGATGCGAGCATCACCGGCACAGCCATCTCGATCGACTCCGAGTATCAGTTGACCGTCGACAGTGACGGAGCTGGATATTCGGCAACGACAACGACTGGTGGCACGGACTCCGGCTTTGCCCAGGACGATGCGATCGACACCGTGTTGAAAGGCCTGCAAAAGGCTCAGGATACACTGCGCTCGCAGGCCTCCACTTTCGGTACCAACTTGTCCATCGTGCAAAATCGGCAGGATTTTACCACCTCGCTGATCAACACTCTGGAAGAAGGTGCCGGCAAGCTGACCCTAGCCGATACCAACGAGGAAGGTGCAAACCTTCTGGCTCTGCAGACACAGCAGTCACTGGCTTCGACATCCTTGTCGCTGGCAGCTCAGGCCGACCAGAACGTGCTGCGACTGTTCTAACAGCCCCTTGCAAACTGCGAAGAACGGCGGGTTTCACGACCCGCCGTTTTATTTGACTGAAACCAATCATTAACGTTAATACACGCTAACCATAATTCTTTACTTAAGGTTATTTAGATCAAACTTTAATCAAAATCGTAAGTTCCAGGAAGGAACTGAGTATTGCGTAGATCAAGGAAGGTCTTTTTACTATGGGTGACATCACCATCTCCAGCGCCGTGCGCTCCAACCTCATCGCTCTCCAGTCCACATCCGATCTGATGAGTTCCGTTCAGGAGCGTCTGTCAACGGGCCGGAAGGTCAACTCGGCGCTGGACAACCCGAACTCCTTCTTCACGGCCAAAGGACTGGAAAACCGGTCCAGCGATTTGTCGTCCCTTCTCGACGACATGGGCCAGACCGTTCAGACATTGAAAGCATCCGATCAGGGGATTGAATCGATCTCTGACCTGGTTGACGCCGCCAAGGCAAAGGCCAACCAGGCTGCACAGACATCCAGCCAGACAGAGCGCGCTCAATATGGCAAGGAATACAATGAGCTCCTGACGCAGATCGAAGATCTGGCCAAGGATTCCGGCTACAAGGGCAAAAACCTGCTTGGCGGAACCGGCAACGACCTTTCCGTGACGTTCAATGAAGACGGTTCGTCTTCCCTTTCGATCGCCTCCGTGGACTTTACAGACACGGCGCTCTCGACCGGCCTGAACCTGTCGGATCTGGCGGAAGGCACAAACAGCACCGCCACGATCACCCTGAGTGCAGGGATCACAGCCGGCGCCCTCTTGTCGACAGATCCCAGCTATTCTGTCGGCGACACCATCACGTTGACAGACGTCAACGGCGCAGAAATCGGCGAATTCAAGATCGAAGACGACACGACCGTTCAGGATTTCGCCGACTTCCTCGATGATCAGGACGGCGTCGATGCCAGCGTCAGCGGGACGGACATCTCCATCGATTCCGAATACCAGCTTACGATTGACAGCGATGCGTCCGGCTATTCAGCAACGACGACTGCTGGTGGCACGGACTCAGGCTTTGCCAAGGACGATGCGATCGACACCGTGTTGAAAGGCCTGCAAAAGGCCTAGCGACACGCTGCGCTCGCAGGCCTCCACTTTCGGGACCAACCTGTCCATCGTGCAAAACCGTCAGGATTTCACGAACTCCCTGATCAACACGCTGGAAGAAGGTGCTGGAAAACTGACCCTGGCTGACACCAACGAGGAAGGTGCAAACCTTCTGGCTCTGCAAACGCAGCAGTCACTGGCTTCGACTTCCCTGTCGCTGGCAGCGCAGGCGGACCAGAACGTTCTGCGATTGTTCTGACCCCTCCCCCAAATCAGTGAAAACCAAGTTCAAAAGGCGGGCCACAAGGCTCGCCTTTTTACATTAGGTCATAAGTATATTTTACAATATTACTGTAATTTATTACAATGACCGAAGACAAAATTTCTAAAAAACCGCGTCACTTAACTTCCGATTAACCATAGAAATGCAAGTTCTTAAGCATTGATTAGGGTTAACAGAAGGTAATCCCGATCAGTCTGCTCAGGATGAACAGACATATTCAGGACCCAGGAAAGGGACGCATAAAATGGGCGACGATATTACCCTCTCTGCCGCCGTGCGGCAAAACTTGCTCACTCTACAGTCGACGGCTGATTTAATGTCCGGTGTCCAGAACAAGCTGGCAACCGGCCTGAAGGTAAACTCGGCCCTTGATAATCCCAACTCGTTCTTCACCGCTTCCGGATTGAACTCCCGCGCCAGTGATCTAAGCAACTTGCTGGACGACATGGGCCAGTCTCTGCAGACCATCAAGGCGGCAGATCAGGGCATCACCACGATCACCGATCTGGTTGAAACGGCAAAAGCCAAGGCCAATCAGGCCCTGCAAACCCAAAGCCAATATGAACGTGCCCAGTTTGCCAAGCAGTACAATGACCTGCTTGAACAGATTGAAGACGTTGCCAAGGACTCGTCCTACAAGGGCAAGAACCTGCTTGGCGGTGATGGCAACGATCTGACGGCGATCTTCAACGAAGACAACACGTCAAAGCTGACCGTCAAGGCTGTCGATTACACCGACACTGCAATCTCCGATGGCCTTAACCTCTCGGAGCTCGCCGAGGCCCAGGGTGGCGCGACCTCTTTCCAGCTCGAAGGTGGCGCAGGAAGCCTGACCCTCACCGATTCAAACTCGGATGCCTTGAATTCCGGATCACTTCTGACAGATAGCGGAGCCTTCACCGCTGGTGACAGCATCACCTTGCGCACCGCAGCAGCTAGCGCCGGGACTGCACTCGTCACGATCAGCATCACATCAACGCTCACCGTTGCTGATGTTGTGTCGCAACTGGACGCTGTCGCAGGCGTTCGGGCGACCTTTGACGAAACCGACGGGTCTCTGGACCTTGTCGCGAATGACGATGTGTATCTGCACTCAGATGCGACAACTGATCTTATCAGCCTGACATCGGCCAATTTCAGTGCGACCTCACAACTGCTGACAAATTCGGCCTCCTTCAAGGTGGGAGATGTGCTGACCCTGCAAGATGGCAACAACTTCGAGCTTGGGTCTCTGGAAATCGACGAGACCACGACAGTCAAGGATCTCCGTGACTTCCTGGACGAGTCAAAAGGCATTGATGCAAAATTCAATGCTTCAACTGGCAAGGTCACGATCCAGAGTGACGTCTCGCTCAGCCTGACCAGTGACAATGCGGATTTCAATGCGGATAATTTTGTCGCCGACACAGATGGCGTCAATGTTGCTGCCTTTGTGGATTCGGGATTTGCGACCGATTCTGCCATTAACAAGACAGTTGACCGGCTGAACTCCGCCCTGTCCGAACTTCGAGCACAGGCCAGTGACTTCGGCACCAATCTGTCGACCGTTCAGATCCGACAGGACTTCACCAAGACGATGATCAACACCTTGCAGGAAGGTGCAGGTCTTCTGACCCTGGCCGACACGAATGAAGAAGGTGCCAACCTTCTTGCCTTGCAGACACGACAGCAGCTTGCCACAACATCCCTCTCGTTCGCGTCGCAGGCGGACCAGACAGTTCTCTCGCTCTTCTAAGACAGAAGAATCACCCGGCAAAGCGACTCACAACCTAACAACCAGACCCGGCGGGCAAACCACGCCCGCCGGCGGTCATTAACGTTTTAAATTTAGATTAAAAGGGATATTTCTCTAGAAAATTCAGCATATTATCGGATTTCTCTTGGTAACTGAGAAATTGAAAGTTTTGACAACTGCACGCAGCGTTAACTTTCAATTTACACTTACAGCCTGAGCGCCTCGAAACAACGCGAGGCGGACAATGCGCATTGCCTGAATGCGCGCTCAAACTGTGGTGGAGCCATGAGCGATATTGTTCTTACAAGTGCCGTCCGTGACAATCTTCTGTCCTTGCAGAAAACAGCGGACTTGCAGTCTCGCACGCAAAACAGGCTGGCTACCGGGCTGAAGGTCAATTCGGCGCTGGACAACCCGAACTCCTATTTCACGGCGGCGTCTCTGAATGATCGCGCCAGCGACATGACCAACCTGCTCGATAACATGGGTCAGGGTGTTCAGACCATCCGGGCAGCCGATGACGGCATCACCTCCATCACCAAGCTGGTGGAATCCGCAAAGGCAATTGCCAATCAGGCCCTGCAAACGCAAAGCGAATATCAGCGCAAGGTCTACTCCCAGCAGTACAACGACCTGCTCGAACAGATCGAGGATCTGGCGCGCGATGCCGACTACAAGGGCAAGAACCTTCTGGCTGGCGAAGGCAACGAATTAAAGGTGATCTTCAATGAGGACAGCACCTCAACGTTAAAGGTCGAACCGGTCGATTACACCGACACGACGCTTTCAACAGGTCTGGCCCTGATGGATCTCGACACCGGCGCCGGAGCGACCACCGCTTTCGGCATGGCCTCTGGCAATGTCAGTGTAGCGCTGACCGGGCTGCAAGCCTCATCCAAATTGTCTGACCTCGCAAACTGGTCAGATGGCGACATCGTGACCGTTTCAGATGGCGCTGTCAGCTATCAGTTGACCGTTGGCACGACCATCACCACGGTGCAGGATTACGTCAACGCCTTGGACGATCTTCAAGGCATCAAGGCCACTTACGACGAAGACACGGACTCCCTGTCGATCACTTCGGGGCTCGATACGGGCACGACATTGAGTGTATCCAAGGACAATGCAGGCGGCGGCACGGCCACGGCCGGTGGCGCGGCGGCCGGCACGGCAACCACCCTCGTCACGACCGCAATGACTGCCAATGCGACATTGATCTCTTCCGGTGGGTTTTCGGTTGAAGACATTCTCTACATCACCGATGGCAACAATTATGAAGCGGCTTCGCTGGAAATCGACGACGACACAACCGTGAGCGATTTCGTCGATCTGCTGCAATCGGTCAAGGGCCTACAGTCCACCTTTGCGCCCGGTAGCATCAGCCTGCAAGGCGATGTCAGTTTCAATGTCACCAGCACGAACAAAGATTTCAACGTAACGGACTTCTCTGTCACCGATGGCTCAGTCGCGCTGACGGCAACGGATTCAGGCTTCAAGTCGGATACGGACATCGAGCGAACACTGCAAGCAATCAACAATGCGCTCGATGAACTCAGGTCGTCAGCCAGCACCCTGGGGACCAGTCTGTCCACTGTGCAGATCCGAACCAACTTCACCAAAGAGTTGGTCAATACACTGGAAGTCGGAGCCGGAAATCTGACGATTGCCGACATGAACGAGGAAGGCGCGAACATGCTGGCACTTCAAACGCGGCAACAGTTGTCGTCAACCGCCCTTTCCCTTGCCAACTATAGGCAGAGCAGAGCGTCCTGAGCCTATTTGGTTAATTTTACCAGTGATGAACAAAATTAATGCCACTATTTCATAGTAATTTTTGACATAGCAAATAAATACGATAATCTATTAGAATAAACGTCTCTCTTAAAAAGAATCCACGCCTGTCTGCGCAAGTTCAATTTGTTAACTTTTAAGAAATGTGGATGTCTGATACTTGATATGGAGGTCAAGAAATGGCGCTCAAGGTAGAGCTGAAGCCTGGTGAACGAGATCATCATTGGCGATTCCGTCATTACAAATGACAATCAGAGGACCCGCCTTTTTATCGAGGGAAACGCGCCAATTCTGCGGGAAAAGGATATTTTCACCGCGGCCACAGCGAACACCCCCGCCAAGAAGGTCTACCTCGCCGTTCAGCTCATGTACCTCTCCAGTGAAGTGGAGAAAATTCAGGAAGACTACTTCACTCTTGTCAACGACATCATCAAGGCTGCGCCCAGTACGATTCCGTACATTACGAGAATCAGCAACGCGATCCTCGGCGGAGCCTTCTACAAAGCACTGAAAGAAGCACGCAAGCTCATCGAGTATGAGAGGACGCTGATAGAAAATGTACAAACAGGCAGCGCAGGCCTACCAGAAGACGAGTCAGGTGGCAGTGTCACCGAGGGAACTGGAGGCAAACCTACTGATGAAGGCCGCAGGTCGGCTCCAGTTGATCAGGGATGACTGGGAACAGTCGTCCTTCGCCGAACGTGACGAGGTCCTGGTCTACAATCGAAAGCTTTGGACCATTCTCGTCACTTCTGCCACAAGCGCTGAAAGCACACTGCCACAGGATTTGAAGAACAACCCGGCTTCGCTGGGTGTTTTTGTGTTCAAGCACACCATGACGATCATGATGTATCCCGATCCGGACAAGCTCGCCAGCCTGATCCAGATCAACCGCAGTATCGCGGAAGGGCTCCGGGCACGGCCTGAACAATGATCCGGATGGCGGCGCGGTATAAGATCCGGGCCGCCCCACAGACAGCCCCCAATTCCTGCCTGCTTCAGCCGTGGCCGATACTCGGCATGCGTAAGCCAACGGACACGGGCTTGATGGCGTAATGTACCGCGCCCCTCCCCCGTCTCCACGTCTCCACGTCTCCAGAAATGAACGGTCGCCTCGATCAAGCCAAGGATCACCTCCCGTGGCCGTGAGGGGCAGCGTCTCAGTCGCAGTGCTGCTCCACGGGTCATACCAGCCCCTTGCCCGATGCTGACAGGACAAAGGCTCGGTCACCACAGCCCAGCGCGCTCCTCAACAGGCAGAAGCCCAAAAAAAACGCCCCCGAAAACGGAGGCGTGGAGTAGATGTGCATAAGGTTATACGTTCAAAGGAAGTCAACCAGGCTCAAATTATAAACAATTGATGAAGCGCGGTAAGATGCCTCGATGTTGGTCTTGAGCTGAAGGATCTCTGCGGCAAGAACTTCATTGTCCACCCCTTCGATTTCATCAATGGTTCCCTGGTAGGTGGACTTGGTCTGAGCGTGGCGATCATCCGTATCGCTCACTGTGCGAAAGGCGATGGAAATCTCGGTGTTGATGTCGGCAATACCGGACTGATCCACCCCCTCGGGTGCCAGCACACTTTTCATGCCCTCAGACAGCGCATTGTAATAGGCCTCGTCCGTTGTGCCCCCGCCGGAAAAATCCGCAGCCACGAAGGTCGCCAGCGCTTTCATCACAGCAGCAGGGCCTTCCTCATTTGCCCGAACGCCGTAACGCACCGACAGGTTGTCGTCGATGACCGCCGTTTCATCCTTGCGTGGATTATCCGTGGGCGAATTGTCGCCAGTGTACCAGGCGACTGTTGTGCCCGCACCCGACACTTGTGCCGTCGCCGTCTCGTAAGGCGGACCATCAATGCGAAGCGTGTCATCCCCGCCAAACGTGTCAAAGAACTCATCCGCCGCCCACCCATCGGCCGTGGCCTTCAACTTGGTCTGAGCATGCGTTTCAATCTCTGAAGTGATGGCGCTCAGGAGATTGTTCGCCGTCTCTTCCAGATCCGCACCAATTGCAAACTGCCCATCGGCCCCATTGGTCGAGGCGGCCGTAAAGGTAAAGGTCACCGGCTCGCTATGGTCCGGCGGCAGGGTCAACTGGATCTCCAGCGTCTCCCCCAATGTCGGCTGTCCGGTGAATTGAACGTCGAAGCTGTCCGGATCGCCGCCACTTGGACCTGTCAGCGTCACATTGCTCAGATCATTGGTGACGCTGTCAATGTCATACCCAAAGTCATGTGCGCCATCTTCGGCAATGGTGAAAGTGCTGTCCGTGGGAACTGCTCCGGCAAAGTTGGTGGTTGAGGCAGCCGGAATGATCAGACGACCATGATTGTCAGCGCCCAGATTGGCCGCCTCATATTCCGCCATCACATCGCGCAGCCCGGCCTTGCCGTCTGCGCCGTCGAGCAGTTCCTCAACCTGTGCCACCGGATTGCTGTTGGCATCACTGCCCCCATAGAGATAGCGTCCGGCAACATTGCTGTTCAGCAAGCTGACGGCTTCATACAAGAGCACCTCGGATGTAGCTTGCGACGTGGTTTGCCCGTCAAGCTGCAATTCATAGTCATTCGGGTCGATGGCGGCCTTTGAATCAAGCCGAAGGTCTTCCAGACGATCCAGCGTGATGTTCAGCGTATTGAGTTGCAGGTTCGCCTTGGTGATCGTCTCCTGATAGGAATCGATACGCGACACCTTCTGTGTCAACTCAAGATCGAGAAGCCGGTTTTGTCCTACACCACCATAGGTGTTGGACACTTTGCCAGTGGCAAGTTGCGTGGTGCGTTCCTGCAATTTCTTCGTCAGGTCCGTAACCTGCTGCGTCAGATAGGAACGCGATGTTGTAATGGTATCAAAAGCCATGACGTCACCTAGACTGCGTTGAAGAGAACATCGTACATTTCATTCACCGCCTGCATGACCCGTGCATTGGCCGTGTAGGAATTCTGCAACTCGATAAGAAACGCCATCTCCTTGTCGACATCGACGGAGTAGCTTTCCTCGTAGCGGATCGCCAGATTGCTGGTCAGTGTTTCCTTGGCATCGGCATAGGTCGCCGCGTCTGACGCCTGATCGCCCTGATACGCCACCATCTGATTGACATAGGACAGAACCGTGCCTTCATAGGGTGTGCCCTTGGTGCCAATGCCCGCCGAAGGGTCAAACGCAACCGTGGTCTGCGCCAACTGCCCAACCAGATATTCTGCCCGCGACGAGTCATTTTGCGAATTTTTTGTTGGCGTGGTCTCATAAGTGACCAGCAAATCGCTGTCATCCAACAGATCTGGATTGACGGTGATCGCACCGGCGTAGCCAACGCTCTGCCCGCCATCCTCAAGAGCATCCGTGAACAGACCGCCCCCATCGCGCGCGTCGGTGAAGATGTTGAGCCCCAATCCCTGATCTGAATTGGCGGTCGGCGTGATATTGGCATTCAGGCTGTCGACACTCGCTCCGGTTCCCGTATTGCCGAGAATCTGGAGATTGTCAGAGCCGTCGTTGCTCACCGCCAAATCCGTTGTCGCAAGGGCAGCCTGGATCTGGGTGATGGTATCTGCGGGGTCACCACTGGAAATATCGATGCCATAAACCGTGTCACCCTTTTGGGCCGTCTGACTGTCAGCCAGTGGCAGCAAGGACGGATCAGTGACGGCAACGAACGACACATTCTGCGTCGCGCCCGCCGCATCCTCATAGGACAAGGTGATCGTGTTGCCACTCTGCAAGCCGGAGACATCCAGCGTGAAACCGTCTTCTGTTCCCACGGTGGTATCTTCGCCCTCAACATTCACATTGGACATGGCGAGCGACAGCTGTGTGGCCAATTCGTCAAGTTGAGCCTGTGCTTCCGGGAGAACCTCATCGCGCAATTCGCCCAATGCCACCATGGAGCCAGAGCGCGAACTGTCGAGCAGATCAAACGTGGTGCCACCGGGTGTCTTCACCTCAACCGAACGACCCGACGCGCCGGGTTGCAGATTGACGCTTTCGGTAAAGCTCAACGTCGAGGCCTTGTTGTCGGCATAAAGCTGATCCCCGCGCGCCGTCATGATTTTCAAAGTGCCAAGGCTGCCCTCAGAAACACTGACATCAAGGTAGCCGGACAATTGCTCGACGTAACGGTCGCGCTGATCTTCAAGTTCGACCGTTGTGACACCGCGGGACTGGGCATCAAGGATCTGGCTGTCGGTATCCTGAATATTCTGCAACAGATCGTTGACGTCATCAGTCTGCGAAGCCAGCAGATTATCGGTCTCGCTGCGCAAGTCGTCGATGTCACCGTAACTGCGGTTCATTTCCTGCGCCAGATATTGAGCCGATGAGACAACCTGCTGCTGCGCGGAAAAGCTGCCCGGCGAGTTGACGAGCTGTGCCAGAGAATTGGAAAAGTCTGTCACCAGCGACGCAACACTCGACCCATCGTCCAGCGTGCCGAACACCTCATCCAATCGCGTGGTGAAATCGCTCATGGCCGCCGAATATTCCCGGTCCGACAGGGACTCGAAATAGGAAGACTGGATCTGCTCGTCGACAACGCGCCGCACATTGCCAGACAACACGCCGGCGACGCTGCCATCGCCCTGGAAGAAGACATTTGCCTCGACCGTTTTCAGCGTATAGCCCGCCGTATCGGCGTTGGCGACGTTGGCGGCGGTCAGATCGATCTGCTTCTGATTGTAAGTCAAACCGAAAAGCGCTGTATTCAATGCTGACGACAAACCCATGGTCGTGTCTCCTGGTGTTGCACACCCAGTCCATGCGACCTCATTCGAGGCCAAAAACCTGCAAGGCTGGCGCAGCACGAAGAAGCTTCATGCCCCTACGCGCCACGCCTGCCCGAAAGCCGTTACCGAACCATGCTCAGCGCATCGTCCAGCATCTGATCCGCCGAAGTGACGACCCGTGAGTTGGCCGAATAGGCCTGCTGGGTGATAATGAGTTTCGCGAATTCGTCGGCAATGTCCGAGTTCGACTGCTCCAGCGCATTCGCCACCACCTCACCGCCGCCGGTTAAATTGGCAACGCCAGATGTAGCTGTGGCTTGAAAAGCGGCGCCATCGACGCGTTGCAGGTTCTGCTCAGCCTGAAAAGTGGCGATCGGAATTTCGAAGAGCGCCCGGCTCTGGCTGTTCGAATACGTCGCATTCACCTGTCCAGCAGAATCCACGGCAATACCGATCAGCTCACCCGCCCCATAGCCGTCCTGTTCCAGATCGACAGAGGACGCGATGCCGGTTGAATTCGAATACTGCGACAGGGAATCCCCCGCGAAGGACACATTGACGTTGGACGTCGTGGTCGATCCGATGGTCAGGGAGGCGATGTCGAAGCCTGTGCCATTGCTGTCGACGGTTCCGTTTGCGCCCGTCGTCAATGTATCCAGCGCACCGCTGCTATCGAACGTGGCCGACCCGATCTGCAACCAGGAGGGATCATTGCCGCCACTGCCCAGATACATACTCCAGGTGTCTTGCGTAGATGTCACGGCATCTTCATTTGCGGTCTTGGCCCACCGCGCCTGCACATTCATTTCGGTGCCATTGGCATTGTAGATCGTGATGGAGCCGCCACCAATGGATCCAGCCAAAAAGGTCGATTCATCCGCGGATGCAACATCACCGGTGCCGACGGTCGCCGTATCCAGCAGCGCCGTGTCCGGATCGCTGCCGTCGTAATCCGTCGTATCAGGCACGATCGGCAGGGAAATCTGATAGTCGATGTCGCTGGTTGCCTGTGCCGCAAGTGGCAAATCGTCAATCTGGATCACTTCGGGAGAATCGCCGACCGGATTGCCCGTGGTCGGATCAATCTCGAAACCCGTCAGGTAATACCCGGAGCTGTTGACCAGATAACCGTCTTCATCGATCTCGAAATCACCGGCGCGCGTATAATATGGCGTATCGTTGAAGGTCGTTGTCCCGTCAGATACGCTCTCCGGTGTCTGCACGACGAAATAGCCTTCGCCGTTAATCGCCAGATAGGTGTCCACTTCATTCGACGCGATGTCGCCCTGCAAGGTATTGGTCGCACGCGATGTGGCGTAGGTCGTCCCGGAAACCTGGTCTCGCCTGGACGGATCCCCCGCCGGACACAAGATCCGAAAAAGTCGTATCCAGTCGCTTATAACCAATGGTCTGGGTGTTCGCGACGTTACCGGACAAGTTCTCCAGGGCGGTTGCCTGTGCAGCCAACCCGGAGATGGCCGAATTGATAGCCCCATAAATGCCCATCTTACTCTGATCCTCTCAAGCTCTGGGCCAACGCCCACTCAACACCCTCAAGTATTCGCAAGCGGCATGCCAAATCGTTCCAAATATTTTTTCGAATTCGAATCAGTGACTTGCGCCGGGACACTGAAATCAATCCTGATAAAAACAACAGGACCACAAAAACTCAGAGAGGAAACTTTTATCCGGCAAGTTCCATCTCAGGTCTTTTGACAAATGTTGATTTGGACATTGCTTTTATTACGAAGTTTTCTTGGAAAAATGAGCGCACGGAAGATTGCTGATGCATGTGAGCAATCTGACAAGGCGGCTTGCGCTTGAGGGCTGCCAGACCGACAATACATTTTGTACAGATCAGATTTGCGCGCGCCATGACGCGCATCGCAAGGTCATGGAGGCCCCGCTGACTTTGACACCTCGACAGCCATCCGCGGACGAGCCGCTATACCACCGGCTGCGGTTTCTATGGTGCCTTGGCACTGGCAGTCGCATGCCTGATGGGGGCAGCAGTCACCGCACAGGCCGAGGATTATCTGATCAAGGAAGACAACGGCTGGATCAATGATGTTCTGGGCATGCACCATTTTTCCGGCCTGCGCTGCCCGGACAAGGTGGGCGCATTCTATCGCACTAAAGTGCTCGCCTCGGATGGCGACCGGGTGGCCGGTTGCATCTACACCACCCGAAAAGGGCTCAACGCCGTTTTGCGCCAGCACGAGAAGAACAGTGGCGAACGTGCAACGCAAGAGTTCATGACTGCCTATACTCAGGCAGGCTTCACCCCCATCACACTGACAGGCGCAGCTGCCGACGGCATTTCCTTCAAGACCCGTTCATGGACGCCGGAACCGCTGATCGAGACCATGTGGCGATTTTCTGGCCCCAAAGCAGATTACACCCTCTGGATCGCCTATCAGCTGCCCGAGGATGAAACCACCATAGGACCCGGGCTTGCCGCCTTCGTCCAGACCCTCCAGAATCAGAATTGATCCATGTCCAATAAAGATACCAAGACCCTTCGTCTCATTCTCATGCGCCATGCCAAATCAGACTGGAGCAATCCTGAACTCGACGACCACGACCGCCCCCTCAACGCACGTGGCGAGCATTCCGCTCCGCTGATGGCGCGGTGGCTTTTACAGAACGACCTGCTGCCCGACCGGGTCGTGTGTTCAACCGCCGTTCGCGCCCGCAAGACGCTGGACCCGCTCCTGCCTTTGCTGGCTTCAAACGTAGATCCCATTCTTGCCGAGGAACTCTACCGGGTGAGTGACAGCACCTATGTCGACCTGATCAACAAGCAGCCCTCGAATGCCAAGGTTCTGATGATCATTGGCCACAATCCAGCAATTTCCGAAACGGCTTGCACGCTGATCGGATCCTCAGAGCCTGATCTTCGGGATCTCAGGAGCCAGAAATTCCCAACCGGAAGTGTCGCCGTTCTCGACTTCGACGTGCCGACCTGGGCGGATGTCGACAGGCGCAGCGGTAAGCTGATCAATTTTCAACGGCCTCGCGCCCTCGACTAAAGACTTCGTGACAGGGTCGCACTTGCCCTGCCCTCTCACAAACCTACATCAGAGCCGGAGGAACTTGCGTGAGCCGACTGTTGTCACCTGGCCGATGAGGCCCGTCTGACATTATCGAACCTGAGTGATGCGGCCGTCGATCTGACAGTGCCCAGCCTGCGTCTTGGGGTGACGGGACTGGCACGGGCCGGCAAGACCGTCTTCATCACCGCGCTGGTGCATAACCTGCTGCACGGAGGCAGACTGCCGGTGTTTCGTGCCGCCGCAGGTGGTCGCCTTAGCGATGCCTATCTTCAGGCCCAGCCCGACGATGCCGTGCCGCGTTTCGATTATGAAGCTCATGTCGCCGCGCTGGTGAAAGATCGCATATGGCCCCAGTCGACGCGACAGATTTCTGAACTGCGGCTCACCCTCGAATACGAGAGTGCCTCCTATTTCTCGCGCAAGTTCGGACCCGGCAAGCTGCACCTCGATCTGATTGATTATCCAGGCGAATGGTTGTTGGATCTGCCACTTCTGGGCAAGAGCTATGCAGCCTTCTCCGCCGAGGCCATCAAGCTTGCCCGCGCATCCAACAGGAAGGAACCGGCAGCCCCGTTTCTTGCTGCGCTCAGCTCTGTCGATAAGACCGCAGAAGAGAGCGAAACCGATGCGCAAAAGCTGGCAGAGGCTTTCAAGCGCTATCTTGCAGACTGTCGTCAGGAAGCCTATGCGCTATCGATGCTGCCGCCCGGCCGCTTTCTGATGCCGGGCGATCTGGAAGGCTCACCCGCTCTGACCTTCGCTCCGCTTGACATTCCCCATGATGCTGCAGCACCGCGCAAGGGATCGCTTCATGCAATGATGGAGCGACGCTATGAGGCTTATAAGGCGCATGTCATCCGCCCGTTCTTCCGGGATCACTTCGCACGGCTGGATAGGCAGATCGTTCTGGTTGACGTCCTGCACGCCCTGAATGCCGGCCCCACTGCAATGACCGATTTGCAGACCGCCCTCGGCGAGGTCCTCACCAGCTTTCGGCCCGGCAAGAAGTCATGGCTCAGCTCCATCCTGTCCCGGCGTATTGACCGCATTCTGTTTGCCGCGACCAAGGCGGATCATCTGCAACGACAGGATCATGACCGTCTTCAGACCATCTTGAAGAAGCTCGTCAATCGCGGCATGGAACACGCCCAGTTCAAGGGGGCCGACGTTCAGGCACTGGCCCTTGCCTCGGTGCGCGCCACCCGAGAGGCCAGTATTCAACATGGCCGCGAAGACCTGCCCGCCATCTTCGGCACGCCCATGCCCGGACAGAAATTTGACGGCAAGCTTTATGACGGCGAAACGGAAATCGCTATGTTTCCCGGAGACTTGCCTGACGACATTGACTCACTTTTCCAACATTTTGAATCAAAACCTGAAGCAGAGGCCAAGCAGGCCAGCGCCGTTGAATCAATTTCTGAAGCGCAAGACGATGCCATCCACTATCTCAGGTTCCGTCCGCCGCAACTGGACAGAACCGCAGAAGGTATGACCTTGTCCCTGCCGCATATTCGCTTGGACAGAGCCCTCGATTTCCTGATCGGAGACTATCTCGCATGAGCCAGCCCTCGGATCTTTCACAGCCTCCGCGGCGTCGCCCGACCGCGCTGTCGCTTGATGATGAGCGCGTGAGGTTCTCCACCCGAGCCTCTCTCGCAGATGCAGAAGACGAGGCGGATTTTGCAGAACCGCTGATGACGCAGGACGGACAGGAACTGCCACGTCTGGAAGCGGGCGTCGCCTCACCCAAACGCCGCTGGCACTTCGGCCGCTGGATCATGAGCGGGCTGGCCGGTCTGGTCAGCCTGAGCATTGGGCTGGCCATCGACAATCTGGTGCGCGATCTCTTCGCCCGCACGGACTGGCTTGGCTGGGTTGCAGTCGCCCTTACCTGTCTGGTTGGGGTCGGGCTGGTCGGCCTGATCATTCGGGAGGCCGTCGGTTTGCGCCGTCTCAAGAAGATCGACGGATTGCGCGAGGCGCTTGCTTCATCGGCTGCAAGCGACGATAGCCGAGAGGCAACGAAGGCCCTCAAGGACCTGATGGCCCTGTATGAGGACCGCCCCGAAACAGCGCGCGGACGCAAGGCGCTCAAGAGCCATCTTGAAGAGATCATTGATGGCCGTGATCTGGTCATGCTGGGAGAGCGCGAGTTACTCGCCCCTCTTGATCTGGAAGCGCGCCGCATTGTCATGAACAGCGCCAAGCGTGTCTCCATCGTCACGGCGGTGAGCCCTCGCGCGCTGATCGATATTCTGACGGTGCTGTTCGAAAACCTGCGCATCATTCGCCGTCTGGCCAGCCTTTACGGAGGTCGCCCCGGCACTCTGGGCTTCATCCGGCTCACTCGCCACGTACTGACACATCTGGCGGTAACAGGCGGCATGTCGGCAGGTGACAATCTCGCCTCTCAAATCCTCGGTCACGGACTGGCAGCGCGCCTGTCCGCCCGTCTTGGCGAAGGCGTCATCAACGGTCTGCTGACAACCCGCATCGGGCTGGCTGCCATCGCGGTGTGCCGCCCATCGCCGTTCCTAGCCACGAAAGGGCCAACGGCTGCCGAATTCATGAGCGAATTGGTCCGCAGCTCCACGCCACCCGACAAGACGTCGGAAACAACCAAATCCAAATCGCGCGCAGAAAACCGCAAGACCAACGCTTGATCCGGCATCTGTTGCACGTCACGGACCGTCAGCCACATACAAAAATGGCACCGGCGACACCGGTGCCAAATGCACTTTGAAAATCAAAGCCGCAAACACTGCCCAGAAGCGTGACGCTCAGGCCTGACGCTCAGGTACATGTACGACCAAGCCATCAAGATTTGCATTTACCTGAATCTGGCAGGACAGACGCGAGGTCGGCTTCACGTCATATGCAAAGTCCAGCATATCTTCTTCCATGGGATCCATGTCCGAAAGCTTGTCCTTCCAAGCCTCATCCACATAGACGTGGCAAGTCGCACAGGCACAGGCACCGCCGCATTCGGCCTCAATTCCCTGCACCATATTTTTGATAGCCGTTTCCATCACCGTGGCACCTTCAGAGGCTTCCACTTCGGTGCGCTGCCCATCAGGCGATACATAAGTTACTTTTGGCATGACCCACGTCTGGTTATCGTTGTCGACTGTTCCTCTCTTCGACATAAGCCTTCGTGATCAAAGGTCAAGCAAAGATGGTCAATTCTGTTCGCGACATCGCGCCTTTTGAGGAAGGTCAAGAAGTCCGAGCACTGCCGGAAAAGCCATCAATGACCTGCACAGCCTGTTCAACATCCGCCCGCAATCCGGCAAAGGAAACAGGCTCGCCCTTTAACAGACACTCTTCAAGCGCGGCGCACTGCCCGGCCACGCGCACGGCAGCCACGGCTTGCGACGACCCCTTTAAACTGTGCAACTTCTCGGCACACAAACGTGGATCCGCCTCGCGCTCGATCTCAGACAGCATCGCAAGAGATTGTGTCCGATACATCGTCAACACCTGATTGCGCAAATCCGCATTGCCAAGCGTGTTGGTGTCCAGAAGCTGCATGTCGAAAGCATCATGAGGGTCCGGGCCATTCTCGGGAAACATCGTGGTGTCGACCTTCTGTCGTCGTGATTCGAAACGGGACGCCCCACCGCACCCCACGCGCGGCGCACCATGACCGCCTGTGCGGGGAATGTCATTAACCCTTTAACCCTTCCGCGAAGTCACACGCGGTTTCCCCAAAAAATTTAACAAATGGTTAACGTCGATTCATGAATTTATGCTAACTGTCAAACTTGGCGAGAGTAGATTCTGCTATTTTCCTGCACCCACTGTGGAGCGTTGACCCCGTCAGATCGGCATCAGCCGCCCCCTCGACACGAACGGCGCCACCGGTAACACTGACTCTGCGGCAGAACGCCCCCAAATCAAGCGCCTGAAAAAGGCTTTTTACTTCAAGCCTCTACCATTTATGCCCCTACGTCATATATATGAATCAAAACTTTAAGAAGCCGTCCAAACAGTTTGTATGACTCTGCTTTTTGGAGATTGAAGCAGCGCGATATTTCTCGCCCAACCCACAAAAACAGTATCGGCTGGCAGGTGCAAAACAGCTTCAAACGGCTTTCAAAGAGATGTTTTTCACCACAAAAAGACCCTAGATTTTGCCCGAAGAGACAATCCTAGCGCCTTAAAAGGATTGCCGTTTGTCATTCGTTAGTAGACACTGTGCGATGACATTCAAAGATGTCTGACAAGGTGACATTAAGGCTAACGGAAAGACATGTGTAAGTCTCCGCTTTGCCGTCACCCTGTCAAACCATGAAGGACTTCGAAAGGGCAGCTTTCAAGTCCCTTCACAGGTCAATGCATTCGGCAGGTTACGGCTTGACCGAACCGACCGAAATGTAACGAGTACGGACGTGAGGCGATCCCATATGGCAAATCCCCCGAAGGTGAAAGACCCTGCGGAAGCGGCACTCTCCGCTGTAGAAGAAGCTTTAAAGCTCGATTTCGGCGACACCGCTAGTGACGATCAGACAAATTCAACCATGTCGTCTGCACCTGCAGGATCGCGAGTATCAGATCAGCCGCAGCCCAGCACGGGCGCGAGCGCTCGTGAGAAGCGCCAGGCTGAACGCGAGAAGCGCAGAGGCGGACGGGGCGGAAGACCCCCGGCAGCAAACGATGACCGCCGCAACATTGGCAGCCTCATCTTTGCCCTGCAAAGACGGCCCTCGACGGCCCCCTTCTGGGGCGCCTTTGCCTTGTCGATTGTGTGGGCGCTGATTGGAGTCAGTCTGACGGCGTCGTCGTTCGGACCTCAGTTCTCAAATATTCGCGGACTTGGCGATCTGGCCAATGCACCGGGCGTGCTGTTGGCCATTGTCGCCATCGCCGTGCCGATCGTGTTCTTCTGGGTTATGGCCATGATGATCTGGCGGGCGCAGGAAATGCGCATCGTCGCACGCGGCATGACCGAAGTTGCACTGCGTCTTGCAGAGCCGGAGGACATGGCCAAGGAGTCCATCCTCAGTGTCGGCTAAGGCCATCCGCCGCGAAGTCTCCGCCATGGGGGACGGCATCGAAAGGGCGATTGCCCGCGCCAGCGAGCTGGAAGTTCTCGTTCATAACGAAGTGTCTTCGCTCGAACGCTCCTACAATGACAACGAATTGAAGATCCGCTCGCTGATCGATGAACTGGTCAGCCAGCGTGAATCCATCGTTGCCAATGCAGATCGCGTCCGTGACACGATCTCCGGTGCTCACGAGTCCGTCGCTGCCCGACTGGCCGAGACATCCGACCGCTTCGGCAACACCATCGATTCCGCCACGACGCGGATGATTGATGCCGTTGACGGCCGTACCAACCAGTTCACCTCCTCGGTTGACAAGCAGCTCGAATTCCTGCGCGAAGGACTCGACAGCTCGGGCAACGAACTCGTTGAAACCCTGTCGTCCCGTGCCGGCGATTATCTTGACCGTCTTCTCACGTCGGGTCAGGATCTCGTCGAAAACCTGTCGACCTCGGGCAACACCATCTGGGAAACCCTGTCGACGCGTGGCGAGGAACTCAACACCCGCTTTGCGACAACGGCACAGACCTTCGTTCAGTCGCTGGAAAGCCACAGCTCGAACATCGAGCAATCCATGAATGGCTCCTCCACCCGCGTCATCGAAACGCTGGGCAGCACGGCAGAGGAATTCCGAAAGACGCTGGAAGCCACGGGCAGCACGGTTCACGACGCAATTTCGCGACGCGGCGACGAAGTCAACGACCGCCTCAACAGCACCACCGAGTATTTCGTCGAGACCCTGGGCGCACAGAGCGGCCGGATCGAGGAAATCATGTCCGGCTCGTCCAGCCGGGTTGTTGAGGCTCTTGATCAGAAGACCCAGGAATTCCGCACCACGCTGGAGACCACCGGTCTTTCGGTCGGCGAGACGATCTCCAAGCAGGGCGAAGAGATCAACGCCAACATCGCACTCACCAGTGGCCGCCTGATCGACACGGTCACGACACGCACCGACGAACTGATGTCGTCCATGGAAATGCGCGTCACCGGTCTCGATGCCTCGCTCAGCCAGACGGGCGCAATGGTTGTCGACAGCATCTCCACCCGCGCAGCAGAGGTCACCACAGCCATATCCGAAAGCGGCGCGGACATTGTCGAAACCCTGTCGGAGCGCACCTCGGAAGTTGCGGAAATCCTGCGCGGCACCGGAGAATCCATCGTTGTGGATCTGTCGCTGCGCGGTGGCGAAATCGCCTCCAAGCTGGACGAAACCGCTGGCAGCCTGTCCACCACAATCACCGTCAACGGCGGCGAACTGGTCGACAAGCTCGGCAACATCTCCGAGCGCATCTACGAATCCATTGCCGTCAACGGCACGGATCTCGACGAGCGTCTGGCCAGCCGTGGCCGCGAAATGGCCGACATCATGGAACAGCAGACCATGGGTCTGCGGGACAGCCTTGAGGGCATTTCCGCAAGAATCTCTGCGTCTCTGGGTCAGGAAGCCAACAACCTCACGTTCACTCTGGCCGAAACCGGCACGTCGCTGGCCGAACTCATTGGTACACGCGGCGATCGCATCACCAGCGACATCACCGCAGCCGGCGACCGCCTTGCAACGAATGTCAGCACCATTGGTGAAACGATCACGGCCAACGTCACCATGCTCGGTGACAACATCACCAGCACTGGCACATCCCTGGCTGAAGTGCTCGACAGTCGTGGCACACAGATCACCGCCGACATCAATGCGGCAGGCGATCGCCTGACCACCAACGTGACGTCCATCGGCGAAAATCTGGCTGACAACATCAGCACGATTGGTGATCTGATCACCTCGACGCTGGAAACCAAGGGCTCCAACATTCAGGCCATTCTGGGCAACCAGCTCAATGATCTGGATCACATCGTCACCGAGCGCGGTGGCAAGCTCATCGAAGGCTTCGATGCACGCACCTCGCATCTGACGGAAAGCCTAGACAGCCGCCTCTATACGCTCGACTCCACCTTCTCGACCCGGATCGAGAGCATGGACGAGTCGCTTGGCAGCCACATCAACACGCTGGATCTGACGCTGGATCAGCGCACGTCTTCCTTCGAAGCCGCGCTTGAAACCCGCACAGTGATGCTGTCCGAAGCCATTGAGCAGCGGACATCAGGCATCACCGAAGCCTTGGAAGAAAAGACACGCAACATCTCGGACATCCTGATGGATCGTTCAGACGCCATCACCGTCCGTCTGGGCGAGCGCGTCGAAGCTGCCGGATCAACACTTGCCGAGCGCGCCGAGATCATCGGCACGACCCTCAGCAGCCGTGTCGATCAGGCTGCAACCTCCATGTCGGAAAAGGCAGAACATCTGTCCAAGACGATGACGGAAGGCACGCAGCGTATCGACGAAACCCTCGATACCCGCGCGCGCACCATCAGCGAAACACTGATCACGCGAACCCGCGAGATCGCATCCGCCTTTGTCTCCGGACAGGATGAAATGAACACGGCGCTCGATTCGCGTCTGGCAGAGGCAGGCCTGATCCTGTCGCGTCAGTCCGAACAGTTCACCGAAACGCTGTCTGAACGTGTTGCAGAGATCAATGTCTCTCTCGGAGCCAAGGTCTTCGAAGTGGCCGAGACCCTGGACACGCGCGCCAACCAGCTTGAAACGGTCCTCAACGAGCGTCTGGAAAGCATTTCCGGCACATTGAGTGGCGAAAGTGAAAAAGCCCGCGATATTCTCACCACGGTCATTTCTGAAGCCAGCACCACGCTGTCGGGCGAAAGCGACCGGATGAAGAGCATGGTTCTCGATGCCGTCGCTCAGGCCGTGGATTCTCTGGCTGCCGAACGGTCGCGCACCGTTGATGAAGTCTCGGGTACGGTCAACGACATCACGACCAAATTGTCGGGTGAAGGCGATCGGATGCGTCAGGCAGTTCTTGGAGCCGTGGGCGAAGCACGCGGTGTGCTTGTCAGCGAAAGCCAGAAGGCTGCTGCAATCATCAGCACCACGATGGTCGAGGCCAGTGAACAGATGGACGGCGAAAGCAACAAGGTTCGTGACCTGGTGCTCTCCGCTGTTGCAGACGCTGCCCGCACCATGGCCGCTGAGAGCGAAAATGCGCGCACCCTCTACGTTGGTACCCTCTCCGATTTCTCCGGCTCACTGACCGGCGAAAGCGAGAAGGTCCATGCAGATCTGTCGCGCCTCATCGCAGAGATCTCTGGCAACCTGTCTGCAGAAAGCGAACAGGCTCGCGAAACTCTCAACGAAACGCTGGAACAAGTCCGCGGCCTTCTGACCGGCGAGACGACCGCCATCCGCGATCGTGTCACCAAGGCCGTCACCGAGGCGTCGGATCTGCTTGCCAATCGCGGCATCTCGGTTGCCAACGACCTGTTCGACAAGGCTGCCACCCTCAACGAGGCCTTTGGCGCACGCTCTGGCGAACTGGCCCGTATCATCGGCAACGATGGCAACCAGCTTATCAAAGCTATCGAAGATCGGGCTCATGACCTCACCGACCGCGTCGGCGAAGTTCACCGTGCTATCCTCGATGCCATTACCGTCAAGGGCAGCGAAGTCAGCGATACCTTTGCACAGAACGGCCTTGCAGCGACCCGCTCGCTGGTCGAGGCAGGGGATCGCATCGTCGAGACCCTGAACGACCGCACAGACCGGGCCACCAATCTGCTCAACGACACTCGCGACCGTCTCGACACCGATGTCAGTGGCATCCTGTCGCGTCTGGAAAGCTCCAACAGCGACTTCCAGCAGATTGTTGATGGTGCCAACCAGAACCTGGGCGACATCGAACGCAATCTTGGCTCGCGGGCAAATGAGTTCCGTCAGGCCGTGGATCGTGCCGTCACACAGACCAACTCTTCAGTTGGCCTGATCGACGAACAGGTCGGCGCCTTGCAGACAGTCACGGAAACGACGCTGGCGGACATCACCACCCTCAGCCAGAAGTTCGCCGGTCAGGCCGACGATCTGGCCAGGGCAGCACAGCATCTCGAAGAGACAAATCGTTCTGTCGAGAGCCGCGTCAGTGATCGCAAGACGGCCATCGAGGAAGTCGCCCAAACGCTTCTGGCCAAGACGGAAGCCGTCGACAGCCTGATGCGGTCGTTCACCCAGACCCTGAGCGAAACACTCGAGAACGCCGATGATCGCGCCCGCGAAGCCGCCTCCATGTTGAGTGCTGCGGCAGAAGCGGCCAGCCGTCAGGTGGCCGAGCAATTCGAGGGCATGCGCATGACCGCCGGTCTGGAAGGCAAGAAGGCTCGCGAAGCCATCCGTGCCGCCCAGGACGACATCATGACGGAAATGGGCCGAACGGTGACCGAATCCTCCGAACGCTTCAATGAAGCAGCGACGCGCATGCGTGACGTTGCCCGCGAAGTGCATCGGGAGTTGCAGTCAACCCGCAACGAGCTGAAGCAGGGCATTCTGAACCTTCCGGAAGAAGCTGAAGAAAGTACTGCGGCTCTTCGCAAGGTCGTCAAGGAGCAGATCCAGGCGCTGAACGAACTGTCGGGCATTGTTGCCAAGCACTCCAACTCGCTTGACATCTCCCGCCCACAGTCCCGTGATGCAAGTCTGGCACCGCGCCAACCTGCCGCCCCTGCGCCGCAGTCGTCCTATGCTCCGGCACCGCGTCGTCAGGAAGCAGCTCCAGCCCCGCGCGAACGGGCGCCGGAACCGCGTGACAGCCGCGCAAGCTCCCCCGCCGGCACACAGCCGAACGAGTTGCCACGTCGTCATTCGAAGTCCGCAGAAAGCGTTGGCAACAACAAGGGCTGGGTTTCGGATCTTCTGCGCCGTGCATCACGCGAGAACGAAGACGACAGCACCGGCGAAAGCCCCCGCGGTCGCTCCCCCTGCACTCGGTTGAGAGCCTGAATTCGCTCTCCGTCGATATTGCCCGCGCCATCGATCACGACACCTTCGTTGATCTGTGGAGCCGCTACCGCAACGGCGAGCGCAACGTCTTCACACGACGTCTCTACACTCTGCAAGGACAGCAGACGTTTGACGAGATCCGTCAGAAGTACTCCCGCGACAGCGACTTCCGCACCGCAGTGGATCGCTACGTTTCGGACTTCGAGCAACTTCTCGCTCAGGTCGCGCGCAATGACCGGGACAACATGCTGGGGCAGACCTATCTGACGTCTGACACGGGCAAGGTCTACACCATGCTCGCCCACGCCAGCGGTCGCTTCGACTAAGCGCACCGTCAAATACAAAACACAAAAAGGCGGGTCACATGACCCGCCTTTTTTATTGGTGACCTGCTTCCCCCGAAACGAAAGTCAGGTTGATGCACCGCCTGTGCGATCCGCTCTGACTGAACCTCTTGTTTTGCAAAAAACAACGCCTTGCCGCTGGTCTGACCTGACAACATCAAGGCAAAGGCAACTTTCAAAGGCATCGCTCGCAAAAGCGCCGCAAACACCAGCTCAAATAATACCAGTTTCTTTCACGGCAGAGCAGCGCTTCGCATGAGCAACCGATATTCCGGCTTGGACCGAAGGCAATTTCTTCTGGCCTCATTGTGGTCTGCCACGGCATTTCCGGCACACGCAGCGACGGTTCAACGACTGCACTCAACTGATGTTTCACTGTGGCCGGAGGGGCCGCCGGGCGGTGGCGGCCCAACCGGGCCTCTGCGTATCAATCGCAATGGTGCCCTGTCGCATATCTCCAACCCCTTCTTGCGGGTGTACATCCCGGATCAGCCCACCGGCGCGGCAATGCTGGTCGCCTCAGGTGGTGGGTATCGGTATGTTCAAAACCGTCATGAAGGCGATCAGGCAGCGCGCTGGTTGCTGTCACGTGGCATCACGGCTTGCGTGCTGACCTACAGGCTGCCTCGCGAGAAATGGCAAGCAGGTGCTTTCGCTCCGCTTCAGGATGCCCAAAGAGCAATCCGCCTCATGCGATCAGGACAGTTCACCTCCGCGATCCATCCAAAGAAAATCGGGGCCCTAGGGTTTTCTGCAGGAGGCCACCTGATGGGACTGGCGGCCAATCATCCGCAATTTCACTCTTATGCTGCCATCGACCGGATTGATACATTGCCGGCGACGGTCTCCGTTGTCGCCCTCGCCTATCCCATAGTAACCTTGATGCCACCCTACCAGCACACGGCCACACGAGTTCAGATTGTCGGCCGGAATCCGCCCCCTGGTCTGGAGAAAGACTGGTCAGTCGAAACCTACATCACCCACGCCTCGCCCCCAACGTTTCTGATACAGGCGGCCGATGACCCGATCTCAGCGCCCTACAACACCGCCCTGCTGCAGGAGACATGCAAACGCATGCACGTTCCCGTGACGCGCATTCTGCTACGTAGCGGAGGTCATGGGTTCGGGATGGGGAGACGTGGCACACCCAGCAGCGGCTGGCCAGACGAACTGGAACACTGGCTGCGTCAGCAAAAATTCATTTAAGAGGCCGTTTCATGAAGGCGAAGGTCTGTCACGAGAACAACGGTCAGAGGAGACAAACCGACGTCGGCACCCTAAGCTCCGGTCGTTGTCGAACGCCGGGAGGCGATACGCTCGTAAACGCCCTCATCATGATCATCAGGGACGCACGTACGCAGGCCCCTCAACGAGATCATCAAATGCTCTTCAGACCTTAGTGATCGCCCATGTCGTGATCTGCGTCACAACGCTCTGAAAGGCTTGATTGAGAGCCTGCACAGCCTGCTGAGGATCGTCACTGGTCGACGGTGTCTCTGCATGGAAAACCTGCGTTGCAATGGTCTGCCCAACGCGATCATTGACGATCTTGGCGGCAATCTCGACAACAGCCCGGTCGCCCTTGCTCACATCAAGGCCGAACGCACGAATTTCCGTTTGCAACTGATAGTCGATCAGCAAGCTGTCACCCGGAAACCCGACGCCTTTCAGGCTACCGGTGTTCTGAAGGGCTTCAACCAACTTCGTTTGCACGACATTCGGCAGCGTATCCGTCCAAGCAACATTTGGGAAATAGCTCACTGCCTGCGACTTGTTGATCACCGCAATATTGGCGGTATCCAGCGCTTTGAGCGCACGCGGCTGAGCCACCAGAACCTGCTTGCGAGACCTGGCCCGGCCCGGATCAATCTGCGGCACAGACAGACCGTAATAAGCTGAAGGGGCACCGCTCATGCAGCCGGCCATCAGCACACCGCCCGCCAATACGCTGAACATGCTCCGCCTGCTCAACCCAGTTCCGCGTCCCGATCCTGCCATGTGATCGTCTGTCCCTTGCCGCCGTTTCAAATCTTAACAAGTCCTTGATAACGCCTTGGTGGCATTTGTCGAGTCATCGACGGTGGCCCCCCTTGTAGGTCGGAACGTTTTCACCACCGAAAATGATCCGGTTCGGATCCCGATCGAAATTACTGACCGCTCGCTGGATTTCGACCAACGTCCGGTTGAACTGGTTCATCGCCGACTGGAATTGAGCCGAGCCCTGGCTGGTAAACTTCTGCAAGCCACCCGCAATCACATCGGCACGACCGGCAAAGGCATCCGCAACCTTGCGGATCGACTTGGCCGCCTTGGTCGCCTCATCAAAGAAGCCCTGGCCGCTGGTGCCATCGACCATGGCGCCAACACGGTTGACGATGCCCTGCACCCGCGTCGATGCCGCGTTGAGCTTGGCCGACACTTGCTTGGCGTTGGTGATCACAGCATTAACGTCATCCGTGCGCTTCGACAGGTCGTCGGTCATGTTGGAAATATTCACGGTCGCCTTGTTGGTGTGTTGCAGAATGCTGTCGATGTTCGACTTGTTCTTGGCCACACCGTCCGTAATCGTCTCGAGTGAACTCGCGATACGGGCAATTTGTTCCGGCTTCACCGCAGCAACCAGCTGTTTGACGCTGGTCATGCTGTCGTTGAGCTTGCCGGAAAACGCCTTGAGGTTATCTGTCGAGGTCTTGGCGTTGGCGACAATATCGGTCATCTGGCCCTTGGCGGCCTTCAGGCCATCACTGAAATCAGACAGGTTCTTGACGATCTCGTTGACCTGATCCGAGGGCACAGCCGCCAGAATTCGGTTGGCCTGATCCACTAGTTTGCCCATGCGGCCGGAGAGATCAGTCAACGCCTGGCTGACGGATGCCACACTGCCCATGAACTTCTTCACACCATCGGAATTGGAGGCAAGCGCGTCCGAGAAGGTAGCCGCGTTGCGCACGATCCGGTTCACCTGCGGTTCATTTTTCTGAATGACGTTGTCGATGGTCGACATGGTGGAGTCGGCCCGCTTCAGGACATTGCGCGCGCCATCGGCAATATCGTCAAACAACGACTTGTCGGCCTTGATGGTCGGCACATGATCGGATCCCGGACGCAGCAACAGCGGAGAATCCTGCGAACCGCCGTTCAGATCCACATACGCCACACCCGTCAGCCCCTGAAAGTTCAAGGATGCCTTGGTATCTTTGCGCAAAGGGGTGTTCGGCTTGATACGAACCGTGGCGATAACGACTTTCGGGTTTTGCGGGTCAAAGTCGATGCTTTTCACATCGCCGACCTTGATACCGTTGTAGAGCACCTGCCCGCCAACCGGCAGGCCCGTGACCGGGGCAGGGAAAATAACGCGCACATAGACATTCTCGCGGCTTTCTGCTGTGGCCGCCAGCCAGTACACGAACCCGAATACGCTGACCAGAACAGCCACCATGAAGGCGCCGATCAGAATGTAGTTCGAACGGGTTTCCATTCACTGTCCTTCAGATACGTCTGAGGGCGCGTTCGCCCCGAAAATAAGAGATGACCCACGGATGATCGTTATGCATCATATCGTCGATCGTTCCCTCGACAAGGACCCGCTTTTCCCCAAGAACGGCAATGCGGTCACAAATCGAGTGAAGGCTATCAAGGTCATGTGTGACCATATACACGGTCAAACCCAATGTGTCGCTCAGACTCCGGATCAGAGAGTCGAATTCTGCCGCGCCAATCGGGTCGAGACCCGAGGTCGGCTCATCCAGAAAAACCAGATCCGGATCCAGTGACAAAGCGCGTGCCAGACTGGCGCGCTTGATCATGCCGCCCGAAAGCTCTGACGGGAATTTGTTGGCTGCACTGCCCGGCAAGCCCACCAGCGCAAGCTTCAATGCTGCCAGTTCATCCATCAGCGACTGAGGCAAGTTGAGATACTCGCGCATCGGCACTTGAATGTTCTGGCGCACTGTCAGCGACGAAAACAACGCTCCCTGCTGAAACAATACGCCCCAGCGCCTGTCGATCAGCCGCTTTTGCTTTGCCGTCACCTTGTCAATATCCTGCCCAAACACCTCAATCGTGCCGCTCTGTTTCGGCGTCAGACCCAAAATGGTGCGCATGAGCACGGACTTGCCCGTTCCCGAGCCGCCCACGAAGCCCAACACTTCCCCCTGTTTGACTTCGAGGTCGAGATTTTCAAGCACGGTGGGACCGCCAAAGCCGACAGTCACATTCTTGGCGGACAGAATGATCTGACCTTTTTGTGCCTCCCTTTCCGGAGACACAGGTGGCGCATCGGGGGAAGACGTCATCTCTCGCTCAAACTCCGATCGCGGCCAGGAAAATCGCAAAGACACCATCCATCACGATGACGAGGAAAATCGCCTTCACGACGGACATGGTGGTGTGATGACCGAGCGAGTCGGTCGAACCACCAACCTTAAGGCCCTCGACACAGGCAATCAAACCAACAACAAGTGCCATAAAGGGTGCCTTGAGGATGCCAACCAGAAAACTGCTCAGCGTGATGGCTTCATGCAAACGATTGAGGAAGGCCTGTGGCGGGATATCCAGATAAGCCCACGTCACCAGCGCACTGCCAAGCAATGACGACAAATCGGCAATGAAAGTCAGAATCGGCAAGGCAATCATCAAGGCAAGAATTCGGGGGAGAACCAGCACTTCCGTCGTGCTGAGACCGATAACCTGCAAGGCATCGACCTCCTCACGCATTCGCATCGCCCCCAATTCGGCAGTAAAGGCGGACCCGGACCGCCCGGCCACCATAATGGCCGTCAGAAGCACACCAATCTCGCGCAAAACCAGAATTCCGGCCAGATCAACCACGAACAGGTCTGCGCCAAATTGCCGCAGGTAAAACCCGCCCTGCTGTGAAATGATCGCGCCGATCAGGAAGCTCATCAGCATCACAATCGGCACCGCGCCGATGCAGGTCTTGTCGAACTGCACCGCAACAGCCACAGCGCGAAGCCGCCGAGGATGCACGATGACCGAGGCCAACAGCGCCCCAAGCGATCCCAGGATATGCAGCATCGAGATGGCATCATGGCCGATATGGGCCGTATTCCTGCCAAGATAGATCAAAAACTTCGTCAGAAAGAACTCTTTGGAATCGGGTTTCCACTGCTCCGGATCAGCTTCACCGATGCGTGCCAGCAGATTGTCCTGCATCTCATTCAACCCGACAACTTCTACGTTTGCGCCCTCGCGGTCACAGGCCGAGCGCAGCTTATGAACCAGCCATGCGCCTGATGTATCAAGGTGTTTCACAGCGGTGAGATCAAGCCGCACAGAACTGCCGGACTGCTGCGAAACCGAATTGACCTTGCGCTGGCCTTGGGCGGCCGTGGCAATCAACCAGTCTCCGGTCAATTTTATCGTCGGAACTCCTTGTTCCGTAACGACTTCAAGGTCCGGTGCCTCATTTTTACTCAAGAATGACATTCCGGGCACTGCCCCCTTGCCGCTGGCTCGCTATACCCCCTATACCTTGCTCTGAACTGAAACGTCCAGTCGTTAGCGGGACTGGAAATTTGTGGAGCAGCCCAGCATGAAAATAGAATTTCCATATCTTCTGTTCCTCGGCGATGTGCCGGATGCGCTGGCAGCGAAGACTGCAACCGGAATCGTCGACTGGCGCAAGGACTGGTGCCTAGGCCAAAACCGCCTGGATGGCTGTGTCGCCGACACCGGTCTCCCGGATGTTTCCATCAAGGATGCCGCCTCGCAAGGCGCAAAGACAATGATCGTTGGCGCGGTCAATGCAGGTGGTCGTTTGCCCGAGCATTGGGTCGCCTCCATCGTTGAAGCCCTTGACGCCGGCATGGATGTTGCCAGCGGCCTGCATGTTCGCCTTGGCAGCGTGCCCGCAATCAAGGAAGCAGCCGAGCGCAACAACTGCAAACTGTTTGATGTCCGCCACGCCGACCAGACCTTTGCCACCGGCAAAGGCACCAAACGCACAGGCAAGCGCATTCTGGCCGTCGGCACCGATTGTTCGGTCGGCAAGAAGTACACCGCTCTTGCCATGGAAAAAGCCATGAGCGACCGTGGCTATGCCGCCACTTTCTGCGCCACGGGCCAGACGGGCGTTTTCATCTCGGGTCGCGGTGTGGCGCTTGATGCGGTTGTGGCCGACTTCATCTCCGGTGCAGCCGAATGGATCTCACCGGATACGGACGATACCCACTGGCAGATCGTCGAGGGACAGGGATCGCTCTACCATCCGTCGTTCGCAGGTGTGTCCCTGGGTCTGCTGCATGGCTCTCAGCCGGACGGTTTCATAGTCTGCCATGAACCGACCCGCAAGACCATGCGCGGCGTTCCTGCCGCCCTGCCGACGATTCAGCAGGTCATCGACCTGACGATCCAGTGCGGCCAGCTCACCAACCCGGACATCCGCTGCATCGGCATCGCCATCAACACCAAGGCTTTGGGCGAAGACGAAGCCAAGGCGTATCTGGCTGACGTCTCCAGGGCGCACAACGACCTTCCAGCAACCGACCCGGTTCGTTTCGGCATGGAGGCCATCGTTGATCAGGTTGAAGCCGTTTACGGTGCAGCCTGATGCGCAAGCTCACCATTGAAGCTGCCAGCTTCAAGATCGCGGGTGATGGATTTTCCATCTCCCGCGGCACACGCACCCACGCGCATGTGCTTGAAGTCAATTTGAGCGAAAACGGCATTACCGGACGAGGCGAATGCACACCCTACCCGCGTTATTATGAAACCTTTGAAAGTGTTTCGACGCAGATCCGCGAGATCGAACAGAAACTTGCCGAGGGACTGGACCGTCAGGGCCTGCTCTCGGCAATGCCGGCAGGTGCGGCCCGCAATGCCGTCGATACGGCGCTGTGGGATCTCGAGGCCAAGACCTTGGGCAAGCGTGCTTTTGAAATCGCAGGCCTGCCGTCGCCAAAGCCGTTGATCACCGCTTACACCATCAGTGTCGGCACTCCGGACAAGATGGCAGCCGATACGCGCGCCGCCCGCACACGCCCCCTGCTGAAGGTCAAGCTGGGCGGAGATGGGGATGCAGAGCGCATCGCCGCCGTGCGCGAGAGCGCGCCCGATGCCGACCTGATCGTCGATGCCAATGAGGCCTGGGATGAGCACTGCTACAAGGCCAACATGGAAGCTTGCCTGAAGGCGGGCGTTCGCTTGATCGAGCAGCCACTGCCTGCCAACAACGACGATCTGCTGGCTCGCGTCGACCGTCCCGTTGTGGTCTGCGCCGACGAAAGCGCCCACACCAGCGCTGATCTGGAAAAGCTGAAAGACCGCTATGACGCCGTCAACCTGAAGCTCGACAAGACCGGTGGGCTGACGGAAATGCTCATTGCCGTCGAACAAGCCCATGCCCTTGACTTCAAGTTGATGGTCGGCTGCATGCTTGGCAGCTCCCTTGCCATGGCTCCGGCACTTCTTGCGGCTCAGGTGGCCGACTTCGTCGATCTCGACGCGCCGCTCCTGTTCTCGGAAGACCGTGACCCGGCGCTTGTCTACGAAGGCAGCACAGTTTTCCCACCGGAGGCCTCTCTCTGGGGATGACCCTCGAGAAATTCGAAAGAGCGGCAAGGCGGGCAAACGGCAAGTTTCCCGCCTTGCCTGTCAGAAGAGACTGGTCAACACACAGAAGAATACATCGTCCTGACAGGCTCTATTCGTTCGCATCTTTCACAGCCTAATAATAAATCTCAATAGCCTTAGCCGTTAACCAAACAATACGATCCGTATTTTTTGCAATTCGATAGCCTCCTAAAGAGATGTTAACGATTCACGATGTAGCGTTGAACCATGCCGTATCGCGGCTTCCGCTCGACCTTGAGGCCAATCGAGATAGTCTTCCCAATGCAAACATCACAAGCCATTGCATCACCAGAACAAATTGGCGAAGAAGAATATCGCACGCTGGAGCAGACGCTTACAGAATCGACTCGCGGACGCCTGTTTCTGAATGAGTTTCTGAAACGCAACAAGTCACCTGAAACGCAGGAAATCCTTGAAGCGGTTCTGCGTGTCGAAAAGACCGTCACACGCCAGCGCAAAGTGCCTGATCTGGACCGCATCCGGCTTGATATTGCCGATATGCACGAGGCCATTGAACGCACCAAGAACGAAATTGCCAACATCAAGGCCGAGGAAGAAGAGAGCAATCGCTTCCTCGATGCCTCACACGAGCTTGATGCGATCCTGACCCAGACAGAGGGCGCGACGCAGACCATTCTGGAAGCCGCTGAACAAATTCAGGAACAGGCCTGGACCCTGCGTGAATCCGGCGCGGCCAGCGAAACCTGTGACGAAATTGACGCCAAGGCGACCGAAATTTTCATGGCCTGCTCATTCCAGGATCTGACAGGCCAGCGCACGACCAAGGTTGTGCAGGTGCTGCGCTATCTGGAAAGCCGCATCAACATGATGATCAACATCTGGGGTATTGAAGACCAGGGTGCCGACGACACGGCTGGCCCGGTTGATACACGCCCGGATGCGCATTTGCTGCATGGTCCGCAAATGGAAGGCAGAGGCGTCGACCAAAGTGCGGTCGACGATATGTTCTCATCTGGCGGATCGGAAACAGACGACAGCTTTGAAGCCGAGACCGCAGTTTCCGGCGACGTTGAAGCCGTTGCCGACATGGTGACGGAAGAGCGAGCCACAGCCGACGTGACGCAGGAAATTGCGCCAGAGCAGGCAGAGGCAATCGGCGAGACAAACGCCCATCTTGACAGCACGTTGCCCGACACGGTGGCCAGTGAATCTGACATTGACGCCATGTTCACTCAGGTCAGCGCCGCATCAAACGATCTCGACATCGAAATGGTGTTGGACGACACGCCTGACGTCGGTGTTGACGCTTCCCTGGACAGTCCTGACGACGCCGTGGAGCAAAGTGCCACACCGGACGATCTGTCTACCGAGGCGGAAGATACAACCGACGCAGGCGACGTCGAAGAGGTCCTCAGCGAGACAGACATCGACAAGCTCTTCGACACCGTTGAGGAAACGGAAGCGGATGAAAACTGGGAAATGGAGGCCATGGCCGAACTCGAGCAGGACGATCCGCTGGCCGATCTGAGTGAGGCCGAGCGTCAGGCTCTCTTTAACTGATTGCCCCCGCGGACTAAGGCCCTTTGAGAAAAAGCGCCTCAACGGCGCTTTTTTGTTTTCCTGACGTTGAGAAAGGCGACCAAAGATCGCCGCCCGACAGCCGCTCTCACACAGGCAGACTGAGCGCCTGCTCCAACGTCTGTGCATCCAGATTTCCACCCGTCAGCACGATCGCCACGCAGCGTCCTGAAATATCGAGTTTTCCGGACAAAAGTGCTGCAAGAGCAACCGCCCCGCCGGGTTCGACCACCAGTTTCAATTCCCGAAATGCAAAGGCAACTGCAGCCAGCGCCTCTTCATCGCTGACGGCATAGCCGGGCGTGCCATGGGCGGTGAGAACATCCAGCGCAATCTTGCCGGGTGTCGGTGCCAGCAGCGCATCACAGCAAGACCCGCCAAGCCGCAGGTTATGCTCGCGGACGCCGGACATCAGCGAACGATTAAGATCGTCAAAACCCTCCGGCTCGACCACTTGCAGCCGACATCCCGGCAAATCACTGGCAAGTGCCAGAGCAACGCCTGAAGCCAGTCCGCCGCCAGAGGCGCCGAGCAACACCGTATCCGGAGCCAGCCCCATCGCAAGGGCCTGCTCGACCAATTCCACACCGGCCGTGCCCTGCCCGGAGATCACCCCGGCGTCATCGAAGGGATGCACGAAGGTCGCACCTGTTTCTGCGCAAATTGCGTTGGCGATAACCTCACGGTCATCGGTTTCGCGATTGTAGGTGACAACCGTTGCACCATAATCCTGCGTCCGCTGAAGCTTGATTGCGGGCGAATCCAGCGGCATCACGATGGTCGCTTTCATGCCGTGCAGCCGCGCGGCCAGGGCAACGCCCTGTGCATGATTGCCGGACGAACAGGCCACGACGCCATTCGTGCGCTGCGCGTCCGGGATCTGTGAAATACGGTTGTAGGCGCCGCGAAACTTGAAGGAGCCGGTGCGTTGCAAATTTTCCGCCTTCACCAGAACCGTTCCGCCGGTGGCCTCATCCAGAACCGGAAACCGCACCAAAGGCGTGACAACCGCCTGACCCTGAATACGCTTCCGCGCTGTTTCGATATCCTGGCGTGAAACCGGCAAATCCATGCAACCCTCCTGACACTGACCATCGTCAGCGTAAAAGGTTGGCTCCGACAATCAATTGCAGAATTGTTCCGAGTACAAACCTTTGGAGGAAAGCGCATCTCGCCGCACACCAACGGAGAGGAAAACCGCATCAGCTGGCGCGTTTGCGCGCAAACTGGCCGTAAGACGCACGTGGCGTCGGAACGACGTCTTCGACCTCGTCATTGGACTGGACAACATTATCCCAAAACTGCCGCGCACTGGCCGCCCAGCTATATCGCAACGCGGTCTGCCGGCAATGCTCACGCGGAATATCGAGCGCAGCCTCTGCCGCTTCTGCAAGATTGTTGGACAGAACACCTGCCCCGCTTCCTTGCAGAATATCCAAAGGCCCCATGACTGGGAACGCAGCCACGGGAACACCACAGGCCAAGGCTTCCAGAATGACATTGCCGAAAGTATCCGTCAGCGACGGAAACACAAAGACATCAGCGGAGGCAAAGTGCCGGGCCAGATCTTCACCACTGTGCGCACCGGTAAACAGCACGTCCGGATACTTGCGGCGCAAGGTCTCCAACTGCGGTCCGTCCCCGACGACCACCTTGCTGCCATCCAGATCCAGATCGAGGAAAGCCTCGATGTTCTTTTCAACCGCGACTCGACCGACGTACATGAAAACCGGTCCCTTCAGGGTACTCGGCAGAACACTTGTCTCATAAGGGCGGAACAGATCCGCATCGACCCCCCGTGACCAGCGGCGCAAGTTGGTGAACCCGCGCGCGTCAAGATCTTCGTCAAGCGATGCGGTCGCAACCATGCAGCATGTGCCGGAATTATGGAACCGACGCAGCAAAGAATAGGTCCAGGCCTTGGGCACGGGCAGCCGTGCGGCCAGATACTCAGGAAAGCGTGTGTGATAGCTGGTCGTGAACGCCTGATCGGTCTTGCGGGCATAGGATGCCGCCATCAACCCGAGCGGGCCTTCTGTAGCCAAGTGCAGATGCTTGCAGTCTTTCTCCGCAATCTTGCGACCGACCATACCACGATGCGCCAGACTCATGCGTATCTCGGGATAGGTCGGGCACGGCAGCGTGCGGAAATCGGCCGGCGTCAGAAACTCGACGCGAATACCCATCTTGCGCAATTCAGCCGCAGTGCGTTCCAAAGACCGCACGACGCCATTGATTTGCGGATACCAAGGCATCCGTCACGATGAGAAGCGAGGTCATGCAGCCACTCGCTTTCCATCATTGGTTGCCAACACGAGTTCGCGAGAGGAAGAGACCCAGTTGATCACCTCGAAGGTGCCATCCATATTTTCCGCCACAACAGTGCAGCTCTCGACCCAGTCGCCGGTATTGAGATAGTGAATACCGTTGACGTCACGGTCCGCAGCATGGTGGATGTGACCACAGATCACACCATCAACGCCCTGACGACGGGCTTCTTCGGACAAGACATCTTCATACTGGCCAATGAAGCTGACTGCATTCTTGACCTTGAGTTTCGCCCAAGCCGACAACGACCAATAGGTCAGACCCATGCGACGGCGGATGCCATTCAGCAATGTATTGATGCCCAGCGCCAGCTCGTAAGCCTTGTCACCGAAGAATGCCAACCACTTGGCATGCCGGATGACGACATCAAACTGATCGCCGTGCATGACGAGATAACGTCGCCCGTCGGCGCTCTCATGAATCACACGGTCAGCAACTTCGACACCGCCAAAATGCGTGCCAATGAAATCGCGCAGGAACTCGTCATGATTGCCGGGGATATAGAAAATCTTCGCACCCTTGCGGCCTTTTCGCAAGATTTTCTGCACCACATCATTGTGTGACTGCGGCCAATACCATGACCGGCGCAGACGCCAACCGTCTGCAATATCGCCCACAAGATAGATCATCTCGGCATCATTGACCTTGAGAAAATCAAGCAGAAGATCTGCCTGACATCCACGGGTCCCGAGATGAAAATCGGAAAGAAAAAGTGCACGGTACTGTTTGCTGACAGGGGCCTTTTCCATGGCTCGCACTCCATCGAGGTCTTTGGATGCCCTTAGACGCGATTCAGTTTGCAGCAATGTGACAGAAGGGCATGTCTTTTACTTGGAACTGTCGATAAACGACTTCACGGACACCATATCTGGTAGGCGAAACGGTGAACCGAACCCGAAAAATTTTCGTCTCAACCGATTCCGGAGCCTATTTCCTTCGTATGTTCAGAAGCTTCGCGCCACTTATTCGTGAGACGAACAGAAGAAAACGGCTCTCGTTCACAAATGAGGCAAAAGAGAGCCGCAATCGGGGGATCATGTTTCAAATGATCTAATTGTGACAGGTCAGACCTGCGCCAGACCACCATCGACGAAAAGTTCTGCACCTGTCACATAGGACGAGTCATCGCTGGCCAGAAAAAGTGCCGTATTGGCAACTTCTTCCGGTTGCCCCAAGCGACCGAGCGGAATGCGGGAGGTAATGGCCTGATGCATTTCTTCCGAAACGGCTTCAAACATTTTCGTGGCAATAGGACCGGGGCTGACCACATTGACGCGGATCTTGCGCCCCGCCAATTCATGCGCCCAAGTCCGGGCAAAGGCCCGCACGGTTGCCTTACTGGCACCGTAGACACCATACCCCGGCGTGCCCGTAACACCAGCAATCGACCCGATCAACACGATGGAACTACCTTCCCCCATCAAGGGCAATGCTGCTTGTGCGGCGAAGACCGGAGAACGCACATTGAGCGCAAACGTCTGATCGAACGTCTCTTCGGACAGATCTTCAAGGCTTGCATATTCTGCGCGCCCGGCGTTGATGACCAAAGTGTCCAGCCGGTCGAGACGCTGCCCCAAGCGGGCCACCAGTGCCTTCACCAGCGCAGCGTCGCTGGCATCGGCCACTTCGCCTTCCCCGTTCGCCCCGATGGTTTTCAAAGCTTCGTTCAGTCGCTCCTGTGTCCGACTGGTAATGATCACGCGCGCCCCCTCAGCGGCAAAGCGTTCCGCAATCTTCAGGCCAATCCCGCTTGCACCACCGATGACCAGCGCCGTCTTGTTCATCATTCTTGTCATTTCAAACCTCATGTTCTGGTGCTTGACGACAAGATATAAATTATATACCTAATATCAATTACGCACTTTAAAGTGCCTAAATAGCCTGGAGTATATCGTGCCCTTAACGTCCCATAACGAAGCCTTGATCGACGTGGAGTTGACCCGCCCGGTTCTCGATCAGATTTCCAACAAGTGGTCGATCCTGATCCTCAATGTGGTCTGCCAGCACCCCACCCGGTTCAATGAGCTGATGCGACGTCTTGAGGGCATCACCCATAAGGCCCTTGCCGAAGCGCTCAAGCGACTGGAGCGCAATGGCCTGCTGCATCGCAAGGTTTTGCCGACAGCCCCCATCGGCGTTGAATATTCGATCACGCCTTTGGGCATGTCGTTGAAAGAGCCGTTTGCCGCACTCTATCTTTGGGCAAAACAGCACGCAGACGATCTGGAGGTGGCTCGACAGATGTACGACGCCCGCTCGGAGTAAAACGACAAAGCCTTCATTTTTCAGACAAAAGGGCTTGTCATAGAAGGCCAACAAGGCACTCTGCGTGTCGCATGTCAAAGAGGAGCATCATCATGGATCTGGGTCTCAAGGGAAAACGCGCGATCATCTGCGCTTCAAGCCGTGGTTTGGGCAAGGGCTGTGCCATGGCGCTAGCGTCAGCTGGGTGCGACGTAGTCATCAACGGGCGTAATGAAGCCAAGCTTCAGGAAACCGCCGACGCAATTACAAAGGCCACCGGCGTGACAGTAACGGCTGTCGCTGCAGACGTCAGCACGCACGCTGGACAGGATGCCCTCCTCGCCGCCTGCCCCAATCCGGATATTCTGGTCAACAACAATGGCGGCCCGCCTCGCCGCGACTATACAGAGCTTGACCGCGAAGCAATGCTTTCAGGGGTCGTGCAGAACATGGTCACACCGATTGAACTGATCCAGCGTGTGATTGATGGCATGTGCGGGCGCGGTTTCGGGCGGATCGTCAATGTCACCTCCATGTCAGTGCGTATGCCGATTGAAGGTCTGGACCTGTCGTCCGGAGCGCGCGCCGGGCTGACGGCGTTTCTGGCTGGCGTCAGCCGTCAGGTTGCCGGCAAAGGGGTTACAATCAACAATCTGCTTCCCGGCAAGATGGATACGGACCGCCTGACCGGCGGGTTTGAACGTGCTGCCAGGCAAACCGGCAAAAGCATTGAGGACATTCGCAAGGCACAGGCCGGAGAAGTGCCGATGCAGCGTTTCGGCACGCCCGAAGAGTTCGGCGAAACCTGTGCCTTCCTGTGCTCGGTCCATGCCGGATACATGACAGGCCAAAACATCCTGCTGGATGGCGGTCTGTATCCGGCAGCCTTCTGAGAACGGAGTTGAAAGCCTGTAAATAGACCAGAGACATCTCCAGGACACAAAAAGGCCAGCACCTGCGAAAAGTGCTGGCCTTTTTAAACAAACACGCCGATGTCAGACGCGAGACGGGCTCGACGCACGCCGCATCTTGGTACGATCCAACCCCAGCCGATGCTCGCGGTAGATCACAAAAACTCCGGCCATGATGACAATCGCGGAACCAAAGAGAACGCTGGCCTCCGGCACCTCGGCAAAGACGAACCAGCCCAGCAAAATCGCCCAGATCATGTTGGTGTAGTCAAAGGGCGCAATAGTCGAGGCATCGGCATAGCGATAGCTCTGCGTCAGCAGGATCTGCCCCATGCCACCGGACAGTCCCACCATCACCAACAGCGCAGCGGTCAGCGGATCTGGCATGACCCAAGCCTGAGAGGGCCAGATCAACCCCAGGAAGGGCGTCATCATCGACAGAATCGTCGAGGTCATGGTGAACCAGAAGACGATGGTTGATGTGCGTTCTGTTAAACAAAGACGGCGCACGCAAATCATCGCCAGCGCAGCGACCAATGCGTTCAGCCCACCGAAAATCGCTCCAAGGGACTGATTGCCCGTCATCTCGGCTTCCCCCAGATGCGGCGACAGGATCACCAGAATGCCAAGAAAGCCCAGCCCGACTGCACTCCACCGATAAACCCGGACAGTCTCTTTCAAGATCAGCCAGGCAAAGACAATCACCATCAGGGGCGTTGCAAAACTGATGGCCGTTGCTTCGGGCAAAGGCAGAAGGGCAAAAGAATTAAATGAACAGAACATCGCCGTAAGACCGACGCAGGAGCGCACGAGATGGCCAAGACGGTTCTGGGTGGAAAAGGCGATCTTCAATTCACGGCGATACGCCACCATGGCCACCACCGGCCAAAGGCCGAAGAAGTTGCGGCCAAACATGACTTCACCGATCGGCACCGATTGCGATGCCTTTTTCAGGCACACCAGCATGATGGCGAACAGCACTGTCGACAGGACTTTCAAGGTAATGCCCAGCATCGGCGCTGGTCGATTCATACCCGTTGGTGCAGGGCCTTTATCGTGCCCCGTGGCGAGCCCATCGCTGCCAGTCATTTTTGCCCCCAATGGCCGAACGTCCTGGTGTGCAATCGCGGCGCAAGGCTTGCGCGCTGCCATCATCCCACGGGCCTCTGGCGCTTCGGCGATACGCAAGACCCCGGATGGTGACAAGTCGATGCCGTGAAGCAGATCCACGGATGTCCCTCAAGCTGACCGCACCCACGGGCTGACCTCTCCTCAGACTGCAAAAAACAGGGGCTGTTGAAAGGATCGGCGGACACGCCAGGACAAAGAACTGTGTGATGTGTGCAGGACACAGCTTGAAAGACACCTTTGGTCTTAGACCTGCTTTTTGAAAGCGACAAGCAGCATTGAGGGAAAAAATCTTGTTCTTTGAGCAGCACCTTCCCACCATCCGCCAAAACAAGCGCCGTCGGGCTCCGACATATGCAGAAAACCTACACTCGAAATCCCGGCGTTCTGCCCTTTGCCTTTCCCTGAAGCCAGATGGCGACAGTCTGACCAGCGCTGTTTTCAAGGCGCGTTTTTTCGGTGCACCGCTGGGGCATGTCGCCTGCAACAAAGAAATCTGCCGCTAAGGCAGTCGAAAAAGAAACATGGTCAAAGTGTCGCAGCTGGCCTATGAAAGCGGTGTATCCATTCATTTCCAAGGCTTTGCTGCAGGTCTTTCCTGCATCACTCATCAAGAGCGCAAGGCCCTCGCCCGATCCCGGAGCCTTGATGACACAGGCCACTCCTCCCGACACGCCATCTTCTGTCCCTTGCAAAACAAAGGACATGGATGACCGTCTGGGAGTGAGGCTACGCACCAAATTGCACTCCTTGCCCAACAACAGCATCGGTGCTTTCTGGATCTTGCAGGCAGCACTTTATTTCACTGTCATGACCACGGTGATCAAATTGCTGGGCACGGATCTTCCGGTCGTGCAGATCCTGTTTCTACGCCAGATCGTCATGTTCTCGATCTCGCTGCCAAAGATCCTGCGGGGCCTGCCGCATTCCCTCATCACCCGGCGGGTCGATCTGCAAGTCGTGCGTGTGATCCTGGCCTGCTGCGCCATGATGTGCAGCTTCACGGCCCTCGTGTATCTGCCATTGGCCACCGCGACTGTCATCAGCTTCTCGAAGACCTTCTTCGTCACCATCTTTGCCATCGTGTTTCTCAGCGAAAAGGTTGGCCTGCACCGGTGGAGTGCCACGATCATCGGCTTCCTGGGCGTCTTGCTAATCGTCAGTCCGGATGGCGACGGAGCCACCCTCAGCTTCTATGCATTGCTCGCCCTCAGCGGTTCAGCCATCGCCGCGCTGATCACTATCGTGGTGCGTAAACTCAGTCAGACGGACCTGCCCATCACCATTCTCACCTATCAGGCGTTTTTCGTCGGCGTGATCATGGCCGGACCCGCCATCTATTATTGGCACACGCCAACGCCCTTCGAGTGGCTCTTGCTGGTCGTGGTCGGCGCCGCGTCCTGGGCTGGGCAGATGTGCAATATCAACGGCTACCGGATCGGCGAGGCCACAGCCATCGCCTCACTCGATTACACCCGCATCCTCTACGCCTCGATTATTGGCATTCTGGTCTTCAGCCAATGGCCAAGCCTGATGACGTTATGTGGCGCTGCTGTGATCATCGCCGCATCGCTCTACACCGTCTGGCGAGAAGCAGCCCTCGGCCGCCGCGTCCGCTCGACACCGCATCACGATTGATCGGCGGGCTTAGCGTGGAATTGCCAAGGACTTAATTAAAAAACGTAATCACCTAAGATAGACGCAGCCTCCCCGTCCATCTCTCGTATCTTCTGTAAAGTCTCTTCTTTCATCGAAAAATCTTTAGATCGTTCCGAAACATTAATGCGGCCCGCAACCCTTGGTCGCTCTCCAAAAACAAGCTCTGCATCACGATCTAATTCTTCTTGATGCAAAAATTTAATTTTTCCTGCAATTCTCTTGAGCTCGTCGATGACTTCCTCATAGGTTTGAAAGTCTTCTGTGCGGGCCATAGAAAAATGATGGACCATGGTCCACGTCCAAAACCCCATACGGGTCCGACCAATGAATGAAAATATATCAGAGAACGATTGAGCGTATACTATAGAAGAACTCAATTTTTGCTCAGCAGAAAAATTTTCAGAATCAAACATATTACTTATCATTTCATCAAAACTACAAGTCAATGAGTCTTGACAGTATGCGCTAATAGGATGTGATGGTGGAAAATTACCATCTGATTGCGCCGCAGCGTTAAGCCCTTTAATTCTAAAGTAATAAAATGAAAGATACCAATCATCCGGCGAACGTATAAGTCCTAATATTTTTGGATTATTTCTTAGTTTCGCATCACGAAGAGCTCCATGGCCAATTTGTCGAACATCCCATCGAGTATTGAGATCCCACACCTCGCGAAGATAGGTTCCACCACATTTAGGTGTATGGACAAGTAATTTCTCTCCAAATAATTTAATTCTTATTTTATTGATTAATGCAGTCACGAAAACCTCAAGAGTTTATTCGTTAATATAAAAATATAAGATAAAATTCGTATTATTATTTCAAGTCAAAAATCGAATCGCATCACGATTGATCGGCGGGCCTATCCGTTGACAGCCCGTCTGACCCGTTCTTCGGCCACCAATTCCTTCTTGGAAAGCTTGCCCACCAGTGTCTTGGGCAAGGCACTGCGGAACTCGTATTCGTGCGGTTGCTCTATGGGCGAGAGACGGGTTTTGAGAAACGCTCGCAGATCAGCTTCGGCCAGGGCCGCACCGTCACGTATCTTGATGAAGGCCTTCGGTGACTGGCCGCGATAAGCGTCAGAAACACCGATAACAATCACCTCCTCAACACTTGGGTGCTGATAGATGGCGTCTTCGACCATACGCGGGTAAACATTATAGCCAGAGCAGAGGATCAGATCCTTGATGCGGTCGACCAGATAGATATACCCCGCCGCATCCTGATAGCCGACATCGCCCGTGTGCAAAAAACCGCGAGCATCCAGCGCGTGCCGGGTTTCCTCCGGTCGCCGCCAATAGCCCAACATCACTTGCGGACCACGGATACACAATTCTCCCTTCTCGCCCGGGGCAACGGTCTGGCCCGGATGGTCAAGATCTCGAAACTCCGCTTGTGTTCCCGGCAAAAGCAGGCCGATCGAGCCTGACACATTGGAGCGGTCCAAAGGATTGACCGCACACACTGGCGCACATTCGGTCAGCCCGTACCCCTCCACCAGCGTGCAGCCGGTCGCCACCTCAAAGGCCTGCTTGACCTCCACCGGCAATGGCGCTCCCCCCGAAATGCACAGGTCAAGACTGCTCAGGTCTTCAGGAGACAGGCCTTTCGCGCCATTGATGGCAGTAAACAACGTCGGCACACCGGGAAACAAAGTGATTTTGCGATCCCGAATAATCTGGAGCAATTGCTTCAGATCAAACTTCGGCATGAGCACCATTTCCGCGCCAAGGATTACTGAAAGGTTCTGCGCCACCGTCATGGCAAAGACGTGGAAAAACGGCAACACCGCAAGCAACCGCTCCTCCCCCGGCCGGGCCTGCTTGAAGATCTCGCGCATCTGCTCGATGTTGGCTGCCAGATTGGCATGACTCAACATCGCTCCCTTGGGCAGGCCTGTGGTCCCGCCGGTGTATTGCAACACCGCAATGGCGGTCTTCGGATCAAGGCTGACCGGCTCAGGAGCCTCTCCCTTGCGGCAGACATCGCCAAAACGAATGTGGGCTGCATCACTGGGCACATGAGCCAGTTGCCCCCGCTTGAACACGCTGAACAAGAACCGTTTCAGCGGCGACAGAATGCCGATCATCGGACACACAATGATGCTGTCCAGCTCATGGCATTTCAGGATGCTTTCGATCTTGTCATAGATGAGGCTCAGATCAATCGTCACCATGATGCGGACATCCGCATCGCGGATCTGATATTCCAGCTCTTGTTCGGCGTAAAGCGGATTGAAATTTACAACTGTGCCACCGACCTTGAGAATGGCAAAATAGAAGATCGTATAATACGGCGTATTGGGCAGGCACAGCCCAACATTGACCCCCGGCCCAACGCCGCGCTGCTGCAAGCCCGCCGCAGTTTCTTCAATCAGTCGGCCATAGTCAGCGTAGGTCCACACACGCCCCAGAAAGTCCGCAGCCGGGCGATCACCAAATCGGGCAACGGTTTCATCCAGATACGAGTGCACCAAACGCGGCACGAAGTCCGCATTCCACTCCTCCCAAGGGGCCATGGCGATCTCCCATCGCAAGCTGGACGGCGTCTCAGTCTGTCTTCACGCACCACCTGATCGTGTCCAGAGACCCCGCATCAAGCTCCTCCGGCGCAACAGAGAAAACATATGAAATGTCGCTAGCTTATTGCTCTTTATAGATTAAATCTGAGCCGAGTTGATGTGCCCGTCAAGAAGAATGCGCAGAACAAGGAAAACACAATACTGCGATGGTTCGTGAAAAAACCAACGCCATGTGCAACGGCACGGAGCAGATGCGGCGCACACGCCTCATTCTATCAGCTTGAAAGCATCGACATCGAACAGGCCGAAATCCGTGATTTTCAAATGCGGGATCACCGGCAGTGGCAAAAAGGCGACTTGCAGGAACGGCTCCGGCAAAGTACACCCCAGCGCCTTCGCGGCATCGCGCAAAACCTCTAATCCCTCTTTGACCTCTTCAAACGACTTGAGGCTCATCAGCCCCGCGATTGGCAAGGCCAATTCTGCCTGAACGCCAGTGTCGTCGGCGACCACAAAGCCCCCCTTCAGGGCGATCACCCGATTGACCGCCTGCGCCATGGCGGCATCACTGGCGCCCACTACGCAGATGTTGTGGCTATCGTGACCGACAGAAGACGCAATCGCCCCTTTGGTCATACCAAAGCCCTTGACGAAGGCCCGACCGATGTTGCCGGTGTGCCGATGACGTTCGACCACACAGACCTTGAGCACATCGGCAGTCAGATCCCGATCCACCACGCCATCACGCACGCTCAGTTCATGCTGTAAATGCCGGGTCAAAATCAGCCCGGCTTCCACACCGATGACATGCGCCTGAACCGTATTCGCTCCCTCAGGCCTCGGCGAAATGCGGAAATCCTGCGCCCTCACCGGGTCCGCATGCACACTGTCCAGTCCGACCGGCGCAACTTGCCCCTTACCGTCAAAGAGCGCCGGCGTGACCCAGCGCCCGGCGCTGACGACATCGCCGACCTGACAGGTTTCGAAATCGTCCAGAATGACCAGATCCGCCCGCCAGCCTGGCGCAATCAACCCGCGATCCTTGAGGCCAAAGGCATTGGCTGCCGACCAGCTTGCCGCACGATAGGCATCCAGCGGCCGCACACCCTTGGCAATCAGACGCCGGACCATCAGATCCAGATGGCCTTCTTCAGCAATGTCCAGCGGATTGCGATCATCCGTACACAGCGCGATGAAGGCAGAGACATCCGGCTTGAGGATCGGCGCAAGTGCATCGAGATCCTTCGAGACCGATCCTTCGCGGATCATCACCGTCATGCCCTTGGAAAGTTTCTCAGACGCTTCTTCCGCCGTGGTTGCCTCATGATCCGTCCGGATACCTGCCGCCAGATAACCATTCAACGCCATGCCACGCAAAAGCGGCGCATGCCCGTCAATGTGACCATCCTGAAAGGCCGCAAGCTTCGCCAACACCTTGGGATCACAGGCCAGCACACCAGGAAAATTCATGAACTCCGCCAGCCCAATCACCTTGGGATGTTGGCGCAAGGGCAACAGGTCCTCCACCTCCAGCACGGCGCCGGAGGTTTCAAAAGCCGTCGCAGGGACACAGGACGACAGATTGACCCGCAAGTCCATCACCGTCTTCAGTGACGCATCAAGGAAATAGCGAATGCCTTCTTCACCCAGGACATTCGCTATTTCATGAGGATCGCAGATCGCCGTGGTCACCCCATGTGGCAAGACGCAACGGTCGAACTCAAACGGTGTCACGAGGGATGATTCGATATGCAGATGCGTGTCGATAAAGCCCGGAACGACCATACGCCCCCCAAGGTCAATTTCCTCGCAGCCCGTATAGGTTCCCTGAACGCCAACGATACGGTCCCCAACGATAGCAATATCAGTTTGACTCACAGAGCCATCGAGCACGGAAAACACGCGCGCATTCTTGAGCACCAGATCGGCTTTTGCCGTCCCCGTGCCAGCCTTGATAGCCCTGGCCAAAAACTCTTGCGTCGCATCGCGTTCAGCCTGCCTCGGCCCGTTGGGGTCTGTGGTGTGCATTCAGTGGCCTCCATTGGCATCTTTTCTGCCTCCAGCATAGCGCCGTGAGCCAGCGGAACAATGACGCATCATCACCATTCACCGCTGCACCCTTTCATTCAGCGTCGCCCGACATGCCTCAGCCGTCGTGTTTCTGAACGATTACCGGCCGAACTCAGTCTCGAAGCACCTGAAATTCAGAAACATTTTGCAGCCTGGGGATAAGCTCGCCTTGGCAATTTTATCAAGCCTTTAAAAAGAAAGAGCTTTTAAGGCTGAAAACCCTCCCCAAACTGGCATATCGGCCTTTCACGACTGCGTGAAATATGCGGCACCGCACGCAGTTTTACGTAGAAGGCCTTTTCCAATTGAGAAACGAAAACAGGGTCTTAGAAAAAACAGAGCCCCTTCGTAGAGGAAGGGTTTGCTGCATCACGGAATTGCTTTCGCACGCACAGCACCTTTCCAAATTGACATCATGGATCTCCGTAAAATAACTTTAGGAGAATTAATAAACCCCGGTCCAGCCGATGAGGAGGATCTGCTGATCTCGGGGTGACAGTAAAGAGTTCAGGTCAACAGTCGATCCGTGGAAAACAACGGATTTCAGAGTGTTGTCGGGAGGAGACCTGAGATGAGGAAGGGGCATCAGTCCGCCGGTGACGCAAGTGCGTCGCCTCGGCGGCGATACACCGAGCGTATCGTCATCGAACTTCTGCGTCGCATGCAACCGACGTCGAAGGCCGAAATTGCACGCGCCGCCGGTCTGACGAATGCGTCGGTCGGCACGATTATTCAGCACCTCATCGAAGAAAGCATGATCGTCGAAGTCGGCAAGCATCATGGCGGCGGCCGTGGTCAGCCCGCGACGCTTCTGGCATTGTCCCCGCGCGGCGCCTTTAGCATCGGCATCAGCATTGATCGCACGATGATCGAGGTCGTGCTCGTCGATTTCGATGGAAATATCCTGGAGCGCACCGCTTACGACGGACTTCTGCCGCCTCCGGAGGAGACCATCCGCACGCTTTCAAGCAAGATCAGTGAATTGATCGGCACCCTGAAGAAAGCCGAGCGCAAGCGCATTGTCGGCATCGGTCTGGCGCAACCCTTCAATCTGGAAGCCTGGATTGACGAACTCGGCCTGCCGGAAGCAAATTTTGCGCTCTGGAAAGATCACGACATCAGCGATGAGCTGTCAAAGGCTGTCGGCTTGCCGGTCTACCGGGAGAACGATGTGACGGCGGCCTGCGTGGCCGAGCTGTTTCATGGCCGCCAGCGCCACCACAAGGATTTCCTGTATCTCTTCTTGGGCGCGGCCATCGGTGGTGGTCTGTGTATCGACGGCGAAATCGTCCGGGGCCCCAGAGGAAACGCCGGCGATGTTGCCATGATGCCTGTACCGCATTCCTCCCTGAGCAGCGCGCCGTCCTCATCGAAACCCTGGAGCCTGTTGCTCAGTCGCGCCTCGATGGTGTCTCTCGCCCGCCACCTCAATCCTGATGATTTTGTCTCTACCACCGTGGACGAGTTGCGTCAGGCGATCGCCAGCCAGGATCCACGGGTCGAGGAATGGCGCACAGATTGCCTCAATGCCCTCGCTCCCAGCGTCAATTCTGCTGTAGCTCTGCTCGATTGTCCGCTTGTGGTGCTGGACAGTCATCTCGATGGCCCCTTCCTGCAATCAATCGTCGATGACCTCGCTGCCCTGCTCAACAAGACCGCGCCCGAGGCCCGGCCGGTGGCACAGGTGACCGCTGGTAGCTTTGGCTCGGACGCCGGCCCCTTGGGTGCGGCAAGCCTGCCCCTGTTTTTCAATTTCTCACCCAAAAGCCCTGACGCTCAGGATCACTCCGCCGTCCTTCCGGACGGCGTCGAGACCGTCGACGACTTGGCCTTTGACGAGACCAGCATGAGACCGGAGGAAAAACTGGCCGCTTCCGGGCCTCGGGAGGAGACCATGGCCAGGGAGGAAACAAAATGATCCGGAAGTTTCTTGTGACTGCGTCCATGCTCACCGGCATGGCGTGCACCCCTGCATTGGCGGCAGATATGTCTGCCTGCCTGATCACCAAAACCGACATCAACCCCTTCTTCGTCAAAATGAAAGAAGGTGCCAAAGCAAAAGCTGACGAGCTTGGCATTGATCTGAAAACCTATGCCGGCAAGGTGGACGGCGACCACGAAACCCAGGTTGCAGCCATTGAAACCTGCATTGCCTCTGGCGCGTCAGGTATTCTAATCACCGCCTCCGACACCAAGGCGATCGTGGATTCGGTCAAGATGGCCCGTGACAATGGCCTGCTGGTCATTGCGCTGGACACGCCGCTGGATCCGGTGGATGCCGCCGATGCAACCTTCGCCACCGACAATTTAAAAGCTGGTGAACTGATCGGCCAATGGGCCAAGGCCCGTATGGGTGATAAGGCCAAGGATGCCAAGATTGCCTTCCTCGACCTCAATGCCAGCCAACCCACTGTTGGCGTCTTGCGCGATCAGGGCTTCATGAAAGGCTTCGGCATTGACGTGAAGGATATCAACAAATGGGGTGACGAAGATGATCCCCGCATTGTTGGCCATGAAGTGACACAAGGCAACGAAGAAGGCGGGCGCACCGCCATGGAAGGCCTGCTGCAAAAAGACCCCGGCGTGAATGTCGTCTACACGATCAACGAACCGGCAGCTGCAGGTGCGTATGAAGCCCTCAAGGCCGTTGGCCTGGAAAAGCAGGCGCTGATCGTCTCCGTCGATGGCGGCTGCCCGGGTGTAAAGAACGTGCAGGAAGGCGTCATCGGCGCAACCTCGCAGCAGTACCCATTGCTGATGGCCTCCAAGGGCATTGAAGCCATTGCGGCCTGGGCCAAGGACAAGACCAAGCCCCAGCCGACCTCCGGCAAAGACTTCTTCGACACCGGTGTGTCGCTGGTTACAGATCAGCCTGTTGACGGCGTGAAGTCGATTTCGGTCAAGGAAGGTCTGGACAAGTGCTGGGGCTAAGCCCTGCGCCTGACTGGTCCTGACGGATCGAACTCCAACTCCAAGACTGTCTTTCGCGCGCTTTGCCGCGCGGAAGACGTCCGGAATGTAACGGATGCCGAAGACAATCGGGACACCCGGGGTTTCGTCGGCACCAAAGGGAGGTTCCATGAGCTCTGCTGCTTCCAACGCACCCAAAGGTACGCCGTCCGGCGAGGACCAGCACCCGGCTGCGTTTCAAACCCACCCCAAGAATGGTCTCGATCGCCTCCAGCATTTTTTGCATGGCAACCCCACCATGGTGCCTGTCATCGTGCTGGTATTATCATTGCTGGCCTTCTGGGGCATTGCCGGGCACCGTTTCTTTTCGGGCTTCAACCTGTCGCTCATCATGCAGCAGGTCTCCATCATCGGTATTCTTGCCTCGGCCCAAAGCCTCGTCATCCTGACGGCCGGCATTGATCTGTCGGTGGCCGCCGTCATGGTTCTGATGTCCGTTATCATGGGGCGTCTCGGCGTCGAGCTGGGGTTCCCCTGGCCGTTGGCTCTGCTGATCGGCTTTGCCGGTGGCACTCTCGCGGGCATGTTGAACGGCTTGTTGGTGACCATTGTCCGGCTCCCGCCGTTCATCACCACGCTTGGGACGTGGAACGTTTTTCTGGCGCTGAACTATTATGTCTCCGACCGACAGTCGATCCGCAGTCAGGATATTGATGCCCATGCGCCGATGCTGAAATTCTTCGGCGAAAACTTCGCCATCGGCTCTGCCCGCTTCACCTATGGCTCCGTCTTGATGATCCTGGTATTCGTGGTGCTTTGGTATGTGCTGAACAAGACGGCCTGGGGTCGACAGGTCTATGCCGTGGGCGACGACAAGGAAGCTGCCGAGCTGGCCGGAATCCGCACCAACCGCGTGCTCATTCAGGTCTATGCCGTGGCCGGGCTTATCTGTGGCATTGGCGCCTGGGCCTCTATCGGGCGCGTTGGCTCAGTATCTCCGACCAGCTTTTTCGAAGGCAATCTGGAATCCATCACCGCGGTGGTCATCGGCGGTATCTCCCTGTTCGGCGGGCGTGGTTCGATCATGGGACCGCTGTTCGGGGCCTTGATCGTCGGGGTCTTCAATTCGGGACTTCGCATCGCAGGCGTCGATGTTCTCTGGCAACTCTTCTCGGTCGGCTGGCTGATCATTCTCGCCGTCGCCGTAGACCAGTGGATCAGAAAGGTATCAGCATGACACAGTCTCCAATTCTGACCGCCCGCAATCTGGTCAAGCGCTACGGACGTGTGGTGGCGCTGAACGATGCCGACTTCGATCTCTATCCAGGCGAAATTCTGGCCGTCATCGGTGACAATGGCGCTGGCAAATCGTCCCTGATCAAAGCCTTGAGCGGTGCCGTGCAACCCGACGAAGGCGACATTCATCTGGAAGGTGAAAAGGTTCACTTCGCCTCACCGATGGAAGCCCGGCAATACGGCATCGAAACCGTGTATCAAACGCTGGCGTTGTCGCCTGCCCTGTCGATTGCCGACAACATCTTCATGGGCCGCGAACTGCGCAAACCCGGACCGCTTGGCACCTATCTGCGGATGCTGGATCACAGGAAGATGGAAGAGTTCGCCCGCGAGAAGCTCTCCGAACTCGGCCTGCTGACCATCCAGAACATCAATCAGGCCGTGGAAACCCTGTCGGGGGACAGCGACAAGGCGTTGCAGTGGCTCGGGCAGCGGCCTTCGGATCCAAGGTCATTATCATGGACGAACCGACAGCCGCCCTTGGCGTCAAGGAAAGCGGTCGTGTTCTGGATCTGATCAAGGACGTCAACGCACGGGGCATGCCCATCGTCCTGATCAGTCACAACATGCCGCATGTTTTTGAGGTGGCCGACCGGATTCACATTCATCGGCTGGGAAAACGCATCGCTGTCATCCGTCCGAAAGACTTTTCCATGTCAGATGCAGTGGCAATCATGACGGGGGCTATGGAACCGCCCGCAGAAACAGCATAGAAGGGGGCGGTCGGTTCTCAAACGAACCGGCCGAGCACTGTCGAAGATTTGCCCCGACACCGGCGTCGTCGGGCCCTAAAGCAATGGATGTCCACCATGATTCTCGTTTGCGGCGAAGCCCTGTTTGACTTTTTCACAGACGACATTTCGCCCGATCCCATTGAGTTTCGCGCGCACCTTGGCGGCTCGCCGTTCAACGTCGCCATCGGCATTTCCCGCCTCTCGGGCAAGTCGGCCTTCTTCGGCGGCCTCTCCAACGATCTGCTTGGCGGTCGTCTGGCAAAACGCCTCACCGATGAGGGCGTCAACGTCTCCTATGCGCGCCGCAAGGCAGCGCTCACGACCCTGAGCCTCGTTCAAAAAGCACCTGACGGCCAGCCGTCCTACACCTTTTACGGCGATGGCGCCGCAGACCGCGTCATTGATAAAAATGACCTTCCGGTCCTTGATGAAAGCGTGACCTGTATTCATATCGGATCTTATACGACACTTGTTGAACCGATAGGCTCCGCCTTGAAGCATCTCATCTCCACGCAAGGCAAGGATCGAGATCGTTGCCTTTGATCCGAACATCCGCCCGACGGTCGTGTCCGACATGACGCAGTGGCGTGACAACACGGAAGAGCTTGTGACGCGGTCCAACGTCATCAAGGTCAGTGACGAAGATCTGTCGCTGATTTATCCTGACCGCACCCCCTCCGAGATTGCACAGGACTGGGTGAAGAAAGGCCCGGCTCTGGTCGTCGTCACATATGGTGCAGATGGCGCAGAGGCCTTTACTGCAAACGGTTGCATCCGCACCCCGGGCCACACGGTCAAGGTGGCTGATACGGTGGGCGCTGGCGACACCTTTCAGGCCGCTCTCCTGTGCGAATTACAGAGCCGCGACATTCACACACCGACCGATCTTCATACCCTTACCGACGACACATTGACCCGTATTCTGGAAACAGCCACCGCCGCTGCCGCCATCACTGTTTCACGACAGGGTGCCGACCTCCCGACAGCAAATGACTCATGGCTGACTACTTGCAGACCCGCTGAGACTTCGCCTAAGTGTGTCTGCAACCGCCTGCCTTTTAAATTGAGGACCCCCACATGAGCGCTCGCATCATTGAAGTTGATGAATTTGATCTGGTCGTATTCGGCGCCTCCGGCGACCTTGCCCATCGCAAGCTGATCCCTGCCCTGTACCACCGTTGCGCTGATGGTCAGGTTCCCGAGTATGCACGCATCATCTGCTCTTCGCGTCGCGATTATTCCGATGAGGAGTATCAGAAGTGGGCGGAAGAGGCGCTGCGCGAACACGTTAAGGATCTGGACGAGGCCGAGCTCAAATCCTTCCTCAAGCGTTTGTCGTACGTCTCCATCGACGTTGGATCAGGCGAAGGCTGGGACCAGTTGCAAACGATTTTGTCGCACCGCCCCGATGTCATTCGCGCCTTTTATCTGGCCGTTGGGCCGGACTTGTTCGGCACCATCTGCGAGGCCATTGGCAAGGCGGGTCTCGTCAATGACAACACACGCGTCATCATTGAAAAGCCAATCGGCAAGGACGGTCAATCGGCACACGAATTGAATGCCACCGTTGGCCGGGTGTTCAAGGAAGAACAGATTTTCCGCATCGATCACTACCTTGGCAAGGAAACCGTGCAAAACCTGATGGCGCTGCGCTTTGCCAATGCCCTGTTCGAACCACTGTGGAACGCTGCTCACATCGACCATGTGCAGATCACCGTCTCCGAAACGCTTGGAACCGGCAACCGCACCGGCTATTACGACACGGCTGGGGCGCTGCGCGACATGGTGCAGAACCACATTCTCCAGCTTCTCTGTCTGGTGGCAATGGAACCGCCAGCATCCATGGATGCTGACAGCCTGCGTGATGAAAAGCTGAAGGTGTTGAAGGCCCTTTCACCGATCAACAGCGACAACTCCGACAAGCTTACAGTGCGCGGCCAGTACACCGCAGGGGCCTCTGCCGGCGGCCCGGTGCCCGGCTATCTCGAAGAGCTCGGGGACGAGAGCACGACCGAAACCTTCGTGGCGCTCAAGGCCGACATCAACAACTGGCGTTGGTCCGGTGTCCCCTTCTACCTGCGTACCGGCAAGCGCCTTGCCGAACGCATGTCGGAAATCGTCGTCCAGTTCCGCCCGATCCCACATTCAATCTTCAACACCGAATCTGGCCACATTCCGCCAAACCGACTGGTCATTCGCCTGCAACCTGATGAAGGTGTGCAGATGAAGATCATGATCAAGGACCTGAGCCCCGGCGGCATGCGCCTGCGTGAAGTCCCACTCGACATGAGCTTTGCCGAAGCCTTCAAGGTGCGCAACCCGGATGCCTATGAACGCCTGATCATGGACGTGATCCGCGGCAACCAGACGCTGTTCATGCGCCGCGACGAAGTAGATGCCGCATGGGCCTGGATCGATCCGATCCTCAACGCCTGGGACAATGCCAAGGAGCGTCCGCGCAACTATACCGCTGGCACATGGGGTCCGTCTGCCTCCATTGCCCTGGTGGAACGTGACGGCCGGACCTGGGACGAAGACACGGATCTCTTCTGATCCAAAGACGCTTCGCGTTCAACGCCCTCTCCCTGCCCCGCGACCGAGGCTTTTGCTTCTGGCCGCGGGTGCACCGACCTCCCGATCGAAAACCTCGTCTTCACAGAAAATCTCAAGCCAACAAGCATTTGACATCAATCCTTTACAGATGCAGGCTTAGATTAAATCGATTTAAAAGCCTTTTTTTCGCGCGAAGCGCCGAACCCGTTGACGGTGAGATGAGTTCACCTCATGTGGTTCCAGGCAAGCCGCAGAAACGCCATCTTGGAAGGAAACAGACATGACAATCCAAGCCCGTATCGGTGAGGTCACCGAGCGCATTGCCAGAGCGCAGTCATGACAGCCGCTCAACCTATCTGGAGCACCTGAAAGGGGCTGCAGAAAAAGGCCCGACCCGGACCAAGCTTGCCTGCGGGAATCTCGCGCATGGCTTTGCCGCCTGTGGTGTCGACGACAAGGCCGCGCTTTCCGGCGATACAGTGCCTAATCTTGGCATCATCACCGCTTACAACGACATGCTGTCAGCCCACCAACCCTATGAGCATTTTCCGGATCTGATCCGCAAGGCTGCCCATGAGATTGGCGGCGTGGCGCAGGTGGCCGGTGGCGTTCCTGCCATGTGCGACGGCGTGACCCAAGGCCAGGAAGGCATGGAACTGTCGCTGTTCTCACGCGATGTCATCGCCATGTCGGCAGCCGTCGGCCTGTCGCACCAGATGTTTGATGCCGCCGTGTTCCTCGGCATTTGCGACAAGATCGTTCCGGGCCTCGTGATTGCAGCTCTGTCGTTTGGCCATCTGCCTGCCATCTTCATTCCGGCAGGCCCGATGACCACCGGCATCTCCAACGACGAGAAAGCCAAGATCCGCAACCTCTATGCCGAAGGCAAAGTCGGGCGGGCGGAACTGCTTGAATCCGAGTCCAAGGCGTACCACGGTCCAGGCACCTGCACCTTCTACGGCACAGCAAACTCCAATCAGATGCTGATGGAAATCATGGGCCTGCACATGCCGGGAGCCTCCTTCGTCAATCCGGGCACACCCTTGCGTGAAGCCCTGACCCGCGAAGCTGCCAAGCGCGCACTGTCGATCACAGCCCTTGGCAATGAATACACGCCGGTCGGTGAAATCATTGATGAAAAGGCCATCGTCAATGGCGTGGTCGGTCTGCATGCCACCGGCGGCTCGACCAACCACACCATGCATCTGGTGGCCATGGCCAATGCAGCCGGCATCAAGCTGACGTGGGACGACATTTCGGATCTCTCCGATGTCGTGCCCCTGCTGTCGCGTGTTTACCCGAATGGCAAGGCTGATGTGAACCACTTCCAGGCCGCTGGTGGCCTTGGCTTCATGATCCGTGAACTGCTGGACGAAGGTTACATGCACCCGGACGTCAAGACCGTCTTCGGCACCGGCCTCGATGGTTATACGGTGGAAGCCAAGCTGGACGAGAACGGCAACGTGCGGCGCGACCCCGCACCGAAAACCTCTGGTGATGAAACTGTTCTGGCGCCCTTCTCCAAGGCCTTCCAGCCCAATGGCGGTCTTCAGGTCCTCAAGGGCAACATCGGCAAGGCCGTCATCAAGATTTCCGCCGTTGAAAAAGAACGTCACATCATCGAGGCTCCGGCGCGTGTCTTCCATTCGCAGGAAGCCTTTCTCGACGCGTTCAAGAACAAGGAACTCAACGGCGATGTCGCTGCAGTGGTCCGTTTCATGGGCCCCAAGGCCTGTGGCATGCCGGAACTTCACAAGCTGACGCCACAGTTGTCGATCCTTCAGGCCCGCGGACACAAGGTTGCGCTGATCACGGATGGACGCATGTCGGGCGCATCCGGCAAGGTTCCAGCCGCCATCCACGTCACACCGGAAGCGGCCATGGGCGGTCCGATCGGCAAGATCAAGGACGGCGACATGATCCGCGTTGATGCGACCACCGGTGAATTGACCGTGCTTGTCGACGAGGCCGAATTCAACGCCCGGCCGAATGCAACGCAGGACATGTCCGCCCACCAATACGGCGTTGGCCGTGACCTGTTTGCCGCTTTCCGAGCAAATGTCGGAACCGCAGACAGCGGCGCACACGTCTTCGGCGCTTGACAAAACAGGCTGGTGAACGCCATTGAAGCGTCAGCTTTTATGAAATTCGGGTGTTCCCGGAAGCAATTGGAGAAAATGGATGCCACAGGATATTGCCCGTGTTGAAGCCGTGATGATGGCCGCACCCGTGATCCCGGTTCTGATCATCGAAGATGCCAAGCTGGCTGTTCCGATGGCTGAGGCCCTGGTTCGCGGCGGTCTGCCCGCCATCGAGATCACTCTGCGCACGGACGCAGCTCTGGAAGCGATCAAGCTGGTGGCGGACAATGTCGAAGGCGCAATTCCGGGGGCAGGTACGGTATTGAATGAACTGCAATACGAGCACGCAGTTGCGGCTGGAAGCCAGTTCATCGTCTCGCCCGGCGCAACACCCAAGCTGCTTGACGTGGCCGACCAGAGCGATGTTCCGCTGCTGCCGGGTGTTGCAACAGCTTCGGAAGTCATGGCTCTGCTGGAGCGCGGCTACGAGCGCCTGAAGTTCTTCCCGGCCGAACAGGCCGGCGGTGCTGCATACCTCAAGTCGCTGTCTTCGCCCCTTGGAGCGGTCAAATTTTGCCCGACAGGCGGTGTTTCGCTGGACAAGGCGCCCGACTACCTCAAGCTCCCGAATGTTCTGTGCGTTGGCGGATCGTGGATTGCGGATGCCAAAGCCATTGCCAATCAGGATTGGGCGGGCATTGAAGAGCGGGCGCGCGCCGCCTCCAAACTTGGTGCCTGAGCGACCACCGATTGACACAGATGACGTAGCGCCGGATCAGTTTGGTCCGGCGCTTTTGTATTTGCATTCATGAGTTTGAGAGAAATAATGCTGCGGCACTGTTCCCGACAGGAACGCACTGTGCGCCGCCGCATGACCCGCATTTACAGGACCACAGCCTGCTAGCCGACAGCCTCGGCGGCCTGTGGCTCGGTAACAGCCCCCCATTCCAGTCGCAGTCCGGCTGATTTTTCGGTGCGCTAGGCGAATTCGGCCATAACCGGACGATCAAACTGGGACATCTTGACGATAACCTCTTCCGGCAGATCCGCAAAGCCCGTCCCCGTGACCCGACAGCCGTTCGGGCCAGCATCCGTGATGACACAATCAACAGTCAAAGCCCCGTTGGGATCGGAAATTTCAGCAGGAATTTCAACTTTGTTGCGCCGTTCGCGACGCTTATCGTGGGCCTTGACCTCACTTTTGAGCAAGATAACAGCGGCCTCATTCCGTTTGACAGCCGTCACCTGCGCCCGAACCATATTGACCTGACCCGGAATCCGAATACCGATGCTTTTGTGCAGCTCATTGGCGAGGTCCGAGATCACACAACAGCCCCACTCGCTAACGTTGCGAATCTTTGCCTCGATACAGGCTAGATTGTCCAGATCGACAACCGTCACTTCCTGATCGCTTTCGGCGACTCTTGCTAATTTTTGCCAGTTTGACATGGCATCCTCCAAGATCCGAAATCTGTGTATCAAGAAATGATTGCCAGCAACTTAAGGCATCATTGTTAAAATGACCAAGTATTAAACCGAAAGTAATTTATAATACTGTAAAATATAACAGTAATAATTCTGATAAATAAAATATATTCATAATATTTTAAATATTTGAAAATCTCATAAATAAAACAAAAGATCATGCCCGTTCTTCCGGAGACGAAATATGCATTTTTCGAGCGTCACTGCTTTTGGGATTGCCCTTGCCCTGGTTTTTTCAGCAACACCGTCTTCAGCCCAGTCACTTTGTACTGGATTTGGCCCACAAACACCTCGCGATATTGCTCAGCACGCGGGCGAGAACAAACGCATTTTCTCTGCGGCACCAGCAGCCGAAAAGCTCAATCTCTGCAACATCCATACTCATACCAACGCCGAGCACAAGGCACCCGGGTTCTCGATATATGCAGGCCCGGGAGAACACGGCGGCTACAAATGCAATGGCACGGGAAACCTGACGCCGGCCGAGCTGGCCCCGCCGAAGCATGGGGCCGAAGCCTTTCATGGCGTCAAGCCCGGCGATACGATCGAAGTTCACTGGGTCTACACATCTTGCGCCGCCAAGCCTGGCAAAGGTCTTGGATCCTGCCTCAGTGATAGCTGTGCCAATCCGGAATTGCGCGTGGAAGCGCAGGCTTTTCTTGTGGTGAATAACCCAGACGCTCTCAATTTTATGGATTACGTCTATCAGGGCAACATGGCCAACGGTCTGTACCAGCCCCTGAAGCTGCCCACTGGCACGGGCACACCTGTTGAATTTGCAGGCTCCACCACAGGCCCCAGCTACACTCAACAGAAGTGCTCCCCTCTTCAGGTAACCTGGAGCGTGCGCCCACAATGTGCAAAACTGGATATCAACTCGCTCCAGGTCTGGGCAGCTATGGGTAACGTCTTTCAGGAAGACCATTCCCACGGCGTCCGACAGCTTGTGACCGCTCCGTCACTCCTGTCGCAAATCGCTGATTGATTTCACTTTTGTCCGGGCCGATGCAGCCGCAATGGCCCGGATAAAGCCAAATGAAATTTCAGTCCCTCTTGTCCTCCCCTTCCGACACCTTACGTGTTATTCCCTTGGCGCAAGTTGTTCCGACGCGCGGCATCGCCGGCTCAGTCGATTATTTTTGAAAGGGAAAAACTCATGGCCCTGTCCACCGCTCTCCAGAAACTCACCGATCATGCTTCGACGCTGAAAACGCAGTCTCTGCGAGATCTGTTTGCTACAGACCCGGACCGGTTTGCGAAGTTTACGGCGCGCACCGACGACATGCTGCTCGATTTCTCCAAGAGCTTGCTTGACGAAACTGCACTGTCCCTGCTGATTGAACTGGCGGAAGAGCGCGGCGTCGCCAAGCGCCGGGATGCAATGTTTGCCGGCGAGCGGATCAACACGACGGAAAACCGGGCCGTGCTTCATACAGCCCTGCGCAACCGCTCCGACAAGCCCGTCATGGTGGATGGCAAGGATGTCATGCCCGACGTTCATTCCGTGCTGGATGCCATGTCCGATTTTTCTGATGGTATTCGCTCCGGAGACATCGTGTCGTCGTCTGGCGATCCTTTCACCGATGTGGTCAACATTGGCATTGGCGGCTCGGACCTCGGACCGGTCATGACCACGCTGGCACTCGCTCCCTATCATGACGGGCCGGAGCTGCATTACGTTTCCAACGTTGATGGTGCCCACATTGCCGACACGCTGGCCCAGCTCGATCCCTCGACCACACTGATCATTGTCGCATCCAAGACGTTCACCACCATCGAGACGATGACCAACGCGCAGACCGCGCGCGACTGGATTTCCTCGACACTTGGCGAAAAAGCCGTTCCGCATCACTTTGCTGCGGTCTCGACAGCTCTCGAAAAGGTAGATGCTTTCGGCATTCAGGCTGATCGCGTTTTCGGGTTCTGGGACTGGGTCGGCGGACGCTATTCAGTCTGGTCCGCCATCGGTCTGCCGCTGATGATTGCCGTCGGCCCCGATGCCTTTGCCGAGTTCCTCGACGGCGCACACGCCATGGACACACACTTCGCCGAAGCCCCTTTGCGCGAAAACTTGCCTGTTCTGCTTGGCCTTGTCGGCGTCTGGAACCGCAATGTGCTGAAACACAGCGCCCGCGCCGTGCTGCCCTATGACCAGCGTCTGTCGCGTCTGCCTGCCTACCTTCAACAACTTGACATGGAATCAAACGGCAAGGGTGTCACCCATGCCGGCGAACCTGTTGACGTCGACACTGGCCCGCTGGTGTGGGGGAACCTGGCACAAACGGCCAGCACGCCTTCTATCAGTTGCTGCACCAGGGCACGACCGTCATTCCCTGCGAGTTCATCGTTGCAGCCAATGGCCACGAAGAAGACCTCAAGCATCATCACGAAATGCTGGTTGCCAACTGTCTCGCACAGTCCGAAGCCCTGATGCTGGGCCGCACGCGGGATGAAGCCAAAGCTCTGCTCAAGAACAGCGGTCTTGACGAGGCAGAGGTGGACCGCCTGACGCCGCATAAGATGTTCCCGGGCAACCGCCCGTCGCTAACCATTGTTCACGACAAGTTGACCCCGTTTGCGCTCGGCCGCCTGATCGCGCTTTATGAGCACCGCGTCTTCGTGGAAGGCGCCATCTGGGACATCAATTCGTTTGACCAGTGGGGCGTCGAACTAGGCAAGGAACTGGCGACAGCGCTTTTGCCCATGGTGCGCGGTGAGACAAGTGCCAAGGACAAGGATTCCTCGACACAAGGCCTGCTCAAGGAACTGACCGGTCATTGATCGGCATTTTCCCGATTAAGAACAATCGGCCTCGGCGTTTCAAACGCTGAGGCCTTTTTTGATCTGACGCCTGCTCGCCTCTCAGGGACTGAGTTGGACCATCTCCTAAACCTTTTTTAACTCTCTCACGTTTGGCCGGAACCAACCTCGATACCGCACGTTGTAAAAAGCAAGACGGGGGTGTCGGCAAAGATAATTTGCAGATCTCTCGCACACCGGCAAAACCGGTGACACGCGGACGATGGCGAATGTTCTTCAACGTTTCCGCTCCATAAACTGATCCGGGAGATACCGATGAAAAAGCTTTTTATTGTAGCCATGGCCCCTCTTTTCCTCGCAGCTTGTCAGTCTGACAGCCAGAGCGACCGCGCCCTTGTTGGCGGCGGCCTCGGCGCAGCAACAGGTGCGGCAGTTGGCGCAGCAACAGGTGGCGGTGCTGGTGCAGCGCTTGCAGGTGGCGCGATTGGTGCAGTCGGCGGCGCAGCCATTGGTGCCTCAACGACTCCAAAGAATTGTACTGCATATGACCGTCATGGTCGCCCTTACGCAGTTGCTTGCCGTTAAGGCTATAAGTGTGCTTTGATCAGCTGGGCTGATCATTTCATTTGACGAGGACCTAAGATGAAAAAGTTGTTTTTGCTCGGTGTAGCAGCAATGCTGCTGGCTGGCTGTCAGTCTGATAGCCAAAGAGACCGCACCTTGGTTGGTGGCGGTCTTGGGGCAGCGACCGGCGCTGTTGTGGGCGCAGCCACAGGTGGTGGCGTTGGTGCCGCTCTGGCAGGTGCTGCAATCGGTGGTGCCGGTGGCGCGATCATCGGCTCGGCAACGACGCCGAAGAACTGCACCGCACGTGACCGTCACGGTCGCCGTTACGCGGTTGCTTGCCGCTAACAGCGGCTAGTCAGAAACAACAAGCCGACAAAAGGCCAGTCTCGTTGTAAAGTGCGATGATTCTGAAACTGATCGGAACATCGTCATGCGGATCATGATCCTTGCAATGGGGCTGGCACTTCTACTCTCGGGCTGTGTCGCAAACACGGAAAGCCAGAGAGACAGAATGCTGATCGGCGCAGGTCTTGGCGCTGCCTCAGGCGCAGCGCTCGGAGCTGCCATCGGGTCCACTGGTGGAGCGGCGATTGCCGGAGCTGCCGTTGGCGCTGTTGGCGGCGGATTGATCGGGGTTATCTCGACGCCGCGCAACTGCATTGCCCATGATCAAAAGGGCCGTGCCTACCGGGTGCGCTGCCCCTGATCCAAATGGCAGGCCAACACATTGAGAAACACGAAAGGGCGATCGACACACTGTTTGAGGTGGTTGGTCGCCCTTTTTCCTTTGTGTTTCAGTCGACCTTGGACGCAAAGCACGTTATAGTCCGGCGGCGAAATTATGCCCTCGGAGTAGATAGTGTCTTTTCAGATCTCTCGCTTAACCAACGAGACCTACCAAACTGGTGAATGTCCAACATGGGACGAGGAGCACCAGCTTCTCTATTGGACCGACATTCCGGGCCGAACACTTCAAGTCATGGATTGGGAGACCCGCAAGATCTCCTCATTTCCGCAAGAGAATGAGGTCGGTTGTTTCGGCCTGACCGATGATGGTCGCCTCATCCTCGGGATCTGGGACAAGGTCGTTTACCTCGATCCCAAGACCGGCGAGAAGCAGCATCTGGCTGATGTTGAAACAGATATCAGCCACACGCGCATCAATGACGGCAAGATTGGCCCTGATGGCGCGTTCTGGCTCGGTACGATTGACAATAACAAGCCGCGTGAGGCTGTTGCCAACCTGTATCGCATCGATGCCAGTGGCCATGTCGCTCATATCCGCAGTGACTTACAGGCCTCCAATGGTCTTGCCTGGTCTCCGGATGGTACCTGGATGTATCACTCTGACAGCGGCCCCGGCTGGGTAGAAGCCTATAGCTTTGATCCGAAAAGCGGCGCTCTTGGCTCTAAGATGCTGTTTGTCCAGCAAACGGACGAGAGTGGGCGCCCGGATGGTGCGACCTGCGACATCGACGGCAATTACTGGAGTGCAGGCGTCTCAGCTGGCGTGCTGAATTGCTTCAGCCCGGATGGCAACCTGAAACACGCCATCGATCTGCCGGTCGACAAACCGTCGATGCCTTGCTTCTGCGGGCCAGACCTGGATCAGCTCGTTGTAACGACCATCCGCCCCGGCGATGTTGCTGCCGACGATCCTGCGGGCAGCCTGTTGCTGGTGGAAGGTCATGGCACCAAAGGCACGACAAGCTATCGGTTCAAGACCTCGGACTGAGGTCAAAGCCCTTTCACGGGCTTGCAGCCAGATTGCTCAACCTCTTGAAAGCGCTGCATTTGCAGCGCTTTTTTGTTAGTCAAAACAACAGCGACAGAGAACGAACCGTCAAACCAGAAAAATCAATCGTAATCCGTATCATCGTTGATGATGTGCTTGGCTTCCTCCGGAATCCACTCACCCCAACGCGGCTGCAATTTGTGATCCACCGACACGCGGTCATCGAAGACGAAACATTCGCCGTGCCACAGACTTTGCTCTTCCGGCACTTTCTCAAGGTAATTCAAGATACCACCTTGCAGATGATAGACCTCTTCAAAGCCTTCGCGCTTCAACAGAGACGTGGCCTTTTCACAGCGAATGCCACCGGTACAGAACATCGCAACCTTGGGCTTGTCTTCCAGTTCCATGGCTTGATGCACCCAGTCCGGAAACTCACGGAATGACTGCGTCTTGGGGTTCAGCGCACGCTCAAAGGTTCCGAAGGCGTATTCATAGTCGTTACGCGTATCGATTACCACGACATCAGGATCCTGGATCAGGGCATTCCAGTCTTCAGGCTGTACATAAGTTCCAACCGTCTCGTTCGGATCGATCCCATCGACGGCCAGACGCACGATTTCCTGCTTCAGCCGCACCTTCATGCGCTTGAAGACCGGCCGCTCACTCCAGGCTTCCTTGTGTTCAAGCCCGGCCAGACGCAGATCTGCCTTGAGATAGTCGAGCATTTCGCGCACACCGGCTTCCGGCCCGCAGACAGTCCCGTTGATGCCCTCACTGGCCAGCAAGATGGAGCCGCGAATATCGCGCTCCTGACAAAATGCCTTGAGTGGATCACGAAGAGAAAGATGATCCTCACCAAGCTCGGCGAACTTGTAGAGGGCGACAATCAGGATCTGGGGCATGCTACTCGTCTGTCGGTGCGTTCGTGTCGATGCGTGGGTGAGTTGGTCAAGGCTTATAACGCCGGAAACCGGGTTGTGAGAAGTCCGGAAATATCCCAAGTCCGTCTATGTCGCATTTTTTCCTGCCGAAGACACACGAAGTGGCTGCCGGATGATCATCGCAGTTTTCCTCAGCCTCAGTCCGAAAACGCATAGCAAGATCGAAAATGTCGCAAAATGCATCACTTCACGCATTATCAGGAAAGAAAAATCATAAAATTCGACAGGAAATCACTTTTCCGTGTGTTTTTGGGGTTCATTCCTCCGTGTCTTTCCTCTAAGAGACCAGTTCCATCTTGAATGACATGCCACAGGATACGCCTCTTTTTGTCAGCGACGATCCTGTGTGCCTCCCTTAGAAAAAAGTCTGAGACATTCCATGACTGACACGGCATCTTCCCTGTCGTCCGGCGCATCGTCCACAACGGGCCCGGCCCATTCGCCCTGGCGCATTCTGATTGCCAGCCTCGTCGGCACGACTATCGAGTTTTTCGATTTCTACGTGTATGCCACTGCGGCTGTGCTGGTGTTCCCGCATCTGTTCTTTCCGAACTCCGACGGCACAACGGCTATTCTCCAGTCCTTTGCGACCTTTTCGATTGCGTTCTTCGCACGTCCGATTGGTGGCGTGATCTTTGGCCACTTCGGCGACAAGATCGGCCGCAAGGCGACGCTGGTTGCCGCCCTTTTGACCATGGGCGTGTCGACCGTCGTCATCGGCCTGCTACCATCTTACGCCTCCATCGGCGTGTGGGCTCCGTTGCTGCTGGCACTTTGCCGCTTTGGCTAGGGTCTGGGCCTTGGTGGCGAGTGGGGGGGCTGTGTTGATGGCAACCGAAAACGCGCCGGAAGGCAAGCGCTCTTGGTATGCCATGTTCCCTCAGCTTGGTGCGCCCATCGGCTTCATCCTCTCCACCAGCACGTTTCTGCTTTTGGGGGCATTTCTCACCGACGCCGACTTCATGGCCTTCGGCTGGCGCATTCCGTTCCTGGCCAGCATCATTCTGGTCATCACCGGCTTGTATGTGCGCCTGACCATTAGTGAGACCCCGGAATTTCGGAAAGCGATGGAAAAGCAGGAACGCGTTGAAGTTCCTGTCAGCCGCATCTTGTCGTCGCACAAGCGCAGCCTGTTTCTGGGCACCTTCACGGCCCTGTCGACCTTCGTTCTGTTCTATCTGATGACAGTGTTCCTGCTGTCCTGGGGCACGCGCGAGCTTGGCTACTCCCGTGAGCATTTCCTGATGATCCAGATGGTCGGTGTGGTGTTCTTCGGCTTGCTGATCCCGACGGCTGGCAAATTGTGTGATGTCTTTGGCCGCCGCCGCGTGCTGCTGCTGACCTCGCTTGCAATCATCGTCTTCGGTCTCTTCCTCGGGCCGCTTCTGACGAGCGGGCTGACCGGAACGCTGTTCGCAGCGATTGTCGGGCTTGGTTTGATGGGGCTGATCTATGGCCCGATCGGCGCAGCGCTCGCATCCCCCTTCCCGACGGCGGTGCGCTATACCGGCGCATCGACCACATTCAATCTGGCTGGCATCTTCGGGGCGTCCCTTGCGCCCTATATCGCCACCTGGCTGGCGACAAGCTACAGCCTGAATTATGTCGGGTATTACCTGTACCATCGCCGGCGTCATTTCCATGCTCTGCATGCTGGCACAGAGCGACAAGGAACTGTCCTCCTGATCCCAGCGAGGACTCGATAAACAGACATGCAGGGTCGCAGCGACAAATCGCTGCGACCCTTTATTGTTGTTGTTATTCAAGTTGATGGGCCCCGTGCACGCGGGCAGACGCCTTAGCGACCAGAATTCTGGCTGAAGGCGCTCAGGACACTCAACAGACCCGTCATGTTGTCCGCAACACCCGTCTGACCGACCTTTTCGCTGGCACCCGCAACCGCAGTGGTGTCCAGGCTGTAGATCTGCATCACACCCTGGTTCACGGCAGCCTGTGCCAGAATATTCTGCTGCTGCTGCGCAGCAACCGCATTTTCGAACAGGACACCTGTCGAATGCGCCATGGACTGGTACAAGGTTCCCAGCGCCATGGCTGGGGCTTCCCCGACGACCTTGACGTTAGACTGGGTGACAGCATCCGTAATCATTGAAGAAACCGTTGCAGGTTCAGCCATTTCTACACTCCTCGAAGCTACGCCAGCCTCAGCGCTGGCATCAGACATTCAAAGGACGTCCCCACCTAGCAAGTGTGACGCAGACCACCACATTTTTCCGATAGATTTCAAAAAGGCCTGCTTCGTCTGGCACGTCCGGGTTGTGAACGCAGGAAGCCCGCCTGCTCCGACACATCGAAGCAAACGGGCAACACCGCCAAAGGCAGGCCGGCAAGATCATCAGAGACATGCACCGGCCCTAAAACAAAAACTCCAGTCTCAAATGTCCCTTACAAATCAGAGCGCCGCGCGGATGCTCCCGTGGTGCGATCACCAGTGGCTCCCGCCTCGGTCCTGGAAGAAGGATTTACCTGAGGATCCTCAGACCCTCCGGCCGCAGGTGGATGCACGTCTGCAACTGGCGCCGGGTCACCTGTTGCAGCCTGTGGTGGTTCGGGCGGCTTTGCGCCCATGCGCGTCTGGACCTCTGCCTCCACCATATTGCGGATCATCGTCATCATCGTGTTGAGCTGTGCGCCCACATCCGCTGAAGATTGCGCCCCCTGAACCCCCATGCCTTGCCCTCCGGCCAAACCAGGTTCCCGACGACTGACTGTCGAGCCGCCCTGTTCCTTCAGGGCCGCCATGATGCGGGTCACAAGGTCCGGATTCGCAATCAGCTCACTCAGCGATGCCTGCTGCTTCTGGATAGCGGTGATCATCCGGTCCGTCTTGCCATGCGCCTCACGCAACAGCCGATCAACAACCTTCAGCCCGTCATTATACGCTGCGGCGCTGTCTTCCTTCTGCTTGTAGATCTGGCCCGTAATCCCAAGAGCCACTGGCAAAGCCTGCTGGAAAGCGCGGTAATCCTCCTGCAACCGGCCAGCCTCCTGCTGCCCCTGCAACAATTCTGACAATAAATGCGCTGGCGTCGCATGTGTCGTGGGTCCCGTCGCGGGACTTGCCGCTTGAGCGGTGGCGGGACCTGCTCCCTCGCTGGAATGACCTGCCTCGGCAACACTTGACTGGCCCGGCATCCCTCCTGCCTGTAATGGTGTATCGCGTTTCATGCGCCCCTCCCTGCCAGTCGCCCTGCGCCCTGGCGCGTCCGCATGGTTCTCCCCACCAGGCGACCCGGAGAGGGCAATTGCCCCGCACTTGATGGCGACCGCGCGGCTCTCGCCAATCCGGCCAAGTCAAAATCCGACATCTCGTCATCACCAGCGGACATGCTTTCCGCACAGCGACCCGCTACGAACGCCTGCGTACGGGGGGCGGAAGAAGAGGATTGCAACGCAGATGGAGACGCCGCTCCCATGCGTCTCTCCTGGTCTATCGGCATATCCTGCAAGAGATCCGACAGGCAGGCGCGCGAAGTTGAAACCTCATTCAACAACCGCGTCAGAACTTCCTGACGAAACACCAGACGCTCTTCCGCATTTTCCAATTGCTGAACCTCCTGCCACAGCGCCAGAAATTCAAACAGAAGCCCTTCCAGATCCTCATACTGCTGTTCATTTGATGTTTGCATCGCCTCTGCCCTTTTGACCACTCTTGTCAGTGCTCCAAGCCCATTCGACCTCGACCAACAGACAAGGTTTCATCGTCGACGATCCGTCACCGGAACCGCCCTGCACATTCGTTTCCTTTTAAAATCTAGCGCGCCGGACTGAGGGCCCCGCGCTTGCGCCCGTCAGCGTTTGCGATTTCCGAAAATACGCTTCGCAATCGAAAGCAACGTTCGTCGCTCTCCCGTTTGCAGGCCAGCGGCCGCTTCTTGCAGATCCACAGCCCCGGCGGTCGCCCCCTTTTCAGCGGGTTCTGGTGTCGAGCTGTCCGGGTCAACACGCCCCGCCTCAGACCGCCCACCCAGAGCCGACGGCTTATGGTCCTCCGTCTCATCACACAGGATCAGGCCGGAGAGTCGCCAGCCGGTTCTGAGCGAAGCTCTGTTGGTGAGAGACGTGTAACCGGATAGCTGAAACATCCCGTCCATGCCGCCTCCGCACAAGAGCGTGCCAGAAGATCGTACGAAGATCGTCTTCAAGGACATCGGCTTGCTCCCTCCCTCTCTCACCCGCCCTATGCATCACCGCTTGATGGACAAGTCACCCGCGTTTCATTCCGGTCTTGAAAACATCTCAGCCATTCAAGTCCGACAGATCTGTTTTCGCGCTGGAGCCCGCAGTATTGCTGACATTTTGATAGACAGAAACCGCATCGCCTACCATTTTCTGGACAGCCCCCATCAACGGCGTTTCCTTTGGTGCATTCACTTCCGGATTCTCTGCGACTTTCTTGATGGCGACCGCCTGTGCGGCCACGGCGATCTGCATGATCGCATTCATGTATTGTTTCGCATCCAGCACGGCCAGCCCAAGACTTTCCCCGATCATCACACTCGGAGAAACAGCCGCCGCCTTTTCTGCATATCCATAGGTCTCGGAGTTGGAAAACTGCACGGCCTGGACGATTTGCTGATTCAGCGCACCAGTTGGTGGTGCGGACACTGTCTTTGCGGGGTCCGGCGCCGAGGCGGCGCCTGCAGCCTTTTTAGGGGCAGGAGCCGCCCCCAGCGACGGGCCGGAAGACGCAGCAGCATGAGACGGCGTCTGATGATGTGTTTCGGCGGCAGATCCCTTTGGCGGGCTGTCGTCCTCTGATGCGGTCTTGCCAAACCAGCCAAGCATGATCGGCCCTCCTGTTCAGATAGTTCTGATCTCTTGTTATTTGCTCGCACCGCCAGAAGCCCCACCAGACGGCTCTGCAATGTCCATGATCAACTGGCACGCCTTGGAAACCACGGCGGTCGTCAACTGGTTCATGGCCTGCTGACTGTGGACCGCGTTCTGGATCGACAATCCGGAAGCATGGCTGGCAACCTGATACAGGTTGGCCACGGCCTGGGCCGGCGCCTCTGCAATCACCTTGACGTTTGTCTGGGTCACCGCATCGGTAATCTGGGAATTGACACTATCAGCCATGGCTTCATCCTGTGCGTTATCGTTGGTATGTCAGGCCCTGTCCCGGATCTGCCGGAAATGCCTGAACCCACTCAGACAACAGACCCGGTAAATCCTGTATTCTCGTGTGGCCGCCGACCCATTTCCAGTCACCGCCAGTGACCCCAGATCAGGGCTTTTCAGGCAAGGAAGACTCCGCCAAGCCGCCACAGTGTCTCTCGTTCTCTGGACGCCTCACCCGGCCAGTCGTGACAAGCTGGCGACCCAATGAGAACTGCCGTCGTCTTCGCCGGCTTCAAGAATGATCTCGCGCAGGTAGGCCCGCAAATGCTGTACCCTTTTGCGCGCAAGAACATCGGTAATCTGAAGGGCCTTGGCGATGTCGCGGTAGCTCATTTCATCGCAAAATCGCATTCGAAAGATCTGGCCGAACTCGTCCGGCAGGTTATCAACCAGCTCGATGACGGACCGCAATCGCTGTTGCTGGTAGAAAATCTCATCCTGTGCCGGACGTTCTGTGCCCTGAAACATCTCGTGCAAAACAGTTTCGCCGTCGGCACTCGCATCGCGCAGTTGCCGTTCGGACCGCAAACGCCGCAATCGGCTGATGTGCTCATTCTTCATGGCAAACAGCAAAAAGGCGCGAGGCTCCCGAATTTCGGTGTCATTCTGTTGCACATGACTGACCGCCTTGATCAGCGTTGACGACAGAAGATCCTCGGCATCTTCCCGATTGCCCTGTGTCAGGCGCAGGGCGCGACGCCGCAAGACCACTGCATCCTCAACCCAGCTCATCCATATTCCGGTGGCAGCAGATTTGGCCCCGTGCCTCGCTTTGATGTCATCACTCACGAAACCAATCTCCCTTCCCGACCGAGATGTCCGGCTTCCTGTCATTCAGGACGTGGAGGCACACCCTCTGTGAATTAATTCTTGGGATTTTTTTCCAGATTGCCGGTTTTGAAAGGTGGGCCTGCACGTGCGCATGTCTCTTCCCCCGACACCCCGGCCATCTGATCGCACCTTACTCAACACAGAGTTTCACAAGCACAACCAAACAACAACCATCAGTTGCAATCACATTTTCAGGAAACAGACAAAGACAGGTGCGAAGGCAATACCGCGCACATGGAAGCACTCGGATTAGCCTTGCACATCCGCACGATGTGCGGCGTGTCGCCGAGTAAAATCTTGCGCCAGATCGGACAGGGAAATTTCGCCAAACCGCTTAAGAAGCAGGTTTTCAGCCTCAAGAAACGCATCATCAAGTGCCGCATTGACCGATTGCTCAATCACAGGCACTCCGGTGTCTCATTGCGATTCCCGATAGCGAAGACGGCAGGTTCACCCAACGCAGCATGCAGCTGCGCCAGCGTCACAGATGACAGATCTGCCATAATACGCCAGCCCCCCGACTGTCCCCGATCAGAGGCAACAATGCCTGCCTTGCGCAAGTAGCCCATGGTGCGGCGAACAACCACCGGATTGGCGCCAAGACACAGCCCCAGTTCATCCGATGTCATCGGACCATCACGCTCCGCCATGTGCAAAAGGGCATGCAGAACGGAGGAAAGGCGACTGTCTCTTTTCATATCACTTTTTTGGTGTCGGAAAAGACGGCTGTCAATAAGGGGCGACGGCTAAAGACCGTATCCGGAGGCTTTTCATGAAAACATCAGCCATGCCGGAATCATCGCGCCGAAGCGCGTATTACTGATTTGGAGGAAACATCGAGGGAAAGAATGGTGGGTGCACGGGGATCCGAACCTAGGACCGGCTGATTAAGAGTCAGCTGCTCTACCAACTGAGCTATACACCCATCTTTCGCACCGGGGCGAACCCCGATGTGCGCCTCAGCGCGTCGATGAGCGGTGTATATAGCTGGCTATTTTGGAACGCAAGCCCCCTGTTCTATTTTCTTGATGAAAATACAACGCTTGTGGGGAAAGCCTCATCCCGCCGATAGTCATGGCGGTTTTCCGAGCAGTTTTGGCCGCTTACACGGCGGACGCGTAATTTTCAAAAACATCCGACGCTAAAAAGGAAATATATGAAATTTCGCCTTGACCCTTTAGTCTGGTCTGACTAGTGTTCGGGCACGATTGATGCATTGCAAAGCAGTTACAGCCGCTTCGGCTGGAGTTCCTTCGCATTTCACCAATCTTGTGTTTTTGGAAACCCGTTGAGCTGAACAGAGGCTATCTCTGATGTCGTTTGCAAACATTGTGCTAGTCGTAGGAATGCGCGCTGCCGCCTCGGGTTAATCTCCGACGGTAACAGGTAAGCGCGCACATAGGTCCCAACGGGGCCTTTTTTTATGCCTATCTATTGTTGCCGTCAGAGCCACCCGCGCCTCGATCTACGATCTGTTACAACACACATCAGGGAAGACCCCTTGATCACAGGATCAGGTCCGATCAAACAAGGAAGCGAAAGTTTCCGCCAATCGGACCTCAATGCAAGGAAGACAGGAATGACTCGGGAGATGACCGGCGCTGAAATCGTCATTGAAGCGCTGAAAGACCAGGGTGTCGACACGATCTTTGGCTATCCGGGCGGCGCAGTGCTTCCCATTTACGATGCCATTATCCAGCAATCCGGTCTTGAGCATATCCTCGTACGCCACGAACAGGGCGCCGGACATGCCGCCGAAGGCTATGCACGCTCCACAGGGAAGCCCGGCGTATGCCTTGTAACCTCGGGTCCGGGTGCCACCAACATGGTGACCGCCCTGACCGATGCGATGCTGGATTCCATTCCTCTCGTTTGCATCTCCGGCCAGACCGCGACGCATCTGATCGGCACGGACGCCTTTCAGGAATGCGACACGGTTGGCATCACCCGCCCTTGCACCAAGCACAACTGGCTGGTGCGCGATGTGGATGATCTGGCGCGGGTTCTGCATGAAGCGTTCTATGTTGCCACATCCGGCCGTCCGGGTCCGGTCGTCATTGACATTCCGAAAGATGTTCAGTTCGCCATGGGAACCTATCAGGATCCCAACCGCAACATGGCCAATGAGCACAAGAGCTACCGCCCGCAGGTCAACGGCGACACGGCCGCCATCCAGAACGCCGCCGAATTGATGGCCAAGGCCAAAAAGCCGGTCTTTTATACCGGCGGCGGTGTCATTGCCTCGGGCGACGAGGCCTCAAAGCTGCTGCGCGAGTTGGTTGCGACCACAAACTTTCCGATCACCTCGACGCTGATGGGTCTGGGCGCCTATCCGGCATCGGGTGAGAACTGGCTTGGAATGCTGGGCATGCATGGCACCTATGAAGCCAACATGACCATGCATGACTGCGACCTGATGATCTGCATCGGAGCCCGCTTCGATGATCGCATCACCGGGCGACTGGATGCCTTTGCCCCGAACTCGACCAAGATCCATATCGACATTGACCCATCTTCGATCAACAAGATCGTCAAGGTCGACCTGCCGATCGTCGGAGATGTGGCACATGTGCTGAAGGAGCTTCTGGCCGCGTGGAAATCCGCAAGCCTGACAGCGGATGCAGAGGCTAAAGACTGGTGGACCCAGATCAATGCCTGGCGGGCACGCAAGTCCCTCTCCTATCGTCCAAGCAGCGACATCATCATGCCGCAGTACGCCATCGAGCGCCTGTACGAGCACACCCAAGGCCGTGAAACCTACATCTCGACCGAAGTCGGACAGCACCAAATGTGGGCAGCCCAGTTCTTTGGCTTCGAGGAACCCAATCATTGGCTGACGTCCGGTGGTCTTGGCACCATGGGCTATGGCCTGCCCGCCTGTATCGGCGCGCAGGTTGCGCACCGCGATGCTCTGTGCATCGACATTGCCGGCGACGCCTCGATCCTGATGAACATTCAGGAAATGTCGACAGCCGTTCAGCACAGTCTGCCGGTCAAAGTCTTCATTTTGAACAACCAGTACATGGGCATGGTGCGCCAGTGGCAGCAACTGCTGCATGGCAACCGTCTGTCGCATTCCTACACCGACAGCCTGCCCGATTTCGTCAAATTGGCAGAAGCCTACGGCGGCGTCGGCATTCGGGCACAAAAGCCGGACGAACTAGACGATGCCATCGAAGAAATGATGGCCGTTAATGATCGGCCTGTGATTTTTGATTGCCGCGTTGCCAATCTTGCCAATTGCTTCCCGATGATCCCCTCGGGCAAGGCCCACAACGAAATGCTGCTGCCGGACGAAGCCACGGATGAAGCCGTTGCCAATGCCATTGATGCCGCTGGCAAAGTTCTTGTCTAAGGATTGAAACAGATGAATGCCAAGCTCAACCCGACTGCCCCATCCATCTATTTCATGGCGGAAGTCAGCGACACCATCGAACGTCACACCCTGTCGGTTCTGGTCAACAACGAACCGGGCGTGCTCGCGCGCGTCATTGGCCTGTTCTCTGGCCGTGGCTACAATATCGACAGTCTCACCGTGTCGGAAACAGAACACGAGAAGCACCTGTCGCGCATCACCATCGTCACCACCGGCACACCGATGGTGATTGACCAGATCCGCCACCAGCTGGAACGACTGGTGCCTGTGCATCACGTCACCGACCTGACCGTCGAGGCACATCTCAACAATCAGGAAAAACCTCTGGAACGAGAGTTGGCCCTGGTCAAGGTGATCGGAAAAGGCGAGCGACGTCTGGAAGCGCTGCGCATTGGCGAAGCCTTCAATGCGACCGTTGTGGATGCCTCGATCGAGCATTTCGTCTTCGAAATCCGGGGCCGTTCATCCCGCGTCGAGCAGTTCATCTCCGTGATGGGCGACCTTGGCCTGGTTGAGGTTTCCCGCACCGGCGTTGCCGCCCTGCAGCGCGGCGCCACCACTCTTTAGCCCCGACGGCTCCTGTCTCTACGACAGGAGCAGTGGACGCGCTGCGAATCCCATCGTATATGACACCGGCAAAGGACTGCCGGTGCCGGCGTCCTGCAAAATTGCTTCGCAAGACACAAAGGCGGATTGCCATGACCCACGGTCTGTCCCGACCGAAGAACCAGATCTGCTGGCTGCTGCTGGAGGGCATCTCACCCACCGCAACCGCAATTCTGGAGAAAAACGGCTACGACAACGTCAAGCTGTTGACCACTGCCCTCGACAAGGATGCCTTGATCGAAGAGCTTCAGGGCGTTCAGATGCTTGGCATCCGCTCCCGCACACAACTCACTGAGGACGTGCTGGAAGCCGCCAAGTCGCTTGTCGCCGTTGGCTGTTTTTCCGTTGGCACCAATCAGGTTGAACTGGAGGCTGCCTCCAAGCGCGGCATTCCGGTGTTCAACGCACCGTTTTCCAACACCCGCTCGGTTGCAGAACTGACGATTGCCGAAGTCGTCATGTTGATGCGCGGCATCTTCCCGAAATCGACGGGTGCCCACAACGGTGTCTGGAAGAAGTCCGCCAGCGGCTCGCATGAGGTGCGTGGCAAAACGCTCGGCATTATCGGTTATGGCAACATTGGCACTCAGCTTGCCAATCTCGCCGAAGCGATGGGCATGACGGTCTATTTCCACGACCTGACCGACAAGCTGAAGCACGGCAATGTGCATTCGACCGAAACGCTGGACGAATTGCTTGCCATGTCCGACGTCGTGTCGCTGCATGTGCCTGATACCCCGGAAACGCGGAACATGATCCGCGCCGAGGAAATCGCCAAGATGAAGCCTGGCGCTTATCTGATCAACAATGCCCGCGGCAAGGTGGTCGACATCGACGCGCTTGCAGCGGCGTTGAAATCAAAGCATCTGGCTGGCGCTGCCATCGACGTGTTCCCGAGCGAGCCGAAATCGAACTCCGACGAGTTCCTCAGCCCGCTGCGCGACTTCGAAAATGTCATCCTGACGCCGCATATCGGCGGATCCACCGAGGAAGCCCAGTCGCGTATTGGCGAGGAAGTTGCCAAGAAGCTGGTGGAATATTCCGACGTTGGCTCCACCGTTGGAGCCGTCAACTTCGCGGAAGTGCAGTTGCCCAAGGGCGGCAATGTCACACGCTTCATTCAGGTGCACCACAATGCCTCTGGCGCAATCCGCATGTTGAACGATCTGTTTGCCAATCACAACTTGAACATCTGTGCCCAGTACCTGCGGTCCTACGGCGAGATGTCTTATGTTGTGGTGGATGTCGACAGTGAAAACGTCAATGGCGTTCAAATCCTGGAGCAGATCCGCGCTCTGCCGAATACGGTTCGCGCCCGCTTGTTGAACCGGGTTTAAATCTGCTTCGCGCGTCGGCTGGCGCCCGCACCGACCCCTGAAAGCCCCTCGTGACCAGCCGTTGCGAGGGGCTTTTTTAGGCGCATCACAGGGCCGCTGCGTCACACGTCTGCGCTATGCGCATCGCACCGCTTTCCCGTTTGACAAACGGCGCGTTTGCGAGAATGTTGGCGCTCCTGCCCTTCACCCCTTGCACGACTGCAAACGTGGACCTCGACCGATGACTTCTTCTCGCCTCTCCGTCAATGTCAATGCCATCGCCATGTTGCGCAATCGTCGTGACTTGCCCTGGCCCAGTGTCACCGGACTGGCCGCCATCGCCATGGAGGCAGGCGCCAAGGGAATAACCGTGCATCCGCGCCCCGACGAGCGTCACATCCGCAAGTCTGACGTGTTCGACCTTGCCGAGTTGATCGAAGACCGGTTCCCCAACAAGGAACTGTGCCTCGAAGGCTACCCTTCCGATGATTTTCTGAAGCTGGTGGAAGAAGCGCGCCCGGAACAAGTGCTGTTCGTGCCGGATGATCCGACGCAGCAGACCTCCGACCACGGTTGGCAGTTCAACAAGGACACGGCCTTGTTGGAAAATGCCATTGCAGCGGTGAAGGACTGGGCCATTGCGGTGTCACTGTTCTGCGACCCGGACGAGCACGCTCCGGCGCATGCAAAGCGCCTTGGTGCAGAGCGCATAGAGATCTACACTGGCCCTTACGGCGCCTGCCATGACGACGCAGATCTGGCCGCTCGCGAACTGGCCAAGGTTGTTGCAACTGCAAAGACTGCGGATGCGTTGGGCCTTGGCGTCAATGCCGGGCATGATCTGACGGTGGAGAATATTCCAGCCCTGATCAAGGTCGCGCCTTTTATCCGGGAAATGTCCATCGGACATGGGTTCACCGCCGACGCCCTGATTTACGGCTTTGCGGAAACCGTTCGCCGTTTCCGTGGCGCCCTCGGCGAAGTCTGACCCTCCATCAGCGGTGATCAACCAACGATCTATTGTGCAGCAACCCGCCGAAGTGCTGGGCCGTACAGGCGCGAAGCACCGCTCCTGTCCCCCGGCTGCAAGTCGGCCAGGGCTTCGTTGTATTTGAAATACATCATCTGCCCCGGACGCGAAGGGTGATCCAATCCGATGGTGTGACCGATCTCATGCAAAAAGGTATACCGCAGATCGTAGGCTTTCGGGTCACCATCAAAGCCAACCTTCCAGTGCCGTTCCGGGTTGAGACAAACGGCAGCAGAGCGGATCGACCTGATGCCTTTGGACATTTTCTGTGTGGAGACGTCGGGACGAGGGCCAGCTTGTGACAGTGCCCTACGGCTCTCGGAGCGTGTTGTCTTATCCCTTTGAGCAAGCGCGCGAGCGCCCTGCCCCTCTTTTTGATCCGGCTCTTTAGGGCGCTGCTCGTAGCTCAAGGTTGCAAAAGCGGCCCCGCGCGGCACGGCCTGCGCACCTATGAGAATATTGGCGACCCCCTGATCCTGAATTTCACGGAATGACACCCCGGCAACATCGCTCCATCTGGCGAAAGCACCAACTGCCTGCGCCCGAACGACGGCAAGAGATACGCCCGACCTTTTGGCCAATGCATCCAGAGGAACCATGGCCCTGCAATTGATTGCATCGGGATCGTTAAACGGACTTGAGACAAACGCGTAGGTCACCTGCGCGGCCCAGCCCAACTCCGGCTGGCCCCATTTGACCAAATGGCCGTCGAGACGCAAAAGCCGGTAGGGGCTAGCGGCGGCCACCTGCATCGACAGCGCAAGCGACACGGTGATCAGGCCGATCAAAGGTCCCAGAGACCTCAGACCAAAGGACCTGATTGTGCTGGGACAAGAGACGCGGCTCACCGTTCGCGTTCTCACCCCAGTCGTTTCGAGAAAGATGTGGCTGTCCAAAGGCGGCATCCTCTTTCGCGTCAGTCAAAAGGGTCAAGGATCAAATCTCGCAAGAAAAGATCAAATTTCCCTTTCAGGATGACACGAAAGAACAAACAACCAACTTGGATAACCGCCTAAATCAGATGAGATGAACAGCAAATAATGTTCAAACCTGCTGAAATTACGATCATTACCCAGCGAGACCTTCCCGTTTCGCCTGTTGATGCTCATCTTCGACAAGGCCAATTTTCCAGTATCCGGAAATATAGGCGTCGGTTTTGTCGAGGTGGCGTTCCTGCAACAGATGCATCCGTAAGTCGCGAATCACACCGCTCTCGCCTGCCACACAGGTTTGCACGCGACCAGCGGGCCATTGCATCGTCTTGATGAAATCAATCTGCTTTTGAGACCGCACATGAGGGTCGTCATGCACCAGCCAGTGCACCTCAATACCGTCCGGAACGTCGATTGACTGACGATCATCGTCGGAGAGGATTTCAAGCACTGCAACCCCGCGCGCGTCGCGCGGCATCGCTTCAAGACTGGCGGAGGCCACCGGAAGGGCTGCCATATCTGCTGCAACGAGATACCAGTCTGCGTGAAATTCCGTCAGCTTGGGCGCGCCGTATCCAAGAAACACCAAAGGCGTGCCCGCTACGGCGTCCTGCGCCCAGCGCGTGCCTGTAGTCCGATGGCTCCATGCGCAACGAAGTCAATGTCCATCTCCAGCTTTTCACGACGGAAGTACCGGACTGTGTAGGTGCGAACCGGATGCACTTTGCCCTTGGGGCGACCTTCGGCATAGAGCACCGACAATGCCGCTACATCCTCACCGGCGTCCGGAAAGGCAAGTTTGCAATGCGCGCCTTCCTGTCCATCCGGAAAAGCTGCAAGCCCTTCGCCGGTCAAGGTCACGCGGATCATATGGGGTGTGATATAGCTCGTTGATTTAACGGTCAAAACAATGGGATTTGGACGCTTTTTATCGGCCATGAGATATCCTTTCATGAATATTTTACTCACATTTACTCCCTTCACGCTTATTTGGAAACCTTCAAGTACCAAAAATCAGAAATTCAATGTCGTGTTCAATCGGACAGCCTTTCACCGGACCGGTAACGGCCACAAATTGGCGCCTTGAGAGGAAGTTTTCCAATATCAGCACATTTCATCACGCCAGGCTCTTGACCCCTCGCATAACTTCGCGCATAAGGAACCGTACCGTACGGTACTAAAATTATATTCGACGGCCTTACAAGGCTCACAGACGGTTGACGATTTTGGCCCAAGTTGACGAAACAGACGCGCTGCAAATAGACTTCACGCCCCGCCAAGAAGCGGTGCTGGAATGCGCTTTGCAGTTGCTCGTCAGTGGTGGCGAAAAGGCCCTGACGACCGCTGGACTTGCGCGCGCAGCAAGCTGCTCCAAGGAAAGCCTCTACAAATGGTTTGGCGACCGCAACGGCCTGTTGGCCGCAGTCGTCAGCTATCAGGCAAGTCAGGTCCACTTGCCCGCCCGCAACGGTGTCACACCGGATACAGACGCTTTCCGCCAGCTTCTGACCGATTTTGTCGAAGAACTCCTGTCCGTTTTGTTCAGCGACACATCCGTTGCGCTCAATCGCCTGTCCATTGGCCAATCAAAGACCCATGACAATCGCCTTGGACCGCTGCTGCGCGAGCGCGGCAAGGATTTGGTCGCACGCAAGGGCGAGATCCTTGCTGGAGACCGGTCGTCGTCGCGGTTTTCTGCGCTACGACAACACGCATGAGGCTTACGAGCTGCTCTATGGCACTGGCTGTGCGCGACACACATCTACGTCTTCTTCTGGGCGAAAACCTCGTGTTTGATCGCACCGCCATCAGGCACCGGGCAGAAGATGCCATTTCGGGTTATTTCAAGCTGCTGTCTGACACGGCCTGAGAACACAAAGAATTCCAGCAGGCAGTCCATGTGGCTGACCTTGCGGAGACAACGGGAGAAAGGAAAACCCATGCGAGTTTATTATGACCGCGATGCCGACGTTAATCTGATCAAGACCAAGAAGGTCGCCATGATCGGCTACGGATCTCAGGGCCGCGCCCATGCGATGAACCTCAAGGACAGCGGCGCGACTGACATCGTCGTCGCTCTGCGCGCAGGTTCAACCACCGCTCTCAAGGCAGAAGCCGATGGCTTCAAGGTCATGACGGTTGCAGAAGCTGCTGCATGGGCCGACCTGATGATGATGGCCACTCCTGATGAACTTCAGGCCGACATCTACAAGGACCACATCGCCGACAACATCCGTGACGGCGCGGCAATTGCATTCGCACATGGCCTGAACGTTCACTTCAGCCTGATCGAGCCTAAGTCGACCATTGACGTGCTCATGGTTGCTCCAAAGGGTCCTAGCCACACTGTGCGCAGTGAATACGAAAAAGGTGGCGGCGTGCCATGCCTGATCGCTGTTCATCAGGATGCGTCCGGCAATGCCCATGATCTTGGCTTGTCCTACGCCTGTGGCGTTGGCGGCGGTCGCTCGGGCATCATCGAAACCACCTTCCAGGAAGAGTGTGAAACCGACCTCTTCGGCGAACAGGCTGTTCTTTGCGGTGGCCTCGTTGAACTGATCCGCGCGGGCTTCGAAACATTGGTCGAAGCTGGTTATGCACCGGAAATGGCCTACTTCGAGTGCTTGCACGAAGTGAAGCTGATTGTCGACCTGATCTACGAAGGCGGCATCGCCAACATGAACTACTCCATCTCCAATACGGCAGAATGGGGTGAGTATGTCACGGGCCCGCGCATCATCACCGACGAAACCAAAGCTGAGATGAAGCGCGTCCTCAAGGACATTCAGAGCGGCAAGTTCACGTCAGACTGGATGCAGGAATACAAGGCTGGTGCTGCAAAGTTCAAAGGCACCCGCCGCATGAACGACAAGCATCAGATCGAGGAAGTTGGCAAAAAGCTGCGCGGCATGATGCCTTGGATCAAGTCCAACGCTCTGGTTGACAAAGCCAAAAACTAACATTCTGCGAGAGGTGGGCGGCTCACCAAAAAAGCAGCCCCCACCTGTGCAAAAACCTTTCAAGCATCGAAAGCGGCGTCATATTTGGCGCCGCTTTCTCTTTGTCTGCAAGACCTTGAAAAAACTGAGCGAATTTCCAAACGACTTGTTTACCCTTCAGGGTAAGAGTGTTTGCTATCCATGATGTACCGTTTTATGGCACTTTAAATCTGGCGTCATTTCGGTTGGACCCATTTGCCTGCCGTTTACCAACGACATTGCGAGCCAAGAGACGCGCCTACATGAGCAACCCTTCGCTTTTTCTACTCAACGCTCTGATCTGCGGACTCTATGCGGCCTCCTTTGCCTCAGCCTTCTATGGCAAACAATTTTCGCGGCTTTACTGGCAGAAAATGGTCATGGCCTTCTCCTGTCTGGGGATCGCTTTCTTCATTCTTGACCTGCAACTCATTTCCGACAATCCACTGATCTATTATGTCCGCGGTGGCTGGGCCATGATCTTCGCGATGACGCTGTTTCGCTCCGCAGCGCGCGAGTTCAATGGCACATCAGACACGACGCTAACGCTTTTTGCGCCCTCGATCTTCGCCATTGTCGTCCAGAGCATCACCATGATGATCGGGCGCAACGACATCGGCTACATCATCCCCAATCTGATCGAGGCGTATCTCGGTTTCGGAACGGCTTACGAATTCTGGCGCGGACGCAAGGACGGGCTTCATTCACGCACAGCGCTGATCGTGACCTTTGCTATTCTCGCCCTCAATTTTCTGGTCCGGGTTTTTCAAGGCGTCTTCACAGATCTGCATCTGACCGCGAACCAATATTTTCCCGATGACGCATTGCTGCTGATCAATCTGACCATCGGTCTATTGGTCATCACCATGCTCGGCGCCTTCTCCCTGTCCATGTCCTTTGAGCAACTGGCAGATACGCAAAGGGAGAAAGCTCTGCGTGACCCCCTGACCGGCCTCTACAACAGGAGGAAATTTTCCGGTTGCCTCGAAAAGATGCTCAACACGGACGCCCCTTCCCCTTTTGCCGTAATCCAGTTCGATATTGACCATTTCAAAAGCGTCAATGATCGCTATGGCCATCAGGGCGGCGACGAGGCACTTCAGATCTGTGCAGAGGAAATGGAAAAACACATGCGCAGCGAGGATTGTCTTGCGCGTCTAGGGGGCGAGGAGTTTGCTCTGCTGATGCCCAATGTCAACATGGCGCAGGCCGAGGCCTGTAGCAAAGCCATTCTCGATGCCGTTGCCGCCATTCGGCCCCCCTTTGCCGATACGGACTTCCGCATTACTTTGTCGGCTGGAATCTATCACGGCACGGGCCAGAACATGACGCTGGACGACATTTTACGGCGTGCAGACACCTTGATGTATCAGTCCAAGATGGCGGGCCGAAACCGCATTTCAACGGAAGACGCCTCAGCGGCCTGATCACAATCGGCGCCCCCCTTTTGGCCAATGAAGGCAGGCTGACGCTTGGGCTTGCGTCCTCAGGGAACATGAAACGGCTCGCCGGTTTGCAGACCCCGCATCACTGAGAAACATAAAAACTTATCAAGAAATACAATTAGCTACATAGAATTCCAAAACCATCTCAAAGGTGCAAAAACACAAAAACCTGACAAAATCGCCTAGAGGCGCGTAACATATTTTTTACGCAAAAGTGCCATCACTAAATCAACGTAGAGAAAAGGGCGCCCCAGCGAAGTTATATGGAGAATCTAGACCTATATACCGTTTGCGTGGCGATCTCCTTGGTCAACCTCTGCTATTTCTTCATTTATTGCATGACCTACACACGGCATCGCGATCATATTTTCATGGGTTACACAGCGGCAAGCACGTTGATCCTGGCTGGCGTTGCATTCATCTATTGCAGTGCCAGCTCCTTTACGCCCTTGACCCTGTCGCTGATCAACAATTTGCTGATCTTATTGTCTTTTCTGTTCCGGTATGACGCGGCTCGGGACTTTGGCGCCAGATCCACATCCTTCCCGCGCCTGATCACGATTTCGGCTCTCACCTTCCTGGCCATCCTCCCCCTGCAGCTCCAAGGCAAGTTTGCCGAGACCTATGCCTGCTATACTGCCATTCAGTCAGCCATCTTGCTGTTGACAGCCTATGAATTCTTTCGGGATCGCAAGGACCATCTCATGTCGAGATATGGTCTGGTCGCGGCGTTCACCGTCATCGGTCTGGTTTTTGCGTTGCGCGCAGCCACTCTTTTCATGGAAAAACCAACACTGGGCCCGCTCGGCGTTCCGGACGATGCCTTTCAGGTCCAGATGTTCATCAGCTGCTTGTTGGCATGTTGTCTGACAGCCGCTCTTGGACTGAGCGCTGCATTTGAGAAAAATGCGCAGCAACGTCAGCAAGAGGCCGAACAAGATAGTCTGACGGAAACATACAACCGGCGTGGATTTGAACAGGAAGTCAGCCGCCGTCTCGCCAATCACGAGACAAGCACCGTCAACATCATCACGCTGGACATCGACCATTTCAAATCGATCAATGACAGGTTTGGACATTCGGTCGGCGACTCGGTCTTGCGCGCCACCGCGAAGAATATTCGCGAGCACCTGGACCATCAAGACGTCTTCGCGCGAACCGGCGGCGAAGAATTTGTCATCTTGCAGATCAACAAGACACGGAATCAATCTTTGTCCCTGGCCGAAGACATTCGCGGATCAATTGCAGCCATGCATTTTACCGCTGAGGGCGAGACGTTCGAGATTACTTTATCCGCTGGAATCACAATCTCGCAAAAGCTGTATAAATCCGCTTGGGATCTTCTCAAACCCGCCGACAAGGCACTCTACCGCGCCAAGGACAGTGGCCGCAATTGCATCAAGACAAGCTGGGACAAAACAGCGTCTACGCCTATGGCAAGGCGAAAAAATGTGGCCATGATGACAGACGCAAAGGTCTCGCAAGCCCAAAAGGGGATAGCGTTCGAGCAAGCTGTGTAAGGACCTCAGACCAATTTCTTAAATCGGTCGATCATCCCCGTTCAAACAGACGCCGCCTGCCCGCAGCAAGCGAGAACAGGCGGTGTCGTTTCGTCAATCCGGCAGGGATCAGGCTTTGAGCTTGTACCCGGTGGCAAAGATCCAGCGGATGATACCCAGACAGATGACCAAAAACACAAAGGTCATCGTCACCGACACCCACAGGCTGACGTCGGATGTGCCAAAGAAGCTCCAACGAAAACCAGAGATCAGATAGACGACCGGGTTGATCAGCGTCACTTTCTGCCAGAACGGCGGCAACATGGAGATCGAGTAAAAGCTCCCCCCAAAAACGCCAGTGGCGTGATGATCAGCAGTGGCACGAATTGCAGCTTTTCGAAGCTTTCTGCCCAAATGCCGATGATAAAGCCGAGCAGCGAGAACGTCACGGACGTCAACACGAAAAACACCAGCACCCAGACCGGATGCACGATGTGAATCGGTGCAAAGATAGATGCGGTCAGCAAAATGATCGCGCCAATGATCATCGCCTTGGACGCAGCAGCCCCCACATAAGCAATGGTGATTTCCAGATAGGAAATCGGCGCCGACAGAACCTCGAAGATGGTTCCAGCGAATTGCGGGAAGTAGATACCAAATGCGGCGTTGGAAACCGACTGCGTCATCAGCGCCATGATGATCAAGCCCGGGACAATAAACGCCCCATAGGGCACGCCATCGACGTGGTTGATGCGAGAGCCAATGGCCGCACCGAAAACGATGAAATACAGCGTTGTCGAGATAACCGGTGAGATGATGGACTGAAGCACCGTGCGCTTGGCCCGCTCCATCTCATTGAAATAGATGGCCTTGATTGCGTGAACGTTCATTATTGTTCCCTCACCAGGTCGACGAAAATATCTTCCAGTGAACTTTGCTGCGTCTGAAGATCATTGAAGCGAATGCCGTGTTCGCTCAATGCCCGCAACAAACTGGTGATGCCCGTGCGCTCACCCTTGGTGTCATAGGAGTATCGCAGGCGCTGGCCCTCATCGAGGATTTCCAGATTGAACTCCTGAAGAGCACTCGGGATCTCGCTCAAAGGCTCGATAAGATCAAGACGCAATTCCTTGCGGCCCATCTTGCGCATCAACTCGTTCTTGTTTTCCACCAGCATGATCTCGCCGTGGTTGATCACGCCAACGCGGTCAGCCATTTCTTCGGCTTCTTCAAGATAATGCGTCGTCAGGACGATGGTGACACCATGGTCCTTGAGACCTTGTACGACACGCCACATGTCACGGCGCAGCTCAACGTCGACACCAGCGGTTGGTTCGTCGAGGAACAGAACACGGGGTTCATGTGCCAGAGCCTTGGCAATCAGCACACGGCGCTTCATGCCGCCTGAAAGCTCACGCATCTGGTTGTCTCGCTTGTCCCAAAGGCTCAGATCCTTGAGGATCTGCTCGATCAAGGCGTCATTGCGCGGCAATCCGAAGAGGCCACGGCTCAGAGCAACATTCTTCTGGACATATTCAAAAGGTGCGGCAGGCAGTTCTTGCGGAACGAGGCCGATGAACTGGCGCGCCTTGCGAAATTCTGTGAAGGCATCAAAACCTCCAATCTTCACGGTTCCCGATGTCGGGTTAACCAGACCACAAATGGTGCTGATCAGAGTTGTCTTACCGGCCCCGTTGGGGCCCAACAAAGCGAAAACTTCCCCTTCATTGATCTCAAGAGAGACGGAGTTCAGCGCCTGAAATCCGCCTTCATAAGTCTTTTGAAGGTTCTCAATGGATATGATGGATGGCATACGATCCTGCGTTTCAACGTTAGAACGGGCATGACCCGTAAGCAATTGCCCTCACTAACTAGGGAGAGCGGTGCCATTTCTCAATGGCAAGCGGCACAATGCGGCCCTCGCGGCGCCACGCTCACAACAACAAGCTGTCTCGCTGTTGCATTCTGATCTGCCAATGACCCATGAAGGTTGCAGAACGATGACGTCACATGCGCCCCCTCCTTGCAAGCCTGAGAATTCCCGCATAGCCTCGAAGGCTTGCTCGGTTTCGTCCCACCCGTGCAAGCCGTATCATTCATTGAAGGTCTCGACGCCGCGATGACGCTTAAAATTCGCCAGGCGAACCCATCCGATACACGTGACTTGACCGAAATACTCCACCGGTCCAAGGCCTCACGCGGCTACAGCGATACTTTGATCCAGCAATTCCGCTGCGCCTATCGCATAGATCAGAAAGCCCTTGTCACCCTGAAGGTTCTGGTCGTGGAGAAGGATGGGCGGCCGATCGGTTTCATTGCCGGAAAAATCAGCGAACCCACCGGATATTTCATCTCGCATCTCTATATCACTCCAGAGCACCTGCGACAGGGCTACGGCACCCTGCTGCTGGAGCGCATGGGTGACCATGCTCGCCTCATCGGGCAGAACCGCCTCTATCTGGAAAGCGATTATTACTCGCAAGGCTTTTATGAACGGCACGGATTTTCTGTCTGCAGGCAGGTGACAAGCCCCATGTCGCCGACTGGCCTGACGCCGGTCATGGAGAAAGTGCTGGTCACCGACATTCGCCCCATCCATGCCATCAACCTGACCTATCAACCAGGTGTGCCCTGGCATTTCGAGGCCGCGAACCGGCCCGCGATCGAGCATCATTGGCACGATCAGCGACAGCGCAATCCGGATATGTGGAATGGACGCATGTTGATGGTGGCTAATCATACTCTGCGAGAGGGGATCCTCACCGGGACCTGTCGCGAATGCTCCTTCGCCGCCCACTTGGCCTGGCGGGATTGGGGCGCACCGGATCTGCACAGCAAGAATGTGTTCGGCTCAGCCGCCTTGCGCAGCGCAGATGGAGCGTTGCTGATGGGCGTCATGTCATCGCGAACCGCCAATGCGGGCAAGGTCTATTTTCCCGGCGGTAATATTGATTTCGGCGATTTGAAGCCTGATGGCACAGTCGACCTTGCCGGATCCATCCTGCGAGAACTGGAGGAAGAAACCGGGCTTCAACCAACAGACGTAACCCTGGGAAAAATGTTCATGGTCGAGACAGGACCACAGGTGGCGATTGCTCGCGAGCTGCATTCCGACTTGCCGGCAGAACAGTTGCGCGAGCGTATTCTGAACTACATGAAGACGGCAGAGGAAGAAGAACTTTCCGATGTGCGCATCATTCGCAATCCGCAGGATCTCGCCGACCCTGCCATACCCGCATTTGCAAAAGTCACCGCCCGCTATCTGCTGGAACACAGTGCGCTGCCCGTGTGACCCTTTGACGTCAAACATAAAAACACTGTCTGAGTTGTTACGGTTTCCTAACCAACGTTGAATTTTGCAGGCTGGCAATCCTCGCCACACCGTGCAACAGTCCGGCCACTGGTTCAGTTTATGGACGTGATATTTGCCCGGGAGGTCAACAATGGGTCGCCGCTATGCTTTGCTTGATGTGTTCACGAACAAGGCCCTCTCCGGGAACCCGCTTGCTGTCGTTCTGGACAGCGAAGGCCTGAGTGATTCACAGATGCAGGCGATTGCCGGTGAGTTCAATCTGTCGGAAACAGTCTTCGTGCTGCCTTCCGAAAACCCTGGCCATTCTGCGCAAATGCGCATCTTCACTCCAAAGGTTGAACTTCCCTTCGCCGGCCATCCGACCGTTGGAACCGCCTGTCTTCTGGCGATGGACCGGTTCGAGAATGTCGTCAAGGAACAGGACGCCGTTGTTGTCCTGAAACAGAAAATAGGGGTCGTCCGCAGCGCTGTTATCCTGCGCGAGAACGCCGCCGCCTTTGCTGAATTCGACGTGCCGCAGTTGCCCACCCCCAATGGCCCCACATACAGCAATGAGTTGATTGCCGAGGCACTGAACCTGGATCCGAATGACATCGGCTTCGAGGATCACCGCCCGTCACGCTACCAATGTGGCCCCTCTTTCACTTTCGTGCCCGTGCGCAACCTGAACGCTCTCGGCCGTGCCAAACCGCAGTTGCATCACTGGGACGCAGCCTTTGGCGACGAAACCGACGCCTATCTCTATTGCCGCGAAACGCAGGCGCATGAAAGTGCGTTTCAAGCACGTCTTTTTGCCCCCTACATGGGCATTTTCGAAGATCCCGCGACGGGCTCGGCAGCGGCAGCTTTTGCAGGTGCAATCCACCATTTTGACCGCCTTCCCGGTGGCACGCATTTCGTGCGTATCGAACAGGGCTTCACCATGGGGCGCCCTTCGATCATTGATCTGGAAATCGACGTGGAGAACAAGAAGCTCCATGCTGTTCGCATTGGCGGTCAGGCAGCACTCGTCGCCCGGGGCGAGCTTTACATCTGAACCGGCGTGGCGCTGAGGGCCGCTCCTTAGGGTGCCAAACAGATGCGCGGAAACACGCCGTCATGGCTGCAACTCTTTATCAGGCCTATGCTTTGGCTATGAGCGTCCAGTCGCCCCAGTGAGAGCACTATGTGCTTCGCGCCATGTCATTTGATGCAGGAAATTGGAAGAAACTTCCCCCTTGCACCATTCAAGCCGTTCGTATAGAAATTTTGTACCAAGCAAGTTGGTCATCTCGAAACAGCCCTGTTTCAGGGATGACATTTCACAAAGGCCCGAGACACCCGATGATCGCGCAGCGCGACATGACCGGCTTCTCCAGCGACGCGCACTCCTCGCGCGGCGGCCGCATCCTACTTGGCAAGCTCCTACTCCTTAGATGCCCCTGAGCGTCGGCTGATCCGTATTCAGATGGACGGGCACTCAGGGGTTTATGCGCAAGTTTCTCATCAACAAGACATGACCGCGTACCGAACCTGAGACCGTCGAATGCTATGGACAGGTTGGGCGCATGTTGCAAAGGAAGGGGCCTCAGATGACCCAGACCACCAATCCAATTTTCATTTTCGACACCACCTTGCGTGACGGCGAGCAATCTCCCGGCGCCTCCATGACCATGGAAGAAAAGCTGGAAATCGCTGAAATTCTCGACGACATGGGCGTCGACATCATTGAGGCCGGCTTCCCGATTGCCAGTGAAGGCGATTTTGAGAGTGTTCAGGAAGTCGCTCGCCGCTCCAAGAACTCGACCATCGCCGGTCTGTCACGCGCCTCCTTCAAGGACATCGACCGCTGTGGCGAAGCGGTGAAGGTTGCTGGCAAGCCACGCATTCACACCTTCATCTCCACATCGCCTATCCATATGAAATACAAGCTGAAAATGGAGCCGGACGCGGTCTTGCAGCTCGTCAGTGAGAGCGTTGCCCGCGCCCGTAACTGGGTTGAAGATGTGGAATGGAGCGCTGAAGACGCAACCCGTACGGATTTCGACTTTCTCTGCCGCTGTGTGGACGCCGCCATCCGAGCCGGCGCGACGACAATCAATATTCCGGACACCGTGGGATACTCCACACCGACCGAATATCATGATCTCTTTGCCAACCTGATCAAGAACGTCGAAAATTCTGACAAGGCCATTTTCTCTACCCACTGTCACGACGACCTGGGATTGGCTGTGGCCAACTCTCTCGCTGGTATCGCCGGTGGTGCACGACAGATCGAATGCACGATCAACGGCCTCGGCGAACGCGCTGGCAACGCTGCGCTGGAAGAAATCATCATGGCAATCCGCACACGCCAGGACGTGCTGCCGTTTGAGACCAACATCGATCCGAAATTCCTGACCCGCGCCTCCAAGATGGTCTCCAACGCCTCCAGCTTTGATGTGCAATACAACAAGGCCATCGTCGGCAAAAACGCCTTCGCGCATGAAAGCGGCATTCACCAGGACGGCATGCTGAAGAACGCCGAAACCTATGAAATCATGCGACCGGAAGACGTTGGCGTGAAGTCGACATCCCTGGTCATGGGCAAGCACTCTGGCCGCCATGCCTTCAAAGACAAACTGAAGGATCTGGGCTACGAGTTGGGCGACAACGCCTTGCAGGATGCTTTCCGCCAGTTCAAGGATCTCGCCGACCGCAAGAAGCATGTCTACGACGAGGATATCGAAGCGCTGGTGGAACGCGAAATTGCAACAGCCAACGATGACGTCAAGGTCATCGCGCTGACTGTCATTGCAGGGACAGGCGGACCGCAGAAGGCCATCATCACGATGGATGTGGAAGGCCGCCATGAAACCCGTGAAGCCAATGGCGACGGTCCTGTCGATGCCACCTTCAATGCTATCAAGAAGATTGTTCCGCATGATGCGGTGATGCAGCTCTATCAGGTCAGTGCCGTGACAGCTGGCACTGACGCGCAGGCAGAAGTGTCGGTGCGACTGGAAGCCAATGGCCATATCGCCACGGGCAAGGGGGCCGATACCGACACCCTCGTCGCCTCGGCCAAGGCCTATGTCTCAGCCATGAACCGGCTGAAGAAGCGTCAGCGGATCAAGAACCCGGGAAATGAACTCGAAGCAAACTGATCTGCCTGTCTCACAATGAGAGCTGAATAAAAAAGGGGGCGCCAAGAAATTGGCATCCCCTTTTTCAATCATCGACCCGCATCAACAAGCTGCGTGATAGCCCACGCACTCAGGTCATGTCAGGCACTGGCAACATAGGATTGAACCGACGGGCTGAAGACCTGATAAATATCCTTGGTCTCACCGGCGACCTGTCGCCTCTCCCGAAACTGGAAGCCAAGCGCCTGCATATCAGCATGGACGCGCGTGTCACCCGGACGCACACAACTGATGATATTGGGAAAATAAGTTTTCTCGAAAAACCAGTCGATAAACGCGCTGCGGATGCGGTTGCCTATACCGGGGTGCTTGCGCTCGCGCAGCGGATCAATACAGCCACGCAAGGAAATTTCAGCGGTCTCGGAGATCGGATGGAGCCCTAGCCACCCAATCAAACGATCCTCCGCCAAAGGGTCTGAAGAAGCCTCTGACGTGGAATCGGTCTTTTCCATAATCTTGTAACTGCCGAAGCCATAAACCAGTTCATCGGCCACGGCCTTGCTCAACCATGCTTCCAGATCGTCCGGTTCAAGAACCATGTCGCTCTGCGCGTTAGCCGGAGAAGCCGAACCCACCTTCTGATAAAATCGCCGCAACAACCCAAGGTCACGCGCAGCCAGCGCAGTGGCGGTAAAATTTCGTCCGCGAATGATCGTCTCTAGCATAGGTCATATTCCCGTTTCGAGACAAATATGCACGTCCACCTCTCCCAACAGACCCCCTCACCACCCTCCGATCAGGGCGCATATTCCCTTAGGTGAAGTTACCGTCTGATACCACCAATACGGGCACAGAACCAATTGGTAAAAGCCGCAGTCCGCCGTCTTTTATTTAAGTTACCAAAGGCTTACACAAACAACTCACCAACAACCAGAAAGTGCAATTTTTTCAGCATGCTGCCATGTGGATGACCTGTTCGGCCATGGCATCAGCGCTGTGTATAGAGGGATCCAGTCGCGCCCAATCGCTCATCTGGTTGCGAAACCAGGTCTCCTGACGCTTGGCATACTGCCGGGTGGCGATGGTCAAATGCTCCCTCGCTTCTTCAATCGAGAGTGCCCCGTTGAGATAAGCTGCGATTTCCTTGACCCCAATGGCCCGCATGGCAGGCAGAGACGGATCCAGCTCTTGCGCCAAAAGCTGCCTCACTTCCGAGCACCCCTCCTCGCCCAACATCTGTGCGGCGCGTCGCCCAATGCGTTCGTGCAGCCAGGGCCGTGGCGGCGCTAGGACACAGGCGAACGAGTGGTTGATCAATCAAGGCCGCACTGTTTTGCTGGCGTTGCCAATCAGCCAACGTCCGCCCTGTCGACCGAACCACCTCCAATGCCCGTGTCAGCCTCTGCAAGTCTTGCAAGGCAGCCGCCGCGTCCGGGTCTTTTTCTCTCAGCGCACGCCGTATGCCCTCGACACCCTCGGCCTCCGCAAGGGCGCGACTGGTCGCGCGCACTGCAGGAGCAATTGCTGGCACTTCAGCGAAACCTTCGGTGAGAGCCTTGAAATACAGACCAGTGCCGCCGACAAAAATCGGCGTCTTGCCTTGGCTACGAACACCCTCCAGTTCGCGAGCCACCAGCCGCAGCCAGTCCCCCGTCGAGAACGGCTGCGACGAGGGGATCACAGCGTAAAGACGATGCGGCGCTCGTGTTTCCTCATCAGCGCTTGGCCGAGCGCTGACAAGGCGCAGATCATGGTAAAGCTGCATGGAATCTGTGTTGATGATCACACCATTGAGGCGACGCGCCACTTCAATGGCCAAAGCCGTCTTGCCGCTGGCCGTCGGGCCAGCTATCAACACCGGGTCTCGTCCTGCGTCTTGCAGCTTCTTCTTTCCAGTCAAGGGTCGTCCCCATGTCCTTTGTGGCTACGCTCATTTCAAATCCGGCAACACCATCCGTCACCGACACCTTGGTGGAACAGGCCTGCCGGGCGCTTAACACCGATGGCCCGATCACTGTGCTGAAAGACGGTGTCGCCTGCGATATTGCCTTCACCGGCGATGAGACTGATGCTGCCGCAAAGACCTTGCGTCAGGCGATCACCCCTGCACCGGTGGATGTCTTTGTGCAGCCCATCACCGGACGACGCAAGCGCCTGCTGATCGCCGACATGGATTCCACCATGATTCGGCAGGAATGCATCGACGAACTGGCCGCAGAACTTGGCCTGAAAGACAAGATTTCCGCCATCACCGAGAGCGCCATGCGCGGCGAGATCGAGTTTGAGCCAGCCTTGCGCGAGCGGGTCGCCCTGCTGAAAGGTCTACCTGTTTCAGCCATCAGCACGGTCATCAACGAACGGATTCAGCTCATGCCCGGCGGCCGTACACTGGTGCAAACCATGAAGGCCAATGGGGCCTATTGCGCATTGGTCTCAGGCGGGTTCACCCATTTCACCAGCCGGATTGCCGACATGATCGGCTTTGACGAAAATCAGGCCAACACCCTTCTGGAACAAGACGGTCTCTTGAACGGTAAAGTTAGCGAACCAATCCTGGGGCGCGAGGCCAAGCGTCAACGGTTGCAAGAGCTGCTGGACGAAAAGGGCCTGACCACTGACGACGCGCTGGCCGTTGGCGATGGCGCTAATGATCTGGCGATGATCGGGCTGGCCGGGCTGGGTGTCGCTTATCACGCCAAACCAGCGGTTGCCGCAGCCGCCCGCGCCAGCATCACACACGGCGATCTCACCGCTCTGCTGTATCTGCAAGGCTACAAGGCCTCCGACTTTACCTTGAGCTGATATTCAGAATCTCTCGCCCTCTGAGGCAAAGGCACGGCGAGAAGCATCCACACAACGAAAAGGGCGCCGAAGCGCCCTTTTCTGCATCTATTTTCGCAAAATCCTCAATCGGGGATACGCACGCCAACAAACCGCGGAATACCGCTCTCGTTGGCCAACAAAAGCAACACCGTCTTGCGCCCCGAAGCTTTCAGATCATTGACCCGGTCAATGACATCCTGCGGGCTCGTCACTGTCTGCTGATCCACCTCGACAATCACATCACCCGCCTGCATTCTCTTCTCGGCAGCAGGTGTATTGTCGCGAATATCCTCAATCAGGACGCCCTTCACGTCGTCAACGATCTTGTATTTCTCGCGGGCGGCCGCATCCAGATCACCCAGAACCATGCCGAGGGCCTCTGGCTTGGCCGCCATTGCAGGCGGTGTGTTGTCGGCATCGTCATCGCTCTTGGGATCGCTCGCATCAGCAACTTCCTGCAACCGGCCCAGCTTGACCGTCAGGTCCACCTTCTTGCCATCGCGGAACACCACGACATCAACATCCTTGCCCACTTGCGTTTCCGCGACCATTCGCGGCAACTCCCGCATGCCATCAACCGGGCGGCCGTCAAATTCCAGCACCACATCACCCGGCTTGATCATCGCATCCGCTGCCGGCCCTCCATCCGTTACTCCGGCAATCAGCGCACCACGAGCCCGGCCCAAATTCAGACTGTCAGCAATTTCGTCGGTGACTTCCTGAATGCGCACACCCAGCCAGCCACGCCGCGCTTCACCATATTCACGCAACTGCGAAATCACCTGCATCGCGGTCTTGGAGGGAATGGCAAAACCAATGCCAATCGAACCGCCAGAGGGAGAGATGATTGCCGTATTGATACCAACCACTTTGCCGTTCATATCGAACAACGGGCCACCCGAATTGCCTCGGTTGATCGAAGCATCCGTCTGAATGAAGTTGTCGTAGGGACCGGAATTGATGTCACGATTTCGCGCCGAAACGATCCCCACGGTGACAGTCCCGCCCAGTCCGAACGGATTGCCAATGGCCATAACCCAATCGCCAACACGGATTGCATCGGAATCACCAAAACTCACATCTGCCAGCGGCTTTTCCGGTTTCACCTTGAGAACGGCTATATCGGTCTTTTCGTCCGTGCCGATCAGCGTGGCATCAAGCTGTGATCCATCGGTGAAATTCACCGTAATCTCATCGGCACCCTCGACCACATGGTTGTTGGTCACGATGATCCCGGCCTTACCGTCAATCACAAACCCGGAGCCGAGCGACTGAACCCGGCGCGGCTGATTCTGACCTTCGCGCTGATTGTTGAAAAACTCATCGAAGAATTTCTGAAACGGCGAGCCTTTCGGCACCTGTGGCAGCGGCACGGATCGCTGTGCCTTGACCGTCTGCGACGTCGAAATATTGACCACCGCATCTTTCAGTTGATCCGCGAGATCCGCCACAGAGGCAGGCCCTTGCGCATAAGCGGGCTCAATGGCGGGCACGGCCAGCACGCTGCTGCCGACCAGCAGGGCAAGCGCAGTCAGACACCGCCTTGCAGACATCCCCAAGGATAAGGTTCTGGCCATGGGTTCCCTCTTTCCATGTTGTTGTGAAGGCTGGCGCTCCCACCAGCCCGACGCCATCCAGTCTTGCAGGAAGACACGCGAACGTCACGAAAAAGGGGAGCAAAGCCCCCCTTCTCACGAGATTGTCACAGCCGCACCAGCCAGAGGATAACCACTCCCAGAGCCAGCGCTCCAATGCCGATATACCGCATGACGTGATCCGGCATATCAAGCGCACTGCGCATCATGCTCTTCATTCCCTTCGGCATCAGCGCGTAAAGCAGACCTTCAAACGCCAAAACCAAAGCGACGGCCTTGGCCAGCTCGATCATTGCTCAACAGGAACTGTTGCGCCTTTGGCTGCCGCCTTTTCATCAGCTTCAGCACGGGCTTCGTCAGCGGCTTGCGTCGCTGCCTCGCTCTTGCTGTTGTCGTTGGCGGCCGCCTGACCATCCGTTTCCGATGCTGCCTGGCTGGAGACTTCCGGTTCCTGATCAGACGTTGCCGCCTTTTCGCTCGGGTCCCCGTTCGGATCCCCAAAGTACCGGAAGAAACTAGACTTCGGCGACAAGATCAGCTTGGTATCGCCCTTTTTCATGCTTTCCCGATAGGCCTGCATGGACCGATAGAAGGCAAAGAAGGACGGATCCTTGTCATAGGCTTCCGCATAAATACGGTTGCTCTGCGCATCGCCGTCACCGCGGATGATTTCCGGATCGCGCTTGGCCTCAGCCACGATCACTGTTGCATCGCGGTCTGCCCGCGAGCGGATCTTGCGACCGGCTTCCTCACCCTCGGCACGAATTTCGGCAGCTTCCTGCTGACGCTCAGTCTGCATGCGGGAATAGATCGCCTGCGAGTTGGCATCCGGCAGATCGGCACGACGGATCTTCACGTCGACGACCTCGATACCAAGCTGCGCTGCGCTCTGGCTCACATCCTTACGAATGCGCTCCATCAGGCCCGCACGATTGTCTCGCACGATGGCTGTGAAGGGTGCGGTTGCCAGCACCGAACGCAGCGAAGACTGCAAGAACGTCGACAAACGCTCATTGGCTTCCAGAACGTTGTTGACGCGCTGATAGAACAGCACCGGATTGTTGATGCGATAGCGTGCAAAGGCATCAACTTTCAGGCGCTTCTTATCCGAAGCAATGATTTCCTGCGGCGGCATGTCGAGATCCAGAATGCGCTTGTCGAGATAGACAATGTTCTGGAATGGCGACGGCAGCTTGAAATAGAAGCCTGGTGCCTGAATGACCCGATCGATTTCCCCGAACGTCAGGACCAGAGCCTGACGGGTCGGCGTCACGATAAAGGTCGAGGCGTAGACCACGATGGCAAGGATCGCGACGACAATGGCGATGAGACCACTTCTCATTTGTTCGCTCCCTTGCTCGAGGTCGTTGCATCGGACTTCAACTGGTCAAGCGGAAGGTACGGGACAACCCCCTGCCCCTTGCCCTGCTGATCAATGATGATCTTCTGATTGTCGCCCAAGACTTTTTCCATGGTTTCCAGATAGATGCGCTCACGGGTGACGTCAGGCGCCTTCTTGTACTGCTGGTAGATCTTGGTGAAGCGGTCAGCCTGACCGGTCGCTTCAGCCACGATCTGATCCTTGTAGCCATTGGCCGATTCAAGCACACGAGCCGCTTCCCCACGCGCCTGCGGGACAACCCGGTTGGCGTAAGTCTGAGCTTCGTTCTTGATACGGTCCTGATCGGCACGCGCTGCCTGCACATCCCGGAAGGCATCAATAACCTGCTGCGGCGGATCGACCTTCTGCATCTGCACTTCGACGATCTCGATGCCGGCCTTGTAGGTATCCAGCGTCTGCTGCATCAGCTTGTCGACGTTGTTCTGAATCTTGACGCGATTTTCGGTCAAAATGTCATCAATCTTCGACCGGCCAACAACTTCGCGCATGGCGCTTTCCGCCACGGCCTTCACAGTGCCGGTCGGGTTCTGGATGTTGAATAGGTAATTCTTGATACCCTCACGCGTGTTCTTGATACGCCACTGCACCTTGAACCCAACATCGACGATATTTTCATCGCCGGTCAGCATCAGGCTTTCCTTGGGGATATCACGCTGAACGATGGATGACCCACGAACGGTTTCGTCGATACCCACCATCAGTTCGCGCTGACGCTCGACCATCGGCTTGTAAACCTGGCCGATCGGATAAGGCCAGTTGTAGTTCAGGCTAGGAGCAGTCTGATTGGACACTTTGCCCAACACCAGCTCGACGCCGACTTCCCCCTGATTGACGCGGTAAAAACCGGTCGCCAGCCAGATGACCACAACCACAGCCACGACAAGAATGCCGCCCAAAAGACCTACACCACGGCCACCGCCGCCTGGCATCATGCGGCGCATTCTGTCCTGCGTGCGCTTCAAGAGTTCTTCGAGATCAGGCTGCTGGTTGTTGCCCCCACCGCCACTACGGTTGGGACCGCCGCCCCAGGGGCCGTTGTTGTTGCCGCCGCCGTTCCCCCAGGGACCGCCGTTGTTTCCGCCACCTTTCCAGGGACCTCCGCCGCCGCCTGATTGATTGCTCCAAGGCATCAAGACTTCCTTTTCAATCGATTGTCCGACCCACTGCACGGAAAAACCATCGGTTTTGCCGGAACTTCATGGGCCTTTCTGACTCACCGAAGGTTATAAGAACGTTACCAGCCCCTTTCAATCGGACCCGGCACGGGTCTTCTTGCAAGAGCGCTAAAATAATTGTTATCGCTGCGAGATTTCGCAGGACCACCAAGGCCATACCAGCGTGTGTCTGGCACACCCTAGCATCAAATACCAGCGGGTGGAAAATGGCCTTTTGCAGATGCCAATCAGAGCAGATTATTTCTTGCAATATGAGACGAAGGAAAACGCTGCGCTGTCACGCTCACTGCGCAAGCCCGCCTCACGCGCAGTTTCTCGCCAGACATCCCCATCAATGTCAGGAAACCTGACGTCGCCTTGCGGTTCGGCCTGAACTTCCGTGATTTCAAGCCGCGTGGCTAAAGCCATGGCTGCCGCATAAATCTGGCCACCGCCCATGATCACAACCTCATCGACACCAAGCGAAACCGCGTGTCTTTTTGCGATCTGGAGAGCCTCATCCAGGAGGAAACCACCTCGGCCCCTTCGGCCACAAAACCGTGATCACGCGTGATCACGATATTAGGGCGCCCCGGCAAGACACGCCCTAGAGACTGAAACGTCTTGCGCCCCATGATCACAGGCTTGCCGAGCGTCTTGGCCTTAAAATGTTTCAAATCGCCTGGCAGCCGCCATGGCATGTCGTTGTCCGACCCAATCACACCATTTTGTGCGACCGCAGCAATCATCATGATGTCAGTCATGGCCAACCTCTTCGGAAGATGCATCCCGCTCGCTTCAAACCGCGATCAGCGCCTTGATGTGGGGATGAGGGTCATAACCGACCAGCTCGAAATCCTCGTAAGTGAAGGCAAAGAGATCGTTCACCTGCGGATTGAGCTTCATTGTGGGCAAGGGCCGCGGGGTTCGCGTCAACTGCTCATGCGCCTGTTCGAAATGGTTCGAGTACAGATGCGCATCGCCCAGCGTATGCACAAAGTCGCCCGGCTGCAGACCACAGACCTGCGCGATCATCATCGTGAGCAAGGCGTAGGAGGCGATGTTGAACGGCACCCCGAGAAACACATCCGCCGAGCGCTGATAGAGTTGGCAGGAGAGTTTGCCGTCGGCGACATAGAACTGGAACAACGCATGGCACGGCGGCAGCGCCATCTCGTCAACCAACGCCGGGTTCCACGCTGATACGATCAACCGGCGGGACTCCGGATTGGTGCGGATCATCTTGAGAAGATTGGCGATCTGATCGATGGAGCCTCCGTCTGGCGCGGGCTAGGAGCGCCACTGATACCCATAGACAGGCCCCAGGTCGCCATTCGCATCGGCCCAGTCATCCCAGATCTTGACACCGTTGTCCTGCAGATAGCGCACGTTGGTATCGCCTTGCAAAAACCATAGCAACTCATGAATGATAGATCGCAAGTGCAGCTTCTTGGTGGTTACCACCGGAAAGCCCTTGCCCAGATCAAACCGCATCTGGTGCCCGAACACCGAGCGCGTGCCGGTTCCCGTGCGATCGCCCCGGTCGACGCCTTCTTTCAGAATGCGCTGCATCAGGTTGAGATATTGATCCATCGTTCTCGCCTTTTTCGCACACCGCCTGGAAAATGCGATGCAGACCACATGGTCCTTTACGGCATTTGTCTTAGCTGACGGCAGGCCGGATTTCCAGTCGTGAGGCCGCCTTGCAATGGTCGCTCAAGCGTCATCCAGTTGTTATTTTTCAGCTCCACCCCCTTTCATTTAAAGGGCGTTCAGCCTATATCGGGCGTGCTGGCTTGACCAGCTACGGCAATAAACGGTCAGTGAAATAAGCCTTTCGGACCCGGGGGCGGTACCCGGCGCCTCCACCCAAGCACATCACTCCGCCTGCGCAAACCTTACGCGTATGGCGCATGACAGATGTTCTTCGGCGGGGGCGAAATAGGATCGACGAGGGTGTAAAGACTGCGCTTTTGCTCGGCATGGTACCACCGACATCGGGCCATCCTAATAGTTGCAAATGACAACTATGCTTCGGACATGGCTGTCGCTGCGTAACGCAGTGCCGGTAGTCCACCAAAGTCCTGCCGGGTAGCACCGGTAGGCGGGGTTCGGAGGCACCTTAGCAACAGAAGCCTCCACTTTCCTGATTGGCTGTCTTTCCCACATATCGATCGATTGATTGCAGGATTTCTCATGTATCCTGCCTATTGGTCATTGATCGGCTCACTGGGTTCAGTCATAAAATAGGAACATTCCCGAGCTGGGTTGTCTCAGGCTCCGCTTCCACAGAGCCAGAGACTGTTGAAACCCCGCGATCGCGACAGAGATTTGACGAAGAGAAGATGGCCGAAGACCTCCTCCGATACGACATTCTGATTCAGGACGCGCTGCGAGGCGCCGTCAAAAAGATTCTCGCGGAGGTCGGCCGCACCGGTCTTCCCGGGGAACACCACTTCTATATTGCCTTCGATACGACGGCCCCGGGTGTGCGTATTTCGCCGCGCCTCAAGGAGCGGTATCCGACAGAGATGACGATAGTCCTCCAGCATCAGTTCTGGGATCTGTCCATCGGCGAACACGCATTTGAAGTGGGTTTGTCGTTTGGTGGTGTGGCTGAAAAGCTGCTGGTCCCCTACAGCGCCATCAAAGGGTTCTTCGACCCCTCCGTCCAGTTTGCGCTGGAATTCGACCCCGGCAAGACGGCAGAAGAACTGCCGGAAGAACTGCTGGAGGCCGTTGAAGAGCTGACCCGCGCCGAAGAGGCTGCGACAGATGCTCTGAGCGCCACAGAAGAGCCAAGCGAAAGCGAGAAGATCGCAGAGACCGCGACCAAGAGTGACAATGGTGGCGAAGTCGTCTCGCTCGACGCATTCCGCAAGAAACCCTGATCCTGTCGAAGTGCCATGACCTCTGACGTCGTCAACCTTCGGCAAGCCCGCAAGCGCAAGGCCCGGTCCGAGCGCGAGAAGACGGCAGAGGAAAATCGCATCCGCTTTGGCCGCACCAAAGCGGAACGACAGGAGGAAATTGTGCTGAAAAGCCTGTCCGAGCGGCGCATTGACGGCCATCGCCTGTCAGAGACAGAGACGAGGCCATCATCTATGTCCAATGACAGAGATGCGGCGGACGAACAGCCACCTTCTCCCCAAAAGCCATCCTGCTGACACCATGGTGCTGCTCAAGCGTTCCCTCGCCCTGCATGGCCATAGAACCAGCTTGGCCCTGGAGCCACTGTTCTGGCAGGTGATTGATCGGCATGCTGAGGACGCACAGATGTCACTCGCTGCTTTGATTGCCCAGATTGACGACACCCGCGATCCCGACGACGCCCTGTCGTCCTCCGTGCGTGTCTTTGCCCTGCGACAGGTTCTGGAACACACCGGGCAAACACACCTTGTCGAGGACGATGATTTTTTCAACACAAATGAAAAAGTCGACGGCGACGCTCTGAACGACGATTGAAGCCTGATCAGAACGACTGCGCACCGTTTTGCCCGCCATCGACATGCCAAGGGTATTGCGGCGGCTTATTACTGATTGAGCGACCGATTGATCAACGACCCCATTGGAGTCAGGTCGAGTGGCTTGCCATCATTTGCCGGAGCGGCCGAGGCCGAGGTGGTCTCGAACGGCTTTTCAAGCGGCAACGGTTTGTTGGCCGTGTCCCTGCGGCTCAAAACCGAGCGAATTGATGACGCAAAGTCAGCGGTGGGACGGGTCTGCGACACTGCATCCACCTTGCGAACATTTACGCGCGACGTGCTGTCGGATTTCTTCAGCATAGTGCGTTCACCACTTGCTGCGTCATCCTGTGAAGGACCAGTAGGCGCTTGGGGCGGCTCTTTGGTCTCAGATGGCCCGGCCGGGTCTGGAGCCGCTTGCGTTTGTCCTGGTTGTGTCAGAGGCTTTGCATCCGGCTTGCTCTTGTCAGAAGAGACAGACTCTTCTGGCGACGCATTGTCCTGCTGTTGTTTTTTCTGTTCAGCAGCAGCCTGCGCCTTGGCGGCGTCCTCCTTGCGCTTTTTCTCGCGCGTTTCTTCTTCCAGCTTGTCCATCAACGCCCGCCGCTTTGCCTGCTCGGCCTGCAGCTTCTCCACCTGCTTGACCTTGCGCTCAAACGAGCGAAGCGTCAGATAGGCAGTCATGGGCGATATGTCCACGCTGCGCCTTGGGGCTGCCCACGGCCCCTTGAACGTAAAGTCAACCTGAGGATCACCGCCTGTCTCAGTGGCATCCTTGGCATCCACCTGCATGGAAATCTGGCTGTCCAATGCGAGATCCTCCAAATCCATATGGCCCGAGCCAAAGATATTGGTGGCGTCGGACTTCAAGATGATATTCGGCAGACTGACCTGACCCGATGCAACCGACAGGGCACCGTCAAACTGGTCGAAGGTAAAGTCGCCTGCGTCCAAATGTTGCAGAAACACTTTGCGAATGGGCGCATCTTTGAGCGCCAGACCGTCATTGTCGACGGCATCCACCGTGGCCTGAAAGGCATCCGGGTCAAGCATATGGGCCCGTCCATCATGAATGGACACGGTCCCGCCACCCGAAAGACCAGCCATCAGACCAGAGAGACTACGGCCTTTTCCATCCAGATTAAGCGACAGATCCAAGGTGCCTTCGAGAACCGGCTTATGACCAGACTGCCAGGAAACCTGTGCCAGATGTGCTTTGCTCAACGACAGTTGCGACGTCAGTTCGGCCTGCGGGCCATCGCGATGGACGGCGAGACTTCCCGACAACATGCCGCCTGCCGCTTGGCTCTTGAACTGGTCCAGTCGCATCTCATTGGGCCGCATGCGCAATTGCATTTGCGCCCGCCCAAGCGTCTGATCATCCGCCAGCCGGAAATCCGCGCTCGTCAGATCCAGTGTCAGATCGGTGCCTTGAAAGAGGGGCGCGGCGAATGGTGTCTTGGTCCAGTGCCCGGCAGGTCCAGCTGTGCCCTGCCCTTTTGCCTTGAACCACTGATCATTGCCGAAAATAATTTGCGCCAGATAGGACAGATCAACCGTTCCCATCGACAGTTTGCCCTTGATCACCCGTGCATCCTGCCCGGGATTGGCCGTCCAGTTTCCCGCCAGATCACCGTTGAACTCAGACTGACCCAGCGTGCCATCCAGATTGTTGATCTTGAAAGCGTTGCCTTTGCCTTCAAGATCGAATTCCGAAGTCAGTCCCACAGATCCCAGACTGACCGGGATCATCTGACCGCCCATCAGGGCGAAAGGCAAAAGATCATCTGCTTTGGTCGTGACATGCAGAGAATAGCTCGGCATATCTGTGGACGCGAGGGCGACAGTCCCCGTCCCTTCGACCTGCGCGCCACCCGTCGCAGCCTTGAGATCGACGTTAAGACCATCGCCCGGCTTGCCCTCTGCCGTCAGAACAACGTCGCCGCTGCCAAGCTGGTCCAGTGGCAGAACATCGAACCCGAATTGCCGCATAAGGGTTTCGCCATTGTCACTGGACAGTTTGACAGAAGCCTTCACATCAGCTGAACGCCAGGTGTCGATGCGCCCGCCCATGCCCAATTGGGCGCTCAGGTTGGTGTTCCCTGCCTTGCCCAGCAGCTTCAGCGAAATAGCACTGTTGCGTCCCTTGGCCTGTGCGCTGAAGTCCGCCAGAAAATGCGCGGGTTGCAGAAGACCGGAAGTCCGCTCGAATTGATCAAGGCCGGGCGTATGCGGAAAGGCCTTTTTCAAAAGCGCGACAATGTCGTCCAACTTGTCAGCGCTCAACTTGCCACTGAGCGACCCCGAGGGCGCTGTGGAGATGTCTTGCACCTCACCGGAAAAATCAAGCGAAGCCCCCGCCAGATTACCTGCAGACAATCGATCCACCCGCAGCGTGTCTCCGGAATAAGACGCCTTGACGGAGAGATCCCTGCCCGTCACACCCGCCATTTGCAAGGCGCCTGCGTCCAGATTGACATCCAGGTCAAACGGTATAGCAACTGGCAGCGCATCATCCGCCTGCTTCGCCGATTTGGCAGACGCCTTGCCCGCATCATTCGGCCCCCGTGAGCTGATCACATCTTGCTTGACCAGCGCAATAAAGCGGCCAAGTCCGTCAAGATCAGCGTTGTCGGTATCAAGCGACACCTTCAACCTGCCGCGCCCCTTCGGGTTTGCCGCATAGGACACGCTGCCCTCAAGCTGACCACCGGGAAGGGTCATTGTCATCGTCGACAAGTCAAAGCCATTCGGCTGCGCTGTCATGTAGCCACTCAGAGAGATCGGCGTGCCGATACGCCGCCGATCATCCTGCCCACTGAGCCAGCCGACAAAAGTGCCTTAGCTGCTTCGACTGAAGTTTTATATCCCCCTGAAAGCCCGGATTGGGGGCAATCGACACATAGCCCTTGGTCGAAACCTGCGTGCTGCCCGGAGCCGTCAGCGAAAACTGGTTGATCTCCCATCCACCGGGCGTCGGCGTCGCATTCAACACCACGTTGTCGGCCAGATTGCCTCCGACGACCAACTTGTCCATGCTGAGATGCAAAGTGCCATCCATGTCGAAAACCGGCAGGCGGGCGAGAGCGCTTGAAATCTGAGCACCAACTTCACGCACAGGAACAGGCGTTTGCACCCCACCACCAAGGAACCGGTCAAGGTCAAGCTGTGCCGCATTCATCGAGATGTCAAAGGACGGTTTGCCTGCGAGCGAAATACGCCCTTCCCCATCCATTTGAACAGATCGGTCATCCGGGCCATAAGTGGCCTGATACTTCGACAGGTCAATCGCCTTGGTCGTCGCCTTCAGCTTACCCGCAAGCCGCCACTTGGGCGCGGGCTTCTTCTTGGTGACGATAGAGGCCGCGTCAAAGGTGCCGGTGAAAGAGGGAATATCGTTCGCGATTTTCAACTGACCGTCGATGGCAAAATCCGCAGCCATGTCCTTTGGCGTCACGACGCCCTTCAGATGAATGCTGTCATCGGCGGCCACGTGGCCGGTGGACATCTTGAGAGAATAGTCATGCTGGGCATAGCCGAGCGTGCCATCCGCCTTGAACGGCCCGGACAGCGAGCGTGCACTCAAGGTCAGATTGGCATGATTGAACTGGTAGGTCTTGCCCGAGCGCGCATCAATCAGCGAAATATCGCCATCGACAATAGAGGTGTCGTCCAGCGAAACATCATCCGGGTTCAACTCGGCCAACATGCTGCGTGATCGGTAGCCTGTGAGAATGTCCGGGCGACCCTCTTCATCCAGCGCGATCTGCAAGTGCGGATGCACCAGTTGCATGTCCAGAACCCGCACATGCCCCTTCAACAGCGACGGCAGGTCAATGCGCATCTGGAACTTGGAAACGCGTAGCAACGGATTTTCGGAATCCCCCACGCGCACATCCGAGAAAGACACCATAGGCGTTGGCAGCAAACGCAAGTCCGCAGAGCCCAGCACGGTGACATTATGCCCCAGCGTCTTCTCTGCATATTTTTCGAAGCTGGAGCGATAAACGTTCCAATCGACCAGATAGGGACCGACAAGCGCAGCAACGAGCACAAAGATGATCGCAATCCCAAACGAGATAAGGATTGAATTCAGACTTATACGTCGTCGACCGGCTGCCATTACCGTCCTCTTTCCATGTGAGCTGCCATTTCCAATACTCTTCTGGCCCTCACGTCAGCCCCTGGCTGACTTCTACTCAAACAGACCTGCCGCTTGATTGTTCACGCGACAGGCCACGTCAATCAGGCGTCGGGAAGAATCTTTCCCGGGTTCATGATGTTCTTCGGATCAAGCGCTTGCTTGATCTGACGCATCACGTCAAGTCCACCACCATGCTCGCGCTTCAGGTACTTCATCTTGCCCTGGCCAACACCATGCTCGCCGGTGCAAGTGCCGCCCATTTCGATGGCGCGCCAGTTGAGCCGTTCCACGAAGGCTTCCGCCGCCGCGATCTCTTCTTCACTCTGGTCATCGACCAGCAGCAAGACATGAAAGTTACCATCGCCAACATGGCCCACAAGTGTGGCAATCAAACCGTGCTGCTTGAGATCATCCGAGGTTGTCTCCACGCAGTCTGCCAACTTCGAGATTGGCACGCAGACATCCGTCGACAGTCCCTTGACAGCCAGGACGAAGCGTAAAAGACGCCCAAAAAGCATTATGACGCGCCTCCCAAAGCTTGGTGCGTTCTTCTGCCTGACTGGTCCAGACAAAATCGGCTCCGCCGAAATCCTTCGCAATTTCACCAAAGAGTTCCGCCTGTTCCGCAACACCTGCCTCAGACCCGTGAAATTCGACGAACAATGTCGGCGTCACGGCCAGATCCAGTTTGGAATAATTGTTGCAGGCAATCACCTGCTGCTCGTCCAGAAGCTCAATGCGGGCAACGGGGATGCCGCACTGAATGGTCATGATTACCGCATTGCAGGCCGAAGTAATGTCGGGGAAAGCACAAACGCCCCCGAAATGGCTTCCGGTTGGCCATTCAAGCGCAGGCCGATTTCGGTGATGATCCCAAGGGTGCCTTCGGAGCCGACATAAAGCCGCGTCAGATCGTAGCCAGCCGACGATTTTCTTGCCCGGCCACCTGTATGAATAATCTCGCCGCTGGCCGTGACCACGGTCAGGCCCAGAACAGCATCCTTCATCGTGCCGTAACGCACTGCATTGGTGCCCGAGGCGCGGGTGGCGGCCATGCCACCAATGCTTGCATCAGCTCCCGGATCGATTGGAAAGAAAAGGCCTGTGTCACGCAGGTCCGAGTTCAACTGCTTGCGGGTCACACCTGCCTGCACGCGACAATCGAGATCTTCCGCATTGATCTCCAACACCTTGTTCATTCGCGACAAATCAATGGAGATACCACCGCCCGGTGCGTTCAGATGCCCCTCTAACGACGATCCTGTGCCGAACGCAATCACCGGCACTTCGTGCTGTGAACACAAGCGAACGATTTCGGCAACTTCTTCTGTGCTCTCGGCAAAGACGACACCATCCGGCATCTGCGTCGGCAACCAGGTTGTCGTATGGCCATGCTGCTGGCGCACGGCTTCTGCCTTGGAAAAACGATCCTCAAACCGCGTTGCCAGTGTTTCCACAACAACGGCGATCTGTTCATCATTGCGAGCGACAACAGATTGCAAGGCGGCCAAAGACATTTCCGGTATCCCTATTCAAGTTCCAGTTTATGTTTTTCTCACAGAGCACCATACCTCAAGTGCGGGCAAGCCTGTGGAGGCGTTTTTCCGCGCAAAGATGAAACTTTTTCCAACCAGAGCGCCCCATATGGGATAACCCCCCGTTTTTAAAAGGGTCATCAACCAAACTGCACACTCAAAAGGTATCTGTTTCACGTCTGTGAGAGCCGTGCTTCAACGGCTTTCTTCAGGCAATCTTGCCTTGAAGCCATACTTGCGTGAGGTGGCATTGAACTTGTCGGCAACCGCGTGGCCGAGATTGATTCCCAGCGCCTCTGCCAAGAGGTCGAGCGCCACGATGCAATCCCCCATTTCGGCGCGAATATCCTCGATAGTCGCGGTCGTACCGCGCATTCCGCGCTCCTTGCGCAGATACTTTTTCACCGCCTCCGCCAGTTCCCCTGCCTCTCCGGCAACTTCCAGCGCCCGAAAAGCCAGATCCAGCCTGGTCATCGCCGGGCCATTCGGTTCGACGCAACTGGTTGGCCGCTCGAATTGCAGAAAAAGTGAGATCGGACATGCATCTGGTTTCCCGGAGTTTGAAAGAGCGTCACGGAAACGGCCTGACACACGGGAGCCCGGATGACAAAGCGGTTCCAAGTTCCCCCTTGGTATCCCAGATCGCCCAACGCTGTGAAGGCCCTGCCCCCATTACAACGAAAAACGGGGAGCGACTGGCGCTCCCCGTTCTCGGTGTCTTCGGTGCGAAACGGTCGTCTTCAACCGTAATGATTGGAGATCACCGCATTGGCGATCTCGCGCGTATCAATCACGCCGACCACATCCTCAGGCCGCGGAACACCATTGTTTTCACCATTCAGGATGATGGCGTAGGACCGCCCGCGCTGGTTCATGCGCGCGATGATCGAGTTGAGAATATTGGTGCGCGGTGCCACAACGAAATCTCGTGAAAGAATGTCCCGCAAGGTTTGCCCGGCAAACCGGTCGGCCTCGTATGGAATTGTCCCGAAGCGCACGAGATCCGGCAATGCGGCTGCCTTCCGACACGATGATATGCAGAGCACTCGCCTTTTGCATTTCGATAATGGCATCCTTGACCGGCGTTTCCGACGGCAGGATGAGGAAATTCTTCGCCATCAATTCATGCGCCTGACGTACCAGATACATGTTGGTGTGGCGATTGGACGGAATAGCTTTGCCACGGTGGCGCAGCTTGATGGTGTAAATATTTTCCGCCACCAGATAGCGACGCATGCCAACCGAGATGGCAACAGCAAGCACCAGTGGCACGATGACGTTATAATCGCGGGTCATCTCAAAAATCATCACGATGGCGGTCATTGAAGCGCCTGTCGCACCGCCCACGACAGCCCCCATGCCAACCAACGCGAATTCGGCCGGACTGAACCCGTGTCCGTGAAACAGGTGCTGACCGAGCGAGCCGACCAACGCGCCAACCGTCGCCCCGATGAACAGCGCTGGCGAGAACACGCCACCAGACGCCCCGCAGCCAAGGCTGATGGAGGTGGCAATCACCTTGCCGATCAGCAAAGCGACAATCAACAACAGCGCGTAAGGAGCTCCATTCAGAAGATCCTGAATGGTCGCATAGCCAACACCTTGCGTGTGATAATGGCCAGTCACCTTAAAGAAGCCAAAGGCCATCACGCCGATGATAAGCATGCCCAGCATGTTTTGCAGGTATTCATTGACCGGCAGGGAGGGAAAGAAATCTTCCATCCATGCCAGCGTGCGGATGAACGCCCAGGACGCCACACCGGCAACGACACCGAGAGCGGCATAGGCAATCAACTGAACGGCATCCACCGCATGATCCGGGGAGACGGCAGCCACCGGCACAACAAAAGCCGGATCCAGACCAAAGGCCATCCGACCAACGTAAGTCGCTGTCGCCGTGGCCACCACAACCGGCAGGAACGTGCGACTGCTGAGTTCCGGCAGCAGCATTTCAACAGCGAACAACACACCGCCCAAAGGCGTATTGAACGTCGCTGCGATGCCGGCCCCCGCGCCAGCCGACAGCAAGGTAATCTTCTGCCAGCGCATCAGGTTGAAGGCACGGGCCAGCGTCGATCCGAAAGACGCCCCGATCTGAATGATGGGCCCTTCGCGTCCGACCGATGCGCCACTGCCAATGGAAATGGCAGATGCGATCGATTTGACGACGGCAACGATGCCGCGAACGTTGCCGTTGTTGTGGTAGATGGCGAACATTACCTCGGGAACGCCATGCCCCTTGGCTTCCGGCGCAAAGGTGCGCACGAGAAACACCACAACCAGCCCGCCAATGACTGGAGACAGAATAACAAACGCGCCCTGCAGGCACTGGGCGCACCGAAAACATTGGCATCGTAGAAGGCTGAGAATTTGCCGTAGAACATGAAATTGTGAACGATGGAAATCAGATACCTGAAAACCACGGCCCCCATGGCGGCAACGATACCGATCAGGAAGGCAATAAGACACAAGGATGGGACAGACAGGATACGGGCTTCATCCGGCAACTCTTTTTCAGTTTGAGGTTCCGGTTCGACGCTCGCATTCGGTTGATCAACGGCAGACATGATACCCAACTTTTCTAGTTTTCTAGGGCTTGTTTGGACGGGTGACGCAAAAGCTCGCAAAGCATCGGCACACACCCTCCCAGTCGCCTGTTGGCATGCTTTAGTGTCCGAACTTTGGGATCTGCGGCTTGGTCTGAACCCTGCCAATTTCAAAATCAAGGGAAAACCCGTACACTTCTCCCCAAAAGCTTCAAAAAACGCATTTTACATTTGACAACGGTCTGAAATGCCACGCCCCAGCACACTGTGGATAAATTTCTGACCGAAACATACCGTAGCGTCAATCTTCACTTGGAAGAAAGCGAAAGTCAGGGAAATGCCTTGGAAATGAATCACTTTTTAGCTTTAGCGGCGAATCCCGGCTTTCGCTGATTCGCGCTTTCGCCTTGGCGCGTGAGCGATGCGAATTGCTCACACTGCAAAATTATTTCTCATCGTGTCCGGTGACTTTTGACCCCGGATACAAAAATACCGGCCCCTGCCGAGGCCGGCATTTGATCATAAGTCATCGCTCCATCGGCAGCACACCCAAAGGTCGCCGCCTTGCCTCTGCCCTCAGATGTCGAGCGTGGCCTCGTCCAGCCAACTGCGCGACTTGTCGTCGACAAGCGGGCCGATCACATCACGGACTTTCCTGTGATAGCGGTTCAACCACTTGCGCTCGGCCGCGCTGAGCAGCTCTGCATCGATCAGACGGCGGTCGAATGGCACAAGGGTCAGCGTCTCAAATCCAAGCATGGGACGTTCGCCCCCTTCGACGGCGCGAGGCTCTGTCACCAGCTCCAGATTTTCCAGACGAATGCCGTATTGGCCTTCCGGATAATAGCCCGGCTCATTGGACAGGATCATGCCGGTCTGCAACGCCACATGACCAGCCTTGGAGATACGTTGCGGACCTTCATGGACAGAGAGATAGGAACCAACGCCATGGCCTGTGCCATGGTCGAAATCCAGTCCTGCCTTCCAAAGATCAATGCGGGCCAGCGCATCAAGCTGTGCGCCGGTTGTGCCTTTGGGAAAGCGCGCCAGGGAAATGGCGATATGGCCTTTCAACACAAGCGTATAATGCCGCTTCATGCCGTCTGTCATCTCGCCCACCGCCAGGGTGCGGGTGATGTCAGTGGTTCCATCTTCGTATTGAGCCCCACTGTCGATCAGATAGGGGCGATTTTCCGGCAACTTGAGATTGCTATCCCGGTTGACCCGATAGTGGCAGATTGCCCCATTGGCACCCGCGCCCGAAATCGTGTCGAAGGAAATATCCTTGAGCACACCGGTTTCGCGCCGAAACGTTTCCAGCTTTTCAGCGACACTGATTTCGTCGAGATCGCCCAGCGGTACGGCTTCGTCGAACCACGCGAGGAAACGGATATAGGCCGCGGCGTCACGCACATGTGCGGCACGCGCACCATCGATCTCCGCATGGTTTTTCACCGCCTTGGGCAGTAACACAGGATCTGATGCTTCGACCAGTGTGCCACCAGCCTGCGTGATGTCGTTGGCAATACCCTGGCCCACGAGTGCCGGATCAATCATCACCCGGGCATTCTTTTCTCCAAGCGCCTTGAGGCCCGGACGAAACCCTGACGGTTCATCAAGATCGACCATGCTTGCCAGATGATTGCGCACCGAATTGCTGAGTTTGCGACCGTCGATATAGAGCTGGGGCTTGCCCGTACTCGGCAGAATGGCGAAGGACAGTGGCAGCGGCGTGTGCGGCACATCGGCACCACGGATATTCAGCAATACAGGCTGATGGAATCAGGCTGTGTCAGAACACAAGCGTCAGCATTCCGATCGGCAATGCTTGTCTGCAAATCGGCAATCTTGGCAAGCGCAGCCTTGCCGGCCAGGTCTTCGGCGTGTAGCGACACCTGTCCAAGCGGCGGCTCAGGGCGATCTTCCCAGACCGCATCAACCGGGTTGGACTGCAAACACACAAGCTCTGCCCCGACCCGATCGCAGACCTTCTGCAACGTCCGGATTTCCCGCACGCTGTGCAGCAGGGCATCATAGCCGAGCTTCTGTCCCGGCTTCAGATTTGCCGCAAGCCAGCCTGACAGCGGGTCTTCGATCAGATGCAGCAGCTGGAACACAGTTGCATCCACCTGCTCGCGTACCTGAATGGTATAACGGCCATCAACGAAGATGGCAGCCTCTTCGCCCAGAATGGCTGCAACCCCTGCCGATCCGGAGAAGCCCGTCAGCCATTGCAGGCGACAATCACTGTCCGGCACGTACTCGCCCTGATGGGCGTCTGCTCTGGGAATCAGAAAACCATGAAGCCCGAGTCGCTTCAGCTCTGCTCTGAGAAGCGCTGCACGCGGCGCCCCGCAGGAAGGATCATTTTGATCATCAAATGACTGGAACATGCAGGCAAGCTAGTGTTTCCCCCCAGCCTGATCAAGTCATTTCCCGACTTTCTGATGCTTGCCGAGACCGTAAAAGTTATTGCAATGCAACACGTTTTCTTCGCACATGCCCACAATGCAAGACAGCCATGCAGAATACGCGCTACTCATTTTTGAGGCATGCCTCCATATTAGGTGCAACAGAGATCGAAGCGAGACCAAAAACAAGCAAGCTGAGATCCAAACCACTGAAACGCATGGAGAATTGACCATGGCTATTGCTACAACAACTGTCGGTGCCGGGCACAACACTCATGGCGGGACCTTCCGTCGCGCTCTTGACCGCATGATCGAAGCTCGCGAAAAGCAGGCCCGTCGTTACGTCAACGGCTACCTTCTGTCGCTTGACGACGCAACACTTGCAGCACACGGTCTTGACCGCGCTGAAATCGAAAAGGAAGGCTCGGCTCACACGATCCTCTGATCGCAGCCGGCCCCTGATCCTGATCTTGAAAAAGCAGCGCGGTGACCCCCACCGCGCTCTTTTTGTATGTGCTCGGCCTGATCAATGGGCGCCAGACAAAAACGGCGGAAAGCATTTGCTCTTCCGCCGCATTGCATTTCCAATGTGTTGGCTTGAGGGTCAGACCGCCTGGCGACCGCGGATCAATGTCAGCGTCAGCCAACCATCTTTTTCTAAACGCCGCACCAGATGAAAGCCCTGCGTCTTATAGGCGAACAGGATGCGCGGCCCATCTTCGATCCGCAGACCGGACAAGACCAGCGTACCCTTGTCAGCGAGTTGGGCTGCAATGGATTTCGCCATTTTCATCAGTGGTTTTGCCAGAATATTGGCAACGATCAGATCAAACGGACCATAATTCTTGAAGCGGCGATCCTGCATACCGTTTGCGGTAAAGGCAGAGACCATATGCCCTGCACCATTGGCGCGCGCATTTTCCAGTGCCGTCTTTGTGGCCACCGGATCAATATCCGTTGCCAGCACTGGCTGGCGGTTCATCAAGGCAATGGCGATGGCCAGAACGCCCGTGCCCGTGCCCAAATCCAGGACACGATTGAACCGGCGCATGCTGAACAATCGGTCGATTTCTTGCAAACAGCCGGCTGTCGTACCGTGATGACCGGTGCCAAAAGCCAGAGCGGCCTCAATCTCGATGCCGATGACACCGGGGCGCAGTTTGTCACGGTCATGCCGACCATGAATAAAGAAACGTCCTGCCTTGACGGGCTTCAAGCCTTCCAGGCTCTTGGCCACCCAGTTCATGTCTTCCGGCAGTTCAGCTGCTTCAAACAGGGCGTCCGGGAAGGCATCCCCCACACAGGCACGCACGTCGTCTAGGGCCGCGTCGGCCTCCTGCTCGAACAGCAGAATTTCGGCAGCCCAGGTCTTGTCCTTTTCCGAAATTTCATAGAGCGTGACGGGATTACCGTCCACCTCGTATGCCTCTTCCAGGATCTGTGAAATCGTCTTGGCGTCCACTGCGTTCGTGGTCACCTGAACCTTGACGGTCTGCATGAAGCCCTCAGCCTGTGTCTAAATAGATCTTGGCGACGGGTATAACGGTCCGCTCGCCACTCAGCCAGCCCCAGCGATGCTTTTTATTACTGTCTGGGCAGCAACAGACGAACGGTCAGACCACCGCCGGGCGTTTCCGTCAAATGAACCAGCCCGCCATGTGCCTCGACAATTGCCTTGGAAATCGACAGACCCAGGCCAAAGGTGGTTTTCTCCGAAATCGCACGGGCTTCATCACCGCGTTCGAACGGCAGCATGAGACGCTCTCTGTCGGCTTCGGCGATACCGGGACCATGATCTCGCACCTCGATAGCGACCGTGTCTTCACTCTTTATCTCTCGCGCCGAAAGACACACATCATCTGAATAGCGCCGCGCGTTCTCCACCAGATTGACAATGGCGCGCATCAGCTCAGTCGGCCGCGCACTCAGGCTCAAGCCTTTTTCACACTGCATTTTAAGATCGAAATCAAGGTCGGCGAACTGATCCTGAATGCCCCAGAGAAAGCTGCTCAAATCAATACGGGTTTCCTGCTCGCTGGTGCGCCCTTCCCGCAGGAACGTCAATGCGCCATTGATCTGCACCTCCATCAGCGACAGATCTTCCAGGTTGCGTCGTTTGATTTCGTCATCGCTCATCAGCGCAATGCGCAAGCGAAGCCGGGTCAAAGGCGTGCGCAAATCATGCCCCACATGCGTCAACATGCGGGTTCGGCGCTCGATCAACTCCTGAATACGCTGCTGCATGCGGTTAAAAGCATTGGCGACTTCCCGCACTTCGCGCGGGCCCTTAGCGCGCACCGGCACACTTCGGGTGGAACGATCTCCGAACTTGGCCGCCGCTGATGCCAATGCCGACAGAGGCTTGACCACGGTTGCCGTCACCCAGATGAAAAGCAACACCAAGGCTGATTGCAACAAAGATCAACATCTGAAAAAGCGGATCGCCCATCAGCATCGGCGTGTGACGAGGAGCCACTTCAGCACGCACATACGTGCCGTCTCGCAGCCGGAAAATCAGATGAGGCGGGGAATCCTGCTGCTTCTTGGCAGACGTCAAATGGTCGACAACCGCAACAAGCGAAATATCATCGCCAAGAGCCGTTTCATAGAACGGCAGATGATGAAACCCGGCATCTTCCTTACTGCTCGTCACATCCGGCTGCACCGGAAAGGACAGGTTCAGGCCATTGTCTTCTTTCATCAATTTACGTGCCAAAGCGGCGCGATCCGCCTTGGTCGCTGCATTCAATTGCACCACGGCCACAGTCTGGCGCAAGGCTGTCATAACGGTAGAGCTATCCGGTGGTGCCGGGCGGGAGATGTAGAAGATCAACCAGAAAACGCAGCTCAACAACAGCACTGCTGTCAACATGATCAGCGTGATCTGGGCAACGATCCCGTGCGGCATCATTTTGGATAAGATTGGCTTCAAGCGCTTTTCACATCCGCTACAAATTCATATCCACCCGAACGCACGGTCCTGATGAACTGATAATCGGCACCGGCGGCTTCAAGCTTGCTGCGCACCCGACTGATCAGAATGTCAATGTTGCGGCCCCGGCTGGCTGACTGTTGTGTGCCGTGGGTCAGATCGATCAATTGCTCCCGGCTCAAAACACGTCCATGACGTTCACAGAGAACCTGCAAGAGGTCAAATTCCGCCGGAGTGAAAGTAATGGTTGCGCCTTGCGGGTTCTTGACCGTGCGCACAGTGGTATTGAGTTCCCACCCTTCGAAGCTCAGCACCTTGCCACTGACTGCTGGTGTTGTCATGCCCATTTCCATGCGCCTGAACATCGCTCGCACCCGGGCAATCAATTCTCGCGGATTGAAGGGCTTGGCCAGATAATCATCCGCCCCCACTTCCAATCCGACCACCCTGTCAAAGTCGTCCGACTTTGCCGACACGATGATGATCGGCAAAGTAGAGGCGGCTCGAACCCGGCGACAGATGCTGAGGCCATCTTCGCCGGTCAGCATCAGGTCGAGAACCATGAGATCAATACGCGAAGCGGCCATGATGCGGTCCAGCTCGGCGCCGTTATGGGCCAGACTGACCTTCCAGCCGTTTCCGACTAGATGTTGCTCGATCAGCTGGCCGATTTCCTCGTCGTCTTCGACGACGACAATATGTTCTGTGCGTGTCATGGAAATAGATATGCAGATTTACGGCAGCGTTGCATCTTAAAAAATGTACACTTTTGGCCCTCAACAACCGTCTTAAACACGCAGAAACAAAAGGAAATGCTTGAGATATTTCCGTATCAACACATTTGCCGCAAAGTGCTTCCCGCCGCGACGGAAGTTTCATAACACCTGTTGATTTTTCAGTCTCATGGCACACTCCACAAATAGGCACGAGCAAATCAATGCAGCGCCCGCTCGTGGATATACACCCGCAGATCAGGTCGATAACGGGAGATAAAGTGCACGGAAAACCATTGACGCAAGACCATGAACGCAGGCATCGCGTAGTGAGGCAACCGGACCATAACAGTGAGAACTGGCTCACCCAAGCGCACGGCCTGCGTCAGTGTCGTTCTACAAAGCTGTCGATCACTTTCTTCGCGCCTGTCTTTTCAAAATCGACAGTCAACTTGTTGCCTTCAATGTCGATAATGGCGCCGTAGCCGAACTTGATGTGAAACACCCGTTCGCCAAGCGTGAAATCCGATCCGCCGGGACTGACGGATTTCGCCACCAATTCGCCTTCGATGGTCGTTGGACCACGGCGCTTGGTCCGCGTTGAATGAAAATCGCTTGAACGCGAGGCAACCGCATCCTGCGCGGCACGAGCTTTTTGCGCCCGCTGCCACCCCGGCGTGGAATAGGTATTCTGGAAGGGATCGCGATTTTCGAAGCGGGACGAGCCAAGACCACCGCGCGCATATCCGCCGCCGCCATAGCCACCGTAGTTCGAAGAGCTCTCAACGATTTCAACATCGTCTGCGGGCAATTCATCCAGGAATCGCGACGGGATGGTGGATTGCCAGAGGCCATGAATGCGGCGGTTGGAGGCAAAGTAGATTTTTGCCCGCTTGCGCGCCCGTGTCACACCCACATAGGCCAGACGACGTTCTTCTTCCAATCCGGCACGGCCCGTTTCATCCAGCGCGCGCTGATGCGGAAACAACCCTTCCTCCCAGCCTGGAAGAAAGACTGTGTCAAACTCAAGTCCCTTGGCGGAATGCAAAGTCATGATCGACACAGCGTCGTTGTTCTCATCGCTGTCACGATCCATCACCAGCGACACATGTTCAAGGAAGCCCGCCAGACTTTCAAATTCTTCAAGGGAGCGGATCAGCTCTTTCAGGTTGTCCAGACGACCTTGCGTTTCGGCGGACCGATCCTTGCGCCACATCTCCGTATAACCGCTTTCGTCCAGCACGATTTCGGCCAGCTCGACATGCGACAAGGTGGCAACCTGCTTGTTCCAGCGTTCGAATTGCGCGAGCACATCACGCAACGTATTGCGTGCTTTCGGCCTCAGTTCTTCCGTCTGCACCAATTGGAAGGCTGCCTGCATCAGCGGGATGCCTTCCTTGCGCGCAAGCCCATGCACCAGCTTCAAGGTTGCCTCGCCCAACCCGCGCTTTGGCGTGTTAACGATCCGCTCAAACGCCAGATCGTGAGCCGGCTCCACAACGCAACGGAAATAGGCCATCGCATCGCGAATTTCCAAACGTTCATAAAACCGCGGACCGCCAATGACCCGGTAATTCAACCCCAGGGTCACGAAGCGATCTTCAAATTCGCGCATCTGGAAGGAAGCACGCACCAGAATAGCCATGTTGTTGAGTGCATGTCCCTGCCCCTGCAAGGCCTCGATCTCATCACCAACCGAGCGTGCTTCCTCCTCCGAATCCCAGACAGAGGCAACCGCGACCTTCTCAGGATCGTCGCTCTCGATATCTGTAAACAAGGTCTTGCCAAGTCGCCCTTCGTTATGGGCAATCAACTGCGAGGCAGCCGACAAAATGTGACTGGTTGAACGGTAATTCCGCTCCAGCCGGATCACGACAGCGCCCTTGAAGTCCTTCTCAAAGCGCAGGATATTGTCGACTTCGGCCCCGCGCCAGCCATAGATCGACTGATCATCATCCCCAACGCAGCACACATTTGGATTGCCCTGCGCCAACAGGCGCAGCCACAGATACTGCGCAATATTGGTATCCTGATATTCGTCGACCAGCATGTAGCGGAAACGCGACTGATAATCGCGCAAGATATCCGGGTTGGCCTTGAACAGCGTGATCACATGCAGCAGCAGATCGCCAAAATCAGCTGCGTTCAAAATCGACATTCGTTCCTGATAGTCGGCATAAATCTTCCGCCCCAGACCATGGGCAAAGGACGCAGCTTCCGCTTCGGGCACCTCATTGGGCGTCAGCGCCCGGTTTTTCCAGCTGTCCATCAGGCCGGCAAAGGCCTTGGCCGTCCAGCGCTTGTTATCAAGCCCTTCGGCGTCAATGATCTGTTTGATCAACCGGATCTGATCGTCCGTATCGAGAATGGAAAACGTGGACTTGAGACCGACAAGGTCTGCGTGACGGCGCAGGATCTTGACGCATATGGAGTGAAAGGTTCCCAGCCACTGCATCCCCTCAACATGACCGCCGATGAAGCCGGAAATCCGGTTCTTCATCTCTCGGGCCGCTTTGTTGGTAAAGGTCACCGCCAGAATTTCCGAGGGGCGTGCCGACCCTGTGGCAAGGATATGTGCAATACGTGTCGTCAACACTCGCGTCTTGCCAGTGCCCGCGCCTGCAAGCACCAACACAGGTCCATTCAAGGTTTCAACGGCCTGACGCTGTTCCGGATTCAGACCGTCCAGATAATCGGGAGCGCCGCCCTGCCGGGCCGCCATGGCCCGCGCTGCAATTCCTCCGGACGATGGCCGCACAGCATCGGGTGCCTGTCGCGGCGGATCCTTGAAATCGCTGGGAAAGTCATCATCATCATAAAAATCCGTGTACCCGTTCGGGTCTGCCATCATATCTGCCGTCAGTCTGGAGTATCAGGTACGCGAGCAGGAACAATATAGCAACAAAAGCGGCCACTGCGAGGCAGGAACGACAGATTTCCATAGAAGAAGCGATCTCACTCTGAGTGCTTGGGGAAAAGTTACGTTATTTAATTGATGTCAAGACCTAGAGCCGCCTATTCTCCAAAATTAAATTTAACGAATAAATTGGAGGACAAAGTGGAAAAAACGAAATCAATAGAAAAAAAGTAAGCTTCGTCATAAAAACTTTTGAACGTCCTGATATGGTTAAGCGTTGCATAAACAGTATTCGAAAAATACTTCCAAAAGCAACAATAATATTAGCTGATGACAGTAAGATACCTTTTTCATGCCCTCAAGATAAAAATTTAATGGTAATTTCACTCCCCTACAATAGCGGCCTATCGTATGGTAGAAATAAAGCAATAGAGCATGTATCAACGCCCTATTACGCACTAATAGATGATGACCATTTTTTCTCAAGCGATCACAACATTGAAGCGATCTTAGAAATAATAGAAAATAAGGGATTTGATATTGTTGCATTTCGAATGTTAGACTATAGACCAAAAAAAGAGTACTATAGAGGAGAAAAGATATACGCAGGAACTTTTAATATTTCTAACGGGCATGCAACACACTATTCTGGGAAAAGTCGAGGTTTTTTCAATGGCCTTCCACTCTATGATCTGGTGTTAAATTGCTACATAGCACGACGAGAAAGCACTCGTATGATCAAATTCGATGATAAAATTAAAATAGGCCATGAACACGTCGATTATTTTCTAGAGGCCCAAAATAAAAATCTTCGAATTACCGTATCCCCAACCTCTTTTATTCATCATAAGCCGGTCTACTCAAATCACTACAAGAAATTTAGGCAAGCTAGTGACGTATATCATCAATATTACAAAGAAAAGCATGGCATAAACTTTGAACATTCGGTAGGAATCACCTATAATAAAAGCATTAAAAAAAGTCTTATTTTTAACACTCGCATGAAATATTATTTCAAATTTATAATTAGATGCGTTACTAATATTAAATTGTAAGATTTAAATATTTTTACTTTTTCGACCCTCGAAAAATCCAAAAACTTTTACGCCAAACCTTAAACGCGCTAACAAAAAATCTATGCCGTATAAGAGTTCGAATAGCTTGATCCCTTCTTAATCTAGAAAAATTAATACTATCAGAATCAATACGTATGATCTCAAGTAGTCGTATAAAAATCTTTAAGTTCATTTGCAAAAGAATTTCGTTTCGTGCAAGAGCATAAGCAAAATCCAACAATAACTCGTTCACAGTCAGCGCAACATCAGCCGGATCCTGCTTGCCCTTTGTGACACAATGGTCTGCATAAAGTGCAGCCAACGAAGCTCGCTGACCCTCAGATTTATTTACGCGGGTTACCTGTTTGTCATGCATGCGGTATTTCAGCAGATAGCTCGGCAGTATGTCGATCTCACCAACGCGCGCGAGGCGCAAATATAGATCGTGGTCTTCTGCTCCATCGAAGATTTTGCGATACCCGCCGATCTTGTCGAAGGCAGACTTGCGGAACATGATCGTTGGGTGAGCGAAGGTTGCCTCGCGCTTGATCGCCTTGCGCAAATAGGCGTCGCCGATATGCGGGGCCATCTTCTCACCGATCGTCGTGTCGACGGAAAAAGTTTCTGCATAGCTTCCAAGCAAAACCAACCCATCGCGCCGTTCAAATTCCTTGACCTGCAACTCCAGCCGCTCCGGTGCACACAGATCATCGGCATCGAGACGAGCGATCAGTTCACCCCGCGCCTGCGCAATGCCCTGGTTCAACGCATCGCTGATGCCCCGGCCTGTTGCCCGGAGCAGCACCAGCCGATCATCGCGTTGTTTAAAATCCAGAAGAAGCTGCCATGTTCCATCTTCGGAACCATCGTCGACGACAATAACCTCAAAATCCTCAAACGTCTGAGACGACAGGCTCTCCAGAGTTTCGAGAAGCGTCTCCTCACCGTTTTTCACCGGAATGACAACGGAAACAGGGAGATAGGTGGTCGAAGTGGAAGCTGAACTCATTTGGAACCTGTTGTTGCCTTGCCATCGTTCTGACGGGTATTACCGCTGCACAACGCCCTGCTGTGCACCGATACAAACGTATCAACGCAGAAAGCGTTGCCCCTTGTTCAGGATCACGCCATTTGCGCTGGCGACACCCATTTCCAGACTGGATGCAATGCGGTGTGCGCGTTGGAGGAAGTAATCTGCGGCAATTTCGTTGCATTCCACGCGGACAGTTTCTTCGAACAACGCCAACCAGCGATCAAAATGAACCGCATCAATTGGCAGAGGCATATGTTTGGGCATGGGACGTCCGGCGTAATTGCCACTGCCCAAGGTGACAGATGCCCAAAACAGACACATCTGGTCCAGATGAGGCTCCCAATCCGAGATGCGGTGAGCAAAGATTGGTCCGATCAGATCATCTTCCCGCACCCGGTCGTAAAACCGGTGCACAACCCGCTGGATCAACGCTTCATCAATACCAGTCTCTGAACGCAACCGGGCCGTTGTCCGGGCGCGCCGCTCCTCGGGCAAAAGATCATCATTGCCCTCGTCCTCGGCGCTGTGAGGAGGAGCGCTCATGACCCGCAAGCGGGAATCATCTTGGGCCATTACGAAACTCCCACCAGATCAAACCAGCCATCTTCCGAAATGACCTCTACGCCCAATTGCTCTGCTTTGGCCAACTTGGAACCAGCCCCCGGCCCGGCAACCACAAGATCGGTTTTCTTGGAAACGGACCCCGAGACCTTGGCCCCGAAGCGTTCAGCCATCGCCTTGGCCTCATCGCGTGTCATACGCTCCAACGAACCGGTAAAGACAACCGTCTTGCCTGCAACCGGGCTGTCGCCTGCATCAATCGGGTCCGGGTCCTGCGGCGTAACCTCCTCAAGGAGAGCCTCCAGAACCTGCCGATTGTGAGCCTCGGCAAAGAACTCGGTGACCGCCTCAGCAACAATCAACCCGACACCATCAATGTCATTCAGGTCAGCCCAGGCTTCATTCTCATGATCGGCGGCGGCCATCATCGCTTCGGAAAACGCGGTCCAGCTTCCATAAGCCCGCGCCAGCAACTTGGCATTGCCCTCACCAATATGACGGATGCCGAGAGCGAAGATGAAGCGATGCAGGTCGATCATCCGACGCTCGTTGATCGCCTCGAACAGATTTCGGGCAGACACCGCGCCCCAGCCGTCACGATTGCGCAGTTTGGTCAGGCCCTGCTTGTCCCGCGCTTCCAGAGTAAAGATGTCCGCCGGCGTTGTGACCAGATCCTCGTCGAAAAAGGCGTCCACCTGCTTGTCGCCAAATCCCTCAATGTCAAAGGCATTGCGCGACACGAAGTGCTTGAGCTTTTCGCGGGCCTGCGCCGCACAGACAAGCCCGCCGGTGCAACGGCGCACGGCATCGCGACGCCCGGTCTTCTCGTTTTCCTCGCGCACGGCGTGACTGCCACAGACAGGACAAAGAGTGGGAAACACGAAAGGACCCGCATCCTCGGCACGCTTGTCGAGATCAACATCGACCACCTGCGGAATCACATCGCCAGCACGCTGAATAATCACCGTATCGCCTTTGCGAATGTCCTTGCCCTCACGCAAGGGTTCTCCGTCCGGCCCAATACCCTTGATGTAGTCTTCATTGTGCAGCGTGGCGTTGGAAACGACGACGCCGCCAACAGTCACCGGCTCCAGCTTGGCTACCGGCGTCAACGCGCCTGTCCGACCAACCTGTATCTCGATGTCATTAAGGATGGTGAAGGCGCGTTCGGCTGGAAATTTATGGGCAATTGCCCAGCGAGGCGAACGAGAGACAAAACCAAGACGCTCTTGCAGATCCAATCGATCTACCTTGTAGACAACGCCATCAATGTCATAGCCGAGCGTTGCGCGTTTTTCCTCAATAGCATGATAGACTGCAATCAGCTCTTCAACGCTCTCGCAGCGCTTCATGTGATCGTTGATCTGAAACCCCCAGTCGCCAAAGGTTTCCACCATCTTAAGCTGAGTGTCTGCGGGCAGAGCGCTCATTTCGCCCTAAGGCATAGGCAAAAAACTTCAGCGGTCGTGACGCCGTGATCTTCGAATTGAGCTGGCGCAGCGATCCGGCAGCCGCATTGCGCGGGTTGGCAAAGATCTTGCCGCCATTGCCTGCCATCCGCTCGTTCAACGCCTGAAAATCGGCATGCGCCATATAGATCTCGCCGCGCACCTCAACAATCTCCGGCACCCCAGCAGGCAATTTCACCGGCACATCCTTGATGGTCCGCACGTTCGCCGTAACGTTTTCGCCTTCAGTGCCATCGCCTCGCGTCGCGGCGTAGACCAGATCGCCATTTTCATAGCGCAACGAGCAAGACAGTCCGTCAATCTTGGGTTCCGCCGTCACACCGAGCGCCCCCATCAGAGGATCGAATTTCAAAAACCGCCGCACCCGCGCCACAAAGTCGCGCACGTCGTCATCCGAAAAAGCGTTGTCGAGCGACAGCATGGCAACCCGGTGTCGGATCTTGCCGAATGCTTCGGAGGGCGCGGAGCCAACGCGCTGAGACGGACTGTCCTGGCGGACCTGATCCGGAAAAGCCTCTTCAAGAGCGCGGTTTCGCTGGCGTAATGCATCATAGGCAGCATCCGAAATCTCGGGCGCATCCTCGCCATGATAGCGCTTGTCATGATGTGAGATCTCAGCGGCCAGCCGTTCAAGCTCGGCGCGCGCACCCGCTTCATCCAGGTCGTCAACCGCGATTTCGGAAAAAGGTTTGTCGCTCATTTGCCACGCCATTTGTCAAAAGACGCCAAGGTCTGATCACAGATCTCAGCTACTCTATCGAGAGATCAGGGAATTGTATGTCTCCTGGCTCCGACGCAACGCGTCGACAGCAGGAAAGAACAATTGCTTTAAAAAACGGGATAGAGGAACCGAATGCCGCGCTCAAGAGTTCTCTAAACGAAAGGCAACTCGCCAACGTAAATCAGGAGAGCCCTATGGCGGTTACAAGAAACACAAATAATGCGCCACGCACCAATGGATCGTCCGCTGGATGGTTCATTGCAGGAGCCCTCGTCGTTGCCATTGCTGGTGGAGCTGCACTCTATGCAGGTGGCTTCTTCCAGCAAAAAGACGAGCTGGCCATCAAGCTCAAGGTGCCCGATGTGAAGGCACCGGACTTCAAGCTCCCAACGCTTGATAAGAAAAACCCAAACACGGACAACTGATCTATCAGCTCCGAGTTCAACTGACCTCCTATAAAGGACGAGCCACTTCCCCGCTGGCTCGTCCTTTTCTTTTGCAAATTCGCTTTCCCAAGCACCGCCTCGGCCCAATGTAGCCAGATCAGCTTGCCGCTTGAAGGATCAGTTTCCCGGCGGCTGCGCGCGCTTCATCGGTGATCACACTGCCTGCAAGCATGCGAGCGATTTCCTCACGCCGCAGGTCGTCTTCAATACGCTGAACCCTCGTTGCCACGGTCTTGGCTTTGGTCTGCTCCTTGCGGATCAGGAAATGCCCGGTCGCCCGTGCCGCGACCTGCGGCGCATGGGTGACAGTCAGCACCTGCACCGCATCGGCCAGACGCGCCAGACGCATGCCAATGGCTTCGGCCACGGCCCCTCCCACACCAGTGTCGATTTCGTCAAACACCAGTGTCGGCGCAGATCCCTTGTCGGCCAGTGACACTTTCAAGGCCAGCAGGAAACGTGACAACTCACCGCCAGAGGCAACCTTCATGATCGGACCCGGCCGCGTACCTGGGTTGGTCTGCACATGAAATTCCAACGTGTCGATCCCTTGCGGTGATCGTTTGTCAGGAGCACTATCAAACTCAACCAGAAAGCGGGCAAGCTCCAGTTTGAGGGCGGGCAATTCCTTGGCCACCGCCTTCTCCAGCGCTGTGGCAGCCTTCTTACGCGCACCAGAGAGCTTTGCGGCTTTCGCATCATATCCATCACGGGCAGCATCCGCCGCGCCTTGCAATTGCGCCAGACGGCTCTCGCCGGCATCCAAATCCGCCAGATCCGCGCTCATGCGCTCGCAAAGGCCAGAAGCTCATCCACTGTGACCGAATACTTGCGCGAAGCGGCACGCAGCGCAAACAGACGCTCCTCGGCCCCCTCCAGTTCACCGGGGTCAAAGTCTGTCTGGCGCAAGGCATCTTCCAAACCACTGCGGGCCTCTTCCAGCAGATCCAGCGCCCCGGACAACGACCGCACAGGGGCCTCCATCAACTGCGGCACCTGCTCGACCTTACGCTCCATCCGACGCAGCAAACTGGCAAGTTCCGGAATGGGAGACGCATTGCCGTTCAAAGTCTCGAAGGCGTCATTAAGATCACCAGCGATCTTTTCCACTTGCATCATGGTGGTACGGCGCGCGGCAAGCTCCTCCTCCTCGCCCGCAACCGGAGCAAGTCGAGTGAGTTCGTCTACGGAAGACGTCAGGAAATCGGCTTCACGACGAGCATGTTCGATACGTGCCTGCGTGTCACGAACCGCCTTCTCGGCGGCACGCCATGTCTCATATGCCGCCGAAACCTTGTCGACGTCGCTCCGCAGCCCGCCGAAGGCATCCACGACAACGCGATGCGATTCCGGGTCCACAAGGGCCCGGTCATCATGCTGTCCGTGAATTTCAACGAGAAGCGAGCCAACCTGCTTCATCAGCGTGACACTGACAGACTGGTCATTGATAAAGGCGCGGGTCCGCCCGTCAGCACTCTGAATACGGCGCAGGATGACGTCGCCGTCATCATCAATGCCGTTGTCTTTCAGAAGCTGACGCACGATGTGGGCACCGGCCAGATCAAAGATGGCCGTTACCTGTCCCTGATCCTGCCCGTGGCGCACAAGTCCGGCATCCCCGCGCCCGCCAAGCGCCAGCGAAAGAGAGTCGAGAAGAATGGACTTCCCGGCCCCCGTCTCGCCGGTAAGCACCGACATTCCCGAGGTGAATTCCAGATCCAGGCGATCGATCAGGACAATGTCACGAATTGCCAGCGCTGCCAGCATGGACACCTCCGACTTCCGTTACCGGCTTCAGAGATCTGTGATGCCTCTGAAAGCCTTGCTGATCCAACTGTCTTTGTTTTCAGACGGAGACACGCCGTTCTTCTTCAACAGCGCATAGGCTTCATGGTACCATTCGCTGTCGGGATAGTTATGCCCGAGAACCGCGGCAGCTGTCTGAGCTTCCGAGACGACGCCCAGAGCATAGTAAGCTTCCACCAGTCTGAACAAGGCTTCTTCGACGTGACGGGTCGTCTGATAATGGACAACCACAGTTTTGAAGCGATTGATAGAGGCGAGATAGTTCTGCTTTTTTAGATAGAAGCGACCAATCTGCATTTCTTTGCCGGCAAGCTGGTCTTTTGCAGCTCGCAGCTTCTCGGAGGAATCAGAGGCATACTCAGAATCCGGGTAGCGCTGCAACAATTCGGCAAAGGCACCTGCCGCCTTACGCGTCACATCCTGATCACGCGTGATATCCGGCATTTGGTTGAAGTAGCACTGACCGATGATATAGAGCGCATAGGCTGCATCATCACTGCCCGGATAAAGCGCCATAAAACGTTTCGCAGACGTAATCGCCTCGGTGTACTTACCACGAGAGAAGTTCACATACGCCATGTTGACGAGCGACTTCTTGGCATATTCCGAATATGGATAGGTCTTGTTGAGTTGCTCGAACTTGTCAGAAGCTTGGCGCAACTTGTTTTGAGCGCGCAAGGCAAGGCCCTGATTATAAAGCACCGCCGGCGGCGTGTCGGTCAGCGCCAGCTCGTCCTTGTCCTTATGGGCACACGCTCCAGCAATCAGCGGCAAAGCGAGAACGGCAATGCGGACAAATCCGCTCACCGACTGAGGTCGACCGTTGGTTCTGCGCGTCATTGTCAAGTTCACCCTTGGCACTCCTTGCTCCGTTGCGTTCCCCTAAGGAACACAACAGGCGTCTGATTGCAATTTCAGGACGATTGTTTAGCCCATAGGAGCGTGCTCCGCCACGCCCCGTTGCCGATCTGCCGTGTTTTTTTAAGCTTTTTTATGGCATCGCCACCAATCAGCCCGGAAAATCACCGTTTCAGCAAACTGTAAGAACAGGCTTGGAGTGTTTAAGATCGGCTGGGATCGTAGACGGCACCAACAAGACCTGCGCGCCCGCTCAGGCCAGCTTCGCGAAAGCTTGGCGATTCTGACCACTTCATAAGCGCTGCGATCCTCAAAAAGCTTGACGAGAATAGAATGGTTCATCTTGTGACCACCCTTGTAGGAACGATACATGCCGATCAACGGCAAGCCTGCCAGCGACAGATCGCCTACAGCATCCAACGCCTTATGGCGGGCAAATTCATCTGGCCAGCGTGTACCTTCCGGGTTCAGGATGCCATCGCCCTTGATGGCCACTGAATTGTCAAGCGACGACCCCATAGCAAAGCCCATTTTCCAAAGCTTCTCGACGTCCTCGACATGACCGAAAGTGCGCGCGCGTGACAGGTCACGGGCAAAAACGCCAGGCGTCAACTCAAAGGCAAAACGCTGGCGACCAATGACCTTGGCTTCAAAGTCGATGGTGATATCGAAATAAGTGCCCTCATATGGCTGCAGCTCGCATCAGGCGCTGCCATTGTCCAGGCGCACCGCCTTCTTGATCTTGAGATATCGGCGACCGCGATCAAGGTGCTTCAGTCCTGCCTGCTTGAAGGCCTCCACGAAGACCGTGCTGCTACCGTCCATGATCGGGGTTTCCGGCCCATCGATCTCGATCAGCATATTGTCAATGCCCATGCCGTAGATGGCTGCCATCAGATGCTCGACGGTGGAAATGCCATCCTTGGAAGGGTCGCCCAAAACCGTGCAAAGCGCTGTTGCGGAGACATTCTTCCAGTTGGCGGCAATATCTTTCGCATCACTCTTGTCGGAGCGTTGAAAAACGATACCCGTCCCGGCGTCGGCCGGATAAAGCGTCAAGGTGGCGGGCTTGCCGGAATGCACACCGATCCCCGTCAGGGTAATCTGCTCAGCGAGTGTAGTCTGGCGATCAATCGGGTAAGTCATTCTGCCCAGCCTTTTTGCGAATTGCGTCTCGGGGATCGCTTACGCGGAAATCCATCGTTCCCTTACAGGAATCATTAACGATCCGAGGTAGCAGGAACATAGTGTCTGGATCGGCTCAGTTGAAATAAAGCTTTATTACGCTTTGTAACGTTCAACAGGCTGGCAAATCATTGAAAACAAACATCTAAAAAATGCGCTGACACCCCGGCGTAAAAAAGCCGGGGTGTCTGGCAGGGAAGCCGTCGCGCTTTGAACGAATCAGTTGGTACTGGCGGCGCAGGAATGCCGGGATTTCCAACTGTTCGTCTTCGCTCACTTGAGGAGCACGGGCCGGTGCACGGCCCGTCGTGTCGAGCTGACCGGCTGCGCCGGCATTGCTCGGACGCTGTGCCGGACGAGGCGCAGGAGCCGCCGCCTGGACAGGAGCCTGCACGGGACGCGGTGCCTGCTGCGGCTGAACCGGAGCATGGGACTGCGGGTAGTGCATGTCAGCTTCGTGATGATGCACGTCCTCATGATCTTCACGACGACCCAAGCCAGTAGCCAGGCTGACGCAGGAGACCCTTCGGGCGGCGATCTTCATCACGCTCATGGTCATCATAATGAGCATGGTCGTGCGGAGCAGGTTGAGCGACATGGGCCTGCGGCTGAACCGGAGCAGCCTGTTTTGGCTGCTGCGGGGCTGCGGGTTGCTGTGCTGCGGCCGACCGGAATTCACGCTGAGCGATCGGCGGGAAATCTTCGACGCGCGGCATACGCGGAGCCTGGTTGTGCTGTTCGGCAACCGGCGGAATATACGGACGGTTGACGTGTTCGTCTTCGACGTGAGCGGCATGCGGCACATCATCGATGTCCTGCATGGAAGCCTTTGCCTGCTGCATGCCAGCCTGCTGCGGGCGATACGGCTTGATTTCCACATCCGGATCAGATGCGGCAGAAACCGGATGGGCATCGCCCATGGTCAATTCGCGTTCCAGCGAAGCGGCAGCCTTTGCGGCAGCTTCTTCGGAACGTGTCGTTGCCTGTGCGCGCGGTGCAGACTGTGCCGGTGCAGGTGCAGGCGCAGCCCGTCCCTGAGCCGGTTCAGACTTTTTTCCGGGATCGGCTCGGCGGCAGTTTCCGGTTCACGGTCGATGCCGGTGGCAACGACAGAAACGCGGATGATGCCATCAAGGCTTTCATCGAACGTAGCACCGAGAATGATGTTGGCGTCTGCGTCAACTTCTTCACGAATACGGGTCGCTGCTTCATCGACTTCAAACAGCGTCAGGTCGTTGCCGCCTGTGATCGAGATCAGCAGACCGCGTGCGCCCTTCATGGAGGATTCGTCGAGCAGCGGGTTTGCAATCGCAGCTTCAGCAGCCTGCTGGGCACGATTTTCACCACTGGCTTCGCCGGTTCCCATCATCGCCTTGCCCATGCCGCGCATCACGGAGCGCACATCGGCAAAATCGAGGTTGATGAGACCTTCCTTGACCATCAGGTCGGTGATGCAAGCAACACCGGAATAAAGCACCTGGTCAGCCATCGCAAAAGCATCGGCAAAGGTGGTCTGGGCATTTGCGATCCGGAACAGGTTCTGGTTCGGGATCACGATGAGTGTGTCGACGTTGCGCTGCAGCTCTTCAATGCCGGAATCGGCAATGCGCATGCGGCGGCCACCTTCGAACTGGAACGGCTTGGTAACCACACCTACCGTAAGTATTCCCTGTTCACGGGCAGCACGGGCAATGACCGGAGCAGCACCGGTTCCGGTGCCCCCGCCCATGCCGGCGGTGATGAACACCATGTGCGATCCGGACAGATGGTCATTGATCTCGTCGATCACTTCTTCAGCCGCAGCACTTCCGACTTCAGGCTGGGATCCAGCGCCCAGTCCTTCGGTGACCGCAACGCCCATCTGGACGAGACGTTCGGAGTGGTTGGTGGCCAAAGCCTGGGCATCCGTGTTGGCAACGACGAAGTCGCAACCCTGGAGACCAGCGGTGATCATATTGTTGACAGCGTTGCCTCCTGCACCGCCGACGCCAAAGACGGTAATCCTTGGCTTCAACTCCTGAATGTCAGGCATCTTCAGGTTGATGGTCATGTTTTCCTCGCGACCCTCTGGGTGTCCCTGAACGGGTGCACCCTCTGCTTCCCTAATCTGTTCAGCCGTTACCGGCCGTTCCTGTCCTGCGCTCATTTCGTCAGAAACTTTCTCTGATCCACTGACCCACGCGGGCCAGATAACCAGTTTCTCCAGTCCATCCCAATCGTCTCGTTCTATGCTCGAACTGCTCGATCTGGGCGACTTGCGGATAAATCAGGAGGCCAACGGCTGTAGCAAATGCCGGGCCTTTTGCGGCCTCCGGGAGGCCTGCCACACCAAGTGGCCGACCAAGACGAACGTTACGCCCGAGGACCCGGCGCGCAACTTCACTCAAACCCGTCAACTGGCTTGCACCCCCAGTTAGAACAACCTGTTTTCCGACGCGCCCGGCAAAGCCGGAAGCCGTCAAACGGTCACGTACGAGTTCAAGGATTTCTTCCACCCGAGGCCGAATAACTTTCGTCAGCGCCGAGCGAGGTATCTGGTTGGGCAGGTCGCTGTTATGTTCCAGCGGCGGAACCGTGAGCATCTCACGATCGTCCGAACTGCTGGTCAGCGTCGAGCCGTAAAGGGTTTTCAAGCGCTCTGCGTCCTGAAGACGCGTCGCGAAGGCCCTTGCAATATCTGTTGTCACATGGTGCCCGCCAACGGCAATGGCATCAAGGTGAACCATATGGCCTTCAACAAAAACCGAGAGTGTTGTGGTGCCGCTGCCCATATCAATACAGGCCACGCCCAGTTCACTTTCATCCGTCACGAGTGTTGCAAGACCGCTGGCGAAGGGCGTTGCCACCATCGTTTCCACATTCAGATGACTGCGGTTGATGCAGAGTTCAAGATTGCGCACCGGCGGCGTTTCCGTGGTCACAACCTGAATGTCGACACCCAGCTTGTTGCCCATCATGCCACGCGGATCGCGGATGCCACGGTTGCCATCCAGCGAATAAGAAATCGGCAGGCCATGCGTTACAGCGCGACCTTCGGTCACCGAGTGGCTGGAGCCTGCAGACAGCACGCGCTGAATGTCGGCTTCGGTCACCGATTCACCGACCAGTGCCACGCTGGCTGAAAAGATGTCGCTCTTCAGACGGCCACAGCTGACATTGACGATCAGCGATTCAACTGTCAGGCCAGCCATGCGTTCAGCCGCATCCACGGCCTGGCGGATCGCCTGCTCGGCTGCATCCATATCCACGACAACGCCGGACTTGATGCCTTGTGAGCGCTGGTAGCCGTAGCCCAGAACCGTGACCGAATGCGAGCGACCGGACAAAAGCCCGTCGTCTTCACGCGGTGTCAACTTGGCAATCAGACAGCAGATTTTCGACGATCCCACGTCCAGCACCGACATGATGACAGCGCGGCGTCCTGGCAGCGGCCGCATACGCGGCAAATAGATCGAGTTTGCGGAGCGGCTCATGTGTTGCGCTCCCGACGAGGAGACTTGTCTTCGCTCTGCTGCCACGCTTCAAAGCGTCGCTTTCCATCAGCAGTCAGTTGGACGACAATCCGGTCTGAAACGCGCATATCAACCATGGAGATCTCGCGGGACAAAAGAGCTTTTTCTGATCGAGTTGCACCAGATCCGTCAGTGCCGGAGCGATGTTCGTCTCCGGCAGACGGATGGTCATGTTGTTTTCCAGCAGGAGATCCCAGCGACGGCCGGCAATCAGCATCGCGGCGCGAACACGCGGGCGCAATTGCGGCACGGTGTTCAGCGCATCAATGATGTCCTGCGCATGTTCTTGTGCGCCGTCATTCACCAGAAGCAGCAAATTGGCGTATCGCCCATCAGCCTTGTTGGTGATGACGTCCCCGTTCTTGTCGATGACAGACACGACCGTGCCATGCTGCCACAACGCATAAGGGATGCGTTCGTGGATCGAGACCTTGAGCGTGCCGGGATAGAGCTTCATCACGGACACGTCTTTGACCCAAGACACGTTTTCCAGACGCTTTCGGGCTGCATCGGCATCATACAGCACCAGCGATGCGCCTTCGGGAATATTCAGCGCCGTAAGGATTTCCTGCTCTGACGTCTGCTGTTCGCCTGCAAGCTGTACGGTCTCAAGACCCAAGCCACAGGTGGAGAAGAAAGCATCGGCAACCATACGGCCATAACCGCCCTGGACAACGCCGTAACCGATAGACAGAGACAAAAAGGCAATAGCCGCCAGCGACCCGGTCCAGCGCGGCAGTTCGGCCAACCGGCCAACCGCCCTCCAGACTGGCTGGCGATTCAGACGAGACACACCACGCCCGGCCGGGGCCAATTCGGCCTCCAGGGGGAAATGTGATCCCGCTTTCTATTTCGCCTTATCGACAGCAACTTGCGTCCTCTACCATCCAGCTCACCAAGGCCTTGAAATCGATACCTTCGTAGGCGGCGAGTTCAGGAACCAGTGAAGTCGGCGTCATGCCGGGTTGTGTATTCACTTCCAGACAAATCAGTTCGCCACCGTCTGCTGTCTCGTTGAAACGGAAGTCCGCTCTGGAGACTCCTCTGCAGCCAAGGGCCTGATGCGCCTGAAGTGTCAGTTTCTGTATATCTTGGTAAACAATCGGTGAAATTTTTGCAGGAAGGAGATGTTTGGACCCTCCATCCGCATATTTCGCATTGAAATCGTAGAATTCTTCACCTGTGGGTAAGATGTCGATAACCCCCAGGACCCGGTCGCCCATCACCGCACAGGTCAGTTCACGACCCGGAATGTAGCGTTCGCACATGAAAGTATCTGGAAATGGCCAATCTTCGCGGCTTAACTCCTGCGGTGGATACAAGGCATCTTCGCGTACAATGAACACGCCGAGGCTCGATCCTTCACAGATGGGCTTCAAAACATAAGGCGGCTTCATCGGGTGGTTTTGCCCGATATCCCTTCTATTCACAATCAAGTGTTCAGTAACGTTAACACCGGCTGAATCCATGACCGCTTTGGCCTTCACCTTGTTCATTGCCAACGCTGACGCCATTACACCCGAGTGTGTGTAGGGAATCTCCATGACTTCAAGGATGCCCTGGACGCAGCCATCCTCACCAAAAGGACCATGCAGCGCGTTGAACACGACATCAGGCATCACCTGCCCCAGCACGGCGGGCAGGTCGTGGCCCACATCAATGCGCGTGACCTTGTAGCCCGCCTCTTCCAGTGCATCAGCACAGGCTTTGCCGGAACTCAGGCTGACCGGTCGTTCATTGACCCAGCCGCCCATCAGGACGGCAACGTGTTTCTCGCTCATACCGGCTCCTCAGTCGTTACCCCAAGAAAAGGCTCGATCTTGCCCTTGCTGCCAAAGGCACCCAGACGTTTGATTTCCCAATGCAGCCGCAAGCCGCTCGTTTCGAACACACGCTTGCGCACGGTTTCTCCCAGAAGCTCCAGATCGTGCCCCGTCGCCTCACCTGTGTTGATCATGAAATTGCAGTGCATTTCCGACATTTGTGCGCCGCCAATCGTCAATCCACGACAGCCTGCCTTGTCGACTTCCTTCCACGCAGAGGTTCCCTCCGGGTTTTTGAAGGTCGACCCTCCGGTTTTTTCCCGAATAGGCTGCGCCTTTTCACGATGGGCAACGACATCGGCCATTTCCTAGCGAATCAGTGCCTCATCTCGTGGATCACCTTCCAGAAGCGCTTCGACGAAGATCATATCGGCAGGCGCATCGCTGAACCGATAGGCGTAGCGCATGTCTTCATTCGTCAGCACATGCCGGGCGCCGCTGCGGTCAATGCCCACCAGCTCCACCATACGCTCGCACGTCTCAGTTCCATGCGCGCCCGCGTTCATGCGCAAGGCCCCGCCGAGACCACCGGGAATGCCTGCATAAAACGAAAACCCGCCAAGGCCGGACTGCGCCGCAGTCTCGGCCAGACGTTTGTCTGGAAGGGCTGCGCCAACGCGCAGGCGTGTCTGGCCCTCGCGCTCAACCTGGCCAAACCCCTTGGCGCTGAGTCGAATGACAACGCCTTCCAATCCGCCATCGCGAATGAGCAGATTAGATCCAAGCCCAACGGGAAGGATCGGAATGTGCTTCGGCAACCGGGTCAGAAACAACCTTAGATCGTCGACATCAGCAGGCTGAAACATCAGTTGAGCCGGACCGCCGGTGCGAAACCAGGTGACGGTTGACAGCCGCTGATGCGGCGTCAGCCGCCCGCGAATACCCTCAGTCAACTCCGGATGAATCTCAAGCAGATCAGGCAGGCTCATGCGCCAGTGTCCTTCAACGCCTTCAGATCCTCCGGCAAGGCGTAGGCCCACTGAGTGATGCTGCCAGCGCCCATGCAAATGACATAGTCGCCCTCATGTGCCAGGTCTCCGACAAGAGCGGCCAACTCACTTGGATCGTCGATAGCGATGACCGAGCGGTGCCCGCGTGTTTTCAGGCCCGATACGAGATCACGATGCTCTGCGCCCTCGATTGGCTGTTCACCTGCCGGATAAACCGGCGCAACGATCACCGTATCCGCATCATTGAAGCAACTGGTGAAATCATCAAAGAGCGACTGCAGGCGCGTGTAGCGATGCGGCTGCACGATGGCGATGACCTTGCCCTTGGCCGATTCACGCGCCGCATGAAGCACCGAGCGGATCTCGACCGGATGATGCGCGTAATCGTCGAACACGTCGACGCCCTCAACCGACCCGGTTTGGGTAAAGCGACGTTTGACGCCCCCGAACGACGCAAGCCCGGCGCGAATCTCATCCGGCGACATGCCAAGTTCAACGGCTACGCAAACCGCAGCTGTGGCATTGGAAACGTTATGCAGTCCCGGCATCGGCAGCATGAGACTTTCCAGACGCCGCTCTTCCCCTGTCTGGCGATCACGCACCTCGACGGAGAAGATCGACTTGCCACCACTCATCTCGACATCGAAGAACCGCACATCGGCCTGAGGATTGCGACCATAGGTCAGAATGCGGCGGTCTTCGATCTGTCCGACAAGCGTTTGCACTTCCGGATGATCGAGGCACATGACGGCGAAGCCATAAAACGGGACGTTCTCAACAAACTGACGGAACGCAGCCCGCACACCGGCAAAATCGCCATAATGATCCAGATGTTCCGGGTCGATATTGGTCACCACCGCCACATCGGCAGGCAACTTGACGAAAGTACCATCGCTTTCGTCTGCCTCGACCACCATCCACTCACCTGCCCCCATGCGGGCATTGGTGCCATAGGCATTGATAATGCCGCCATTGATCACGGTCGGATCAAAGTTGCCCGCATCCAGCAGTGCCGAAATCATCGAAGTTGTTGTTGTCTTGCCATGCGTGCCGCCAACAGCAATCGCTTGCTTGAAGCGCATCAACTCGGCCAGCATTTCGGCGCGACGCACCACCGGAATCAGCTTTTCACGCGCAGCCACCAGCTCGGGGTTGTCCTTGCGGATAGCAGAGGAGACGACCAGCACACGCGCATTGCCAAGGTTCTCTGCCGTGTGGCCAACTTCAATGTTGATGCCGTTTTCCCGCAAACGTTTGACATTGGCGTTTTCGGCCATGTCCGAGCCTTGCACGGTGTATCCCAACGTCTTGAGCACCTCGGCAATGCCACTCATGCCGATCCCGCCAATGCCGACAAAATGAATCGGACCTATATCCTGCGGCATCTTCATGCGCGTTCTCCTTTGGTGTCAGTGTCGCCGTGAGCAATACGTTCGACGAGGTCTGCCAGACGACCAACCGCATCGGTTTGCCCCAGGCCGCGTGCGGCCTCTGCCATACCGGCAAGCTGGTCGGGCGCACGCATCAGGGTTTCGAGTTCTTGAGCCAGCGTTTCCGCCCTCAGCTCTGCTTGATTCAAGACACGGGCTGCCCCCGCGCGCTCCAACGCTTGCGCATTGATCAGTTGATCCTGATCCAGCGCATTGGGAAGCGGCACCAGCACTGAGGGACGACCAAGAGCCGCCAACTCACTCACGGTTGAGGCACCAGAGCGGCACAACGTCAGGTGATTATCGGCAATGCGCGCCGGCATGTCGGTAAAGAAGCTGTTCAGTTCGGCGTCGATCTTCAGTTCCATATAGGCCTTGCCGACGCGCGTCAGATCCTCCGGGCGACATTGCTGCGTCAAGCGCAAACGTCCCCGCAGATCCTCGGGCAGCAACGCAATGGCCTGCGGCATCAGATCAGAAAACACCCGGGCGCCTTGCGAACCACCGAACACCAGCAGGTTGAAAGGCCCGTCTGGCGCAATCGGCGGAAACGACTGGCCAACGCAGGCAATCACCGCGTCGCGCAATGGGTTGCCCGTCTCGACGATCTTGGCCTGCAAAGCATTCGAAACACCATGTAACGGCACGCTCGTCGCCAAAGCGCTGACGCCACCTGCCAGCATCCTGTTGGCACGCCCCATGACGCCATTGGCCTCATGCAGGATAGATGGTGTACCGGTCAACCTGGCGGCCAGCATTGGCGGAAAAGTCGGGTAGCCACCAAAGCCGACCACGACCCCAGGGCGCAGAGCATAAATCAGCCGCCGCGCCTGCCACGTGCCCTTGAACAACCGAAAGAAGGTCTTCAGCAGGGCAAACGGATTGCGGCCGCCAAGCGTGGCCGATGCCACAATGTGCACCCGCCGCGCAGGGAAATCGCTGCCGAACTTATCGGCGCGCTCATCGGTTGCCAATTCCACCACATAACCACGACGCGCCAACTCGGAGGCGAGCGCCTGCGCAGGAAAAAGATGCCCGCCGGACCCCCCGGCTGTCAGCAGGATGCTTTCGTTCATAACGCGCCTTTCGACCAACTCGAAAAATTACATCAGCGACGAAGGCGACAGACGACTGACAGTCACATCCTCGCCGCGTGTCGCAATGGTGGACGGACGCTTGCGCGTCAGCGCCAAAATGGCCCCGGCCACCATCGCGGACGACAACAGCGATGACCCGCCGTAGGAAATAAAGGGCAGGGTCATGCCTTTGGACGGAATGAGGTTGAGGTTCACCGAAAGGTTGATGCAAGCCTGAAGGCCGAAGAGAACCCCAAGCCCCGCTGTTGCCAAACGGCGGAAAGGATCCTGTACCTTGCTGGCATGGTGGAGCACCCGCATCACGATGAAGATATAAACCGCAATCAGGATCATGCAGACGATGATACCGTATTCTTCTGCTGCGACCGCAAAGATATAGTCGGTATGACTATCCGGCAGGATCCGCTTGACGGTGCCCTCGCCCGGGCCGCGCCCGAACCATCCACCGGACAGAAACGCCTGCATCGAGGTGTCGGCCTGATAGGTATCGCCAGCACTTGGATCAAGGAACTTGTTCACGCGCGAAGTCACGTGCGGCAGGAAGGCGTAAGCTGCAAACAAGCCACTGACCCCAACCGCCCCCAGTCCCATGATGGCGTACCACGGAATGCCGTTCATGAAGAACAACGCGCCCCAGACGGTTGCAAGCAACATAGTCTGGCCAAAATCCGGCTGCGCAATGAGCAATGCCGCACACATGGCGAACAGAAGCACGGACGCAAGAATTCCTAGCACTTCCTTGCTCTTGTTGCCCTCCGATAAGAGGAAGGCGACAATTATGACGAAGGCCGGTTTCAGAGTTTCAGATGGCTGGATCGAAAATCCTGCAAGGTGGATCCAGCGCCGTGATCCCTTGGCTTCCAGACCGACGAACAGGGTCGCCACCATCAGCACCAGTGAAACCACAAATATGACGAGAGCCACGCGCCTGATCTGGCGCGGCGTCAGCAAACTGGCCCCCACCATCAACATAAGCGCCAGCGGCATGAAGGCCGCCTCGCGCTTGACGAAGAAGAAAGGCTCCACGCCGATGCGCTCAGCCACTGCCGGACTTGCCGCCAGCGAGAGAACCACCCCCCAGATCATGAGAAATGTGAAGGCCGCCAGCAGATAATGGTCCACAGTCCAGAACCACTCTGCAAAACGGCTGCGATCGGCGCGACTAACCATCAGGCGACTTCCTCTGTTTCGGCATTGCTGGTCAACGCGCGAACATATTCGGCAAAGGCTTGACCACGGGCCTCGAAGCTCTTGAACTGATCAAAGGACGCACAGGCGGGCGACAGAAGCACCACCGCTTCCTCTGCCTCATCTTGACGGGCATCGGCAAAGGCTTGGCGTACCGCCGTCTCAAGCGCGCCCGAGCGCACATAAGGCACCTTGGCCTCCAACGTCGCGGCGAAATCCTCCGCCGCTTCGCCGATCAGATATGCCTTGGCAATGTGGTCGAAATAGTCCGTCAGGCTGGAGATCCCTCCTGCCTTCGGCTTGCCGCCGGCTATCCAGTAGATCCGCCCGAAGGTGCCAAGCGCACGCGCGGCGGCATCCGCATTGGTCGCCTTGCTGTCGTTGACGAACAACACCTGTCCGCAGCGGGCGACCATTTCCATGCGATGCGCCAGACCGGGGAAAGATGTCAGCCCGGCTGCAATCACGTTGGCGTCCAGTCCAAAGGCACGCAAAGTCGCAAAAGCCGCCGCTGCATTCTGACCGTTGTGTGCACCGCGCAGGCTGTCGATCCCGGCGAGAGAAGCCACGACCAATGCGTTGCCCTCATGCGCTTCGCTCAAGGTTTCGCCGTCGCAAAACACGCCGTTGTCGACGGGATGCATAGATGAAATCCGCCAGACCGGCATCAGCGCCACATCCTGACGCTTGGCAATCTCGGCCGACATGACGTCATCAACGCCCACCACAGCGACGTGGCTACTGGCAATCAGGCGCTCTTTGATGGCCGCGTAATGGGTCATATCGCCATGGCGGTCTAGATGGTCTGGCGACAGGTTCAAATGCACGCCCACATCGGGATCAAGGCTGGGCGACAGGTCGATCTGATAAGACGAACATTCCACCACATAGACCCGCTCGCTTGACAATTCCTCAAGCGCCAGAATAGGCGTACCGATGTTGCCGCCCATCTGCACATCGAAACCGGCTGCCCCGAGAAGGTGCGAAATCAATGCAGTTGTGGTCGACTTGCCGTTGGTGCCGGTAATAGCAATCAGCTTTGCGCCCGGACACTGAGCCTGCCGCTCGCGGCAAAACAACTCAATATCGCCGATAATCTCAACACCATGCACCTGTGCAGCCTCGACGCTCCAATGCGGCTGCGGATGCGTCAGCGGAACGCCCGGCGCAAGCACCAGCGCTGAGATCTGCGTCCAGTCGATGCCACGCAGATCCGCGACGGACAGCCCGGCCGCACGCGCTTCATCGACCCGCGCCTCAGCGTCGTCCCACACGAGAACATCGGCGCCACCGGCGAGCAATGCCCGGGCGGTTGCAACGCCGGACCCGCCGAGCCCGAAGAGCGCGACCGTCTTGTCCTTGAAGCTTGTTACAGGGATCATCTGATTACCTCAGCTTCAAGGTTGCAAGACCGAGCAAGGCCAAAACCACGGCAATGATCCAGAAGCGGATCACAACCTAGGATTCCGTCCAGCCGAGATATTCGAAATGGTGGTGAATGGGCGCCATGCGGAAGACGCGCTTTCCGGTCAGTTTGAACGAGAGCACCTGCACGATGACCGAGACAGCCTCCAGAACGAACAGACCGCCAACGATTGCCAGCACGATTTCATGCTTGGTGGCAACGGCAATGGCACCGATCATCCCGCCGAGTGCCAGAGAACCTGTATCACCCATAAAAATGGCGGCAGGTGGCGCGTTGAACCATAAGAACCCCAGCCCTGCCCCAATGACTGCACCACAGATCACAGCCAGTTCACCGGTCCCGGCCACATGGTGGATTTGCAGATAATCGGCAAACACGGCATTGCCTGACAGATAGGCAACGAGTGCGAAGGACGCGCAGGCGATCATCACCGGCACGATGGCCAATCCATCCAGACCGTCGGTCAGGTTCACGGCATTGCCGGCCCCCACCATCACAACCGCTGCAAACGGCAGGAACAGCACACCAAGGTTGAGCGTCAAATCCTTGAGAAAGGGAAAGCCAATGGAAGTGGAATACGGCGGATTATCAAGCCAGGTCACCGCAATGGCGGCCACAAGCGCGATAACGAATTCCAGCGCCAGACGCATCTTGCCGCTGAAGCCGCGGGCCGTCGACGTGGAGACTTTCAGGTAGTCATCATAAAACCCGATAGCACCGAACCCGACGGTGACACCAATGACGATCCATACGTAAGGATTGCTCAGATCCGACCACAGCAAGGCAGCCACCAGCGCGCCAGACAGGATCATCAGGCCGCCCATTGTTGGCGTGCCCTTCTTGGTCAGAAGATGGCTTTCAGGACCATCTGCCCGGATCGGCTGACCGTGCCCCTGACGCAACCGCAGGCTGGAAATGATTTTTGGTCCGAACAGAAACACGAACAGAAGCGCCGTCATGATGGCTCCGCCGGTGCGGAACGTGATGTAACGAAACACATTCAGTGCAGAAATCTGATCGGCAAAATCACCGAGAAAATAAAACATCTAGCTTTCCTCAAGCTTCCTCGGCATCAGCCGTTGGCGTATAATTCTTCTTCAGAGCTTCAACGAGCGGCCCCATTCTGGTCCCGAGAGACCCTTTGATCATCACGATGTCGCCCGGCTTGACAGCCTCGACCAAGGCATCGCGTATCTCTTCGCTGGCCGGTGCATAGCCTCCCCGCAGGGGCTCCGGCAGACGATCCCAAAGCGCCCTCATATGCGGTCCGACACAAAAGACGCAATCGACAGCAGCATCATTGAGGGGAGCCAGCAAAGCGGCGTGCAGCTCGTCGGCGGTTTCGCCCAGTTCACGCATATCGCCCAGAACGGCGACACGACGACCTTCTCCCTCCGGCTCCACATCGGCCAACACACCAAGTGCTGCCCGCATCGAAGCCGGGTTGGCATTATAGCTTTCATCGAGAAGTGTTGCAGTGCCTGCGGTGAGTGACAATTTCGACACCTCGCCTCGTCCTTTCGGCGCACTCATCGAGCCAAGCGCATCGGCACCTTTTTGCACATCAGCCCCCACTTCCGACACCGCCCCCAGCACTGCGAGACTGTTGAGGACCTGATGTTGCCCCCGCGCGCCGACCCGGTAGGAGATGCGAGTGCCCGAAATCTGCGCGACAACATCCGAGCCGTCGATACGGCGCGTCACATCAAGCAAACGTATGTCGACACCCTGGCCCTGCCCGAAAGTCAGCACATGATCGACGCGGGCCGCCTTTGCCAGAAACCGTAGCAGATCATATTGCGGATTGTCCTGATTGAGCAGCACCGTTCCACCCGGCTCCAGACCATTGAAGATCTCGGCCTTGGCCTGCGCAATCTTCTCGACAGAGGCAAAGAATTCCAGATGCACCGCCTGCACGGTGGTGATGATGGCGACATGCGGCCGCACCATCTTGACCAGCGGCGTGATCTCGCCTGCGTGGTTCATGCCAATCTCAAACACACCATAGGCGGCATCTGCCGGCATCCGCGCCAGTGTGACGGGCACGCCCCAGTGATTGTTGAAAGATGCCAGCGAGGCATGGGTCTTGCCACTGGCGCTCAAGGCCAGTCGCAGAGCTTCCTTGGTACTGGTCTTGCCGACCGATCCAGTGACCGCGATGATGCGAGCATTGGAGCGCGCCCTTGCCGCCTTACCCAGTCGCTCAAGAGCGGCCAGAGGGTCATCAACGAGTAGATAGCGCCCATTTTCCGGCAACCCATCAGCGCTTGCCCGCGCCACGACGGCGATCGCTGCGCCCGCCTCGAGGGCAGCCCCGACGAAGCGGTGGCCATCGAAATTGTCGCCCTTGATGGCGAAAAAGGCGTCACCCGGTTCCAGCGTCCGACTGTCGATGGAGATTCCGGCGACATCCTGAGACACGGCACCCCGGCGCTCGCCCTCACAGGCGCTGACGAAATCGCTCAAGGTCCACAGGGTCTCGCTCATGCATTCGCTCCAGCTGCAATGGCCGCAGCCACCGCCTCATGATCTGAAAAGGGAAGCACCGTATTGCCGACAATCTGGCCAGTTTCGTGGCCTTTTCCTGCTACACACAGGATATCGCCGGATTTGAGATGCGCAATGGCCACCCGGATCGCTTCGCCACGATCCCCAATCTCCTGCGCATTCGGAGCGCCTTCGAGAACCGCCTTACGGATCTTGGCGGGATCTTCGGAGCGCGGATTGTCATCCGTCACGATAACAAGATCCGCATTCGCCGCTGCCGCCTGCCCCATCAACAGACGTTTTCCCGGATCCCGGTCTCCACCCGCGCCGACGATGACACCAAGCGTGCCGCTGGCAAAGGGGCGCAGGGCCTTCAACGCATTCTCCAAGGCATCGGGCTTATGCGCATAATCAATCACAACAATGGCGCCGCTGGTCGTGCGGCCTGCGAATTCCAATCGTCCCGGAGCACCATGCAGAGTTTCAAGCGCGCGAATAGCCGCCCCAGTATCCATACCTGACGCAATGGCAAGACCTACGGAAATCAACGCATTGGACACCTGAAAGCGGCCAATCAGGGGCAATGTCACGGAATATTCGCCCCGCGCCGTGCCAAGACGCAATTCCTGTCCAAAGCCTTCGCCGGACGGCTTCAGTCCAAGAAGCGTCAGGTCCCGACCATGCTCACCAACAGTGAAAAGCGGCAGGTTGCGGTCTTGCGCCACAGCCATAACCCGATCGGCATATCGCTCATCCGGATCAACAACGACTGTGCCCCCGTCGGGCAGAACGTCCTTGAACAGGCGCAACTTGGCTTGAAGATACTCCTCGATGGTCGGATGATAATCCATGTGATCGCGGCCGAGATTGGTAAAGGCCGCAGCCGTCAGCCGCACACCATCAAGGCGATGCTGATCCAGTCCGTGACTGGAAGCCTCCAGCGCCAGATGCGTGATCCCGTCTGCGCTCAGTTGATCAATCGCCTTGTGCAACGAAACAGGGTCCGGCGTTGTCAGCCCCCCGTAACTGCGGCCATCATTGGTCACAACCCCAATCGTGCCAAGAGCAGCCGCCGAATGGCCGGCAGCCTGAAAGATCTGGCGGGTGAAATAAGCCACAGAGGTCTTGCCGCTGGTGCCGGTGACAGCAACGCTGACTTTGGGTTGGCGGCCATGAAAGCGAGCTGCCATCAGCGCCAATGCACGGCGCGGCTCGTCACTGCTTAACAGGGACACTTCAGGATCAAGTCCCGGCAGAATGCGATCAACATCGTCACTGGCACAGAGAATGGCACTCGCGCCCGCCTTGACCGCCTGCGCCACAAAGGCTGTGCCATCAATCCTAGCGCCCTTCAGCGCGGCAAATAGAAAGCCCGGCGCAACCTCACGACTGTCCGGCGTCAGCCCGGATACAGATCCCGATGCCTTCTGAGTGAAATTCGCCAGTCCGCTTGCAAGTTGTTGAAGATCCATTTCACCAGGTCGTCTGTCTGTGCGTTGATCCAATTACCTGCGCCGGATCCGGACACGCTCACGTGAAACCGGCCTGACCCAAGCGGTCTAGTTGGCAGCCACCATCGGCTTATCCTAGCCGCCAAACTGAGGGACGACACCCAGCAGCGGCGCCATCCGTCGAATGATGGCTGCGGTTGTCGGCGCCGTGTTATAGCCTGCAGTTGCATAGTGGTTTGGCGGAACCGGCTTCGGATCATCCAGCAAAACCAGTGTCATGTACTTCGGATCATCAATCGGAAACGCGGCAATGAACGTGTTGCGGCGTCTGTTGTTCGCATAGGCGCCATTCACGATCTTTTCCGCAGTCCCCGTCTTTCCGCCGACCATGTAGCCTGGAACCGTTGCATTCTTGCCCGATCCCGCAAGTGCATTCAGGCGGAAAAGATAGCGCATTTTGCGGCTTGTATCTTCAGAAACAACACGTTTCCCCAGAGCTTTGACCTGATCTGCCGAGCGCGGGAAGAAGGTTGGCTGCATAAGAATGCCACCATTCATCAGCGCAGCCGACGCCATGAGCGTTTGCATGGGTGTAACCGCGATACTATGACCGAAGGCAATGGTCATCGCCGCCAGCTCTGTCCATTTTTGCGGCAACAGCGGCGTGGCCACTTCCGGCAATTCCGTATGCTCGCGCGTGGTCAATCCAATGCGCTTCAGGAATTTCTGCTGTTCTTCGATCCCTGTCTTGATGACCATTTTGGCCGAGCCGATATTGGACGAGAAGCGGAAAATGTCCGGCACGGAGAGCGGATACTTTTTCGGCTCAAAATCGTGAATGGTCCGACCAGCAAAATGAATGGGGCTACTGACATCGAACTTGTCCGTCAGCTTCACCTTGCCGGAATCCAGCGCCATTGCCATCGTGAATGTCTTGAAAACAGACCCCATTTCAAAGACCGCACCGGTTGCGCGGTTCATCCGCTTGGGATCCAGCGCCTGTGCACGATCATTCGGGTCGTAGTCCGGGATTGAGGACATCGCCAGCACTTCGCCTGTCTTGTCATTGACGACGATACCAACAGCAGCGGTCGCCTGATAAAGCTTCATCGCCTTTTGCAGCTCATCGCGCACAATGTGCTGGACCCGCAGATCAATCGACAGCTTCACAGGCTGAAAGGTCTTGCTTTGTGTCAGCCCGGCCTTTTGCAGGTCGCCCAACCAGTGCTTATCCAGATAGCGCTCGATGCCCGTCAGACCCTGGTTGTCGACGTTCACCGACCCGACAATATGACCCGCGGTCGGCCCGCCTGGATAAAACCTCTTGTTTTCAGACACGAAGCCAATTCCCGGCAGGCCCAGATTATGGATCCGCTCGGCCTGATCTGGAGACAATTCGCGCTTCAGCCAGATAAAGCCCGCCTTGCTTTCCAGACGACGGCGCAAGCGGCGCGCATCCAGATCCGGTAGAATGCGCGTCAGCCCATCCACGGCTTCATCCACGTCGATGATGCGACGCGGCTCAGCATAAAGCGAGGCTGTCTTGATGTCTGTTGCTAAGGATCTTGCCGTTGCGATCCACCAGATCCGGGCGCGATTCCGAGATCGACTGTTGTGCGGAAATCCATGCAGAACTCGGCGCTTCCTGCATTTGCCCAAGCTGCACCAGGCGCCCGCCGATAATCGCGAACACGCCGAAAAATGCCACCATGGTCATCAGGATACGCGCCTTCACCGTTCCTGCAGACACACCTTTTTTCTTGGCACGTCCTTGCGCTCTTGGGATCTGAAGGATGGATTCGGTTTCGGTAGCCATCGTCATAAGTTGCCCCTCATCGCGCGGGTTGAGTGGTGGTGTCGGAACCCGCGGATGACTTGGCTCCATCAATCGGTTGCAAACTGGACTGTCGCATCGGCAAATCGTCAAAACTCACGATCTGATGCGGATCAACTTCCTGCAGTTGCAGGTAGTCCTGGTAACGCGCCGCCAGCGTTTGCAGCCGGTCCGGCTGGTCAAGCACGGCCCATTCAGCCTCCAGATGCTTGATCGTGTTTTTTTCCTGAGAAATCTGCTTTTGCAGCGCCTCGACATGTAGGGCCGAATTACGAGCCCCCTGCTTGATGTCATAGACAGCCATCGCACCAACAATGACCAGCATGACCCAGACCACATTGAGAAAACGAACCACGCTCACCCCCCAATCCATGGAATTCCGCCAGACGCGGAACTCCAAATGCATGAATGTCAAAGGCGCGTGCGGGCTCTTGCGTACGCTTTCCGGCGCGCAACTTCGCAGAACGTGCACGCGGATTGGCTTGAGCCTCTTCATCGGTCGGGTCGACCGCCTTGCGGGTCAACAGCTCGAACGTCGGCGGTTCAATTTCTTCTTGTGGCATGTGACGCGAGCCACCCGCATGAGTGCGCGAGCGGTCCGCAAAGAACCGCTTCACAATGCGATCTTCCAACGAATGGAAACTCACCAGAACCAAACGGCCACCAGGACGCAAAATGCGTTCGGCCGCCTCAAGCGCCAAAGCCGCCTGATGCAATTCCGCGTTCACATAAATACGCAAGCCCTGAAAAGTGCGAGTGGCAGGGTGGATCTGCGCCTTCTTCGGCGAACGTCCCAGCACCTTTTCAACCAGAGCGGCAAGCTCACTCGTCCGCTCGAACGGTTTTTCCTGCCGGGCACGCTCAATGGCATGTGCCACAGACGTTGCCCGCTTCTCCTCACCAAGAAGCCCGATGATGCGGATCAGATCCTTGACTGGCAATTCATTGACCACATCGGCAGCTGACGGGCCCGCCTGCTCCATACGCATGTCCAGAGGTCCGTCGCGCATAAAGGAAAACCCGCGCTCCGCCTCATCAAGCTGCATGGACGAAACGCCCAGATCCAGCACCACACCGTCCACCGCTTCATGCCCGGCCTGACGCGCATGTTCATCCAGATGGCGAAACTGCCCCGGGACAAGCTGTAAAGCCCCGTTGGAGGCTTCCACCAGCGGTTGTCCGTTGGCGATAGCGTCCGGATCTCGGTCAATTCCGACCACGCGCGCGCCGGCAGCCAGCAAGGCACGAGAATACCCGCCAGCCCCGAAGGTGCCGTCAATAATCACCTCACCCATCTGCGGCGCGAGATAACGCACCACCGGATCCAGGAGCACAGGTACATGGCGTTCTTCATTCTGTTTGTCGGTAAATACATCTGCGCCAGATCGCTCCATCAAGACAGCCCTCCCGCAGCCGAGCCGCCGGGCATCTGACCTGAGAGCATCGCCATGGCGCGCTTGGCGGCCTCGGCACGATGCACCTTGAACTTTTCCGGTTGCCAGATCTGAAATTTATAGCCAAGCCCTGCGAACGTCACATGATCAGTCAGGCCGGTGTGCTCACGCACCATGTCAGAGATCATCATACGTCCATCACCGTCGATCTTCGGCGTTTCACTGGCTCCGAACAATGCCATCGCAAGGGCATCGTGGTCGGGCGACAATTTGGAAAAGGCATCGAGCCGGGTTTGAATTTCGCCAAGCAGCTCATTGCCGCCTGCGTCAATGGCCTCGCAATGCGGTGACGCAATGCAGTACAGGCCTTCAAATCCATCCTTCGCAAGAACCGCACGGAAGGGAGCCGGGATCGAAACACGACCCTTGGCATCCAGCCGGTTGGTGAAATGCGAGACGAACCCTGCCATTTGTCTCCCCAAGACGGACCATCACAGCCCGGATTAAAGCCTAAAAAGCACCCAAATCTTGAGAAGAGCCGCGAGCAGAGCTGCCTGTCGGCAACGGCTTGCCCGCAACGTCCCATACAGGACACGAAAACGGGATAACACTCCCCTTTCTGGGTATTTATGGGATACCATGGGATTTGATGGGAGGTCAATGGAAACGCGCTGTCCTGAAGAGCTTGAGAGAGCACCCCTGCCTCATACAGAAGCATGGCCTTCTATGGTTAATGGACCCTTGACAGCATTGAGGAAACAGCCATTGGCGTAGACGAAAAACAACGCTCAAATTGCCTCTTGGCGACCCTCCGTAAAATTGTCAAAACTGTGGACAGAGTGGGATAACTCAAGGCATTTCCTGCCACAAAGCAGGTCGCGTCTCGCGTGGAGATATCATTTGCGCTCGTGATTTCTGCTAGGCAGAAACGGCCTGCTTTTTGCAAATCGCAAGAAGTGTGTGCAGCGCACGCTCCAGAACAGGCTCCTCGAAAGCGGCATATCCAAGCACCAGCCCCTGTCGCACCTGTGCGCCGACATAGAAGCCCGACAAAGGCCGCACTCCGAGTCCCGCATCTCGCGTCGCCCGGCACAGGTCCACATCATGCAAACCTTGCAAGCGCGGGCCCAGCGCACACACGAGATGCATACCGGAAGGCTCCACCATCGGCACCAGCAAGCCTTCGAACTGATCGGCCAGCCGTTGCAGCACAAACCGCTGACGTTGCGCATAAAGCCTGCGAACACGGCGCAAATGAGATGCAAACTCGCCATCGGCCATGAACCGGGCCAAAGCCGGTTGCGGGATCAACGAGGGTTGCAGTGCTCGACGTCGTACTTCCGTTCGCACATCGGCCAGCGCGCGCTCTGGAACAACGACGTATCCAAGCCGCAAGGCGGGCGACAAAAGCTTTGAGAAACTTCCCAGATAGATCGTCCGACCCTGCTGATCCAACCCGGCGAGAGCAGGCAATGGCTGACCGGTATAGCGAAACTCACTGTCGTAATCGTCTTCGACAATCAGCTTGCTGCCCGTGCTTGCCCAGTCAAGCAGCTTCAGGCGCCGGGCCAGTGGCATCGTCATGCCAAGGGGAAACTGGCGCGACGGCGTAACGATGGCGCACACGGCGTCTGCGTTCAAGAGAGCAGGATCCAGCCCGTCGCCATCCACCGGCAAAGGCTGCACGTCCATGCCTTCCTCCGCAAAACGACCTCTCATCGCCGCATATCCGGGATCTTCCATATGAACGATCCCACCTTGCGGCATCAGGCGTGAGATCAGACGAAACGATTCTGACGCTCCAGACGTGATGACCACTTGACCGGGACCGCACCTGACACCCCGCCATGCTTCCAGATGCGCCGCAATGGCAGCGCGTAGAGCAGGCAGACCAAGCGGATCGGGTAATTCCAGCAGGTCAGGTGTCGGATTTTGCCACGCACTCGCCAGATACCGGGCCCACAATCGGTGCGGAAACGCTGCCATATCCGGCATTCCCGCATAAAGCGGTCGCACAACCTGGCTTCCCTCAGGTGCGGACTGCTGATGGACTTGCCCCTGATCCGCACGGGCATGTGGCGATGTCAGATGCGACAATTCGTCAACGACAAAGGTCCCCGCCCCTGGCGGGAGGTCAAATAACCCTCGGCCCCCAGTTGATCGAGCGCAGCGACCACTGTCGTGCGCGACACGGAAACCTCCGCCGCCAGCACACGGCTGGCCGGCAGGCGTGCTCCCCTTGGGGCCACGCCATTCAGGATCATCTGACGCAACGCGTTCACAAGCTGCACCTGCAATGACGTGCCACCGTCCCGATCGAGTGTCAGCGACAAAAGCGCAGACTGAAACCGACTGCTGGCGGAGCTTTTGGGCATGACGAGCTTTCTTCACAAAATTGGACTTATGCTTTTTATCGAAAATGGATCTTTTTAAAAGTCCTATTTGGCAACACAAGACTAGGGAACACCGATCAGAAAAGAGATTGCTCCCATGGATGTCCTTCAACAAACAGACAGAACCCGCCTGAGGCGCTCGCACCCGCGAGGCTTGTTCGACCGCGCCACGGTCAACGCCGTTCTTGACGCCCAGCCAATGTGCACTGTTGGATATGTGTTCGATGGCAAGCCTTACGTCACTCCGACCCTGCAATGGCGCGAAGGCAATCATGTCTATTGGCATGGTTCCTCCGCCAGCCGCGCCCTGAAGGCGGGCCGTAACGAAGAGGTTTGCCTCAGTGTTTCGATCCTGGATGGTTTCGTGATCGCCCGTTCCGGCTTTCACCACTCGGTCAACTCGCGCTCGGTCACGCTTTTCGGCACAGCGCATGTCGTGCCTGAGGAAGATAAGGAAGCCCGCCTATGCGCCTTTCTTGACCACCTTTGGCCCGGACGCGCCAAGGCAGTGCGCGCCAACTCCGCACAAGAGCGCAAGGCCACAATGATCCTCTCGATGGAAATTTCCGAGGGCAGCGCCAAGGTGCGAACCGGTGGGCCGAATGACGATGAGGAAGACTATGCTCTGCCGATCTGGGCAGGTGTCATTCCCGTCACCACCACAATCGGAACACCCGAACCGGATCCACGCAATCTGCCCGGCGTCGACATGCCCACGCATCTGACGCGCAATCCCTGGATCGACTGATCCGTTCCCTTTGACACCCGAGAGCGCCGCGCAACGCCCCTGTTCGCGGCGCTTTTCGTCACCCCGATAAAGTCAGGTCAGCGATCAATCCATTGCATGGCCTGACCATGAGGCATGGTCCAGGCCATGGGCTGACCGTCTTGAGCCATGAGAAACATGCCAGATGGCTCAGGTCCAACGCCTTGCGAAAAGGCCGGAAACACACGCACACTCTCATTTGAAATCCAGACCGTACGCGGATGCGCGCGCATCGTTTGCGCAAAGGTTTGGCGTTTTTCCGGGTCCCGGATGTAGCTCAAGACCGCCGTATGAAAGACAACCGGCGTCACATCCTGTGGCACGTCCGCCAGCAGATCGGGCAGATCGATCAATAAATCACCTTGCTCAACAACAGGCAGAGCATTTCGTGCCAGCGTCACGGCTTTGCGAAATCTCTCCAATCGCGCCGTTTGTCCTAGCCAGATCAGAGTTTCCAGCCATCCGACGGCCGCTTCGTCTCGAACATCCAGTGGGTTGAGGTCAAGACCACGGCGCCAGACCACCTGTGGCAGCACGGCTGGCAATGGCGTTTCCGGGGAGACCTTGCAAGGAAACTCAGGCCAAGCTTCAGCACCCGCAACATCTGGCTGCAAGCGCATCGTATCATTGTAGCAATAGCCATACTGCTCCGGCAGCAGACAGAGCCCTGCCGACGCGCCCACTTCAATCAAGGCAACCGGCCCCTGTATCCGCCCCAGCAACGGCATCAGCACAGCACACCGCGCTGGTTCATTCGTCTGGGTGGAGTGCGTGGCCATGATCTGCCGCAAGGCATCGCCTCGCTCCAAAACCGCCTGATCCAGCAGGGTCCCATCCTGCCCTGCGCCATACAGCATGCGCACGGCAGCAAAAAACAGATTGGGTTGCTGCTCGCGCGGTGACAAGGGCGTCAAAAATTGCTGCACGACCGGACTTTGCGCCGCATGGCGCGCCCAGCGTTCGTAAAGCGATGACACACCAGCCGCCTCTTTTTCGGCAAAGCGATCATAAAGACCGGCAATCGGTGAAGGCATTCAAGGCTCCCGGTTCCCGCGCAGTCATTTACACAGGATGAAGCGCGTCACACGCTGCAACTGTTTGGCAAGGTCCTCCGGGGACAGGCGTTGCACTGTATCCGACAGCGTTGGCTTAACGCTGTTTTGCGACAGGAACAATTTGGCGATCGCTCCGCGAATGGCAAAATTGATGTTTTGCGGAATGTCGCCATTCAGTGCGGCCACCCGACGCGCATTCAGTTTGGCAACCACCACGCCGACCACTCGCCCATAGGCATCCATCACAGGACCACCAGAATTTCCCGGCTGAACCGGAGCCGAAATCTGCATCTCGGTGCTCTTGCCATGCAAGCCTTTCAAGGCTGTGACAGCCCCTCTCGTGACGTTCAGCCCGCCCAGAATATCCGCCAATGGATAGCCTGCCACCGTGACGTCCGCATTCAGTGGCGCGGCCGCCGGCGCGAAAGATACCGCAGGACTACCGCTCAAATCTGCAACCTTCAGCAAGGCCAAATCAAAGACGGCATCCTGAGCGACCACAACCGCAGCATGACCATCAACGGTCACCATATGACAGCCGTCAACCACATGATTGTTGGTCAACACAGATCCGCTCGTCGCAACGACAAACCCTGTGCCGGAATAAACAGCGCCTTTTTCACGCGGCTCGTTTGCTGCGGACGGCATACCCCCCGACGCCTCCAAGCCGTTTTCGCTCTCCGCCCCATTTGTCGCTGGAAGGATAGGCGTTTCCGGGACAGGTGGGGCCGAAGGCTGTTTCTGGCTCTGTTCGAACTGTTTGCGCAAGGACGCAACCGTGCCTTGGGGAATATCATCCGAGAGTTCGTTTGCCTTGAGCACCTTGGCCAGAGAGACGATCCCTTCGTTCAATTCGCCTGAGGGCAAATAAATTGGCAGAGCATATCCCCGCTGGATACTGCCGGAGACCGCCGCCATCAGCCCCGCATCCTGACGACCCGCCGACAAAATGATCGTCGACCAAGCCCCTTTGCGAAAATCAGAGCGCGTGTAGATCGACAGACCAGCCCCAATCTTCGTTGACGTGATCCACAGCGATGCTTTGCGAAGGCTATAGGTCTTGGAACCTCGCAAGGCCTTGCGCATGGCAAAGGCATGCAACGCGACCATCTGCTGATACCTGCCACGCGTCAGGGAAATGCCGAGAGAGCTGCCCGTATCCTCAAGATTGAAAATCGTCTGTGTCGAGGCTCCATCGTGAATGGTCTTCGCCGGCATCAAAAAGGACATGTCCAGCGTTTCGAAATATTGCTCACGCCAGCCTTTCTTGTCGAAGGCGAGTGCTGTTTGGAAGGCAAGGAACGACACTATCCAGTTTGGGACCATCGCACCGTCCAGACCTGCGGACAGAGCATAGTGCTCAAGTGCTCGCTGACTGCCGCGCCCCCAAGCCCCATCAATCAAAGCCTTATAGTCACCGTTCAAGGCCAGCCCGGTCTGCAAAAACCGCTTCTCGGTTGAGGACAGAAGGCGCGCATCAAACTCGGCACTAAGACCAGGCACCGTATAGGCAAAAACCGGACGCAAAAGTGCGCTAAACATCAGCAGAGCAAGAAAAAAGAACCGCATGGAACCGGGTTGTAAAAGAGATGAAAGAACAACTTTTACAAGTATCGCAATATTTGGAAACCAAGACAAGCACGCAGGGAATGACCGGGGCGCGCCTTGATCTGAAATGAAAATGCCAGTCGGCCTGTAAGCCGGGTTCTGTACGGTATACGGCCGAAACCGCATACGTGACAGCCATTCATCTGGGACGCCCGTTGCCGGACGCCTCTCGCAACCTACCCGGACAACTGGCCTGTAAACGAGCCCGGACGACAAGCGCCCGCGTTGTCCCTATTCGGTTTTGCTCCCGGTGGGGTTTACCGTGCCGCGTCCGTTACCGTCCGCGCGGTGGGCTCTTACCCCACCCTTTCACCCTTACCTTGCATCAAATGCAAGGCGGTTTGCTTTCTGTGGCACTTTCCCTGAGGTCGCCCTCGCCGGGCGTTACCCGGCACCGTGTTTCCCTGGAGCCCGGACTTTCCTCCCCCGCGGCCTTTCGGCACTTGCGGCAGCGGCTGTCCGGCCGACTGGCACCCGCTGCATTAGGGGCATTTGCACAACAGGTCAACCGCCACAGCACATCCTTGTGCCACAGCAACAGATGAGTGGCCCAGCGCGTCAACTACAGGCAACGTTTCGCACTCCAAAACACAAACGGCTCCCCGTTCAACCTAGAACAGGGAGCCGTTCGCAAATGGGCCTTTGTCAGGCCGGATATCAGACAGGAACCGCTCAACCGAGCAGTGAACGATCTCCAGTATCCTTGCGAGGGGCCTTGGGTCCGGGATCCGAGACCGCGCGCGCCCAACGCTCAAGACAGGAAACGCCTTTTGACCTCACCGCTCATCAGGACACGACACAACCTCTTGCGGGCTTCAGTGTCGATATGACGGAGTGGATCTATTGCAGAGCGTTTGCCTGCCAGGAGGATCAGCCAGCAGCCAGCAAACGCTTGACGTTGGTACAATAGCGCGCGCTATGCGGGTTCATCCGCTTGGCATAGTGACCGGCATTATAGCGCAGGATTGTGCCGCACAGGCTGCCTGAAGCAAGCTGCTGTGCCTTGGCAAGATAGCGCATGCCATACTCGAGGTTAGTCTTTGGGTCATAAAGCCCCTTGGCAGAGCCATGGTAACCGATGGCGCGGGCTGTCGATGGCTTGATCTGCATCAGGCCGATTTCGCCGTGCGTTCCACGAGCAAACGGATTGAAGTTGCTTTCAATCTGAACCACCGCTTTGGCAATCTGAAAGGACACGCCGTGCTTGTCGGCGGCATCACGGATCAGCTTCAGATAACTTGCCTGACGCGTATTGAACTTTTCATACGCTGCAACAACCGTCTTGGTATCCGCTTTCTTGGGCGCGCGCTTTGCAACCTTTTTGGCGGCATGACGTTTTGCCTTGCGAGCAGTGTGCGTCTTCTTATGCTTGCGCGCAGGCTTTTTCGCCGTCTTCTTCTTGTCTTTGGAGTCCTGAGCCTTACCGGCATTGACCACGCGCAGGATACCACCTTCACCCGATGGCGAACCGATGACGTCCAGTTTTACATTCTTGCGATTGTTATCGTGAGAAGACGACTTCGTATCGCTCGCCTTCGGGCGGATAATGCCCCCCTGTGCCATCGCAGGCTGATAACAGCCAAGTACAGTCAAAAGAGAAATTGCCAAGGCCAATCGGCCGGGCGTGTGTCGTAAACGACTTCAACATTCCGTCGAGCCCTCAAAGTTTGCATCAGGTGTCTGTTTGTCGGGCCGGAGGAATGACGGAAGTATGAGACGAAAATCAGCCCGCTCAGTTCACGAAATATTACAGAAAACGGGGGCTTTTGGTGCTATGCATGGTTAAATACTAAGCAAAATTGACCATTAAATTTGAAAAATTGACAGAAAAAAGGCGAAACATTGCCCAGAGATTGACGCGCGTGACGTTAATCTGACAACACCTCGTCGGGATCTTGATCACCCTTATTTTTTACAATCCACTATCCCCAACGTATCAGTTAATGAAAAGTTTCATTTTCGCGGCAGAAAAAGGTCACTTCCGGCTGAAGCGCCGTTTTCACCATCACACGCGCAAGACACAGATCGACACAACGCGGACCACAAAGCCGCCAAGCTTTGACCTGTCAGACAATTTTCACGGTCGAGAAGGTGATAAGAGGTTTTGGCCAGCCATGGGGCAGGACCGGGCTGCTCAAGGATCAGCGTTGCAGACGGTAAGCCATGCCTTGCGTGTTGTCGGGCGCCGTCAGCTTGAAGCCATATTGTGCATACAGGCGGTGAGCTTCGCCATCGGCCATCAGACTGACGTAAGCCAGATCCGGCAAATGCGCATCAACATATTGCATCAAAGCACTCATGATAACTTTGCCGAGTCCTTGGCCACGATGCGCGGCATCAACGACAATATCCGTAATCTGAAAAAAACAGCCACCGTCACCGGTCAGACGCCCCATACCGACAGGAAGGCCGCCCTTCAGGACTGTCACACCGTAAATCGAGTTCGGCAGGCCTATCATGGCTCCTTCCCGCGAGAAGGCACTCAAGCCCCCGTTCTGGCGGAGCCGAAGATAATCGTCCACATCAGGAACGCGCTCCACAACATCATAGCCTTGCACCTGTGAAATCATCTCAAACACTCCCCCTCGTCATCGCGGATCATAGGCCACTTCCAGCCGCGTGCCGCCTGGTTCATAGACCATGAAATGCTCCTTCGGCCCCTTCCCGGAAAACTCGGGCGCAAACTCGACCTCAACGCCTTAGCCATCCCTTGACCGCTTCAAAAACCTCGCGCAGAGCCTCGGCAGATGCCACCTTCAGCGCAAAATGGTGCAGCCCGATATTCTTGTGACGATCAAAAGCCGCCAACTCGTCGCCCTTGCATTGCCAGAGTGTCAACTTCGACACGCCATCGGTCATATAGGCAGATGGATAGTCAGGATTACCACCCGTTTGCCACCAGCCCAGCACCTTTTCAAAAAAGTCTTTGCTGGCGCCCAGATCACGCACACTCAACCCCAAGTGATCAATGCCCACAGTCACAGCATCCCCCATGTCGGACCTCCTTTGCAAAACCAACGCATGAAGCCATCGCCCCCATGGTCCCGACAGATGGTCGAAGAGCAAGGGCACGTGCATCGTGGCAGGGAAACCACAAGATACGACCCAAAAAATCGGCCACAGGATCAATCAGATTTTCTGACCGATGGCGCAAATCGACTAAAGTTTTTGAAGCTGCGGAAGCCTTACGCCAGGCTCGGCAGCCGCGACAGAAGTGTGTGAAGGGTCTCGACAGTCGACTGGTCAACGATGCCATCCACCCGTGCGGGTCGGAAATGGCGCTGGAAGGCTGTCACGGCATATCGGGTCTTTTCATCAAACACGCCGGAGATAGGAACGTCATAACCGTAAATACCCAACATCGACTGGACGGCCTCCACGGGCTGGCCCTCCTCCCCTTCTTGCAAAAAGAGATTGCCGCGGAAAGCGGCCGGTTCAACGTAATGGCCAACGCCTTGTGCTGCGAGACGATGCCAGGGGAATTTTTCGCCCGGATCTTCCTTGCGATCAGCCGCCACGTCCGAATGAGCCAGCACACGAAAGGCTGGAATGTCATGACGCCGACAAATGTCCTGCGCCAACTCGATCACACTGTCGATCTGAACCTGCGGAAAGTCCGCATAACCATGTTCATGGCCCGGATTGACAATCTCGACGCCAATGGAACAGGAGTTGAGGTCGGTCTCCCCTTCCAGAAACTGCGTCCGGCATGCCATGCGCGACGGCTTTCTGGAACGCACTGCAAAATGGCACCGTCTTCATGCACCAGATAATGCGCCGAAACTTCCGACGCTGGATTGCACAGTCGTTGCAGGGCAGCTTCGCCGGTTTCCATACCCGTATAATGCAGGATAAGCATGGTGATCTTGGCGCCGTCGGGCCGTTCGCCATGATTGGGCGAAGGGTGAACCCGCGCCTTGACGGAAGTATCGGTGGCAATACCCATGTTCAAATTCCTCTTTCGAGCCGGATTTGCGACCAGGCCTCGTTCAGAGACGCCATGCGATCATTGGCCAGCCTGACAAACGCCTGCGGCACACCACGTGCGATCAGTCTGTCGGGATGGGTTTCACGCGCCTCTTTGCGATAGCGCTCGCGCAACTCCGTATCGCTTGCATGTCTTGTCAACCCGAGAACCCGATAGGGATCGCCCGCATCCCGAACGTGCCGTGCCTTCACCCGATCAAATTCGCTCTGGCTGAGTTCGAACAGTTCCGCGACGCGCGTCAGAAAGGCGATCTCCGTTTCCGTGATCAGCCCGTCCGCCGCAGCGATCTGGAACAGGCCATCCAAAATATCCATCAAGGTCAGCTTGTCGTAGGGAAACAGATAGGCAAGCTTCTTGGCGTAGGTCTCAAATCCGGCAATATCGGCCTTGGCCAGATTGAACAGCCGCGCGACGTTTTTCTCTTCGTCAGGCGGGATCTCGAAAAGATCCTCAAATGCGCGAACCTCGTCTGTTGTCACAACGCCATCGGCCTTTGCCATCTTGGCGGACAGAGCAATCATGGCAACCGTAAAAGCAACCGAATGGGTGCCCTCCGGTTTGGACAACACCAATTGGACCAGCCGGTCAACCAGTTGGACGCCGCCCGTGCCGATGCCGGACAAAATGCTCGCCAGATTTCGCCAAACGCTCAAACGGATCTCCTGCCTTGGTCGTCCATTCTAGTCCTCCCTGGAATGCCTCACCGAGTGATCCGAATCCAGGCCCTTCCATTCGGGACAGGGTTTAACCTTCAACCCCCAACATGAAAAGCGTTATAGTTGGCAACCAGAGCGGCCCTGCAACATTTCACTGTGAAAGGTACATCACCCCGCATCCCTCAGGTTGGCAGGGGCACTTTTAAAACTTTTAAAACTACTGCCACGCGCAACCAACCAAAAGTGACCAGCCAAGATAAGATCAGAGACTTTCAAAATCTTACCGCACGGGTAAACTGATGAGAAACGAGTTCGTGCTATTGTTTGTTTTTTCAAGGGAAGAATTTTCTGATCCGCATGCGACCAGTACCACAAATTACAAGATTGTTTGTCTTCGCGCTCGCGATCATCGCGTGCTGTGGCCTATTGCTTTTTGCCAGCGATCGCATCATCAAGATCTCTGATCTGAACAGCTTCTCCACGACTGCGACGACACGCGTCGCAGGGCTTTTGACAGAAGATGACTTTCGCAATCAGCTCAACTCGACACTTGATCGCAAGATCCAGGCGGATGCTATTGGCATTCGTCCAAGCGCCGACATCCTTGACCAGGACGCGGGGCAAAATTCTGATCCGCAGACTGCGTTCCTGCCAGATCGGCTGCGCATGGGGCTTGAAAAGGTCGTCGCCCCAGCCACCATTACGGCGGTCCTTGTCCAGCCGCTTGACGACATTCGTGCTGACAGCGCGCTGAGCAACAGCCAGTCGATGCTGCTGGCCAAAGGAGGTCTGCCAGCACAGATCCTCAAAAAGGCCAAAGCGCGCATCGCCCGTGCCAGCCTGCCCTTCATTGAAACCGCATTCTCGTTCTTCGGGCCGATCTCGGATAAAACTCTTCTTGTCATCCCGCAGCGCAAGAGCAGCACGACCAAGGCCGCCTTGTTGCTGGCTCTGGACAACACACCCGCCCTTGCCCCTTACAGCCGCAATCGTCAGATCGCCCTGACCTCGTCACTGCTGCTCGCACTGTTGTGCATCTTTGGCACCGGTTTTTTGTTCTGGCTTCAGTTTCGTAAGAAAATGCAGACCAGCGAAGCTCTGGAATTTCTAGCCCACCACGATGCTCTGACTGGCCTGCCCAACCGCGTGGTGTTCAACGCCCGCATGGCTGATGCCATTCGCATGTCGCACACCAAGGCGGAGAATATTGCCGCCATGCTGATCGACGTGGACAAGTTCAAACAAGTCAACGACACGCATGGCCATGGTGCGGGTGACATCTATTTGCAGATCATTGCAGAACGATTGCGCACCGTCTTCGCCAAGCATCTGGTCGCCCGCCTGTCAGGCGACGAGTTTGCTGTTCTGTGCCTGCCGGGAACCGACCGGACACGCTTGACGAAATTGGCAATCGACCTGATGAGCGCAGCAAAAGTACCATGTCTGATTGAAGGCAAGGAAATTCCGCTGTCGCTCTCCGTGGGCATCGCCTCGGCCAAGGATGCCAACTGGCGCCCGACCCGACTGATGCATTGCGCTGATCTGGCTCTTTACCGCGCCAAGCACAGCGGTCGCTCAACCTATGTCTGGTATTCCGAAGACATGGATGCCGAAGCACAGCAACGCAAGGTGATTGAAGCAGGGCTTGAAGATGCCCTTCTCAACAATCAGTTCGAGTTGGTGTTCCAGCCGGAATATTCTCTGATCGACAACAAACTGCGCTGCTACGAAGCGCTCATCCGCTGGCAACACCCCACCAAGGGCAATATTCCGCCTGATCGCTTCATCCCGGTTGCCGAAGAAAGTGGCCTCAGCACCAAGATTGGCGACTGGGTGCTGGTCAATGCCTGCCGTCAGGCAGCCTCCTAGGCTGACAAGTCGACACATCTGGCCATCAATATGTCGCCAACGCAGTTCAATCCGGATGAGACCCCCTCGCGCATCGCAGCCGCTCTGGAGAGCACCGGTCTGGAGGCAGAGCGCCTTGAACTAGAGATCACCGAGCCTCTGCTGCTGTCGAATACGGATGCCGTCCTTGCCGCGCTTGAAGAGATTCGCAGGCTGGGCGTGAGTGTCACAATGGACGATTTCGGCACGGGCTATTCTTCCCTCACCTATCTGAGCCAATTTGCCTTCGACAAGGTCAAGATCGATGGCTCTCTGATCCGCCGCCTTGGACGCGACGAGCGCATCGACGCCATCGTCACGTCGATCATCGGTCTTGGTCGCTCACGAGGCCTGCGGGTTGTGGCGGAGGGCGTGGAAACGCACGAGCAGGTGACGCTCCTGCGGGCTGCGGGCTGCGATCAGGCGCAGGGCTTTCTGTTTGGCCGTCCCAACGCAGTGCATCTGCATGAGAACCGCCGCGCCGACCGAGAAACCGGTGAACTGGAAGCCGCGACCACCAACCATTGGACAATGTTGTCCGAGACCGAAAAGCCCAAAACCACCTCTCCAACGGATAGTCTGCCTTGCACCTCATGACGAGGTAGAGCTGCCGTCTCTGTAGTAGCGAAGGGCAACCGGCGGGCAGTTCGCTCTGGATGAAAAATAGCACCCCGAGGCAAGGCACTGACAGTGACTACCTGCAGCGTACGCTGCTCAAGCGTGCTGCTGCGTGAGGGGCTTGACACTGACATCTCTCAGGAGATGGCCAGCCTGCGTTACATGGCCGCCGCAGCACGCGCAGCTTGATCATAATGCCCGGAGACAAGCCTGAGGGTCGTTGCCAAACGGGACAGTTCTTCTTCGTCCAGTTTCAGCGCTTTCAATGGTTCAACCAACAAGGCCTCCCGGAGACGCCGGTATTCCAGACACGCTTCCTCCCCTGCCGCTGTAATCGCAACGGACTTTTCCTTGCCACGGCGTCCGGTTTCCACCAATTCGGCCTTTTGCAGTTTCTTCAAGGCATAGGTCACCACATGCGTGTCCTCGATGTTGAGAACAAGACAAATATCCGCCAAGGTTTTGGGGCGGCCGCGATGGTTCACTGCATGTAAAACCTGCACATCCATCGGGCCAAGGGCCTGCGTGCCACCTGCTGCCATGCAACGCGTCATCCAGCGTTGATAGGCATTGACCATCATCGTCACGGCAAATTCCAGTTCGGACAACGCTGGCATCGCGCCAGAAGCCAGATGTGCTGCCGATACAATCGGCCCGATGTGCCGCTTCGCACCCGCGTCGTCACTTGTCATGATGATCCCCAACCCTTGCTTCTGTCTTACCCGACATCGCACGAAAACGACGCCAGTGCCTCATAATGATCAGCGTTGAAGCTGGCATCAAGCGGATGAACGGGGAAAACTGCGATCAGGAGGCGGCGATGGCTTTGGCATCGCTGTCATCCAGCCCCAGACGAGCCTCGTAACGACACCGGCGCAAGCACATCCAGAAGACGGTCAACGGCACAAGCCCTGAAACGGTGAAGCTGGCAAATGCCGTCAAAGCAAAGCCTGCGAGCATCAACACCACGACGCCAAAGAGGGCCTCCCGCTCTCCCGTCAGGAAGCCATCGACCATGCCGCGCCGCGCCAAAAGCGCCAGAGGAATGGCCATAAGGGTCAAATCATAGTTGAGGAAAAACGGACTGGCCATGGCGCCTGCACTGACAAGCAGGGCAGCCTGCGATTTGAAGGGCAACGTGTGACGACGCCAGACAATCACCACTGAAATGAATGCAACCACAGCAACCACCGTCTGTGCAAGCGACGCAAGGCTGGCGGGCAATCCGATGCCGCGTATGAAGCCATACAGCGAGGCATATTTCGTCATCGGCACAATGGCATCGGCAAGCCAGACGTGAGCAAACGGGATCTGGGCGAAGAAGGCCATCCAGACCCCAAGACCGAAGGCCGCAATACTGGCTCCCACAAGGACCATCGTCGTGAGAACCGCAATCCCGAAAGTGCGCCAGTAGCCACCAGCCATCAAAGCGAAGGGAATGAGAATGCCCAGGTGCGGCTTGAACGTCATCAGACCGATCAAAACCCCCGCAAGACTAAAATGACGGCGCTGGAGACACGTCAGCGCCCCCGCGAGAAGGGCCGCACTGAGCAAAGTGTTCTGCCCTGACAGCACACAATACAAACAAGCAGGAAACAGCAAGGCAACGCTTGCCAGCCACCGGTCTTTAACCAAGGCCCTTAATGCAGCCCAAAAGACCGCGAACGACAAGGCTTCAAACAAAAGCACCGCCTGCAAGAACCCGAAGAAGGCAAATGGCATCACGTAAAGCAGAAAGGTCGGCGGATAGAAGAAGGCAAACTCACCATGTCCGGTCAACGACTGCTGGAACGACGAAAACAGATCATAATGATAAGGCAGATCCACTTCGCCTGCCAAAACAGCGTTCGCTGCCGACCAGAAAGAAATGAAATCGGCGAAATGCGCCTGACCGCCGCCGCGCAGAATTGCGACGATAGACAGAGCAATGCCCACGGCAAGGCAGACCAGTTCAAAGGCACAAGCCGCGTCGACAAAGTTGCGAGAGAGAAGTCGACCGCGCCATCGGGCATAGACTGCCTTGAAGCGCAAGCCCCCTGCATCGGCACTTAGTTCGCGTTCGCCTGCCGTCAAAATGGTGCTCCCACTAGATTGCGGTCAATTCAAAATACGATCAGGCCGCGCGCCTTTCACAAATCAAACGGTAACGCCATACTGCTTCACCACGTCTCACAAAGCCGTTAATCGGCGACAAAAGTTTAGATCTATCTCTCATTGACAATTTATCGATATTTTATGAATGTCAGACAACGGCGGGCGTAAGATCTGCCAAGGACCAGACAGAGGATCAGAGTATGACGGCAAAGTGGGACTTTTGGGTCGATCGCGGTGGCACCTTCACGGATCTGGTCGGACGTGCGCCAGACGGCAGCATTCACCCCCACAAGGTGTTGTCTGAAAACCCGGAAGCCTACCGCGATGCTGCCATTCAGGGTATCCGCGACCTGATGGGTCTTGCCGCCGACACTCCGATCCCGGCCGACCAGATCGCCACCGTAAAAATGGGCACCACCGTTGCCACCAACGCGCTTCTGGAACGCAAGGGCGAACGCACGGCCCTGTTCATCACCAAGGGCTTCCGCGACGCGCTGGAGATCGGCTATCAGGCACGGCCAGACATTTTTGCCAAGGAAATCATCAAGCCTGAACTGCTCTATGAAGAGGTCCACGAAATCAACGAGCGGGTACGCGCCGATGGCACAGTCGAGCAAGTCATCGACCTGGAGGGCGCCCGCACGCAGCTTCAGGCTGCATTTGATGCAGGCATTCGCTCCATTGCTCTGGTGTTGATGCATGCCTATGCCTTCCCCGAACATGAAGTGAAGCTTGCCGAGGTTGCGCGGGAGGTTGGCTTTCCGCAGATCTCCATTTCGCATGAGGCCTCCCCGCTGATGAAGCTGGTCGGGCGCGGCGACACCACGGTTGTGGATGCCTATCTCTCGCCCATCCTGCGACGCTATGTCAGCCAGGTACAGGACGAACTGGGAGACGGCCCGCGCCTGATGTTCATGCAGTCGTCCGGTGGACTGACGGCCGCCGACCTGTTTCAGGGCAAGGACGCGATCCTGTCAGGACCTGCGGGCGGCGTCGTTGGTGCTGTCGAGACCTCTCGCATGGCCGGCTTCGACAAGATCATCGGCTTTGACATGGGCGGTACATCCACTGATGTCTGCCACTATGACGGCGACTACGAGCGCGCCTTTGAAACAGAAGTCGCAGGCGTTCGCATGCGCGCGCCGATGATGATGATCCACACGGTTGCCGCCGGTGGCGGCTCGATCCTGCATTACAAGGACGGCCGCTTTCAGGTTGGCCCCGACAGCGCTGGCGCCAATCCGGGTCCGGCTTGCTATCGCCGTGGTGGTCCGCTCACGGTCACCGATGCGAACCTGATGACCGGGCGCCTGTCACCCGACTTCTTCCCCAGGGATCTTCGGGCCCAACCGGGACGAGCCGCTGGACGATGCAGTGGTGACCGAAAAATTCGAAGCCATGGCGAAAGACATGGCAGACGGGCGCACCGCAGCCGAAGTCGCCGAAGGGTTTCTCAAGATCGCTGTCGAGAACATGGCCAATGCCATCAAGAAGATCTCGGTACAACGCGGCTATGATGTCACCAATTATGCTCTCACCTGTTTTGGTGGCGCTGGCGGACAGACAGGCTGCCGGGTAGCCGACAGCCTCGGCATGAAGACCGTCATCCTGCACCCGTTCTCCGGCATTCTGTCCGCCTATGGCATGGGCCTTGCCGATGTGCGCGCTGACCGACAGCAAGCTGTTGTCAAGCGACTGGACGACGCCCTGTTGAGTGACCTCGACGCTTTGCGCCAACACCTTTCCGATCAGACAGAAGCCGAGCTGGACGCCCAGTCGATTGCCGTCGACGAGCGCAAGACACGCGCCATTGCTCACCTGCGCTACGAAGGCTCAGACACACCATTGCCCGTGGATCTTGGGTCCGTCTCAGCCATGCGTCAGGCATTCGAAGACCTCCATCGCAAGCAATTCGGCTTCGCCTATTCCGACAAGCCGATTGTCGTTGAAGCGCTGGAAGTGGAAACCATCGGTGGCGGTGCCGGTATTGATGAACCAGACCAGCCTATGAGCGAGCAAACGGGGAACACCGATCGCACCACCCGTTTCTTTGCTGACAACACCTGGGCCGAAGCAGGGGTCTACACCCGCGATGCCCTGACGCCCGGCACGAGCGTTTCCGGACCAGCGCTCATCATCGAGCCTCATGCGACAATCGTCGTTGAAGAGGGCTGGCAGGCCACCGTCAACGCCAAGGATCATGTAATCCTGACCCGCGTCGTCGCGCTGAAACGCCTCGATGCCATCGGCACCAAGGCCGACCCGGTGATGCTGGAAGTGTTCAACAACCTGTTCATGTCGATTGCTGAACAGATGGGCGTGACACTTCAAAACACCGCCTATTCGGTCAACATCAAGGAGAGACTTGATTTCTCCTGTGCCGTTTTCGATCACGATGGCGCTCTGGTGGCCAATGCGCCGCACATGCCCGTGCATCTGGGGTCGATGGACCGCTCTGTCGAAACCGTCATCAAACTCAACAAGGGCAACATCAAGCCGGGCGATGTCTTCGCTCTCAACGCGCCTTACAACGGCGGCACCCATCTGCCCGACATCACCGTTGTCTCGCCGCTCTTCGACGATGATGGCAAGAACATTCTGTTCTGGGCGGCCTCACGTGGACACCACGCCGATGTCGGTGGTTCGGCCCCCGGCTCCATGACGCCGCGCGCCACCACCGTGGACGAGGAAGGCGTTCTCTTTGACAACTTCAAGCTCGTCGATCAGGGGCATTTCCGCGAACAGGAGCTGATCGATCTTCTGACTGATCACCAATATCCGGCGCGCAACCCACACCAGAATGTTGCCGACCTGTCAGCTCAGATTGCCGCCAACGAAAAGGGTATTCAGGAGTTGCGCAAAATGGTCGCAAACTTCAGCCTTGATGTCGTGCAGGCTTATATGGGCCATGTACAGGACAACGCCGAGGAAAGCGTTCGCCGAGTAATCGGGGCTCTTAGCGACAGCAGCTACAGCTATCCGACAGACCAGGGGGCCGTGATCAAGGTCAAGATCACCGTCGACCGCGACAAACGGGAAGCCACCGTTGACTTTACCGGCACATCGCCCGTGAAGCCGAACAACTTCAACGCTCCCGAACCTGTCACCCGCGCCGCCGTGCTGTATTGCTTCCGCGTCATGGTGGAGGGCGACATTCCAATGAATGCCGGCTGTCTCAAGCCGATCCACATCATCATTCCAGACGAGTGCATGTTGAAGCCAACGTATCCGGCGGCAGTGGTCGCAGGCAATGTCGAAACCTCGCAGCATGTCACCAATGCCTTGTTCGCAGCCCTTGGTGCCATGTCCAACAGCCAGGGCACGATGAACAACCTGACCTTCGGCAATGACACCTACCAATATTACGAGACCATCTGTTCCGGCTCTCCTGCGGGCCCCGGGTTCAATGGCACCGATGGCGTGCACGTGCATATGACCAACTCGCGTCTTACCGATCCGGAAGTGTTGGAATTCCGCTTCCCTGTGCTGCTGGAGGACTTTCACATCCGCAAACAGTCCGGCGGTCGCGGCAAATGGACGGCAGGCGATGGCACAAAACGAACGCTGCGCTTTCTGGAGAAGATGGATTGCTCCATTCTGGCCTCGCATCGCTCTCTGCCTCCGAAAGGTCTTGATGGCGCGAGCGACGGCGAAGTGGGACGCACTGAAGTCCGGCGTCTGGACGGCCGCATTCAAGTACTTGATGGCTGTGACCAGACCATGCTGGAAGCCGGTGAAGCGGTCACCGTGATCACACCAACTGCCGGTGGCTGGGGCACCGCGTAACGCCCCCGTTTCGCAACAGGTTCAGCCACCACAGACTTCCCGCCGGCACCTCTCCCGGCGGGAAGATGTTTTCCCCATCCGCTTTACAGCATCACCAATCTGTGGTCCGCCGCAGGGCCCTGTTTTAACCGGCGGCCGGACCGCCGGACCACACCACAGGATTGCAACAGCGCCAAGCTCAGGCGCTCTCCCGATGAAGCGCGGTAACTCATCCCCGAACACGACCATCGTCCCCCGGGGGCAGCTTATGGCCTTGCGGCCAATCCCTTGCATTCATTCGATTTTGTTGCTCTGATTGATAGGAATCCAAGCAGTTGAGCCACTCTGCACACCACCTTCAGTCTCTCATATCAGCCTCTGATGGTCACAAATCTGCACTTGGTCTCGGCCAAACGATCCGTTTATCGCGCACAGTTTCTTTGCGACGACAGGCTCGATGTCAGCGTGTCTGATATGGAGAGAGGCTCTCCACTCTAAGTAGAAATAGATATGCATTTCATTTTTATTCTGATTTTAAATATTTAAATCGATGAGAACTAGGCATTTATATCAATAAACTGGCTGTTTTCGATAATTTTGATTTAACACTTTACTTGAAGGATGAGCATTCAAAGCAATTTAACCAAGCCGAGACCGTGAAATGAATTTTTTGCTTTTCAATCGCTCAATATTGTCAAAAATACTTTTCCTGATTGGCTTGCTCAGCATTGCAACAATCGGATGCGTCACCATTGCGATCTATCAGATGGTCAGCATAGGCAACGAGCTGGAAGATGTAGCCCAGCACAATATCCCCCTGACCAAGGCGGTGAATGACGTCACGATGCACCAGCTTGAACAGACCACTCTGCTCGAACGGACCTTGCGAATGGCGGGCATTAGCCCGGACAATGCGGGAGCCATTCTGGAGCAAACAGAAAAGCAGCTGATCCTGCTCGGCAAAAGCATCGATAAGGAGTTAGGCAGAACCGTCTCCATCGCCGCCAAAGAAGCAGAGCTCGCCTTCGAAACCGACACCACCCTCAATCATGGTGTCATACGCCAGCGTCTTGAAACGCTGCGCCAAAATCATGGGGCCGTCCAATCCCTCATTTTACAGACCGTTCAGGCGATCAACCAAAAGGACATGAGGACAGCGCATAAACTTGCAGATACCGTCACCGAGCAGGAAGAAGCGCTCAATGACCAGTTCCTGAAAATCATCGCAACGCTTGAAAAAGCAACACAAGCGTCTGCAACACGCGCGCTGCACCATGAACAGACTGGAACCTTGCGTCTGATCACGATCGCAAGCATTGCCATCCTCGTCGCTATCATCTGTGCGGTTCTCATTGCACAGCGCGGTATCTCGCGGCCGCTCACCCGCATCTCACGAGCCCTCAAAGGGCTGGCCGCGGGCAAGACCGACATTGATGTCAATGCCGAGAGCCGCGATGAGATCGGTGATCTTGCCCGCACCTTTTATGAGTTCAAGGAAACCATGCTCGAAGTGGAGCGACTTCGCATTCAGGCCAAGGAAGAGGAAGAGCGCATCGAATTGGAAAAGCGCGATGCCACGCTGCGTCTTGCAGATTCCCTGGAGACCCAGGTGAAATCCGTGACAGACCAGGTCGGGACTGCCATCAAGGCGCTGGAGCAGACCGCGGATGGCCTGTCGGCGGCCTCAGAAGACACCAATCAGCGCATTGTCACTGTCTCGGCGGCCTCGGAAGAATCTGCGACCAACGCCCAGTCCGTCGCCACAGCCATCACCCAGCTTGCCACCTCGATCAACGAGATCAGTCGGCAGGTCACCAAGGTGCAATCTGCATCCTACCAAACAACAACGCTGGTCAGCGATTCCACCAAGACGGTCATCGGATTGTCTGCATCGGCTCAAAAAATCGGGGATTTCCTCAGCCTCATCAGCGACATCGCAAATCAGACCAATCTCTTGGCTCTGAACGCGACAATCGAGGCTGCGCGCGCTGGCGAATCCGGCAAAGGCTTTGCCATCGTCGCTGGTGAGGTCAAGGCCCTGGCCAGTCAGACCGCAGGAGCGACAGATCAGATCAGTCGCCTGATCGCAGATCTGCAAACGGGGACCGAGCAAACAAGCAATGCCATCTCGCAGGTGCTTCAAGCCATGGAAACCATTGACGCGGAAGTCGGCGGCATTGCGGCTGCGATCGAGGAACAGAATACCGTCACAAGCGAGATTGCCAGCAACACGGATGGGGTAGCAGCTGGCAGTGAGGACATTTCGCGCAACATGACACCTTTGCGTGAAACATCTCAACGCTCGTCTGAGAGCGCCAGCAACATGCGCCAGACGGTTCGTGGATTGAACCAGCAAACTGCCACGCTGGATCAACAGCTCAACGCCTTCCTGCTCAACATCCGCGCATCGTGACCGGCGGTCAGGCCAACGACAGCTGACAGCGGGAAATCGTCGCCTGCAAGACAGTTCGATTTGCCAATGCAGCCGGGCTGTCTTGTCCTCCTCTGCTTTCTGTTCTGTCTGCGCTCTCGACCCGGTGACTTTACCTCGAAGTGTCTTCGCAAGTCGTCACAAGGCACATCCGCGTCAAGAAATGGTCTTGATCTCGACTTAACTTGGACGCAAGCAGGCATTTAAAATACTAGAAAGGTGCCCCATCTATAGAGAGTGGCCCGGTAAATGCGTTTCAAAGCGGCGTACTTCGGTTGAAATGCACTTATGAGGCCACATCAGGGGACCGCTCCCTTTCTGAAATTTTGAAGAACGGACATCTGCCCCCACACAGGGTTTATGCATGATATCTGGCGGAAAATAGCGACGGAGCAAACGTTAGATCCAAGATGAATGCAACATGAACATGGATCTCAGACACCGTTCAAACCGTTTCCCCTAGGATGACATCATAAACAAGGCACCGGATGCCTCGCTCATACGAATGTTATGGAGACCAAGACGATGACCAAGTCAAAACGCATCATTGCCCTCGCTCTTTCCAGCGCACTGCTGCTGCCAACCGTCGGCGCAGCACAGGCTGATGGCTGGCACCACCACCACCACCGCTATTACGGCCACCGCCACCACAACAACAACGCCGGTGCTGCCGTGGCTGCTGGTGTGATCGGTCTGGCCGCTGGCGCGATCATCGGCAGCGCTGCCAGCCAGCCGAGCCGTCGCGTTTACCGCGAACCGCCTGTCACATCCAGTGGCCTGAAGCCCTGGAGCCCTGCATGGTATCGCTATTGCTCGAACAAGTACCGGTCGTTCAACCCCCGCACCGGCACCTACGTCGCCTATAGCGGTGACGTAAACTTCTGCAACTAAACGCAGACGTCGTATGAGCAAGCCTGCAACGGATGTCATATTGCATCCGTTGCAGTGCCGCCTGAGATAAGAAGACTGACGTGTCGCATCACCACATGCGGTAAACGAAAAGGCCCGGTTTGAACCGGGCCTTTTCGTTTGTATCTATCGTTCGCCGCCTTGGCCGGGGATTTCTGAATAACAAGCACAGCCGCTGAGTTCGTCAGGCAGCAGGCGCCTTGCCTTCCATCTCCTGATCGGCGCTTTTCTGCATTTTTTGCAAGGCGCTGCGGGCACTCGCTATGGAAAGCTTATCAAACCGATCCAACTCGGCAACAATCTCTGCGCCACCGTATTTATGGTGCTTCGCACGCATCGTCAAAATGCTCTTGTAGCCAGTCGATCCCAATTTTTCTGCCTTGCAGATCACCATGAGAGGGCGAACATCGCGGTTCTTGATCGAGCGAATAACAGCCGCAAACGGCAGCTCCGCACGGGCAGCCAACACAAGACCCAACTCCATCAACTTGTTTGAACGGGCATAATTCCCAATCACGTCATCAAATTTCATCTCGCCTTTGGCAATGGCTTCAACAACCGCGCCGACCTGTTCTCGGGTCACAGCCAACCGTCGCGCCCGTTCTTCCTGTTCACGAGCCGTGCGCTCGGCCAGAGCCGCAGCAAACACGCTCTCCCCGCCGAGATCCTTGAGATGCGCCCGCAACTCGCCGCTCAAAAGATGCACCAGAAGCCTGATCGCCTCCTCCGGCAAATCCTTGCGTTCGATCAGCACTGCCTGAAGTTCGTTGAAATGTTCACTCTTGCGGATCAGACGATCAAAAGTCGCAGCGGTCATGCGCGCGCCTTCATTCTTGGCCACCTTGGCTCAACACCGCCTCATTGCCGCGTTCGACCAGAATCTCGGTCACGCTCTCGCCGAGAGCATCTCGCTGAGCCAGCGCCCAAAGATGCTTCATCGATCCTGTTTGAGCAATATTCTGCTGTTCATCAGGCGGCAACATCTGCGCCGATTTCAAAACCGGTCCAGCAACCGAGATGCTCTCATCTGCCGCCAGTTTCCGGATCAGTTCTTCCGGAACATTGGCATGCGGCGCAATGCGGTGCGCCAGCCGAATACGGGTGTCTTCTTCCAGCGTCTGGAACACCTCAAGCACAATCTGTCCAAACAGATTGCGCACATTTTCATCTTCGTTTTCATTCGAAATGAAGAACAATTCGGTCAGGGCGTCAATCAATGCACGGCGGCCCTCCCGGCTGTCATCACGGGCCAACTGCGGCAATTCACTGAGATGGACCATGCACCTACACTTTCAAGACCTAAACAGTATTAGACACATTCAACACAAATGTCGTTAATAAGATCCAATCAAAAATCGCAATTCTGGCCAAATATGTCAAATGTGACGAGGATTAGTAAACTGTAATTGTCTATACAACATCTTGACGTCTGACAATGGATGCTGCGGAGTGAAAGGTCACACGCCCAACCTCTTGTGACTTTTCGCTGTTCAATGCCAAAGCCTTAAAATCAAATGGGTTTCAAAATCGGCAGTTTGCCGGAAAATTGATATCCAGGGTGCGTCAATTTTGAACATCTTTTCTCTTCGCAAGGCCGTTAACTTCCCGTACACTCCCTCCTGTAGAAAAAGGTAACAGGGAGTGCATTATGGTTTTGACACGTCACTTGAATGTGATCGTCTTCTGCGCTGCTATCACCTTTGTGGCTTGCATCGCTGTGGGCGTCATTTGACGAGACGCGAAAACGGGGGCTGCTGATCTGATGAGATCAGCCCCCTGAAAAAGATCATTCACCGCTGTTCGTCAGCGTTGGATTTTGAGTAAGCCAATTTTTCAACCCCTTGGGACAGAACGTCCCGCGTCGGCGTTGTTTTACGAGTAGACTGCGGGCGTCGAGGAGATGCCCGCCGAGGTTTCAGTCCCGCAAGTCCGCCTTGGTGCATGACCACCCCACAGGGATATTGCCCTGCACGGACATGGGTTTGAAGCTTCAGAGTAGCTCACCAGATGTAAAGCGGCATTCAAAGCCTCTGGCGTCCGGTGCAGAGATTTTCTTGTTCCAGTTGGGCACAAGCATGATGATGCAATGGCTCACACTGGATTTTTTTATTTTGCCCAACCATCTTGCAGCGCCCCGGCATATCTTTTGCCCGAACGAAATTTTGCAAGCCCTCACAGACCACCCAACCGGATACGAAAAAACCGACGCACAATACGCCGGTTTTTCAAACTTCGCTTTGGCAACGGCCTGACACTCGAGGATAAGCCTCGTCGCGGGAGAGGCCTATTCGGCAGCCTTCATCCGCAACGGATCGTAATTGAGGATGGGTGCCAACCAGCGTTCCGCGTAGCCGATATCCCACCCCTTGCGCTCTGCATAGTCCTCAATCTGATCACGTTCCACTTTGCCAATGCCAAAATAATGGCTGTCCGGATGCGAGAAATACATGCCGCTGACCGATGACCCCGGCGACATGGCAAAGCTCTCCGTCAAGGAAATTCCGGTGGCCTTTTCCGCGTCAAGCAAACGGAAAAGTGTTTCTTTTTCGGTGTGATCCGGCTGTGCGGGATAGCCCGGAGCCGGACGGATGCCAGCATATTGCTCACCGATCAACTCCTGATTGCTCAAAGTCTCGTCGGCTGCATAGCCCCACAGATCCTTACGCACGATCTGGTGTAGCTTTTCTGCGAAGGCTTCTGCAAGCCGGTCGGCAATCGCCTGGCTGAGGATCTTGCTGTAATCATCATTGGCTTTGTCGTAGATCGCGGCAAGCTCGCTCTCACCATGTCCGGCGGTCACGGCAAAGCCGCCGAGATAGTCAGGAATGCCCATATCTTCAGGCGCAATGAAGTCACTCAGGGCAACATTGGCGCGCCCGCCGCTGGTTCGGCTCATCTGCTGTCGCAACGTATAGAAGGTTGCGATTTCGCGCTGACGCTGCTCGTCCTCGAACAGAACAATATCATCCCCCCGCGCAGTCGCGGGCCACAGGCCGGCAACGCCGTTGGCGGTGAGCAGCTTCTTTTCGACGATCTCTTCCAGCATCCGCTGTGCATCGTTGAAAAGCGCCGTCGCTGCCTCGCCGTAGCGATCATCGCTCAACACCTGCGGATAACGCCCCTTGATTTCCCAGGTCGAAAAGAATGGCGTCCAGTCAATGACCGGCACCAGATCTTCCAGCGGGAAATTTTCAAAGGTTTTCAGCCCAAGATGCTTGGGAGCTTGCGGGCGATGTGCCTTGAAATCAGGCTTGAAGGCATTGGCCCGTGCCGCAGCAATTGATGTGCGCTTGGCGCCGCCACGGGTGCGGGCATGTTCAGCAGCGATACGCGCGTATTCCTCGCGGATTTCACCGAAGTATTTCGGACGTTGCTCCGGGTTCATCAGACGCGAGGCCACACCAACGGCTCGGCTGGCATCCGTGACGTAAATCGCCTGCGCGCGCTCATAGTTCGGGTGGATCTTGACTGCCGTATGCACCTTGCTCGTCGTTGCACCGCCAATCAGCAGTGGCACGTCAAAGCCTTCACGCTCCAATTCGGCTGCAACATGGCACATTTCATCGAGAGATGGCGTGATCAGACCAGACAGCCCAACGATGTCGACCTTCTGCTCACGCGCGACTTCCAGGATCTTGGCTGCGGGCACCATCACACCCAGGTCGACCACCTCGAAGTTGTTGCACTGAAGAACGACGCCAACGATGTTCTTGCCGATGTCATGCACATCGCCCTTGACCGTCGCCATCAGGATCTTGCCGGAAGATGACTGCTGTTCCAGCCCCTGTTCTTCCTTTTCCTTCTCCATGTAAGGCATCAGGTAAGCCACAGCCTGCTTCATCACACGGGCAGATTTCACCACCTGCGGCAGGAACATCTGGCCTGAGCCGAAAAGATCACCAACGACGTTCATGCCGTCCATCAGCGGGCCTTCGATGACGTGCAAGGGACGGTCGAAGCTCTGACGCGCTTCCTCGGTGTCGGCCACCACATATTCGGTGATACCGTTGACAAGCGCATGTTCCAGACGCTTGGCCACATCCCAGGTGCGCCATGTCAGATCCGCTTCGCGCTTCTTGCCGCCCTCGCCCTTGTAGCGCTCGGCCGCCTCCAGCAAGGCATCCGTTGCCGCCTCAGACCGGTTGAGCACGACATCTTCACAAAGCTCTCGCAGCTCAGGATCCAGCTTGTCGTAAACCGCAAGCTGCCCCGCATTGACGATGCCCATATCCATGCCACGCTGAATGGCGTGATACAGAAACACCGAATGCATGGCTTCACGCACACCGTCATTGCCTCGGAAGGAGAACGACAGGTTCGACACACCGCCCGAAATATGGGCGTGAGGCAGATTGTCCTTGATCCACTTGGTGGCATTGAGGAAATCGTTGCCATAATTGTTGTGCTCTTCGATGCCCGTTGCGACCGCAAAAATATTCGGATCGAAGATGATGTCTTCGGGTGGCAGTCCAATCTCTTCAGTCAGGATCTTGTAGGAGCGCGCGCAGATCTGCGTCTTGCGCTCATAGGTATCGGCCTGACCGGTCTCGTCGAACGCCATGACGACAACGGCAGCTCCATAGCGGCGCACAAGCTGCGCATGTTTGCGGAACTCGTCTTCGCCTTCTTTCAACGAGATCGAATTGACGATCCCCTTGCCCTGAATGCACTTCAGACCAGCCTCAATCACTGTCCATTTGGAGCTGTCGACCATGATCGGCACACGGGCAATATCCGGTTCGGCAGCAATCAAATTGAGGAATGTGACCATCGCCTCCTCGGAATCCAGCAGACCTTCATCCATGTTGACGTCGATAATCTGCGCACCGTTCTCAACCTGATCACGCGCCACATCAAGCGCTGTGGCGTAGTCGCCCGCCTTCACCAGCTTGCGGAATTTGGCCGATCCTGTGACGTTGGTCCGCTCCCCCACATTAACAAAGTTGACTTCCGGCGTGATCACGAAAGGCTCGAGACCCGACAGGCGCGTGTGGCGCGGCACATCCGGGATCTGACGCGGTGCCTTGTCGGCAACAACCTCTGCAATCGCTTTGATGTGGGCCGGCGTCGTGCCACAGCAGCCGCCAACCACATTCACCAGACCTTCTTTGGCGAACTCTTCCAAAAGACCAGCCATGAACTCCGGGCTCTCGTCATACTCACCGAACTCATTCGGCAGACCAGCGTTCGGATAGGCACAAATCAGTGTGTCGGCAACGCGCGACAGTTCATCAATATGGGCGCGCATTTCCTTGGCACCCAGCGCACAGTTGAGACCAACGGTCAAAGGCTCTGCATGGCGGATGGAATTCCAGAAGGCTTCCGGTGTCTGACCGGACAGCGTACGTCCCGACAGATCGGTGATCGTGCCTGAAATCATCACCGGCAACTTGCGCCCGATTTCCACGAACACTTCATCAATGGCGAAAAGCGCAGCCTTGGCATTCAGCGTATCAAAGATGGTCTCGACCAGAATAAGGTCGGCGCCACCGGCGATCAGCCCGCGCACAGCCTGCGCATAGGCGATGCGCAAATCATCGAACGAAACGGCACGAAAACCCGGATTATTGACATCCGGCGAGATGGACGCGGTCCGGTTGGTTGGCCCGAGGCCTCCGGCGACGAAGCGCTTGCGCCCCGGCTCCTTGGCTTCCATCTCATCGCAGGCCTCACGGGCCAGACGTGCACTGACTTCGTTCAACTCATACGCCAGTTCTTCCATGCCATAGTCGGCCTGGGCGATGGTTGTCGATGAGAAGGTGTTCGTCGCAACGATGTCCGCTCCCGCCTTCAGGTAATCCAGGTGGATCGCACGGATCGCATCAGGCTGCGTCAGGCTGAGAAGATCGTTGTTGCCCTTGATGTCCGACGGCCAGTCGGCAAAGCGGTCACCCCGGTAGGCGGCTTCGTCAAATTTCAGGTTCTGGATCTCGGTTCCCATCGCCCCATCAAGGATGAGGATGCGGGAAGCAGCGCTAGTGCGCAGTTGCTCGAACGCGTCAGTCTTTTTCACTTTTCAACCTTTCGGGCCAGCCGTCCGCTTCACGCTGCTTCGATCTTGGGCGAAGCCGGTGTCAGTCCCAGCATATGGCAGATGGCATAGGTCAGCTCTGCCTTGTTCATGGTGTAGAAATGGAACGTCGAGATGCCTCGATCAACCAGATCCATCACCTGTTCACAGGCAACAGCCACGCCTACCAGCTTGCGCGTCTCGGCATCGTCTTCCAGACCGGCGAACCGACGCTCCAGCCAGGCCGGAATGGACGTGCCGCATTTCTCGGAGAACGAACAGGTCTGCTGGAAATTCTGGATCGGCAGAATACCCGGCACCACCGGAATAGTGATCCCGGCCTTGGCCAGACGTTCCAGATAGGCTTCAAACAAATCATTGTCGAAGAAATACTGGGTGATGATCCGCGACGCGCCAGCATCCACCTTGCGCTTCAGATTGTCGATCTCGAAGTCCCACCCGGCACTTTCCGGGTGCCGTTCAGGATAGCCGGAGACAGAAACATCGAAGTCGCCGATCTTCTTGATCCCTTCCACCAGATCACACGCATAGGCATAGCCTGCAGGATGCGGCTTGTACTCAGTGCCAATACCATCAACAGGATCTCCGCGCAGGGCCACCAGATGACGCACACCCATGGCCCAATACTCGCGGATGATTTCGTCAATATCATCGCGTGACGCAGCCACACAGGTCAGATGCGCGGCCGGGCGCAATTTGGTTTCCTTGAGAATGCGCTGCACAGTCTTATGTGTCCGCTCGCGCGTTGATCCGCCCGCACCATAAGTGACCGAGACAAATTCCGGCGCGATGGGCGCAAGACGTTCAACCGTCTGCCAAAGCACCTCGGCCATCTTGTCGCTCTTGGGCGGAAAGAATTCGAAGGACACCGACATATCGGGGGCACTCGACTGACGAGACAGTCTGTTTTCGCTTGTATCACTCATGTTCAGGCAACCTCCCGATTGTGGTCTAGGACCGGATAATCCGTGACAATCCTTGGGTCACGGGCGAGCCACAGAGACACTGTGAGCTGCGCTTCCTGGTCATTCTTGGGTGTCAGGTCTTCGACCAGATCCAGTTCAAGATGCAGCGCTTCTATCCAGCGCTGCATCTGATCGTGCGAAAAGCCAAGCCGGCGATGGGCATGGCCGTCACGCAGAAATTCAAGGTCATGGGGCGCAAAGTCGATGATCAACAACCGACCACCGGGCCGCAATGCTCTTGCAGCTTCCGACAGGGCACGCGCCGGCTCATCGAGAAAATGCAACACCTGATGGATCGCCACAACATCAAATGAGCCCTGCGGCACATTCAGCGCATAAACATCGCCCTGCCGCACCTGTGCGCTTGTCAGGTGTGCAAGGTTTGCACGGGCCACCGACAACATATCATGCGAGGCATCAATGCCCAGACCCGCCTGATAGCGATCCGACAGCAATTCCAGCAATCGTCCCGTGCCAGTGCCCAGATCGAGGAAACTTTGAAACGGTGTCTCGCCGAGAGCACGCAGAATGGCAGCTTCCACATCACTGTCATCAGCATGCAGCGAGCGCTCCTGGTCCCAGGTCGTTGCACGGGCGGCGAAATAGGCGGCGGCCTCCTCGGCCTTCCCCTTGCGCAAGGCCGAAAACCGAGCCTGATCCGCACTCAGGATCGGATCCTCCGGGCTGATGCGCGCAACGACTTCGCGCGCAAGGTCCGCCGCCGGGCCATCGGACAGACGATAGTAGACCCACGATCCTTCAGGGAAGCGCAGCACCAGTGCCCGCCTCTGTCAACAGCTTGAGATGGCGCGAGATCCGCGGCTGACTCTGCCCCAGAATGGCCGTCGCATCCTTGACCGTCAGCTCACTTTCCGCCAGCAGCGCAATCAGGCGCAAGCGGGTGCTCTCGCCGATCGCGCGCAAGGTCGCCAAGGATTCCTCAATCGAAAACATTCGTCTCTCGCCCTCAAAACGATATAAACATATCTTTATGCGACAATTGAAATGATTGCAACCCGCGCAAACGCAATGACACATGTTCTCATGAAAAACGGCAGGACGGTGAAGGCAAAGAAAGAAGGACCTGCCAATGCTGTCGGCAGGTCCTCAGGTGGGCCTAAGGCCACCCGGCCGAAACCGGGCTTATGCGCACTGCTAACCCGTCTGGAGGTCACGGATCAGCCCTTTGCCCTACACTCTCCGGCAACATCTGCGAGGGGGAAGCAGCGTTGCAGGTCGGGCGATTTCCAAACGCTACACCTGCCGCATTAATCAGATATGCTCCCAATACCCGACAAGCCAGAGGGTCGCATTTGCCAAGTATTCACAAATTAGAAATTGTAATTAGGCTCTTTCCCGTAGTCCGCGAGAGCCCCTTTTTCTTAAGCCCCTGAAAAACAAAGAGCGGCCGAAGATCGACCGCTCTAAACTGACTTTTACGTGTAAATCGCTTTTTTGGGTGACTTACAGCATGTCCGACAAGTTCCAGTGTGCAACCTTGGTCTGCGCATCAGACGGGCTCATGCGTTCAAACTTATGCATGGCATCCGTACGATCTTCCGCCGACAGGCGATAGCGCCATGGCCCGATTTTCAGGAGGCTGCTGACCGTGAGGCTTGATAGCCCCATGGCGCGTGCAATTGTCACGAACGGCAAGGGATCGGCCCGCACCATCCAGTGACTGACTTCCTCCAGTCCACAACGCATCAACCAGGCGGTTGTGGCCACTGCTTCCGGGAAACGTTCTTCAGAAATGAACCGGCGCAACGTGCCTTCATTGACCAGCCCTTCGCGGGACAGTTGCAGAACGCGACTTCGCGCCGTTTCGAAATCATAGCGCGAGATCCAGTACTCATTGGTCATGCGCTGCGTGGCGAGTTTTTCAGCCTCCGAGAGATAACCGGCCTCAGGATCCTGGCCTTTTTCTTCAAGCTTCTTGCGAACCTCAGCTCCAGCCACCTTCACCAACTGGCGAATATGATCTTCCGCCAGATTGGGACGTTCGCTCAACAGGTCCAGCAAAGTGGCGTCCGCAGACGCGTCACCGATCAGGCGCACCATACCATCGCCGGAAACATTGGCCCCGGCATTCCGCGCCACCTGACGCTTGACCCGAATATCTCCACGCTCAACCAGCATGTCGGTGACCATCTCAGACAGCAAGTCGCGCTGTGCGATTGCCAGCATATGATCGCTGCCCTTGGTCCGGGCGATCTCGACCAGATCACTATCACGCAGCACCGGCGAATTCGTCAGCACCGGCTCTGCCACCTGAATTTCATCGGCAGCAAGCTTGCGCAGGGTTTCTTCCGGCCCTCGTCGCAGGCCAGACAGTTTTTCGGCCACGAAACTGCGGACTTCCAGTTCCACCATGCCAACGAGCCGCACGAGCACACTGTCGTAAACGTCCACCTGCTCGTCCGAGCAGCGATCCGACGTAAAAGAAAACAGCATGGCCACATGGCGGGCCAATTCGGCTTTGCGACCGCTATCAACATCCCCGGCCAAGGCATTGAAATTCACGAGTTCGGTTTTGACGACTTCAGACATTCATTGCTACCCAGCTTTATCTTTAGGGACGGATGATGCGGGTGAGACCTAAAAAACCCAGAAAGTCTTCCTTCCAAAGTCGATTCAAAAGAGATTGGACCTGACAAGGTTTCGTTAACGTTGTCACAACGAACGCACCAAAAATCTGATTTCATTCGATAATTACAATCAAACCGCACAGAGTTCACGGAAAAAGCACTGCAACTTAGGCTGCAAAAAGCCAAAAGTACCTGTTGATGAAACCGACCATCCCGTCAACAAACACTGGCACAGAACCTCCTGAAAAGACAAAGGGAGGACAAAGCCTCCCTTTGCTTAATGCTTACAGTGACACTCAGACAGGATGCCGTTATTCAGCGGCTTCCTGAGGAGTGTTCTCGTCAACCGGAATGCCGTTCGGGTCATAGCCCTCGCCGGCTTCCTCAAGTGCCTTGCGGACCCCTGCGCCATAATCTGGATGCACCAGATCAAAATGGCGGCACTGCCGTTCCTTGATGTAATCCGGAACGCCAGCCATGGCACCCGCGATGTTGGCACACAAACGCTTGCGCTCACCATCGTCCATTACCTTTTCAAACAGTGCACGGACCTGGCTGTAATCGTCATAGCCCTTGCGGTGGTCATAACGATCGGCGTTGCCGTCGATCTTGAGCGGCGGCTCTTTGGCGGACGGCTGTTCAACCGCACCGTTAAAGGAGTTTGGCTCATAGTAGGCATTCACGTCCCCGGAGGCCAAGCCACCGTAAACGTTCATCTCACCATCGCGGTGGTAATGATGCACCGGGCATTTCGGACGGTTGACCGGGATCTGCTCGTAATGTGTTCCAAGGCGGTGACGATGGGCATCCGCATAAGAGAAGACACGCGCCTGCAACATGCGATCCGGCGAGAAGGCAATACCCGGAACAATGTTCGACGGTGAGAACGCAGCGGTCTCAATCTCGGCGAAATAGTTGTCCGGATTGCGGTTCAGCTCGAAATAGCCAATATCCATGGGCGGATAATCGTCATGCGGCCAGACCTTGGTCAGATCGAACGGATTGAACGGGCAGTTTTCTGCCTCCAGCTCCGGCATGATCTGGATCTGCATTTTCCAACGCGGATATTTGCCATCTTCAATCGTGTTGTAGAGCGCTTCCTGATAGCCTTCACGCGTCTTGCCGACGATGTCTTCCGCTTCTCCGTTGGAATAGTGCTCGTGGCCCTGTTCCGTTTTGAAGTGGAACTTGACCCAGAACCGCTCACCGTTGTCATTCCACAGCGAATAGGTGTGCGAACCGTAGCCGTTCATGTGCATCGGGGTCTTCGGCAAACCACGATCCGACATCAAAATAGTGACCTTAGTGCAGACTTTCAGGCGACAGCGACCAGAAGTCCCACATGGCAGTTGGCGAGCGCATATGTGTGCGCGGATGGCGCTTCTGCGTGTGGATGAAATCCGGGAACTTGTAAGGATCGCGCACGAAGAACACTGGCGTGTTGTTGCCCACCAGATCCCAGTTACCTTCTTCGGTATAGAACTTCAGGGCAAAGCCGCGCACGTCGCGCTCGTGGTCGGCCGCTCCCAACTCACCAGCCACCGTTGAGAACCGGGCCAGCATCGGCACTTCCGCGCCCGGTTGCAGGGCCTTGGCCTTGGTGTACTTGGAAATATCACCCGTGATCTTGAGCACGCCATGCGCACCCCAACCCTTGGCGTGAACTGTGCGCTCCGGGATCCGCTCGCGGTTCTGATGTGCGAGCTTTTCCAGCAGCTGATAATCCTGCATCAGAATCGGGCCGCGTTCACCCGCAGTCTGACTGTTCTGGTTGTCCGGCAAAGGCGCGCCGCCGGTCGTTGTCAAAATGGGCTTATCGCTCATGAGAACTCTCCTTTTCCCTCTTCGGCGAAACTATAAGATACCTGAAACGATCAGGTCCAATTGTATTGATTCCAGATTGCGATCAGTTATTCTTATTGACCATGATCTCATTACGCCAACTCCGCTACCTCGAAGCCCTCGCCACTCACTTGCACTTCCGCAAGGCAGCCGACGCCGTTGCCGTGTCTCAGCCGGCCCTGTCTATGCAAATCAAGGACCTTGAGGCCACACTCGGCCTGAAACTGGTCGAACGACAACCCAACTCTGTACGCCTCACATCGCAAGGGCATGACATCGTCGAACGGGCTCAGAAAATCCTGACGGACGTGAGAGATCTGGTGGACTATGCGCAACAATTGGCCAGTCCCTTGTCGGGGCATCTGCGTTTGGGGATCATACCTTCGATCGCTCCTTATCTGCTGCCGCGAGTGTTGCCCGAGTTGAACCGGGCACACCCGGAATTGCAGCTGACCATTCGCGAGACCCTGACGGATCCCATGACCAGAGAACTCATCGCAGGCGATTTGGATGCAATGATTGTCGCCTTGCCAATCCGCAATCCGGGGCTGGTCAGCGAACCCTTGTTCACCGACCGCTTCCTTCTTGCCCGCCAGGCAGATCCGACGATTTCGACCGAAGACAGGGTGTCGACGGATGATCTCGACACCAAAAACCTGCTGCTGTTAGAAGAAGGGCATTGTCTGCGCGAACAGGCGCTGAACTATTGCCAGCACCTGCCCTCTCCCGAACGCAATACGCTGGGGGCCACATCTCTTGCCACCGTCATGCAGATGGTGGCCGCGGGATATGGCGTCACTCTGCTGCCGGAAATCTGCGCCGACTTTGAAGTGCGCGATGACAGGGTCTTGCTGCAGCGCTTCACGGACCCTCAGCCTTCGCGCACCGTCGGTCTTGTGTGGCGCAAGTCTTCGCCCCGCACCAATGACTTCGAAGCGCTGAAACTCTCACTCAACACCGCAATAGGTGACCTGGCCCTGTCAGCGGACTGACGCTCATGGCGCCTTCAGCCCGCCGCCAATCATAACGAGGGCCGTCAGATCGTCAGCGGCGGATTACCGGGATCGACTTGCTCCCCGATAGCCTTTTCAAATCCATGCAGACGTTTGTAGATCGACAGCAGTTCGATGATCGTTGTCCACGAATTCACCAGATACTGGAAGGATCCGGACACCTGACTGAAGGCCGTCAGGATTTGCTGCAAGATGCCATAAGTGATCTTGGCCGCTACGATGGTAGGCACCAGAATGAAATAGGCAAAGAGGTTGTCCGCCTGAAGATAGAACGACCGCGCAAGGTTGAAATAGACATAATGGAAATACAGGCGAAAATAGTTGTGTCTGACATTAGAGAACAGCTCGGCCAATGTGATTGGATCGGCGCGGTTTTCATGATCCTCGCCATAAACCAATTCTTTTCGGTAGGCCGCTTCCACGCGCTGATTGCGAAATTCCAACCCCGGCAATTTGATGCCGACGACCGACAACAACACGGTCCCGAAGAGGGACCAGAAAATTGCCGCGACGAACAGTGGGGCCGGGATCTCACCAACAATAGGCAAATGTGTGACGTATTTTGACAACCCGTACAAGACTGGCAGAAACGCGATCAGCGTCATCACCGCCTCGATCATCGAGACGCCCAGCCCCTCCATAATCGAGGCAAAGCGCATGGTATCTTCCTGAATACGCTGTGATGCCCCTTCGATATGGCGCACACGCGGCCACATGCTGACGTAATAATCGTTCATCGCTGTGCGCCAGCGAAAGATATAATGGCTGATGAAAAAGCGCGTCAGAATATAGAGCGCAACGCTAACGAAGGCGATCTCGGCAAAGCTCGACATCAGCGAATAGAAATCAGCCGTCGTGACGCCCTTCTTGCCTTGAAGCGCATTTTGCAAGGTATCACCGAAGGGCCTGCGCCAGTTGTTGATCGCAACCGAGACCTGCACCGAGAAATAAGTGGTGAAGATGATCAGGGCCGAACCCCAGACCGACCACAGTTGCCAGCGATGATTGCGGGCGAAGATCCACCAGAAGCCCCCGAAAATCGCCGTGCACAGACCGTAATAGACGTAGAACCACAAGAATTCGGGCGTGATGAAATAGCCAAGACCAATCGGGGGCGGCGTGCCCTGCGGCGTTGTGCCAAAGCCCAGTGCGCCCCCCAGTCCATCGGCAAAGCCGTACCAAAACACAACGGCAATGAGAGACCACACCGCCGCAGTGCTGAAAAACAGCTTGGGCCTTGGGGAAAAAGCTTGGAGCACGGACGGCAACCCTTTTACGCGAACCGGAAGAGGCGAATGTCGCACAGACTTGCCGCGCGCCCGCACAGTTGCAACTTAACAATTGGATAGAATTGGCATTTTCGTAGCCACACGTTGCACGGCACGCTTCAGGCGAGATGACTGCGCACCAGATCGACAACCTTGGCTTCGGCGTAAAATTCATTGGGGGCGAGCGTGAAGACGCCAACCGTTGGTGTGCCTTCAACCTCCGGGAAATGATAGATCGCGCAGGAGGCAAAAGGCCCTGTACCGGAATGCCCGAAGCAGCGACCGAGCTTGTCCACATCACCCGACATCAGACCAAGGCCATAGCCATGCCGTGCCCAGGTCCGTCAGGCAAGCCTCGACCAAGTGGGAAAATATCGGTCATTTCGGAGAGCACTTCACCTGAAAGCAGATGTCCGGCAAAGAGTTGATGCAGCAGCGACACTGCATCTTCGGCACTACCCACGACACAGCCATGAAACACCCAGCCCGGATTGAGGAGCCGTAAGGATGGCCAATAAACGTTTTTGAACCCGTCGCGCTGGACAGCAAGATGCGCGGTCTTCAGCCCAAGGGGCTCAAACACCAGAGCCGACAAGGCACTGCGCAAAGACATGCGCGCCGCCTTCTTGATCAGATCTCCGATGATGAGATACCCGATATTGCTGTAGGCCCAGCCTTTGCCGGGCTCGAATACCGGCAGCGAAAGGTCGACGTGCTCACAGAGTTGCCGCCGGGTCCAGTGTAATGAATGATCGGCCACCGCAGCGTGATAGGCATCCAGCCCACGATAATCGGGCAGACCTGCCTGATGGCGTAAAAGCTGCCGCAAGGTATAATCATGCGGCTCAACGGGCGCGTCGAGCAACAACAGGCCTTCCTGAACGAGACGCAAGGCACAGATGGCCAGAATGGTCTTCGAAAAGCTCCACCAGGGAAAGAACGCGGCATCGGCTCCGGCGGAGCGCAAGTCGCTATCCCCGTCCAGTCTGACCCAATGATACGCCTCGTCAAACATTCCAAATCCCTTGGGTCAGCCTACGCGCAATCGACGCCGCACCCGGCCATCTATTCGCGCTGACCTACCTCAATCCACATTGTCGGAGACTGGCCGACAATCCGCAAGAATTCCCGATTGAAATTCGACTTGGTATTGAAGCCACTGTTGTACATGGCGGCTGAAATTGTCTCGCCCGCACGCAATTGATCGCAGGCATGAGAAATACGGAAGGCATTGATAAAACGGGAAACATTCTCACCAGTTTGCCGATTGACCGCACTTGAGAGACGCTTGGCAGGCACCTTTAACCGCCTTGCCAGACGTGACAATGTCAACTGTGGATCGAGGTAAAGTTGTTGCCCCAGAACGAGCTCTTCCAGCCGTTGTACAAGAGCCTTGTCTTCCGATGTTTCAAGCGATCTCGCCCGGCATCGCATTCAAGTGGTTTTCCGCAGTCACAGCCGGTCTCTCGGCGATCTCTTCCCCTCCCCCTGCTTCTTCGGGGGCGCCCCCCTCAAGCGCCCCCAGAACCGCGATCAACAAAAGGTCAAGGGACGAAAACAGACTGACTAGCAGGGGACGCCATTGCTCGTCGCCATTCCATAGCGCTGCCGCAATGATCCAGTCGGACACACCGGAGAGGATCAGCACATAGCCAACCACCTGCCAGAGCACCGGTGGCACGACACCACCCTCCAGACGTGCCAGAGGCAGATCGCCGCCAGAGCAATACACCATGATCAGGATTGCGCTGCCATAGCCACAAAACACCAGCGTCACCAAGACATCCAACGCCAGTGGAGCCGTTAGCACACAGAACACAACCAAGGCGACGACGACGCTGTGGAGAGCATCCTTGCGCATGGACAACGGCACCAGCGCATTGGCCTTGAAGGCGAGAAAGGCAACGACCGGGATCACACAAGCGGTGACAGGCTGCACCCAGCGCAAGACAGTCACGCCGTAATATTGATTGAGGGAGATCACCACCCCCTGCACCGCACACAAAGCCAGCAGCGCAGCAAGGCTGCCACTTCTGCGCTCCGACACCCAAAGACGAACAAGCAGAAAGACAAAGACGAATGAAACAACCAACGGTATCGGAACGACGATCATCGGCACTTTCTCAGGTACACCTACATGTATCTGAAGTGGCACACAAAATCGTCTTTGTTGCAAGGTCGCACGACATGAGGTCACGCTGAGAAAACCCTCGCGACCCTTGCAGTTCTGACAGTCCCTCAGGACCTTAAACCGGTTTCAGGTCGACTTAAACCGGATACAGGTCGCCAGACACCCCCGGCGGCACGTCTCCTCATCGCAGACATCCCTGCAGCCATGGCTCACACATCAAACAGTGAAGCCCCGGCCGCCAACCACAGGAGACCTGCGATGAACACTCTGATCCCTACTCTGCCCTTGCGCCTTACCACAGTCGCCCTTTCGACGCTGTTGACTTATGGTCTGTGCTCTCATGCCCATGCTGACAGTCCCTCACCTCAAGTCCCCGAAACAAAGACTGCCACGTCCACTCCACTTCGCATGGCGGGCTATGACCGCTTGACCATTGCCGCACCACACCGTGTGCAACCGCTCGCAGGAACAATCTGGTATCCGGCGGCACGTAAAACCTACATCAGCCGCGTCGGCGACAATAGCGTCTTCAACGGCACTACCGGTTACACGGGTGCTGCTGTGGCGAAAGGGCGTTTTCCGCTGCTGCTGCTGTCGCATGGCTCCGGCGGCAACATGGACAACATCGCCTGACTGGAGAAAGGACTGACACAGAGAGGCATCATGGTTCTGGCCGTCAATCATCCCGGCAGCACCACCGGTGATTCCTCCCCACGGCGCTCCATGGATCTCAAAGCACGTGCACTGGATCTCTCCGCCAGCCTTACATTTCTTGAAAACAGCCCGACATTCGGGGCTCACATCGACCACAAGCAAATTTCGGCTCTCGGCTTTTCGCTCGGTGGCGGCAATGTTCTGGGCATGGCGGGCGCACGCTTTTCGGCCACTCGCTACAAAAGTTACTGCGCGGATCAGCCCAAAGCAGCCGATTGTATTTTTCTTGCCAAGGGCGGTGTCGATTTCGACCATATGCCTGCTGGCTTTGCAGCCGACATGAGCGACCCACGTCTCACAAACTTCATCATGATCGATCCTGGGTTCACTTATGGCCTCGACCCTGCAAGTTTACCCAGCCTGCGCGACAGGTCATTGCTGTTCATCAATCAGGGCATCGAAAACCGTTTCCACGCCGCCGATGTTTCCAAAACCGGCAGCAACCTGATCGCTCAATTACCCAACGCGATTTATGATGTCGTCGCTCCAGCCCACCACTTCACCTTTCTTGCAACCTGCAAACCGGGAGGGGCGGCCGCATTGAAAGAAGAACAGGACGACCCGGTTTGTGATGATCCGGCAGGCACAGATCGCGCCGCTATTCATCAGCATATCATCGACGATGTGGTCGCTTTCTTGAACAAGCCCAAGAGCTGAGATAACAAAAGGGCGGCCCTCATGAGCCGCCCTTTTGTTATAACTCCAAAGGCCGTTTGTGGCGATCAGATCTCGAATTTGATGCCTTGCGCCAACGGCAACTCACGAGACCAATTGACGGTGCTGGTTTGCCGACGCATATAGCTCTTCCATGCATCCGAGCCGCTTTCGCGCCCGCCGCCAGTTTCTTTTTCACCACCAAACGCGCCACCGATTTCCGCACCAGAAGGTCCGATATTGACATTGGCAATGCCGCAATCCGATCCAACGGCCGATAGAAACAGTTCCGTCTCGCGCACATCCGTCGAGAAAATGCAGGACGAAAGCCCTTGTGGAACACCGTTTTGCAGGGCAATAGCCTCGCCCAGATCCCGGTACTTCATCACATAGAGGATCGGCGCGAAGGTTTCCTGACGCACGATGGCGGTCTGACCCGGCATTTCAGCGATTGCTGGGTGGACATAGGCGGCATCGGGCTTGCTGTCGCCCAGTGCCTTGCCACCACCATGGACCGTCCCGCCTTGATCCGCCGCAGCGACCAGCGCCTTGGACATGGCATCAGACGCAGAACCGTCAATGAGCGGGCCAACCAGCGTGCCATCGTCCAGAGGATCGCCAATCGGCAGTGCTTCATAGACCGACACAAGCTTGGACACGAGGTGATCATAGACATCCTCATGCACGATCAAACGACGCAGGCTGGTGCAACGCTGACCTGAGGTACCAACGGCGGAGAACACAATCGCCCGCAAGGCCATTTCCAGATCGGCGGATGGCGCCACGATCATGGCGTTATTACCGCCCAGTTCCAAAATGGTTCGACCGAGACGCTTGGCCATAGCGGCCTGAACCTTCTGACCCATGGGCACTGATCCTGTAGCAGACACAAGTGCCACATCCGGGGAGGCAGTCATTGCCTCGCCAAGCTCGGCGCCACCGACCAGCACCTGAATAAGCCCTTCCGGGGCATCTGCGCCAAAGTCTGCCAACACCTTGTCGCAGATCTTCTGTACGGCGAGACCACACAACGGCGTTTTTTCGGACGGCTTCCAGAGGATCGGATCGCCACACACCAGCGCCAGAGCAGCGTTCCACGCCCATGGCGCCACGGGAAAATTGAATGCAGTGATAATGCCACAAACGCCCATTGGCTGCCAGGTTTCACGCATCGAGTGACCGGGGCGTTCAGACGCAATCGTCAGGCCGTACAGTTGCCGCGACAAGCCCACTGCAAAGTCGCAAATGTCGATCATTTCCTGAACTTCCCCAAGACCTTCCTGATAGATCTTGCCAGCTTCCAGCGTGACCAGACGGCCAAGGTTCTCCTTTTCTGCCCGCAGAGCTTCACCCAGAAGGCGCACCAACTCACCGCGACGCGGTGCAGGGACCTGACGCCACGCTTTGAACGCCTCAGCCGCCTTGGCGATGGAGGTCTCTGCCTCGGCCCGGCTGTGAATACCAAGCCGTGCGATCACGGAGCCATCAACCGGCGTGGTGACAACCAGGTCCCCCGCAGACAGGACGTCCGCTCCAAAACCACAGTTTGCAAGAATATCATCGAATGCCATCATAACCCTTCCGATGCCTGCGAAACCACATGGCTCCGTAGCGACATCTGGACTGAAAATCGAAGCGCGCGTGCATATACGCGCTCGCCAAAAAGAAGAAGCTGGGCGATCACCCAGAAAGGCGGTTGACCACACCTGTTGATCTTTACTTTGGGCAGTTCAACCGGGAAGGTAAAACGACATTGCCGCATAACTCCATGATGATCTGGAATGAAGCGAGTGACGCAGCCTGCAATCAAATTAGTGCAGGAAAAAGTACAAATCTATGAATTGGCTTGCACTTGGTAGACACATCGCTGTCCACCAGACAGCAGATGCTCCACGCGGGTCAATTCCACATCGTCACCCAGGACCTGTTGAAACAGTCGCATCTCGGAGTGACAAAAGCCCTGACAAGCAGTGGCGGCGGCACAGATGGAACAATGATTTTCGACAAGCAGATAGCCTGCCCCGTCTGGCGCCTCGCTGACCTCGGCCATATAGCCTTCCGCCGTGCGCAAGCCCGCAAGGGTTTCAAGTTTGTCGCTCAGATCGGTCTTGTCGGACAGCGCAGCTTCATAGGCATTCAACATCTCTGCCTCGCGTCGAACAACCAGTTGATCAAGCCCGGCGTCCCCGAAGAGATCTCGAACCCCGTCGAGCAATCCCTTGATCAAAACCGAATGATTGTCGGGAAACTGCGCATGTCCCTTGGCAGACAGCCGCCACAGTCGCTTGGGACGGCCAACCGTGCCCTTGACGTCATCGAAAGCCACCAACTCATCACGCAACAAGCCATCCAGATGCTGACGCACGGCCACTGGCGTCACCTGTTGGGTTTTCGCAAGCTCTGCTGCGGTTTTGTCGCCCGAGGTTTTCAGGGCAGTGAGGAGGCGGGTTCTGGTGCGATTGGACATATGCCATTCATAACATGAATTCGCATTTTAAAAAAGAAAACACTTTTTATATTGCCAAGTCGCATTTCACGGCGCACGATAAAGAAAGGAAAATATTGTTTTATAGAATCGAAAGGCATCCCGATGCTCCACCCTGCCAAAGCGCCTCCTTCAGGAAAGTCGTCCCCAGTCCCCCGGTCGGTCCGTCCGCAGCCGGGACATGGCACGCAACGCGTTCAGCCCCTGCTGCGGCCTCGCCGCCCGGCTTATGGCATCCTTCTGCTGCATTGGATCTTTCGCCTCGTCAGGCCGCGACGCTCTTTACGCCGGATCGACACGCTGCCAGATGCCTTGTTGAAAGATGTTTTTTGTGACAGCGAGGAGCGAGCCAGCCTGCGCAATCGGCTTGAAAACAAGCGGGACGGACTTCCACACGACACACGATGGCGGTAAGTTTCTGTCATTCGACAGCCCGCTCATGGGGCCTTCCAGCCGACAGCAAGAAGGAAACAAAGGCATGGCCGGCAGAACCAAACGCCAGCAGGAAACCCGCAAGCAACTGCGCGCACTCGCGCCCAGACTGTCCATGGCTGAGGCAGAGGCCATTCTCGACAAGGCGCTGGCTGGCCACCTGCGCCACCTCCCGCCATCCATTGCCGTCTGGCAAGCCGTCACCAGTTACATTCGCCATGAACGCACCGACTATGACACCCTGCTGACCGATGGTTACGAACAGGACGCCGCCCGTTTTTTCGTCCGTGAAGACATGAATGACGTCCTCACCGACTGGGGATGCAGCAGGCTCATCGAAGACACCGACGAAAGTGTCGAAGCCTAGGATGTGGGCCTTTACGCAAAAAGCCAAGCCAGCACACCCGATCGTCAGGCATGGCAACATACGGTCAATTGACAAACCTGACGCAAGGTAATCCGTTTTTCATGATTTTCGGCCATCGTGCATCACCAATCTCGGGAAGCACAGATGAAACGGCTTAAACGGTTCTGGACGTGGTTGAGCATTGATGAACGACATCCTGAACTGGCGCGGGCTCAACACCAAGAGCTACAGCGGCAGTTGCCGATGATGCATGCTCTCCTGATCGTCAACGCAGGTATGGTCTGTTACACACATCTGGGCGTCGCTCCAGACTATCTGACGATCTACGCTTTCCTCATCCTTTTGGGAGGCTCTGCCGTCCGGCTAATTATCTGGCTAAAACGTTTCCAACTGCCCCTGTCTCAAGAGCGCGTCTTTCAAGATCTGCGACACACCATCATTCTGGGCGTCACCATCGCCCTGCTTTTTACGGTCTGGTCTTTGTTGCTCAATGGCTATGGCGACCCGTTGCAACGGAGCTATGTCCTTCTCTTCAATTCCACAACCGCTATTGGCTGTCTGTTCTGCCTCTTGTATCTGCCCTAGGCCGCGATCCTGATCCTGCCGGTCATGGCCATCCCCCACACCATCTATCAAATAACCACCGGCGATCCGACTTTTATCGCAATGTCGATCAATATCTGCCTTAGTTTTCCTGCTGATGATCAAGGTGTTGATGGTGCGTTACAAAGGTTTCCAACTGCTCGTGGAATCCCAGATTGCCCTGACGCGCAAGCAAAGCGAAACGGAGATCCTGAACCGCGAGAATGCCCGTCTTGCCCAAACGGATGTGCTGACAGGATTGCCCAACCGGCGGTATTTCTTTTCCGAACTGGATCGACGCATGGCCTGTGGCGCGCAAGCCGCAACCCACTTTGCCGTCGGCGTGCTGGATCTGGATCGGTTTAAACCCGTCAACGACACCTACGGTCACAAATTCGGTGACCGGTTGCTGGCCGAAGTCGGCAATCGTCTTGCCACCCTCCCCCGCGACCGCTTTGAAGTTTGCCGTTTGGGCGGTGATGAATTTGGTCTGATGATATTCGAGCCGGACGAAACGCTGGAACGGGTGGGCTATGAATTGTGTGATTTCCTTGCCAGGCCCTATCAGGTCGGCAAGACCCAGGTGTCCATCGGCTGTTCTTGTGGGCTGGCCGTGTTCCCGGAGGCGGGCACCAATGCGCATGATCTGTTTGATCGCTCTGATTATGCACTTTATCATTCGAAGCAGGAGCGTCGCGGCTAAGGTCACCATCTATTCGCACACGCATGAAGCCCGGATCCGGCGCGAACGCGCCATCGAGAGCGCCCTGCAGCGGGCCCATCTGGAAGACGATTTTACCGTCGTCTTTCAACCCATCATCGACCTCAAGACCGAAGAAGTGCGGGCCGTAGAGGCACTGGCCCGCTGGACCGACCCGGACATGGGCCCCGTGCCAGCGGAAGTCTTTATTCCAATTGCCGAGAAGACCGGCCTTATCCGTCAGATGACGCTGGTGCTGTTCAACAAGGCCATCGAAGTGCTCGCAAGCCTTCCTACGCCGATCAATCTTGGCTTCAATCTGTCGACGCTTGATATCTTGCAGCCAGAGACGATCACGACGCTGATCAACACGACACGGCGTTATGGCATTGCCAATGAGCGCATCACCATCGAAATCACCGAAACCTCAGTGTTTCGTTCGCTGGTTGAGGCGCAAATCGGTATGGACAAACTGCGTCAGGCCGGATTTATCCTGGCGCTGGACGATTTCGGCACCGGCTACTCAAGCCTGGGCTATATGCATCGGCTGCCAATCGACCGGATCAAGATCGACCGCAGTTTCGTCATAGCCCTTGACGAGCCGAAATCCCGCAAGGTGATTGCCTCGATCATCAAACTTTGCGACGTGATGAAACTGACGTCGGTGGTGGAAGGAATCGAGTCGCAAAAGCAGCTCGACATTATCCGCGAGCTCGGCTGCGATTGTGGGCAAGGCTATTTCTTCTCCCTCCCCTGACACACGAAGACCTTCTGCCCTGGCTGGCGCAGGAAGAGGCTCGGCGCCTCAACGTAGTCGCGCAACGACCTTTCTGGGAAGGGCTCTCACCTGAAAGCGCGGGCCAAAATCAGGAACCGCCGTCTGTTGACGGCGAACAGGACACCCGCTTCGGTTAACGTCACCGCTCGCCAGACCAAAAGTCTTATGCGAGGTCTGCCACATAAATCCACTGGGGTGGAATATGCGCCGTAACAGCCGCATCCGGCGTAATCACGCCTGCTTTCTCGACAAAGCCGACAAGGCCACGCAAGAACCGCGCCTTCTTGGGAAACAGAAGGTCCAACCCGTCACGCTCGGGAAAATGGCTGGCAATCGATTTTCCCGCAGCCCGACACGGGGCATTGTCGCCATCCACTCGAACGACCGCACCGCCTTCAAACTCCAGCCGGGTGCGCGGTGGCATCAGGGACAAGCTGGGCAGACCAGCCAGAACCAGATTGGCCCCGATCCACTCTGCCTTCACCTCCGGCAATTCCATGCGCTGCGCGATCACCTGCAACTCGTCCACGGAGAGAATGGACAGTTGCCGCTCATTACAAATTTCGGTGCCACGCGGATAATACGGCTCACGCCCACCGGATTTGCGAGTAAATCCGCCATGCCGATCCCCGGGAATCCCCTCAAGTGTCAACTCCAGAGACGTCTGAAGGTGCGTCGGAAAATCATCCGGGCTCACCGATGACAGCACAGAAACAACCTGGCCTTTGAGACGACGCGGGCGCGTCATCTCAAGTGTCTCAAGCGGCGAAGGAGACATATCAGAGACGGACAATGGAAGGCCTTTCGCAAAAGAACAAAATCAACGGTAGCAAGCCACATGGCCGCACACAACTCGGCAGACACATGTTCTCAAAACCCATGACGATGATATCGCCAACTGCGAAATAAGCGACAGGCTTGCGTGTTTATTTTTCCTTTGTGGACGCCGCTGTTTGCAAGATGACCTTCTGGCCCGAGACCACAACATAAGACCGACCTTGCGCGTCCACCTGCACCTGCGCATGAAGCTCTTTCGCGGAGGGGTTTTGGCGGCTCACGGTCTTCGCTCCGGCACGTGGTGTCACCTGAAGGTCTTGCGAGCGTTGCGACGCTTTCCCATCCTGCCCGAAACGCGGACCTTTGCCCCGGAGCTGCGATGCTCCCGCAGCCGTCGAAGGATCGGCTACAACCACTTGCGGCAGGCTGACGGCTGGCATTTTCGGCATGGGAATTGAAATATCCGGCAGACTCATATCTGGAAAATCCGTATCCCCGCCGCCGTGGCGATCACCGGCTGTCCTGCCTCCCGGTGTGGCGCGAAGTCCTCCGCCTGGTGTGGTCTCAGAGGCGTCAGGCTGCGCCAGCGCACCCGCAGCAAGTCCAAGCAGTTGATGGATGAAGTCTTGTTTCTCAGGCACCTCTGCGGGTTTAAAATCAGCGGCCATAGCTGGAACGGCGGACATCCCCACAGAGACGAAAACGCCAATCACCGCAAGACCCGCCCAAAATCTCCGCATGTTCCTCAAATCCATGACCTCATCGCAGCAATTTCGCAAGAATGCGCGCGCCGTCGGTCGGTCACAAGGCTTGCGACCAAGAGAATCGTGGACACGCACCTGTATCCACCCGAATAAAAAACGCCCCGGCCAATCTGGGTCCGGGGCGTTTCCAAATTTTCAAAAAGGGTCAAGCGGCGCTTTAGCGCGTCAGCGGCTTGTACTTGATGCGACGCGGGTCGGCGGCATGAGCGCCGAGACGACGGACCTTGTCCTTTTCATAATCTTCGAAGTTACCTTCGAACCATTCCACATGGCTGTCACCTTCAAAGGCGAGCATATGTGTGGCCAGACGGTCAAGGAACATACGGTCATGCGAGATGACCACGGCGCAACCGGCGTAGTTTTCAAGTGCGTCTTCGAGCGCTGCCAGCGTTTCCGTATCCAGATCGTTGGTCGGCTCATCGAGCAGCAGCACATTGGAACCCTGCTTGAGAACCTTGGCGAGATGCACACGGTTTCGCTGCCCACCCGACAGATCCCCAACTCTTGCCTGTTGTGCAGGGCCCTTGAAGTTGAAGGACGAGCAGTAAGCGCGCGAATTGATTTCCTTGTCGTCGAGATAAATCACCTCGGCACCGCCGGAAATTTCTTCCCAGACATTATTGTCCGGGTTCAACGCATCGCGTGACTGATCAACGTAGCCCATATGCACGGTATCGCCGACGATGACCTCGCCGCTGTCAGGCGTTTCCTGACCGGTCAACATCTTGAACAAGGTCGACTTACCGGCGCCGTTCGGACCGATCACGCCAACAATACCACCACGCGGCAGCTTGAACGACAGGTCGTCGATCAGCAGACGGTCTTCAAAGCCCTTGGAGACGTTCTTGACTTCGATGACGTTGGCACCGAGGCGCTCGCCCACTGGAATGAGAATCTGCTCGATAGACGGCACACGCTCTTCCTGTGCCGACAGCAGCTGATCATAGGCCTTGATACGCGCCTTGGACTTGGTCTGACGCCCCTTTGGCGACATGCCCATCCATTCGCGTTCGCGGGAAATGGCACGGTTGCGCGCCATGTTCTCGCGGCCTTCCTGCTCCATACGCTTGGACTTCTTCTCCAGATATGCGGAGTAGTTGCCTTCGTAAGGAATGCCAGCGCCCCGATCAAGTTCAAGGATCCAGCCCGTAACATTGTCAAGGAAGTAGCGATCATGGGTGATGATCAGCACGGAGCCCTTGAACTCGCGCAGGTGGCGTTCCAGCCAATGCACGGTTTCAGCGTCAAGGTGGTTGGTCGGCTCATCGAGCAGCAGCAGGTCCGGCTCGCTCAACAGCAACTGACACAGCGCCACACGGCGGCGTTCACCACCCGACAGATTGTCGACATTGGCATCTTCCGGCGGGCAGCGCAGGGCTTCCATCGCCATATCGACCTTGCTGTCGAGGTTCCACAGATCTTCCGCGTCAATGACATCCTGGAGCTTGGCTCCTTCCTCGGCGGTTTCATCCGAGTAGTTCATCATCAGGTCGTTGTAGCGCTCGACAATGGCCTGCTTGTGGGCAACGCCTTCAAGGATGTTTTCACGCACCGTCTTCTCAGGATTGAGATGCGGCTCCTGCGGTAAATACCCGACGCGCGCGCCCTCTGCGGCCCATGCTTCACCGGTGTACTCCTTGTCGAGCCCGGCCATGATTTTCAGCAAGGTCGACTTACCAGCACCATTCGGTCCCAGGATACCGATCTTCGCATCCGGGTAGAACGACAGGTGAACGTTATCAAGAACCTTCTTGCCGTTATAGGCCTTCGAAAGGCCATGCATATGATAGATGAACTGACGTGCCATGAGGCGTCTGCATCTCCGTTTGGACGTTAAAACTTTTCGGAATCTTTGGAGCGTCTTTTAAGGGAGAATTGAGTGCGGGGCAATGGCAGAGGCAGTCTTTGTCGCAAGACACCTCTCTCCTTCCCCCCGAGATCCCTCAATGTCCGCGTCAGACTGCCGGTTTCAATTGTCTTGGCACACTCATTCTTCTTTCTTGACGCATATAAATAACAAGTTATATAACATTGCATAAATTTTAATGGACCATACCTCATGACACACGACATCATTCGCCAGCTCGCTTATCAGACGCTTGGTACCCGGCTGAAACGCCTCGGCGAAAGGCTTCAGGCGCATACGCAAGACCTGATTGCCCAGTTCGAGGACATGGAGGTGACGACAGCTCACAACCCGGTGCTGTTTGCCTTGCACCAGCTTGGCCCAACAAGCATCGGCGATCTTTCCGCCACCATGGGGCAAAGTCAGCCCGGGATGACACGCATGGTCAACAAGCTGAAAGATGTCGGGCTGGTGGCAACCCTGCCCGACCCCAACGATGGTCGCGTCAGTCGCGTTCAATTGACGAACGAGGGCACCGCACTGACACAACGACTGATGGCACGGGCATGGCCCGCAGTCGAACGGGTTGTCCGCACGATCTGTGAGCCGCTTGAAGGGACGCTCCTTCATCAGATCACGGGACTGGAGGACGCGCTGGAATCGTCATCACTGGCCGAGCGCGCGGCAGCCCTCCCCCCGATGACATCCGGTCAGCAAGAGGTCCACCCGCTGGACCGCGTCGTCTGGAAATCATTGGCAACAACCCATGCGCCATTCTCACGAGGCACTGCCCGGGCCAAGATCTTCGACCCACAAGTCGGCCTTTTTGCCGCAACCATCGACGACAGTCCGGAAAGTGTTGCCGAACTCGGTGCCCTTTTCGCTGAGCCGTTGCAGAGCTTTTATCACGCGCAAACCAGCAAGGTGCTGGTTCCTAAGGGCATGGACATTCTGGCGCAGACCGAGGGCGTGCAAATGGTGCAGATGACACCATCTGACGTGACACCCTGCGATCTGGAAATCACGACACTTGGAACAGAAGATGCGCAGGATATGCTGGATCTGGCTTTGTTGACGGAGCCAGGGCCGTTTCGCATTCGGACCGGCGCCCTGGGACATTTCATTGGCATCCGCATCGAGGGCAAGCTGATTGCCATGGCGGGCGAGCGCCTGAAGGTCCCGGGCTTCACAGAGGTCAGCGGCGTGTGTACCCATCCGGACTTTCGCGGACGCGGCTTGGCAGGAGCCTTGATGACACGCGTGATCGCCGGAATACGCCAGCGAGATGAGACGCCGTTCCTGCATGCCTATGCCAGCAACACCGGCGCAATCAAGCTATATCAAAAGCTTGGATTCGAAATCCGGGCCAAGATAAACATCGCCCATATTCAGCGCCCGGCCGCCATATAGAATGCGGCCAACACAGGTTACGGCCTGAGCAAAACGCAGGATCTGCGAGAAAGAAGCGGAGCGTCCCCTCACCGATCCTGCCAACCGTACCACCAATACGCCACCTGAATGGCGGGCTTGCGCAGAAACGGAATAGGAAACCGGCCAAGAGGCTGCGTGATAACGGCGGGCAATTCATTCGGCACGACACGGCCAAGAATGAGCTCCGCCACTTTTTCTCCCGACAGAGAGGCCATGGCAATTCCAGACCCGTGCCAGCCAACGGCTGCGTACACACCGTCCACCCCCTTCATCTCGCCAACAAAGGGCGTCAAGCGACGGGTCATACACACATGACCATGCCATTTATAAGAGGTTTCCACCTCCCGCCAGTGCCGGGAACATGCGGTCGAAATCTGCCCGTGAGCGCTGGTAGACGCCGCGCAAGGTGTCCGCCCCTTCAAACACGCCGCCTCGGGTTCCAAACAGAAAACGCTTGTCGGGCAGCAACCGAAAATAATGCAACAGGGTGCGCGTGTCCGAGGACATGATGTCAGATGTCCAGCCTTGCGCGGCCAGTTCGCCGTCGCTCAACGGGCGGGTCACCAAAACAGAGGACATGACAGGCAAAAGCCGCGCGCCAAACCCCAGCGGGACATCATCACGGGAATAGCCATTGCCAGCCAGCACCACCTTTCGCGCTTTAACCTGACCATTGCGCGTGCGCAGGAGATGGCCCCCTTCTCGATCTGCCTCCATGGACAGCACCTCGGAGTGGGCAAAGATGCGACCACCGGCCGTCCGCACCTGATCTGCCAGCGCTTGAACATATTTCATCGGATTAAGCGCAAAACCGCGCGACAGATGCAAACCGCCGTAAAACTCAGGCCCCGCCAATCCGCGCTCTGCCAATGCCTCCTTAGACAAGATCGATGTGGGCAACCCGTAGATCTCTTTCAGAAATGCCGCATCCTCAACAAATCCGGCGTAGTCCCTGGCACGATGTGCCAGGAGCATTTCACCGTCCGAATGGCGATCGGCAGCCAAATTCCAATCGTCTAGACGCTCCCGCACCGTATCGATTGCTTCACATTGATAATCGAAAAAGCGCCGCGCCTCATCGCGACCAAAACGACGGATCACATCTTTGTCGGAGAGCTTGGTCCCACCAAGACAGCAAAATCCGCCGTTGCGTCCAGAAGCCCCCCACCCAACGCGATTGGCTTCCAAAACAGCAACGGAGACGCCAGCCTGCGCCAGTTTCAGCGCAGCCGAAAGCCCGGCAAACCCTGCACCAAGAATGCAGACATCAAAGCGCGCTTCACCAAAAAGCTGGCGATCTTCATGAATGCGCCCAACGGACGCCTCCCAAAAGCTGCCGATTTCCATCGGCTCATGTGCCCCGGCATGGCTCATAAAATCAAACCCCAAGCCGATCGCGCAGAGCGTACCACGTCATCGCCAACACCAGAAGCGGGTGACGCAAGGCTGCCCCTCCGGGAAACGGCGGCACACGGATCGCCTCGAAGCTGCGCAAATCGTCGTCCTGCCCCAAAATCGCGTCGCATAACACACGGCCCGCCAGTGTCGCCATGGCCACTCCATGCCCGGAATAGCCCCCTGCGCCCAGAACAGTGGGTTCAAGACGAGTGATGAAAGGCATCCGCTGCATGGTGACCGCCAATGTGCCACCCCAGCCATAATCAATCCGCAGGTCCTTCAAATGCGGAAAGATATTCAACATAGGCTTGCGGACGAACTGTTTGATGTCTTTCGGGAATTTATATCCATAAGTTTCCCCACCACCGAACAGCAGTCGATGATCGGCAGAAAAGCGAAAATAGTTCACGACGAACTTGCTGTCCGCAACGGCCACATTGGAGCGGATCAGAGCTTCTGCATCTGCCTTGGAAAACGGCTCGCTCGCCAGAATGAAATTGTTGATCGGCAGAACATGCGCGGCCGTCTGCTGCTGCAAGGAACCAAGATAGCCATTGCAGGCCCAGACCAGATAACGCGCCCGGACACGGCCATGTCGGGTGGACACTTCATGCCGCGCCCCAGCCGTGGCCACCGATGCCGTCTGCAACACTCGGCTGTTTTCAAAAAGCTGCACACCCGCATCTTGGCCCGCATTGGCCAGTCCCACGGCATAGTTCAATGGGTGCAGGTGACCGCCTGCTTCATCCAGAATACCGGCGTGATAACGTGGACTGGCAACCCAATCCCGGATATCGCCCCGTGCAATGAACCGGAGCTTGTCATAGTTATAGGTTTGACGCATGTGCTGCACATAGTCACGACTTTCAGCCACGTAGGCTTTCTTGTGATCCACATGCAAAACGCCATCAACCCAATCGCACGCGATGGAATGCTCGCGGATCAGATCCTTGACGAGGGCAACAGAGTCCAGCGACAGGTCCCAGAGACGACGCGCATGCTCAACGCCCAGTTGCTTTTCCAAAGTGATCTGGTCCAGCCGTTGACCCGTCGCCACCTGACCGCCATTGCGGCCCGATGCACCCCATCCGACCCGATTGGCCTCTAGCAAGACCACTTCGCGCCCGGCCTTCGCCAGATGTAACGCCGTTGACAGGCCGGTAAATCCCCCCCAATGACGCAGACATCACAGTCCACCTCATCTTGAAGCGCCGGAAAATCGGGCTGGTCCTTCAGCGTCGCGGCATAATAACTTTGCGCGTGATGGCCCGGGCTGTCATTTGCACTGAGAAGATCTAGTCCGGTTCCCGTCACGCCACTCCCCTGCTGGGTCACGTCTGGCCGGTTTGATCAGCCATCCGCCCAGTTCTATCTTCGGTTCCGCCAACACCCCTCGCCGCAACACTCGCACGCATTCGTCAAATGGGAACACGTTCATCACACTGGACGGCCTACCAAACGGGACACACGCCCCCCGAGGATCGTCTCGACCGAGCTGCGTCATGTCATCTGACCGGCGCTGGTATTCGCTTAAATCACGGGAATAGTTCCACAAAAAAGCCTTCTGACGCAAGCACCAAGGCTCACGTCAACACACTGCGCCGCGCATTTCAAATCAGTCATGGAGATCAGGCGTCAGTGATTGTCTTTCAGGCGCATATCAAAATACTCGATAGTCTTGGCAAGACCTTGACGCAGTTCGACGGTCGGTTCCCAATCGAGAAGATCTTTGGCCAACGAAATATCGGGTTGTCTTTGCACCGGATCGTCTTGCGGCAATGGCTTGAAGACAAGTTTGGAAGAGGATCCTGTCATTTGCGGATCAACTCGGCAAGCGAGCGGATCGTGAACTCATTAGGATTACCGATATTAACCGGCCCAGTCACGTCGTCTGGAGTTGCCATCATGCGAAGCATGGCTTCGACCAGATCGTCACGATAGCAGAACGAACGTGTCTGAAGGCCTTCGCCAAAAATGGTGATATCGTCACCTTTCAGGGCCTGAACGATAAAGTTCGAAACAACACGCCCATCATTGGGATGCATCCGCGGACCATAAGTATTGAAAATACGAACCACTTTGACCGCAAGGTCATGCTGTCGACGATAATCAAAGAACAACGTCTCCGCACAGCGCTTACCCTCGTCGTAACAAGACCGGATGCCAACCGGATTTACATTGCCCCAATACTCCTCGACCTGAGGATGAATTGATGGATCCCCATAAACCTCTGACGTAGAAGCTTGGAGGATCTTGGCACGCAGACGCTTGACCAGCCCCAGCATGTTGATTGCACCAATAACCGAGGTTTTGGTCGTCTGAACAGGGTCATGCTGATAGTGTACTGGCGATGCAGGACAGGCGAGATTATAGATTTCATCCACTTCAACATACAGCGGGAAAGACACATCGTGACGCATCAATTCAAACCGGGGGTGACCGATCAGGGTGCTCAACATTCCGTCGCGTGCCTGTATAAAAATTATCAAGGCATAGAACCTCATCGCCCCGGTCCAGCAATCGCTCAACGAGGTGCGACCCAAGAAAGCCGGCCCCGCCTGTTACCAGTACTCTCACACCCATGCCCCGTACCCTTGTTCCAGTTGAGCGCACATCTAGCGAGACTCGCCGCTGATTGTCAAAGCACAAGGGCCCGAACACCTCCCGAGGACTTCGGATAATGAGAAAATTTCACAAAAATTATTTCAGAGAAAACTAAAAGAAGAATATTTTCACGGCTATTCTAATTTTTAGAATAAAATTTCGAATAAATTCGTTTAATTTTTTTAATTGACCTTAAAATTCTCCGTTTAATCTTCAAGCCAATCGGAAAAATTTCCGAGGGGGAATAATATATCAAACCATGAATACGTTCTTTAGCGCATTTCATTAACATAACTTCACTTTCCTTATCCTCGCCCAAATATCGCGCTGCCGATCGGACAACTTCAAAGATTGAAACAAAATCAGGCTTATCGGACATCTCCTGATAAACGCTATGCTGTAAAAGTGACAAATCAACCATAGCAGGTGTCGGCGCATCTAAACCCCAGATCGCAGCCATATTTTCCGACACTAATGATGCAATGCTGGACGGCAGCAATGTACCGGAAAGACTTCCCGGCACCTGTAGCGATAAAGAACCAGTCGTTCAGATAAATTTGCCACCCGATAACAACGAGAAATCCGCGACCAAAGCTCCAGGTCTTCCGGATGGCCTGCCGGATTGATTTCAAACCCTCCGACCTTATCGATCACATGGCGAGGCACCATGATTGAACTGGCCACAAACGGATTGTCGAACATTAGATCGAAACGCAATTGCGCATCACTCAGAGGATGTTCATGACCCTTTCGAGACACGCCTTCAGTATCAATAATCATGGACCAACTGCCAACGAGCCCGACACCCGGATGCGACCGCAAATAAGCGACCTGCGTTTCAAGACGTTCGGGCACCGACATGTCATCATGGTCCTGAAACGCGATGTACTCCCCGCGCGCATGCTCCAGCCCAGTGTTACGAGCAACCGCGACGCCCTGATTTAACTGCTTGATCAGCCTGATGCGGGGATCTTCAAGAGCGTCAACAATCGTTGCAGTCTCGTCTGTAGACCCATCGTCAACCACGATAATCTCAAAATCGGACAAGGTTTGCTGCAAGAGAGATTGAATGCCCTCCGCGACAAAAGACGCCCCATTGTAGACTGGCATCACGACACTAACGATCGGCGCAGACATAAAAAACTCCTGATTCCCTTGACGCCACAGATCTAACCGACCCGGCACATCGAGGCCAGCACAAAGCCTCTCGTGCTCACAGGCAGAAAACCTTTCTAATATCTGATATTGGAAACGTTGCCTTTTGCCACCGAAGCAAGGCAGAAGATCGCCCTCCAGAAAACCATCTGTGTTGGTTTCATCTGACCGGCGCTGGCATTCGCTTAAATCACGGGAATAGTTCCACAAAAAAGCCTGCTGACGCAAGCACCAAGGCTCACGTCAGCACACTGCGCCGCGCATTTTGCGCATGAGAAACTTGAACACCTCAATCGGAGGATACGGAAACTGGATGTACTCCCTGACCCCGGTCGATTGCAAAAGCTGAAGTTTTTCGACCGGCAACCTTGGAGGGGCCAGAAAGACACAACGCTCCTTGAGCTGTGTCATTCTTGGCCCCACACCACGCGCCATCATGTAATTATGCATGGCCTGAGTGTAGACAGCGAAAAACAGATCCGGGGATGTATCCCGAAAATTCGGCGACATGATCTCATCTTCACTTGCCAGCATCACATCACACCCCAACTCCCGCAGGGCATTGGCAAGAGGTTGCAGAAGGGCGGGCTTGGGAGATGACAACAGCAGCGTCAAGGTCTCTGGCACAGCCGAGACCTCCGGCGTCTGACGCTGCTGCGACTGGAAATATTTATAGATTTTCTTGAGTTTCTTGTGGTTCTCCGTCGCCATACGCTCCACCTGAGCGAGACTTGCCTCAACCGTTGCCAACAGAAGATCATAGTCGACCGGCTTTGTCAGATAGTCGTCGACGCACAGCTTCTTGCCTTCGATGATATTCTCACGCGTGGCTTTCGCTGTCAGAAAGATAAATGGCACATTGCTCAAGCTCGGATACTCGGTCCGGATCGTCTGGAGCAACGTCGGGCCATCCATTTTGGGCATCATCATATCGCAGAGGATCAGGTGAACCTGGGTTTCTTCCAGAATGGACAGGGCTTCTTGACCGTTGGTCGCAGCCACAACCGTATACCCAGCATCTTCGAGTTCTTCACTGATGTCTTCCAACAGCAACTTTTCGTCTTCAACACACAGGATCGTTGTCTTCTTCTTCATTGGATCATGCCTCCTCATTCGATGCCGAACGCATGCTCGATGACGCTCCCCGAAGGGCTCTCTGCCCTTGTCCGGCCTGCGCCTGAAGCGGCAGCTTCAAAGTGACCACGGTCCCTTTACCGACTTCACTTTCCAGTTCCACTGTGCCGCCGTGCTGCTTGACGATCATCTGCGTCATATTCAATCCGATGCCCGTCCCTGCAATACCGCTGGACGTTGACGCTCGGAAATAGCGATTGAAGATTTTCTTCTGCTCATCAAAAGGAATTCCAACACCTCTATCCTCAACCCGGATCACGGCATGGCCGCCATCACAATATCCCGACAAAAAGATCTCATTACAATCCGGAGAGTACTTCACAGCATTTGACAAAATATTAGATACACACTGTTCAATCAGCTTTGAATCCATATCTATAAACCTTGGAAGGCTTTCGATATCGCATGTAATACTGTGATTGTTGCTGACATCTTGCTCACGCGCACTTGCATGCCGAACCAGCTCCTTTAAGTCATGACGTCCCAACTTGATCTGCATGCCGTTCAGGGATTGCGCTTGAGAAAAATTCAAAAAACGGTTGATCAGATACTGCATGCGCCCAACTGCATCCCGAATATTAGACAGCCGCTCCTGCAGCTTTTCGGCAGAGATCTTATCGCCGCGGCGGATCAAACGCTGCGCATTACTGTCAATGATTGCCAAAGGCGTGCGGAATTCGTGCGACGCCATCGAGACAAATTCGCGCTGCATCTCGGTGAGCTGTTTTTCCTGGCGCAGGTGGCGCACCAACTCTTGAGCGTGTTGCTGTAGAACAGCGTTCTGCTGCTTGTAGTGCGTCACATCGGCATAGACTGAAATCAGGGATTTGTCTGGCATGACCGAACGCGAGACGCGATACCATCGCCCATCGGGGAACTGGCGCTCAACCCAGTCTGCTCCCTCGCTTTCGCCCTCACTTTGCAGCATCTGGGCTTCATGGTCCGGCTCATCGGCAAAAACGCGTCGAAAAATATCCGAGGCCTTTCCACCCTCCGTAATGAGATCATTCAATTCGGGATAGATTTGTTTCATCTTGGCGTTGGCCATTACAGCGAGACCATCGGCATCCGAAATCGCAATCCCCTCAGACAGAACATCAAGGGCGTTGAAAAACAGATCACTGCTCGCCTTCAACTCGCGCGTCCGCTCTCCCAACGCCTGCTCAAGACGTTCCTGCTCTTCCTGGATCCGACGCTGCTCAAAAAATCCCGCGTCACGTCCGTATAAGTCGTCACAATCCCGCCCCCCTCAAGCGGGCTTGTCTGCAATCGCAACATGCGCCCCTTGGGCTTCTCAATCACGACATCACTGGGCTTACCGGTTCGCGTACTCTGAAGCCTTTCTTGCACATAGCTTTGTGCATCCCCCTCGCCATAGTCACCGCGGTCAGCAAAGAAGTGCAGCAATCGAGAGAGGCTTGGATCTCCCTGCAAGAGATCTTTTGGAATACCGAGAATCTTGAAGGCGGTATCGTTGATCATGACGACCTGCAAGTCACGGTCCGTCACGATAATTCCCTGATACGCGGTTGAGGCAATACATCTCAACAACTCCCAAGGATCCTCCTTACCCCGAACAAAGTGAGACATAGCCGAAGAATTCCTATCATTAACCCGCCCAATTCTAGAAGCAAGTCATGATCAATTCTCTAAAAAGCATATATAATATATTGTAAATATAGAAATTTTATCTCTAAAAAATAAGTAATAACTCTTATAAATTTGAAAATTTCAGCGAATACGTAAAAATACTAAATAATAAAATCGATGAAAAGAAAAATTACTTAAAAGAAATTCCAGCAAGGTCATCAATAATCGGGCAATCGGGGCGATCATCACCGTGACAGGAGGATACCAGATGGCGCAATGTCGATTGCAGACTGCGCATTTCCTCGATCTTCTGATCAAGCTCACGCACCTTCGCTTCGGCGATCTGTTTCACCTGCTGGCTTTCCCGGCGCTGATCATCATAAAGCGACAGGAGCAAACGGCATTCATCGATGGTAAAACCCAACGCCCGGGCTCTTTGAACAAAACGCAGACGATGCACCTGCTTGTCGGAATAGCTGCGATAACCATTGGGCAGCCGGTCCGGCTCAACCAAACCAATCTGTTCGTAATAGCGAATGGTCTTCGCTGACAGCCGGGTTTCCTCGGATGCCTGCCCAATGTTCATTGTCATTCCGTGTCAATCCATTTCAAAGTTTCAGACGGCGCAATCTCAAGGCATTCGTAATGACCGAGACTGACGACAGGCTCATAGCAGCGGCAGCAATCATCGGCGACAATGTCAAGCCGGTGAAAGGATACAGAATACCGGCTGCAATCGGCACACCGACCCCATTGTAGGCAAAGGCGAAAAACAGGTTTTGCCGAATATTCGTCAGCGTTGCCTGTGCCAGTTCCCTTGCCCGCAACACGGCCCCCACGTCACCATTGAGCAAAGTCAGACCGGCACTTTCCACCGCCACGTCAGAGCCACTTCCCATTGCAAGGCCAACGTTGGCACTGGCCAGAGCCGGAGCATCATTGATGCCATCACCCGCCATGGCAACCGTCACGCCATCTTGTTTCAAGCGCTCGATCAGAGCTTTCTTGCCCTCCGGCAACAGCCCTGCATGCACTTCGTCAACGCCCAGTTCACGAGCGACCGCCGTTGCTGCGGCCTCATTGTCGCCGGTTGCCATGATGACCCGCAAGCCAGTCTGGCGCAATGTCTTCACCAACCCGGCAGATCCTGAGCGCACGGGATCCGCCAAGCCAAGAATCCCGACAAGCTGCTGCTTCTCGGCAAGATAGATCAACGTGCTTTCAGGCGCATCAAGCCTCTCCCTCAACGCCTCAAGCTGATCTGTAGCAATGCCCAAATCCTGCATCAGACGTGCATTGCCAAGTGCAACGTCGCGGCCATCAAGAGAGCCCTTCACGCCGCGTCCGGTGAGGGTTTCAAAGTTCTCAACGGCCGCAGGGCGTGCTGCGCCACTGCTCTCGAAGGCCCGTTGAACGGCATCCGCCAAGGGATGCTCCGAACCACGTTCAAGAGCTGCGGCCAGCCCCAGAATATCCTCCCGGCTCTGGTCCCCCGCAGCGACGACCTCCGTGACGCTGGGCCGCCCCTCGGTCAACGTTCCCGTCTTGTCGATCACCAGCGCATCGACGCGCGCAAGTGTCTCAAGAGCTTCGGCATCGCGAACCAGCACACCGGCCCGTGCCCCTCTGCCTGTCGCCGTCATGATCGCCATGGGCGTTGCCAGACCAAGCGCACAGGGACAGGCAATGACCAGAACGGAGACGGCTGCCACGACCGCATGAATGAAAGCAGGAGATGGCCCAACGGCCCACCACAGGAGAAAGGCAACAAGAGCCACGAGCACGACACCTGGCACGAACCATCCTGCCACCCGGTCTGCCAGACCCTGGATTGGAGCCCGCGAGCGCTGTGCCCCGGCCACCATCTCGACGATCCGCGACAACACCGTATCACTGCCAACCTTTTCAGCTTCCATGACCAGAGTGCCTGACCCGTTCAACGTGCCGCCGACGATCTGATCCCCTTCCCCCTTTTCTTGCGGAATGGGTTCACCCGTGACCATGCTTTCATCAATCGAGGAGTGACCTTCCAGTACACGCCCATCTACGGGAACGCTGTCTCCGGCTCTGACGCGCAATATGTCGCCGGTCAGAATATTGTCCAGCGGCGCATCATATTCATCACCATCTGGTGTAATGCGTCGCGCTGTCTTGGGTGCGAGGTTCAACAAGCTGGCGATGGCATCTCCCGTTTTCTCGCGGGCGCGCAACTCCAACACCTGACCGACAAAAATCAGGGCAATGATGACTACGGAGGATTCGAAATACACCGGCACATCGCTGCCCATATTGGCGAAGGCGCGTTCAAAAACACCGGGAAACACGGTCGCAATCAGACTGTAGCCATAACTTGCCCCCACACCCAGCATGATCAGCGTCCACATGTTGAAATGCCGCGTTTTCACCGACATCCAGCCGCGCTGAAAGAACGGAGCTGCCGCCCACACCACTACAGGTGTCGCCAGAACCAATTCTATGATCCGGGCAACCGTCTCGCCAAAGACGTCGCGCACCGGAAGTCCCACCATCGGTCCCATCGTGAGGAGCAACAAGGGAACAGCCGCAACAACGCTGACAACCAGACGCCGGGTAAAATCAATCAGCTCTTCATTTGGGCCTTCCGAAACACCGCTCATTGGCTCCAGCGCCATGCCACAGATCGGACAGGTGCCCGGCCCATCCTGCACGATTTCCGGATCCATCGGACACGTGAACTTGGTGTCAGCAGCGACCTTCTTCCCGGCCTTCTTGTTGTTGCCGGACAGGAAGAAATAGGGATCCGCCTCAAAGCGGTCGTGACACTTCTGGCTACAGAAATGATAGTCCTCCCCCTTGTAGGCAAGATGCGGTTTTCCGGCATTCAGTTTCACGGTCATACCGCACACCGGATCAATCGCGGTTTCGCCGTCTGTCTCATCTGGTGAAGGCGTTGCCTTGCCATGGCCACCACAACAGCCATGCTCGTGGCCACCATGATCGTGCCCGGCGTGAGGCTGATCATGACCTGTCGCAGATGCAGGGGCAGCCTTCAGATAGGCAGCCGGATCAGCGTTGAATTTATCCCGGCACCCCACCGAACAAAAGAAATAGGTCTGCCCCTCATGCGTTGTCTGAGGCGTCGTCTCGGTGATGCTGACATCCATGCCGCAGACCGGATCAACAGCGGTTTGGCTAGATGTTTGGGCGGCAGTATGAGCGTCAGTCGAGCTTCCACAGCAGTGTCCGTCATCAGACATGGGGCCAGCCTTTCCTGTTGTATAAAGTGGGCGCAAGAGAGCCTTGCGCTTTCATCTGTACCCAACATAAGGATTCCAGTTACTGGAAGGTCAAGGTTCAGGATCTGACTTTGTCTGTCGATTGCCCGGTGCTCGCGCCGTGCCGAAGTCTTCAACCCGCTTTGCGGTCACGAAACTGCTGCACGGTTTGTCATTTTGTTGCAAAATTTCGCTGTCACAGCCTATGCTTGGCACCTCTCCTCACGCCCTCACCACAAAGGATTGCCATCATGACTGCCGCTTCCTCACGTCTGCCCGACTGGGCAAGTCCACGTCTCGTGGTGCTCGCGCAGGCAGCTCTTGCTGGGGGAGCACATGCACGCGATTGCCTGAAACGCTTTTCCGCTGATGGTATGGTTCACAAGGGTGCCCGCGACTATCAGACCGACGTTGATGTCGCCGTCGAGGGCATCATTGTCACACATCTCATGAGCCATTTTCCCGATTATTCAGTGGAAGGGGAAGAGGAGGTCGGCGATCGTGACATGGGCGCGGACGTGCCTCGCTTCGTCATCGACCCCATTGACGGCACGTCGAACTTCGCCTGGGGCCTGCCGCATTTCGGCGTGGTGATTTCGGTCGTTGAGCACGGGGACGTCGTCGCGGGGGTCGTTTATGACCCGATGCTGGACGAAATGTTTGCCGCCGAAAAAGGCAAGGGAGCGGCTGTGAACGGTGATCCTTTACGCGTTGTCAAGGTCGACAGCATGGTCGACACGCTGATCGGCGCCGGATTGCCACTGCCCGGTCAGGTCACCAGTGTTTCCGAGTCCACCTATCACGCCGCCCTACGCCGGGCGATGGACACCTCTGCCGGAGTGCGTCGACTTGGGTCGTCTGCGCTGTCGATTGCCTATGTCGCCTGTGGTCGCCTGGACGGTTTCTTTGAAGATGGCTTGTCCTTGCATGACTTTGGCGCATCGGTACTGATCCTGCGGGAAGCCGGTGGTATCGTCACCGACTTTGCCGGTGCCCAGAAGACAACGGACACAGGTGCCATTCTGGCCGCAACACCCAGCACGCACGGCTGGCTCCTACAGGGTTTTAAGGACGCGTAGACGTGACCAAGCACCCTATTTTGCGCAAATAAAACCAGATTGGCCGGATTTGCCCACAAATTGGCCATCCGGCCAATTGGAAACATGGCAAGCCTCTTTCATACTCAGCCGTGAATGAGAGAGACTTCGATATGACAGAACAGGCGACAGTCAGAACCGCGCGTCGCAACTCAGCCGTGTTGACGCTGTGCAATGCGTTATTCGTTTGCTCCATTTCCATTGACCTGACGCTGACGGGGGTCGCAGGCTACACACTCGCCCCCACGCCAGCGCTGGCAACCCTGCCCTTTGCCCTGATCACCGTTGGCGCAGCAATGACCACATGGGGGGCGGCCAACTTCATGCAACGCCGCGGACGCCGGGCAGGCTTCCTGGCAGGGGCCACAAGCGGCGCGGTCGGGGGCATCGTCTCTGTGGCAGCTCTTGCACAAGCCAACTTCTGGCTGTTTTGTCTGGGAACGCTTCTGGTTGGCATCTGGCAGGCATTCGGCCAATATTATCGTCTGGCCGCAGCCGATGGATTGCCGGATCAGTTCAAATCGCGCGCGATCTCCATTGTTCTTGCCGGAGGGCTGATCGCCGCCATTGCCGGACCTGCTCTTGCCTCCTGGAGCCGAAACTGGCTGACCGGCGTGCCTTTTGCCGGGGCTTATCTGGCCGTAACCGTGCTCGCTCTCGCCTCAAGCGCCATTCTGATGGCCTATCAGAAGCGGCCTGCCTCGACACAAGAGACAGCAAACGCATCGATGGCCCAGCCGCCGCGCACTTACCGTGACCTGCTGCAAGACCGGATCTTCGTTGCTGCCCTTGCCAACAACGTTATTGCCGGCATGGTCATGATGACAATCATGACCGCTGCACCAATTGCCGCCGTTCACATGGGGCTTGGTATTCCGGCAGGAGCCAGCATCATCCAATGGCATCTCGTGGGCATGTATGGACCGTCCTTCTTCACAGGCCTGCTCATTACCCGCTTTGGTCTGGCGCGTGTGCTGTACACCGGTCTGATCATCAATCTGATCTGCGTTGCCACCGCCTTGACGTCCCAGAGCAACCTTGGCTTTCACGTGGCCCTGTTCGCCCTCGGCGTCGGCTGGAACTTCATGTATGTCGGCGGCACCACCCTTTTGACCAAGGCTCACCGACCAGGGGAAGAGGCGCGCGTGCAGGGGATGGCGGAATTCTGCCGCTATGCCATGACAGCACTCGGCGCCCTGTCTGCCGGTCCATTGCTGCTCTACATCGGTTGGAGCATGACCGCGCTGCTCACTGTGCCGCTCCTAGCAATCTCGCTTGTGGCCACACTGCGTTGGCAAACGACACCGGAAAGACTGAGCCCCGCATGAATGACGCGCTTCAAAAGACCATCGTTCTCGTTGCGTTTGACGGCGTCAATCTGATTGATCTGGGCGGCCCGATGCAGGCGTTTGCCTCCGCTTCTTCCCTTGACCGGAGCGGCCGCCCCGCTTACCGCCTGCTCGTCGCCTCCCCCGATGGCGGGGCGATCGCCACCGGTCCCGGATTGTCAATCGAAACGCTGGCGCTAGAGAACCTCACGCCGTCGGACATCGACTTGCTGATTATTCCGGGAGGCAGCCGCAATGGCACTCCCCCGTTCAATCAGGGATTGGTGGACTGGTTGCGCGACAGCACGGCAGACATAGCGAGGATCTGCTCTGTCTGCACGGGCGCCTTCCTGCTTGCCGAGGCCGGCCTTCTGGATGGCCAGCGCGCCGTCACGCACTGGAAATGGGCCGTGCAATTGGCACAGCGTTTCCCGTCAGTACAGGTCGACATGACACCAATCTACATCAACGGTGGCCGCATCTGGACATCCGCCGGGGTGACAGCGGGCATTGATCTGGCACTGGCGTTGATCGCAGAAGATCGTGGTCATGATCTGGCCATCGAAGTGGCGCGCAACATGGTGGTCTACATGCACCGACCCGGCGACCAGTCTCAGTTCAGTCAGGCCCTGACAGCGCAAAGTGCGAACAACGCCCGCTTTGCCTCTCTTGACGCATGGATGGCCGACAATCTGGACAAGCGGCTCGATTTGGATCGACTGGCCGCAGAAAGCGGAATGTCGGAGCGCTCCTTCCGACGCCACTACCGCGAGGCGACAGGTCGCACACCCATGCAAACCGTTGAAGCGCTGCGACTGGAAGCCGCCCGCGCCGCACTCGTGTCAACGCGCAAATCAATCAAGCAGATTTCGCGGGAGGTAGGTCTGGAAAGCGAAGGCAGCTTGAGACGACTGTTCCTGCGGCATCTCGCCATCGCGCCACAGGACTATCGTGACCGCTTCACCCCTTAGAATTGGACGCTAGGCGTGCCCCATAAAATGTCCGACCCGGACCCGCTCCGCTCCAATGGCCTACAGGTTTCGGCTATCGTCGGAAGAGACCCACACGGCCCCTCCCAACCTGTCTTTCTGGATGCGACCAGTCCGTCGATCATTGTCAGCGGTTGTAGAATGATCTCAGCAATCGCGGATTCTCCGACCTTGAACGCCACTTGGTAGTCCGAATCTGCAACCATATCCTTGAAGACGGCCCGACGCGGATATTGGACCAGCACAACGGCATCCCATCCCTGGACCTCTCCTGTGGTGAGCACCGGATGACCATCACCGCCGAACAGAATCTTCGCGCCAAAACGGGCCAGTATTGGCTGGGCCATTTGCAGGTATTGCAGATATTTTTCCCGCCCACCATCCGGCACAAACCGGATGAGATTCAGCATGACAACGGCTGTCTCGTCTTCTTCTCTCATGAAGGCGTCAAAGGCAGCAGGTGAAAATCCGACCATTTATCTTAATCCTTTGCTGGGGCGCTGAAAATGCGCCTCCCGCAAAGTTAGCGTGTCGGTGTGTCAGAAACTGTCAGGAGTGAACGCCAGTCTCGATCCTGCTCACGCCATTGCCTCATGATCGATTGGCGTCGGCCCGGATAACGTTCTGCCAAAATTTCTCTCACGTGAAGCCGATCAAGACGAAAGTGGCGAAAGTCCGATCTGTGTTCGCACCAAGCCGCCAACACACGCACATCGTCAAAATAAATGAGGGCAATCGGCCAGATAGTGCGCTTCGACACTGCGCCCTGCGCATCTTCATAACCAATCGAAACCTTGCGTTGCCGACGAGATCGCGTCACGCAATAAAGCGGCCTGTGGAGGATCCACGCGCTCGGACACCGAGGCGGCGGCGGCAAGCGCGGGAGGTCCCTCCCCTGTCCCGCCGCCATCCTTTGCAGAGGACAAGATTTTTGCCAGAGCACTTTCACTGCCCTGTGCCAGGGACGGATCCGCGCGCTGCTGCACCCAGCCGAGCCCAAGGATCAAGGCATCCAGCTCATCGGTCGAAAATGCAAACTCCGGCAGGAAGAACCCTTTCCGCAAACAATAGCCCACGCCCAGCCTGGCCATCGACAAGTGCGCCCAGCGAACGCAGAGTTTCAATGTCGCGATATATGCTGCGCTGCGAGACATCCAGCGCCTGCGCCAAATCGATGGCGGTCACCGGCATCCTGTTTGCGCGCAACACTCTGATCAATTCAAACAGGCGGCTTGTTCTCGACATATGCAAGACTTCCTCGACAAACGCTGTGCTTTCCCGCTCAACCGTCCAGCGGACCGCCGGATGGACGCCGTCGCATAATCAAAACGCATTTTAAGGTCATAGCCAAACGATACGGAAAGGTCCACGCGACGGCATGTCAGGCGTCAGACTGGTTTCCGCTCGCATTTATACCTGATTGAATGCCTCGAAGACCTAATCGGGAAAGCGACTGTAAAAGCCTTGTGCATCATCTGTCGTGATCTGATCGACCTCCAACTCCAGCAATTGCCGCACACGCGCCGCAGTTCCATCGCTCGCCACGTTGATCGTATAGGCATCAACTCCTTTGCCGCCTCGATGAAAAGCGGCAATCACGTCAAAGCCATCGACTGCGGCCTGCAAGACCAGATCAGCTTCCAGATAAACCGTCGCAGCCGCAGGAGCCTCGCCCAGCGCCGTCTCGACAAACTCTGCATACTGCCGGGTGCGACAAGTTTCTGCGGCAACACCGAAATGGCACGGGTCATGGCCAACCCGCAGATCGGGCAAGGCATCGGCGAGATAGCGGACCGCTCGCACATCACCGCCAGACAGGATCATATGACGGGCCACCGGCGCGACATCTTTCACAAACGCCGCAACATCCGCGTCGCTAAGATCACTCAGGCCCGATTTCAGATCCAGTTGCAAGACCGCTTCATCCGGTAGCGTCAGGGCCGCAACGTTTCGGCACAAATCCCCAAGCACGGCCACTGGATACGGGCTGCGCTCGCCGTCATTGGTCAGCAGGTGCAGAGTGCGCAGGTCATCCGCAGTTGCCTCGGCAACTGGGCCATGCCCGGTCGTGCGGCTCTCCAGCAGGTCATCATGCAGCACGGCAAACCCGCCCCCCTTGTGCGGCAGCAGATCCACTTCAACACTGGCACCGCCCTGCAACCCTTCCAAGATACGCTGCGGCGAAAACTCAACGTCACCGGGAAACCGGCGACCGCGATGCCACTTCAGCCAGGCCTTGTGACCGTTCAGACTGGCGAAGATCGGCAGATCAGGCAGCAGCATGAATGGCTCCTTCGGCGCGCTTTACAACAACATCATTGCGATAGACCGCAAACTTGTCGACACTCACAGATACACGCTGACCAGTACCGAGCCGCACATCCGGTGGACACAAAGCCTTGATCTGCGTGCCGTCGCCCAGATCCACGGTCACCAGAATATGTGTGCCAAAGTCCGTGGCAAAATGCACCGTACTTTTCGCCTCCGCCGACGGAGACAGGCGAACCGCCTCCGGGCGGACTGCCAGCGTTGCCACGCCATCATCAAGTGCCACCGCAAGCGGGAAATCAGGATGCGCGATGCGACCGTTGCAGATCTCCGTTTCGATGAAATTCATCGACCCGATGAACCCGGCCACAAAACGCGTTTGTGGATTGCGATACACCCGATTGGGCGTATCCACCTGCTCGATCATCCCATTGCGCAGTACGACGATGCGGTCCGCCATGGCAAGGGCTTCGTCTTGTCCATGGGTGACGAACAAGGTGGTAATGCCGACACGGCGTTGAATATCGCGGACTTCTTCGCGCAAGCGCTCCCGCAGATGCTGGTCAAGACTGGCGAAGGGTTCATCCAGAAGTAGGATTTTGGGTTCCAGAACGAGAGAGCGGGCAATCGCCACACGCTGTTGCTGTCCACCGGAAAGCTGCCAGACGCGGCGCTGACCATGATCGGCAAGGCCGACCATTTCCAGCACATTTGCTACTTGCTCCTGAATGACTTTGCGGGACAATTTGCGCAGCTTCAAGCCGAAGGCAATATTCTGCGCCACACTCATATGCGACCACAGCGCATGGCTTTGAAACACCATGCCGGTGGGTCGATTTTCCGGTGGCACCCGCGTTACATCCTCGCCGTCAATGGCGATCACACCGCTGGTCGGGGTTTCAAAGCCACCCACCATGCGAAGGACCGTCGATTTGCCGGAACCTGAGGGACCAAGCAGACACACAAGTTCGCCATCGCGAACATCCAGATTGACATCCCGGACGGCCGCCGTCTGCTCGAATGCCTTGTGGAGATTGGACAGGGTCAGTTGAGCCATGTCGAAGAACCTTTTCGATTAGACGCCGAAACCGCGGGCGAAGGAGTCCGAGCCAATCATCCGGCGTGCGAACATCAGGGCCACAAACGAGGGCACCCAGAGCAGGACGGAGAGCACGGCGCCATATTGCACCACAAGCTGATGGTTGATGTAAGTGATCATCAGCACCGGCATGGTGCGGATTTCCGGCGCGCCGATCAGTCAGGCGCCCTCGGTTTCATAAAACGTCTGAACAAACGTCAGAAGGATGGCGGCAAAGATAGTGGGCGCTGCTTGTGGCAGGCTGATCGCCCAGAACACCCGCAACGGCCCCGCCCCCGCATCACGTGCCGCCTCTTCCATGCGCCGGTCGACGTTTTGAAACGCCGCAACAGGGATCCAGATCATCAGCATCAAGGTGCCGACAAGCTGAATCAGCACGACCCCCCAAAAAGTGGCAATCAACCCCAGATGCAGGAAAATACCGGCGATGGCGACCAGGAGGCCGAACTTGGGAAACGCATGGCTGGCGAGAAACGACAGGAAGAAGATATTCTTGCCGGGGAATTTCATGCGTGCGAATGCATAGGCTGCGGGCAAACAGATTATCGCCGACAACAAAGTAACCGTGGTGGCAAGGCGCAATGACAATGTCAGTGCTGACCAGACATCGGCGCGCGCAAACGTTGCATGCCAAAAGCGCAAGCCGAAGCGCTGCGGCAGCAAAGCCGGATAACGCCACACCTCGGCGAAGGCCCAGATTGCGACCACCAGCAACGGAATGATGATGACGATGCCAAGCAACGTGGCAAGTGTCAGACCCTTCCAGTCGATGCCGGGCTTGTCGAGACGCTGGGCGTGGGGCACAGCCTGTGGAATGGATGCAGGAACGCTCATGAACGGCCCTCCCCGTTGCGGGCAATCGACCAGACGTAGAACGCCCCGAAGATGGCACAGATCACAAATGTCACCACCGCCTGCGTGATAGCCTGTTGCGGATTGCTCAGGTCAGAAAACGTGCGCTGCATGAACGGCCCCATCATCTCGGGCGAGGCCGGGCCAAGCAGATATGGCAAGGTGAAGGAAGAAAAAATACTGAGGATGGAAAAGCTCAACACCACCAGCAGGGCATTGGTCATGCGCGGCAGAATGATGTGCCACAGGATTGCAAACTTGCCTGCCCCCACATCACGCGCTGCATCGACAGCATTGTCGCTGACAGACCCAAGCCCCGCAGTGAGCATCAACACGGTCAGCGGGATATTGTCCCACACAAGACCGATGATCGGCCCGGCAGGCGTCAGATAAGGGGTTGCCAGTTTCGGCAGGCCGAGCGCATTCAGCACGATGTCAACCGCACCGTTGGGGCCGATGCTCCGGATGATCGCATAAGCCAGAATGACCGAAGGCACAAACATCGGAAACAGCGCCAGCCCTTGCACGAAGGAGGCCACGCGCCCCTTTGAAAACCGCAAGTAAAGGGCGATGGGAAAGCAGATGCACAACAGCAAAGCCACACACACGGCACTGACCCAGATGGTCAGCCACAGATTGTTGAGACTGTAGGCATCGGAAAAGAAAAAACGATACGTCTCGAACGACAGATGCGGGCCATCCGGGCCTTCAACCAGCACACTGCTGACAATGGCGTTGAAAATCGGATAGATGATGAGCCAGCCCAGAAGCAGCACCGGAAGCGCAACGAGAAGCAGACCCTGCAGTCCGCTTCCCGTAAATTTCCGCACAGACTTCCGGCCAACAGACAGTTGTTGACCGGTCATCAAATCACCCGCGCTTCACATTCGGGGCAACGTTGCGATACCAGCCATCATTGACAGCATTGTCCCAGGGGCCACTTGGGAACGTCGGGATCGATGTCGGAATGACGTCTTTGTATTTTTCTTTGAGATCCGGATCGACATAATCCCAGCTCACACCCGGGAAACCACCGAGCTTGGTGATGATGGCTGTCTGGATATCCTTGGAAAGGACGAAATTGGCCAGAGCCTTGGCTCCGTCCAGTTCCTTGGCATTGGTCGGCATGACGATACGCGAAAAGCCACCACAAAGGGCCAGATCCTGAAGCTGGACAAGGCCCGTTGTTTCCGGATCGAGAACACCTTCGGACAGCGCCTGAAGGATCTGGTCGGACCAGACCGGAACCATGGTCACAACGCCCTGTGCAAGCAACTGCACCGACTGGGTGTTACCGGAGGTGTAATGACCTTTTTCATAGAGCGACGGCGCCAGATCGTTGAGGATCTTCCAAGCCGGCGTCAGCGACTTTTCGGCATATTCGTCCGAATAGTTCTTCAAGGTGAACTTCTTCGGGTTCAGGCCATTGGCTTGATGGATTGCACGACGGACGAAGTTACCGCCCGAGCCACCCTTGTCAGGACGATTATAGATGAACTGCCCCGGATTGGCCTTGATCCATGCCGTCAGCTCTTCCCACGTCTTGGGCGCATCAGCAGGCTTCAGCTTTGTCTTGTCATAGGCCAACAACACCTGGCTGCCACGATATGGCAGGCTGTAGTCGGTCTGAATGGCTTCCGGATTGACATGCGCATAGTTCGCAAGGCCAGCTTCCTTGAAGTTCACCCAAAGACCATCCTTGATGGCATCCTTGGTGATCATCGGATCGAAGGCTTCAAACATCTCGACCTGCGGATCGGAATTATTTTTCAGTGCGGCCATGGCACGGTCGGCCATCGCGCTCAGTCCGTTGGTATCGCCCGCATCGACAATACGGGTCTGATACTCGGGGTGTGCCTTGTTGAAGGCCGGCAGAATTTCATTATTCCAGAAATCGGAAATATTGGAATCCGACCCTGTATAGATGTTGATCATGCCATCGGCCGCGAAAGCAATGCGTGGCAGCATAAGCGCACCAGCAGCCGACAAGGCGCTTGCGCTGAGGAATTGACGTCTATTCATGAACACACCCCATGCTTTTGAAAAAGCGAACATTCGCTTTCAGGGCAAATGAACCCGAGGCGTGACAGGTGCGTGGCACCTGCATGAAACTTCCATGACACGACTACGAAGGCTCTTCTTGCAAACAGAGGCGTGTAGGTACAAATCTTCAAATGAACTTTCGCATGGATAGCCGTCCATGCGACTGAAGTCCTTGACAGAAGATGCCTGAGGAAATCGGCGGATCTCTTGTGTTCAATCGCAGATTGGCTGCGCACTACCAAGAAACCGCCACATTTGGTTAATTAATGTTCAGGGGATTCAGGACTTGAAATTTTGCGTCGTCGGACTACCACATCCGTACGATTCCTCAGGCCTCTCAATCCTTAAGCACACAAAACACGCAGCCTATTGGAAGACAGAGGACCGTCTTGATGAAGCCGAGCCGTCGCAAGGTGACCCGACCCAACCAGCAAGACGAGAACCTCGACGCACCCCTTTCGGTTCCAAAGACGCATCATCATTTTTCCTGGGGTCATCATGGCCGCCATCTGATCGCCCTGACCTGTGTTGGGGCTGTCTGTGTTGTCGGACTGAGTGTTGGCGTATGGAAATTGCTCGACAGCAAGCATCACGTTCAAACACTTGACGAGATCGCCAAGTTGCAGCAACCGCTGGAACAGGCCCCCGCGCGCGCTGGCAAAGCCATGCTGCGCGCCGGCAAGGAAGTGGTCTCCTGGTTCAAGACCCGCAAGCCGGAACAACTGCGCATCGCCGAGGGCACTCAAAAGGGCGTCACCGCGCTTTACAGCTACCATTTCGTTCGCGTGAATTTCTACCAGCACCAGACGCCCAAGAACCTGCTTGATGAACGCAGCGATCTGAAGTCTGCCCTGCTTCATTCTGCCGTGCTGCATCGCGCCACACTTGAAGAAAACCAGTCCGGAACCAGCGATTTCGACCCCACAGCGACAAGCGACAACGCTTCTGACAACCCGAGACTTATTCAGGACACGCCGATCAATCTCAGCGTCGTACATGCCACGCAGCCGACATCGCGGATTGAGCGCATTGTTGTCTTGCCACGGGACGACCAGTCCCTCGACAAGCTTTTGACCACTGCTCACATGCATGAAAGCGACATCCTTGCCTTTCAGAAGGCGAGCGGTCTGAAAGGCTTGCATAGCGGCCAGAGCCTGTCCCTGTTTTTCCGCACCACCAGTGACACATCCTCCCACATCATCGCCATTCGGGAGACATCGGGCAACAAGCAACTCACGCACGATTACGCCCGCACCCATGAGGGTAAATTTGTTCAGGTGCACGACCGCGACGTCATCTCCAGCCTCAGTGAAGAGGCTATGATGGATGCGCGTAAGGCGACAGCAGGATCGCTTTTGCAGGGTGTCGATTGGGCCGCGGGCCAGAAAGACAACATTCGGGTTCCCGCTGTGATCATGAAGAACCTGCGGAAATTGTCGAAGCTCAACCGCCTGTCGACGCAATGCGGCTTGTCCGACAACAATCATGTCGACGTGCTGTTTCGCACCCCGATCAGCAAAAAGGGCAAGAGCCAACTGGTGTTCGCCGACTTTACTCTGGAAGGCAAGCACCACAAATTTTACCACTATGGTTCACCGGACGTACCGAAGGACTTCTACAACGCTCGTGGAGAATCCATGACCGTTTTCCTGATGCGGCGCCCGGCACTGGACTATAAACGGGACGGCGATGGCTTTGGCTGGCGTATGCACCCTGTGCTGCACAAGCGCCTGTTTCATGAGGGCAATGATTATCCTGCGCCCATGGGATCGCCCGTCGTCTCTGGCGGGGATGGCAATGTCACAGTGATTGGCTGGCAAAAAGGCTACGGCAAATACGTTCGTGTCGAGCATGACCAAGGCTTTGAGACGACCTACGCCCACTTATCCGGCCACCCCAAGTCTCTGCACGTCGGAGAGCGCGTGCATCAGGGCTAGGTCATCGGCTTCGTTGGGTCGACAGGTTATTCTACTGGTCCGCACCTCTACTACGAGTTGCGCGTCAAAGGCCACTACATCGATTCCCGCCATACCCGTATCCGGGCTGGTCGCATTCTCGACGGCAAGAAATTACAGGAACTGCACCGGCAGGAAAGACATACCGCCTGGATCATCGACAACGTCAAGCGCATCAGCGCCCAGACCGTGTCGCTTTCACAAGACCCGAAGTGTCGCGCTCCGGAACTCGTGACCGCGGGCCTGTTGAATGCCAATGGCAATTCGACCGTCCTACGCGGGGTGAAAGACACGCCAATGCCGCGACCTGATGCTGACAATCCGGAAGATGCCGGAGACAGCACCACCTCCGTGGCTTTCGCCGAAACGCCGCAGGATCATCCGACCGTTTTCGACAAGGTATTGCGGTCCGATAACAAGCCCTGACGCGCAGGTCATGGCTTGTCGTCGAACATCTCGCGCGCGTCGCTGACCCGGTCCAGATTCTCAATCGCCCACACCCAGATGTTGCAAAATGCCGCCCCCAGGCTCAAGCCAAGCGCAGACAGTCTGTATTCCACTTTGGGCGGCACACAAGGATACATCGTGCGGATCACCAGGCCATCCCGCTCCATGCGACGCAAGGTCTGGGTCAACATCTTCTGACTGATCTCTGGCACCTCACGCGACAATTGCGTGAACCGCAAGGTTCCCTCTTCCCACAGCGTATCCAGGATCTTGAAGGTCCACTTATCGGCAAACCCTGTGATCAGATCCTTCACCAGCGTTTCAACCTGCGGATCGACGTCTGAGGGATACTCCCGTAGCCGATAGCTCTCAGCGAACGCGATTTCTTCCTGCGTAAAGTCTGTGCCGGTTTCAAATGTCATGATGGCCCTTACCTCCCAAGATGTGCCTGCCAAGCTCGAATATGAAAGCGAGAATCGGCAGAATATCGCATTACTCTCCTTTGAGAGAGTATAAAACTTTCAGGTGCCTTCTTTCATTGCGAAAGCGATCATTCCTATATCAGGTCCCACACCAGATGGAGACATTAAAATGGATTTCACCAAAGCAACGATCCTCATCACCGGCGGCAATTCCGGCATTGGGCGCGGACTGGCTGAGAAACTGCAAGCACGCGGCGCCAAGGTGATCATCACCGGACGCAATCCCTCTTCCTTGCGCGAGACACTGGAGGCCAATCCGGACATGGCCGGTTTCGAACTCGACATCATGGAGGCTGACAGCATCAAAGCCTTCGCCGAGACAGTGCTTGCGGCTCATCCGGATCTGAATGCGGTCATTCACAATGCAGGCATCATGGAAAGCGAAGACATGACGGCAGATCATGTTGACCTCGATGTGCCGACACGCATCATCGAGACCAATCTTTACGGCCCGATCTCGACTGAGCGCTGCCCTGTTGCCGCATCTGCGCAGCAAAGACGAAGCCGCTCTTGTGACCGTATCGTCCGGGCTGGCTTTCGTGCCGAAGGCCGATACGCCCACCTACAGCGCAACCAAGGCCGCAATCCACTCATGGAGCATCTCGTTGCGCCATGAGTTGCGGGATACAACTGTCGAAGTGGTAGAGATCGCCCCACCACTCGTTGCCACCGAGCTGACACCGGGACAGTCGAAAGCTGAACACGCCCTGCCACTGGAGGATTTCGTGACTGAAACCATGAATCTGTTGTGCGCAACCCCAACGCCGCCTGAAGTGCTTGTTCAGCGCGTCCTGCCGATGCGGACCGCCGAGCAGACCGGAACGTTTGAAAAAGTCTTCGGCATGATCAACCCCGGCGCTTGACCTCGTATCGCGCAAGAGTACCGGCGAAAACAAACGGGGCCTCATAGGCCCCGTTTCCATAACTCATGACTTCAGGTGTAATCGAGATCACCGCAAGAATTGCGCCAGAAACGGCGCGACAAGCACATTCAGCAAACCGACCAGAACCATCAAAAGGCCTGCAAACGAGCCTTCGGCGCGACCAATTTCATGGGCACGCGCTGTTCCGGCGGCATGAGCAGCAACGCCGAACAGGGCCCCCGTGCCAACGGCGAGCGAATACGCAAGAGCGTCGACATGCCTTCACCAACGGCTGCACCAAAAACCCCGGTCACCACCACGAAGATTGCGGTCAAACTGGGCAAGCCACCGATATCCGACGAGACCACCAGCGCAAACGGTGTGCTGATGGAGCGTGGCAACAGACTCAGGCGAACCGCCTCATCCAGCCCCAGCAGGCTTGCAAGCTCCCAACTGACTGCAATGGACACCGTAGTGCCCACCAGCATACCGGCCAGCAAGACCGGCCAATGCTCCCGGATCATCTGGCGTTGTTCATAAATCGGCACGGCAAAGGCCACCATCGCCGGCCCCAACAACATCTCCAACCAGCCTGTGCCGTGAATATAAACGGCGTAGCTCGTGTGCAAGACCAGAGCGAGCGCAATCAGCAAAACCGGGGCAACAAGCAAAGGCATCAACCACCAGCGCGGCCAGCGCAGATACACCCGCTTGGAACCAAGATAGAAGAAAATCGTCAGCACCGACCAGAACACAGCCGACGCAAGAAGATCAGCCTTCGACAGCCATACGCTTGTCATGGCGTCTCCCCATCCAGCGACTGCAAAGTTCTACCGTCAGCGCCGTGACACACATGACGCTGAGAACCCCCGCAATGATCACGAGAAAGATCTTGGCCCCCAGCCAACCGAAAAACTCGGGATGCTTGAGAATGCCAAGAACAGCCGGAATGAAGAACAGCAGCATTTCGGCCAGAAACCAATTGGCGCCGCGGCGCAAGGTCAGCAGCTTCACACGCCCGCTCAGCAACAGTGCCAGCACGGCTGCGAGAGCCAGAATGCTGCCCGGGATCGGCAGGTGAAGCAGCGACGAGACGACCTCGCCCAGCAGCCAGTACCAGAACAAGAATCAGAATCTGGGCCGGAAGACTGCGCCGCAAACTGCGGCGGGCACGCACGAACATTGCTCTCGACGTCATCACTCGTTCCTGTTTCCGGGGCCCTCCTGTTCGTTCAGATATAGCGAGTTTGCATACATTCTCAAAATGACTTATTTTTCTAAGTCTAATTCCAATGAGGAATAGTTATGGAGTTCAGGGACCTTCGCGCCTTTGTCGAAGTTGTTCGCGTCAACAATTTCTCTCAAGCGGCCCTCAAGCTCAACGCCACACAGTCTGCCGTTTCGAAAGCCGTGCGGCGGCTCGAAGACGAACTCTCCGTCTCGTTGATCGACCGCAGCGGCCAGCGCAATTTGCCGACCGCCATTGGCGACGTGGTCTATCAGCGTGGCCTGAAGCTTCTGGCCGACCGCGATGCCATGATGACGGAGATCGGCGAAATTACCGGCTTGCGCAAAGGCGAACTACGGCTCGGCTTGCCTGCCATCGGCTCCAACATGCTGTTTGCGTCCACCTTTGCGCTCTACCGCCAACGCTACCCTGGGATCAACATTCATCTGGTCGAATATGGCAGTGACCGGTTGGAGGACCTCTTGCGGGCCGGCGAAATAGATCTGGCCGCCTCGCTGCTACCGGTCGACAAGGCAGAGTTCGTCTGGCAATCGGTGCGCTGCGAGCCGCTGGTCGCCCTTCTCACGCCCTCTCACCCTCTCGCGCAGACCACCGCCTCAAATGGAAAACTCAGTCTCGCGGATCTCGCGGATGTGCCCTTCATCCTGTTTGAAAGCGGTTTCGCGCTCAATCGAATCATTCTTCGGGCCTGCCATGCGGAAAACGTCGAGCCACAGATCACCGCACGCAGCAGTCAGACCTCGTTCATTCTGGAACTGGCAGCAGCTGGACTGGGCGTCGCCTTTCTGCCGCGCATGATTGCCGAACAATCGGGCGCGGCCTCATCATTTGTCATGCGAGACGTCAGGGGATTGGAAACCGCCTGACACATGGCTCTACTCTGGCGGCGTGACAGCTACATACCCCATGCCGCACAGGCGCTTACTCGACATGGTTCCAACCGATGGGCACAGATAACTGCGATCCACGGCGGCAACAGCGCAAAAAAGGCGCGATAGATCTTCACCTGTCGCGCCTTTGATCATCTTGCAGCAATCCGAGCTCAGGCAGCCCGGATACTGGCGATGAATGTGAGCATCTCACGCTTGAGTACGGAGGCCTTATCCGCCAGTTCCAAAGCGGAAGACAGAACCTGGCTTGAGGCGCTGGAAGAGCTGGCCGCGTCCTCACGAATATGGCCGATAGCCCGCGACACCTCATTGGTGCCGGATGCGGCCTCCTGAATATTACGGGCGATCTCACCGGTTGCCGCCGACTGTTCCTCCACCGCACTGGCAATGGACGAAGAGATGCTGTTCAGTTCGTCAATGATAGCGGAAATATCCCCAATGGCCTGAGCCGATTCACTCGTTGACGACTGGATAGAACCAATCTGATCAGCAATCTCGCTCGTTGCCTTCGACGTTTGTTCAGCAAGGTTCTTCACCTCAGCCGCCACAACGGCAAATCCCTTACCCGCCTCCCCGGCACGCGCGGCTTCGATCGTCGCGTTCAACGCCAGCAAATTGGTTTGCTCGGCGATGCCTTGGATAAGGTCGACAATGGCCCCGATCTTCTCGGCAGCACCTGCGAGCTTCTGCACCTTGCCGACAGTCGCTTCTGTCTGTCGAACGGCATTTTGTGACTTACGCGAAGACATCTCAACCTGATTGCCGACCTCACTGACCGTCGCAGTCAATTCCTCAGTCGCCGCTGCAACGGTCTGAACATTGGTCGACGCCTCTTCCGAGGCTGACGCAACCTGTGGTGGAGCGTTCCTCGGTTCCAGCTGATGTGTCCGCCAACGTCTTGGCAGCCTCCTGAAGATGCCCTGCCGCCGTGGAAACCGTCTGAACAATTCCACCAATGGTGGCCTCGAACTTGTCGGCAAGCTGATGTGCTGCGGCACGGCGATCCTCAGCCGACTGCTTTTCGAGGTCAGCCTGTTCCTGCTCCAGACGCACACGTTCAATGCCATTTGTCTTGAACACCTCAACAGCTTGCGCCATTTCGCCAATTTCATCCGTCCGCTTCAGTCCAAAGACTGTGGCCGTGTACTCTCCGTCGGCAATAACCCTCATCGAGCGATTGATCCGCTGGATCGCCCCAGAAAGACGCGATGCCAATAAGAAGGCGATCGCACTCCCGACAAGCACAAAGATGACACTGATCAGAAGGGCTTGCGAGGCGGTGCTTTCGGCCCGCGCCTGAGCTTGCGGCCCAATGGTGTTTTGAACAGCCACAACCCGGTTCACAATAGTCTTGAAGCCCCCCATCATCACCGGGCCGATACGATCCATCTCGGCACTCATGTCATCGCGTGTTTTCAAACCGCCACCAATCGACACGAGCATTCCCCGATACTGTGCAAGACCCGACGAGACTTCAGTCATCAGTTGATGACGTCCCGGATTTTTCAATTCCTTGAGAAGAGTTGCAGCAGCGTTATTCGCCTCCTCCACTCGCTTCAAGGCTTCATCCCGGTACTCGACCTTGGCACTTTTGAGAAACCGCTCCGCATACAGACGGCCAAGAAGCAGGCTTTCCTGCACCCGTCCTGCATAAAAGGCCGCAGCTGGATCGCCATCCTTATAGGCACTCTCCATGATCTTGGAGAGCTTCATACGAATGTCGCGGCCTTTCTCATGCAAGCGGTCCGCGGCTCCATCAACATCCATCTGGGCCTTGGTGAAATTGTCGAGATCACTTGCGTACTTCTCAAACATTCCCAAAAGCTGCGAAACTTCCGTTGAGGTTTTTGCATCGGAAAACAACGCTTTCATGGAGACTTCTGCCTTGCGGACATCCGCAAAACGATCTTTCAAAAGAGCAATGGCCGAAGGGTCATAAGATACGCGATACCGCATAAACTGAAGTCGAGCTTCAATGATACTCTGCACCATCTCACTGACGACAAGCGACTGGCGTGCAGCAACCCGATAATCAACGAACTGCCCCTTGACGTTGGTCAGACCGGAGATCGTGATGACCGCAACAGCGACCAATGCGGTAATGATGCAGGCAAAACCTGCGTACAGCTTGGATTTTACAGTTAGCAAACTTTTCATTCAGGAGAACCTCAACACCGCAGAAGTCACTGGCAATGCCCGCAAACCACTTATGCAAGCACACCTACATCAGGCTTGAGTACGGTTGTTTCTGTTAAAAATCAGGCAACAGAATTACCACCGTTCATTTTAGCGTACGCACAAATACAGATATGAAAAATAAAAAATTATCAAAAAATATATTTATAAACAAATACTTAGATACAAACATTAGAAACATTCAGAAAATATAAAATCATGATCACAAATAATTATGACAGCCTGCACAGGCCGTCGCGGACCGAATAGCTTTTACGAGTGGCACCTTCCTTTCGTGCTATGGCTCTCAGACACTCTTCGTCGGCACCCACCCCAAAATCTGGTTGGCTTTCTGTGATGAGAAAAAGGAAGAATTCCCAACCGGCTCACATCGCTAAGTGGAACCTTCGGATAAAGGGCCGCCGCCATGGCACTGCTTTCCTCATTGATCGTTGTATCGGCGGCCACGACATAAAACACTTCATGCCCGTTGAAATCCGCCGTCAACGATAACAAGCAAGCGCGCGCGGCATCACGTGCAAGCACATACCCCCAAAGCTCCCGACCGCCCTTTTCACTTGTCGGGGTCTGCATATCTGCCGCCATTTTTCGTGTTGCCACCACCCAGTGAAACCGCAAGCTGGCGACGACAAGCTGATCGAACCGGCGCACCAGACTGTCGGCTTGCTGTTCGCAAATCCACTTGGACAGGCTGTAGGCCTCATCGCAATAGGTTGGATGCGCCTCGTCGACCGGAAAATAATCAAAACGTTGCCGCTTCGCATAAGCCAAGCCCAGCGCATTGACGCTTGATCCCTGACAAATACGGTAGATGCCCGCATCAACGGCGGCATGAAGAGCGTTGTAGCTCCCCACCACATTGTTGGCATGAACAACGTGATCCAGATGACCGACGGGACTGGGAAAGGCCGCCATATGGATCAAGGCCTCACAACCTGAGAACAAATCGACCAGTCGGCCGTAGTCGTGCATGTCAGCAACAATGCCCTCCACTCCGTCTGGCAAGTCAGGCAATTCCCGATCAATGGCAACCACCTCATGGCCATCGGCCAACGCCATCGGCAAGATGGCTTGCCCCAATCGGCCCGCAGCGCCTGTCAGTGCAATTTTCATCGTCGTCCCCTCCCGGAACAGATCATGATTCAGTGCTGATCTCGGCCCGGCGCGGATGCACCAGATCAACTTGCGCTCTTCGCCGGTATTTCATCGGGCTGGTCCCATGAACCTCCCGAAACAATCGATAGAAATGGCTGAGGTCCTCCACCCCGCATTCCAAAGCAATTTCAGTGATTGCCAGATCACTGTCGACCAGATGACGCGCCGCCTGATCCATGCGCAAGGCATTGACATAAGCCGATGGTGTCTGACCAAAGATTTGCCGAAACGTACGTGAGACATGCTCATGGCTGCGCTCACTCAAATCGACCAATGCCGAAACGCCCTTTCGTAAAACAGCCGGGTCCGACAGGCCCTGACAGGCAGACACAAGCCACTCAGGCGCTTCCGCAGGCGCATCCACCGCCTCGGTCAACAAACCATCCGTCAGAGACAGCAGAAACGTTTCGATACGCGCAAGGGAACGAGCGCCACGGCTCAGGCGCTGCTCCAGTAACGACAGGTCTCGCATCTGGACGGCATCCAGCACAAAGGATGCCGGCATGTTTCCTTCGGCCCAGAAAAACCGGCCTTTCATCTCGACCGAGTACCGATCGAGCAGATGATTGGCCGTTTCCCGACTAAAAGCGACATTAATCATCTGGCAGGCAGGGCCTTCGGCATTTTGGAAGGCATGCCAGTCACCGGGCCGGATAAATGTCAAGGTGCCCGCGCGGACCGGTTCAATGGTTCCATTGATGAAATGCGTACACCAGCCGGAAACGATCCAGAAGCATTCGAAGAAATCGTGATCATGAAACGACGGCGGCGGCGCCCGCTCGATGAAAGGGCGCGAGATATGAAACCAGTCATTTGCTCCAATCTTTGAGTTCAAATTGACTGTGAACCGCTCGGTAATATCAAATATTCCCATAAAACCATCAAACGCGCCCAAGAAAACATAGAGATATTTGAAATAGCTTATCAATGGTTGTCAAGTGTCGGTCATAAGGCGTTTCCGGGGAGGGAGACACCACACGGCCTCATGACGCTAAGGCAGCTTCTAGGGAGGAAATAAATGTTCAAGCAAGGACTTCTGGCCGGCTGCCTGTTGGCGGTTGGTGTCATGACACAGCCCGCATTTGCCACCACGGTGCGTATTGCCGAGCATCGTCAGGCCCGCATTGATGCACTCAAGGCTGTAGTGCCGGAGATCGAAAAGGAAACCGGTATCAAGATCGACGTGATCGAGTACCCCGGTCCCGATCGGGAATATATTTCCAAGCTGCTGACCGAATTGGCAGCAGGCACCGGGCCTGATATTTTCCCAATTCCAGATGCGCAGATCGTCGACTTCTCGGCCGCCGGATACCTTGGCCGATCTGACAAGCGCCGAACAGGCTTCGGACAATTTCAAGCAGCTTTATCCCGTCGCGCAAAAGTTGGCGACCTCCAGTGACGGCAAGATCTTCGTCGTGCCGACAATGCTCTCGGTTCAGCAGCTCTACTATCGCCGCGATGTTCTGGAAAAAGCGGGTGTCTCGACGGCGCAGCCAAAGTCCTGAAAGACCTTCTCGAGCGCGCGGTCGAGGCCAAGAAAAAGACAGGCGACTATTCACTTCTTCTGCCGATGGGCGTGACATGGGGCGGCGGGGTCTACAACGAAGGGTTCCGTTATCTTCTGGCAGGCAGCTCTACCCCCCAGATCTTGGACGAGAAAACCGGTAAGCTGAACCTCACCAGCAAAGGCATCCGCGAGGTCTTCGGCTTCTATCAGCAGATGGTCAAGGACGAGCTCCTGCCGGTTGATCCACTGCTTGGACCAGAACCCTGGGTGATCCCGAAATATCAGATGTTTCCGGCAGGCAAGCTGCTCATTACAAGCTGTGGCTCATGGTGCTACATCTTCGACTGGGGTTCGCAGAGCAAGAACCCGATTCCCAACATCACCAAGACCGTTGGCACATGGTCCGTCCCGGGCAGGGATGGTGGCGAACACGTCATGGTCGGCCTCAACCATCCCTGGGCTGTCAGCAGCAAGGCGATGGATGAAGACGCCGCCAAGAAGGTTGCTGTCGCCATGGGGTCGGTTGATCTGATGGTCAGCTATGCCAAGCAGGAAGGCAATCTGCCCGCCAGCACTAAAGCCGTCGACAATGCCGAGTTCCAAAAGCTGACACCGCTGGTGCCGCTGATGAAAGACCTGAAGAACGGGACTTTCCTCAAAAGCGCCCTTAGCCTGTCCGCCGTCAGCGAAGGCGTTGCCCGTGCCAGTGAAGCCCTGCTTCTTGGTAAGACTGATGCTGCCGGAGCGCAGAAGATCCTTGTCGATTACGTCAAGAACACGCTCGGTGACGATCAGGTCGAATAACGTGCCTCTGCCATGGCCGCCACGCTGTCAAGGCAGGTAGGCGGCCATGGTCTCGCTGACCCTTCCCTGACGATCCAAAGGTATCCAGGCCTCTGGCCTGCCCCTTTTTGCGACGTCTGGCAGCCCTTCTCTTTTCAGACAAGAGTTTCACGATGTACATGTTCGAACGCCGGGAAGCATGGCGGAACAGGATGCTGATCCTGCCATCCGTTGCCCTTCTGACAGCCTTCGTGTTGTATCCGGCAGGCTTTGCCTTCTACACCAGTCTGACCAATCAGTCGCTGACGGGGCTTGCCGCAATGCACCCCCGGTTTGTCGGTCTTGCCAACTACACCAAGCTGTTCACCGATGCAGGGTTCTGGCATTCGCTCGCCATCACCTTCTGGTTTGTGCTGTTTTCTGCTGTCATCGGCCAATTGGCACTTGGTCTTCTCTCCGCCATGCTGCTCAACAAGCGGTTCCTGCTGCGCCCCATCGTCAATGCCATCATCCTGATGCCCAATGCGGTGCCGGAAGTTGTCGCGGCGCTAATGTGGGCCTCTGTGCTGGCAGCCGGAAAATACGGCACGTTGAACAACATCGTTGCCTGGTTCGGTGTTGATCCGCAGCGATGGCTGGCGACTTTTCCGCTGACCATGATCGTTATCGTCAACATCTGGCGCGGCATCGGCTTTGCCATGATCCTGATGACCTCAGGTCTCAGCTCGATTTCCAAAGAGCTGTATGAAGCCGCCCGCATGGATGGCGCCAACACCCGTCAGGTCTTCCAGCGCATCACCCTGCCGCTGCTGATCCCGACAATCTTTCTCTATCTGCTGGTTTCCACCGTCTCGACATTGGCAATCTTCGGCCTTGTCTTCGCCCTCACCCGTGGCGGGCCTGCCGGCGCAACGGAACTCATCGGCATCTACATCTACAATCAATCATTCAACGCCTATCAGCTCGGCTATGGCTCCGCCGTCGCGGTGGTGCTTCTGGCGTTCTCACTCCTCATCGGCCTGTTCTATGTTCGCATTCTGAAGGTGGAAGTGTAATGGCAAACGGGAGCGACACAACCAAAGCCGTTGCCAGCCGGTTCGGCCTCTTGCTGCTCATCAGCGTCTACTGCTTCATGCCCTTCATCTGGCTGTTGCTGGCTGCTTTCGACCCGAATGCCGGGCTTTTTCTGGAAGTGCCGAAAAGCTTCTCGCTGATCAATTTCGTCAATGTCTTTTACGAGCAGCACGGCCTGCGCTGGCTGATGAATTCACTGATCGTGTGCGGTGGTGCGACCCTGCTTGCCCTGGTACTGGCAGGCTTTGGCGGCTACACTCTGTCGCGCACCCGCGCCTGGTGGAAGCGGCCCTTTCTGTATTCAATCATCCTGATCCGGGTGATCCCGCCCACCGCCCTCATCGTGCCGCTGTACAAGGTCATGCTGAGCGGCAATCAGGTCATTGCCGGGATCATCCGCCCCATCGCCGGATCAGATTATTTCCGGCCCTTGATGCATATCTTCGGTTTCATCGATGGCTATCTCGGTCTGATCCTGATGCTGGCCACCATGCAGTTGCCGCTGGCGTTGTGGATCATGAAGACCTTCTTCGACACCGTCTCCACCGAGTATGAAGAGGCTGCGGTCATGGATGGCGCCACGTTCACACAGCGCCTGCGCCGTGTGCTCTTGCCACTGGCCATGCCGGGACTTGCCGCCTCTGGCCTCTTTGCCTTCATCGCAGCCTGGGGGATTTCCTGTTCCCCCTCACCTTCATTTCCTCACCGGAACTGCGCATGTTGCCGCTTGGTATCTATGCCGCGTTCCTGCGTGCCAACCAGATCGACTATGGCTTCCTTGCCGCCGTCGCCATTGTCTATACCGCCCCTGCCGTTATCGCCTTTGCCCTTGCCCGGCGCTATCTCGTGCAGACCTTCGGCGGCGGTCTGAAAGGATAGACCCGATATGTCTTCAATCAAACTGACCAATGTCCGCAAACGCTTCGGTGGCCTGGAGGTAATCAAGGGCGTCAACATCGACATCGAGGATGGCGAATTCGCTGTGTTCGTCGGCCCTTCCGGCTGCGGCAAATCAACACTGCTGCGCATGATCGCCGGTCTGGAATCCATCTCCGACGGCGATTTTCATCTCGACGGCGAGCGCATGAACGAGATCTCGCCTGACAAACGCGGGTTGGCCATGGTCTTCCAATCCTACGCTCTCTATCCGCATATGACGGTGGCCGAAAACATCGGGTTTTCCCTTGACCTCAAGGGAACCGATAAGGGTGAGATCAAGCGCCGTGTCGACGATGTGGCCGAGCGATTGCAATTACACACATTGCTTGAACGACGCCCGCAGGAGCTGTCCGGCGGACAACGTCAGCGCGTTGCCATCGGCCGCGCGATCATCAAGGAACCGAAGGTCATCCTGTTTGATGAACCGCTCTCCAACCTTGATGCCGCGCTGCGTGTGCAGATGCGTGCCGAGCTGCAACAACTCCACAAGTCCACCGGATCGACCATCGTCTATGTGACACACGACCAAGTGGAGGCCATGACCCTGGCAGACCGGATCGTGGTTCTCAACGACGGACAGGTTCAACAGGCAAATCATCCTATCCAGCTCTACAAGGAGCCCGACAATCTGTTCGTTGCCCAGTTCATCGGCTCACCGAAGATGAACATCCTCCCGGTCCGCGTCGACGCTGCAGATCCAACCTCCGTCAAAGTCGCGACGGATCAGGGCTGGTCCATTGCGCTGGACCGCACCAACACCTTGCAAGTCGGCGACACGGTTCAGCTTGGCATTCGCCCCGAAGCCTTCACGCTCGCAGAGCCGCATGCCGCAGACCTCACAGTAACGGCATTGCTGTCGGAACGGCTGGGGATGGAAACCTATGTCTCATTCCAAACCGGCGGCGAACCTGCCATCGCCCGCATCGCCGGCGACCATCAGTTCAACTCCGGCGACACCGTGCCTCTCTGCCTGGACCGACACGCCTGCCACCTTTTCGATCATGCCGGACAGATCATCCGGCGGGTCTGACCTCGATTGACAATGGAGATCAACATGCCTTTGAAACTCGGCGTCATCGGCTGCGGCCTCAAGGCCGTTGGCTACGCACGCTCTTGGGTAAAAAGCCCCAACGCCCCGCACTTCGTCGCCTTGATGGACACCAGCTCCACCTCGGTCGACCGCTTCATCGACGCAGTCAGCGGCAACGGCACCACACCACGCACCTATGAGACAGCCGACGCCCTGCTGGAAGCAGAAGCAGGCCATCTCGATGCCATCTACATCTCAACACCTCACGCCTTCCATTCCGGCTATGCCAAGGCAGCCCTGGAGCGCGGACTGCATGTCCTTCTGGAAAAGCCGATGGCTTTGAATGCCAAGGAAGCAAGTGCCATCATCGCGGCGCGTGACAAGACAGACTGTCAGGTCGTCGTGGCGTATCAAGCCTCTCTCTCGCCGCTTCTCGCACGCATTCGCGCCCGCGCCCGCTCGGGCGAGTTTGGAGATCTGCTGGCGGTTAACGGCGAAGTCTGGGAAGACTGGCAAGACCGCTATGTTACGAGTTGGAAGCAGATTCCGAAATTATCCGGCGGCGGCTTCCTGTTCGATACCGGATCGCATCTGCTCAATGCCACCCTTGAGATGACAGGCAAAGCCTTCACGCAGGTCGCTGCAACGCTGATGTCACGCGACCACGACTATGAATTGGTTGGCGGTGTCTTTGGCCAGCTTGAAGGCACAACGCCGGTTAATCTGACCTTCTGTGGCGACACCATTCCAGGATGTGAATCATCGCTGACGCTCTATTTCGAGGATGCCATTGTCCGCGTTGATATCTGGGGTAAATGGGCTGAAGTGCGTCAAGGTCCGGTCACGACCCGTGAAACCGCCGGCGAAGATCTCGATGCCGTGTTGCAAACCTTTGAAGACACCTGCGCCGGACATATCAGCAACCCTTCTACGCCAGAGCGCAGCCTGCATCTGGCAGAGCTATGGGACCTGATCAAACACTCCTCGCAATCGGGCGCAGCCCCTTTGCCCTGACCACAAACCCCGGAGAGCTGGCATGACCCACCCCATCCGCATCACTATCTGGAATGAATTCTGGCATGAAACCAACCAACCCGAAATCCGTGCTGTTTATCCCGATGGCATTCACACTGCGATTGCTGAGGGCATCGCCAGTGATGACTTCGAAATCCGCACGGCCACCTTCTACGACGACGACTTCGGCTTGACCGACGACGTTCTGAACACCACCGATGTGCTGTTCTGGTGGGGTCATGTGGTTCACAAGGATATTCCTGACGAGCTGGTCACGCGCATTCAAAAACGGGTTCTGGATGGCATGGGGCTTGTGGTTCTCCACTCTGGCCATCACTCCAAGATTTTTGGCCGCCTGATGGGGACCTCCTGCAATCTGAGCTGGCGCGAGCACGAAGGCGGCGAACGTGAGCGCGTCTGGGTCATTGATCCAGCCCATCCAATCGCCAAAGGTCTGCCGGAAAGCATTCTGGTGCCGCAAACCGAGATGTACGGCGAGCCCTTCGACATTCCTCAGCCTGATCGTCTTGTTTTCATTAACTGGGTGGAAGGTGGCGAAGTCTTCCGCTCCGGTTGCTGTTATCATCGTGGCCGTGGTCGTATTTTCTATTTCAGCCCTGGTCACGAAAGTTTCCCGATCTACTATCAGCCGGAGATCCGTCAGGTTCTGGCCAATGCGGCCCGCTGGTGCGCCACCCGCCACGAAGACGGAGAACGTATGGTCAACCGCCACAAGGTTGAGCCGCTAGAGCCAATCCGCACGACGGAGACAGGCCAATGAGCATCCGCCTCGCCATCGGTCAGTTCAAGGAACTCACCGATGAGATGCTGCGTTACGCGGCACAGACCGGCGTCACCGGCCTTCAGATGAACAATCCCCACCTGCCCGGCGACGTTCGCTGGGAGGTGGACGACATCCGCCCACTGGTAGAAAAAGCGCAGAATCATGGTCTCACCTTCGAGGCTATCGAAAACGTGCCGGCACAATTTTACAACAAGGCCATGCTGGGACTGCTTGGGCGCGATGAACAGATCGAGAATTATCAACACACGATCCGATCCGTCGCGCGCGCAGGGATTCCCATCCTTGGATTTCACTTCACGCCCAGCGGTGTGTGGACCACCGACCGCGTCACCCCGACACGGGGCGACGCCATGGCCCGCACCTTCGACATGGCCTTGGTGGATGCCGCCCGTGACAGCGTTGACGAGTTGCGCGCGTTTCTGCCAAACGGCCTTGGCAATCAAGATGCCCTTCCTCTTCATGCAGGACCCGATGACGTGATCACTGCAGAGGAGATGTGGGCCAATTACACCTATTTCATCAAAGCCGTTCTGCCCGTTGCCGAAGAAGAAGGCCTGCGGCTGGCACTGCACCCGGACGATCCCCCTGTCGAAAGTCTCGGCGGCGTGGCCCGCATTTTCAACAAGCCGGAGAATTTCAGGCGCGCCCATCAAATTGCCGGGGACAGCCCTGCCTGGGCGCTGGACCTATGTCTCGGGTGCTGTTCGGAAATGCCCGGCGGACGCCAGAATGTCATCGAAATGATCGAACACTTCGCGCCCTTGAGAAAGATCGCCTACGTTCATTTCCGCGATGTGAAAGGCAGTGTGCCGAAATTCACGGAATGCTTCATTGGCGATGGAAATTTCGATCCGGCGGAAATTCTCACCCTTCTGGTCCGCAATGGCTTCGATGGTTTCATGATCGACGACCACGTTCCCAAGATGGATGGAGACACGCCTTGGAACCATCGTGGCCGCGCACATGCAATTGGCTATATGCAAGGGCTCATTCGCATGGGAGAGTATGCCAAAGCCTTCCAATAAGAAAACAGGAGCAGGAGCTTGGCAGATCTCGACTTTTTCCTTGGCGCCTATACGGCCGGGGATCCCGCAACGATCAAGGGTGGTATTCAACACGTTCGGGTTCCGGATGCAGAAGACCCGGCCAGCGCTGACCTGACGCTGGTCGCCTAGGTGACCAATCCATCCTGGATTTCCGCGTTGCATGACAGTGATCTGCTGTTTGCGATCGAAGAGGTGGATCTGAGTAAGACGCCTCGTTTCCTGACCTACAAGATTGATGGCGCACAATTAGTACCTGTTGGAGAGACCGAAGTGCCCGGCAGTGATGCCTGTCATATCGCGGTCTGTCCTCATCGCTTTCTGGCTGCAAGCGCCCACTACAGCGACGGCTCGGCAGCTCTTTGGAAAATACCGCCGGAGGGAGGCCCTGCGGTGTTACTGGAACGCTTGCAATTTGATACCACAGGGCCCAACACAGCCCGGCAGGAAGCCTCGCACGCACACTTCGTCTGCTTTTTCGACAATGGGCGCAGTCTGGCAGTGACAGATCTCGGCGGCGATGCCGTGCATTTCTATGAAGTTTGCCCGGGAGATAGGCCACGGCTGATCCTGCATCAGCGTCTTGCCATGCCAGCCGGCTGCGGGCCGCGCCATATGGTACTTGCCGCCAAAGACCGGATGTATCTGGCCTGCGAACTCAACGAACGCGTTTACACGCTGACTCGGCAGAATGGCATCTTCGAAATCGATGCAGGGATCGCGCCCTTCGACGAGGGTTCAGCAACAGATGGCGCACTTTCGGCCGTTCGCCTGTCGCCCGATGGACGCTTCCTCTATGTCGCCGGTCGCCTGCAAAACGCCATTGGCTGGTTGCAAGTCCAGCCAGACGGCTCATTGGCTCCGGGGGGCTACGCCGATTGCGGTGGCGACCACCCGCGCGACATGGCGATTGACCCGAGCGGAGCCTATGGCTCGTCGTGGCCAATCAACACTCCAACAGTCTGACGCTCTTCACGCTCGATCCGCAGTCTGGTGCCGCGATCCGCATTCCCGGCAGTATCAACACGCCTCGTCCTGCCTGCATTTTGTTCTGATAAAGCAAATATAATCACGCCGCTGAAATTGACGTGCAAGCACCGCAAGTCAATTTCAGCGCACGTCCGTCAGTCAGATGTGACGCAGTCGTCTTCGCGCCACATCTGACCCCACATCAGTCATCAGCCGATCTGCCACTTTTTGTGTGGCAGCGAGATACCCTTTTCGGCGAGAAACGCGTCCATATGAACCGTCTCGCCACTGGCAATCGAGGCATTCGCGGCAATTCCCGTCAAAATAGACCAGGCTCCATCGATATGAGATGAGCTGCGACCATAGTGATCTTCCCCCGCAGCAGGATCAAACAGATAGCCGAGCATCACCGGATCAGCGCCGCCGTGATCGCCAGCTCCCGCCCAGACATCAATGGCAATAGGCTCTTTGCCCGCGACATGGAGGGTTGTGGTCATTGCTTCTGAATCGTCCGCCTTGTCCTGTTTGCCACCAAACACACCATGAACCTCAACGTGCTTATGGGACAGCTCTCCCTTGGTGCCATAGAACTTGATCTCCAGCCCCTCCCAGGGACTGTAGGCGCAGAGCGTATAGTTCAGCGTTGCATTGTTGGCGTAGCGCGCATGCACCTGCATGGTGTCCTCGATGGTGATGTCATCATCAAACACGCAGCGGTCGCGCAGATACCCGTCAGCCTCTTCCGCTTCCAGATACAACTCACGCAAGGCCGGATCTCCGGCCAAATCCAGCTTGAAATCGCACTTATCAGCGACCGGGCACTCATGACAGCGTGGCCCATGTTCAGCCAACCCCAGTTCCCGCGCCATTTCCGGGCGATAAAACGCCCGCTCTCCATGTGCTGACACCGCCGTCGGAGAAGACCCGAGCCACCAGTTCACCAGATCGAAGTGGTGGGTCGACTTATGGACCAGCAGCCCCCCCGACTTGTCCTTATAGCGATGCCAGCGGCGGAAATAATCAGCGCCATGCACCCGGTCGAGATGCCAACTGAATTCAACCGCAATCACCTCACCAATCGCGCCAGACATCAGGATATCCTTGATCTGCGTGCGGGCAGGCGTGTAGCGGTAGTTAAAAGTGACGGCGACCTGTCGTCCCGTCTCGGCCTGAGCATCCAGAATAGCCTTGAGCTTGTCCAGATCAATGGTCATGGGCTTTTCTGTCATCACGTCACAGCCGGAGCGCATGGCCGCAATGATATACTCGTGATGACGATAGTCAGGCACCGTGACAATCACCTTGTCCGGTTTCTGTTCCTGCAACATCGTCTCGAAGTTTTCGGCCTGATACGTCGCAACCCCATTGCCGCCGATATCCACCTCCGATGCAGACAAGGCCAAGGCGCTTGTCGTTCACATCACACAACCCGACCAGATCATTCTGATCCTTATAAGTTTCAGCGACTGCACGGCGAAACATCTTGTGCCGCGAGCCTGTTCCAACGATGGCGTATTTCATGCTTTCGTCCCTTGCTTTGCGGGAAATCAAATAATGCCTCAGCTTGACCGTCAGGCGCGCAGCGCGCGGCCGTCCGGTGCAAAGATGTGGCTGTTGGTGGTATCAAGTGACAGAGGCACCACATCGCCATTTCGAATGGCCTGCTGGCCGGGTGCCAGCACCGTCAGATTGGCCCCGGTCGTCGTGCTGGCATAGATTGCGGTAGTGCCGCCCAGATGCTCGACCAGATGCACTTTCACATCTCCAAGTGACTGACTGTTGCCATCTTCGTGTCCACCAAGGCGGATGTGTTCCGGGCGCACGCCGAAGGTCAGCGCATCTCCCACACCGATCTGTCCACGTTGAACCGCTTCCAGACGGAGGGGCTGGCCAGCGACTTCAATCGTGTCGTCCGACGTCGCGCGGGCGTCCAGAAAGTTCATCTTGGGCGAGCCGATGAATCCGGCGACGAACTGATTGGCAGGCGCGTTGTAAAGATCCAGAGGCGTGCCGACCTGCATGACCTGCCCACCCTTCAGCACAACGATCCGGTCAGCCATGGTCATGGCTTCCACCTGATCGTGGGTGACATAGATCATCGTGTTGCCCAACCGCTCATGCAGCTTGGCAATCTCAACACGCATCTGCACCCGCAACTCGGCATCAAGATTGGACAAGGGCTCATCGAACAGAAAGATATCCGGGTCACGCACGATCGAGCGGCCAATGGCAACGCGCTGTCGCTGGCCACCGGAAAGAGCCTTCGGCCGGCGCGACAGATAGTCCGTAATCTGCAAGGTTTCCGCCGCTTCCCGGACACGCCGCTCTATTTCCGCCCGCTTGAAGCCTGCCGTCTCCAGCCCGAAAGCCAGGTTCTTGTAGACCGTCATATGCGGATAAAGCGCGTAAGACTGGAACACCATGGCAATGCCCCGCTTGGCGGCGGCGACATCATTCATGCGGTCTCCGCCGATCAGCAGATCTCCGTCGGAAATCGTCTCCAGACCGGCAATCATTCTGAGCAACGTGGATTTGCCACACCCGGAAGGACCGACGAAAACAGTGAACTCGCCTGGAACAATCTCCAGATCAAGGCCCTTGATCACATCAAGAGAGCCGAAGCGTTTCACCACTTTCTTCAATTGAATGCTCGTGGACATATCTAATTCTCACTTTTTGTCCGGGGCTACCTGACACACGCCTCCCAAGGCGACCTTGTCATCACGACAGGCGCTGAAGACGACCGATGTCAGGCTCCCTGTCTGATCAGCGTTTCATGCCCGTCGTCGCGATGCCCTCGATGAGCAACCGCTGGAAGAACAGGAAGATCAGGAAAATCGGGATAAGCGACAGGATCGACATTGCGAACAACTGGTTCCAGCTTGAGGTGCCGCTGGAGTCGACGAAGGAACGCAGGCCAAGTTGAACCGTGTAGAGCTTCATGTCGCTGAGATAGATCAGCGGGCCGAAGAAGTCCTCCCACGTCCAGATGAACGAGAAGATTGCAGCCGTTGCCAAGACCGGCAGAGACAGGGGCAGCATCACCTTCCAGTAAATTCGCCAAGGCACTGCACCCATCCATCTGTGCGGCTTCGTCCAACTCCCGCGGAATGCCACGGAAGAACTGCACCATCAAAAAGATGAAGAAGGCATCGACAGCGAAATACTTCGGCAGGATCAGCGGCAACCAGGTATTGACCCAGCCGAGCTTCAAAAACAGCACATATTGCGGGATCAACGTCACATGGTAGGGCAACATCAGCGTGCCCAGCATCATGGCGAACCAGAAGCTGCGTCCGGCAAACCGCAAACGGGCAAAGGCAAAGGCTGCCAGAGATGCAGCAAAGACATTGCCAATGGTCGCCAGCGTGGAAATCAGCAGCGAGTTGAAGAAAAACCGCCCGAAACTGACCTGCAACCCGAACCACCCGTCCGTGTAGGCCTTGATCGTGACCTGCGAGGGAATGAGACTGGCGCTGCTTCCAAACAGATCCGACGCCGGTCTGAGAGAGCCTGCCAACATCCACAGGATCGGATACAGCATCACGAAAGAGGCCGCCATCAGACCTGAGTGCAGCAGAGCCGAGCGGAGATACGGATGCGCACTCGTCTGGCCCGGAAGATCTCGAGCGTCGTTACTCATCGTAATGCACCCAATAGCGTGTGGACAGGAAAGAGAAGGCAGTGAAGACGGCGATGATCACCACAAGCACCCAGGCCAGCGCCGAGGCGTATCCCATGCGGAAATAGCCAAAGGCCTCCTGATAGAGGTAGAGCGTGTAAAACAGCGTCGAATTGATGGGTCCGCCAGATCCACCAGAGACGATAAAAGCAGGCGTAAACGCCTTGAACGCATCAATCGTCTGAATGACCAGATTGAAGAACACGACTGGTGACAACAGCGGCAGGGTGATCTTGAAAAACTGGCGCAGCGGCGACGCGCCATCCAGACTGGCCGCCTCATACATATCTGTCGGGATCTGACGCAGGCCCGCCAGAAAGATGATCATCGGCGACCCGAACTGCCAGACCGACAGCACCACCAGCGTATACAGCGAGTAATGCGGGTTGGAGATCCAGCTTGGCCCTTCAATTCCGAACAATGCCAACACGTTGTTGACCATGCCATCGGCCGCAAACAACTGCCGCCAAAGAACGGCAATGGCAACCGATGCCCCCAACAGCGAGGGCAGATAGAAGATCGCGCGGTAGACCGGCAAACCGGCCAGCCCCCGATTGAGCGCAATCGCCACAGCCAATGCAAAGGCCAGTTTCAATGGCACCGAAAGCACCACGTAGACGAAGGTGACATGCATCGCTGCAGTAAACTTCGGATCCGCCGTTGCCATGCGCACGTAATTCGCCATGCCGATGAACTTCGGACTTTGCAGCAGATCAAAGTCGGTGAATGACAGATAGAGTGACACCAGCGCCGGGCCGAGCGTCAAACACAAAAAGCCGATCAACCATGGCGCGAGAAACAGATAGCCTGCGGCATGTCGCCTCCATGTGCTTTGCGCAGGTCGGACGGGCGCTTTGCGCCCATCCCCTGGATCGTGGCGTCCACTTGCCCACTGATCCCCATAGGTCTTACTTACCCTCGCTTCAGGACGGATTCTGCCTCGGAGATCATCTTGGCGCCGCCGTCCTTGGGCGAAGATGCTTCAAAGGCGACTTCCTGACTGATGCGGATCAGCACCGCGTTCAATTCACCCGCTCCCTTGGGTGGTGCGGGCGGCAAAGCGCCGACATAAGGCGTCAGCTTGGAAATGAAATCCACGGCCTTGCGGCTTGGGCCATCAAGCTTCGGCGTCAGGGCATCACGAATTGCAGGCGACGCGGGAACACCCCGTTCAACACCAGGATCAGCGCTCCAGCCGGATCGCGGATAAGGAAGTTGATCAACTCTGCCGTCACCTCGGGCGCTTTGGAGGTCGCCGAAATCGAGAACATTTGCGATGGCTTGAGATAATGTCCCGGCTTGCCATCCTTGACAATTGGCTGCGCGGTAATCGTCAACTCCGGCTTGTTCATCTTCTGGTAGCCGACAAACTGATTGGAGAAGGCGAAGTCAGTCGCAGAGTACCCCAGGGTCAGAGGTGACGTCTCGATGGTATTCTTGTAAAGCGCCTGACGGTCCGGACTGACACAGCCGCCAGCCTTGCGGATTTCGGCCCAGTACGCGAACCATTCCGCCACATCATCGGCCGAGTAACCGAGTTCACCTTCTGGCGTATAAAGCGACTTGCCACGCTCCCGCAACCAACCTTCAAAAAGGTTTTCGCTGCCACTTGCATCGGCAGAGGCATGCATCTTGCGGTTCTTGTTGCCCTTGGCAAAGTCTTCGGTCTTTTTGGCGAAATCCTCGAAGGTTGTGCCATAGGTCGGCGCTTCGACGCCGGCAGCTTCCCATAGGCCTTGATCAAGGATAGTGCCAAAGGCATTCACCCCAACATTACCGCCATAGAGTTTGCCGTTGACCGAGCAGGAATCCAAATTGACCTTGCCGAAATCCTCGATCTTGAGCTGTTTGCCGAGAAAGGCGTCGAGCGGCATGATGGCTCCGCGACGCGCATACTCGAACATGTAGCGATAATCCATCTGGATGAAATCCGGCGCGTTGCCGCCCGCAACCTGCGTTGCAAGGCGTGGCCAGTAATCATCCCATCCCATGAATTCGGTTTCGACGCTGACGCCGGAATGTGCGGCCTTAAAAGCATCCACGGCCTTGGTGGTGCGTCGGGCACGCTCTTCAGAGCCCCACCACATCATGCGCAACTGGGCGCTTTCAGCAGCGAATGCCGACCCCAGCCCCATAAAAGGCACAGACGCCAGACCGGCAGCACCTGCCCCCAAAAAGCGGCGACGATTAATCATGAACGTATTCATCTGGTCTCCTCCCATCCAAATCACGCGTTAGGTAGCGCCACTCGCGTTCAGGCGCCCAATCCGGTTTCTTGCGTCGTCCTCCCGCAACCCTGTCCCACCAGAGCGAAACCGAAGAGAAAACAACGTTGTCACGCCGCAGCTAGCAAAACAAATACAAAAAATTGGTCATTCTATAAAAATATTTTATATTATGATTGGCAAAATAACTGAATATTGCGTCGCAAAATTGAAATCATATTTCAAAAATTGAGGGATTTCTGCAGATGGACAAGGCATTGGAGCAGTTTCTGGCGGTCACCGAGATGGGGTCCTTCGTCGCTGCAGCAGAGCGGCTGCTCATCTCGCAACCGGCACTGACCTACAACATCAAAAAACTGGAACGCACGCTCGGCGTCCGTTTGTTCGACCGGTCATCTCGCGGCGTACGCCTGACCCCCTATGGCGAGACACTTTACAAGAACGCCTTGCTCATGCGCCGCCTCTACACCAACGCCCTTGAGACCATCGAACGGCAACAGGGCGAGCAGGAACACGGCATCAGCATCGGCTCGGGCTACTCCGCCTGGACATTGTTCCTGAAAGATTTTGTCGTCGACCATGCCAAGGCCTACCCCAACGCCCCGATCAACGTCAGCATTGGAAATGCCATGCGCTGCATGGACCACCTCTGGGCCGGAGACATTTCACTTTTTGTCGGTCACCAAGTGGCCAATCTGGTGCGGGAGGTTGACGTTGATTTCATTCCGCTCGGCATGGCCCGTGACAGTTATTTCGTGCGTGCAGGGCACCCCTTGCTGGAGACCCCAAGGCGCATTTCCGAAATACAGGCCTACCCGACCACAGTTCCCTCACCGCCGGAAGCGCGTCAGAAGCGCCTTGTCGCCGAAGACGTCGCCCCCGCACAATCGAGCAGCTTCACGCATGTGTTCACCTCCAACTCGATGCGTGCCTGCATGGATTTCGTCCAGGCAACAGATGCGGTGCTTGTTCACACTGAGTTGCTGACAGGCTCTTTCGCAGACTACGGATTATACCCAGTGGATTTGGCCAGCAGCGAAACGCCGCCAAGCTGGTTGCTCGGCATTCACGTCCTGCCAGAGCGCCGCTCAGACCCACATGTGATGAAATTCATCGATCTGATCTGCCAGGGCGCCACCCGCCTCAATCTAGAAGCCTCCACGGCAACGACAGCATCTCAAGAATAATGGTGGGCCCGGAGGGAAAAGGCATGCAGACATAAAAGACTATATTTTTCAGATATATAGAAATTATATGGAGTAGGAGTTTGTAGTAGCATCAGCATGATATTGAAAGTGCAACAACAAACATTCGGACACGGCTAAGGCTAGCTACCAAATTAGTTATGAATTATGGGAAACTCTGATGCGGATTGCTGTCGCCACTGACCCGAAAGATTTGCTCGGACCGAACGAATTAACTCCTGACGTGCAAAGCATTCATGAAATACTCTTAGAGATAGGCGACGAGCCTGATTAGGAAATCGTGACTACATTATTAGACTGCTAAGAGTTGGAACGTTCAGTTTAGCAAACCGTCTTCCATCAGACGACCATATGCCAGCCGAATTGCGTCTTCATCGAACTTGTTTCGCTTATTCTCATTCCAGCTTTGCATCTCACGAACGAGCGCCTCCAACGGAGAGTGTTTTTCATGATGAGCCAACCAGTGAACCGATGCCAGTAGCTCTAACCCGTAAGGGCTTTCATATCCCTGAATAAGCTTATCCAACCGGGTGATAACTTCCCTTCCCCGCTCGTCATTATTCAAGAATTCATCCGCCGCTGCGTACCCACTCCGCGTTACCTGTGTTTGACGATCCTCGGAAAAGAATCCAGAAATCATCTCATGCTTATCAAGTGCAATAAAGGCCTTCTTTAAGCTCTCAGAATATGGGCCGTAGAGGTTGCGAGAAAATTGCAACCCAAAGCTCACGCCCAGCGCTTGAAGAAAGTAAACTATCTTCTGCATCGAGATCCGGTCTAACGCACCATCGAAATGCCCCTCCAGATCACCAAAGCTTTTTAAAAGTATAGCTCGCTCAAAGGTCAAACGCATACCTGTGACGGCATACTCCGGTTGATCGATAACCTCCTTCGGAGCGAAAACGACGATATCGATATCATCCAGTGCGCCAAGCTTAGTCTCAATCAAGGGCTTTACATCGTCCCAATCAAGGCCGCCATTCCCACAGCCCAAAGGCGGCATTGCAATTGACTTAATTTGGAGTCGTTTCAGCTCAGCCACCAACGCATCCAAGCCTTGCTCGATGTACGATAGCTTCGATCTCGAACGCCAATGATCCTTGGTTGGGAAATTGATTAAATACCGAGGCCCATTCTGATCAAAAAGTCCCGCAGTATCAAAAACAAACATCCTCCCAGGGGTCAGCCCACCGGAACTACATTCAGCCTTATATGCTTTGTAATTTGCAGGCCAGCGCTTCTTGAATTCAAGCGCAACCCCCTTGCCCATCACACCGACGCAATTGACCGTATTCACGATAGCCTGCACGGACTCCGAAAAAAGGTCCCCAGTCTTAAAAGAAATGGTCATGACACAAAGCACCCCGGTTTGGTGAGTACAGGAATTTCTGGATAGCAGGAAGCATCAACCCGCTCTTTTAAGATAGCGTTGATTTCACTTGTTGGCACGACAATGCAACTCAACAATCCAATGGGAACAGATGTGTGCACGAGAAACTCGGCCATGCGTTGTTGCTTGCGAAATTAATAGCGTTGCGGCGTATCGCCACTGAAAAAGTAACGGCATGCACCACCATATCCAATTTCGGAAATAGACGCCACAAGCGGGGACTCGTCAAACACACTCCAATGCACATGCTCTTCGATTTTACCGCAGTCATCCGTAACCTGCGGAACGGGAGCATTTGTATTCAATGCTAAGTCACTAATGCAGCAACGCAATTCGGCAGCGATCAGATCCGAAACTCGAAAAACCAGAAAAACCCGTTGGTTCTTATTCGAGTTCCCCAAAAACCCGCCGCTAGGCGAATGCACTTCTACCCCTCCCCGATTTATCGCGCAGGCAAAGGATGTCAACGGAGAGAAATAGAAAGCAACATAATCATTCACTACACCGCCGCATGGCATTGTAAACACGGTGGTACCGCGTCTCTCCACCAAGTTCGAATAGCTCGTTTGGTGACAAGCTTGCCGCGAACTATGATTTTTTGCTCGCACCTCACGATCTGCAAAAAATAACGGTATATCTCGGTAGTCTACCTGCCGGAAAACAAATCGCTCAGGCAAATACGCCCCCCCCCCAAAAAAAAACTTCAAAACTCACGCAGACCAAATCTTTATCAGGCCTTGCGGAAGATACCTGATTCCACCCGACGCCCCCAAAACTGCATGATGCGGGCTCTACAATTTCCAGATATTTGCAACAGAGTACAACGTTTCATACCTCGGCCAAAGCCCCGTAGACACTCACACGGCCAATACCTAGTTCCCTCGCGATGGCCGCCGCGCCCATGCCGGACTGCTTGAGCGCCCTTACCCTTTCAACATCCACGCTACGCTTGCGCCCCTTGTAAACGCCCCGCTCCTTAGCTTGCGCGATGCCCTCCATCTGGCGTTCACGGCGGAGGTAATTTTCGAATTCAGTGAAGACAGAAAAAATGGTGGGCCCGGAGGGACTCGAACCCCCAACCAATCCGTTATGAGCGGACGGCTCTAACCAGTTGAGCTACAGGCCCTGCGTCGCACGGCAACAAGGCCCGGACAGCAATGATGGATTTCCTACACAAGCACACGCAAAACGGCAAGAGGCAGTTGCCGTGCGACGCGGATGTGCGCCCAGAAAAGCTCAGGCGCACACGCCTTTTGCAAGGCCGTCACAAACCGGCCTTGAAGGTCAGACACCGTTGGACATGAACCTTCGACCCAGACAACACAAAAGGCCACGCCGTTGATGAACCTGAAGAGATTTATGTCCGTCCGTCCCGCTGCCTCGTCTCATGCTCCACGCCTGACGCTGCGCGCGCTTGTCTCTGCATTGGCGCTGGCAGCTACCGTGCCTTTGGCACAAGCTGACGAGCAGCCCACACCGCCCTCGACGTTGACCCTGGCTGGCACCGGCGAGATTTCGGTCAAGCCCGACATGGCGCAGATCACCGGATCGGTCGAGACCCTTTCCAAAACGGCACAAGGCGCACTGGATGAAAACTCCAATGCCCTGCGGCAAGTGATTTCCAGATTGAAAAAATCCGGCATTGCCGCCGCTGACTTGCAGACCAATGGCTTCAACATCTCGCCGCAGTACAAGACCGACCCAAAGACCCATCGGCGGCTTCCGGAGATTGACAGCTATCAGGTCAGCAACGGCCTGACGATCAAGGTTCGGAACCTCGACAAGCTTGGCTCTGTCATGCAGATGCTGGTCAGCTCGGGCATCAACAACATGAGCTCGCCCAACTTCATGGTTTCCGATCATGACGCCAAATTGAACAAGGCACGCGAAGCGGCTGTCGCCAATGCCCTCAGCAAGGCAAAGCTCTATGCCAAAGCCGCGCATGTGACACTCGGGCCGATCCTGGCCATGTCCGAACACGGATCGGCAACCCCGCGTCCGATGCAATTCGGCGCCCGCAAACTGATGATGGAAGCTGCCAGTGTTCCCATTGAAAGCGGCGAAAACAGCTTGTCCGCCAACATCAGCATCACCTATGGCAGATCAAGTCAGAGTAAACACGTTGCCGATATCGATTTGATTTGGCAATGAGCCCGCAAACAGCAAAAAGCCGCAAGAAAGTATTCTTGCGGCTTTTTGTTTAAACGCCCAAGAAGCCAATACCTCCTGCCCTCAAATCGGGCAAGGGCATCGCGGCCTTACTTGTTGCGACGAATCAATGCATCCAGGCTGATCGGACCGGCACCGGCTGCACACATGAAGAAAAACACAAAGCAATAGAGCAAAGCCGGTTCACCATTGTTGAGCATCGGAAAGAAGCTCTTCGGAAAATGCACGGTGAAGTAGGCCACCGCCATCGTGCCACTGGCAAGAAAAGCCGCAGGACGGGTGAACAGACCGAGGGTGATCAGCAGACCACAGACCAATTCAAAGATCCCGGCAAAGCCCCCCATGGTCGCAAGCGAGTGACCACTCATGCCCGATTGCGGAAAATACAAAAGCTTGCTGGTGCCATGCTCCAGAAAAGCTGCACCGGCAAAGATACGCAGCAGGCTGTGAGCCGTCGGTGCGAGAGGTTTCATGAAAGTCATCATTGGAACTGGATCCGTATGTGGTCATTGTTGACACACTTATGACCTGCGCTTGAAGTCTCTGACAACTGCTTCCTGTAATTGGCACAAGCTTCAAACGCGAGTGTTCAGCATATCGCAGCTTCGAACAAAAATATATTCCAGAAAGGCGCACTGTTAAGGCACAACAAAACCCTAAAATTACTAGAAGAAGTTTAAAATTCCCTTCGCCTCTCAAATCCGAAACTGATGGTCTCCATATAATGAACAATGCGCAAACCCTGTTCACCTTTCATCTCGGACAATCCTAGAGCACCTGACAGCCTATCAGAAAGCGCTCTACAGGATAGCGATGGCCTTGGACACAAAAAACCCGGCACAAGGCCGGGTTTCTGATTATCGATTCGCATGCACGGGCGCTTTTTAGCTGTCGATGAAGCTGCGCAGTTTGCGCGAGCGACTCGGGTGCTTGAGCTTGCGCAACGCCTTTGCTTCGATCTGACGAATACGTTCCCGCGTCACAGAGAACTGCTGACCAACCTCTTCCAGAGTGTGGTCAGTGTTCATGCCGATGCCGAAGCGCATCCGCAGCACACGTTCTTCACGAGGTGTTAGAGATGCCAGAACCCGAGTCGTTGTCTCGCGCAGGTTCGACTGAATGGCCGCCTCAATCGGCAGAACAGCGTTCTGATCTTCGATAAAGTCGCCCAGATGGCTGTCTTCCTCATCCCCGATCGGGGTTTCGAGAGAGATCGGCTCCTTGGCAATCTTCAGAACCTTACGCACTTTTTCCAGCGGCATTTGCAGCTTTTCAGCCAACTCTTCCGGTGTCGGCTCACGACCAATTTCATGAAGCATCTGACGCGATGTACGGACGATCTTGTTGATCGTCTCGATCATATGCACCGGAATACGAATTGTGCGTGCCTGATCCGCAATAGAGCGGGTGATCGCCTGACGAGATCCACCAGGTGGCATACGTCGAGAACTTGTAACCACGACGGTATTCGAACTTGTCGACCGCCTTCATCAAACCGATGTTGCCTTCCTGAATAAGATCCAGGAACTGCAGGCCACGGTTGGTATATTTCTTGGCAATGGAAATCACCAGACGAAGGTTGGCTTCAACCATTTCCTTCTTGGCGATACGGGCCTCGCGTTCGCCCTTCTGTACCATTGCGACAATGCGACGGAACTCAGTGATTTCCAGACCGGTCTCAGTGGCCAGCGTCTGAATTTCCTGACGGATCTCGTGAACCTGATCCTTGTCCTTGGCGATGAAGTTCTTCCATCCACGCCCGGTCAGTGTCGCAACCTTGCGGATCCAGTTCGGGTCCAGCTCAGTGCCCTGGTACTGCTGAAGGAATTCGGCCCGGTTGACATTGTAGCTGTCAGCCAGACGCACCAGACGGCCTTCATGACGCATCAGACGCTTGTTGATGTCATAGAGCTGCGCAACAAGGGCATCAATACGATTCTGATTGAGCGACAGGCTCTTCACATCCGTAATGATGTCTTCTTTCAGCTTCTTGTAGCGGCGCTCCTGCGACGGAGACAACGTCTTGTTGGCCAGCTTGTTTTCAACATGCTGGTCCTGAAGCTTACGCAACTTCTTGTAATTGTCGGCAATCCCGTCAAAGGTTTCCAGAACGGCAGGCTTCAGTTCGGCTTCCATCGCAGACAGCGAGACATTGGCTTCGAACTCGTCGTCCTCGTCGCCGTCTTCGTCGTCCTGATCGCTTTCACCAGCCTCGGAGGCACCCTTCTCTTGCCCGTTGCCATTGGCAGCAGGAACGGCAGCCGCCCCCCTTCTGAGCCTTCTTCATCATCATTGTCGCCGGTTGGACCATTCTTGGCGTCAGGTCCCGCATAAGTGGCTTCAAGGTCAATGATGTCGCGCAAAAGCACTTGAGCTTCATTCAACTCGTCACGCCAGATGATGATGGCCTGAAACGTCAGCGGGCTTTCGCACAAGCCTGCGATCATCGCTTCCCGGCCAGCTTCAATGCGCTTGGCAATCGCGATTTCGCCTTCGCGAGATAGAAGCTCAACAGACCCCATTTCACGCAAGTACATGCGCACAGGATCATCTGTCCGGTCGGCCGGTTCTTTGGTCGTTGTCGTCTTGGCAACCGCGCCAGAGCTTGCCGCGACCAGATCACCGCCGGCAGCACCTTCCTCGGCGTTGGCTTCTTCAACCTCGTCAGAATCAATGACGTTGATGCCCATGTCGGAAAGCATGGACATGATGTCCTCGATCTTCTCCGACGAAACCTGCGCAGACGGCAGAACCTCATTCAGCTCATCATAAGTGACATAACCGCGTTTTTTCGCGGCTTTTATCATCTTTTTGACGGCGGCGTCAGAGAGATCGAGAAGCGGGCCGTCCAGCCCCTCACCAGTTGCTTCCTGATTGTCTTCCACTTGCGTCGCCTTAGCTACCATTTCGTGCTCCAGAATCATGCCGTGTGCGGGCATGCCTTGATAAACGTGCGCTTGAGCCCGAACCGCAAACAGCGCGCACACCAGATTGGCAGCGCAGCTGTTGAACTTCGTCTCTTGATTCGGAATTTATGCTCCGTCCCTTAAGCTCCAATTAACTCTGACCGATTTCCGCCCCGCAAAAATTGCTTAGCCTCCACCGCACACGTTATCGGAGCTGGATGATGACATATCATCACCGCAAGGGTACGACGAACAAAACGCAGCTTTTCGATCTTGTGTCGGCGGTCTTTGACCGGTCTTCGACGCTCTTTGCTGCCTATGGTGTATTTAGCTCGACAAAAAGAAAGCGCAAGAGCGTTTCTCATGCGCAAGCTGAAAAAAGAGATGTTTTTTTCGGTTTCTCCGAAAATATCTGACGAAATGACAAGACAGATCACATTTTGTCTGTCTTCAGACGCCTGATTTACATACTTCCTCCCCCCAAAGCAGGTTCGCTTGCACGCGGCGCACTGAACTCCATCTTCTTTGCCCGCTCGGCTAACGAGGCTTCATCACGGGTGCACTCTTCGCGCCGCCGCGTCAGGTCTTGCGTCAGAGCCTGAATGCGCAGCCACCCATCTTCGCTCAGATCCTCAGCCGCTGCCTTCATCTCCTCGTCAAGTTCGACTTCCAGACGTTTGAGTTCGAGGACGTCAAGAAAATGCAAGAATACGGCGTCAAGAAAATCTTCCGGCGGCTGTTTGCGCAAAAGCTGGAAGCGATGTGCCAGAGTTGACCAGCCCCCGCGTGTTGACCCCCCATTGCCGCTCTTCCCAAGATCATCGCTGACTTCGGTCAGGAGTTGCTTCAGGGCGTCATCGAGATCGCGCTCAAGCGCCATCACCGGACTGACCTCTGACGCATCAGCAAACCGACACAGCGCATTGCGGAAGCGTCGATGCACATCATCCGAAAAGGGCAGCATCGAAAACCGCTCAAGATGGCGATCCAGCAGATACGGATAGCGCACACACAACCCGCAGACGAGCCGCTCAATACCATGCATCGGTGCATCCGGCTTGGCCGTGGCACCGGGCGCGGCAGATCCGAAAACGCTGGCCGCATCGCTGTTGCCGCCATATCCGCCTTGCCCGCCATATCCGCCTTGCCCGCCATATCCGCCTTGCCCGCCGTTGCGCCAGTCCCCCTTGCGACCATCCCCTTTGCGCCAATCGTCCTTGCGGGCTGCACTCCGGCCACTTCGTGCCTGTTCAAAGAACAAGTTCGATAGACGGAACCGCAAGTCCATCTGGTAGCGCCGTTGAACGCGGGTATCCCGAATTGTCGCAACAAGATCATCAAACTGCTTTTCGAGAGCGGCTTTGCGCTCTGGTGTATCCAGGCTGACCGCTCCGGTCTCGCGCTGCCACAACACGTCAAACAGCGAATTGGAGGATTCCAATTGCTGACGAACTCCGTCCGGGCCTTCCGCCTTGATCAGATCGTCCGGATCCATGCCATCCGGCAGAAAACAGAACTGGAAGGAATAACCACTTTGCAGCACGGGCAGAATGCGATCCACCGACCGATGCGCTGCCGAAACCCCGGCGCTGTCACCATCAAAGCAGATCACCGGCTCGGCTGCGAACTTCCACATGGCCCGGATCTGATCTTCGGTGAAAGCAGTGCCAAGAGACGCAACCACATAGGGAAAACCCGCCTGCCAAAGCGCGATGGCATCCATATAGCCTTCAACAATGATAGCTTGCCCCGACTTGAAGGCAGGCTCGCGCGCCCGATGCGCGTTGAACAACATGCGCCCCTTGTCGAACAGCGGCGTTTCTGGCGAATTGAGATACTTGGGCAGGCCGTCAGGGCTCAGCGTTCGCCCGCCAAAGGCCACCACCCGACCGCGCGGATCATGAATGGGAATCATCAGCCGACCGCGAAACCGGTCGTAACCTGAACGGCCATCTTCAGGACGGATCACCAGTCCGGCCTCCACCATCAGCGCTTCCGGCACCTCACGTGAGGCTAAAAACCGCTTGAGGCTGTCGCGCGTATCTGGCGCATAGCCGAAACGAAACTCGGTGAGCGTCTCCGGTGTCAGACCACGACGCTTGACGTAGTCGCGTGCCGTCGCACCGCCTGTGCCGCTCATGTTCGACTGAAAATACTGGGCTGCCAGCTCGCACACATCCGCCAAGGTGGCGCGCTGCTTTTCGCGTCGCGCCATCTGCGGATCAGGCGCCGGCAAGGACACGCCCGCTTCCCCAGCAAGCCGCTCAACCGTTTCAGGAAAGCTCAGTCCTTCGGTTTCCATGACAAAGCGGAAGTGATCACCCGATTCGCCGCAGCCAAAGCACTTGTAGCGATTACGGCGATCATCAACATGAAAGCTCGGTGACTTTTCCTGATGAAACGGACAACAGGCCCAGAAATCTCCCTTGCCCGGCTGCGTCTTGCGGCGGTCCCACGTCACCCGACGGCCAACGAGGTCCGACAAGCTCAAGCGGGCCCGTATTTCATCGAGAAGACGATTGTCAAAACGCATCAAAAACAACCGAGAGGTTCAACGGCCACACGTCGCGCACTGCGCGCAGGCGGCCAAAGGATCAGGAAGAATGAAAGATAGCAGACGGCACCAGAACCGACCAGCCTGCAAAACCCTCAACGGGAGAACAACAGGCCGACAAGGCGAAACGGCATGACCAGTCTGTTCAGTTGGGAGTGCGGGTAAAGGTGAAGCCACCAGAACAGACAGCTCAATCAGCCGACCGCCAAGCACACCCACATCAAGGCAATCCGGAGATGGCTCAGGTTTGCCCCGGCTTGCCATCCTTGCGAAGCAGATCCTTCATGACACAAGACGCGCGCACGAAGTCCATTTGCCCCGGGTAGCGGGTTTTCAACTCAGACATGCAGCGTCCGATGTCGCGCAAGCCATTCGCGTCAATGTCGCGAACGGTCTTCTCACACAGTTCCGCCATCTCCTCGCCGTTGATCTGCGAAGGGAGAAACTCCTGAATGATCTCGCTCTCGCGCCGTTCCTGCGCGGCAAGATCAAGTTGACCGCTTTCTTCGTATTCGCGGGCCGAAACACAGCGCTGACGAACCATCTTCTGAAGAATATCATTGATATCATCTTCAGATACACCATCGCGCCCTGAGGCCTTGGCCTCGGTGTCCCGATCCTGAATCGCTGCCATCACAAGGCGAAGGGTCGCGACACGGCATCGGTCGTCGGATTCCTTGCAAGCCTTGAGAGCTGAAGTAATTGTTTCGCGCATATCATTCCCCAAAAGGGCCGTGGCAGCAAAGTGACTGAAACGCCCTTCTATGCTACCAGACCCACAGGTTACAACCCTTTGAGATCGAACTCTTCGTTTTGCCTCGTACCGGTTGACGCTTGCCGGGAGTTCCCATAGATTGCCCGCCTTAATGCAGACGGCATTTTGATCGGGATAACGCCCTGCCCCTTTAGCCCCATCTGCAGCGTATGATGTCACCAACAACAGCTGGAAACAAGACATGACGACTGCTGACGCATGGTCTGAAAAACCGGCGACCGCCCTTCTCGTTTTTGCCGACGGCAGAATTATCGAAGGCGAAGGCCTTGGAGCCATCGGCGAAGCGGTTGGCGAGGTTTGCTTCAACACCGCGATTACCGGGTATCAGGAAATCCTGACGGACCCGTCCTACGCTGGTCAGATCATCACATTCACCTTTCCTCACATCGGCAATGTCGGAACCAACGACGAGGACGTCGAAACGGTTGACATGGCCTCACGCACAGGCGTTCGTGGCTGCGTGCTGCACGCCGACATCACTGAACCCTCCAATTACCGCTCTGCGGGCAAGCTTGACGGCTGGCTCAAGGACCGGGGTCTCATCGGCATCAGTGGCGTCGACACACGTGCCTTCACCGCATTCATTCGTGAAAATGGCATGCCCCACGCCGTGATTGCCCATCATCCGGACGGACAGTTCGACAAGGAAGCCTTGCGCAAGCAGGCCGCTGACTGGTCGGGTCTGGAAGGCCTGGACCTAGCCAAGACGGTAACGACGGGTCAAGCTCACCCATGGACAGAAAAGCCGTGGTCGTGGGACAATGGCTATCCCGTTGTCAACGACAGTGACGCTGCTGAGTTCAATGTGGTGGCGCTTGATTATGGAATCAAGCGTAACATCCTGCGTCTTCTGACTGATGTTGGGTGTCGCGTGACAGTTGTACCGGCCACCGCGTCAACTGACGAGATCATGGCTTTGAAGCCGGACGGTATCTTCCTGTCCAATGGACCGGGAGACCCGGCCGCGACCGGCGATTACGCCACTGGACCGATCCGTGATGCGGTCTCTTCCGGCCTGCCAGTCTTCGGCATCTGTCTGGGTCACCAGATGCTGGCACTTGCCCTCGGAGGCAAGACCGAAAAGATGCATCAAGGACACCATGGCGCCAACCATCCCGTGTTTGACCGCATGACCAACAAGGTCGAGATCACCTCGATGAACCATGGCTTTGCCGTGGACATGGCGACACTGCCAGACAGTGTCGAAGAAACCCATGTGTCGCTGTTCGATGGCACCAACTGTGGCATTCGCGTCAAGGGCAAGCCGGTGTTCTCGGTTCAGTATCACCCGGAAGCGTCCTCTGGCCCGCGCGACAGTCATTATTTGTTCAAGCGGTTTGCCGACGAAATGCGTCAGGCGAAAGTCGCAGCGACAGACGAGACTGTTTCAGCCGGATAAGTCCCGGGCCTCGCGGACAAATCCCTGAATACAAAAAAGCCCGGCGAGCTATTCTCTCGCCGGGCTTTTTATTTGAAACTCATCACCACGCCGTCAAAGAATATCTCTTTGAAGCGCGTCTTTTCGTCGTTAGCTTGCCTTGGCCAGGTTGCCGAGCGACGTCAGGACGGAATTGACTTCCTTGACCTGTTCGTCGAGCATCGACTTCTGTTCCATCAACATATCGTACTGGCTCTGGCAAATTGTCTGCAACTCCTGGAACTGCTGCACCCGAGGGGTGTCACTTTCCACGAGCTTGATCACCCGGCGGATTTCCGCAAGCGTCAGACCAATACCCTTTGCCTGTAGGATGACCCGCATACGCGCCACATCCCGACTTCTGTAAAAGCGACGTGCGCCACGACGAATAGGGCTCAACAAGCCCTTTTCTTCATAGAAACGCAGCGTCCGCAAGGTCACGCCATACATTTCCGACATTTCGGAAATGGACAACGGCTCGTCTTGAAAATCCGTCACGACTTCCGGTCCCGCAAGATCGGGAACGGCCACCATGTCCGTAGCTAGTTTGTTCATTGGTTATTTGCCCGCAAGTTGTTTTTATTTGTTGGACGCAATCACCCCACAATGCACATCCGGAAAGTCTAGCCACCTCCCCGATCCGAACATCACCGCAGACCACCCAGCACGCTTCAAAACCGAAACGTTCTCGGCAAAATTCGAAAGAAAACGAAAACTGATCACGTAGATGTTATTATGACATCTACGTCAGGCATTATCATTATCCAAACACGCCATTTTTTTATCTTAAGGCGCTACGAGTAATAAAATATCAGGATAGATACAATAAAAATCATGGCCCAATCGACTTCCTGCATAATCCATCTACGGATCCAGTCAGTAAATTAAACGCAAATGCCTTAAAGAAAAAAATGGTTTACGGAGCATATTTCACATCTATTGTATTTATATTCAGAAACAATGCCTGTATTAAATATACTTAAGCGCATCAAATCATATAAACTACAAAATCATAAAGCCAAAAAAACCAATAAACCTTGGCATTTTTCATGAGCACAGCAAGTGATTAAGCGTTAAATCAAACGAAAATTCTGAAACAAAAGTGAAGTTACATCTTCGGTCTGACATAAGTCTTTTAAATCTGACGAATTCATTTAGTGATTAAAATATTAAGCAAACTCGCAAAAGATGGCACTCTGCCATTTTGCAAGATGCCGTGAAGGAATGGAGGTGATTAGCGGCTGACGTCCAGGTCACATCGAAAGGAAACAGTTTTCGAAATAACGAAACCTGTATTTTACAAATCACTACGATCCTGCTGACGCAGCTGACGCGGCGACACACCGAACCAGCGCTTGGCGGCGCGGGTGAAATTACCTACCGCCGAAAAGCCCAGTCGATAAGCAATTTCAGAGATGGAAATATTGGTGTTTTGCAGAAGCTCCAGCGCCAGTGTCTGTCTCGCTCGGTCATGCAATTGCTGAAAACTGGTCAGATGCTCGGCGAGCCGTCTTTGCAGCACACGCCCGCTCAAGCCCAGCTCCTTGGCCGTTCCTTCAAGCGTTAGATCCGGCAAGGACAGCCGGCGCAAGATGGCATTGCGAACAAGATCAACAAATTCCACCGTCTCGACGCGATCCCCCAACCGTCGCTCGCACAACTCCACCAGCGCGTCATGCAAGCCCTGATCCGCCTTCGGATTTGGTTTCATCAAGGCCTCTAGAGAATAGACGATGCTGTTACGGGCGGCATGAAACTCAACATCATCGCCCAGAAGTCGTCGATGCAGCGAGCGGCGCGCTGGGGCGGGACGCCGCAGGCTGACCTGTAACGGTTCAATGCCCAAACCCGGAAAGGCGTAGTGCATCCGCTGCACATACTCACCGGCAAACCTGTCGGTCAGTTGAAAGGGCTCGACCACATAGGGGGAAAACTCCCAGGAATACCGAAATTCGGTTTCACCAAGCTCGAGGTTGCTCTCGTGCAGATTTAAAGCCGATGTCATGAGCCGATTGATAAGTTGCAACGCATCAAACGGCGTGGCGGCAAACTGACAGGCTTGCATCATCTGCGGCAAGCCACGGCCCTGCGTCGCCAGGCTCCACCGCGCGGCAAACAACGGATCATCAAAGAAAATCGCCAGCCTTTCCAAAAAAAGCGAGTAGTCCTGCAACGATAGAAACGTTCCTAGCCAATTTTCCTGCGCGCCGAAGGAAATACCAAAGCCGGACGCAAGCTGTTGCAAATCCTGACCGATGGACTTGAGATAGCTATCAAGCGACAGCAGAACTCTGCCATAGATCTTCAGGTTCTCGGCGCGAAAAGCATCAAAAACCGGCGCGCCAAGGCGCGTATCGATCGGCACGCCGCCGCTCATAATGCCCTCCGCCAGAAAAGAGTGTAGCGAGAACACTGGTCCATGATCCAAACACCCCTTTCGCGTTTCCGGCCCCATTCTCGGCCCTGTTTGGGGTCCGCTGCAAGTTCGGCTCAGATCTCAGGGCCGGACCGAACGAAGCAGAGACCCTCAGGCAGTCCTGCACTCACGCTCGCAGTCCCCGATGCAAGATAACGACAGTATGAGCGAAGACCCTTGCGACAGTTTTTAGAATCAGCCTCTTCAACAGAATTTGTTTCTCACGTGCAGCGTTCACGTCACACCCCTTATCAAATGCCAGAAGGCATGACCTGACAGCGACACCGCGCCTATATTTTTCCATTTTGCGACAAAAATCCGCCAGTTTTTCGCCCTTCAACGCGGAACGACAGGGCAACCTTGAAAATAAACGCGCTACGGGGTTCCTTCTTCCAGCGCTTTTGCTATAAGACGCGCTCAGCCGACATTGTTATTCAAATCAGGAACGAGCCAGCCCGAAGCCCCCTGTGGTCACATCGGATGGCCGCTGCGAGCCCGAATGCCAAAACGTACTGATCTCTCGTCCATCCTCATCATTGGCGCCGGCCCGATCATCATCGGTCAGGCATGTGAGTTTGATTACTCAGGGACACAGGCCTGCAAGGCACTCCGAGAGGAAGGCTACCGCATCATTCTGGTGAATTCCAATCCGGCCACCATCATGACCGACCCGGATCTTGCGGATGCGACCTACATTGAACCGATCACGGCCGAGACAGTCGCCAAGATCATCGAGAAGGAGCGTCCCGACGCTCTGCTGCCAACCATGGGTGGACAGACCGCACTGAACTGCGCTCTCGAACTCGAAGAAATGGGTGTTCTCGAGCAATTTGGTGTCGAGATGATTGGTGCACGCGCCGAGGTCATCGAGAAGGCGGAAGATCGTGAGAAATTCCGCGCGGCCATGGATGCCATCGGGCTGGAAAACCCACGCGCCACAATCGCCTCGTCTCCGGCCATCCGCGACGCCACCGGCCACATCACCGGCTATGACCGCGCAACCGGCTATGCCTCTGCAATGAAGGCACTGGACGACATCGGCCTGCCCGCCATTATCCGCCCTGCTTTCACCATGGGCGGAACCGGCGGAGGCGTGGCCTACAACCGCGAAGAATTCGAAACCATCGTGCGCTCCGGCATCGATGCGTCCCCGGTTGGGCAGGTGCTTATCGATGAAAGCCTGCTCGGCTGGAAGGAATACGAGATGGAAGTTGTCCGCGACACAGCGGACAATTGCATCATCATCTGCTCCATCGAAAACGTCGACCCGATGGGCGTCCACACGGGCGATTCCATCACCGTGGCTCCCGCGCTGACGTTGACTGACAAGGAATACCAGATCATGCGCGACGCCTCGCTGGCTGTCCTGCGCGAGATCGGTGTGGAAACTGGTGGTTCCAACGTGCAGTTTGCCGTTGACCCTGACACGGGCCGTCTCGTCGTTATCGAGATGAATCCGCGCGTATCGCGCTCCTCGGCACTGGCCTCAAAGGCCACCGGCTTCCCGATTGCCAAGGTCGCCGCCAAGCTCGCCGTCGGCTACACTCTCGATGAACTGGAAAACGACATAACGGGCGGCGCGACACCTGCGTCTTTTGAACCATCGATCGACTATGTCGTCACCAAGATCCCTCGCTTCGCCTTTGAAAAATTCCCCGGCTCCGAACCAACGCTGACCACGGCCATGAAGTCGGTCGGCGAAGTGATGGCCGTTGGGCGTACATTCAATGAAAGCCTGCAAAAGGCTCTTCGCGGCCTTGAGACCGGCCTGAGCGGCCTCGACCCGGTTGAAATCCCAGGCCTCGGTCAGGGCAATGACACCAACGCCATTCGCGCCGCGATCTCCACGCCAACCCCGCAGCGCCTGCTGTGTGTGGCCGAGGCCATGCGCAAGGGGATGAGCCTGGAAGAGATCCACTCTGCCAGCGCCATCAACCCCTGGTTCCTGGAACAGATTGCTGCCATCGTTGCCATGGAAGACAAGGTGCGTGAGCACGGCCTGCCGAAAACGCAGAAGATGCTGTCGAAGCTGAAGTCGATGGGCTTTTCAGACTCCCATCTGGCTTCGCTCACAGGGCAAAACGAAGAAGTCGTCACCAAGTTGCGCCAGGATCTGGATGTGCATCCGGTTTATAAGCGCATTGACACGTGTGCGGCGGAATTCGCCTCCCCAACCGCTTACATGTACTCGACTTACGAGACGCCATTCATGGGCGCTCCCGCCTGCGAATCCAACCCGACAGATCGCAACAAGGTCATTATCCTGGTGGTGGACCCAACCGGATCGGCCAGGGCATTGAGTTTGATTACTGCTGCTGTCATGCGGCCTTCGCTTTGGAGGAAGCCGGCTACGAAACCATCATGATCAACTGCAATCCGGAAACGGTCTCAACGGATTACGACACCTCGGATCGTCTGTATTTCGAACCGTTGACGGCAGAAGACGTGCTGGAAATCGTCCGCAAGGAACAGCAAAACGGCACATTGCATGGCGTGATCGTACAGTTTGGCGGACAGACGCCGCTGAAGCTGGCTCAGGCCCTCGTCAAGGCTGGTGTTCCAATCCTGGGCACTTCGCCCGACATGATCGATCTGGCTGAAGACCGCGATCGTTTCCAAAAGCTCTTGACCAAACTTGGTTTGAAGCAGCCGGAAAACGGCATTGCCTATTCCGTTGAACAGGGGCGCCTGATTGCAGGTCGCCTGGGCCTGCCGCTGGTCGTCCGTCCCTCTTATGTGCTGGGTGGCCGGGCCATGCAGATCATCCGGGACGAAGAGGCCCTCAACAACTATCTGCTTGGCACGTTACCGGAGCTGGTCCCCGGCGACATTCGCGCCAAATACCCGAACGACAAAACCGGGCAGATCAACACGCTGCTGGGCACCAACCCGTTGCTGTTCGACCGCTATCTGGACAACGCCATTGAAGTTGATGTCGATGCGCTGTGCGACGGCAAGGACGTTTTTGTCTGCGGCATCATGCAGCACATCGAGGAAGCGGGCATTCACTCCGGCGACAGCGCCTGCTCGCTGCCGCCCTACTCGCTCAGTGACGATGTCCTTGCAGAGTTGAAACGGCAGACCAAAGCCATGGCTCTGGCTCTTGAGGTCGGCGGCCTGATGAACGTTCAGTTCGCCATCAAGGGCGGTGAAATCTACGTGCTGGAAGTCAACCCGCGCGCCTCGCGTACCGTCCCCTTTGTTGCCAAGACCATTGGCGATCCGGTTGCCAAGATCGCTAGCCGCATCATGGCTGGCGAAGCTCTTGCGTCCTTTGGACTAACGGAAAAGAAGCTCAATCACGTAGCTGTGAAAGAAGCTGTCTTCCCATTTGCCCGCTTCCCCGGCGTTGATACCATTCTGGGGCCGGAAATGCGTTCCACCGGCGAAGTCATGGGCTTGAGCGATGCTTTCCCACGAGCCTTTGCCAAGTCGCAGATCGCCTCTGGCACCAATGTGCCAACGTCTGGTACCGTCTTCGTGTCGATGCGTGACGATGACAAGGCTGGTGTTGTTGAAGCTGTCAAGCTTCTGGAAGACAACGGTTTTCGCATTCTGGCGACCGGCGGCACGCACATTTATCTGCGCGAGCAAGGCGTCAAGTCAGAAAAGATCAACAAGGTTCTGGAAGGCCGTCCGCACATTGTCGACGCCATCAAGAACGGTGAAATCCAGCTGCTGTTCAACACGACTGAAGGCGCTCAAGCCATTCTCGACAGCCGTGAAATGCGCCGTGCTGCCTTGCTACAGAAGGTGCCCTATTACACAACCTTGGCGGGTTCCGTCGCGGCTGCAAAGGGTATCGTCGCAAATAAATCAGGTAGACTTGATGTGAGGGCTTTGCAATCTTACTTTAGCTAAGGCTATTATGTTTGGAAACCAGCCGGGAAAGCATCAAGGCTTTCCCGGCTGGCCTTTTTTGTGTCACACGGCCTCCCACGGGAGACTTAAAGAAAGCTGAAGGGCAAAGACCCATGGAAAAAGTTCCGATGACTGGCGCTGGCCATGCGAAGCTGCAGGAAGAACTGAAGCAGCGCACGAGCATTGAGCGCCCCCGTATTGTTGAAGCAATTTCGGAAGCCCGGGCTCATGGCGACCTGTCGGAGAATGCTGAGTACCATGCAGCCAAGGAAGCCCAGAGCCATAACGAGGGCCGAATTGCCGAGCTGGAAGACAAGCTTTCCCGCGCCGAAATCATTGATGTGAGCCGCCTGTCCGGCGACACCATCAAGTTTGGCGCCACAGTGACGCTGATCGACGAAGACACGGAAGCCGAAAAAAAATACATGATCGTTGGCGACGTGGAATCCGACGTCAAACAGAACCGTATTTCCATCTCGTCTCCTATCGCCCGTGCGCTGATCGGCAAGACCATCGGCGAAAGCGTGGAAGTTGCAGCACCTGGCGGTGCGCATTCCTATGAGATCGTCAACGTTCAATTCATCTGAACGATGGCTGCATCGCAGAGCAAATAAAAAAGGCCAGATCCTCGATCTGGCCTTTTTCCAATCAGAACACTCGCAACAATGCTTTTCCAGGTCAGCGCAAGGCTGCCTCTTCGATCGGCACCATTGGCTCGTCTTTATTTTTGCGGATCGTCAGAGAGGTGCGAACACTGTCCACGTTGGTGGTGGCCGTCAATTCACGAATGACGAAATTCTGGAAGCTCTGCAAATCGGGTGTCACGCATTTCAGCAGAAAATCGACTTCGCCCGACAGCATGTAACACTCACGCACGATCGGCCAGGTCCGTACCTTCTCGTCAAAGGCGATCAGGTCGGCTTCCGTCTGGCTGTGCAGCCCAACCATGGCAAAGGCCGTGACATCGTAGCCAAGTTGTTTTTCGTCTAGCAGCGTACGGTAGCCGAGGATCAGACCGGCCTCCTCCAGCGCCCGTACACGACGCAGGCACGGCGGCGCGGAGATCCCCACACGTTTCGCAAGTTCGACGTTGGTCATGCGCCCGTCGTTTTGCAGTTCATAGAGGATTTGCCAGTCAATGGCATCAAGACGCACTTTCAAAAAACTCTCCTTGGCCATGACAGCCCCATTCGTGCCGCACCCGACTGCTTTGTCAGTCGCACCACACCGCAAGATCGTACGCACCTGTTGATCGAAAATTTCAGGCGCAAATATGTTTCTTTGCGTGTTTGTGCAAGACTATAACAAGTTTGCGCATGAATCGAAAAGAAATCGCCTGTGAACCGCTTGAAGGACACAACTTCCTTGGCCAACTCCCCCTTCTCTGCTGGGTCCTGACCGACGGCAAGGCCGGTGACGAAAATCAATGCATGGGGGTTGCCGAGGCCCTTGGGGCACAGATCGAACGTCGTCACGTCAAGCCGCGCAAGATCTTCGCATGGTGGATGCCGCGCGGCCCTATTGATCCCAAAGATGCGCCCAACAAACCGGGCAGCCCGCTGGCGCCACCTTTCCCAGATGTGGTCATTGCGTCAGGCCGCCGGGCCGTGCCGTATCTGCGAGCGCTGAAGAAAGCCTCGCATGGCCGGACCCTCACCGTATTCCTGAAGGATCCCCGCACAGGGCCACGTGCAGCAGATCTCATCTGGGTGCCTGAACATGATGCGCTGCGCGGCGCAAACGTAATGGTTTCCCCCACCGCTCCGCACGCATTTTCACAACAACGGCTAGAGAATCTACGACACGCGCCATTTGCAGAAATTGATACCTTGCCCGGCCCCAAGGTCGCTGTACTAGTAGGGGGCAACAGCCGACACCACACATTTTCGGCGCAGGATATTACTCGCTTTCTGTCAGGCCTGAGAGCCTTCCAGAACAATGCCGGCGCCCACTTCTTGATGACAACATCACGGCGGACGCCAGCGGAGTTGACGCAAGCCCTCTCGGTTTTTGCTCGTGAAAACGGACATTTGCTGTGGGATGGATCCGGTGCCAATCCTTTGCCAATCTATCTGGCGAAGGCAGACGCCCTTGTGGTCAGCGCCGATTCGACCAACATGATTGGCGAGGCCGCAGCCACAGGTCGACCTATCCATGTGTTTCACCCAACCGGTGGGCACGCCAAGATTTCGCGGTTTCTGGGGACTTTACAGGCCTGCGACATTATTCACCCCTTCCCCGGAGACTTGAAAACAACTACCTACGAACCGTTGGATTCAACACCGTGGATTGCAGCGGCGATCAAAACAAGACTGGCAGTTGGCGAAGATACTGCGCTGTCGGACACTTGAAACAGCGGCCCTGTCGGGCTGTCTTTCGAAACGAACGAAACGAGTGAAGATCTCATGACCACCAAGCGGACAAAGCTCCTCATCATCGGCTCTGGTCCGGCAGGCTACACAGCCGCCGTTTACGCTGCGCGTGCCATGGTCCAACCTGTTCTCGTCGCGGGCATCCAGCCCGGTGGCCAGTTAACGATCACCACAGAGGTGGAAAACTACCCGGGCTTCGCCGATCCCATCCAGGGGCCCTGGCTGATGGAGCAGATGCAGAAGCAGGCCGAAAACGTCGGTACGGAAATTCTCTACGACACCATCACCAAGGCTGATCTGTCCAAACGGCCTTTCCGGCTCGAAGCAGACAGCGGCACAGTCTATGAAACTGATGCGCTGATCATTGCCACAGGCGCGCAGGCGCGCTGGCTTGGCCTTCCGAGCGAACAGGACTTCATGGGTGCGGGCGTTTCCGCCTGTGCCACCTGTGACGGCTTCTTCTACCGCGGCAAGGAAGTGGTTGTCGTCGGTGGCGGCAACACGGCTGTCGAAGAAGCGCTTTATCTGGCCAATCTGGCCAGCAAAGTGACGCTGGTTCATCGTCGTGACACTTTGCGCGCCGAAAAGATCCTTCAGGACCGGTTGTTTGCCCATCCGAAGGTCAACGTTGTGTGGGACCATGCCGTGGATGAAATCCTTGGTGGCGGTATTCCAAAGTCAGTTACCGGTGTGCGCCTGAAACACACGGAAACCGGCGAAACGCAAGATCTGGCAACAGATGGGGTGTTCATCGCCATCGGCCACGCGCCGTCGGTGGAGCTGTTCCAGGGGCAACTGGAAATGAAGGCAAACGGGTATTTGCAAACTGCGCCGGATTCCACCAAGACATCAGTACCCGGTGTGTTTGCGGCTGGCGACGTGACCGACGACATCTATCGTCAGGCTGTCACGGCGGCGGGCATGGGCTGCATGGCGGCTTTGGAAGCAGAACGCTATATTTCTGAAATCGAATTAATCGAAACGACGGAACCGGCGGAGTAACCTGCACCGCACCGGGCAAAACAGAACCAGAGGCATGATATGGATTGGGACAAACTGCGTATCTTCCACGCTGCGGCACACGCTGGCAGCTTTACGCATGCCTCCGATGCCTTGAACATGAGCCAGTCGGCTGTCAGCCGTCAGGTCAGCGCTCTGGAACATGAGCTGGGTGTCGCCCTCTTCCACCGTCACGCCCGCGGGCTGCTGTTGACCGAACAGGGCGAACTGCTCTACCGCACCACCCGCGATGTGCTGATGAAACTGGAGGCGGTGCAGGGCCGCCTTACAGACACCAAGGAAAAGCCGTCAGGCGTCTTGCGTGTCACCACCACGGTGGGCCTCGGCTCAACTTGGCTGACCTCACGCATGACTGATTTCATGGGTCTTTATCCAGACGTGGATCTGGAACTGCGCGTCAATGACGATGAACTGGATCTCAACATGCGCGAGGCTGACGTTGCCATCCGTCTGCGGCAACCGACCCAGCCCGACATGATTCAGCGCAAACTTTTCCGCGTGCATTTCCATGTTTATGCCTCGCCCGACTACCTCAAGCGCTATGGCACGCCCGAAGAGCTGGACGAGTTGGACAAGCACCGCATTATCACCTTCGGGGACTATGCGCCTGAATATCTGCGCCAGATGAACTGGCTGGCAACCATCGACCGTCCGAACGTCGAACGTCGACGTTCTTCGCTCAAGATCAACAATCTTGTCGCCATGAAGCGAGCTGTTCAGGCTGGGGCCGGGATTGCCATTCTGCCGACCTACATCATTGAAAAAGGCAATAACCTCGTGCCGATCCTGCAATCGGTGCAGGACGAATTGCCAACCTTCGATACTTTTTTCACCTACCCGGCAGAATTGCGCAACACCGCCAGGATCACCGCGTTTCGCGACTTTCTGGTCAGCAGCGCAGAGAATTGGACGTTCTGACGTCTCGGTTCAAACACATCCAACTCGCGTTGTCTTCCTGTCAGAACGGGTTCTGCGCTCAACAAGACACGGCTCGGTAACGGGGCGGACAGACCGACTTGGCGTCCGCGTGTTATTGAGGCGTCTCTCTGTCATCCAGGCGCAACTGCATGAACACCAGATCCAGCCACTTGCCGAATTTCGCACCGACCTGTGGCAAATGACCGGTTTGTACGAACCCGAGTTTTTCATGCAGCACGATAGAGCCGGTGTTTGAGGCTTCGATCGCCGCGACCATAACGTGCTTGCCCTGCCGCCGCCCAGCTTCCAACAACGCTTCCATAAGCTTGCGCCCGTAGCCATGTCCGCGCTGTGCTTCGTGGACATAGACCGAGTGCTCAATCGTGTGCCGGTAGCCATCGTGCGGCCGATATGGGCCATAGGTGGCATACCCCAGCACCTTGTCTTGTGCGTCAACACCCACAAGGATGGGAAAACCATCCTTCATGCGCTGCGTCATCCAGGCTTCCCGATCGGCGACATCCACCTCGATCTCATTCCAGATTGCCGTCGAATGACGAACCGCATCAATATAAATTTCCCAGATGCCTGGAGCATCCTTGATGGTCGCCTGTCGAATCTGCATGCCTCAACCCCGTTGCTAACGTTTCAAAATCCTCCTAGGACGATTTGGAAGCGCTGTCCATGGCAGGAGAACCTTCCACACAGCAGCTCAAGGGCAAGACATGACGAGAAAACTATCTAGGACTGCTTGGTCTAGACGGCCAAAAAATAAGGCACCTTACTCAGTCGCCGACCGCCGTTGCACTTGCCAGCGTTTCAGACCCGCCTATATTTTAAACACCTAATAGGCATACAAAATTTACACATTGAGAAAAGAAACAATGAGTTTGAATACTGCATTGCAAAAACAGCGTTAAACATCTGGCTGAAAATATAAATTACTTATTAATTTCAATACTTTAATCGAAAAAACACAAGCCATTCCGTTTTTGCATAGCTGAAATGCATAGATGCCTCTTGTATTGGCAGCTTGTGCAACGCATATAGGCATTACTGTTGATGTTCAGGCAGCGCACCTTCCTCCCAGCGCTGTCTTTTCTATCAGCTGTTCCCCTCTGGAAGGTGATTCCACTGCTTTTTTTTGCAGTGAATCAAATAACTGCCGGGTCCTCGGACCCGGCTCTTTTTTTGTCTGGATGGATGCGAAACACGGCTATGGCCGCTCTCGTTCAAGACGGTCCAAGCAACGCCTTTACCGGTACAACTGCTCACCCTTGATGTTCTTGTAGAGCGAAGCAACCTGCTCTTCATAGCCATTGAAAAGCTGCGTCGGCTGGCGCTCCCCTGTCCCCAGAACACGCTCTGTGGCCTGGCTCCAGCGTGGATGCGGCACCTTCGGGTTGACGTTCGCCCAGAAGCCATATTCAGACGGCTGCAAATTCTGCCACATACCGACCGGGCGCTCTTTGACGAAGCTGATCTTGACGATCGACTTGATCGACTTGAAGCCATACTTCCATGGCAAAGCAATACGCAGCGGCGCGCCGAATTGCTTCAATAGCGGCTTGCCGTAAACGCCTGTCACCATAAAGGCCAATTCGTTCATCGCCTCATCCATGGTCAGTCCTTCGACGTAAGGCCAAGGATACCAGCTCTGGCGCTGGCCCGGTGCGATCTTGGGATCTTCAAAGGTCTCGAAACGGACGAACTTAGCGCCTGAGGTGGGCTCTGCCTTCTTGATCAGTTCTGCCAGCGGGAAGCCGGTCCATGGCACAGCCATCGACCAAGCCTCAACACAGCGATGGCGATAGAGGCGCTCTTCCAAGGGCATTTCCTTCAGAAGATCATCAATGGCGATCTTGCGCGGCTTGGCCACGAGCCCGTCGATCTCAACGGTCCAGGGACGGATAGGCAAGGCCTGCGCCGCATCGGCGATTTCCTTGTCAAAACCGAACTCGTAGAAATTGTTGTAATGCGATGTGATTTTTTCAGGCGTGATCTTGCGATCCAGAGTGAAGGCCGGGTTCCGCTTGGCTGGATAAAGACCCACACTTGGGTCTTCTTCTGCGGCCTGCGCTGTGGAGATTGCTTCGCCAGACAAGAACGCGCCGCCAAGGCCCGTGGCAGCAGTCATGCTGCCAATGCCAAGCGCTTGCATAATCCGCCGACGATTTAGAAAGATCTCCTCCGGCGTGACCTCATTCTCTCGAATTTCCCACGACCGTTTGTTCCTGATATGCATTGCGTGCTCCTTAAGCCGCCAGCGTCCCCCGCACATAAGAGTAGCGCTGATTCTCACAGCATCAAGGCGGCACAGCCAGCAAAATCGAGACACATTCTGACCCGGAGTTCAACCTTAATGCTTGAAACATTAGGGTTTCTGCCGAAAACACTCCAAGCGGCAAGAGAACTCATTACTCAACATTAACGAATATTCATGATAAAACCGTGGCGAAATCGCAAAAGCGACGCAAATCTTCCATCACAAAATCTCAATCTCACGCAATCTTCACGATGTCTTGATCGAGCGTCTGAGGCCAGATGACGACAAGTCCCGCTCCCTGTGAGCGCCCTTTTTTCTTATGAGGACATCATGAATCGTTTCGCTTTGAAACACTCCGGCAAATCCATTCTGAAAGCTCTGGCACTGCCGCTCGTTCCGCTCATCGCTCTCTCCGTTGCAGCACCGACATTCGCCGATGCCGCGACGGCCAGCACCAGCACAACTGCATCCACCATGCAGAAGCCGGCTCACAAGCAGGTCGTAAAAAAGACCACGCACAAGAAAGTCGCTGCCACTCATAAGAAGGCAGCTCACAAGATGACCAAAAAGGTCACTCACAAGAAAACAGTTTGCAAGACGGCAGGTCAAAAGAACTGCATTGCTGCGACCAAAAAGCCGATGGCAAAGAAAAGCTGATTTGAAAACATGGACCTTCGCCAAAAACAGAGGTCCATGTCAGATATAAAAAAGGGCCGGCGAAACGCCGGCCCAGTTCAAGACGGTATCATTTAAGGGCTAAAGTAACCCTTGGGATTTCAGCTGGCGCTTTTCAGGGTCAGCTGAGCAATTGCAGCGGTAACGTTCGTGCCATCCTGAGCCTGACCACTAAGCGGATTCAAGGCGAAGGACTTGTGCAGGCCACCGACGAGAGCATTGGCCTTCACGCCAGAGCCGAGCGACGCGCCAGCCTGTACGCCGAGATAGTGACCTGCAAGGGCACCGCGGTTCACGTCAGTTGCCGGAGCGACGACGCCCCAAACAAGCGTGCCTTCCTTGACCGGGCCAAGATCAACACCGATCTTGTTCACTGTGCCTGTGTAGAACTCACGATGACCACCACCTTTTGGCATGTAGGTGCAGGACAGCTTCGACTGAGCGACAACGATGTAGTTGGCGTTTTCAGCAACCTTGCAAACGAGCTTGCCAACCTTGACACCCGGTCCGGAACTGGCGGCGAAAGCCGGCGTTGCGAGGACAGTCAGTGCGAGGGCGGAAGCGGCGTAAGTGGCAAAGCGTTTCATCATTCTGCTCCTAAAATTCTTTTCGGTCGTTGTGTCTGAGTTCAGCCGTCAAAAGTGACCACGACCGGCTCGTTTTCTTCCCTGCTTCGTCTCGGTCAGGGATTGGTGAGACAACAAGGAGGCGGCCTCTTTGGTTCCAAAAAATTCACGAACGCACGTCTCCGGCTTTGCCTCAGGCACAAAAAAAGGGCGGAAGATTCCGCCCTTTTCAGATCATTCGTGCCGTTTGAACTATTTCAGATTTCCGCAGAACCGCTGAATGCGCGTGCAGGCTTCTTCAAGCGCCTCGGTTGAAGTCGCATAGGAAATACGGAAGTTCGGACCCAATCCGAACGCTGACCCATGCACCACTGCAACGCCCTCTGTTTCCAGAAGCTCAGTAACGAAGTCCTCATCGGTCTCAATAACCTTGCCCGATGGAGCGGACTTGCCAATCGTCCCGGCACAGGACGGGAAGACGTAGAACGCCCCTTCCGGAACAGGACAATGCAAACCATTGGCCTGGCTCAGCATGGAGACGACCAGATCACGACGCCCCTTGAAGACTTCATTGTTCGTCTTGATGAACTCCTGCGGCCCGTTCAGTGCTTCCACGGCGGCCCATTGAGCGATTGAGTTCGGGTTCGAGGTGGACTGAGACTGCACCTTTGCCATGGCCTTGATGATTTCGGCCGGGCCACCGGCATAACCAATGCGCCAGCCGGTCATGGCATAGGCCTTGGAAACGCCATTGACGGTCAGCGTGCGCTCCAACAACTGCGGTTCGACCTGCGCAGGCGTGGTGAACTCGAAATCGTCGTAGACGAGATGCTCATACATATCGTCGGTCAAGATCCAGACATGAGGGTGCTTCAACAGAACATCCGTCAAGGCTTTCAACTCATCACGCGAATAGGCCGCACCAGACGGGTTGGACGGCGAATTGAAAATAAACCATTTGGTCCGCGACGTGATCGATGCTTCCAGCGCATCGGCCGTGATCTTAAAGGTTGTCTGATCGGCTTCAACCACAACCGGCTCACCGCCAGCCAGAAGCACCATATCCGGGTAGCTGACCCAATAAGGTGTCGGGATCAGAACTTCATCACCCGGGTTCAGTGTCGCAACCAGCGCATTGTAGAGAACCTGCTTGCCGCCGGTACCGACCGAGATCTGATTCGGCTCGTAAGACAGACCGTTTTCTCTCTTGAACTTGGCGCAGATCGCAGCCTTCAGTTCTGGAATACCGTCGACCGCAGTGTACTTCGTCTTGCCGTCATTGATCGCAGCAATGGCCGCAGCCTTGATGGTTTCTGGCGTATCGAAGTCCGGCTCACCGGCCCCCAGACCGATGATGTCACGGCCTGAAGCTTTCAATTCGCGGGCCTTGTTGGTCACAGCGATGGTGGCAGACGGTTTAACGCGCGCCAGCGAGTCGGCAATAAAGCCCATTAGATCCTCCATGGGATGATAGGGAATTTCCAAGCGGCGAGACCGTAGTCCGCGCAGAAAACCGGCGCAAGTGGGCACCTGCGCATAGCGCGTAAAAAGACGCATTTCACGCTTATCTGAGGCTTGAATGGCAAATTGGTCAGGATCTTCGCCCGCAGCAGCCAATCTCCATAAGATAACAGATCAGGACCGCGCTTCCAGAAGCATATTCTGCGCCTCACCATCATCCAGCAAGGTCACCTTCAACCGCTTCTTCTTGGTCTGGCCGTTGAGGCTATTAACGGCCACCGACACGGGCGCATCTACCCCCTCCTTGGCCGCTTTCAACAGTTCCGCATAACTGCGCGGGTGAAGCAGTGTTTCTGTCACCGGATGATCCGTCATCGCCTGACGGGTAAGGTGATAAGTCTTCATCGCGGCCTTGTTGGCCGCAACGATCATGCGGTCCTTGGTGTTGACCACAACCATCGGCGATCCGCAAATTTCGAAAACACGCCCGAAATCGAAATCACCGCTGATCAACCCGCCAGAAAACAGAGCGCCGCCAAAGCTGCCCGAGATCAGGAAATACATGATGCTGTAATTCATCTCGATACGCTCGCCCGACGCGAGCGTGAATTTGGCACGGCCCGATGCACTGGCACGACGGGCCAGAGATTCCAACACCAGAGACGTCAGAGATCGGCCAACCCGTTGCATGACGTGCGCGATATTGCGCCCCAGAATAAGACTGGCGTCGCGAATTTCAAAGTTCTGCAAGAAGCCTTCGCTGGCAAAGCGCACATAGCCGAAATTGTCGACGAGAAAGACAACCCGGTTCGAATTTGCGACGAAATGCTTCAAGATAGGAGCAAGGCCGAGTGCGATCTGGCCGCCACCGTGGTTCTCACCAATGGAGGGGAAACACATGGCCAGCATGCGTCCGTCGTCCATTTCATAACGATAGGCAACAAACGGGACGCCAGGAATGCGATGATCCGGACTGCCGCCAATATCATATGGTCCGGACCGACCATTGGTAATTGCTCCTGGATCAGACGAAGAACATTCTTGCGATCTTCAGTGCGTAAAAGGCGCAGTGCTTCTGTTGACGAGGCGGACCTCAAACCTTTGACTTCACTGTTGAAAGTCTGGCTACCCACTTCCTGCCAAAGGATGGTCTTGTTGCGGATATCGGCCACAAAGAACTGAAGGCCAGCCAGCGTAAGCGCAGGTTCCTCTGCCACATCCGCAATATCCAGATCATCGTCTGAAGGATTTTCAATCTGGCCTCGAGCAGGACTGTCGTCTGAATTTTTCGTATGCTTTTTGGCGGCCTGTGCGGTCATCATGGGGTCCACTTGAACAACTGGACTTGAAAGCGTCCATTTGGATCACGGTAACTACAGTTTCCAAAAAAGTTATAAAGATCGAGACGTTGTGCGTCATTTTTGCGAGCTGGCGATCATGGTCCAAAAGCACATGGTTAATCAAGTCTGAGCGCCTTCGGCGTCGGTCACAATGAAGCCATGAAATAAAACGCCCCGAGCCGTTTTGTCGTCCAGCGCAAGGCCCAATCAACCTGCACTCTTTGCCTCATCAGAGACGGACACGTCATTGGAGGCAGGTTATGACGTTGTTACAGAGACTATATGAAGCATCGCGGCGGAATCGGTTGTGTTCTCTGAGTACATTTCGCTGGACAGTCAGCGTCGGTTTAACCGGCACCGCCTATGGCTTTGCCCTGATCAACGGACAAAGCCTGCTCTTTCCCACACTGCTCATGGCCTTCTTCATCATGGCCTCGGTTACACGTTCGCTCGCCCGCCATTTGGCGCGCGATCTCACGGCCGCAAACAACGCCCTTTCTCTCAGGCGGCGAGTTTTCCTCCAGACAGAGGACCGGTGGTGATGGTGTCGTCAGACAATTTCCCCAAGCTCAAACGGGAAACCAGCCTGCTGCGCTCCTTGAGCCAATTGATTGGCACCGTGAGCGTTGGCGTAGCGCTTGCGATCGTCTTGATCGCAGTCGCGGCGATCGCTCCAAGTGCCACTGCAGGACAAGAGGCACGCCTCCTGACGCAGGACCATGTGGCAAGCGCCAACTCTGACTGGTTACCGGAAACAGTGCGGCCAGATCACATGACTTTCCACATCGCAGGTTTGACCGGAAAGACCCGAGTTCGGGCAAACGGATAAGCGGCCAGCCGACAAAAATATCAAATGCTCTTCGCAACGAATCTGCTCCCGACAGGTTGCTTTCACATTGGCCAGTGTGACCGGATAGCTGCTTGAGACACCTCTCCAGACTTTCCGCTTGGCCGCGTCTTCGTAATCCTTTTGATGAGGGAGGGCCACATGCCTGCGGAATTGACTATCTCTACTGAAACCGTGCGGTTTGCGGCCGAGAAGGCCCGGAATGTTTCGATGGCTCAAGAAGAAGATTTCGAGACGCAAGACGATGAACATGACACAGTCGACTTCGACGATGACGAGTTGAATGACAATCATGCACACGATGGTCTTGCGGACGAAGAGACTGAAGATTTGTCGGAAGACGAATTGCGCGAGTTGATTACCGACCTCAATGTCGACGAGGCTGCCGAAATGGTCGCCCTCACCTTGGCTTGGGCGTGGTGACTATGAAGTCGCAGAGTTTGACCAGGCCGTCATAGATGCGCGAGAGCGCTCCGAGCAGGATCAGTCCACTGCTGATTATCTTCTCGGCATGCCCCTTTTGGCGGATTATCTGGAAGCGGCCCTCGACGCCCTCGACATGTAAATTCCGGCTGCGGCCAAAAGGGATAAGTGATCGGCCGTTCACATGTGCGGGTGCCCCTAAGGGTGTGTCCTTCGCGGACGCGCCACCCTCACGGCACGATCACGCCCGCAAGGTGCTCCCGGTCTCGGGTGCGCCTTGCGGTGTATTGATGACATGCAACTTTCGCCAGAATGATACGGCGTCCCAAAGTTGACGCAATGGAGTGGTTTAGGCATAGGGTGCCGTGTAACACCGTGCCGATTCCTGATGCTCCTGCGAGATCTGACACCGCTTGATGACTTCCACCCTGCATTTGCCCGCATCTACTCCGGCGAAATCCCGCCGTATTCCACTGATTGACGTGGTGCGCGGCTTGGCCATTCTTGCGATGGTCTCCTATCACCTTTCATGGGATCTCTCGTGGTTCGGGCATGTCAGCTGGCGCGTTTCGTCTGCTCCCGAATGGAAGATGTATGCCGAAAGTATCGCCGGGACCTTCCTCTTCGTTGCGGGGATAAGTCTGTGCCTTAGCTCATGGTCGACAAATCCGTTGGGCCAGCTTCTGGAAACGCGAAGCCATTCTGATCGTCGCCTCCATTGCCGTGTCCGTCGCCACCTGTGGTTTGCCTTCACCGACAACTATGTGCGCTTCGGCATCCTGCACTGCATGGCGGCCGCCAGTCTGATTGCCATTGTTTTTGTGCGGCTGCCCGGTGTTATCGGTCTGCTCGCAGGTGTCTTCCTGTTCACCTTGCCGATCTGGGCCACCAACAGCATGTTCAATGGTCAATTGCTGCTGTGGACGGGCCTTGGTCGACCGGAATACGGCGCGGTTGATTATGTACCGCTCGCGCCTTGGGCCGGGGTTATGATCATTGGCCTCGGATTGACCAAACTGCTTGCGAACGAAAGCCGCCTGGACAGGTTGCGCCGCATTCCGCTCGACGCTTCGGGGTTTCGTTTTCTGGGATTTTGCGGACGTCGCTCGCTCACCATCTATTTGGTCCACCAGCCCCTGCTTTATGGTCTCGTCTGGTCTGTTTCCGCCATGGGTCTGGCACCAGACCGCACGATCGAGCCTTTCGTACACGATTGCACGTTGAGCTGTGATCTGAACATGAACAATCAGCCTTTGTGTCACGAAGCGTGCAGTTGCACGGTCACCCGAATGCAACAACAGGATGAATGGGGCAATCTGGTTGCTCACCCCAACGACATTTCCTTGCGCACAGCGCTCAACGAAACCTATGCCCAGTGTCTTGGCGATGCGACACGCGACTTCAATATCCGGCGCGAAAAAAAGAACCTGAAGCAGGGAGAAGACGCAGGAAACTCCCCAGCAGCGCGAACCACACCCAAGAGCGGTACCGAGATGAGAGCAACGACTGACCCTGCCGACAATGCCTCACATGGGACACCGCAAGATCTGACACTCCAAAGTGATGACGATACAGGCCAAACGCCTGCCCCAACACAATAAACCTGTCGAGGTCAGCTCAGCGAAGCACGCGGGTTGCCTGTATGCTCGCCAGGCGACCAAACAAATTATCGCATGCCGGACACACCCTTGCGGCAAATATCCAGCGCGGCGCTGATACGAATGTCGGCGAAGCGTGTCAGGTCATCGGTCTTTCCGGCCTCTTCGTCCGGCAATTGTGCGGCCTGCACGACAGCCCAGAGCGCCGAGACCACCAGGCAAACAATCTTTGTGTCGGCGATCTGCTCGTGCTCCGGCAAGACGCCGACCGCGCTGCGATAGGCTGATAGAAAGCGCCACACCTGCTCTTCGGAAAAATCCATCTCGACACTGGCATAGGCCAGATCCCAGGCGGCCGGAGCCATCGCCGAATACTCAAAGTCAATCAATTGCGGACCAGCGTCTCCCCAGATCACATTTCCCGGCGACAGATCGGCGTGGCTGGGAACGAAGGTCCCAAAAGGTGCAGATTTGCGATCCGCAATCGCCAGGAGATGATCCGTCACCGGCGCAAGAGTGATCAGACGCCGGGCTGATAGCGCGAACGTTTCCGCGCTCTGCATCATCTCCTGCGCCACGGTCCAGGGATCAAGCCGCGCTTGAAAAGGTTCCTTGATCTGATGCAACTGACCAACCAGGGTTCCAAGTGCCGCCGCCTTGTCCTCTGCAGTCGGGCGAGGGTCTGCCGAGGGAATTTCCTTAGAAATCATCTGGCCTGTAAGCGGATCACAAAACAGCGGCGATTGCGCCAGTCCAGCCTTGCTGGCAAGCGTCAGGTTCACCAATTCGGCCTGCCGATTGATTGTTGCGTTGGTTGCCATGCGCGGCAAGCGCAGAAAGAAATTGCCCGTCGTGGTCGCCACCCGAAACACCTGATTGGTGAGCCCCGGCGACGGCGTCAGGCTGAGGACAGTTCCCAAGGCAGCGTGCACAGAGGCATCTACCAGCCGGATTTGCTCCAGCGCCGCCAATCCCTGCCCTTCCAGTGCACTCTTCTCATCGACGGACATGCCGCCTCCCTTGAAGGCTTTTGATGTCGCAGCACATAGCATAAAAAAGGGCGCTGACGGGAAGAGACAGATCTGCTCCCGGCAACACCCTGTTTTTCGAAGACCCGGATCATCAACCAGACGATCCGGGCATCATCAGCAACAGAACGCGCTCATGTTTTCACGGACGTTCGCCCATCGACAGCACCAAACGTCACATCTCGTTTCTCTCGACCAAAACCTGCCAACAACGCCAGCGCGATGGCAACGACGATAATGACAACCGTTTGTACGAAAGCATAATCGCCATTGAGATGCGCCGCCCACTCGGTTTGAAGGGTCGCATTGCCTGCAGCCAGCAAATTGCCAAGCTGATAGGCAAAGCCGGGGAAAGTACTCCGCACCTCATCAGGCGCCAGCTCGTTCAGATGAACAGGTACAACCCCCAGGCTCCCCGATCAGGAACTGCATGATGAAGGCACCAATCGCCAGGAACACCGGGCCCGGCGCATAAGACCAAAGTAAACTGGCCGGGATTGAAAGCACGACCGCAAGCACGATGGCCTTGCGCCGCCCGATCTTCTGCGACAGAGCGCCAAATACCAACCCGCCGATGATCGCACCGATATTGTAGACGATGGCGATTGCACCGACCGTGTGACTGTCATAACCGCGCTGCGTTTCAAGGAAAGTCGGATAAATATCCTGACTGCCGTGACTGAAGAAGTTGAATCCCGTCATCAGCAACACCACCCACAAAAACAGGGGCAGGTTCTGCCGCAAGACAGTCATAAAGGGCCGTTTCGGCTTCTGTTGCGCCTCCACGAAGGCAGGAGATTCCTGAACATTCCGGCGAATGTAGAACACCAGCAGCGCAGGCAATGCGCCGACAAAGAACATGCCGCGCCAGCCGATCATCGGGAACAGAAAGAAAAACACCAGCGAGGCCATCAGATAACCAAAGGGGTAGCCTGCCTGCAAAAGCCCGGAGACGAGACCGCGGGCCTCTTTAGGAATGGATTCCATCGTCAGTGAGGCGCCAACGCCCCATTCTCCCCCCATGGCGACGCCGTAGCACATGCGCAGAATGATGAACATCGTCAGCCCGGTCGAGAAGCCCGACAGGAACTCGAACAAGGAATAGAGCAACACATCGACCATCAACGTGGTCTTGCGGCCGAACTTCTCAGACGCCAATCCGAAGATGAGCGCGCCAATCGGTCGCATGGCAAGTGTCAGGAAAATGGCGATAGATACGGCAGGAATACTGGTCTTGAAATCGGCTGCAATGTGCTTGATGACGAAGACGAGGATGAAAAAATCAAAAGCATCAAGCGTCCAGCCGAGAAAGCTGGCGATGATGGTCCTGCGCTGCTCCTTGGTCAAAGCGCGCATGGTTTGTACTAACGACATGTCAGGTGACCTCCCAGAAACGGCGGCGAGGCGGGACATCCGGATGCCGTCGAAAGGTTTTTGACTGAGGCCTGAATAAGGCCGGAGGGAATGGCCCGCAGAGACAGTAAAGGCCAAAATACCAGCTCTGCGGGTCATTGAGATGCGCGCGCCAAAGCGTGGCCTCATGTGATTATCTAAGGCTTCAATTTTGCGTGAACAAGATTTGACCTTACACCTGTCAAACTTCACTGTCGCGACATGGTTCCCACACGACCGTTCAGACTCTGGAAGAGCGATCGCTTCAAACAAGTAAAATACTGAAATATTTGGCTTATTTACGAATTAATTTCACGATATGGTCAGTTTCATGGCCACAAGACAGCTCATTACAAATGTGTCATGAACGATAAAAACATTCACGCCAGATCACGGAGACCTGTTCATGAGCGCATTTTCCAGCCCCCATATCGTCATCACCTACTGCCGACAGTGCGGCTGGTTGTTGCGTTCCGCATGGATGGCACAAGAGGTCCTATCGACGTTTTCGGAGGAGGTCGGCGCTGTCACTCTGGTGCCTGGCGACCGGAGGTATTTTTACGATCACCTGTGATGGCTCACTGGTTTGGGATCGAAAGATCGATGGCGGCTTCCCCGATGCCAAGACCCTGAAGCAACGCTTGCGCGACCTTGTCTGGCCCGAGCGTGACCTGGGCCATTCGGACCGCCCTGCCTCTTCATCCTGAGAGTCCGGAGGCGCTGAACTGCGCAGGATACCTCACTTTTCCCCAAGCTGAAGCCGCTCTGGCAGCACTCAACGGGTCCGCTTGATGTCGTGTTTGCGTCATGCGGCTATCTGCGGCTACAAGCAGGCCACAGACCCGCCCTTTTTCCGCTCGCCTCGGCCATGGAGACCGCCATGACCAAACCCCAGAATATTCTCATCCTGATGGTTGACCAGCTCAACGGCACCCTGTTCCCTGATGGCCCTGCGGATTTCCTGCATGCGCCTAACTTGAAGAAACTGGCCGCCCGCTCCACACGCTTCAAGAACACCTACACCGGATCGCCTTTGTGCGCACCGGGACGCGCCAGCTTCATGTCGGGCCAGCTTCCACGCCGCACCCGTGTTTATGACAATGCAGCCGAGTTTGCCTCCGACATTCCGACCTATGCGCATCATCTGCGCCGCGCGGGCTACACCACCTGCCTCTCAGGCAAGATGCATTTCGTCGGCCCGGACCAGATGCACGGCTTTGAAGAACGCCTGACCACCGACATCTATCCCGCTGACTTTGGCTGGACGCCGGATTACCGCAAGCCGGGGGAGCGCATCGACTGGTGGTATCACAATATGGGTTCAGTCACCGGAGCTGGCGTCGCAGAGATTTCCAATCAGATGGAATATGACGACGACGTTGCCTTTCAGGCCATCCGGCAGATCCATGACTATGGACGTGGCAAATACGACCGTCCCTTCTGCATGACCGTCAGTTTCACCCACCCGCATGACCCCTATGTGGCTCGCAAGAAATACTGGGACCTCTACGAAGACTGCGAGCACTTGCTGCCGAGCGTGCCGTCCATGGCCTATGATGATCATGACCCGCATGCACAGCGCATTTTCGACGCCAACGACTGGCGCAAATTCAACATCACTGAAGACAACATCCGTCGTTCCCGCCGGGCCTATTTCGCCAATATCTCCTATCTGGACGACAAGATCGGCGAAATCCTGCATGCGCTGGGCGCCATGGACCTGGCAGAGGACACGACCATCCTGTTTGTCTCCGATCATGGAGACATGCTGGGCGAACGCGGCCTCTGGTTCAAGATGACATTCTTCGAAGGATCCGGCCGCGTTCCGCTGATGGTCGCCTCGCCCAAGATGCCCGCCGGTCTTATCGAAACGCCCGTCAGCACCATGGATGTGTTGCCAACAGTGGCGGATCTGGCAGGCATCGACATGAGCGAGATCATGCCCTGGACCGACGGCGAAAGTCTTGTTGCCCTGGCCAATGGCACCGAGCGCATCACTCCGGTCAGAATGGAATACGCCGCAGAAGGCTCCTACGCGCCGCTCGTCGGCCTGCGCCGTGGCCCGTATAAGTACATCCATTGCGAGATGGACCCCCCGCTACTGTACAATCTTGACACAGATCCGCACGAGTTGACCAATCTCGCCGAAGACCCGGACCACCGCGAAATCGCAGCGGAAATGGCACGGGAGGTTGACCAGACCTGGGACATGGCAGCCTACGATGCCGAAGTGCGCCAGAGTCAGGCGCGGCGCTGGATCGTTTATGAAGCACTGCGCAATGGCTCTTACTTTCCATGGGATTATCAGCCACTGCAAAAGGCATCTGAGCGCTATATGCGCAACCACATGGATCTGAACACGGTGGAAGAGAGCCAGCGTTTCCCGCGCGGTGATTGAGTTCGCCACAGCTTCATAAAAGGTCCGGGTAGGAAAAGACCCACTGATGCTCAGAGGGTCGGATGTCAAATCGCGTCTTTTTCTTGAAACTGCTTGCACAATGACTGGCAAACGCACAGATAAGGGCGAAGGCAACCGATGATTGTGCTTGAAGAAATGGCATGAAAGTCTAGTCTTGCGCCATTATCAAGAACAGTCTGGCAGGATTGGACCTGATTTTGGAATAATACTCCTCGCAGGCCGTCCGTTTTGGCCATAGGTTCGCCGCTCAGAACACTGAAACAGGCCTCTGGCGCCGCATCGCAAGAGACCTGTTGCCATTTACCGACTGCATCGTTCAGGAAAGCAGATACCCATGTTCAAGAAGATCTCTCTTGCGCTCGCCACCGCCGCCCTTATCGGTGTCAGCGCCCAGGCACAAGCCGCAGAAACCCTGCGTGTTGGCATGTCTGGCGGCTACTTCCCCTTCACCTTCACCCGCTCCGGCAAATTGCAGGGCTTCGAAGTTGATCTGATGAATGCGGTTGGCAAGGAAACCGGCATGAAGATCAAATTCGTGACCATGTCCTTCTCCGGCCTGATCGGTGCGCTTCAGTCCAACCGTCTGGACACGGTTGCCAACCAGATCACCATCACACCAGAGCGCAAGGCAAAGTTCGACTTTACCCAGCCTTACGTCATCGACGGCGCCCAGATTGTGGTCAAGAAGGGCAATCCAAAGAACATTCAAAGCACCAACGATCTGAGCGGCAAGACGGTTGCCGTCAACCTCGGCTCCAACTTCGAATCTCTGCTGAACAGCCTGCCGAACGCGAAGAAGATCACCATCAAGACCTACGACAGCGGCTTTGAGCAGGATGTGGCACTTGGCCGTGTTGATGCCTTTGTCATGGACCGCGTGTCCTCTGCGCAGGTGATCAAGAAGAGTCATCTGCCGCTTGAACTGGCTGGCAAACCATTCTTCAGGATTGAGAACGCCCTGCCATTCCGCAAGGACGCCAAGGACGAAAAGCTGCGCAAGACGGTGAATGCCGCTTTGACCAAGCTGAAGGCCAATGGCACGCTGAAGAAGATCTCGATGAAGTGGTTCAACGCCGACATCACGACTGACCAGTAAGCACCACCCCTTCGGGACACACCATGCAGACGCTCGATTTTCACTACATGCTGGACCTGTTTCCGGTCCTGCTGAAGAACCTGCCGCTGACGCTTTTCATGGCGGTGATCGGCATGGCCTTCGCCTTGGTGCTCGCCTCCATTCTGGCGGTCATCCGGATCGTGCGTCTGCCCATTCTGGATCGGCTGGTGGCTCTGTTCATCAGCTTTTTCCGTGGTACACCGCTGCTGGTGCAGCTGTTTCTGTTTTATTACGGCCTGCCGCAAGTCTTCTCTTTCCTGACTCAGATCAACGGCGTAACAGCGACCATCATGGGTCTGACGTTGCATTTTTCCGCTTATATGGCTGAAAGCATTCGTGCTGCCATTCTCGGAGTTGATCGCAGTCAGTGGGAAGCTGCCGAATCCATCGGCATGACCCGCATGCAGATGATGCGGCGTATCGTTCTGCCACAAGCGGGCCGCATAGCCGCGCCGACGCTCGTGAATTACTTCATCGACATGATCAAGTCGACGTCGCTGGCCTTCACCCTCGGCGTGACCGAAATGATGGGCTCCGCCAACAAGGAAGCCGCTGGCAGCTTCAACTATTTCGAAGCGTTCCTGGATGTGGCCCTGATCTATTGGGTCGTCGTCGAGATCCTGTCCTTCCTGCAACGGCGTCTCGAAGTGCGCCTCAACAAGGCCTATGCACGATGAGCAAGTCTCAAGGCATTTCCGTCAAGGGGCTGACCAAGGCCTTTGGCGACGCGACCATTCTCGATGGCATTGATCTTGAGATTGCTCCCGGTGAGCGCATCGTTGTGATCGGACCATCTGGCACAGGCAAATCGACCCTGCTGCGCTGCCTGAACTTTCTCGACCGCCCGGAAGCCGGCACCATTCGTGTTGGAGATCTGAGCGTTGATGTAGCCAAGGCAGACAAGACCCAGATCCTGTCCCTGCGTCGGCGGACCAGTTTTGTCTTCCAGAACTATGCTCTGTTTGCCAACAAGACGGCCAAGCAGAACATCATGGAAGCCCTGGTGGTCGTCAAAAAAATGCCGCGTCAGCAGGCGGACGATCGTGCAGTGGCGATTCTGAAGGAAATTGGCCTGTCTGACAAGGCAGACGCCTACCCCGCCAGCCTTTCAGGCGGTCAGCAACAACGTGTCGGCATCGGCCGCGCCATGGCGCTGGATGCCGATCTGATGCTGTTTGACGAACCCACGTCGGCGCTTGATCCGGAATGGGTGGGCGAAGTGCTGGAGTTGATGCGGCGTGTTGCCGAGCAACACCAAACCATGCTGATAGTCACGCACGAAATGAGCTTCGCCCGTGAAATCGCCGACCGTGTCATTTTCATGGAAGGCGGCCGCATCGTGGAACAGGGCAAGCCCGAACAGATCTTCGATACGCCAACAGATCCACGCACCAAGGAATTCCTGCGCCGCGTTGGGGCCTGACCTGACAGCCTGCTCAATCAGGAGTTCCGCTGATCAGCGCAGGATCCACCATCCGATCAGCAGCACAATCGCAATCAGAACAGCCTGCAGGATCCCCTTGCGACGCGGATCACGCGCGTCCGCTTTCGCAGTCCTCTTCGCCTCATCCTGCTTCTGCTTGCGAAAGGCACTCAGGTTGACAACACCGTCATCCTGCGGCTCCTCAGGCTTGTTCCACTTCCTCAAAATCGCGTCCACTCACTCGAAAATTCAATAACTGGTTCATAGCATATTGGACCGCTCCACATGTAGCAGACGTTTATGTAAGGCCACCCTATCTCTGAAACTGCTAAAATGCGCGCGCCCCTTTAACCAATGGCAACTTAAACTCTTTGCATGTTTGGTTTGACAAACCACAAGCAGGTTCTAGGGTTATTTTATCATTTAAATCATGAACCTAGTTGACCCATGGCAAACGCAGTCTTTTATCATAAGCCCAATAGCATTTACGATGACGATCCTGCTACCCGCTATCACTTCCCAAAGCAATATCTGTCGCGCGTTGAACAAACCGTTTCAGACTGGATAATTTACGATGGGCCAGCTATCGGGCTCGAAAGAGGCCGTTACTACTCAGCCGTCGCTCAGGTTTTGAATATAAGGCAAGATAAACAAAAGCCAGATCACTATTATGCTGAACTTGGTAATTTCCTGAATTTTGACGCTCCAGTTGACTGCAAACTAGACGGAGGCTTCGAACCTTAGCTTCATTACAAGTTCAGGCCAAATAAATTCTGGCTACAGAGTCCAAGCGGTCCGCATCATTACAGCTGATGTCTTCGCCGTGATTTGCACCGCGGGCCTCTCAGAAGCAGAAAGATGGCCAAATCGGCGAGATGAAGAAGAAAACGTCTCAGATTATATTTCTCATATAGGAGAGATGGATGACACATCTGCGGCATTTATTCACGATCAACCCAACTCGGCGAACCTTGATATCTACGAAGCTGGTCTTCCAGAGACCCGCATCACAACATCTCAACTAGTTAATCGAAAATTCCGGGATATTCGCTTCCGGAAGCACATTCGTGAACTATATGATCGTCGATGTGCGTTCACAGGTCTCAGGCTTATCAACGGTCGTGGTCGACCGGAAGTAGAGGCAGCTCATATCCGCCCCGTAGCAGAGGGTGGAAACGATTCAATTCAAAACGGAATTGCACTCTCCGGCACAGTCCATTGGATGTTTGATAGAGGGCTTTTATCACTTTCTGATGATTATAAAATCCTCGCCTCTAGGCATCTCAATTACGACGTTGGTCATCTTCTAACGGCTGACAGAAAGGCAATCGTGCCTTTCAACCCTGCGCATAGACCTCACCCGGAATATATGCGCTGGCATAGGCAAAACATCTTCAAGTCCTGGCCAAACGAGATAGCCGACGGCTAATTCTCTTTCTAAAAAGAACAAACCAGCAACCAGCCTCTTTCAAAAAAGCCGCTTTCGCCCCATATTGACGAAATGAGCAAGCCGAGCAAATCTGACACGTCCAAGACACCCTCTAACGCACAGGAAGACGGGTTCGGCGAAGCGCCACAAGCGCCTCTGTCGGGCACCCCTGTGGCCGGCAGTATTTCCGAATGGGCCAAAGAGCTTGAAACGGATGCCGAGCCAAAAGCGCGCGTTGCCAAGGATCAGGCGGACACCACTGAACGCAACACCAAAACGCCCAGCAAGGACAATGCCAGGGCGGCTTCCCCTAAGAAAACGACCAATGCCCGCTCGGCACGCGGTACCAGCATGGGAAGCTCGCAAGATCCGCGCGAACGAGCCGCTGGTGGCCTGAACCCCGTGGCCGGGCTGGATATCTCGTTGGAAGACGCGGAAAAGCTGTTCGCCAAACAGGGCAAGCCCAATGCGAAGCGCGGTTCTGCGAAGACAGACGTCGCCCAGGAACAGACGGATCGTGACTCTGGCGCAGAGACGTCAAAGAAGACGTCGGCTGCAACCAATGGCAAGCTCTCCAAGCATCTGAAAGACAACAAGAAGCGTAACACCAACAAGCTGGGCGAACTGAGCGGCAATCAGGGCGCCACTGCCACGGTAGAAGCTTTGTCTGCGTTGATCGAGAGCGGCAACCCGCTTCACAAGAACGGTGAGATCTGGCAGCCGCACCGCCCGGAGAGACCGGAGAAATCCGAAGGCGGCGTCCCGCTCAAACTGATGTCGGAATATGAGCCGCGCGGCGATCAGCCCAGCGCGATTGCTGAGCTTGTCGGTGGCATCGACGGCAAGGAACAAACGCAGGTTCTGTTGGGTGTGACAGGCTCCGGCAAGACCTACACCATGGCACAGGTCATCGAACGTACCCAACGTCCGGCTCTCATCCTTGCGCCTAACAAGACTTTGGCGGCGCAGCTCTATGGTGAGTTCAAAAGCTTCTTTCCTGAAAACGCGGTCGAGTATTTCGTTTCCTACTACGATTACTATCAGCCGGAAGCCTATGTTCCGCGCACGGATACGTATATCGAGAAGGAAAGCTCGATCAACGAACAGATCGACCGAATGCGCCACTCGGCCACCCGCGCTCTGCTGGAGCGCGACGATTGTATCATTGTGGCATCTGTATCGTGCATCTATGGTATCGGCTCGGTCGAGACCTATACTGCCATGACCTTCGCACTGGAAGTCGGCGAACGCATCGACCAGCGCCAGATCATCGCCGACCTCGTTGCCCTGCAATACAAGCGCAATGATGCGGCTTTCCAGCGCGGCACTTTCCGTGTTCGCGGCGACACTATCGAACTGTTTCCCGCTCACCTGGACGACACCGCCTGGCGCATTTCGCTGTTTGGTGATGAAATTGAAGCGATTACCGAATTCGATCCGCTGACTGGTCGCAAGTCTGCCGATCTCAAGCAGGTCAAGGTCTATGCAAACTCGCACTATGTAACGCCCAAGCCAACGTTGCAGCAGGCAATCAAATCCATCAAGACGGAATTGAAGCAGCGACTGGCTGAATTGAACGACCATGGCCGCCTGCTGGAAGCCCAAAGACTGGAACAGCGCACCCATTTTGATCTGGAAATGCTGGAAGCCACAGGATCCTGCCAGGGCATCGAGAACTATTCACGCTATCTGACCGGACGCGCGCCCGGCGAGCCACCCCCGACCCTCTTCGAGTATCTGCCGGACAACGCCATCGTCTTCGCTGATGAAAGCCACGTCACTGTTCCGCAAATCGGTGGCATGTACCGAGGCGATTTCCGCCGCAAGGCCACCCTTGCGGAATACGGCTTTCGTTTGCCCTCCTGTATGGATAACCGACCGCTGCGCTTCGAAGAATGGGACGCCATGCGCCCTCAAACGGTGTGCGTATCTGCCACACCGGGGTCCTGGGAGATGGAGGCATCCGGCGGCGTCTTCGCAGAGCAGGTCATTCGGCCAACCGGACTGGTTGATCCAGTCATCGACATTCGTCCCGCCACCTCACAGGTGGATGATCTTCTGGGCGAAGTGCGCGAAACAGCGGCCAAGGGCTATCGCACGCTGGTGACCACACTGACCAAGCGCATGTCGGAGGACCTGACCGAATATCTGCATGAGAATGGCGTGCGTGTGCGCTACATGCACTCGGATATTGATACGCTGGAACGCATTGAGATCATTCGTGATCTTCGCCTTGGTGCCTTTGACGTTCTGGTCGGCATCAACCTGCTGCGCGAAGGTCTGGATATTCCCGAGTGCGCGCTGGTGGCTATTCTCGACGCCGACAAGGAGGGGTTCCTGCGGTCTGAAACCTCACTTGTACAAACCATCGGTCGCGCGGCACGGAACGTCGATGGCAAGGTAGTGCTCTACGCCGACCGAATGACCGGCTCGATGGAGCGTGCAATTGCAGAAACCAATCGGCGTCGTGAGAAACAAGTTGCCTATAATGTCGAACACAATATCACGCCAGAGAGCGTCAAACGCTCTATCGGCGATATCGTCAATAGTGTCTATGAACAGGATCATGTGACGGTAGACACCGGCTTTGCCGATCCGGGTTCGCTTGTTGGGCACAATCTGTCGGCCCATATTGACGATCTCGAACGCCAGATGCGCGAAGCTGCGGCCGATCTGGACTTTGAAACAGCGGCGCGCCTGCGTGATGAAGTCAAACGCCTCCGCGATACCGAGCTGGCCGTCTCCGACGATCCCTTGTCCCGGCAATCCAGTCTGGAGGCCTCGACCGGGGGCTATCAGGGCGACAAGTCATTCGGGGCCGGCGGCACCAAAGCTGGGGCTTCGGGAAAGAAGAAAGAGACCGCAGCAGACCGTGCGCGCAATGCCAAAACCAAGGCGACCCCGGCCCCAAGCGCCAAGGTGCGCAAGAACACGCTTGATGAAATGACGGTAGGGCGTACCGAGGTTCCCCTCTCCGACCGAGCAGTCCCAAAAAAGGCATCGCCCCCTGGATTACATGAAGATCCGGTCAAGCCGCTCGTTCGGGGCAAGATCGGCGCCGGATCCTATGAAGATCCAGCCGATGAAAAGCGTCGCGGCGGACGCAAGAAGAAAAGCGGTCGACCGGGGCAGTAAACAGGGTCTTTCTCAGTCCCGCCTGCGTGTCGAGACCGCATTAGCCCCGTTTCGTGTTCTGGGGCATAATGACAAGGCGATCGAGAGGCTTCGGAGATCGTGATAAAGATCTAATGCGCGTTAGCCGCTGAGACCCAGGACCGTCCATGCAAGAAGATAAAAAAGCCCGGCGCAAACGGGCTTTGTCAGTGCCCAACATGTGGCGCGCAAAGCCGGAGTGTCACGGTCGGCTGTGTCTCGCACACTCACGCCGGGACCAGCGCGGCACCGGCAACTCGCGGAGAAGTGCTGAAGGCTGCCGATGAGCTTGGCTATTACGTCAATGATCTGGCGCACAGCCTTCTCTGACCAATGAAAGTCGGCTTGTCGGCATGACGGCAGTACTGGAAGCGCGCCAAACCGACCCAGAGGCTGTCGTTCCCCAGAAGACGGCACCGCTCGATCTGATGGTACGCGGCAGCTTCATCCCGAAGCGCTGACCTCTATCGCCACAGCCTCCCCGGCTCCAACCCGACTGCTTCAGTATTTTTCTGCGTATTTTTACAAGCTTTTTGAATGGTCGGTGAACTTCAGAAAAAATCATACTTTTCAATTCTTTAAATAATAATATCACGTTTAATTAATACAATAACGCAAAGTAATTTCATATATAGTCTCAAATAGCGAGACAAGCTGATTTTTTACTCCCTTTACAAAAGTAAATCCTTATGGACATCATGACTTCCCATCCACATTGTTCTGGGAGGAAACAATGAAATTCAAGAAATTCATGGCCGGAGTCTCGATTCTGGCAGCAATGACGTGCGCTTCCACTGCAGCAAATGCGCTGACGGTCGGCTTTTCGCAGATCGGCTCTGAATCCGGCTGGCGGGCCGCAGAAACGACCCTCACCAAGCAACAGGCCAAGGAGCGCGGCATTACCCTGAAGTTTGCTGACGCGCAGCAAAAACAGGAAAACCAGATCAAGGCTATCCGATCCTTCATCGCCCAGGGCGTTGATGCGATTCTGCTGGCTCCGGTGGTGTCCACCGGCTGGGACAATGTGCTCAAAGAAGCCAAGGATGCCGAAATTCCGGTCATTCTTCTGGATCGTATGGTCGACAGCCCCAAGGATCTCTATCTGACTGCCGTTGGATCGGATCTGGTTCATGAAGGCAACGTCGCCGGTGACTGGCTGGTCAAGGCCGAAGACGGCAAGAAGTGCAATGTGGTCGAGCTGCAAGGCACGACAGGCTCTTCGCCTGCCATCGACCGCAAGAAAGGCTTCGAGCAGGCCATCGCTGATCATGACAACATCAAGATCATCCGCAGCCAGACAGGCGACTTCACCCGCACCAAGGGTAAGGAAGTCATGGAAAGCTTCCTGAAGGCCGAAGATGGCGGCAAGAACATCTGTGCGCTTTACGCTCACAACGACGATATGGCCGTGGGTGCAATTCAAGCCATCAAGGAAGCAGGGCTGAAGCCGGGCACTGACATCAAGGTCGTGTCCATCGATTCCGTGCCGGATATTTTCCTGGCCATGTCGAAGGGCGAAAGCAATGCGACCGTTGAACTGACCCCGAACATGGCGGGCCCGGCCTTTGACGCCCTTGCCGCCTATATGAAGGACGGCAAGCAACCGCCGAAATTCATCCAGACAGACTCCAAGCTCTACACTCAAGCAGACGACCCGATGAAGGTCTACGAACGCAAAAAAGATCTCGGATACTAATCCGAACTGGTCTTCCGGGCGGCTTCTCTTGCAGGGATCGCCCGGAATTTTCTGATGATTTGTTTTGAAGACGAACTTGCGCAATGACATGAGCACAGATGCAATGTCCCTATGCAGATCACCTGCACACCTTGGGATAGGGTCCAGCCAGGATCACTGCCGTGTCTACACACTGTCTTCACACCGGTAGAGGCCCCAATGTCCCACTCCGCTCTTTTACAGGCCACCGGAATCGTAAAGTCCTTTCCCGGCGCTCTTGCGCTTGATGACGTCGATTTCACGTTGCACCACGGCTCCGTCCACGCACTCCTGGGCGAAAATGGCGCGGGCAAGTCCACCTTGATCAAATGCCTCACCGGAGCCTATCGGCGAGACCGGGGCGACATGCGGGTCGATGGCCAGTTGGTCAATCCCGGCAGCACGCTGGAAGCGCAGGATCTGGGCATTGGCACTGTGTACCAGGAGGTCAATCTCCTCGCGAACCTCTCCGTTGCCGACAATCTGTTTTTAGGCCGGCAACCTCGTCGTTTCGGAATGACGGACACGCGCCGCATGACCGTGCAGGCGCAGAAGCTGCTCGATGGCTACGGCCTGCATCTGGATGTCACCCGAGAACTCGGCTCCTATTCCGTCGCTATTCAGCAGCTTATTGCCGTTGCCCGCGCAGTTGATCTGTCCGGCAAGGTTCTGATCCTTGATGAACCAACTGCCAGCCTGGATGCTCACGAGGTCAACATGCTGTTCCGGGTGGTGCGCCAATTGCGCGAACGCGGTCTCGGCATCATCTTCATTTCGCATTTCCTCGATCAGGTTTACGAGATTGCCGACACGCTGACCGTTTTGCGTAATGGCCGCAGCGTCGGCACCCGCTCGGTAGAAGCGACAAGCCGTCTTGAACTCGTTTCGCTGATGCTTGGACGCGACCTTGAAGACACAGAAGCACATGCCACACGCGCGGACAGATCCTCTGGCGCGCCCTTTATTACCTTCAACGAACTGGGGCGGAGCGGCATGATCGAGCCGTTCTCGCTTGATGTTCACAGAGGAGAGGTGATCGGCATGGCCGGACTGCTGGGAGCCGGGCGAACGGAAACCGCAGAAACCATCTTCGGAATTTTTCCCGCCGACAAGGGGCACAGCGTCATCAACGGCCGAAAGATCCGCATTTCCTCACCGCGCCAAGTGCCATTGCCAATGGCTATGGCTTTTGCCCGGAGGACCGCAAGGTCGATGGCATCGTGGCCGATCTGTCCGTGCGTGAAAACATCATTCTGGCCTTGCAGGCACGACGTGGTTGGATGAAGCCTCTGCCCCGCAAGGAGCAGGACGCGTTGAGCGACAAATACATCAAAGCGCTGGATATTCGCACCAGCGACCGAGACAAACCCATCGGCCAATTGTCCGGAGGCAATCAGCAGAAGGTCATTCTGGCGCGCTGGCTGGCGACCAATCCGGAGTTCCTGATCCTTGATGAGCCGACCCGTGGCATTGACGTTGGCGCTCATGCGGAAATCATCCGCCTGATCGAGGATCTTTGCGATCAGGGCATGTCACTTCTGGTGATTTCGTCGGAACTTGAAGAACTCACCGCCTATAGCCACCGCGTTATCGTGGTGCGCGATCACCAGCATGTCGCAGAGTTGACCGGCGAGGCCATCACCACTGGCAATATTGTTGCCGCGATTGCCGCCTCTCCCGAGACAGACATCGCTCGACCGACATCCATGACCCGCGCAAGGGAGGGCGTCTCGTCATGAGCCTGAAACACGGCAGCTCTTTGCTGCGCCTCACCCCGCAGTTGGTCACGCTGGCCTGTGTTCTGGCGCTTGATGCAATTCTGTTCCCCGGCTTCTTCGACATCAAGATGTCCAACGGACATCTGTATGGCAGCATCATCGACGTGTTCAACCGTGGTGCGCCCGTTGGTCTTCTTGCCATTGGCATGACCCTGGTTATCGCCACACGCGGCATTGATCTGTCCGTGGGCGCTGTCATGGCCATTGCAGGCGCTGTCGCGGCCCAGGCGGCCGTCGGCGGTCATAGCGCCGATGAAGCCATCCTGCTGGCGCTGGGTGCAGGTCTTGCCTGCGGCTTTTGGAATGGTATCCTCGTTGCGGTTTGCGGCATTCAGCCCATCGTGGCCACGTTGATCCTGATGGTTGCAGGTCGCGGCATTGCCCAGTTGATCACATCTGGCACCATTCTCACCTTCACCAACCCCGGCCTGGTCTTCATGGGCAGCGGGTCGGTCCTCAGCATTCCCACACCCATCGTTCTATGGCTTGCCGCCGCCGCAATCGCCGCCCTTCTGGTACGACGAACGGCCCTCGGCCTGATGATCGAAGCCATCGGCATCAACCGCCGTGCCAGCAATCTGGCTGGTGTCAACACACTGGTGCTGCTGCTTGCAGTCTACATGGTCTCCGGCATCTGTGCAGGGATCTCCGGTGTGGTCGTTGCCGCCGATATCAAGGGAGCGGATGCCAACAACGCCGGGCTTTGGCTGGAACTGGACGCCATTCTGGCGGTCGTCATCGGTGGCACATCTCTGCTTGGCGGACGCTTTACCCTGATGGGCTCCATATTGGGGGCGCTGATCATTCAGGCCATCAACACCGGCATCCTGATTTCGGGTTTTCCGCCAGAGTTCAATCTGGTCATCAAGGCCCTGATCATCATTCTCATCCTGCTGATCCAGTCGCCCTCGCTGCGACACCGCCTCATGCGCTCCCACCAAAGACGCACAAGCCTTGCAACAGGAAAGGTGGCCAAGTCATGAAAACACGGCATTTACCCCTTCTCGCCACGGTTGCGGTCTTCGTCATTGCCTATGCCCTGAGCTTTGCGCAGTATCCCAATATTCTCTCAACGCGCGTTGTTGGCAACCTGCTGACAGACAATGCCTTTCTCGGCATTACTGCGGTCGGCATGACCTTTGTCATCATTTCTGGCGGCATTGATCTGTCGGTCGGCTCAGTGATTGCCTTCACCGGCGTGTTCATTGCAGTGATGCTGCAAAACACCGGCCTGCACCCGCTCGTGGTCTTTGGCCTTGCCCTCATTCTCTCCACCGCCTTTGGCGCCCTCATGGGTGGCATCATCTACACGCTCGAAATGCCGCCTTTCATCGTTACATTGGCGGGCATGTTTCTGGCGCGCGGGATGGCCTTCGTGCTGTCCACGGATTCCATTCCCATCAAACATCCCTTCTATGACACGCTCCAGGACATGTATCTGAAAGTGCCGGGCGGTGGGCGCCTCACCCTCATCGGGGTCATCATGCTCCTGACCGTGGCCGTTGGTATGGTGATTGCCCACCGCACCCGCTTCGGGGCCAACGTCTATGCCCTTGGCGGAGGCGAACAGACCGCCAAACTCATGGGTGTTCCGATCGGCAAAACCTATGTTGCCGTCTATGCGTTTTCTGGTTTTCTGGCCGGATTGTCGGGCATCGTATTTTCGCTTTACACCTCTGCGGGATATTCACTGTCCACGGTTGGGGTCGAACTGGATGCCATTGCGGCGGTCGTCATTGGCGGCACGCTTTTAACCGGCGGCAGCGGCTTCATCATCGGCACTTTCATTGGTGTCATGATCATGGGTCTGATCCAGACCTATCTGATCTTTGACGGCAGCCTGTCGAGTTGGTGGACAAAGATCATCATCGGTCTGTTATTGCTTGGCTTTATTCTGCTGCAACGTGTCATTCTGTGGCTAACCGGAAATCGCAAGGCCAGCGCAGCGCTGGCCTGAAAGAACACCCACAATCACATCAAACCTCCAGAAATCCGGGCGGTCGATGGATCCATGCCGCTTCGTCGCGCGTATCCTTCACAAGGCTTAGAAGAAGCCACCACCCTGAGGAGGATACGAAAATCATGAACAGCACGACATTTACCCGCCCGCTGACGCATGCTGCAAAGGGTGTGGCCATTGCCGCTCTGGTTTTCGCCAGCCTCAGCCTTGCTGAAGAACCCGCCGCCGCGCAGGACCTGCCATCGGGGGCACAATCCATCGTCCCCTCCGCCAAAGTGGTTGGCAAAGGTCGCTTGCGGTACCTTGGCTTCAGCGTCTTCGATGCTACGCTTTACGCACCGCAGGGCAAATATTCACCCTCGCAGCCGTTCGCGCTGAAATTGAGCTACCTGCGCGATTTCAAATCGGATTCCATTGTCGATAAATCGATCAGTGAGATCCGCAGCCAAGGCTATAAGAACAACGCCAATCTGAAGAAATGGAAGAGCGAGATGAGCGCAATCTTCCCCAATGTGTCCTCCGGCCAGTCCATCATTGGCGTGCGCGACAGCAAGGGAAATGCAGTTTTCTTCTCCAAAGGCCAGAAGCTTGGCACCATCGCAGATGCCAAATTCAGCCGTGCCTTTTTCGATATCTGGCTTGGCTCGCATACGGATGAGCCAGCCCTGCGCAACAAACTCGTCGGCCACTGACAGTCACAACGCCGAGATCTGAGAAGAAGGCGGGCACACTTGCCCGTCTCACTGCGGCTGCGATGCCACTGTACATACGATCCCGCTGAGATCAAACGCCCGCGCGGCGCCGAGCCGCACGGTCCCCGCGCAAGGGGACGATCTGGACCGCCAAAATGGCCGTCATGATCAATCCGCAACCGACAAGACCAAGCACACCCGGCCGCTCTCCCAGAAGCACGATCCCGAACAGACTGCCAAAAAGCGCCTCCGCCGACAGCAGAACAGCCGCTTCACCCGCGCGGGTGTGGGGTTGAGCGATGGCCTGAAGCGAGAACGCAAGCCCGCCAGAAACGAACCCGGTATAAAGCAGTTCAGGCGCTCCTTGCAGGATCGCTGCCCAATTCAGGTCTTCCGTCGCAACCGCCAACCCAAGAGCGATCACGGCAACAACGGAAAACTGCACCAGCGACAAGGTCAAAGGACGAGCCGAGACACGCGCCATATGGCCAAGCAGCACGACCTGAAGCGCCCAGAAAACCGAGCAGACGATTGTCAGAATGTCGCCCTTGCTCAAGGCTGCGAAATCACCGCCACCCAGAAGCCAGGTGCCGCCAAGTGCCAGAAGACACGCTGGTCAGGTAATCACGTGAGGCACTTCACGATATAAGAGCAGCGCAAGAACCGGCACCAAAACGACATAAAGTGCTGTCAAGAAAGCTGCATTGGTAACGGTCGTCGTCAGCAGACCCACCTGTTGCAACCCCATCCCCAGAAAGAACACGACACCGACCCAGATGAAGCCGCGCACCTGACGTGGCCGCAAGGGCATGACGCCCGGGGCCCGCATTTCCCGCCAAGGCAAAAGGCGCGACGGCAAGAGAGGCAAGAACGAACCGCAGGCCGGTAAACGTCATCGGCCCCATGTGAGACATTGCGGTCGATTGCGCCACAAAGGCAGACCCCCACAGGGCCGCCGCAAGCAGCAGACACAGATTAGCCGAAATGCGGGTCAAAACGCCTCACGCTCTTCAAGGTTTTGCAGACGCAAATATCCGAAGATTCAAAGCGCCCACCACAGAAAACCGGACTTATAGCGCTGGTCCTGGAAACGCAACCGGCACCTACGGAAACAAAACCCACCGTAGCGGCAGGTCAAGACAGACCGCCTCTTCAAAACCTCGGGAAGACCGCCTGTTTTCCGACCGCCCCCACTTGCAACTGAGACACTGGAATGTTTTGTAAAAGCACGCTGGTCTTCTGCCTCATAAATGACAGAAAGCCGGTAGAGCGTCCGGTCGGCAAGATGCGATTCTGCCCAAGCTTGGCGGGCATCATTGCCCCCTGCCCTGACATCACTGACAATAGTTCGCCTGGAGGACAAGGCGTGGACGGACGCTTGAAACGATTTGGTTCCCTTTTCATCACGGCTGTATCTGCCGGAGGGCTTTTCAGCGTCTCCGCAGGCTTTTTAACGGCCGCAGTGACCGTGACGACGCTGACCCAGGTCGGCATTACGTCGGCACAGGCTGCTTCCATGCGGATGGACCCTCCGGGAAATCGCATGTCATCGCAACCAACCATTCCATATTCGTCAAAGCGGCGCACACAAGCGGCTCACAAGACGTATAATGAGAAATTCAAGAAGATTGTTGACGTTCTCGATGACGACCGCGGCCTGATGCGCTCTATCAAAACAGCAGCCGGACGCTACAATATCGACCCGATCCATATGATAGGGGCCATTGTGGGCGAGCATACCTACAATTACAGCACCCTCGATGATGCCCAATCTTACTATATGAAAGCGCTGACCTATTCCGGGCTCAACATCGAGTTCGAATATGACGGCGTTCATGTGTTGGATTTTGTCAAGAAGACGCAATTCGACAGCTGCCGCGCACCCTCTGTTGTGAACAACAGCGAACGCCGCTGGACGTGCTATGAACGCATCTGGAACACGCGTTTTCGTGGTCACCGTGTTGATGGCGAACGCTATCCCAACACCAATTTCAACGAAACGTTTTTTCAGCCACTGTTTTCCGGCCAGAGTTTCGGCCTCGGTCAGCTCAGCCCACTGACCATTCTCAAGATGAGCGACATGGTCCACCGGGTCAGTGGCTATCCAAAGCTGGATGCAAACGACGCTTCATCCGTGTATCGCGCCACGATGGACCCCAACAAGTCGCTGGATTACATGGCCGCGATCATTCGCGATTCCATCAATGCGTATAAAAGTGTCGCCCACGTCGATATTTCCAAGAACCTGGGCATCACCGCCACGCTTTATAATCTTGGCAATCCGTGGGAGCGGGCCGCCGCCTTTCGCCGCAGTGGCCACCGCTGGCCACGCGAGAATTATTACGGCTGGCTGATCAATGACCGTTTGGCAGATCTGGAGAAAATTCTCTGACAGACCGCTGCCCCTGCGAAACACGCTGCGCCACGATCTAACGGCGCAGTGCTCTGTTTCGCTCAATCCTGCAAGAAAGGATTGGTCAGTCGCTCTTGTCCGATTGTCGATGACGGACCGTGCCCCGGCAGAAACGTGACATCATCTCCCATGGGCAGCATCTTGTCACGAATAGAGCGCAACAAGGTTGCATGGTCGCCACCGGGCAAATCTGTGCGACCAACCGACCCCGCAAAGAGCACGTCACCCGAAATCGCCAGACGCAAATCCTTGTCGAAAAACACCACATGCCCCGGCGCATGACCCGGACAATGCAACACCTCAAAGGTCCGCCCCGCCATCTCCAGCGTGTCACCGTCTTCAAGCCAACGATCCGGCACAAAGGACCGGACCTCTTCCACGCCGAATTGACGCGCCTGATCAGCAACACGTGCAAGCAATGGCTCGTCGGCCAGATGCGGCCCGACGATCTTTACGCCCAGGTCTTGCGCAAGCACGGCAGCGCCGCCGACATGGTCGATATGCGCATGGGTGATAACGATCTGATCAATGGTCAGACCAAGCTGCGCAATTGCCTGGCGCAGGACCGGCACATCTCCCCTGGATCGACAACAACTCCGTGTTTCGTTTCCTTGTCCCAGATCAGCGAACAGTTCTGCTGAAAAGGCGTGACGGGAATCACTGCAATTTCAATCGGAAGCGCGTGCGAGCCACGGGCGCCGGGGTGGGTATCATCTGCCAAGAAAGCCTCCTGATCGCCATTTAAGCCCTGAAACAGGGAATTGATGGGTAAAGCTGTCCCGATCGCACCGTTGGCGTCGATCTTTGCTTCACCTTCTGCAAGTGTTTTCGTACAAGAAGATTGAATTGCATGATAGTTTGCCTTGCGCTTTTTCTCATTTAGGGTTCAAGAACACGATGCTCCGCTGGGTCGCCGGTTTTCTCACCATCCTTCTGATTGGGGTTTCCGCTGCCAATGCACAAGCGGGACGCACGGCCCCTTCCTGGCGGGAATGGACGGCGGACTGCAACAACTCAGGCATGTGCTTCGCCTCGACCTTCGTGCGCGAACAATCGACATGGCTCGACATCCGCATCTTGCGCAATTGGCAAGCAGACTCCATGCCGCTGCTGCGCATCACGGCAAATGCCTCATTCGACCCGAAAGGCACGATCACATTCCTGATAGACGGCAAGCAGGTGGATGCCCTCAAGATTCCGGAACTGCTTGACGCTCAGAAGAACATCCCGTCGCCCGCTGGCTTCCGCCCTCTCGGCGGCGGTGGCTTCTGGTATCCGACCGGCACGGCCACCCGCACCTTCATGGACGCCCTCCTGCAGGGGCGCAATCTGACCGTCATCCTGCCTGTTCTCGACAAGCCGAAAACAAAAGCCGATGCCGATGACACATCGGACAAGACCACAGACAAGATACCGGTCAAAGACAATGAAATCCGGATTGATGTGTCTCTGCTTGGCATGACCTCGGCTCTAACCTTGGCTGGACAAGCGGCAGCAACGGGACGGGACGGCTTCGGCCCTGATCCTGAAGGGCGACGCACCGGCAAGCGACGCCCCACACGCCTACCCGATCCAGAATTTCAAGACTTTGCCCGAGCCGGTTTCCAAGATATGGGCAGACAACCGTTTCTGCACGGACATTGACCCGACAGTTTTGCCAAGCCTTGACGCGGTGGCCGCCCCTCTCAAAGACAAGAAGCAACTTTACCTGCTGCCTTGCGGTGCCCCAACACCTTATAATACTGCCTATATTGCAGTTCTTCTGACTGGAGACAGCCACGCCCAGCAAGTGATGGTCGCACGCATGTCCAAGGTGGGACCGGTCGCAACCGATCTGATTTACAACGCCAAGTGGAACACATTGACGCATGAGCTCGACGGCGTTTTCCTTGGCGCAGGTAGCACAGACTGCGGCATCTGGGATCGCTGGACCTGGATCGGCAACAACTTTGCGTTGCTGGAAGAGGCGACGCAGAAAAGCTGCGATGCTAAAAACAGTAAAATTGACGATTGGCCAACCACATGGCCAGTCACAGAAAAGAAATAATAGTATTACCACTCATGTTTCACTTGCAGTCGTCGTTCTGCCAGTCTTATGATGCTTGCGCGGCGGACAGGATCGGGGGCGCAGGTCGCCAATTCCATATCCCGAAAGTGGCAAGAAGTGGTGAGAACCACAATCAGCGAGTGCATGTCTTTCTTTATATGGAAGACAGCAAATTGTGTTACGTGCCGATTGAGAGACAGGCACACAATTAAGGTGACTATGTAATGCACGATGGCGATTCGGACCGGCGTTCGCGTGGACGGCGCGGTGGCAAACGCGATTTTGGCGGTCCGCAAGACTTCGGCAATCCTTACGAAGGCGATTTCGGCGGCGGTGATCGCGGTTATTTTTCAGACAACGGTCCAAGTGATCGTGACCAGGGCTACGGCGGGCGTCGTGACTTTGGCGGCGGCGGAGACCGTCAGGACAGTGGCGGATACCGTGGCGGCGGTCGCCGCGAAGGTGGTTACGGCGGTACTGGAAACCGTGAAGGCGGCTATGGCAATCGCAGCGCTGGCGGCAACCGCGAAGGTGGCGGTTACGGCGGTGGCAACCGTGACGGCGGAGGCTACGGCGGCGGAAATCGCGAAGGCGGTTACGGCAATCGTGGTGCAGGCGGCTACGGCGGCGGCAACCGTGAAGGCGGCGGCTACGGCGGCGGTGGGAATCGCGATGGCGGTGAAGGTGGCTTTCGGCCACAACGCCCTGCAGCTCCGATGGAACGTGGCCCGCGTCAGTCTGGCACAGTGAAGTTCTTCAAGTCCGACAAGGGCTTCGGGTTCATCACTCCGGACAACGGCGATGCGGATGTTTTCGTTCACATCTCCGCAGTTGAGCGTTCCGGCTTGACCACCGTGGACAGCGGCCAGCGGATTTCGTTCGAAACCGAACCGGACCGTCGTGGCAAAGGCCCCAAGGCTGTTGATCTGGTGCTGGAAGAAGCCGGAGCCGAAGGCTCCGCCGACGATCAGGCCTGAGACAGGCTCTCTTGAAAAATTCAGATGGCCTGAACATCGGGCCATCTGCTTGTTCTGGCTTTTAAACAGCAGAACGGCGCAAGCCGTCTGCTGTTTTTCGTTGTGGCGAGCCAAACGCGCTTTTCCTCTTTTTCTGACGTACCTGCTGCGGTACACGGAAGCACTAGACTTATGACAAACCGCTTTTAAAAATATAGCACTCGCTTTTTTGCCGCAGACCTATCCAGTTCGACAGACATGCGTCTCTTTTCAACGCCTGCTGCCAAAAAACTGAAGAGACCATGACAGACACACTGACCCTCCGCTCCGTTCAGCCAAAAGACCTCCCTGTTCTTCTGGACATCAACAACGCCGCCGTTCCGGCCGTTAACAATCTCACCTTGGAAGAGCTGGAAAATCAGATCGAAAATGGCTTGTGCTGTCTCGTCGCGGCTGACGAAAGTGGGCCGCAAGGCTTTATCCTCTGCTTCGCAGAAGGCGCCGACTACAGTAGCCGAAATTATGCTTGGCTAATGGAAACGCTGGACCGCTTTGTTTATACTGACCGCATTTGCGTATCGTCCCGGGCACGAGGCGAAGGCATTGGTGCCAAGCTATATGAAGCCGTTTTCGACCATGAGGCTTGCCAGAACCGCCCATTGACCTGTGAGGTCAACACACGACCGGCCAACCCCGGAAGCTTGCGCTTTCACAAGCGACTTGGCTTTAAAGAAATCGGCGAATTAGATCACGGCGACAAGGCCGTCGTCTTTCTCAAGAAGGATGCGCTAGCGCGCGCAGGATAAACACCTCCACCATGAATTACAGACATGCCTATCACGCTGGCAACCTTGGCGATGTGCTCAAGCACACAGTGCTTGCCCGGCTCATCACCTACCTTCAGCGCAAGGACAAGCCCTTTCGCATCCTGGATACCCATGCAGGGATTGGCTATTACGATGTCAGCTCCGAGGAAATGCAGAAGACCGGCGAGTGGCAAAACGGCATCGCCAAAGTTCTTGCGGCCCCCAGGTCAGCGCACATCGAAGAGCTGCTCAAGCCCTGGCTGGACGTGGTGCATGCGGAAAATCCAGACGGCGATCTGAGACGCTATCCAGGGTCACCCTTGCTGGCGCGACGCATGTTGCGTGACATGGATCGCCTGACGCTGACCGAATTGCATCCGCAGGACTTCAAAACGCTCGAAGCACGCTTCGGCGGCGATTATCATGTCAAGACGATCCATCTCGATGGCTGGCTGGCCCTTGGCGGATTCGTGCCGCCGAAAGAAAAACGTGGTCTCGCACTGATCGATCCAGCCTTTGAAGTCACCGACGAGTTTCAACAGATGGCACAGGCCATCAGCAAGGCCTAGCGCAAGTGGTCAACGGGAACCTATGCGGTCTGGTATCCGCTAAAGGACATTCTCGGGCTGTTCCACTTTCATAATACGCTGCGCGAAGCTGGCATCCGTGACGTCCTGACACTTGAATTGACCGCAGGCCGCAGCGGCCCTGATACGGCTATGCTCGGCTCCGGCATGACCATCATCAATCCGCCTTTTACATTGGCGACGGAGATGCAGGACCTGCTGCCCTGGATGTGCACCACTCTCAGCCAAGGCGATGGCGCAAGCTGGCGCGTGGACCAGTTAATTCCCGAGTAAGTCATTCATGCAGTGAGGGAATTTTTGAACGCCCGCCTGCTATTCATGTCAGCGCGGTATATTCATTTGAGGCCTTTGGCCTTGCCAGTTCTGCCACAGTGTGATCAGCTATAAGGCTTACAAAAGCTTTTTCACAAGGATTTTTCATGCTTGTCTTGTACTCGTCACCAGCCTCCCCTTCGGCCGCAAGGCCAAGATCGCGGCAGACGTTCTCGGGCTGAAAAGCCGACTTGTTGTGGAGACAAGCAACACAAATGACCCGGACGACCCGATCCGCCAGACCAATCCGCTTGGCAAGATCCCGGCACTTGTGTTGGAAGACGGAACGGCGCTTTACGACAGCCGTGTCATTGTCGAATACCTTGATCACCGCGCCGGTGGTGGCAAGATCCTGCCCATTGGGGAAGCCCGGTTTCCCGTCCTGCGGTTGCAGGCACTGGCGGATGGCATCACCGATGCCGCCATTCTTCAGGTCTATGAGAAGCGCATGCGTCCCGAAGAAAAACAGTCGGAAGACTGGATGTCCTATCAGAATGACAAGATCGAACGTGCCCTCACCTCTCTTGAACGCGCCTGTCCGTCTCCGGTGACACGTCACCATGATGCTGATGCCGGCACCATTGCGCTGGCCTGTGCCCTCGGCTACCTTGATCTGCGTTTTGAAGGTGCTTGGCGCACCCGTTATCCCAACCTCGTGTCCTGGCTTGCAACCTTCGAGGACAATATCGAGAGCTTCCGCAACACCAAGATGCCCACCTGATACAGGCGCTTCTGCGATAATGTGATCTCAGGCACTGACAGGCAGCGGACCCTATTGAAGGAGCCGCTGCTTTTTTTTATCTCGATCCGCGCCTCAATCCGGCAGCCTTGCCTTGCCCCGGACGCAATGAAACCCGGGCAGTTTCCTGCGCCGGGTTTCTCACTCAAGCAAAGCTCGAAGTCGATTGGCTTAGAACTTGTAGTTCACGCCAACACGAACTGCGTCGCTGTCCATGTCGGACTTGACGTTTGAGCCGCTGACGTTGAAGTCCTCGGAACCGAAGTCCTGGTGAACATACTCGATCTTGGCGGTCAGGTGATCCGTGATAGCGCTTTCGATACCACCACCTGCAGTCCAGCCCACAGCAGTCGTGCTGTCGCTGTCGCCGTTCAGCTTGACCTTCTGGTCGGCAATGGCGACACCGCCCGTACCAAAGAGCAGGAAGCGATCCCATGTATAGCCAAGACGGCCACGCAGGCTCGAGTTCCAGTCAGAAGACGTCTGAACGGTACCGAGACCGTTGGTACCCGAGATCATCGCGGTCGCTGACCTGAAAGTCAGCTTCTGCACCAAGAAGGATGTTCGGCATGATCATGTAATTGTAGCCAGCGCTGACACCACCCTCAATGCCATTGGCATTGGTATCGGCAGCTGCACCGTTGTCAAACTGACTCCAACCCCAACCAGCATCAGCACCGATATACGCACCAGACCAGTTGAATGCCGGCGACGGAGCCGGGGAGTTGTCATAGTACTGCGGAGCAGTCTGCGTCGGCTGTGGGAGGTCGGCAGCGAACGCCGGTGCCGTAAGACCCGTAACTGCGACAGCTGTCAAACCTGCAAATGCAAGACGCTTCATTGTTTATACTCCAGGTTACCCTTGTTTATATGAAGTGCGGACAGCGTTTCTTGCATGTCCCCAACCTCACCCACTTTTCAATATGGGCGGTCTTTATGGTTTTTCATCAGGGTAAATTAGGCGATTTAGTGAAGATTTGAGGCGTCATTCTGACATGGTGAAAGACTGGTTAACGTCCGCATCACCAAAGGTTTTTTTTAGATTTTCAAGGGAACCTTTTCGTGTTTGGCTCATGTGCTTATAAGCGACTGACAACACTCGCAGTCCACTCTGCGCTTTCCTATATGTAGGGTCAAGAGACCCAAATTCCTCGAACGCGGATCCTTTTTTCCATGCTGATCGATATTCTGAGCCTCATCGGTGGCCTTGTCGCACTTGTTTTGGCGGGCGACGTTCTGGTTCGCGGGGCGGTTGGCATTGCTGGACGCCTCGGGATACCCCGCATTGTCATCGGGTTGACGGTCGTAGCCTTCGGAACCTCTGCGCCGGAACTGGTCATTTCTCTGCAAGCTGCGCTCGACAACGCTGGCGGCATTTCAGTTGGCAACGTTGTGGGATCCAACATTGCCAACGTGCTATTGGTGCTCGGCGTGCCCGCGATGATCGCCGCCACCCCTTGCGGTCAGAAAGGTGCGACACACACCTCGGTCTTCATGGTCGCCGTCACACTTGCCTTTATTGTCCTGTGCTACGTCGTGCAACCACTGAACATCATTGCCGGACTGATCCTGCTCGCCCTTTTGGCGCTGTTTCTCTATGATTCAGTTCGCACCACGCGCAATCATCGCAAGGAACGCAAGTGCTTCGTCCCAACGCCATGCGATGTTTCGGCAGAGGATGAGGAAGACGCGACGGCAGGCGACGAAATGGATGAGGTTGACGGTGTTCCAGAGCGGATCTGGGTCGCGGCGCTCTACCTGATCATCGGTCTCATTGCTTTGCCAATTGCCGCACATTTCACCATCATGGGCGCCACAGGCATGGCGCGTGCCTGCAGGGTGTCAGCGATTCCGTCATTGCCCTGACAGTCGTGGCCCTTGGCACATCCTTGCCTGAACTGGCCACCAGCGTCATGGCCGCCCTGCGACAGCAAGGCTCTGTTGCCATCGGCAATGTCATCGGCTCCAACGTGTTCAACCTTTTGGCCATCATGGGCATTACCACCGTAGTGACACCAGTACATGTGCCCGCGTCGATCATGAACTTTGACGTCTGGGTCATGCTGGCTTGCGCCTTGCTGCTTATGGTTCTGGCCGCACGTCGCATCTGCCTCGGCAAAGGCTTCGGCATTCTGATGACGCTTGCGTATTTCGGCTACATTGCCCTTGTTTATCTGACGAGCGCCCCTAGCTGACGTGTCACACACTGCGCAACCTGTTCGTGACACAAAGGCGATCATTTCATGTCGACAGCCACTCTTCTTGCGTTGATCACCGGCGCGTCCAGCCGCATCGGGCAAGCAATCGCTCGCGACCTTGCTGCCCATGGCTGGTCACTGGCGCTTCATGCCAATAAGAATTCGAAAAAAGTGACCCGGCTGATTGAGGATCTCGAAGAACAGGCCACACAAACAACCGCCCGTTTTTTGCCTTTCACTGCGGATCTGACAGATCCCAATGCGCTTCTGGGGCTGATGCCAAAGGTGATCGAACAGGCAGGTGTGCCCAACGTGTTGATCAACAACGCCTCGATCTTCGAAGATGATGCCATCGGCGCGTTGGAGATCGACCGTTTCGATGCGCATTTCAACATCCACGCCCGCGCGCCGCTTTTTCTCAGCGATGCCTTTACCGCCTGCCAACTGGATGATGGCAGCAGCAGCCTGATCGTCAACCTGATTGATCAGCGCGTCTGGAAGCCAACGCCTTGCGCGCTGTCCTACTCCATGTCGAAACACGCTCTCTGGTCGGCAACGCAAATGCTCGCTCAAGCTCTGGCGCCTCGCATCCGTGTCAATGGAATTGGCCCCGGGCCCAGCTTCAAAAATCCACGCCAATCGGATGCAGAGTTCGAACGGCAGCAAAAATCAGTACCGCTCCAGATAGGCCCTCGACCCGAGGATTTTGGCCGCACTGTGCGCTATCTGTGGGACATGCCCATCATAACCGGTCAGATGATTGCTCTGGACGGCGGCCAGCATCTGGCCTGGCAGACGCCGGATGTTGTTGGCGTGGGAGAATAAATTTCTCCACATACACGACAGCACTCAGTCGCTCCTGACAGAGGATGTCGTTTGCGATTGGACCGGTTGCAAGATAGAAACAAATGATGAACGAAGACTCAGAACACTCTGCCCCCTCCACTCCGGATAACGCTGACGATAGTCCCTCTGCCCCTATCGCAAAGGGGGTCGATGTGATTGCCGATCAGGTCAAGCGCCTGCCGCTTGGCCCTGGCTGTTTACCGCATGCTGGATGAAGATGGCACTGTTCTTTATGTCGGCAAGGCCCGCAGTCTGAAAAAGCGGGTCAGCAATTACACCCGGTTGCAAGGTCAATCGAACCGTATCATGCGGATGATCATGTCAACGGCGGCCATGGAATTCGTTCTGACCCGGACGGAAGCCGAAGCCCTGCTGCTGGAAGCCAATCTGATCAAACGTCTGCGGCCACGCTTCAACGTGTTGCTGCGCGACGACAAGTCTTTTCCCTACATTCTCTTGAGTGGTGATCATGCGTCGCCGGCCATCGTCAAGCACCGGGGAGCGCGTAAGCGCAAAGGCGATTATTTTGGTCCCTTCGCCTCAGCCGGTGCAGTGGATCGCACCATCAATGCCATGCAGAAGGCCTTTTTGATCCGCACCTGCTCCGACAGCTATTATGAAAACCGCTCGCGTCCCTGCTTGCTGTTTCAAATCAAGCGCTGCTCCGGCCCCTGCACCGGCGAGATAGACGAAACAGACTACAAGGGACTTGTGGCAGAAGCGAAATCCTTCCTGTCTGGTCGCAGCCAGATGATCAAAACCGATCTGGCAAAGCAGATGGAAGCCGCGTCGCAAGACCTCGATTTCGAGCGAGCAGCCATTTATCGCGACAGACTGTCAGCGCTGTCACACATCCAGTCACATCAGGGCATCAATCCGCAATCGGTCGAAGAAGCCGATGTGTTTGCGATCCATCAGGAAGGCGGTCAAACCTGCGTTCAGGTGTTCTTTTTCCGCACCGGCCAGAACTGGGGCAACCGGGCCTATTTCCCCAAGGCGGACAAGCATATGGAAGAGAACGAGGTTCTGGAAAGTTTCCTCGCCCAGTTCTACGACGACAAGCCGGCTCCTCGTTTGGTGCTGCTGTCACACAAGCTGGAAGAGCAGGACTTGCTGTCACTGGCGCTGAGTGAACGCAGCGAACGCAAGGTCGACATTCAGGTTCCCCAACGCGGTGAGAAGAAAGACCTTGTCGATCATGCCATCACCAATGCGCGCGAAGCTCTTGGGCGCCGTCTGGCGGAAACATCAAGTCAGACACGACTTTTGAAAGGCATGGCCGAAGCCTTTGATCTGCCGTTCGCCCCGCGCCGCGTCGAGGTTTATGATAACTCGCACATTATGGGCACCAACGCCGTTGGCGGCATGATCGTTGCTGGGCCGGAAGGCTTCAACAAGAACCAGTATCGCAAGTTCAACATCAAATCTGAGGATCTCGTCCCCGGCGATGATTATGGCATGATGCGCGAGGTCCTGACCCGGCGTTTTGCCCGATTACTGAAAGAACACAAGCGCGAGGCGGTCCCCGATGTCACGACATCTGACGAGACCCCGGACAGCCCGCCGCAGGATCCGGACACAGGAACGCCCATCGACATGCCAGCCTTGGCCTGATCTGTTGCTGATCGATGGAGGGCTTGGGCAACTGAGCGTCGCCCGCGAAACCCTGAAAGACCTCGGGATTACCGACGTGCCGCTAATCGGCATTGCCAAGGGCCCGGACCGCGACGCCGGACGCGAGCAGTTTTTCATTCCGGGTCGCGCCGCCTTCATGCTGCCGGACCGGGATCCCGTGCTCTACTTTGTTCAGCGCCTGCGCGACGAGGCCCACCGCTTTGCCATTGGCTCTCACCGTGCCCGCCGTGCCAAAGAGATCACCAAGAACCCGTTGGATGACATTGCCGGAATTGGCCCGACCCGCAAGCGCGCCCTGCTGCGCCATTTTGGCTCCGCAAAGGCCGTGTCCAAAGCCGGTGTTGATGACCTGCGCAAGGTGCAAGGAATTTCAGAGGCCACAGCCAAGCTGGTTTACGACCATTTCCATGAGTGACCCGCTGTAACAGGCCCAGAAAATCCAGATCTAACCATGGTTTAAGTTTCTTTTGCGGGACGCTCAGTCTAGGGTGCGCCAGCCTTTTGCGAGTTCAAGACCAATACCATGCGTAAAACTGACCCCCAGCTTCCCCCGACCAAAACGCCGAGCACCGTACCTTTGACCGGCAAGCAGATGGCAATGCTTGTCATAGCCCTTGCAGGTCTTCTGGTGACGGTTGTCACCTCATTGCTGGGGTTGTCAGCCTTTACTTTCCCGCAGGTCTGGGTTTTCGACAATATGAGTTTTTTCCTGCGCCAACTCCTCGGCGCAGGTCTGATCGGTCTTGTCATTGCGGTCCCTGCCCTGCTGTGGCTCCCTCGTTTCAGAGGACTACTGCGACGCAGCGCAATTGTCGCCTTTCTCAGTTTCGCTTTTCTGATCGGCTCGCTCGTCAAGGACACGCTTGAGATCACCAACCGACCGGAAGGTCTCCAGCAAGCCTTCTCGCAGGGGCGTCAATCGATCCGTCTGGTCACGATGAACATCGCCCAACATGCCCTGACGCGGAAACGCCTGAGCGCCTTCATCAAGGCAGAAAAGCCGGATGTTGTGGTGATCGAAGAAGCCAATTGGCCTAAACAGACACGTATCGCGCAATCCACCTTCAGTGGCGCGCCCCTGTCCAACGTCCTGCCCTATACTGCCAAGGTTGCCAGCGGTCGCATCGGCGATGTTGTCATCCTGTCACGCTTTCCCATCAGCGCCTCCAGCTCAACATTTATCAGCGGTCCGAAAGACAAGTGGATCGACACTTCCCGCGAGTTCATCACGGCCAGGCTCGATGTCAACGGCACGCCCTTGCAGATTTTTGCCATTCACCCGGACACACCACGCGATGAACCCCGTTGGCAGGGACGGCAGAATTATTTCTTCCAGCTCAACAACGCCATTGCGCGGTCGCGGGAAACCGCGGCCTTGCCGACGATCGTGGTTGGTGACTGGAACATGTCGCCTTGGTCAACCCACTTCAAGGAGCTCTTGAAAGCACAGGGTCTCTACACCGCCTTTGCCGATGGCATCCCGCAGACAACGCGGTTTTTCGTTGACTACAAGCTGCACTGGCTGCTCGGCGCAATCGTCGACAATATCGTCGCCTCGCCAGACATAAACTTTACGCAGCTCAGGATCGGCCCCGATGTCGGATCAGATCATGTGCCTGTTGTTGCAGATATCAGTCTGCCCGCCAAATAAGCGGTCCCTCACAGCCGCAAGCAAGACACTGACGTTAGCGCTGATGACGCAGGGACATGCGACATTGAACAAATCACAATCCCCATGTTCCATGCCGTCGCGCGGTTGAGATGCCGGGAAAAAGCGGATCATCTGAGGGCAACTGAGACAGCGATTCGTCGCAAGACACCAAAAGTAAGAAAACCAGAGCAATGGCGAAGCTCTATTTCAATTATTCGGCGATGAACGCGGGAAAATCGACCGTTCTCCTCCAGGCTGATTACAACTACAAGGAGCGCGGCATGAATACGCTGCTCCTGATCGCCGAATTTGATGACCGCGCCGGAAAAGGTCGCATCGCATCACGCATCGGACTGGATGCAGAAGCCGACACTTTCACAAATGACCTCGACCTGTATGCTCACATCACCACCAGGCTGAAAATGCAGCCACTACACGCTGTTCTCGTTGATGAGGCTCAGTTTCTAACCGAAACACAGGTTTGGCAGCTTGCACGCATTACAGATGAGCTGAAAATTCCGATCATGTGCTTTGGCCTGCGCACAGATTTTCAGGCAAAACTGTTCCCCGGCAGCGCCGCTCTTCTGGCCATTGCAGACAACATCAAGGAGATCAAGACGATCTGTTGGTGTGGGCGCAAGGCCACCATGGTGGCCCGTCTCGATCAAGACGGCCGTTTTGCCGAAGAGGGCGAGCAGATTGTGATCGGTGGCGACGAAACCTATGTATCCCTCTGCAGGTCTCATTGGTCCAAACGACAGTTGTCCGTGTAACGAAACACCGGGTGAAAGCCGAATAATTGCGGCTGAACGTGTCTGCTCCCTTGCTGCGGAGAGCAAACTCGCGGTAAATGCCTGCAGTCATGGATTGGTTCAAGCGTTAAACGAGGTGACAGAATGCTCGGAAAACTGTTCAAGGGTTTCATGGGATCGAAAACCCCAAGTGAGCCGGAAGCCGCGCCTTCGGTCAGCTACAAAGACTTTGAGATCATTGCAGAGCCGCGGCAGATCAACAGCCAGTGGCAAGTGGCCGGACGCATCGTCCTCACGGAGGGCGACACTGTCAAAGAGCACACGCTCATCCGCGCCGACACGATGGCCTCCCGCGATGAAGCCATTGAACACACCGTACGCAAGGCCAAGCTGGTCATTGACCAGCAGGGCAAGACGATTTTTAATTAAGCATCCGGTCCTTCAGACTGGCCCCACTCTATTTGCATGCTTTTCGCTGTCGGCCCCTGCAAAACCTGTTGGCAATCACCAAATAGCCATCAGAATGCCCGACAGAGTTTTCCTGCTCCGTGGTCACAAGTCCAGATCACGAATTCAGGACAGCATCTGACAGAACCGCTCGAACTGCAGACAGTCGCATGAAAAAAAACGTCGCCTTCAATCTGCCCAATATTCTGACCTACATCCGGATCCTTGCGGTTCCGGCTATGGCTGGGACTTTTTATTTTGATGGAAATGCGGCCCGCTGGACGGCTCTGGCAATCTTTGCCTTTGCAGCAATTACCGACTTCTTTGATGGCTATCTGGCACGGGCGTGGCAGCAACAGTCATCCCTTGGACGGATGCTCGATCCGATCGCCGATAAGTTGCTCGTTTCCGTTTCACTGCTGATGTTGAGTGCTGACGGTACCATTGGTGCATGGTCGCTGGTGGCTGCGATCATCATCCTGTGCCGCGAGATCCTTGTCTCTGGCCTGCGTGAATATCTTGCAGAATTGCAGGTCAGCGTCCCGGTCACCAAACTTGCCAAATGGAAGACAACCGTTCAGCTTGTCTCTATCGGGTTGTTGCTGGCGGGACCCGCCGGAGAAGCGCTTCTGCTCGAACCATTCTGGCAGGCCTGATCGCTTTGTGGTTGGCCGCCCTGCTGACACTCTATACCGGATATGACTATTTCCGCGCAGGCATCGGCCATCTGATCAAGGAGTGACGCATGGTCGAGACAACCGCCAAAACGGCCACACGTCCTCTTGAGCTCATCTATTTTGCCTGTAGTCCGCGAAACCATTGGCATTGAGCAGGAAACTCGTCAGGTGCCGCAAACCCTTGAAACGGTCACGGATTTAGTAACCTGGCTGAAACAGCAAGGCCCGCAGTACGATACCGCGTTTGCCGATGAGGAAGCCATTCGGGTGGCGATTGATCAAGAGCACGTTGATCATGACACGCGACTTTCTGACCACACTGAAATTGCCTTTTTTCCGCCCATGACGGGGGGCTAATCATGGCCGCCAATGCTGCCTCCATAACCGTTTGCGTGCAGGCCGAAGACTTTGACATCGCCGCTGAGACGCGAAAACTGGGCGCACAAAGCCCGGATATTGGTGCAATCACCTCGTTTGTTGGCCTGTGCCGGGACGAAGGCGGAACGCTCGATTATCTGGAGCTTGAGCATTATCCCGGCATGGCTGAAAAACAACTCCACGAGATCAGCGCTCAAGCGCTTGCTCGCTGGCCGCTCATGGGTCTGACAGTCATTCATCGCGTCGGAAAGATTGCTCCAGGTGATCAGATCGTCCTTGTGCTTTGTGCCGCCAAGCATCGAGGCGATGCCTTCAATGCGACAGAATTCATGATGGACTTTCTCAAATCCAGAGCGCCCTTCTGGAAGAAAGAGCATCTGCGCTCGGGCAAAAAAACTGGATCAATTCCAGTTCGGAGGATGAAAAATCCTTGTCCCGCTGGCAAAATGAAAATAAGTAGAAACTATTACTGTAAAAGATGGTCTGAACGATTCACCTGACGATGCCTTGCGTCCGGGTGCTTGTTCGCTTGTTTGCCTCACCTCATCGCCAAGCAATTTCAGGATGTCTCATGTCCGCGGTCCCGCCCACTGCTTCCAACTCACGACCGAGAGTTGTCGGCCTCCCCTTCGTTGAGTTCATCATCATCATTGCTGCTCTGATGGCCTTGAATGCGCTGGCCATCGACGTGATGCTCCCTGCGTTGCCGAATATCGGAGCGGATCTGCACATCGCGAATGAAAATGATCGCCAACAAATTCTCATCGCCTATCTGATCGGATTTGGGGCCACTCAGCTCATTTACGGTCCGGTTTCGGATGCGCTTGGACGGAAGAAAGTCTTGCTTTTCGGCCTTGGCCTTTATGTCATCGCCAGCATCTTCTCGCTCATTTCGACGTCCCTTGACCAACTGTTACTGGCGCGTCTTGTACAAGGTATCGGCTGCGCCGCTCCGCGTGTCATTGCCATTTCCATCGTACGGGACTGTTTCAGCGGTCGCAAAATGGGTGGCGTCATGTCGTTGGTCATGATGGTTTTCATGGCTGTGCCGATCATCGCCCCGTCGATTGGTCAGCTCATCATGCTGTTTTCAAGTTGGCACTGGATCTTTGCTATGCTGCTGACAGGCGGCGCCGGTATGTTCATCTGGTGCTTGGTACGCCTGCCGGAAACACTGCCGAAAGAAGACCGCGTAGCACCTCGCATCGGATCTCTTCTGGGGGCTTACAAAACCACGCTGACAACACGCGAGAGCATCGGCTACATTCTGGCGATGACCTTCATGCTGTCCAGCATGTTTTCCATGATTACCATGGCACAGCAGATCTTTGTTGAAATCTATGGTCTTGGAAAACTGTTTCCGCTGGCCTTTGCCGGGATCGGCGCCTGCATGTCAATCGCCTCATTCACGAACTCTCGTCTGGTGGAAACCGTCGGCATGCGCCGCATAGCACACAGCGCCGCCATCGTGTTTATTGGCGCAGGTGCTGTCATGCTCCTCCTGTCACTGCAAGGACGAATTCCCTTCGTGCTTTTCTATGTCATCATGACAGTTCTAACCGCCGCCTCCGGCTTGATTGTCGCGAACTACAATGCAATGGCGATGGAGCCTCTGGGCAAGATTGCCGGCACAGGGTCCTCAGTGCTCGGTATGATCTCAACCTTGGGAGGGGCGTTGCTGGGAGCCTTCGCCGGACACAATTTCGATGGCACCACCATGCCGCTTGCAGCCGCCTACACAGGCTACGGACTCATCTCGCTATGTTGTGTTCTAGTTGCGGAACGCGGCCGTCTGTTTCAGCCGCAATATGATTAAGGTGTTCGAAAGCCCCATATCACAGTAAAGTTTCCGTGAAAATTTTAGCGTATTGAGAGGTCCATCAGGACCAACTTGTTCAAAATCTTCGCGGAAACGTCAATTTATTGCGCCGATGACTCCAAATCGGCGCCTATCCCTTTCATAATCGTGAATTATGACGAAGGGCGAAAACCCGGATCAGGCCAAGGGTGATGCAGTGCAGGGTTCCGACACGAACGAGCAGCCAACGCAATACGAACTGATTGAACTTTTCTTTTTGCGTATCGCGATTTTACGGCCGACCCGGACCATGAACTGGAGCAATATGACTTTGGTCGGGCACACCATCGCGTCCTGCATTTCGTGGATCGCAACCCCGGCATCATGGTCACGGATCTTCTGGGCATCCTGCAAATCACCAAGCAAAGCCTCGGACGTGTCCTCAAGCAGTTGGTTGACGAAGGCTTCATCGAGCAAAGCCCCGGTTCGATAGACCGACGCCAGCGGCTACTGTATACCTCTGACAAGGGGCACCAATTGGCCAAAGCCATGGTCTCCTTGCAGTCCGACCGCTTCAATCGTGCACTCGAAGGGCAGTCGGAGGAAAATATCGAGCTTCTGAAGACGATCCTTTTTCAGATCATCGATGAAGACAAGCGTCATGATGTGGCCCGCTTGGTTGGCAAAACCAACCCGGCGATGCCGGTTTTAAAACCGGGGAGACCCACTACGAGATCGGGTATGTAACGGTGAGCACAATGCGTCTGGATGATAACGCCCGCCATCTTCTGCTGGTGGATGACGACAATCGCATCCGGGAGCTTCTGTCGCGCGTTCTAATCGAAAACGGCTATCGGGTCACGGCAGCAGACAACGCGCAAGAGGCCCGGCGCTATCTCAAAGGCCTGAGTTTCGACCTTTTGATTCTAGACATCATGATGCCTGTACGAAACAGGCCTTGAACTCGCGACCTCCCTGCGCGAACGCTCCGATATTCCTATCCTGATGCTCACAGCACGCTCAGAGGCCTCTGACCGCATTGCCGGTCTGGAAGCGGGTGCCGACGATTATCTCATCAAGCCATTTGAACCGCGTGAAATGCTGCTTCGCGTTTCCGCTATTTTGCGTCGCGGTGCGCCTCGGGATACCAGCGGCCCACGCGAAATTCAGTTTGGCCCCTTCGTTTATTCCCCCAGTCGGGGCGAATTGAAGAAGGAAGGCAGTCCGGTGCGTCTAACCGACCGAGAAAAACAGATCCTGTCTATTTTCGCCGAGCAGCCCGGAGCCACCGTTCCACGCCACCGCATTGTCGGCGACGACAGTGGACTGGGGGAACGCACCGTCGACGTGCAAATCAACCGCTTGCGCCGCAAGATCGAAGTGGATCCGGGCAACCCGATTTACCTGCAAACCGTTCGCGGCATCGGCTACCGGCTCGCCTGCGATTGACGCCGCTCTGCTCTCTTTTGCATTTTCTGTCCCCTTAGGCGACCGCAACGCATGATCACATTTCAGCAGATCCTCAAGAACACCAGAATTCTGCTGGTCCTGCGCCCGCTTCTGCTGATCTATGCGCGCATTGCCCGCGTGCTGTATCGGATCATGCCCAAAGGTCTCTACACGCGCGTCATTCTGATCATCATCCTGCCCATGGTGATCCTTCAGTCCGTGCTCGTTCTGGTGTTCATGGATCGCCATTATGAACTGGTGTCGCGGCGGATGTCCGAGGCCATTGTCCGCGAGATCGCCGCTCTCGCTTTTGTGGCTGAAAATTATCCTCTTGATAAATCGCAAGACAAGCTCAACACGTTGGCAGGTCCGATCATGGAAATGTCAGTGTCGCTGCTGCCCTTGCAGCCTCTACCCCCGCCTGTGCCGAAGCCCTATTTCGACATCATTGATCAAGGCCTCAGCACCGCGATCCAGGAGAAGATCGGCAAGCCATTCTGGATCGACACAGTCGGTAGCTCCAGATATGTCGAAGTGCGCATCAAGCTGAAAGATCATGTCCTGCGTGTTGTCGCCAGACGGTCTCAGACCTATGCATCGAACTCACATATCTTCCTCGTCTGGATGTTCTCGACGTCGCTGTTCCTGATTGTCGTTTCGATCATTTTCCTGCGCAACCAGATCCGCCCGATTGTTCGCCTGTCCAGCGCGGCTGAGGCCTTTGGCAAGGGTCGCCCGGCAGAGAACTTCCGAGCCCAGGGCGCGCGCGAAGTCAGACAAGCTTCGCAGGCCTTCATTGAGATGCGACGACGTATTGAACGACAGATCGAACAGCGTACCACCATGCTGGCAGGCGTCAGTCATGATCTGCGCACCATCCTGACCCGCTTTCAATTGCAGCTCGCTCTTTTGGTCAAGACCCCGGAAAGCAAGGCGATGCAAAAGGATGTCGACGAGATGAAACACATGCTTGAAGACTATCTGGCCTTTGCCCGTGGGGACGTGGACGAAGAGGTCACGGAAACCGACATGGTGTTGTTGTTCGAGGAGATTGAAGAAGAGGCTGAAATTTCCGGCATCGACATTCGTGCCTATTTTGATTGCGAAGATCTGGTGAAGACCCGGCGCCTGTCGATGAAACGGTGCCTATCGAACCTGGTGACCAACGCCAGCAAGCACGGCACCAAAGTGCGTGTCGAGGGACTGATCGCAAACGGCTGGATGACGATTGTCGTGGATGACGATGGCCCCGGCATTCCCGCAGACAAGCGTGAAACAGCATTTCGAGCGTTTCAGCGTCTGGATACCGCACGCAATCTGGATCAACCGGGAAGCGGATTGGGTCTGGCGATCGCACGCGACATTGCGCGCGGCCACGGTGGAGACATTTTTCTGGAAGACAGCCCGATGGGCGGTCTGCGCGCCCGAATTCGCATTCCCGTCTGAGAGAGGATTTAAGCGCTAGAACAGACGCCCGCCAATCGGCACATCCTTGTCGGGAACCACCAGAACCACTTCACCATCCTCGTCAGGAACACCCAAGGTCAGAACTTCCGACATCATCGGCCCGATCTGGCGCGGCGGAAAATTGACAACAGCCATCACCCGGCGGCCAACCAGCTCTTCCGCTGAGTAATGTTTCGTGATCTGCGCAGAGCTTTTCTTGAGGCCGATCTCCGGGCCAAAATTAACCACCAGCTTGTAGGCCGGTTTACGTGCCTCGGCGAAGACAGCCGCCTGCTCGACAAGGCCAACACGAATGTCGACCTTCATAAAATCCCCAAAATCGATTTGCGTCGTCACAAGACACCTCGGCTATTTCTGACTATACGTCAGAGTGCATAACCTCTGGCGGCAAGGCAAGACAGAAGATCGGACGATCCGTTCCGCCAGCTGAAAAGGGTAGTGACTGCGAACACCCGACCTGAGACGAGCAGCGTCACAGCGCAGGTCCCTCGGTGGCGGCGGGCGTTTCTGCAGCAAATGGTGCATCTGCGCCGGGTCCTGAGCCACCGGGCGATCTATGAGATCGCTTTGAGCGCGCAAAACGCCCCAGACTGTCCAGACGATCGCAAACACGGCTCGCAAGTCCTTCAGCCCGGTCAAGCCGCTTCATCCAGGCCTCACCTTGCTCGATCTCGCGATCCAGCCGAGCCATAGTCCGTGGCATCCCCTCATCAGTCTCATGGATCCAGACACCAAGAACCCGCGCAAATGAAACAGCCAGGCCTTGCAGGATAATTTGTGTTCGCGGACCGGAAGCCTCAATGTCGGAGGCCACCAGCATCCAGCGCTGTGACCGCTTCGACAGGCAGTTCAACTCCAGCGCAAACCCAGGGTCACGACGCGCTGTCTGCATCAACGCCGCAATCGATTTCTTGTAAGGTGACAGCGCATCCAACCGGCTCATCAGCACGTCAAAGAGCCGCTCACGTGCTGGCTGATCCGCCATGGACGCGTCCTTCTCTGCCAGAACCTGCTGATCGATGCTTTCATAGAAACCAGCCAAAATAGCCATCTTCGAAGGGAAAACCTCCCGCAGCTCAGGTAGGGTCACATCAGCAGCTTCCGTCAGAGACGACAGCCGCACATGATGAAAAGAGGTTTCCTCAAGCTGAGACATGAACGCTGCAATAATCGAATTGCGCTTCTTCTGCGACACCATGGATTGTTCTCCCGAGTATGCGGATTTCTCTGGACTCTACATGGGGACCGGACAAGCGCCCGGCAAGCCGCCCTGTCGGAGCGACAAAAATAAAAAACCCCGCAATCAGGACTGATCGCGGGGTTCGAAAAACAGCGATGATACCCGGACACTCAATCCTTGGCCAACTCCTGAGAGCGCTCGACGGCGGCCCGCACGGCCTTTTCGACCAGCGGCTGCATCGCGTCCGGCGCCATCAGCACCTGAAGGGCGGCATAAGTCGTGCCATTGGGCGACGTCACATTTTCACGCAATGTCGACGGATCATCACCACTCTGGTGCATTAACTCTCCGGCACCGGTGACTGTAGCCTTCGCCAGTTCAAGTGCCATGTCTTTCGGCAACCCCATAGCTTCGCCAGCCTTGGCCATGCACTCCGTCATCCAGAAAACATAAGCTGGACCTGAGCCACTGACACCCGTGACCATGTCGATCTGCTCTTCGGCATCCAGAAGCACCACCTTGCCGACGGCTTCCATCAACGAAGTGATCGTGTCGCGCTGTTCTGCGGTGACATGCTCATTGGGACAAACGGCGGTGATGCCGCGGCCAACGGTTGCAGGTGTGTTCGGCATGATTCGGGCAATGGCGATGTCGCCAAAAGCCTTTTGAAAGGTTGCCATCGGCGTACCGGCGGCCACCGACATGACCACACAATCCGGCTTGATGTGCTTTACCAGCCCGGGCAGAACCTTCGCCATCATCTGCGGCTTCACTGCCAGCAGAACCAGAGCAGGCTCACAGTCGCCGGGAACCTGTGTCACGTGGCGCACACCCTTTTCCGCCAGCAGAGAGGTCATCTCTTCCGAAGGCGAGGGGTCACACACAACGAGCGAAGCCGGATCGATACCGTCCTTGATCCATCCAGCCAACATCGCACCCCCCATCTTGCCGGCACCGACAAGAAGAAAGGGACGTTCCTTATTGAAAATCATGCTTCTCCAGCTGTTTCGAACAGGGCCGTATCAATGGCATCAGCAGCGCTCTTGCCGGCCCAGACAACAAATTGGAACGACTGATAGTATCGTTCACAATTCTCAAGAGCGTTGTTCAGCATGGCTTCGATCTGCGCGGGATTGGCCTCAGCCCCACCTGCAAGGCTGAGAGACTGCCGAAACATCACGATCCCTTCCTTGCTCCAGATATCGAAATGTCCCATCCAGAGCTGCTCATTGGCGAGCGCCAGAAGGTGAACGATCTCTGTCTTGCGTGGTGCAGGAACTTTCAGATCAAAGGCACATGCCAAGTGAATAGCTTCCACTTCCATCATCCATGAGAAGGAAACGTGGTAGTCGCACCATAGGCTCCACTCAAAGAGATGGTAATTTCATCGTCACCAGAACGCTCGAACAGCCAGTCGTTCAAGGCGGCAACAGTTTCAATGGTATCAAGGGGGTTATCAGGTCGCTCGAATTCGAACTCTATAAGGCTCATATGCCTCTCCCTCTCTGTCGCCGGAGACCTCGTGAGGAAGAACGAGGTTTGTCGGCTGAAGGCCACGCCCCACAGTCTGTCTTCCCTTACAGAAACAACCAGACTTCAGGAAACCCTGTTCTTGACAGTATACGGGCAAGTACGATGAAAACGATACAACCTTACCGATTTAATTGATCTACTTGTGGAAGATCTAAGGATAGATAAAAAATCCGCAGAAAACTGCGGGTTTAATTCAAACCTGAAAGCTGCGTCTGCACCTGAAAAGTGCAAGATTTCACTTTTCGTCGTCACTGCCAACGGCTTTGCCTTCAAGCTGATCGAGGCGCGATTCCAACTGCTCAACCTTGTCGAGGGCACGAATAGCAATCGCCTTGACCGCTTCGTGCTCATCGCGCGTGACCAGGTCCAGATCCGCGATGAAGCGTTCCATCTGCGCCCGCAAAGCGGTTTCCACTTCGCGCCGGGCTCCCTGAGCCGCACCGGCAGCATCTGTCATCAACTTTGCAAAGTCATCGAACAAACGATTTGGGCCTTGGGTCATGTCACAGTCCTGCGAATTCGAGAGCGTCGCCTAACACGTATGAGGATTTTAACAGAGTTTCAAGCGCCCAGCGCCCCCTTAACACCATAAAGCGCTGCAAGAACTTGACGCCACTCACCAGAATGGGCAGCGTCCCTTTCGACTGCATGCCCGACCGCATCCCGTTGCCACCAATCGGAGACCCGCGCTGAATGCCGCTCTTTGTCATCCCCTTTCCGGGCATCGACCCAATCATTTTTCAGGTGGGGCCTTTTGCCCTGCGCTGGTATGCCCTTGCCTATATCGCCGGGATCCTCATCGGCTGGCGTTACATGCGTCACCTCGTCTTGACCGACAAGCTCTGGGACAGCCGCCCGAGACCCACATCGCAACAGCTCGACGATCTTGTGGTCTGGGCCACGCTCGGCATTATTCTAGGCGGACGCATCGGCTACATTCTGGTCTATGACCCGGTCTACTTCTTAAACAATCCTGCTCAAATTCCGCAGGTCTGGCATGGTGGCATGTCCTTCCATGGCGGGTTAACGGGCACAGTCCTCGCGCTGCTGCTGTTTTCACGCAAGAACAAAGTCTCCTTCTGGCGTCTGATTGATCTTGTCGCGTGTGCTGCACCGATCGGCCTGTTCTTCGGACGCATTGCCAACTTCATCAATGGCGAACTGTGGGGCCGGGTCAGCGATGTGCCGTGGGCTATGGTCTTTCCAAAAGGTGGACCTTTTCCGCGTCATCCAAGCCAGCTTTATGAAGCCAGCCTGCAAGGCGTCGTGCTCTTCATCATTCTGGCAGTGCTGTCTCTGCGCTATCACAAGCTCAAACAACCGGGTTTCATGGCCGGGGCCTTTACCTGCGGCTATGGCGTGTTCCGCACCTTTTGCGAGTTCTTCCGCATGCCGGATGCGCAACTCGGTTATTTCGATGGATGGCTTACCATGGGAATGTTGTTGTCGATCCCGATGATCTTCCTCGGCATCTTCATCATGGTCCTGAGAGGCCGCCACCCAGCGCAGCAGCCAGCAACGTGACCAGCATGAATCGCCTGGACGAGCGACTGAAGCAGCGAATTCGCGCATATGGCCCGATCACAGTGGCCGACTACATGACCGTCTGCCTGAGTGATCCGACAGACGGCTATTACATGAGTGCGTCACCATTCGGAAAATCAGGCGACTTTGTTACGGCACCGGATGTCAGTCAGATGTTCGGCGAACTGGTGGGGGCCTTCTGCCTTGGCGCGCATGATGCGCTGGGAGCGCCCCCTTCTTTTGACCTTATCGAGTTTGGTCCAGGTCGCGGAACACTGATGGCAGATGTTCTACGCACAGCCAGATTGCGCCCTGCGTTTCTGAAGGCGGCCCGCCTGACATTGATTGAGACCAGCGCGAAACTGCAAAGGCAGCAAGCCAAGGCTTTGCAACCGTTCTCCCCTGCCCCGACGTTTGCCGCCTCCTTGAGCGACGTCGGCTCAGACCGGCCATTGATTATGATCGGCAACGAGTTCTTCGATGCGCTTCCGATCCACCAGTATGTGCGTACTGATGCAGGCTGGCAGGAGCGCATGGTCGATCTCGACAAGCATGGCGACTTCCGCTTTAGTCTCGGCACATCAATGCTTGAGGACAGCGGCCTACCGCCCGCAGCCTCCAAAGCACCCACCGGTAGCATCCTTGAACTTCAGCCCGCCGCCAATACACTGATGCATGAGATCGCCAGCCGCATCATCGCGCAAGGCGGCGTGGCACTTTTCATTGATTACGGCTACCCCACAACCGCGCCCGGAGACACACTTCAGGCAGTCCGCAATCACAAATATTCCGAGGTCTTGCGAGACCCGGGCAAGGCCGATCTCACAGCACATGTCAATTTTGAAGCGCTGGCGAAAGCCGCCACGCGTCTTGGCGCATATGCCTATCCTTTGTTGACGCAAGGCACCTTTCTCCTGAACCTCGGACTTCTGGAGCGCGCAGGAACATTGGGTTCTGGCAAAGGGCATGCGTTTCAGGAAAGCCTGCGCAACGCGGTCGAGCGGCTCGCAGCCCCCAATCAGATGGGGGATCTGTTCAAGGTCCTGACCATCAGCGACAAGCCACGTCCCCTCGCCCCCTTCGAAACAACACACACAGACGCAACGCCCGACACGTGACGCCCGGCCTCAACAGTGGAGTATGCCAGATGATTACCGCCGATGAATTGAACCACCCCGGCCTGTCGCATGGCTTCTTCACCCGCGAGGGAGGCATCTCGCAGGGCATTTATGCAGGTCTGAACGCCGGTCTCGGCTCACGCGATGCCCGTAGCGATGTCGAGGAGAATCGGTCCCACGCCATGCAGCGGCTGGGGCTTACGGCCGACGCTCTGATGACACCGCACCAAGTGCATTCGCAGACCGTCCTCACCATCACGACGACAGACAAGAACGAAGCCCAGCAAAACGCCGACGCCCTTGTCACCGCCACACCAGCAGGCATCGCAATCGGCGTCGTTACGGCAGATTGTGGACCAGTCCTGTTCGCAGATGCAGACGCTGGCATCATCGGCGCGGCTCACGCCGGGTGGAAGGGGGCGCTCGGCGGCATTCTGGAAAACACACTTGCCTCAATGGAGGCCCTCGGCGCAAGGCGTCAGTCCATCGTCGCTGTTTTAGGCCCAACGATCTCGCAAGCCTCCTATGAGGTCGGCCCGGAATTTCAGCAGCGGTTTGTCAGCGAAGATGCCAATCACGCACGTTTTTTCATGCCATCGCAGGCCGCCGACCATTTCCTTTTCGATCTGCCCGCCTTCATCTTGCACCGCCTGAACGCGGCCGGAGTCGGACAAGCTCGCAACCTTGATCTGTGCACCTATCTGGACGAAACCCGCTTTTACTCCTACCGTCGCACCACACACAGAGGCGAAGACGACTATGGTCGCCTGCTGACCGCAATTTCCCTGAGAGGAGATGAGGCGTGACATTGCATTTCGAGGAAGCGGAATTTGCCGATCGCATAAGCCGTGTCACGGCCCGGATGAAGGCCGAAAAGCTGGATGCCATGCTGCTCTTTGCACAAGAAAGCATGTATTGGCTGACGGGCTATGACACCTTTGGCTTCTGCTTCTTTCAATGCCTTGTCGTAACTGCTGATGGAAAAACGATCCTGCTGACGCGCTCTGCCGACAAGCGCCAGGCCGAGCACACCTCCAACATCACCGACATTCGCATCTGGATGGATCAGGGCGGCGCATCGCCGGTCGGGCAGTTGAAAGATCTCTTGTTCGATATGGACTTGCTGGGATGCCGGATCGGCGTGGAATACAACACCCACGGCATGACCGGTCGGATTGCTCTCGACATCAACGAACATCTTGAACGGTTTGGCGATCTGCAAGATGCCTCGGGACTGGTATCGGATTTACGCGCAATCAAGTCCCCCGCCGAAATCGTTTATGTACGTGCCGCAGCCCAACTGGCCGACGAGGCTTATCTCTCCGCACTGGAGCATGTTCGGCCCGGCGTCAATGAAGGCATCATCCTCTCAGCACTCCAGTCCAGCATTCTGGACGGCGGCGGAGATTATTCCGGCAATGAATTCGTCATCGGTTCGGGACGTGACGCGCTCTTGTGTCGCTACAAATCCGGTCGACGCGTTTTGCAGACCAACGATCAACTCACCCTGGAGTGGGCTGGCGTCTATCGACATTACCATGCAGCCCTGATGCGTACGGTGATCGTCGGCACGCCCTCGCCCCGCCATCAGCAGCTTTACCGGGCAGCCGCAGATGGTCTGGACGCAGTTGAACAGGTACTACGCCCCGGCAAGACCTTTGGCGATCTCTTCGACGCACATGCCTCAGCCGTCGACGCACATGACATGATGCCTCATCGTCTCAACACCTGCGGATATTCTCTGGGAGCTCGATTTGCTCCAAGCTGGATGGACGCGCCGATGGCCTACAAGGACAACAAGACAGAAATTCAGGCCGGAATGGTCATCTTTCAGCATATGGTCTTGATGGATCTCGCAAGACGGTGCCGCGATGACATTGGGCCGGACATATCTGACAAAAGACGGGGATCCGGAGCCTCTGTCAAAGCTTCCCCTCGACCTCTCGATAAAGTCAGGCTAAACGTTATGGAAACACGGGCGGGGGTGAAAGGTTCCAACGGAGCTTCAAACTTGTTTGCCGTACCGACATTTGAAGCGCCAACCATTGATGAGCCGATGCAAAAGCCTGCAAAGCCCTTCGTCCTGTCCATGCTCGTAAAGCGCGTGCTGCCGTTTGCCCCATGCGGCCGGTCTGGCCGCATGTCAGGGACAGCCACCGCCGCCTGCCATGGTTGGCATCCCCAAGCCTGCCTTGCAGCCCGCCCCGGCCGTGGGAACGGGAACAGAAGACAAAAGCCATGGACAACGGTCAGGTGACCATTGCCTTTTCGCCATTTGACGGCGTTCCCGGCAATATCGCGGACTCTCTGTCCAGCAAAATTCTTGCAAAATCCCGCGATGAAGGCCTGCATGTTGTCCGTCGTCTGGGCGTACAGCCGACCTTTCACATCGACGGCTATCTGTCTGCCACCGGCGAGAATTCCTCGACGACCGTGTTCTACGTCTTTGATATTGTCGGAGAGCGCGGCCACCGCCTGAAGCGCATTTCCGGCATTGAAAAGACCAACGGCACCGATGGCGATCCTTGGAACGCTGTTGAAGAGACCGCTTTGAACCGGATTGCGACCCGCGCCGTTGTCGAAATCTCAGCCTGGATCAATGGCCGCTAGGGCTTTTCAGCCCTGAGCGTCGAGACAGGATTAAGGAAAAACGAAAAAGGCACTGATTCTTATCAATGCCTTGGTTGTCGAACACGGCATCGGTTGCTAAAACGCGGCGACCCACACGGGAGTACCGGCGCCTGGATGCGCACGGACAGAATAAACAGGGACCCTTTCGGACGCCGATACTAACGCACCTCCAGCGTTAGGGTGAAACCGACGTCGCACCAGAAGGACTTGCGGCCCATGAAAATCGTCGCGGGCAACTCCAATCGCGCCCTCGCACAAGAGATTTCCGACTATTTGGACGTGCCATTGGCCAAATGTCAGGTTCGGCGCTTTGCCGACCAGGAAATCTTTGTAGAAATTCAGGAAAACGTTCGCGGTGAGGATGTCTTTGTCGTGCAGCCGACAAGTTATCCGGCGAACGACCACCTGATGGAACTGCTGATCATTATTGATGCCTTGCGACGCTCCTCCGCGCGCCGCATTACCGCCGTCCTTCCCTATTTCGGCTACGCCCGTCAGGATCGCCGCGCCTCGGGCAGAACACCGATCTCGGCAAAGCTGGTTGCCAACCTCATCACCGAGGCGGGCGTCGACCGTATCCTGACCATGGATCTTCATGCCGGTCAGATTCAGGGCTTCTTCGACATCCCGACGGACAACCTCTTCGCCGCACCGGTAATGACCCGCGACATCAAGGAACGCTATGCGACCGAGAATGTCATGGTCGTATCGCCGGACGTTGGTGGCGTGGTACGAGCCCGAGCGCTTGCCAAGCGCATCGAAGCGCCCCTGTCCATCGTCGACAAGCGTCGCGAAAAGCCGGGCGAATCGGAAGTGATGAACATCATCGGCGAAGTAGCCGGCTACGATTGCATTCTGGTAGATGACATCGTCGACAGCGGCGGCACCTTGTGCAATGCCGCCGAGGCCATGCTGGCCAAGGGTGCAAAGTCGGTAACTGCCTACATCACCCACGGTGTTCTTTCAGGCGGTGCTGTTGCCCGTGTCACATCTTCAAAGCTGAAAGAGCTGGTTATCACCAACTCGATCGAGCCGACAGCCGCGATCACCGCAGCGCCAAACATCCGCGCTATCTCGATAGCCCCACTCATCGGCGAAGCAATCAACCGCACAGCGCTCGAAAAATCGGTCTCCAGCCTGTTCAATTGATCACGGCGCCCGACCTGATGTTCAAAGGCCGGTTCGAGATACTCGATCCGGCCTTTCTCTATCACTCACCAACCTTTGCGCCCAAACAGAACCGACTTTGTAAAAAGCGCAGCGGCCCGCGTGTTTTACCGGTCCGACCGGCTTTTGAACCTTGCCGAATGGCCGGACATCCGTTATAGACCACCGCGCGCCTGCACCCCTGGAGGAGGCGCGTGGGGTCGATTCCGGACATCTGAGCATTTCCGCTCATCCATCCGCCGACCCGTTTTTGATACATCCGAAGGAGTTTGCCATGGCTGACCGCTATGAGCTTAAGGCATTGGCTCGGGACCGGGTGGGCAAGGGGGCCGCACGGGCACTACGTCGTGAAGGTCTTATCCCCGCCGTTATCTACGGTGATAAAAAACCCGCTATGCCGATCACTATCCCGATCAAGGAAACGTCACTTCTGCTCCATAAGGGCGGATTTCTGACACACATTGGCAACGTTGAAGTTGATGGCACAACGCATAGCGTTATCGCCAAGGACTATCATCTGCACCCGGTTCGCGATGAACTGATGCACGTTGATTTTCTGCGTGTTTCCGCAAATGCAACGTTGACGGTTGAAGTTCCGGTTCACTTCTTCAACGAAGAAACCTGCCCGGGCATCAAGAAGGGCGGCGTGCTGAACATTGTACGTCATACCGTTGAGATGAACGTTCCGGCCAACGCTATTCCGGAATCGCTTGATCTGGATCTGTCCAAGGCCAATCTTGGTGACAGCCTGCACATTTCGGCAATCGATCTGCCGAATGGTTGCGAGCCGACAATCACCGACCGCGACTTCACCATCGCCACCATCGCAGCTCCAGCTGGTCTGAAGAGCTCCGGCGATGACGAAGTAGAAGAAGCAGAAGGTGAAGGAGAAGCCTAAGTCAGGCTGATTCCCGACCCGATTTGCGGGAGACGGTGACGTCATCGTCTCCCTGCGGGTCCACAAACCCGCACTTTCCAATCAGAAGCCAGAACGGGGCGCCTCCATGCACCTGATTGTCGGCCTCGGTAATCCCGGCGCAAAGTACGAGCGCAACCGTCACAACATCGGCTTCCATAGCCATTGATGCGATCTATCGGCAAAACGCGGGCTTCACGCCCTGGCGTAGCCGGTTTCACGGTCAGGTCAGCGAAGGCCGCCTTGGACGCGAAAAAGTTCTCTTGCTCAAACCATCCACGTTCATGAACGATTCTGGTCGTGCCGTTGGAGATGCGATGCGCTTCTTCAAGCTTGACCCATCAGATGTTCTGGTGATTTACGATGAGCTGGATCTGCCTGCCGCAAAATTCCGTATGAAATCAGGTGGCGGCCACGGCGGCCACAATGGCTTGCGATCAATCTCGGCTCACATCGGAACGGACTACCGGCGCCTACGCCTTGGCATTGGTCATCCCGGTGATAAGAAGCTTGTCTCCAATTACGTGCTGGGCGACTTTCCCAAGGTGGATGCGGAGTGGCTTGATCCCTTGCTGGACGAAGTCGCGCGCAACGCCGATCTTCTCGCCGAAGCTCAGGACAGCCAGTTCTCCAACAAGTTGACCCTTGCCTTGCAGCCAGAGAAGGCGCGCCGCGCCTCATCCGCAGAAGACGCGGCAGCACGCTCAGGCACAGCCAAAGCGCCCAGCAAGGCGCCTGCCAAAGGTCAAAGCCATATACGGCAGGCGCGACAGGGTCGACAGGCAGCCGTGCCGACCAAGGGCCCCATGGCCGACATGCTCAAGAAGCTGCTCGGCGACAAAGACTGAAACGCCAACTCCTGCGCACCCCGCCTCCTATCGGTTGGCCTCTGACTTGTCATGTTTTCCAAGTGGAAATGTCGTAGACTTCCGAAGCAGGATGATCGACTTTTCCAACTGGAAGACAGGCACATGTGCAATTTTCTCGGCAAACTGACGCTGGCTATTCCACTGGCTATTCTGGCAATGCCTCTGACAGCACACGCGGAAGTGCCCCTTTCTGGCTCGTTCGTAGCCAATAAGGCGTGCCCGGCCTTGCAGTCGATCCGCAAGCAAAGCAATCCCGGCAACATGACCACCCGCAAGGGCATGAGCTATCGCCTGTTGGCTACAAATAAGCCGAATGGCCCTTATCTACGCATTGTCATCAAGGGGGCCCCCTCAGAAACGCAGCGTTGGGTGAACCGTGAGTGCGGCACGGTGCTGCGGTCTGCGGCACAGGACACGGCAGCGGCACAAACCGGGCAGCCGTCGACGGACAACAGACTGGCTCTGAGTTGGGAGTCTGGTTTTTGTCAGGCTGCCTCACATGCAAACGCCGCCGAATGCAAGTTGCTCAATCGCGGCGAGCTGCCCAGCGCCGCGACACGTCTGACACTGCATGGCCTCTGGCCACAACCGGACACCAACTTCTATTGCACGCCTTTGGCTCAGCGCGAAAAATCGATGGATCATGCAAACACATGGCACAAGCTGACATTTCCGAAGCTTGATGCCGCTACGTTATCTGCTTTGAAGGCGGCAATGCCCGGCACTCGCAGTTTCCTGAACCATCACGAATGGACCAAGCATGGAACCTGCTATTATGCCAAGGGCGGCGCAACAGAATATTTCAACGACGCTTTATCCCTCCTCCACCAGATCAACGTCTCACCAATCGTGAAATTCCTGAATGCCCACCTCGGTGAAACGCTCAAGCTTGCCGACCTGCGCAAGGTTTTCAACGCGACCTATGGGGCGGGGACCGGCAACCGGGTGAAAATGGTTTGCACCAGCGGCCTCAAACCCGCGACCTTGCAGGAAATCCAGATTGCACTGAAAGGCGAAATCAAGTCGGACAGCAAGATCGCCGATCTCATCCGATCAGCAGCCCCCATCACTGGAGCCGATCTTCTGTCGTATGGCGGCTGCACGAGGGGTGTCATTGATGCGCCAGGGCGGTAACAGCGAACCGTTTTGACGACAGACGATGCAGACCAAGCGCTGGAGCGCGCAGAAACCACGCGGAAAACCGCAAGTTTTGCGTCAGATTGGCGACGAAGGCCTTGTCATGAAGGGGCGCCTGCGAAAGATTAGGGTCCATACCCTAAATGAACTTACCGACATCACCACCGTTAACTCGTCGAACGTTCTTCCAAGCAAAAAGGCTCCCACATGCAAGGCAGCATCGATCAAGTTCATCTCTATCTGCCCCTGCTGATAAATGCCGTTAAGGCCATCGTTGTTCTTATCATCGGATGGTTTCTCTCCGGCTTTATTGCAACACTGATCAAACGACGTATCGACGCATCGCCAAGACTGGACAAGACGCTCGGCGCATTCTTCTCCTCTGTGGCTCGTTGGGCGATCCTGTTGGTCACTGCGATCGCTGTTCTGCAACTTTTCGGCATTCAGGCGACCAGCCTTGTCGCCGTGCTCGGTGCCGCGTCTCTGGCCATTGGCCTTGCGTTACAGGGAACCTTGAGTGATCTCGCGGCCGGTGTGATGCTGGTGATTTTCCGGCCCTACAAGGTCGGTCAATATGTCAGCATTGGCGGCACATCGGGCACCATCAAGGACGTGAACCTGTTCATGACCGAGTTGTCGACGCCCGACAGCATTCAGATTCTGATGCCAAACGGCAAAGCGTGGGGTTCAATCATCACCAACTACTCTGCCCTGCCCCTGCGTCGCACGGAACTGGTTTTCGGCATCGACTATGATGATGACGCGAACAAAGCCATCGAGCTGATTACCGCGATTGCCACCGCCGATGAACGGGTTCATGAAGAGCCTGCACCTTGGGTCCGTCTGACCAATCTCGGCGACTCCTCTGTCGATATTACCCTGCGCGTCTGGAGTGCCTCCTCTGATGCGTTCGAATTGAAGCTGGGGTTGATGAAAAAGGTCAAGGAAGCCTTCGATGCCAACGGGATTACCATCCCGTATCCGCATATGGTGTCCATCCGCCCGCCAGAATCTGCAGATGCCGCCGCAACAGAAGGTGATTTGTCGCCAATCTCCGGGGATCCGCAGGCGTAGTAATCACGGGATGCAGGCTGGTGAGTGTCAAAGCGAACCGGCCTGTATCCGCACCATCGGTCGATCCAGCACACGGATCCCTTGACGTTGCCCCCCGCTTCCTGCACATAGCAGCCAACGTCTCGAACCGAATAAACGAAAGCGATCTCACATGGGTTTCCAGTGCGGCATCGTCGGACTGCCCAACGTCGGCAAGTCCACGCTTTTCAATGCACTTACCAAGACCGCAGCCGCACAGGCCGCGAACTATCCGTTCTGCACCATTGAGCCGAATACCGGCGAAGTGGCTGTGCCTGATCCGCGCCTCAACGCGATCCGTGATGTCGCGGGTTCCAAGGAGATCATCCCGACACGTATCACCTTCGTCGATATCGCGGGTCTTGTACGCGGCGCATCCAAAGGTGAAGGGCTCGGCAACCAGTTCCTTGCCAACATTCGTGAAGTTGACGCCATCGCCCACGTGCTGCGCTGCTTTGAAGATGACGACATCACCCATGTCGATGGCAAGATCGATCCGCTGGCAGATGCCGAGACGGTCGAAACTGAGCTAATGGTTGCCGACATGGAAAGCCTTGAGCGCCGTCTGGCTCCCTTGAAGAAAAAGGCCAACAGTGGCGACAAGGATGCCAAGGCCGTTGTGCCGATCATGGAAGCCGCTTTGGCGTTGCTGCAAGACGGCAAACCGGTTCGCCGGCTGGACCTTAGTGATGCAGACGAGCGTCGCATTCTCGAAGGCCTCAACCTGCTGACGTCCAAGCCGGTGCTCTATGTGTGCAACGTCGAGGAATCATCTGCGGGGACTGGGAACAGTCTGTCGGCAAAGATCGAGGAAATGGCCAAGGCTGAGGGGGCGGCTTCTGTCGTGATCTCCGCAGCTATCGAAGCTGAAATCTCGCAACTGGCCGCTGATGAGCAGGAAGAATTTCTGGAAACACTCGGTTTGGAAGAACCCGGTCTGGATCGCCTGATCCGCACGGGCTACGACTTGCTTGGTCTGATCACCTATTTCACTGCGGGCCCAAAAGAAACCCGCGCCTGGACGATCACCGAAGGCACAAAGGCACTTGGCGCAGCCGGTGTCATTCACACCGATTTCGAACGCGGCTTCATTCGCGCTCAAACCATTGCCTACGACGACTATGTAACGCTTGGCGGCGAAAGCGCGGCCAAGGAAGCAGGCAAGGCACGCGATGAAGGCAAGGAATACATCGTCAAGGACGGTGATATTCTGCTCTTCAGGTTCAACACGTAAAGGCTGCGACACACAGCCCCTGCCCAGGAAAGGCGGTTCGGTCATGTCTTCTTTTGTCATCCCTGCTCCCGTGCAGGTGTCTCTGCCCGTCAAGGACACTGACAAGCAGTTCCCGGTCAACCGGGTCTACTGCATCGGTCGCAACTATGCGGCCCACGCCGTGGAAATGGGACATGACCCCGACCGCGAACCGCCTTTCTTCTTTCAAAAGAACCCCGGCAATCTGGATGCCAGCGGCACCTTTCCCTACCCGCCGCAATCGCAAGACGTCCATCATGAGGCCGAGTTGGCCGTGGCACTACAAACCGGTGGCAGCGATATTGCCGAAGCCGACGCCCTTCAGCATGTCTATGGTTATGCCGTTGCGTTGGACATGACACGCCGTGATCTGCAGGGAGAAGCAAAGAAAGCCGGGCGCCCATGGGAAATCGGCAAGGCCTTTGAGCATTCTGCCCCAATCGGCCCGATCGTCCATTGCAAGGAAACCGGCCACCCGGTCAACGGCTCAATCCGCCTTCTCATCAACGGAGAAGAGCGCCAGACCGGTGACCTCAACCAGATGATCTGGAAAGTGCCGGAAATGATCTCCTATCTGTCCAGGGTTCTTCGAACTGCAGGCCGGCGACATTATCCTGACCGGAACGCCATCCGGCGTGGGCCCGGTTCACAAGGGAGATCGGCTCGAAGTACGGATCGAAGGCTTCGACCCACTTGAAGTCTCTGTCGTCTGATCGTCCAGGCGGATTAACAATTTTCATCTGGAGGTCAAATTTCCCGTTGGCGCTTGCGGCCTTGTGAGCCCTTTCGCCAGGCCCCATGTTGGGAGAACGTGAGGTCGGTGACGGGCCACGCCTGATTGAATGCAATGGAGGAAGAGCAGACAATGGCAAAAGCAAAACGCATCCTGTTTACAGGCGGAACCGGCAAGGCCGGGCGCCATGTCATCCCCTATCTGATTGATCAGGGTCATCAGGTGCTCAACATCGACCTGAAACCACTGGACTATCCAGGTGTCGACAACCTCGTGGCGGATGTGACCAATTCCGGCGAAATGTTCAATGCCCTGAGCGGCTATGCCAACATGGATGAATTGCGACCGGGTGGGGGCCCCAAGCCCTTTGATGCGGTCGTTCACTTTGCCGCCATTCCGCGCATTTTGCTACGTCCTGACAACACCACCTACCAGATCAACACCATCGGCACCTACAATGTGCTGGAAGCCGCCACCAAGCTTGGCGTGCGCAAGGTGATCATTGCCTCGTCAGAGACGACCTATGGCGTCTGCTTTGCAGATGGCACCGCAGACCCTGCCAGCCTGCCTGCAGATGAAGAGATCGACGTCAATCCGATGGACAGCTATGCCATGTCCAAGGTGGTCAACGAAGTGACCGCCCGCAGCTTTCAACGCCGCACCGGCGCCGATATTTATGCGCTGCGCATTGGCAACGTTGTTGAGCCGCATGAATATGAAGAGCTGTTTCCGGGATATTTTAAAAACCCCGAGCAACGCCGTCGCAATATCTTTTGCTATATTGATGCGCGTGATCTGGGTCAGATCGTCGACCTTTGTGTCGGCACGGATGGCCTTGGCTTCCAGATCTTCAATGCGGGCAATGACACCAATGGCATGAACATTCCAAACACGGAATTGCTGGAGCGGTTTTTCCCAAGGTGTGCCCGTGACGCGCGAGCTGGGCGAGCATGAAGCACTTTATTCCAACAAGAAGATCCGCGATATGCTGGGCTTCAAGGAACAGCACGACTGGCGCAAATACGTGAAAGGCTGATCACAGTGGCCCGCTAAGTCGTCACCGTGACACCATGACAAAAGGCGCCTCACCGGGCGCCTTTTGTTTATTCAGAGCATGAAACCATTGCCTTAAAGGTCAAACGAGAATGTCACTTCGTCGCGGATCGGAATGCCGTAGTCCCCTTTGAGCGGCAAGCTCGGATTAACTTCGCGTTCCTTGTCGATCACGCCTTGCGAGATGCTGTCAAAACGAAAACCACGCCGCTGATAGAAGCGGAAAGCATCCAGATTGTCATTTGAAGTGCGCACCAGCAAACGCTTGATGCCCGCATTGCGCGCCTCTGCAACAACAATCTTCAGAAGGTCCGTGCCGATCCCACCCCAGCGCGACAAGGCATCCAACGTCAGAATTTCCCAGTCGTGATCTCGCTGAATCAAGGTCACCAGACCGACCAGCGTATTGTCTTCGTCCTGCAAAGCGACAAAGCCCGGCAGCGCAGACGCATCGATGGTTTCGCCATCGAGCTGCATGTGCGGTCCATTCCAGCGTTCGGCCAGCACCTCATAGACCTTGTCCCGATCATCCGATTCCACTGGCTTGATCCGAATGCCCATTGGCATACTCCTCCCTTGGCGCGACAGAGGCGACCTCTTCGCTTGAGTGTCAGGCTAAGCAAGCCGATAACAGGTTGCAATATTGCAAATTTGAAGCAGGCTGGCTTGAGGGCAAATCAACAAGACGCTTGAAACGTCTCGTGCGACCATAACCGAGCTGACCTACCTTGGCAGATGTGCGATGGCTCTCCTCCAATGGCAAGCTGGACAGGGTAGAAATCGCAGGCTGCGACACTAGTCGCCAGGAAAAGAAATCAGAGTGCGCACTGGAATATCGAGCGCTTCGAGCTTGGCACGCCCCCCAAGATCTGGCAGATCAATGATGAAACAGGCCGCCAGAATATTGGCTCCAATGCCCTGCAACAACTTGCAGGCGGCCTCAGCCGTACCACCGGTCGCAATCAGATCATCCACCAAAATGACGGATTCACCCGGCTTGATGGCATCCTTGTGCATTTCCATTTCGTCGATGCCATATTCCAGCGAATAGGCAATGCGCACAGTTTCATAAGGCAGCTTGCCTTTCTTGCGGATCGGCACAAAACCCGCAGACAACTGGTGTGCAATGGCGCCCCCGAGAATAAACCCACGCGCTTCGACACCCGCAATTTGATCAACCTTGGACCCTGACCACGGCTGCACCAGTGCATCAATGGCAGCGCGGAACGCCTTGGCATCCCCCAGAAGCGTGGTGATATCCCGGAAGGTGATGCCTTCCTTGGGATAGTCCGGGATAGTGCGAATAGATGCGATCAGCGTGTCTTGCAGGCTCGGCGAATCCATGACGTCTCTCTTTTCGTGTCAAAATGCGCCGCGCAACGACGCCTGTCTTTTCAGATCTTTATAACAAGCAGGGCGGCTTGCGGGAATGGCTCTGTGGCTATTCCCTTGGCTCTTTTACCAATGTCCTTGGCTTTGTTGATCGACGCAAGCGTTCCGCCCACAAATGGCGTCCGGCCACCGCGTCCAGCTTTTGCAACATCGCGGCATCGCGGTCATCTGCCGCTGTGAGAATGGCGTGGTCCAATGCAGTGTCCGTACCAGCACGGCACGGCCGCCGCTCGTGCGGCATCATATCGATCAAACGCTCCAGCAGTACTTGCACCTGGTTTGTCGTCTGCCGAAGCATGGCATGCGCATCGACGACTGACACAGTTTCCTGCCCTTCTCGCCAGCGCGCATCCTCGCCGATCATAATCAAACTGGCGTAAGCAATCTCGGCCTCCCGTGCGAGCTTCGCTTCAGGCATGTTGGTCATGCCAACCAAATCCGCACCCCAACTGCGGTAAAGCACGCCCTCGGCATGCGATGCCCTCTGTGGCCCGTTCGTCACCAGACAGGTGCCGCCACGGCGACAGTCTATCGCGAGGTCTCGCGCACATGTGTCCAATAGATCGACCAGATGCGGACTGACGGGTTGCGCCATCGAGACATGCGCCACACAGCCACGTCCGAAAAAGGACGCTGCGCGGCCATGCGTCTGATCAATAAACTGATCGGCCAGAACAAGCTGACCCGGACACGGATCGTCGGCGAGCGATGCGCACGCAGAGACCGACACAAGGTCGGACACACCGCAACGCTTCAGCGCATCTATATTGGCGCGGTCATTGATATCGATGGGAGAAAGCGTGTGGTGACGCCCGTGACGCGGCAGGAACACCACCTTGAGACCTTTTATAAGCCCAATATGCAGCACGTCGGACGGCTCGCCCTAGGGACTGGAAACACTTACCCAATTGCCGTTTTCAAGACAGGACAAATCATAAAGGCCTGTTCCACCAACAACCCCAAGCACAGTGTTGATCATCGCGCGCCCCCTGCATTCCGACACATTGAATTCAAGACGACAAGGGAACGCAGAACGCTGCAACAAAAACCCGACAAAAACGCTGCGGCCGAGCAAAGCCACATGCTTTTGCCCCCCGAAAACCGCCCAAGGTTAAACCCTGAGGCCGAAGCATGGCCCCACGATCATGACCAAGCGCGATCCTGGTCCTCAAACAGACTTGGCCAAAGTGTCACGCGGCACTCCTTATGCTGCGACTCGGAGTCGCATCAGCCAGGGGCAGCGACAGTCAACCAGCGCGCCTTTCAGTGCTCGACGTTCTTCCAGATCTTGCGCTTGACCGCCAAAAGCAATCCGGCAAACACCAGCAGGAAGACAAACACCCGAAACCCGAGCTTCTTGCGCTCATCCAGATGAGGCTCAGCCGCCCACATCATAAACGCACTCACATCACGTGCGTATTGATCGAGGGTTTGCGGCGTACCGTCGGTGTATTCCACCACGCCATCCGACAAGGGTGGTGCCATCGAGATCACATTGCCATTGATATAATGCGGATTGTAATATTTTCCGGCTGGCACGGTGACGCCTTCGGGCGCCTTGGTATAGCCGGTCAGAAGGCCGTAGATATAATCAGGGCCATTTTCCTGATACTGGCTGAACATGTCGATGACGAACCAGGGGAAGCCACGATGAGCGGCCCGGGCCTTGGCAAGTGTCGAAAAATCTGGTGGCAACGCGCCCCCGTTTGAGGCCTTGGCGGCTTCATCATTGGCAAAGGGCGACGGAAAGTGATCCGACAGCCGCGCTGGTCGCTCAAACATGTCGCCACTGTCATCCGGGCCATCCTGCACCTGATATTCCGACGCAATGGCCTTGGCCTGTGCTTCCGTGAAATCCGGACCGCCCTCTTGCTCCAGATTGCGGAACGAGAGCTGGCGCATACTGTGACAGGACGAGCAAACTTCCCGATAAATCTTGAAGCCGCGTTGCAACTGAGCTGTATCGTAAATACCAAAAGGCCCGCCAAAGCTCCAGCTCTGACGCTCCACATGGGCTTTTTCGCCCGATTCACCCGCAGCGAAGGCCACCCCGCCCAGACAGGACACGAGGCTTACGGTCGCGGTCAAGACCAGAAGTCTTTTTGCTATGATCATCATCATGGTTCCCCCTTTCCCGATCCGCTCACGCATTGTCCGACGGCGCAGCGGAGGATGTGGCAACCGCCGCGCCTCCATTGCTTTGCAGCACAGCTTCCGAGATCGACGTGGGAAGCGGCAACGGCTCCTCGAAAAACCCGAGGAACGGCAGGATGATGAGGAAATGGCCGAAGTAATAGGCCGTACAGAACCGAGCCATCAGCACGTAGCCGCCAGAGGCCGGCTGCGATCCGAGGTAACCCAGCGCAATTGCATCAATGACGAAGAGCCAGAAAAAAACCCGGAACAAGGGCCGATAACTGCCCGACCGCACCTTGGACGTATCCAGCCATGGCAACACGAAGAGCACCGCAATAGCGCCGAACATGGCTGTGACACCGCCCAACTTGTCGGGAATAGCGCGCAGGATCGCGTAGAATGGCAAGAAATACCATTCAGGCACAATATGCGCCGGCGTCACCATAGGATTGGCTTCTATGTAATTGTCCGGGTGCCCCATGTAATTGGGCACATAAAAGACGAACCACGAGAATACCAGCAGGAAGACCACCAGTGCGAACAGATCCTTGACCGTGTAATACGGATGGAAGGGAACCGTGTCCTGCCTGGATTTCACCTGCACCCCGGTCGGATTGTTGTTGCCCGTCGTGTGAAAGGCCCAGACGTGCAGGATAGCGACGCCCAGGATCATGAACGGCAACAGATAATGCAGGGCAAAGAAACGGTTGAGAGTCGGATTGTCGACCGAGAACCCGCCCCACAGCCAGGTGCGAATGCCTTCGCCCACCACCGGGATCGCCGAAAACAGATTGGTGATGACCGTGGCACCCCAGAAAGACATCTGCCCCCACGGCAACACGTAGCCCATGAAAGCCGCGGCCATCATCAGCAAAAAGATGATCACGCCCAGGATCCACGAAATCTCACGCGGCGCCTTGTAGGAGCCATAGTACATGCCACGGAACATATGAATGTAGACGGCGACGAAGAACATCGAGGCGCCGTTGGCGTGGATATAGCGCAACAGCCAACCATAGTTCACGTCCCGCATGATCTTTTCGACCGAGTTGAACGCTCCCGCTGTGCTTGGCGTGTAGTGCATCACCAGAACGACGCCGGTGATGATCTGCACGATCAGAACGAAGAACAGAATACCGCCGAAGGTCCACCAGTAATTCAGGTTCTTCGGAGTTGGAAAATCAACGAATGACCCGCGCACAAGCGAGATAACCGGCAAACGGCTTTCAAGCCATCGGGCCGCTGCGCTCTGTGGCACATAATTATTGTGTCCTGCCATGATTCCCCCCAGCCCTACCCAATCTTGACCTTTGCGTCCGACACGAACTCATACGGCGGTATGAGCAGGTTCTCCGGCGCAGGGCCCTTGCGAATGCGGCCAGCCGTGTCGTAATGCGAGCCATGACACGGACAGAACCAGCCATCAAAATCGCCGGACTGACCTATGGGAATACACCCCAGATGCGTACACACACCCACCTGAATGAGCCACTGTTCCTTGCCCTTGGCCGCCCGGTTTTCATCCGTCGCCGGGGCATCTGCTGCCAGATTGGTGTTGCGCGCGATCGGATCGACAAGCGCCGTCAGCGGCACTGCCTTGGCCTCATCGACTTCCTTCTGCGTGCGATTGCGAACGAAAACAGGCTTGCCGCGCCATTTGACGGTAATCGACTGACCTTCCTCGATCGGCGCCAGATTGACCTCGATCGAGGCCAGCGCCAGCGTCGACGCATCCGGATTCATCTGATCAATCAATGGCCAGACAACTGCACCAACGCCCACTGCCCCCATGGCGCCGGTTGCAATATAAAGAAAATCACGGCGGGTGGGATCCGCCATATCAGAATCTGCCAAGGTCGCGTCCCTCTCGAAACCTGCTAAAGCCCAGCCAGCGACCGTCCTGCCTCTTCCTCCCGGATCGGTTCCCCGATCGTCAAGTCAGGACGGGCCTCAATCGCGCCCCGCGTCCACGTTCAACCTGCCCAACAAGGCATGAAGACCGCACTTTGGACGGATTGGAAATTCATATCAACCAAACAAACCAAAATTGACGTAGCGATAGTTTTCAGGATTCATTTTTGACCTGTTTTTAATCAAACATGCAACATGCTTTCACAGAACCGCCTCAAAACAGCGAGAATTACCAAGAAATAAACCGGCACAACATAAAGTGCCCTCGTTAAAAATGACACCGCTTAACGTTGCAGTCCAAAGTCCCTTGATCCTCGTCATATCAAAGCGTTAGCGCAAGCCCGGTCCGTTTGACAAACACCCCCGACCACGCGTTGAAACAGGCTGCCGCCGTTCCCTATGCTTCTCAAGACACATTTGCTTGTAGTGGAGCGCAGATCAGCATACGCCCCACGATAAGCACTGCACGATTACTTGGCCGCAGCCCGCTCAGGCGCTTTGGCGGCACTCTCCAGAAACCCGCCAGACTGATGAGACCACAGCCAGGCATAAAGACCGTCTTCGGACAACAGCTCGGCATGAGTGCCTTGCTCCATGATACGACCGTGATCCATGACCACGAGGCGATCCATCTCCGAGATCGTCGACAGCCGATGGGCAATGGCAATCACCGTTTTGCCCTGCATCAACGACATGAGACTGTCCTGAATGGCCTTTTCGACCTCGGAATCCAGCGCCGAGGTCGCCTCGTCGAGCACCAGAATCGGGGCGTTCTTCAACAACACACGAGCAATAGCCACACGCTGACGCTGGCCACCGGACAGCTTCACGCCCCGCTCACCAACATGAGCATCCAGCCCCATACGCCCCTTCTGATCACTCAGTGTTTCGACGAAATCCTAGGCGTGGGCCTTCCGCAACGCGTCGCGCACTTCTTCACGCGTCGCCTCGGGCCGCCCATACGAGACGTTTTCATAGATCGACCGATGCAGGAGAGAAGTGTCCTGACTGACGACGCCGATATTGGCACGCAGATCATTCTGCGGCACGCTGGCGATATTCTGACCGTCAATGCGGATTTCACCGCCTTCCAGATCATGAAAGCGCAGCAACAGATTGATCAGCGTCGACTTGCCCGCGCCAGACCGGCCAATGAGCCCGATCTTTTCGCCCGGTTTGATGACCAGATCCATATCTTCGATCACCCCACCCTTTTTGCCGTAGTGAAAGCGAATGTGATCAAAGTGAATCCCACCCTTGTCGATGGCAAGTCGCGCTGCGTTCGGCACGTCCTTGATCGCCCGATCCCGCGAGATCGTGGTAATGCCATCCTGCACGGTGCCAACGTTTTCAAACAGCCCCGCCACCTCCCAAAGAATCCACTGCGACATGCCTTGCAGACGCAACACAAGCGCCACGGCAATCGCAATCGAACCGGTCGTGACCACTTGCTGCTGCCACAGGATGATGGACAGGAGCCCCACCCCTGTCAAAAGGAAGAGATTGATCATCGTCAGGCAGAAGTTCATCACCGTCACGAAGCGCATCTGACGAAAGACCGTGTGCAAAAATCCGGTCATCGACGATCTGGCGTAATCTTCCTCGCGGTCCGCATGAGAAAACAGCTTCACCGTCGCGATGTTGGTGTAGGCATCAACAACATGCCCCGTCATCAACGAGCGCGCATCGGCCTGTGCCTTTGATGCATCGCGCAGCCGTGGCACAAAAATGCGCAGCACGCAGACATAAGCAGCCGCCCACACGATAAACGGCACTGCAAACACCCAATCCGCCGAGGCCACAACCACCACTGCCGAGGTAAAATACACCAGCACATAGACCAGAATATCAGCAACTTTGGTCACCACTTCGCGGATGGCCAGCGCCGTCTGCATCATCTTGTTGGCAATACGGCCCGCAAACTCATCCTGATAGAACGACATGCTTTGGCGCAGCAGATAACGGTGCACTCGCCAGCGAACCGACATCGGGAACGCGCCAAGAAGCCCCTGATGAAACAGGAACTCCCACGCCAGCGACACCACCGGATAAACCAGGAGCAAAAATGCCGCCATGCCGAGCAATTCGCGCCAGTTGCGCTCAAAGAAGCCTGCCCGCTGTTCCGACCCCAGCCAATCAACCAGCGCGCCGAGGAAGGTGAAGACGTAGACCTCCATCAAGGCGATGCAGGCTCCCAGAATTGCAACGCCCAGAAGCACCGGCCAGACAGGCTTGGTGTAATGCCAGCAAAACGCCAGAAAGCTGCGTGGCGGCCGGTCCAGCCCATCATCTGCAAACGGATCTACAAGCTTTTCGAACCGGTCAAACATCGGTCAGTCCCCTGTACCCACTTGGGCGTTGTCCTTTAATGAGGGCGGCACACTTGTCCCGTTGCCACCTGCGATAGTCTCCCCTTGCACGCAGATCAAGCCACGCCTGCAACAAAGGGCAAATAGATCTTCTGGCAAGACGCAAAGCAGACCTGCGGCCATATGCTGATCTCATGGATCTATGCCTCGTTTTGAAGACGCTTGTGCAAAGCCCGAAAGGAGGCCGGGCCAGCGACAAGCGCAGCACGAAGCTTCGCCGGGAGACCAGTAGCGTCGATTTGATGATTTGGAAAAGAGAAGAAAGCCCCGTTCGAAAACGGGCGTGTCAATTCTGGCTGGACATCCGTGGGATGGCGAGCTGATGCCCCAAGGGTGGAACACCAAACAGAAGAAGTTCGTAAGCACGATGAGAATTCATATAATGCACTCCTTCCTCTGCTGAAAATTGATCACAAATTTGATATAACGAAGACTACTCGAATTGACAGACCGGGCAAGACGTCTTTTCCAAAATGACGCAAAGATTGCTTGAACGTTGCTTTATCGCCACACCCGAGATCGCCAGAACTGTTCGTTTAACAAGGCAGACTGCCATAAAAAAACGCCTCCCCCGACGAACAGTCCGGGAAGGCGCGATATTTGAAATGTCTCTCAAACCGGGACTTGAGCCACGGCCAAGGCGGCTCGTCAGGCTGCACGAATGCTTTGCAGAAACTGATGCACCTGTGCCTGCAAGCTACTGGACAGACTCGTCAGGTCATCAGAGGCTTGCACCATTTCACCGGTCGCACTGCGGCTGGTGACCATGACTTCATGCAGGTGGCTGATGTTGCCGGCCACTTGATCCGAACTGCTGTTGGCAGTCGCAGCACTGTCGCTAATCTGATGAGTTGCGGACACCTGACCATCAATGGCATGGCGCACCGAGCCAGACAACTCGCTGACCCGATTGATGGTCGAGGCGATCTGACCAATCGCGCCTTCAGCCTGTGCGGCAACATCCTGCACCGAGCGTACCTGCGTGGAAATCTCGTCTGTCGCCTTGGTCGTCTGTTCGGCAAGCGCCTTCACTTCCGATGCCACGACAGCAAAGCCGCGTCCGGCTTCGCCTGCACGGGCGGCTTCGATGGTGGCATTCAATGCCAGAAGGTTGGTCTGGCTGGCAATTTGCGAGATCAGATCGACGATTTCGCCAATAGCACGCCCTGTATCAGACAGGCGGCTGACAATTTCGTCTGTCTTGCGAGCTTCTGTCACGGCGTCCTGAGCGATTTTCTCAGACTGTGCAACACTCTCCATGATCTCTGCAATCGAACCGGCCAGGGCTGTGGCAGATGATGCCACAAACTCAACCGAGCTGTTGGCAACGCGGCTGGCTTCATCCACTTCAGACAGAGCCGTCAACGAACTGCTGACTGCATCGCTCAACGTCACGGAATTGCTTCCGACTGACCGTGATGCTGTCAAAAGCCGCTCGACAACACCAATGACAGTGCGCTCAAAATCGCTGGCGACATCATTCATCAGGTCTTTGCGGTCGGCATCGGATTTTGCCTGATTGGCGGAAATGTTAGCCGCCTCCTGTTGCGCACGCTCCGCCAGTTTCTCGCGGAATTCAACGACTGAGCGGGCGATCTTGCCAATCTCATCCTTGCGGTTGCCGCCAGCGATCTCAATGTCCAGATCCCCTTGCGACAAATGTTCGAGTCCATCCTGCAAACGCCGCAGCGGGCGGATCAGGCCCATGGCGAGGAGGTAAGCCATCGCCAGAAAGGCCAGACCGAAAGGCAGACAGACCATGCTGATCTGCGCCATCTGGCCCATGATCAGGTGATCGATGCTGTTGGAAACGCCTTGATCAACGAAGGTCTGCGCCGCAACAGGGTCACCCAAACGGGCAATCAGATCCGATCGAAAGCTGTAAAAGGCATAGCCGGTGCCCGCCAACATGATCGAGACGGCTGTCACGACCATTGTGACAAAACGAGCGCGAATGGAAAGAATCATCTCAATCAACCAACCAAAGTTGCAATATCTTCGCCTCATTTGGCGATTGCCCTATAGTTAGATCTAAGCACGTAAAAACATTGTAACTTTTAACATGAATTTCCGAGCTTTTCCGCAGAAAGAAATGCGCCTGTCCGTCCCTTCAAGTCTGAAATCAGTTGGCAGCAATCTGCGCAATCTTGTAGCCGACACCTGCTGCAAATCCGGTGAGCACCGTGCCCCAAATCACATCAACAACAACAATGGCCACCGGCCAGTCGCGCAGGGTAGCAAAATTGGTCATGTCGTAGGTCGCGTAACAGAAGAAACCGAACAATGCCCCATAAAGCAGAGCCGTCCACATGCCGCCGCTACGCTCTGCCGGTGCAATAGCGAAAATCACAATGCCAACCACATAGACCAGATAGAACATCGCCGCCGCACCCAGATTGGGTTTGTCCATCATCAGATGGTCGAGCCGATCAAAGTAGAAGCGTGTTGCAATCTTTGACAGCCAAATCGAGTCAATACCAAGAAACACAACCACCGTTGCAAGATAGGACGTCAGGTAAAATTTCATGATGGCTCCAGCGTTCAGGCATTTGAGTGAATACGGGCATACCTGTCCGCTGGATCACCGCCCCAACACTAGCTCTCGAGAAATCCGCCCGATTGCCGGGCCCAGAGTTGCGCATACAGACCGCCTTCATCGGTCAACAATTGATCGTGTGTGCCATCCTGCACGATCTGACCGCCGTCCATAACCAAAAGCCGGTCCATATGGGCGATAGTGGACAGGCGGTGCGCAATGGCGACAACGGTCTTGCCTTCCATCAATTGCAACAGGTTTTCCTGAATAGCTGCTTCCACTTCGGAATCGAGCGCAGATGTGGCCTCATCCAACAACAGGATTGGCGCATTCTTGAGAAGCACACGGGCAATGGCAATCCGTTGACGCTGGCCGCCCGACAGTTTCACACCGCGCTCCCCGACATAGGCATCCAGCCCGCGCCGCTTCTGCTTGTCTTCCAGCATTTCGATGAAGTCGAGCGCATGTGCCTGACGCGCCACACGGCGGATCTGATCATCACTTGCATCAGTCTGACCATACCCGATGTTCTCGCGGATCGGGCGGTGCATCAAGGCAGGCTCTTGCGAAACCATGCCAATGGCCTGTCTCAGGCTTTCCTGTGTCACATCACGCAAATCGACACCATCGATCAGGACCTGACCCTTTTCGACGTCGTGAAAGCGCAAAAGCAGCTTGGTCAGGGTCGTCTTTCCGGCACCAGATGGCCCGACCAGCCCCACGCGCTGCCCCGGCTCAATCACGAGGTTAAGATCGTGAATACCACCGCTGCCGTCATCCTCATCTGGCCCGACAGTTCGAACCGTGCGACCATAAGTAAACGTAACGTTGTCGAAGACCAACCGTCCCTGACTGACATGCAGAGGTTTGGCGGATGCGCGATCAACCACCGTAACCGGTTTGATCAGTGTCTCCATGCTGTCCTGAAACACGCCAAGTTGACGGAACAGGCCATTCAACTGGTTCAAAAGCCGGTTCAGCATCATGGAAAGACGCAAGACCAGCGTCACAGCGATTGCAATGCTCCCGGCCGACAGCACGCCAGACTGCCACAAAACCAACGACATGCCCGTAATTGCGACGATTGCCAGACTGCTGAGACACAGCATGGTGATGCGCACCGAACTCAGCAGACGCGTAAAGACCATCAGGCGTTCCCGAAAAGTCTGAAAACTGCGCCGCACGCTGGAATTTTCCAACTCGCTTGAGCCGAAAAGTTTCACTGTCTGAATATTGGTATAGGTGTCAACAATATGCCCTGTTGCTCCGGAACTGCTGTTGGCCACCTGCCGCGATGCCACACGGATACGCGGCACGAAATATCGCGCGACCACCGCATAAACAGCCAACCAGACCACCGCCATCAGTCCCAAACGGAGATCAAGATGAAACAAAACCGTTGCCGTGGTGACGGCGAAGACGATGATCGACCAGGCTGTCTGCAACAGACCGACCATGAATTCATTGGCCGCCATGCCGGACTGCATGACCTTTTGCGCAAGACGACCTGAAAAATCCTCCTGAAAAAACGACAGGCTCTGGCGCATCATCTGCTGGTGCATCTGCCACCGCACCATGATGCTGAACTGCGGCACAACGCATTGTTCTTCGAGGATCGCCTGCGCGCCGCCGACAAACGTGCGAGCAAACAGGATGACACAGGCCATCCCTGCAAGCTCCAACCCGTTGCGTTGAAAGAAGGTCTCGCGTGGACCATTCCCCACCAGATCCACCAGCCCCCCGATAAAGGAGAAATAACCAGCCTCAATCAGCGAGAACAGCAGGCCGCAGGTCAAAAGGCCAATAAACGGCTAGGGATTTTGCGCCGCAAAATAACGCAGTCCTGCAAACGGGCTGTCTTTCGGTGGAACGCCCTCATGCGGGCGAAATGGATCAATGAGCGATTCGAAAAAACGAAAGATGCCAAGCAACGGAAGTTTTCCTCAGGAGGGCGGCACGGATACCGCAGGCTCAGGGGATGAGCCTTTTCAATCAAATCGGACAAGCAGAACCGCTTGCCTGTCTATGTCAGTGTCCGCTTTTGTGTCAGACAATTGTCGCGAGCCAATACGGCTTTTCGACGGGCCCGCACGCGAGGGTGTGGACCCGTAAATACGCTTTAAATGATGTCATAAAGCGCAAAGAGCAGCAAAGAAGGCGGCGAAGAGCCGGCTTTCGCCCGGTTGAGCCGCATGGCGCAGACGGATCGCAGCGGTTTTGACGTTCCAGAAAGATCGGGCCGATCATTTGAAACGCATTTATGGGTCCATATTCTAGCACGTCTTGCATTCAGTCTGAACACATGGCACTTGCAGCGCACAATTGGTTCCGCTCAGGCTCATATCCTCATGCCAGACATCGCCCTTTATCAGCCCGATATTCCGCAAAACACAGGAACAATCCTGCGCTTGGCGGCTTGCATGAATGTGACAGTCCATCTGATCGAACCGGCTGGTTTCCCCCTGTCTGACAAGGCGATGAAACGAGCGGGCATGGATTATCTGGACCGTGCGGCCCTGACGCGGCACCTGAACTTTGCAGCCTTCAACGAGTGGCGCAAAGCGGAAAATCGGCGTCTGTTGCTGATGACGACCAAATCCCGCTCCCCCTATACCGAGTTTGCGTTTCGCCCCAATGATCTGCTGCTCTTCGGACGGGAGAGTTCCGGTGCCCCAGAAGACGTCCATCAGCAGGCCGATGCTGGCCTGACTATCCCTATGGCCAACGGCATGCGCTCTCTCAATCTGGCGGTTTCTGTCGGCATGACACTGGGTGAGGCGCTGCGCCAGACAACAGGCTTTCCCGCTCCGTCTCCGGCGAACGGGTGACAATCTGGCCGCCGGGATGTACAGGGAAAGACGCGCTCGGGCTTTCTCCTCCTTGAGAAACATTCGAAGTTGCATTCCGTTTTCAAGACGAACGTTCAAGAGACCAGACCATGACTGCATCCTCCACGACGGCTGCCAAACAGGATCGCGGTGGTCCCATTCCAGAAAACCTGGAAGACAAACAGGCCCTGACCGCAACTTGGTTCGCCGAGCTGCGCGACCGGATTTGCGCCTCGCTGGAAACCCTGGAAGATGAACTCGCCGCTATCAACGGCCCCGCCAGTGATCTGCCCGCCGGACGCTTTGAACGCACCCCCTGGGAGCGGACCGATGCGAATGGCACAAAAGGCGGTGGCGGTATCATGTCCTTGTTGCATGGACGCGTCTTTGAAAAAGCCGGCGTTCATACCTCCACAGTGCATGGTGAATTTTCGCCCGAATTTCGCAGTCAGATTCCCGGCGCAAATGAAGACCCCCGGTTTTGGGCCGCAGGCATCAGCCTGATTGCGCATACGCGCAATCCGCACGTACCGAGTGTCCATATGAACACGCGCATGGTCGTGACCACCCGCCAGTGGTTTGGCGGCGGCGCAGACCTGACCCCTATGCTGCCAGATCGCCGCACACAGGAAGATGCTGACACACAGGCCTTCCACTCAGCGCTCCAACAAGCCTGTGACCGGCATGAAGGCGCAGACTATGCCCATTACAAACAATGGTGTGATGACTATTTCTTCCTGAAGCACCGCAATGAGGCGCGCGGCGTCGGTGGCATCTTTTACGATTACCACAACAGCCGGGACTGGGATGCTGACTTCGCTTTCACTCAGGATGTCGGGAAGACGTTCGCGGAGATTTACCCCACGCTCGTGCGGAACAACTTTGCCAAGCCGTGGAGTGAGGCGGAACGAGAAGAACAACTCGTGCGCCGCGGACGCTATGTCGAATATAATCTGCTGTATGATCGCGGCACGATCTTCGGCCTGAAAACGGGCGGCAATGTCGCCTCGATCCTGTCGTCCATGCCCCCCGTGGTGAAATGGCCATAAGGTCGCTTCACTGCGTCCCGATCAAGACACAACACGCTTTCGTAATTGCGGCTCTGGATCTTCGACCTTTTCCTTGAGAGCAGGCGCACCAGGCGCACTCTTGTAAGCCACTTTGCGAAACCGGCGCACGAGTTGCTGATCAAGCTTCGAGCCCATTTCCAGCAAAATGGAGTAGGCCTGACGCGGGCTGAAAGGCTCTTTGTAAGCGCGGCGTTCCGTCAGAGCGGCAAAAATATCGCAAATCGTCAGAGCGCGCACAAAAGGCATGATCTTCTCCCCGGAGATCCCGAAGGGATAACCACTGCCATCCAGATATTCATGGTGAGAAACCGCCATGTCACGGATTTGCTCGCAGACTTCCGGTCGCTCCTTCAAAATCCGCAAGGAAATCAAGGGATGTTCGTTAACCAGAGTGCGTTCTTCGTCGGTCAGCGGACCCGGCTTATCCAGCACGGCAATTGGAATGCCGATCTTGCCAATGTCATGCAGCATCGCCCCTTCGCACATCATTTCGCAGGTTTTGACAGGCAACCTCAGTTCAAGCGCAAAGGCAGCGACGAGACCAGCGACAGTCAGGGAATGCGTATAAGTGGCACTGTGATGGCTATAGACCGCTTTGAGCCACTCTTCCATGCCATCGACATCAATTGCTTTCAGCAAATCTTTTGCAGCAGTTTCGAGCTGCTTTGTCGAAAAGGGCCGCTTCAGCACGGTATCAATCGACAATTGCGACAGGAGTGCGCAGGACGATTTCACGGCTTCGCAAGTGGCTTGCGGTACGTCGTCAGCCAGTTCCGGCGCGCCATAGTCCCCAATATACCCTCCGACCTGAGCTAAAAGCTCGCTCAGTTCCATCTCCCGATCCCAGAAAATGGCGAACCCAAGCGACGTCGCTTGAACTTTGTCGCGGCGAGAGTTCATGTCAATCAATGCGATAGATGGCAGTTTGGTGCAGTTGCGCTCAGAGACAAACTGCTTGAGCACCTTAAAATCGTCGCTGCTGGCACCCTTGAAATCAACAAGAACCAGCCGCAGATCGGCTCCAGCCTGAGCACTCAACTCGCTTAAATTTAAAAATCTGGTGGGATGAAACGCCCCAATTTCACTCACCCCCGCGCCGCAGCCATGCCCGCCGGAAGTCGCCACTAATATTGCCACAGCGCCCGTCGTCCCTCGTATTTTTATCCCTGTCATCTTGAGAAGGAGACGTAAACAAACAATTGATCAGAATCGTAAATGGCAATCGTCACAACCGGATTTAACCGACAGTTGCAATTGGGCCTCACAACAATGCAAGCAGTTGTGCACGGTCCAGTTTAAACCCGCTGTCAATCCAGCGCTGCTCGAGCTGAGACAGACGTTTGCCCAGCCCCGGCCCCGGCTTTTCCCCTCGCACAATCAGGTCCGCGCCAGACACTGGAAACTGTGGCACGTCAACACCGGCAACCGCAGCCGTGCGCAATTTTCTCATCGCCTCAGCAGGGAGGTCGAATGTATTTCGGGCCGCTTGCAGCAGCAGGCCATCGCGGACGGCTTCACGTCCGAACCAATAGCCGAGGAGCCGCAAATCCCGGTTCTCGGGCAAAGCACGCACAACAGTCTCCGCTTTCATCACACGTTTGGTTTCCTGCCCGGACAAGCGTAGATGTTGACTGACTTGCAAACTATCACTGGCTGACGTCAACACGCAGGCCAACGCAACGCTCGGGGACAACTCCAGCCCGTCAAACCGAGCCACACCAACCGTGTCGCGCAGGACCTCAAGGCGAGCGACCTGATCCACAGCAACCGTTGCACGCAGAGCAATCGGCAAGACACCCGTGGTATCCATGGCCTGCAAGGCGGGCAAGGCGCTGGGTGCAACGAGCAAACGCTTCAACTCAGACCAGACCCGTTCAACTGACAAGCCCTCCAGCCCATCACCCTCGCTTGCACAGGCTGCCAGCGCGGCCGCATCCTGCTCACGCACCCCATACTGCGCCCAAAAACGGAAGTACCTTAAAATACGAAGAGTATCTTCCCGAATACGCGCAACCGGATCACCGATAAACCGGATCCGTCGGGCAACACAATCCGGCAGGCCGCCAAGCGGATCGTGCAAGGTCCCAGCCTCATCGACATAAAGCGCATTCATGGTGAAGTCGCGCCGTCTGGCATCCTCCAGCCAGTCCGAGCCGAAGCGCACCCGCGCCTGACGCCCGAATGTTTCAACGTCATCCCGCAAGGTGGTCACTTCAACATGACGCCCGCCGCTGACAAGCGTGACCGTGCCATGATCAATGCCGGTCGGCAGGGCCCTGAGACCGGCGGCCCGCGCCCGCTCCATCACGGTCGCAGGCAAGGCCGTTGTCGCCATGTCGATGTCATGCACCGCTTCGCCCAGCAGAGCATTGCGCACAGCGCCGCCAACGATCCGCGCCTCATCTCCGTCTTGTTGAACAGCTGCAAAAACAGCCCTCAACGTCGGATCGGCAAACCAGTCAAGCGCCGCAAAAGACAAGACCTGCCCTGCGTCTCCCGCCTCTTTAACAAGCGACGGCCTACTTGTAGGTTCCGGGCACAAACTTGCCGTTCTCCATATGAGCCGGATGATATTCCTCGTTCTGAGGAGCCTTGTGGAAATGCGCGAAGATGACAAAGCTGATCAGCACCAGCACGATCCCGCCCAAAGACAACCAGATTAATGGGCCTTGTCGCCAGTTTTCATAGGTCTGCATCTTGCGGTTCAGCCAAAGCCAGACGGCAAAGCCAAGAAACGGCAGGAGGAACAGGATCAACTGCGAGAAGAAAACGCGAGCCATCAACTATAAACCATCTCATAAAGGGACCGCAGAATACCCGCTGTCACGCCCCAAATGTATCGATCTTCAAAGGGCATAGCATAAAAATAGCGACGCTGACCCTCATGAATACGGCTTTGACGCTGATGATTTCCTGCACTCATCAGAAACGACAAGGGAACTTCGAAAATCTCATCGACCTCATCAGGGTTGCGCACCAGTTCCGCGGCAGGATTGACCAAACCGACAACAGGAACGATTCGAAACCCTGACCCACTGAGATAGACCGGCATCTCGCTCAGAAGGTCAACCTCATCTGGTCGCAAGCCGATTTCCTCATGAGCTTCACGCAGCGCAGCCGCGACCGGCCCCTCATCCTCCGGATCGATCTGGCCACCGGGAAGCGCGATCTGTCCGGCGTGCGAGCGCAAGGACGTTGCGCGCAAGGTCAAAATGACTGCCGGTCCATCAGGTCGCTCAACGATCGGGATCAACACCGCAGCGTCGCGTGGCGCACGGCGTGTCAATGCGTGCGGTCCCCACCCCGGGTTCATCATGTGATCACCGCGCTCCACTGTGGGATCTGCTGCGGCCAGAGCGTTCAAGAGTCTGACCCGAAAATCATCAAGATCAAAGTATTCTGTTTCTTGCAAAATCTTGTTTTTACTCACGATCTACCAACGCCTCGGCTGGCACCTCAAAGAATGTGCCGCCGCTCCATAGGCCAAGCACAGGGCCGGACGCGCTGTCTTGCTCTTCCAGACACTCCGCCAGCTCAAATACCAAGGGCCGTGCCAGCAGCGCGTCAAGCCGCCCGCGTACCCGCACATAAGGCTTCAAACCGCGATCCAGCGGACTTATTTTAAAGCGCAAGGGATGCTCTGCATCAATTGTCACGACGTCCCCCACGCCAGTGCGCAGCGTGATCTGACGCTCCGCGCCTTGCCCGTCAAAATGCAATTCAACACCCAGAAACGCTGCGTCTTCGACTGTAATGCGGATTTTTTCCACAGGCGTCACAAGATAGTGACACCCATCAGCGTCGTGTCGCAAGACGGAGGCAAACAACCGCACCAGCGCTTCACGCTGAATTTCCGAGCCTTGATAAAACCAGCGTCCATCACGGGTGATACGCATGTCCAGTTCACCGCAATGGGCCGGATTCCATTTTTCCACCGGGGGCTTGCCACGTCCGTTGCCATCGGCGCGTGCGATCAGCGCCTTCAACCCGTCCGACAATGCCATGTCCAAAGCCTCTGTCATACGCTGGCCCCTGCCATTTTTTGCCGCGCTCGTCTGCCATGACTGTGCCTTGCGAACATGCAAATGCATAGCAACCGCGCACCCGAGCTTGTTGAAATCCATCGAAACATTGCGTCTCGGCAGAATTATCGATTTATCTCCCATAAGATATGGTGCGACACTTGGAAAATGCGATGCTTAACCGTCCCATCGATGCATCCGGGAGTGGTGCGCCTGCAAGGTCGACAGGCCGGGGCCAAAACAGACAGCGAACGCCGCAGCAGATCTGAAAGCGAAGGTACACTATGAGCGTGATCAACCCTCCCCAGTCCTTGCAATCAGGCAATGACGCCGTAGCGATTGCAGAACTGGCAGACCAGGCACTGGCGCATATCATGGCCGCCAAGACCGAAATTGCCAGTCAGATTTTCGGGCAGGAAGCTGTCGTCGAACAGACTCTTGTGACCATTCTGGCTGCGGGCCATGGCTTGCTTGTTGGGGTTCCCGGTCTTGCCAAGACCAAGTTGGTAGAAACCCTCGGCACTGTGCTTGGCCTGAACGCCAGCCGAGTACAGTTCACCCCGGATCTGATGCCTTCCGATATTCTTGGGTCGGAAGTCATGGAACAGGCGGCCGACGGAACCCGCGCCTTTCGCTTTATTCCCGGACCGATCTTCTGCCAGTTGCTGATGGCTGATGAAATCAACCGAGCCAGCCCGCGCACCCAGTCTGCTCTCTTGCAAGCCATGCAGGAATACAACGTGACCGTTGCCGGACAGACGCACCAGTTGCCGCGCCCGTTTCATGTGCTGGCCACACAAAACCCGCTGGAGCAAGAAGGCACTTACCCACTGCCGGAAGCCCAGTTGGACCGGTTTTTGATGCAGATCGACGTGCTCTACCCTGATCTGGACGCAGAACGTCGCATCCTGATGGCGACCACTGGAGCCAAGACGGTTGCCCCCAAAGCAGTCTTGAGCGGCGACGATCTGATACGCTATCAGGATCTTGTCCGCCGTATGCCCGTGGGCAATTCGGTCGTGGATGCCATCTTGCAGCTGGTTCGCTCCGCAAGGCCTGGGGACGAGGCCACGCAGGACGATTTGCAGAAACTCATCGCCTAGGGACCAGGACCGCGTGCCAGCCAGGCCCTCATGCTGACCGTGCGTGCCCGAGCGCTGGTCGACGGCCGACTGGCTCCCTCGATTGACGACGTTCTGGCGCTCGCAGAACCGATCCTGCAACACCGCATGGCCCTGACTTTTGCTGCCCGCGCAGATGGTCACACGGTCAAAGGTGTCATTCAGCGATTGAAAAGTCGCATCGGCGGCTAGACCCGACAGACCTGACACCACTCGGTTCAAACGCAAAGACCACCACCCCCAAGGCCCACGCGCCGGAGACAGCATGTCATGCCTGCACCACAGGATATGAACGACCTGGACCAGAGCAATCTGATGGGAATGACCGGCGCGGCCCGCACATTGGCAGAAGCCTTGCCGGACCTCCTGGTGGATGCCTCGCATCTGGCTCAGACGATGTCGGCAGGCTGGCATGGTCGACGACGCGCTGGCCCGGGGGAGAATTTCTGGCAATTCCGTCCCTACAGCATGGGGGAGCCGGCAAGACGCATCGATTGGCGGCGGTCCGCCAAAGACGACCATCTCTATGTCCGGGAACGGGAATGGGAGGCTGCGCACACGGTCTGGCTTTGGGCAGATCTGTCACCGTCGATGGTGTATCGCTCACGCCTGTCGTCAACGTTGAAGCGTGATCGCGCGGTCGTGCTGCTGCTGTGCTTGGCCGACATGCTGTCCAAGACCGGGGAGCGGGTGGCGATGCCCGGTCTGACCCGCCCGACGAGCGACCGCAAGACGCCAGAGCGCATTGCCACGACACTCGCTCATCTGAAGGACATGTCTCCCCTGCCCGACCCGGCCCCGATCCAGCGGTTTTCAGATGTCGTTCTGTTTGCCGATCTGCTGGACCCGGCCGACAATCTTCTCAACTGGATCACGCGTATCGCCGCGACCGGCGCGCGCGGCCATATTGTGCAAATACTTGATCCAATGGAAGAAACCTTTCCCTTTTCTGGGCGTGTGGAATTCGAAGATCCAGAAAACGGCCTGCGCCTGACCACAGGACGCGCAGAAACCTGGCGTGAAGAATACCAACGCATTCTGGCCGAGCACCGGGACACATTGCGCAATGCCGCTAGGCAGGCTGGATGGACGTTCATTGTTCACCACACCGACAGATCCGCGGCTGATCCGCTGCTTGTTCTGCATAATGCTCTAAGTGGCGCAGGCAGCACAGGCGGACAGCCTGAAGGAAGGATCTAGCATGGGTGGATTTTTGCCGATTGCTTTCACATCCCCCTTTATTCTGCTGGGCCTTCTGCTGCTGCCCGCGATCTGGTGGCTGTTGAAGCTGACGCCGCCGCGTCCGAGACAATTGCTGTTTCCGCCAACCCGCCTGCTGCTGTCGATCAGCAAAAATGAGGAAACCCCGCAACGCAGTCCCTAGTGGCTCACCTTGCTCCGCCTTCTGCTTGCAGCCGCCGTGGTCATTGCTCTGGCTGGCCCCGTCTGGCAGCCGGACCAGCAGCTTCAAACCGGCAGCAAGACACCGCTATGGATCATCGTCGACAACGGCTGGAGCGCGGCAACCGATTGGAAGACCCGACAGGAAACCGCTCAACGCCTGCTTGATGAGGCCGAGCGAAAAGGCCAGCCCGTTCTGCTGGTTGCGAGCGCCGACGGTTCCTCTCAGGACATCAAGACCACCGACGCCAAGACAGCCGCAGACCGCCTGCGCAGTCTGGCCCCGCGGTCGTGGCCAGATCGGCGCAACGATCTGGTGCAAGGGCTGAACGACAGCGCCGCGATCAAAGCTCCGGCCACGATTTACTGGCTCACCGATGACACCCGCCAGCCCGGCGACCAGCCTTTTGAGGCAGCTCTTGCCAAACTTCGCGACGGGGCCCCCTTACAGGTCTTGTCTGGCCTGCCCGTGCCGCGCGGATTGAAGGATCCGCAAAATGATGCCGACAGCCTGACGGTCAAAGCTTTGCGGCATCCGAGCGACAGCCGCTCTGAAGTCACGGTCAAAGCGCTGGACGCAAAGGGGCTGAGCGTTGGCGAAACCCGCGCAACCTTCGCACCCGGAATGCGCGAAGCAACGGTCACATTCAAGCTGCCCAGCGAATTGCGCAACCAGATCACCCGTCTTGTCATCGAGGGCGACACCGCCGCTGGCGGCGTGTTGATGCTGGACGATCGCTGGCAGCGCAAGCTGGTCGGTTTGATTGCCGGTCAAGGCGGAGATCAGGTGCAACCGCTGCTGTCGCCGCTCTATTATCTGACACGAGCGCTCTCGCCCTTTTCCGATCTCCGCGAGCCGCGTGACAGCAATCTGGACAAGGCCGTGCCATCTTTGTTGCAGCAGGGTCTGTCAGTCATTGTCATGGCCGATGTGGGCCGACTGCCTGATCAGGCAGAACAAGCGCTTTCGACCTGGATCGGCAATGGCGGCACATTGGTGCGCTTTGCCGGACCACGCACCGCTGGCGGCACGGATGACCTGATCCCGGTACAATTGCGCTCAGGCGAAAGAGCCCTTGGCGGCAGTCTCTCTTGGAACAAGCCGCAGAAGCTGGCAAGTGTCAGTCCCTCCTCGCCCTTCGCCGGACTGGAAATCCCTAAGGACATAACCGTCAACCGGGAGGTTCTGGCCGAACCGACACCCACTCTTCCCGACCACACATGGGCATCGCTGGAAGACGGCACGCCGCTTGTCACCGCGCGCCGCATGGGCAAGGGCGAGATTGTGCTGTTTCACGTCACCGCGGACACAAGCTGGTCCAATCTCCCGCTTTCCGGCAGCTTTGTGAACATGCTGCGGCGTATTCTGTCGGTGTCTCACACAGCGGGCACAACCAGCACGGCATCCGGAACGACAAAGGCCGTCGCAGACAACGGTGCCAGTGCACAAGAAACCGTGATGCTGCCACCGATGCGACTTCTCAACGGCTTCGGAGATTTCACGCCGCCACCGCCAGAGGTGCGCCCCATCGCCGCCCGTGACTTTGCCTCGCATCACGCCAGTCAACAAAGCCCACCAGGGCTTTATGGCACCGAGGATGGCTTCCGCGCGCTCAACCTGCTGCGCCCCGACAGCCAACTGGCGCCCCTCAACCTACAAGGTTTTGGCGGAGCGGCAACAGCCCTGACCTATCCCACGACCAACCAGATCGATCTTAAAGGCGGCTTCCTGATGCTGGCCCTGCTGTTGATCTTACTGGATTCTCTTGTGGTGTTATTCCTCTCCGGTCAACTCGCCGCCTTGTCACGCAAACGTCGGGCGACCTCTGCCGCAGCATTTGTGCTTGCCATCGGCGTCACCGCCACCGCTGCTTTCATCACGCCCCAGCACGCCTATGCTCAGGACAACAATGAGGATGGCCCGGCGACACTCATCGCCAGCCAGACCAGCAACCTGAAGCTTTCGCTCAGGACACACCTCGGCTACGTCATCACTGGCAATTCCGAGATCGACCAGATCAGTGCGGACGGTCTCGTCGGCCTGACCCGGTTTTTGAGTGAACGCACGGCGTTGGAGCCGGGTAAGCCTGTCGGCGTAGATCTGTCGAAAGACGAACTGGCGTTTTACCCGCTTCTGTACTGGCCGATTGACGCAAGCGAGGCAAAACCGACTGATGACACCATGGCGCGGATCGACAGCTATATGCGCAACGGCGGCACCATCCTGTTCGACACACGGGATGCCCTCATTTCCAGCAATCCGGGTTTTGACACAACGCCCGCAACCTTGAAACTACGCCAGATCCTTGCCGGCCTCGACATTCCGCCGTTGGCCCCTGTGCCTGCGGATCACGTCCTGACCAAGACGTTCTATTTGTTGAACAGTTTTCCGGGACGCTATGCAACCGGCGACTTATGGGTTGAAGATACACAACAAGCCGCCTCTTCCGGGCGACCCGTCCGCGCCAGCGACGGTGTCTCGCCAATCATGATCACCAGCAACGACTTGGCCGGAGCCTGGGCCATCGACCAGAACGGCTCGTTCGAGTTTCAAACGGTGCCTGACGATGGCCGCCAGCGCGACTTTGCCTTTCGAACCGGCGTCAACATCGTCATGTACACTCTGACCGGAAACTATAAAGCCGATCAGGTGCACGTGCCGGATCTGCTGGAGCGACTGGGCCAATGACAGACACAGCGAACACGCAGGATAGCCGATGATCTGGTCCGTCTCCTTTGATCCGCTGATCCCATTCTGGGGACTTGTCGCGGCGGGTGTCGCCGCCGCCTTGATCCTTGTGGCCATTGCTGCTCTGCGCAACAGAGGCTGGCCATTGCGAGGGCTGGCGCTTGTTCTGGTGCTTCTTGCCATCGCCAACCCCTCCGTCGACCGCGAAGACCGGGAACCGCTATCCAGCATCGTGTCGGTGATCGTTGACCGCAGCCAGAGCCAGGATCTCGGAGACCGAACCGACACCACCAACAAGGCGCTGGCGCAAGTCAAACAACAGCTCGCCAATTTGCCGGGCTTCGAGACCCGCGTGACCGAAAGTTCCAGCGACGCATATGATGATGGCACCCATTTGTTCGCGTCCTTGCGTCAAAGCCTCTCTGATGTGCCGCCGGAGCGCGTAGGCGGTGCTATCTTCATTACCGATGGACAGGTCCACGACATCCCCAAGTCCGCCAAATCGCTTGGCTTCAATGCGCCCTTGCAAAGTCTGATAACCGGCACACAAGACGAGAAGGACCGCCGCCTTGTTTTGCAAAAATCGCCCCGCTTCGGGCTTGTCGGATCGCAGCAGACCATTCGCGTCCGCGTTGAGGAGCATGGAACCGGTCTTCCCAAGGGCACACGCATTGACCTGAAGGTGAGTCGCGACGGCGATGTCATCAACGAACGGCAAGTTGTGACCGGGCGCAGCATTGATGTTCCGGTACAGATCAACCACGCGGGCGACAATATCTTCGAAATCTCGGCAGCACCCCTCGACGGTGAACTGACAACGCTCAACAACCGTGTCGTCGTCACCATAGACGGTGTGCGGGAAAACCTGCGCGTGCTGCTGGTGTCAGGCTCGCCCAACGCCGGCGAACGTACCTGGCGCAATCTGCTGAAGTCGGATGCCTCGGTCGACTTGGTGCATTTCACAATTCTGCGCCCTCCGGAAAAACAGGACGGCACACCCATCAACGAATTGTCGCTCATCGCCTTTCCGACGCGTGAACTTTTTTCCGTCAAGCTCAACGAGTTTGATCTGATTATCTTTGACCGTTACGTGCGCCGCCGCGTTCTGCCAATGTTGTATTTTGACAATATTGCCCGATTTGTCGAAAAAGGTGGCGCTGTGCTGATCGCCGGTGGCCCGGATTACGCCAACAGCGGCACCCTTTATCAAACGCCGTTGGCACCGGTTCTGCCTGCCGCTCCAACCGGCAATGTGCTGGAACAGCCCTTCAAGCCGGAGCTCGCGAAACTCGGCAAGCGTCATCCAGTTACGAGAGGTTTACCCGGTGCAAACAGCACCCCGCCGCGCTGGGGCGACTGGTTCCGCATGGCCGAAACCCAAACGGAACCCGGCGCAGAAACCCTGATGCATGGCCCCAACAACCTGCCCCTGCTGGTTCTCAACCGCGTTGGAAAAGGCCGGGTCGCCATGCTGCTGTCGGATCAGGTGTGGCTGTGGTCGCGCGGTTTCGATGGCGGTGGCCCGCATGTTCAACTGCTGCGCCGTGTGGCCCACTGGCTGATGCAGGAACCCGATCTTGAAGAAGAGGCCTTGCGAATCAACCACACAGGCCGAGATCTGACCATCGAACGGCAGACGCTGGCCGACACCATTGATCCCGTCACTCTGACCAGTCCGACAAGCAAGAACCGCACGGTTGCCATGAAACAATCCGAACCCGGATTGTGGCGCGGAACCGTTCGCATTGCAGAGACCGGGCTTTTCACGGCGCGCAATGGCGACAAGACTGCACTGGTGCATGTCGGCCCGCAAAACCCGCGTGAATACACAGACGTCCTGTCCAGTACCGGTAAGCTGATGCCAGTGTCTATGGCAACTGGCGGCACAAGCCGCAGGCTGCGTGATCTTGGGGGAACTCTTGAGGTGCCACGTATTCTGGCCCTGTCGGATGCTGCCAACTACGCTGGCAACGGCTGGATCGCATTGAAAAAGAACGACGCCAGCGTTTTGAAAGGCATCGACCGATACCCGCTGATGGCAGGTCTCCTCGGTCTCGCGCTTCTGCTGGGGGCAATCTCCCTGACCTGGTTCCGGGAAGGCCGCTAGATATCATGCAGCGCAAGGAGCGTGAGACATCCGCGGTGCCTAACCACGCCCGCCGCGCACAGTTCCTGATGGCATTGCGGCTCCGTTCAGCCGCGCAATCAGCAGACGCGCGGGATCGACCGGCCCCGGCATGGTGACCGAGCCAAACGGCACGACCTCGAACCCCAGCGGACCGTAATAAGGTGCATCCCCAACAAGCAGCACGGCTGTTTCACCCTGACGAGCCGCCTCCTCGAGCGCCGTTTTCATCAACAACCGGCCAAGGCCGCGGTTCTTGTAAAGGGGTGTCACGGTAAGAGGACCGAGAAGCTGGGCCTGCGTTGCGCCGATACGAATGGGTGTCAGCCGGACCGATCCTGCCAGATCTTCGCCCATAAGACCGACAAAGCTCAACGACGCATCATGCGGCACACCTTCGCGCAATTTGAATGCCGTGCGCGCAAAACGACCGGGCCCGAAGGCATCGGCCTGCATGGCTTCAATTTCAGCGACGTCGCAAGCCTGTTCGGCGCGGACAAACCATTTTACGGATTTCATTGAATTGGACACTTTCACAGCAAGGCTCGGGAGTGCTTGCCGGTGTCCAGACCCCATCGGGTGATCCTGCTAACCGGTCAAGCGCAGACAAACGCACGAGAGCTTTCTCGTCGCTGGCTTCGTCGTCGCAATGTCGAACCGATGGTCACAGAAGAGCCTCTAGGCAAAAGGGTATTCAAAATGTAGTCCAAAGTCCGATACAGGTCTTTGCGATGAAGGTCCAGAAGATTTTGCCCAGGGCTTTTAAAAAAGCCGACCGTTTCCAATCCCGACATCTGCCGTCAACGCAGAGTGAACAGTCCTTCCATGCCGTCTCTCATGAAATTCCACCGCCAACGCCTTATCTAGGAGAAAAGGCGTGAAACGACACTGCACTTCGAGGAGACGAAACATGGGCTTGCTGGTTGACGGCGTCTGGAAAGATCAATGGTATGATACGAAGTCCACGGGAGGCCGTTTCGTGCGCTCGACCTCAGCATTTCGCAACTGGGTCACATCCGATGGGTCTGCCGGACCAAGCGGTGAAGCGGGTTTCAAGGCGCAAGCCGGTCGCTATCACCTCTATGTCTCCTATGCCTGCCCGTGGGCGCATCGCACCCTGATTTTCCGGCAGTTGAAGAAGCTGGAGACCCTGATCGACGTTACCGCAGTCGAACCCCTGATGCTTGAAAAAGGCTGGACTTTCGAGACACCCGAGCCGCTCTTCGGCAAGGATTATCTGTGGCAGATCTACACCACCGCTGACGACCAATATACTGGTCGCGTTACGGTACCAGTGCTGTGGGACAAGAAAAACAAGACGGTGGTCAGCAATGAATCCGCCGAGATCATCCGCATGTTCAACAGCGCCTTCAACGGGATCACCGGGTCTGGCCTCGATTTCTATCCGGAAGATCTGCGCAGCGATATCGACGCTATCAACGACAAGGTCTACGCCAACGTCAACAACGGTGTTTACAAGGCCGGGTTTGCCACGGAGCAAGGCCCCTATGAAGAGGAAGTCAGCAAGCTGTTTTCAATGCTGGATGAACTGGAAGAGCGCCTTGCGACCAATCGCTATCTTGTTGGCGAGCGCATGACCGAGGCCGACTGGCGGCTGTTCACCACGCTCGTGCGCTTCGATGCGGTGTATGTCGGCCACTTCAAATGCAACATTCGACGGATCGAGGACTACCCCAATCTGTCAAACTATCTGCGCGAACTCTATCAGGTGCCTGGCATCGCCGAGACAGTGCAGATCGACACGATCAAGACGCACTATTACGGCTCGCATGCCACGATCAACCCGACCGGTGTCATTCCGAAAGGTCCGATCCTTGATTTCACGCAGGCCCACGACCGCGATCGCCTGCCCGGCAAACCTTTAGAATAAGCCGCGGAGCATGAAAATCGCTCCGCGTAAAGGACGTACCAACTGATTTCAGAGCGTAACGTCGCAAGACCGTTACGACGCAACTGTCCGCCTGGACAAGCCGGAGCCTCTTTAATGAGCTCCGGTTATTTTTTGCTCAAAATCAGCAGTGTTTTTCACGATATTTTCCATGCCGACAATTTGAATCTAAAAAAGATCCAAATACCGATGCAGCATTCTCACTCAGCCATACCGGAAACGCAGGGCTGCTCCCCACCAGATTGCACAGCTAATCCGCATTTTATCGACTATATTATAGGCATAACGGCTGCTTTTTAATCAATCATGTTCAGCCGATTTTCAAATCCTACTCTAACTCCTGTGAGTGAAATCAATGTTCCGTTCCATGTTCGCCCATCGTCGCAACAAGAAGCAGTTCCAGTGGAAGCCTGCGCTTGAAGTGCGCAGCGGCCGTCTTGCAGCAACGCTGATGACCTTCCCTGGAACTGAGACCGCGCTGGCGCAGTACGCCAGCCTGATCCCGGCGCATTCGGGTGCCTTTCCCCAAATGATCCGGCCCATCGGCCGGGTCGGGGCATTTTTTCTTGACGCACAGCATGCAGACGTGATGATGCCCGGCATGCTGAAACTCGCACATCTTTCGGACCCGCATCTCGGGCCCCTGCCGGACCCAAAGCTTCTACAGCTTTTCTCCAAGCGTATTCTGGGCTATCTCAACTGGCGCCAGAACAGGTCCGGCAACATGTCTGGCACCCAGCTTGACAGGCTCCTGGACGATATCAAGGCACAAGATCCCGACCACATCGCGGTCACGGGAGATCTGGTCAATATTGCACTTCCTCTGGAAATCAACGGTGCTCGTGCCTGGCTTGAAGATGTTGGCGACAGCCACAAGGTCTCGCTCGTTCCTAGCAACCACGATGCCTATGTTCCCGGTGCGATCAAGCGTGCCCGAGCCGCATGGCGGCCGTATATGCTGGATGACGGCATCGACATCGAAAGCCTGACGCCACCGCAGCGTGGCGATGATGGCGTGACGTTTCCTTACGTCCGCCGACGTGGCAAGGTTGCGATCATTGGCGTGTCCACCGCCCGTGCCAGTGGCCCCTGGTTTGCCACAGGCCGTATTGGCAGCGAACAGACAAAGCGCCTGCGCGTCATTCTTGAAGATATGGGTAAGGAAGACCTGTTTCGGGTGATCCTGATCCATCACCCCCTTCAAGCACGCGACCAAGTGGCATAAGCGCCTATCGGATTCCTCACGGTTTCGCACCGCGGTCAAGCGAGCTGGCGCCGAGCTGGTACTGCACGGCCATACCCATATCGACAGCCTTGCCTATATCGATGGTCCGGACGCCCCGATCCCGGTGGTCGGCGTCCCATCCGCAACAAACGCGCCAGGAGGCAAAAAACCGGCGGCGCGTTACAATCTCTTCACCATCGACGAAACAGCCCAAGGCTGGACCTGTCGTCAGCAAGAGCGCGGCTTCACGGACAAGGAAAGCCCGGTCTCGCAAATTGGTGACCGGATGCTGAAAGTGCCGCGCTGACGGCAGCCAATCAACACGAAAAGCGCGACCTCAACAGAAGCCGCGCTAAGTATAAGTGTATGATCATAAATGGCGTTTTAGAGTACCGAATACTTTAGGATGTGGGGCCACCAAACCACGCATAAGCGATCAGAGCACCCACGCCCGCGGTCAGGCCAATCACGAAACTGAGCAAGATACTGACCCATAGCAGCGCCGGGCGACCGCGTGTCTGACCGGCGACCTGCGATGCATTTCTGCCAGATGCACTGGTGACCGGCCCCTGACGCAGGCGCGCATTGAGCCAGTCGCTTTCAAGCGCCTTTTCCCGCTCTAAAATACGTTCCGCAATATATTCGGTCACGCAATCTGCCATATCGTCAATTTCCGGTGTCTCCAGAATAACGGTACGCCCCAGACGCGTATCCTTCAAAAAACGATAAACCCGGCGGTCTCCACCCATCGTCACATGGCTGGTCACATCAATCCAGAGCCGCGGAGTAGCGCCGCCCGCAATCTGCAAACGGAACTGGTCATCATCTTCAGGGATCTCCTTGAAGATGTCTTGAAGCTCTTCTGACAGGAGCTCCAGCCGCGCCCTTTCCGTATCCTGCAGTTCGACGACAACGTCGGACCGCTCAACCTCACCCATCTGCACGCGGCGAATGGCATCGCGCAAAGAGCGCACGCGCGAATGGGAAACAACATTGTCCTGCGTTTGAGACATTAGCTGCCCGAACTCCATCGTGTTTTTTGCAAAGCGCCCATACCGAGACTCACCGGTAGAACCTTACCTGCCAGGATCAAGCCACGCAGGACGAACAACCGCTCATCCACTGGCATTCCGAGATCTATAGTTAACGGACTTTAAGGTATTTCTGCGACACTCGCTAGGAGGCAGGTAAGGTTGCTTGCTCACCAACAGTCAAATTGAAGAGACCAATGACAAGCGACGCATGAAGGCGTCCGAAGGTGTTTAGCATCCTCAGGCGATTTGCACGCCTTAGTCTCCCAAATAGGGGATGTGACGACCAGCAGACTTGGGCAGATAGCCATTGGCGCGCGGATCGTCCACAACTTCAACCCCGCGCTTGAAGGGTACGAAGCCACAAGAGCGGTAGAACCCAAGCGCCTGCGGGCTGTCGCCCGTACAGGTGTGCAGCGACACACGTTGCACATCAGGCCGCGCCCAGATCTCCTGCAAGCCACAGAACATCAGATATCGGCCAGCACCTTTGCCGATCATGGTAGGAGCCAGTCCGAAATAGGAAATTTCAACGTCACGGGCAGACGTGAAATCAATCTCAAGCAGGCCGGTACGACGCCCCTCGACAACAGTGGTGTAAATCTCGACAGTCTCGGCTTTCAGTCGTGCTTCCAGACTGGCGCGAGAAATCTTCAACCGCGTTGACCAAAGCCAGTCTTCGCCAACCTCCCGAAACAACGACAGAAATGTCTCAGAGTCTGGATCGCGCCAACGCTCGACGGTCACACCATCCGGCGCGCTCTTGTCCCATTCAGGCCGCGTCTTCATCTCCAGATGGGTCACGACATAGGCAACCTTATTGTCGGGAATATCGGCGTAATTCGTCGTAGTGACATCAATGACAGACATGAAAACTCCTGGAACCAGACCCTCCGATGCTTGTCTATTTTCACCAGCCGTCTGTCAATGCACTGCGCTCATGAAAGACAAGGCGAGGAAGAAGCGTTCACGCTCTCTTGAGGGCAGAATTTACCCTCCATTAACCATAATCAAACAGCATCAAGACATGAAAGCAGTCGGCAACAACCACGCGAAACGCAACGAGCGTCCTTCCATCAAGGATTTCAACGACGCGTGGTCAGCGAAACGGCGAAATGCAATTGAAGCCTCGCAAACGCGCCGGGCCAATCTCGCGTCTGCGGTGATGAATATCGGTGTCACAGTGGCCCAACAGCAGGCAGCCAACGCCGTGCGCGGCAATACGTCGTCGATGGCCTCTGCGCTTTCACGAGTCAATCTTCTGGTATGAAGACACTTGAGCAGGCAGCAGAGTGCTTTGTTCAAGTGCCCCTCCCACACCTTTAAATTACACTGATCCGATGGTCTTGAGCTTGATACGCGGGTGAACTTCCGCCTGGCTCATCACTGTCGTATGGGCTCTGAAGCGCTCAACGATGGAGCGAACGAAAGGCCGTGTCTGAGGACTTGTCAAAAGAACTGGGACCTCGCCCTTTTGCGCCGCAGCTTCAAAGGACTCTCGCACCTTAGAGACAAATTCCTGCAACTTGCTCGGCTGCATTGCCAGTTGCTTGTCATCGCCTTCCCCAACGATGGCTTCCAGGAACGCCTGCTCCCACTTCGGTGACAGGGCGATGAGCGGCAGATAGCCCCCCGGCGCCAGATTGGCGGCTCCGATCTGACGACCGATGCGACTGCGGACATGCTCGGCGATCATGTTGATATTGCGCGTTGCCCCCGCCACTTCCGAAATACCTTCCAGAATTGTTCCCAGGTCCCGCACCGAGACTCGCTCGGTCAACAGGGCCTGCAACACGCGCTGAACCCCGGATACAGTGATGTGCGACGGAATCAGATCATCGACCAGCTTGGCTTGCTCGCCCTTGAGTTCCTTAAGCAGCTTCTGCACATCGCCATAGGTCAGAAGCTCGCTGATGTTGCTCTTGATCGTCTCGGTCAGATGAGTCGACAGTACAGTAGACGGGTCGACCACGGTGTAACCGCGCAGGGAGGCTTCTTCTCGGTATTGCGCTTCCACCCAGGACGCCGGCAAACCGAACGTTGGCTCGGTCGTGGTGGTGCCCGGAATTTTCACTTCGCCGCCAGCCGGATCCATGACCATAAAATGGTTGGGATAAAGCAGCCCTTTGCCCGCCTCGACTTCCTTGACCTTGATGACATAGTCGTTGGAGCCAAGCTGGATATTATCAAGGATACGCACCGGCGGCATGATGACGCCCATATCGCCCGCGATCTGACGTCGAAGCGCCTTGATCTGCTCGGTCAACTGATCCGAGCCATTGCTTTCCTTGCCATTGATCAATGGCAACAGCGAATATCCAAGCTCGATGCGCAACTCGTCCATCTTCAGCGCTTCGGTCACCGGCGGTTCTGCCGGAGGCTTCGGCGCAGTTGCAATGGCCTTCTCTTGCACGGCAGCAGCAGCTTCTGCCTGCTTCGCAGAACTTGTGCGTACCGCCAGATACGCAGCGAGGCCAGCCAGCCCAAGGAATGGCACCATCGGCATACCCGGCAGAAGCGACAGGACCACCATCACCGTAGCCGACATGCCAAGTGCCTTGGGATAGCCGGTGAACTGCTTGGCCAAGGCTTTGTCGGCAGACCCTTGAACACCGGCCTTGGACACCAGAATACCGGCGGCAGTCGACACGATCAGCGCCGGGATCTGTGAGACAAGACCATCCCCGATCGTCAGAAGCGTGTAGTTGTTGGCAGCTTCCGAAAACGACAATCCCATCTGGGCAACGCCAATGAAGATGCCACCCAGAATGTTGATAAAGGTGATCAAAAGGCCGGCAATGGCGTCCCCGCGAACGAACTTTGACGCCCCATCCATGGCCCCGAAGAAAGCGCTTTCGTCTTCCAGCGTACGTCGCCGGGTACGCGCCTCGCCTTCGTCAATGAGACCCGCGGACAGGTCGGCATCAATGGCCATCTGCTTGCCAGGCATGGCATCAAGGGTAAAGCGGGCCGCGACTTCCGCGATACGCCCAGATCCCTTGGTGATAACGATGAAGTTCACGATCACCAGAATGGCGAAAACAATCACCCCGATGACAAAGTTGCCGCCCATAACCAGATGCCCAAACGTCTGAATGACGTTGCCGGCAGCCGCTGTGCCCTCATGACCGTGCGACAGGATCAGACGGGTAGACGAAATGTTCAGACCCAGCCGCAGCATGGTCGAAATCAGCAGAACAGTCGGGAAGGACGAGAATTCCAGTGGTTTCTGAATGAACAGGCCTGTCATCAAAACCAGAACGGAAAAGATGATCGACACTGCCAGGAACATGTCCAGCACCATGGCAGGCATCGGCAGGATCATCAGCGTCAGGATAACCAGGACGCCAAAAGCCAGACCCGTGTCACCACGCTTCAGATGCGAGACAAGGTCGTTGATGCTTGGAATATTGAAGGGCACGGCCGGTTTCACGGGACCAGAGGCGGACGCAGGCACGCCGCCCTCCGGAGCTTTCACCATGTTCCGATTGTTTCCTGCCGATGTGTCCGACATATCCAACCCCTAGCCGCATCTGCTGGACGGCAGGGCGGCACTATCGGTTTCTACTTAATACGTTAAAGAGCCGAACGGACTTCGCCCGGCCCCGGAACATCCAGACCTTCATCTGTATATTGATTCAGCTTGTTGCGGAGCGTGCGAATGGATATTCCCAAGATCTTTGCGGCATGGGTCCGATTGCCCAGGCAATGGTCCAGCGTATCGAGGATCAGATCGCGTTCGACATCAGCCACCGTGCGCCCGACAAAGTTGCGGGTGATGACTTCGGCAGCCTCTGCAGCCTGCTGGGCAGGACTGCGGCTCGACTGGATTGGACTGCCATCCGGCATGCGAATGGCTTCCACACCGATCTCGACACCCTGCGACAGCAAGATGGCACGGTGCATGGTATTTTCCAGTTCGCGCACGTTTCCCGGCCACGAATTGACCAGCAACGCCTCTCGCGCTTCCGCCGATAAGGGCCGCTTGGGAACACCGTTGGCTTCCGCATAGCGCTTGGCAAAAAACTGTGCCAGTTCAAGAATATCATCGCGGCGCTGGCGCAGCGGCGGAATCTTCAGGTTGACCACATTCAGGCGGAACAGCAGATCTTCGCGGAATTGACCGCTGCGCACACTTTCCGCCAGATCCCGGTTTGACGTTGCCAGAATGCGAATATCAACCGGCACCGGTTTTGTACCGCCCAGACGATCGATGACGCGCTCCTGAATGGCGCGCAATAGCTTGGCTTGCAGGCGCACGTCCATCTCGGAAATTTCATCGAGCAGCAATGTACCGCCGTCGGCTTCCTCAAACTTGCCGACACGACGGGCAACGGCGCCGGTAAACGCTCCCTTCTCATGGCCGAACAGTTCAGATTCCAGCAAATGCTCCGGGATCGCCGCGCAGTTGATCGAGATGAACGGCTTGTCCGCCCGGTTGGACGACCGGTGAACATGGCGGGCGATGACTTCCTTACCCGTCCCTGATTCACCGGTGATCAGAACCGATGCATCCGAAGGAGCCACCTGCTCGGCAAGCTGAACGACGGTCGCCATGGCCGGATCGCGGTAGATCAGGTCACCCCGCTCTTGCGCCACAGCCGCCAGAACAGCCGCAATCATCTCCGGATCAGGCGGCAGCGGAATGTATTCCTTGGCACCTGCACGAATGGCGATCACAGCAGCGCGCGCGTCTGCCTCAACACCGCAGGCGACGATAGGCACATGCACACGCTCGTTTTGAAGTTGCAAGACGAGACTGACGATGTCGAGATTGACGTCGATCATGAGCAGATCTGCACCGCGCCCCGATCGAAGCACCTTCATGGCGCCATCGACATCATCGGCACTGGCTGACGCGCGCGCCGCGTTGCATCGCAATCTGGCTCGCCGCCGTCAGCTGTCCCCCAAGTGTTCCAACGATCAATACTCTCATGACGGTCTTCCTGTCTCCTAGCGGTCCGTCTTGATGATTTCCGTCATCGTCACGCCGAGTTTGTCTTCAACCAGCACCACTTCACCGCGGGCCACGAGGCGGTCATTGACATAAATATCGATGGCCTCCCCCACTTTTCGGTCCAGTTCCAGAACCGTGCCGGACGACAGTTTCAGCAATTCCGAAACATGCATCCGCGAGTGTCCAAGTACCGCGGAAATCCGCACGGGAACATCAAAGACCGCTTCAAGATCGGCTGCAGATTGGGGCTCCTTGCCCGTATCCTGCTGTCCTGATCTGCTGGGCGCTTCCAGCTCATCGAGCGGAATGCCGGTGTCATTCGTATCACTCATTATTCAACGTCCCTAGCGCCTGAGGGGCCCTGCCTGCTGCTTTCTGCGTGTCTTTCACGCGGGCGGCGAGATAGGCTCGAATTTTCAAATCAATCTGCTTTTCCATGTCTTTGCGGTTGCGCAACAGACCACCGTCCGCCCATTCGATCTGGCAGTCGCCGCGCGCCACCTCATCTTCCCCCAACACCACCAGACGGCCTTCAAAGCCCTTTTCGTTTACCAGCGGGTCGAGTTTCTTTTTCAGCGGTTCGACATCTCCAACCGCCACGCGGATCACCAGATGCGGCGCCTGACGCAATGGGCCAAGACAGTCATTTACCAGCGCAACGACCTCGGCCAGAGGTTGCATCGCAATCAGATGCGCTGACAGCCGCCGCGCAATCATGAAAGCAAGCTCTGCAGCATCCTGATCACGAACGGCCGTGCCCCGGTCCAACTCGTCCAGAATGGCGCTGACCCGGCCCGCAAGATTAGACACTTCATCGGTTAGCGACTTTTCCTGGCTCGTTGCCGTTTCGCGCACGCCCTGCGCCCGTCCCTCTTCGAAGGCAGACTTCCGCGCGATCTCCAATGCTGCCTGATGCTCTGCCACCGTCATCATCGGGATCTGAGGCTCCAGGTCTTCGGCCACCGGCCGGGCCGAGGCGTCAGGTTCTGAGAAATCCGTATCGAAGAGAAACTTCGAAAGCGGTGTAATCTTCGCCATTAGTTAGAACTTTCAATCGTTCTGGTATCAGTAGATGATTTCGTCATCGCTCTTGGACTTGGAAATCATGATCTCGCCCTTGGCCGCGAGATCCTTGGCCGTGTTCACCATGCCGCTTTGCGCTTCATCAACATCGCTGAGCCGAACCGGCCCCAGCGCCTCCATGTCATCCAGAAGCAGCTTGGCAGCACGCGACGACATATTGCTGAAGAAGAACTCCCGCGCCGTATCGTTGGAGCCCTTGAGCGCAATGGCCAGACGGTCTTTCTCGACATTGCGCAAAAGCGTCTGACAACTGGCAGCATCCAGCTTCATCAAGTCATCGAAGGTGAACATCAACGTCTTGATCCGCTCTGCAGATTCCCGATTTTCCTCTTCCAGCGCCGCCATGAAGCGGGCCTCCGTCTGACGATCAAAGTTGTTGAAGATGTCTGCCATCATTTCATGGCTGTCCCGACGCGACGTGTTGGTCAGGTTGGACATGAACTCGACGCGCAAGGTCTGCTCGACCTTCTCCAGAACTTCCTTCTGCACCGCTTCCATGCGCAACATGCGGCTGACGACTTCCAGTGCCAGCTCTTCAGGAAGTATCCCCAGAACCCTTGCTGCATGATCCGAATTGATCTTCGACAAAACGACCGCCACGGTTTGCGGGTATTCGTTCTTGAGGTAATTCGCCAGAACGTTCTCCTGAACGTTGGAGAGCTTCTCCCACATATTACGACCAGCCGGCCCGCGAATTTCTTCCATGATCAGCGAGACACGGGAATCTGGCAGGAACGAGTGCAACAGCTTTTCTGTCGCATCCACGTTGCCGGTGATGGCCCCCTTGGAGGTCAACCGCTTGACGAAATCGACAAAAAGGTTTTCCAGCATCTTGGGAGTCACAGGCCCGAGCGAAGCCATGGCTGCCGAAATCTGTCGGACTTCCATCTCATCAAGGCGGTCCCAGATCGGCTTGCCGTGTTCTTCACCCAGGGCCAGCAGCATCACGGCAGCGCGCTCCGCACCACGCAGTTCACGCTCCTCATGTTGATTGCCGACCGTAAGCTGGTTCTGAAGTTTGTCAGCTGCCATTCTTACGCCGCAGCCTCATCCAGCCAGCCGCGGATGATATTCACCGCTTCGCCGGGTGTTTCTTCAATCATTTCACCAACCTTGGCAATTGAGTTGGCCTGAAGGGCACCTTTTTGACGAGCCTCTTCGATCCACTCAATCTGCATCTCTTTTTCCTTATCGGCCTCATCTGCCGGAATTTCCGTTTCGGCGACTAAGGCTCCCATCCGGGCCTATAACCAACTCCTGTGGCGACTTCTCTTCCGGCGTAACGATCCGCTTCAAAAGCGGGCGGACCACGAAGAGCAGCAGCAGGATCGAGATCAGGAGCAGAACACCCAGTTCAGCGAACCGCATGATGTCGTCACGTGTGAAATCGAGAAGGCCCGGCTTGTCGACCCCCAGATTGTCGGCGGTCGGCGGCGCTGCAAACCTCAGATTCACCACATCGACGACATCCCCGCGGGCTTTGTCGTAGCCGACAGCGGAGCGAACCAGCGTCTGAATGCGATCCAGCACGTCCTGCGGACGAGGCGTGTAGACGACTTCGCCGCTTGCATTCGGTGCATACGTCCCATCGACAAGAACGGCCACCGAAAGCCTGCTGATCTTGCCAGCCTCAACCACTTCGGTTTTGGTCGACTTGGAAATCTCGTAGTTGGTAACCTCTTCAGAGTTGCTCTTCTGCTCGCGGTCGCCCTGCTGCGGGTTGCCACCCTGATTGTTTGGCAATTCGTTGCCAACCGTCACCTGATCCTGACCATCGACGCTGTTGGAGCTTTGCTCCTTGGTCTGCGTCGAGCGCACGACCTGACCATCCGGATCATAGGTTTCCGTCGTCTGGGTCGAGTGATTGAAATCAACATCGGCCGCAACGCGAACCCGGGCCCGTCCCGGGCCGACAACACTGTTCAGGATCTCCTGAACCTGATTGCGCAAGCGATTTTCAATCGCAACCTGTCGTCCCTGAAGCGATGACGATACCATACCTTTCTGGTTTTCGTCAGTGCCAGAGGCCAACAGCTGTCCCGTTTCATCAACGATCGACACACGTGAGGGCGTCAGCCCTTCCACCGATGTCGCCACCAGATGCTGGATGGCCCGCACCTGATCATCGGACAACGAGCCACGAACATGCAACACAATCGACGCAGATGGCGTCTGTTGATCTTTCTGGAAGAGCTGCTTCTCCGGGATCACCAGATGCACCCGCGCCGACTTGATCCGGTCGAGCGAGGTGATGGTACGCGCAAGCTCGCCTTCAAGGGCGCGCAATTTGTTGATGTTCTGAACGAAGCTGGTCGCACCGAGGGTATCGCTGCGATCAAAGATCTCATAGCCGATGGAGCCACCGGTGGGCAGTCCGTCCTCCGCGAGTTGCATACGCAAGCGGGCAACGCGTTCGCGCGGCACCCGGATGGACGTTCCATCGTTGCTCAACTCGTAGGTCACGCCCATGGATTCGAGCTTGTCGACGATGGATCCGGAATCCTCCATCGAAAGATCGGAATAAAGCTGCGTCATCTGCGGAGCCGTCACCCGCATGATGATGAAGGCGAAGACCCCGATGAGGATAGCCGCAACAGCCCCCATCGCTGCGATGCGCGCCGGCCCTAGGGTTTTTACAAATTCGATCAGCCCGTTCACAGATGACACCCGCGTTCGTTTTTCAAAGGACGCCAGGAGGCGGAACCTTCCAAACATCAATGCGTTAGATACTAGGCAAGTTTTGCCGCTCAAATGGTTAACAAGAAGTTAACAAGCGACCCCAGAGACACATAAACGTCGGTTTTTTGCCATTTTTACTTAGGCAAAATGCAATGCAATCAGTGGAAAATGCGCAAGGGCTGTTCATAAACAGGAAACCTTTTGCCGATCAGCGTGTCAAGCACGCTGACAATCCAGACACATGAAGGGGCATGCAGCCTTCTTCAGAAAGTCTGAGGCATCACAGGAAGTGTTCAGAACACAACTCAGTTGCCCGCCGAAGCAAGGTTAACATTTTGTTAAATAAATGATTTTGGAAATCCGGGCATGAAAAAGGCGGCCTTGCAGCCGCCTTCCTCGAAGCCTTGAGAATCACGCAGGCCAGCGAATCTCTTCACATCGACCTGCGCATTCCGAAAGTCAGCCGTCAAACATAGACGGCTGATGCGTGCATTCCTGCCACGGCATAGCCAACACTGACTCTTGCAAGACCAAGGCCGCCGCGCTTTAAAGACCGGCACCCTGAGACTAGTTTCGATACTGCTGTATTCGCGTGGCACGAAGCCCCGCTAGGCCGTGTTTCTCAATGGAACTTTGCCACGAGAGAAACTCTTCGACCGTCAGCGTATATCTCTGACAAGCCTCTTCCAGAGACAGCAAGCCACCACGGACAGCTGCAACCACTTCTGCTTTTCGGCGTATGACCCATCTCTTTGTCGATGTTGGCGGAAGATCCGCAATCGTCAAAGGACTGCCATCTGGACCGATCACATATTTTACACGCGAACGAATTTGTTCGGTCATTGTACTCTCACACTAACCATGACCTAGGTTGAGTTTGAGACTACGTCGTCCGGTTTAAAATTTACCTAAACTGCCATACAGCCTTTATTAACTATAACGAAGACCACTCAATCAAATCAATTGGCTAATACTGGGTGAACAAGTCGAGCACAGTTAAGGAACGAGGCATGTTTTCTTAACCATAGCTGCCCTCTTTCGCATTCTGCGAGGCATATGATGGCCACAGCCCCACAAGATTGCCGCTCAAAAGCAACAAAGGCGCCGCCTTTTTCGCAGGCGACGCCAAAAAATCTGCTTATTTTCAATATTTAGGGCGACTTCGGGGCAAATCAGGTCGAACTTGGGACAGAAACCGTGTTCACATTCTCGACCGGAACCCGCAGATCTCCGATTTTCAGGATCGCCGTATCACCAGACAGGTCAAGGCCGTCGACCTCTCCTTCAATGGCCGTCGAGACCACCTGACGCTTTCCGTCTTCATCCTGAACGTTGAAAGACACCGTATAGACCCCGTCAGACGCCGTGCCGCCATTGTCGGTCTCACCATCCCAGGTATAGGTACCCGAGCCCTTGGCAAGCGTCACATCGCCCGAATAGATCAGGGACCCGGCAGAGTTACGCACCTCGACAGTGCCACTCGACGCCGCCCCGACGTTGTACGGCCAGGTCGCAGTGCCTTCCTTCAGGGAGGCCACATCCCCATCCGCCGTGATCCGCGTCCCCAGATAGCCGACATAATTCGACGACTGGCTCTTCTCGACCGCGCTCACCAGCTCCTGGAGGTACTGGTTTGACTGGATTGACTGCTCAACCGAGGAATATTGCACCAGCTGGCTGGTGTAGTCCTGCGAATTCATCGGATCGAGCGGATCCTGATTTTGCAATTGAGCCGTCAACATCGTCAGGAACAGGTCATAGTTGGCCATCAGGCCACTCGTCGCGGCCGATGCTGACGCTGTATTGGACGAGACCGAACTTACATCACTCATAACAAGCACTCCTTGTCGTTACGGCATCCCCGATGGCTGAGTCCCCACTCAGATTCTAAGATCAAGCCCCGATGCACCCCCGCCAGCGAGCTGATACTCGGCCACAGAACCAGCGACATCCTCATCTACACCACTGGTGGCGTCCACAGACGACAGAGAGCCAGACCCGTTGCCATACTGCCCATCCTGTTGCTGCTGAAAGGCAGATGAGCCCTGCTGGCCGCTCTGGTCACCCAGAGAGAATTGCAAGTTGCTGCCGTCAGCATTCAGTCCGGCATTGGTCAACGCCTTTTCAAGTCCGCGCTGATCGCGCATGAACATGTCCAGTGTTTCCGGACGATCAACGATCAAATGCGCCTGAACCTTACCGTCCGACGAAACTTTCATATGCACGTCAACGCGGCCAAGCTCTGGCGGGTCAAAGCGCATCTTGAACTGCGTGTTGCCCTGATCGAAATTCTTGACCATGGCGCCAGCCACCTGTGCTGCCACCTGTGCGCTCTGTGCTTGCGGCGGCATACTCTGGACATCGGCCCGCGCCGTCTGGGTGGCATAGGCTTGAGTCGAGGCTCTTGCGTCGCCGAGCAAGCCAAGATCCGACAGGGTCTTGTCATCACCCTTCCTAGCCCCACCGGCGGCGGCTGCGCTGCCAATGGCAGCGGCAAATCCTGCGTCATCCGACTTGGCCGTTCCACTGCCAGCCTCAGCGGCATTGGCAGCATTTGTGTTGACCGCAAGCGCTGCCGCGGTCGGGGCCAACGGCACTTGCGCACTACTGTTCCCTGTAGCAACGGCTGCTGCACCAGCATCACTTGCTGTCGCCTGCGAGGCCGCAGTCGCGGTTGCCGCCGTTGTCGTCGCCGCCATCTGCCCCAAAATGGACGATGGGTCCGACGCGGCAGCAGCCCCCTGCGCCCCCGACGACGCCTGAGCGCCCGTTGCAACATTGGCAGATGCCTGCGCTGCGACATTTGCTGTATTTTGCTGCGGCTCATTGGCAGCCTGTGCCGCCTGCGCGCCAGCCGTGGCATTGGCAACCGCAGCAGATGCTGCCGTAGCGCTACCAGTGGCAGGAGCCTGAGCAGGCGCTGACGTCTGAGCCGTTGTGGCAACATTTGCGACTTGAGCCGCTTCAGCCGAAGACAGTTTTCCCGACACCGTCTTGAGGCCAGCCGCGTTCGCCTGATCAGCTGACAACAAGCTCGCCAGCGTCTGAGCTGCTGCCTGTGCTTGTTGCGTCTGCGAAGGCAGAGCCCCAGCTGCGGCCTGCAGTTGCGCGGCCTGTGCCTGACTGGCTTGCTGTGCCGCCTGCGCCGATGGCGTCGCACCTGTCGATACGACTTGTGCCGCCACCGCCTGATTTGCAGCCTTCGCCAACGCGACGTCCGGCAGCTCGGTTTTCCAACGGCGCACCGCAGGCGCGTCGCCTTGGGTCACAGCATTAGATTCATCAGCTTTTGACGTTCCTGCCGACATGTTTGCTGCGGTCGCCCCAACATTCGCAGGGGCCTGCAGGGCCGCATCCTGTGCCGTAGTCGCTGCTGTTGCAGCCAAACCTGCGGGCACCGCAGCCGGGGTTGACGTATCCGGTGTCCCATCTGAATTGGCCACCAGCGCGGCCGCGATCGCCGCTGCGTCATCACCGGAGGCCACTGCCTGTCCATTGGCCAGGACTTGCGCGGAAGACATTCCGTCTTGCAATGCAGAACCAGTCTGCGCCCCGGTTAAAGCAGGTTGACCCGGCAGTTGCGCACTCAGCGTTCCAGACGTCTTGGCACCACCCGCAGCCGTGCTGGAGACACCCGCCCCAAAAGACGCCGCCAGCTGGCCGCCAACAGAAGCACCCGTACCCGCAGCAGCCTGCGTGGCCCCATTTGCGCCAGAGGCCTGCTTCGCCGCCCCAACATCAGCACCGGACTGTGCCGAACCTCTAGCCGCCGTCTGTCCCGCGCTTGCCTGCCCAGCCCCACCGAGCCCTGGAGTGACAGAAGCACCCGCAGCGGCGGTCGCAGCATTGGCAGCAACAACATCGGCGGTGGTCTGCGCGCTTGCAACCCCTTGAACAGCGGCAGGACTATAAGCGACTTGCACCGCAAGGGTGGACGAAAGCGCGTCAAGAGCATCCGCTGACTGCCCGCCGGCCTGCGCAACATCTGTCGCGCCAGTGCCAGTGCTTGTGTCTGCATCAGTACCTTGTTGCGCCGTAGCATCTGCATCAGCAAGAGCCGTCGCATCATCTGACGTCTCGTTCTTGGCCGAAGACTGCCCTTCTGATTTGCCAGAAGAAGACTTTGTCGAGCCGTTCGCGGCCCCCTGTCCAGTCGCAGCGGAAGCGGTCTTTTTGCCATCCACAGCACTGGCTGACGCGGGAACTTGCGATTTTGCATCATCCGCCTTCGTTGAGGCGGCCGTTCCAGCCCCAACCATCCTCGTACCGGAGGATGCCCCGTCTGTGGTTTTTGCCTGACGATCAGACGCATCAGCGCTCAGGAATTGGCCGAACGCATTTCCGCGCTCGCCTGTATCAGATGCGGCACCAGCAGACCGGGAGGAGCCACCAGACACACTTCCCTTTGCAACAGCTTCCACAATCGGACCAACCGGCAACACATTTGATCCCATTTCACACATCCTCTTCAGGGCACAATCACTCACGCACTTGAATGCAAACAGCAAGCCAACTCTGGAAATTAAATAATCTATTATTTTCAATAAGTTGAAGAATTGTCATTTCTACAGATGTCTTGTTTGCATCAGCAGGTTTTGCCGCACCGGCAAAGCTTGCCGACCCGAACGCAGACGATTGGCAGACCTTGCCGATTTCTGTATAGTGCCCTTCAAAGAGCAAGATTTCCGCACGTAACAACGCTTGCAGGACCAGCAAGCGCTATGAGAACCCTACCGTGCGCTGACCTTAGCACCCTATATGAGGGCCACAGTTGAAGCGCAGGTTTGCCCGCCCCGAATGGCAGGCAGTCTCACATGCGACGGACAGACCCATTCGATCTAGGTGCAGTCGATGAAAAACAGTTTGGATCTCCCGGGACGCCCGGAAGACACCCGTGTCGTGGTTGCGATGTCCGGGGGCGTCGACAGCTCGGTCGTCGCCGCGCTGATGAAAGCGCAAGGCTATGATGTCGTCGGGGTGACCCTGCAATTGTATGATCATGGCGCCGCCGTCAGCCGGGCCAAATCCTGTTGCGCCGGTCAGGATATTCACGACGCCAGACGGGCAGCCGAGAAAATCGGCATTCCACATTATGTGCTGGATTACGAAAGCCGCTTCAAGGAAGCGGTCATGGATCGCTTTGCCGACAGTTATATTGCCGGCGAAACACCCGTACCCTGCGTGTCCTGCAACCAGACAGTCAAATTTCAGGATCTTTTGAAGACCGCTCGCGATCTGGGCGCCGACGCCCTTGCCACGGGTCATTATGTGCGTTCAGAACTTGAGGGCAACAAGCGCATCATGCGGCGCCCGTCAGACCTTGATCGTGACCAGAGCTACTTCCTGTTTGCCACCACACAGGATCAGCTCAATTTCATCCGCTTTCCGCTGGGCGGCATGCCCAAATCGAAAGTCCGCGAACTGGCGCATGAGTTTGGCCTGTCCGTAGCCGACAAGCCGGACAGCCAGGACATCTGCTTTGTCCCTGATGGTGATTATGCGGCCGTCATTCGCAAACTGCGCCCCCATGCAGCCGAACCCGGCGAGATCGTTCATATCGACGGGCGCGTTCTGGGCACACACGAGGGCATTATTCATTACACCATCGGGCAGCGGCGTGGCCTTGGCGTGGCAACGGGCGACCCGCTCTATGTTGTCAAGCTGGACGCCACCAGCCGCCGGGTTCTGGTTGGCCCGCGCGAGGCGCTGGCCACTCGCACGGTTGTTCTGCGTGAAGTCAACTGGATTGGCGACATGCCGCTGGACGACGGGTCGGAGATCGACATTTTCGCCAAGGTGCGCTCCACACGCCCGCCAGCCCCTGCCAAGCTGCGCATGGATCAGGGCGTCGCGCGCGTGGATCTGATGAGTGGTGAAACCGGCGTCGCACCAGTGCCAGGCCTGTGTGTTTTTCGAGAACGACAGCGAGACTGCCCGCGTAATGGGTGGCGGCTGGATTGACCGTGCGGAAAATCAGGGTGTCTGGGCAACAGATGTGCTCGCGACACCTGCCGCCGCGATAAAGGAAAATGTAACAGCATGAAGCGTATCGAGACCCTGCCCGACCGCCTGCGCAACCTTGCTCTTCAGCTCAAGGCGCGGCTGGCGCGCACGACCGGCAAGGTCTCGAAGCTCGACGAAATGGCCGTCAAGGCCGCCTATGCGCGCTGGGCCCCTTACTATGATCTGGTTTTCGGCCTGCCGTTCTATTGGGGGCGGCGCGCAGCCGTTCGCCACATCAATGCGCTCCCCGACGCCAACCATGTGCTGGAAGCCGGCATTGGCACCGGCATGTCACTGAAGCGCTATCGCAAGGATCTGCGCATCACCGGTATCGACCTTTCAAGCGAAATGCTGCAACGGGCAGCCGCCCGAGCCAGGAAGCTCGATAATGTCGACACACCTGTGTCGATGGATGCCAGTCACCTCGCCTTTCCCGACGCTCATTTTGATGTGGTGGTGGCCATGTATTTCATCACCGTGGTGCCGGACCCCGCGCAGGTGATGCGCGAACTGGCCCGCGTCACCAAACCGGGCGGGCGCGTCATTCTCGTCAACCATTTTTCAGCCGCGAGCGGCTTGCGCGCCAGCGTCGAACGGCTGATGGAACGCTTCGCCGACAAACTGGGCTGGAACCCGGACTTTCCCAAATCCCGCATCGTCAACCGCACGCGCCTGACCCTGACCCACGATGAACCCGTGCCGCCCTTCGGCTTGTTCACACTGTTGAGCTTCCAGAAGCTCGCCGAGCCAGACAGCTCTTCCAGCTAGATCAAGCAAGCACGGAGCACGGAGCACGGAGCACGGAGCACGGAGCACGGAGCACGGAGCACGGAGCACGGAGCACGGAGCACGGAGCACGGAGCACGGAAGGTACCTGCGCAAAGGGCCCATTCACAAGCCTATCCACAGCCGCCTGCGCCGGTTTGAAAGTCTTTTCACAGCTTCGCATTTTTCCATGCCGGGGCCGCTTGACAGAGACGCCCCGCCGTTACTATAAGCTGCCCACGCTTCACAATTTCAGAAGCGCTTGGCGGAGTAGCTCAGCCGGTTAGAGCAGCGGAATCATAATCCGCGTGTCGGGGGTTCGAGTCCCTCCTCCGCTACCAAATCTCATTGATTTTATTGATGAATTTTCAGTATAAGAAATTCTACCCACAATCTACCCCATGCGGAGCGAGGTTCAGGCGGGCACAAGATTGGCGATGCGCGCGGCGGGCCAGTTGTAGCCGGACGTGCTGAACGCGCGACGCGACGATACCTCTATCAACAGGTCTTCGGCCCCGTACGGCCCCTCTAGGCTAAGCTCCTTGAAGCGTTTGGAATACTTCCAGAACCCGCCGCCGTAGTTTTCTTCGCCGCCTTCTGAATACCACGTTGTTTCTTCGACGTAAGATTGGTGCCCTGCGAGACGACCTAGCCAAAACGCCTTGTCTTTGGGGTCGTACATCCACATACCGTTCTTGCCGTTGAAACCGTGAACCCACCGTTCAAAGGTGCGAGGCGAGTAACGCTCGACAAACCAGCCGTCGTGTCGTGGCGCGCCTTCATCCCAAACGTTCGATTTGAGGAAGGGTATCCAGATTTGAGCAATGCCCACACGCGCATACGACAAAGCGCGCTGCTCGATTTCGTCTAGACCTATCGGCGTGTGTTGCAGTTCGAACGCGATTTGAAGCCACTTCGGCGACCACGCCATAACATCGGCGCGGCGGTCGCCCGGCAAGGTGTTGACGATAAATTCAACTTCCGCCCGTAGCCTGCGCACCTTTAGCGCGTTCGACACGAGAATCTTTGCTTCCATATGGGCGCGTGTTTCGCCTGTCGCCCATGTGCAGTCTGTCGGCGGCTTGTGCGCGAAGTGGTGAACGACCTTCCGGCCCTTCTTAAGCACGACCTCGCCACGGCACTTCGGACAATGATAGGTCGGCCCGCGTTCGGCAGAAAATGCGTCGATTCGGCCCCCATTAAGTTTAGCAACAAGCATTGCCTAGGACGACCACTTTCCAAAATCCGCTTTTACCGCCGTTGGAACGCTCTTAGCACTGAGTTCGCCAACCAGCGATTTGAACTTGGTGCGACACTTCTCATAGTTTTTCAGCCGGGCCGCAATCGTTCCTGTTCCCTTTGTAAGTTGGAACATTATCTGGATTTCTGCCGGAGAAAACGAACGGACCATTTGCCTATATGATGGCATCGCTGCGTGAGAAACCCCGTACTGATTCCCAATGCCGCATGTGATCACGGCTTCGACAAATACGGCCTGCGCAGTGTTTGGAACGGAGTTCTTTTCGGAAAGTGCAGCAAGGCGTTCGGCGAACGGGGGTTCGTTATAGAAGTTGTCGAAACCGTTGTGGACAGTCAGCAGTTTCTGGCAAGCCTTGGTTATCGCGCCATGCACTTCGGCTTCGCCAAGCAGACCAAGCAAACCGATTTTTTCAAAAAACAAGCTGGATGCGGATGCGCGCTTGTCCTCGCCTTTCGCTTTATAATCTTGGTGCTGATCGATGAGCGCCGAACGAGCCTTTGGACTGAAGCTCTTCGCTAGTTTTTCACATATCGTAAGCGCGTTGTTTCTAGCTTCTTCGCCTGCTGCCGGATCACAATAAATGCCATGCAGCATTGGGAAAATAAGCTCCCGTTGCGCGTCAAATGTTTCTTCAATTCTACGAAGCCATTCGTCGCGTTGATCCTTCTTAAATCTACCAGCCTTTAGTGCCGCGATAAGCTTGCGTACATCTACCCCTTTGGGGTTTTTCTGGCTGACTAGCGCGTGCTTTCGACAGCGATTTACAAAATTGATGAATTCATACTCATCTATCGCGCCGTCGGCAGGATGAGCAGCGGAGAAATTGTTTCGGGTCGCGCGACATTGATCCAAGAAGAAAAAATCATCATCACCGATCAAATTCAACTTGAGACATAAATCGATAAGTTCGGAGTCTTTCAGATCGACGAGCGTTGATTCATCGAAGTTAGACTTATCAAGTACTTGTGGGATAATTTCGATGCCGAAGTGTCGAACTTTACTGCGAAGTTCCAGAACTGCGGCGTTCCAGATATAATTGATCCCAGCATCAAATAGGCCGCACGAAACTGCCACGCACATTTTGACAAGGCGCTCATCGCGTAGTTCTGGCGGAATGCTTGTAAGTAGGCGGGGCAATTGGTCCCAAGCGTGCTTAATCTGGTCATCGCTTGGTAAAATATCCCGTGGCAGCCCAAGGGCATCCGTCACCTTCACAATCATCGATTCAGACGAAGCCAGAACGTCCGGCATCGAAACCTTTTTGACTGCGACGGCAGTAGATTTAGCGGAACTACTCATTCAGAATTTCTCCGGCATACGCGAAAATCACAAATCATTTCCCATTGGCTTCATGATGCCTCATAACTCGTCTCTATCAGCGTAGATACCTTATCGATATCCTTCTTCGACTTAAGGGTGATTTCCAAGTCGCCCGTGCCGAAATGACCAATCTGGCGCACGTCGCGCATTACTGCTGGGTCTAGCTCAACCGCTTCGGGATCAAGGTTCAGGTAGACGCGCACAACACGTTTCTGGTTGTAGATTTGGACGGATGCGAAATTCCGGTTCCGACGAAACGCCATATAGTGCTTCTGTGGGTGAACGGTCACGTCATCGCCCAGCGCCCGAAGCTTTCCGGCCAGTTCGTCGTAGATAGCCCGCAAATCCTTCGGTGCTGCGTCGATCTTGTCCTTTACGGTGACGACCGGCTTCCCCGCTTTGGCTTTCCCGCCGCCGCCACGGCTCGGCACAGCCTCTTTCAATTCTTCGGCTAGCGTAGGAAGTACCAAGAGCCGGTGGATTAGCCCTTCAACGGTATCGAGGATGACGGCAATCTGTTCTTTTGTTGGTGCCCAACCACGGTGCGCAGCGGCGTTTCCAGCTTTCACCACGGGGTCTAGAATCTCACGCTCTTGCGGAGAAAGCTTCCCCTCGTCCTCCAAAGCTTGAAGACCTTTGGTAAAGTTGCCTTTGTCGCCGACGGTCAGAACAATCAGGCGGTCAATCAGAGTTCGAGAACCGAAGGTTGCGAGATAGTGCGACCCGGTTTGAAGCGACTTGTAAATTTCAGCAGAAATTTCCCTTAGTGTATCGTCAGGCAGGTCTTCGAACCACGTTGGAGGACTACGGTAGGTGACAGGCGGATAAATGACCTCATCCCACTTGCCTTCACTGTCCGGCTCACCGGTATCCGGGTTGTCGAAATACTCAACATCTTCCGAAAACAAAGTCATCTTGACGAGTTCAAGATTCTCGCAACCGCAGCACTCAATGATTAGCATACGGTGCTTGTACCAGTAGGCAGCGTCGCCATCGTGTTTGTTGTATTCGCCACGAATGAAGTGCTTGGTCTTCTGTTTGCAGGCATTGCAGAAAAACCGTTCGATCCGCTCTTCTGTCATTCGTCGTCCAACCAGTCGTCGTCGATGTCGTCATCTTCCTGATGTGTGGGCATCCATTCTAACCAACTCTGAGCATATTCGCGCGTTTTGAGGTCACCAAAGTTGGAGCCGATCCCGAGGACTGTTCCGCGAACGACCAAACGTCCTTCTTCGCGGCCCAAGTCCTTCACTTGTACAAGGCTGCCTTGATCGCGGGTTCCGGTAAGCCATTGGCTTTGCGCTGAACTCGAAGTTGCTTCCCACCGATCAAAAACGAAACGAACCTCAACTTCGTTTGCCCGCCGTACGCCCTCGCAAGTTTGCCCACGTCCTTGATACTTATGCCTGTTTTTTATAGGTGAAAAAACGTGTTTTCCCTGAACAAATATATAATCGCCCGCTTTCAAGGCAAAGCCCAAGACACCTTTGTCTAGAAAATCCGATACGTTGATTATTGGTATTCGCCTGACAACTTCGTTAAAGACGCCTGCTATGTAGAGATAGCGCGGTAGAATTGTTGGACCTTGGTACATGTAGAAGAGATTTTCGTTATCGACTGGAATTGGTATTCCATCTGATTCAATCACGGCTGCGGCAAGGGCGTTCGAAAAGTATTTGATCCTAGAAAAATTGATCCCTAATTTGTTCGCGATCTCAAAAACGCGTAGCTCATTGATGTAATTCCAATTGCTGTATTCGAGACGCATTGCTGCATATACAGATTCGGCGTCACGCTTCTTGACTTCAGATTCCCACTCCGCCTTCAAGCCGCGCAACGTGGTTGCGTCCAAATTCTGTGACAACGTGCTCTTGGTGTGCGCCCTGTCATGATGTTGGAGGCACAGGACGGCCAAGTTTTCCAAGTCATGGCTCCGGCTCTGCGCCCATTCATCTATGTGGTGGACGATAATTGACTGATTGGAGTCTCTGCACACGCAACATTGAAAGCGATTGTCAAACAGCACCTTCATGAGATTGTCGGTTGGAATAGGGGGACGCTGTTCCTTGAAAAGCGCATTGATGAAGCTTTCACCCAACCCTATGGCCTTCAATTCGGTCTCGCTGGACAACTTTAACTTGTTAAGCGTCCAACCATCTTGTGCGAGCTTCGCCGCGCCGTTCGAATCCATTCCACGCGCCATCAGCGCTTTTTGCGTTGCTCGCATCAGACGCCACCTCCCACATCCGCAAACAAGCTTTCAAGCTCGACCATCACGTTCTGGATCGACGCTTCGGTGAGGCGTAGCTTGTCAATCTTGGGACGCCATTCGTCGTCGGCTTCGATGTAGGAAAGGATCGCCGCCGGGGCTGGGCGGGTGCCGTCATGGTCTAGTGCCAGCACGGCGTAGTCGATGGTTGCGAGTGCTTCCCACAGGTCGTTGGATTTGTACTTGAAGCGGTCGCGTACCCACGCGGCAGCGGGGGCGAACTGGTAGCGCTCAATCCATTCGTCCATATCGTGGGCAGCTTTACCGAGTACGCTGCCTTCCCATTCGCCTTTCTTTCCGCGTGCAATCCAATTCTTATCAGTGGCAATCTTGATGCCGCCGGAATAGCGCATTTTGGGATTGTAGGGGCCTGCGGCTTTGCGGAGATAATCCTTGTCGAGCGCGCTTTCGCCCATCTGGCGACGCGCGAAGTAGACGGCCTTCTGTAGACGGAAGTTACCTATCGGTTGGCCATTGTCTTCGTGGAAGGCTTTGACGATAGCTCCGACTAGAACGGCCTCCTTGAACGGAGTGTCGATTTCAGCCTTTTGCTTAGCTGGAAGCTGAACAACGTTTGCTTCCGATGTCACAAGAGCTGCTTCAGGCTCGTTTGCTTGCCGCTCGAAAATCTCGTTCAGCATGGCGGGGATAAGGGCTTCCGTGTCTTTCGCTGTGGAAGCACGAATGGCACGCACTTGTTCGACCTGAGCGCATAGCTGCACAAATCGCTTCTGTACGTTGATATCGGGAACAGGAACGTGAATGTTTTCCGCTTTCTTGATCCCCAAAGTCCGGTTCCGTCCCGCCCCGCCGGGCGATGCTTCGCCAACTTTTTGCAGTCCTTCAGGGCTGAGAAGATAGAAGCGCAGGAATTCGGCAAGTGCGAGTTCGGGCTTGGGAACACAGGTCAAGAAGCGATGCGATCCGACACGGCCATTATCTTCGGCACCGGGAACAGCAATCGCGCCCTCCCATGCGAACACGATGTTGAATAGTAAGTCGCCTTGATGGATTTCGAACAAGCGTTTGTTGCCCACATCGGCACCGGTGAGCGTGGGCTTGTGAAAGGTTCCCTTGCCAAAAGAGCGAACGCCTAGCTCTGGATATTCTCCATCAAGTGCGACTTCGACGGGACGACGTACGAGCGGCGCTACTTCGGAAAGCGGTAAGTGCTCAACGCCGTCGGTTATTTCTTGAAACGCGTTGAACAACATAGCGTTGGCTTCGCGTTCGACGGCTGCTAGTTCGACTTCTCGTTTTCCGAGCTTTGCCTGAACTTCGTCAAGCCGAAGAATAATTTCTTTCTGTGCATCGAGCGGTGGAATGGGAATTGAGACATTAAGAAACGCTTGAGGTTTGAGCCTATTCTGCCCGCTTGTCCCGCGAGAAAGCTTGTCGCATTGGTCCCAAAGCAAATTGGACTTGGTGAACCAATAAAAGTATCTCGGTAGCAACTCCGTTTGGTCTATCTCGTAAAGCGGGAATTCTGGCGAAGCGTAACAACCATGCAATTCCTTACTGACTACGCTTACGCTACCATTTCGCGCCCAAATCTTATTGACGACAATATCGTCAGCCTTGAGCCGCGACAAAGCGGGGTAACGAGTTTCCGCGCCTAAAATGGTTTCGCGCTCGTACGCGCCCGCACCCCAGAGGCGGACCCCAACTTGTCGATATTGCTTAGTCGGTTCAACTGGTTCTGATCGCGCGGCCAAACGCGCCAGAGAACTTAATTGCATTGTTTTCCAGGCCACTATGCCATCTCCGACAGAGTGCGCTTGATGTCGCCCATTATGGAAAGAATGCGCTGTTCCTTGACCTCTATGCTTTCGACGATTTCGAGCGGGGTGCGATGATCTACCACACCGGTTGTGTTTGGGTTCTTCAGGTCAAGATTGCAGGCGCTAATCCGGCCTGCATCGTCGGTTTCGATAAGGTCGGGACCATGTACTTTCCACGCTTGTTCGTTTTCTTCGCGGGCGCTCCACCAATCGAGGCAGGGCTTGAGTTCGTCGAAGGTCAGCGGCGCAGTTTTGGAGTACTTCTTCCGCCCTTCCGGCTTGGGTTGTTCATAGAACCAAATGTCGCCGGTTGCCTTGGTGGTGTCGAAGAAGATTATGTTTGTGGAAATATCGGTATAGGGCGCAAAAACGCCTTCAGGCAGACGCATGACAGTGTGCAGGTTGAATTCCTTCAACAGGTCCGCCTTGATGCGCGCAGCAATGCCGCCGCCAAACAGAACACCGTGCGGCACGACAACAGCGGCGCGACCTTTGCCGCCCCGCTTCACCCGCCGCATGATGAGTTGCAGGAACAGCAGTGCCGTTTCCGCCGTGCGCCGGTCTTCGGGGAAGTTGTTCAGGATGCCGGTTTCTTCCTCCCCGCCGAAGGGTGGGTTCGTCAAAATAACGTCTACACGGTCGGCCTCGCCAATCTCCGACAGGCGAACTTTCAATGAATTGTCCGGCGTGATCTTTGGGGCCTCCAAACCGTGTAGCAGAAGGTTCATTTGCACCAGAAGGAAGGGAAGCGGCTTCGCTTCCCCGCCGAAGATGCTCGACGATTGGAGGATTTCGCGCTTTTCGACCGTATCGGCCTGTTTGGCCATGTGCGCATAGGCTTCGGTCAAAAAGCCGCCTGTGCCGCAGGCCGGATCAAGAACCGCTTCGCCAAGCTGTGGGTCCGTGACCTCGACCATGAAGCGCACAATGGAACGCGGCGTGTAGAACTCGCCGGAATCGCCTGCGGCATCGCGCATTTCGCGCAGCAGGGTTTCATATAGCCGACCGAGCGTATGAATTTCGTCAGAGGAATCGAAGTGAATGCCGTCAATAAGATTGATGACATCGCGGAGCAGATAGCCGCTTTCCATGCGGTTCGACAGACCCCGGAACACGGTCGCGATTACGTCCTTGCGTCCGCGCGTGCCATTGTTCCCGCGAAGGTTTCGCAGATAGGCGAACAAGCCCGGCCCTTTGGTTCCGTCCGGGCGTTCGGCTACGTCCAACGTCAAAAAGTCAATCAGGTCGGGACCGGTAATGCCACCTTCTTCCGCAGCCCAATCACGCCAACGGTAGGGTGCTTCGATAGCGCCCCGATACGCCTTGCCCGCAATCTCCGCGCGCTCTTCCTCGATATGCTCCATGTCGTCCAAGAACTTCAGGAACATAATCCATGTGAGCATCGGCAGACGATCAAGGTCGCCGCTCAGTCCCTTGTCCTTACGCATGATCTTGCGCGCCGACTTGATGATGCTGTCAAGGCGTTGGGCGGTTGTCTGTGGCTGCTTCTTCTTCGGTTGCCGGGCCAAGGATATTTCTCTTTCTTATGCGCCGTATAGGCGTTTTTGCAGTTCGTTGACGGCTTCGCGCATGGCCTTGCCGCCGCCGAAGCGGGCGGCGATTTCCACGACGTTTCCCCAATCGTTGAAAGGCGGGATTTCGAGCACGTCTGGCATTTTGAATTGCGCAGTTCCGTGCTCCGCATATTTCTCAATGAGCGCGTCGAGCACTTCGCGGGCTTTGTCCCCGTGCTGCTCGAAGAACGCCGATTCTTCACGCTTCAGACGTTCGGCGCGCTCACGGCGCGTGCGAAGTGGTGCGTTATAGGCAAGATGGCAAAGCAGGTCGAACGGGTCGGCATCGGGTTTGCCCACAGCCTCACCAAGCGTTTGGGTGTCGATGCCCTTGTCTTCAAGCTGTTCGATAATGTCGGCACGACGAGCGGGGTCGAGCCAATCCTTCCTGAGTTCGGAAGCGTTAGGATAGAGCGTGCGAACCTTTTCGCCCGTGTAGTCAGTTAGCTGACGGACGGCGAGTTGCTTGCCTTCGGAATCGAGTTCGTAGACCAGTTGGCGAATAATCTCGACGCTGCCACCGTCATAGTAGAATTTTCGTGGCAAGCCGGGTTCGGTGTCGTCGGGTAGGCCACCGTTCGTATCGTCTATTTCGGTGGTGTCGATGTCGCCGGGGGTATCGGTTTCTTCGGTGATTTCAGTTTCGTCAACAACATCGCCGTCTTCGTCGATGACCTGTTCACGCTCTCTGACCGGATCACCGTCAAAAGCAGGGTCAGCAAATTTTTCGGTGGCGGTACCGGTGTAATCAATGATGTTGAAAGCAAGCTTGCCATAGTCGGGCCGCAGCCGGGTTCCGCGCCCGATGATCTGCTTAAATTCCGACATTGAGCCAACGACACGCGCCAGCACCACGTTCTTGCATGTCGGCGCATCGACACCCGTTGTGAGCAATTGTGACGTTGTGAGAATAACGGGCGTTGCTTTGTCGATATCTTGAAACTTGGCGCGGTGTGCGGAGCCAATGTCGCCTTCGTCGGAAGTCACGCGGCACACATAGTCGGGGTGCTGTTTCACAAGATCGGCGTTGAGACGCGCAAGCGCACTGCGCATCTCAAGCGCGTGCTCTTGGTTCACACAAAAGACGATGGTTTTTGCGAAGCGATCTGTTTGCTTGAGGAAGCTTGTCAGGTGCGTTGCGAAGGCCTCGGTTCGCGCGCGCAGAGCAACCACGCGTTCAAAATCGCGGGTTCCGTACTGCGCATCGGGGATTTCACGCCCATAGCGGTCAAGTTCGCCTTGAGACGGACGCCAGCCCGCCGCATCGAAATCAGAAATCACACGGTGAACGCGGTAGGGTGCCAAAAAGCCATCGGCGATGCCTTGGGCAAGGCTGTATTCGTAGACTGGATCGCCGAAGTAATTGTAGGTGTCGGCGTTGTCTTCCCGCTTTGGTGTCGCGGTCATTCCGATCTGGTAGGCGGGTTCAAACCATTCCAGAATTTCACGCCAATTGCTGTCGTCGCGGGCGCTGCCACGGTGGCATTCATCGACAATGATGAGGTCGAAGAAATCCTTCGCATACTCCTTGAATAAGCCATCGCGGGATTCATCGCCCGCAATGGCTTGGTATATTGCGAAATAAATGTCGCGTCCCTTGCTGATTTCCCCGCCGCTGATTTTGAAGCGGGCATCACCAAAGGCGCTAAAGTCCTTGTCTTTAGGGTCGTCTACCAGCACGTTCCGGTCAGCCAAGAACAGGATTTTCGGTTTCCGGTTCTTGCCCTTCGGGTTCCAGCCGCCGTTCCAGAGCTTCCAACAAATCTGGAATGCAACAGCGGTTTTTCCCGCGCCGGTGCAAAGGGTTAGCAGAACGCGCTTGCGGTGCTGAAGGATCGACTGCACAGCGCGATTGACCGCGATTTCCTGATAGTACCGAAGCGGCTTGTCCTTGTCGGGAAAGGTCGGTGAGAGCAAGTGTTCCTTGATATCGTCGTCAAGCTTTTCGGATCGCGAGAGACGCTCCCAAAGCTCTTCGGGTGACGGGAATGAGGTCAGGTCGCATTCAATGCCGGTGGTGTAGTCTATCTCGACGATTTCCCGGCCATTGGTTGCGTAGGCGAACTTCAGACCAAGGATTTCCGCGTAATCCTTTGCCTGTTGAAGGCCGTCGGCAGCGTGTTTGTATTTGGATTTTGCCTCGACTACAGCAATGGGGAAGTCCGACCGATAGCGCAGGATGAAGTCGGCTCGCTTTTGCCGCCCCCGACGCGCCTTACCGCCAACGAACACGATGCGTCCGTCGGTGAATGACCGTTGCTCGTTGATGGCGTAGGGTGGGTTATCCCAACCGGCCTCAACAAGTTTCGGTATCACCTCTTTCCGGCATGTGTCGGCCTCGGTCTCCAAAAACGCTCTCCCACAATAATTTTACCAACAAGTTTCGAATCATTTCTTAGACGCAACTATCGCTTCGGCCTGTATGACACAGAGTTCAAGTTCTTCTCTGGCCATTCCTGAAGCAGCATTTGAAAATCTATCAATCAATGCAGCTTTTTCCGGTTCTTTCTCAAGCTTGTCGATCACGCCAAGCAGCCAGTTAGGCGTTGTCCCGAGCGCTTCCGATATAGTCTTCAAAGTGGCCAAGTCCGGTTCCCGTCGTCCCGACGCATAGTGTGCGTAGCGCCGCTCTTCCAATCCCCCACGCCGCGCAGCTTCGGCGTTTGATATGCCGAGTTGCTTCGCGCGTTCCTGTAGCCGTTTAGCGAATATCTCCATGGGAACATTTTGTTCCCTATAGACACACATCTGGCTACGTACGATATGTAGTGATATAAGAACATATTGTAGTCAACGTTCGTGTGGTGCTGGATATGTCGGAAGCATGGGTATCCGCCATAATTTGGGTGGTTTGTTTGTCGCCGATTTGGGGAATGATACTCTGGTCGGTCTGGCAGGGTTCCGTTCGCCCCCGCCTCATCCCGTGTCGCGAAATCGCCGCGAAGGTCGAAGAGGTCTACGCCCAGCACGGCGAGCTGGCGTTTGACATCGCCTGCATGGAAGAGCATCGCGCGTGGTACGACAGCGACATTCTTGAGCAGGGCAGGTGGGCGCGGGTGCGCTCTGAGATAATGCGACGGGAACGTGCGCTGGGTTTCAGTTTTTCTCGGGTTGACTGACCGTAGCGGCTTCGGTGAGCGCGCGCTGTTGTGTCCGCAGCTTGGCCTCCCACTCGGCATCCGTGCCGTGATCCTTGACGACCATTACGCGTCGCTGGTCTACGAGCGTGTTGTTGGTCACGTTGACTTCGGCCAACGGAACCTTGGCGGTAATGGCAGCAATGATTTGCAGGTAGGATTTCGGGTCCGTACGACGCAAAGCTTCGATTGCCTCCGTCCCATGCGTGCTGAAATCATCCGCTAAGCTCGAAAGAAATGCCTCGGATAGCTTGCTGCGTGCACCCCTCGGCCTGCCTGCCGGGTTACCGCTCTGCCCCTTTTTGAACGGCTTGCCCACAGCGCTGTTTTCCGCTGTATCATCAGCGAGTGAAGGCGTTTTTGGTTTCCGCGTCGTCAAAGTCACGCCCCTTTCTCTACGTTGCGGCGGTTCTTAGCCTCTAAGTCCTTCGTCGGCGGCATTAGATGCCATAAGTAATTGAAAATAATGTCAAATATAGAACTTTTCTAATGGTCTAAGGGTATTGCGTGTATTCCCCGGTTGGCATTTGGGCTGGTTTGATGTTTCTGGCGTTAGAAACATTAGAACATTATATTTTCGCAATTCCATGCACTTAGGCGATTATCGACCCTTTGAAACCTTAGATTTCCTCCCCCGGCGGCGTGCCCGCCATGATGCCCTTGAGGGCTTGCTTTGCCCTTCGGTCTTCGCCAACGCGTCGTTTGAATTCGCCGCCGAACACGTTGCTTTCTTCCGCCAGCATAAAAAATTCGGCGTTGCTATTTGTAATCTTCGCTAATTGCTCATTCGGCACACGTGCGATTTCCCCACAGGCCATCAATTCCCTGACGGCTTGGCGGATTGCGCTCGTTGCTCCGTTTCGGGCTTGTTTGAATGCCACAACGTTCGTTAGGCGCTTGGAAATATAGGACCACGGGATAACCTGCTTTCCGTGCACGTCAGCGTCCGCGATCTTGTAACGCTGCATTTCAGACCACGGGCGTTCGATCCACTCGCGGATAACACGTCGCACATGCTCTTGTTGTGCCTTGTCCGACTTCGATTGGTCGCCAACTTCGCCCGCTTCATAGCGACGCAAGAGGCGTTGGACGCTATCGTGTTCGATCATTGCGGCCCAACGGGCTTGGTCGAAGTTCACGACGGGGTTGAGCGGATCAACAGCGACGGCGGCAATTGCGGCAAGCTTCATTGCCTTGAGGTGCGCGCGGTTCCAAAGCTGGCGGTGCACTTCGCCGCTACCCCGGATTTGACTATCGCAATAATCGTTGAAACTGCGAAGTTCCCATCCCGCGTCTTCAGTCATATTGACCATTGTGGGCACACCCTTTTGGTTGATCCGGTGCGCAAGTTCGCAATGCTCGGTCAGCTTTCCCACTAAGGCGTCGGGCGGCTGTTTTAGCCGATGCTCATTCAGGTATGGGCGGTCGCCGGGGTAATCTATGATAGTCCAGCGCGGCATAAAGCCATCGGCGATTTGCGTTTCGTCCAGTAAAGCGAAGACCGTTTCAGGCACGCTTTCGGCCACGATGCTAAGTGCCGGGGATGCGATGGGCGCAATGTCTTTTTCTCGCTCGCTGTATTTGATGCCGCCAAGCGTCTCGCCTGCGCCGCTCTTGCTGTAGGACATGAGAAGAAGTTTCTTCATGTTCTGGACATGTTGCGGCGCTTTTGGGCTGTTCATCTGCGAAAAGCTGATCCCGGCTTCGCCGTTCACGAATAGCGTGCTGGTACACTTCGCTAGGTGCTTGTGCATGGCCTGCCCGGACGCCATGTCGCTGAACGACACGAATTCCTTTGCAGCGGGAAAGACTTCCGGTGCTCCCGGCGTCATGTTGCCGCCGTGAACGACCGCCTGCATTAACTTCGATAGGCTGGAAGCGATAGCGTCCTTGCCGGTGCCGGTCAGCGCGAGAAACAGCAACCACACGTTCAACCCTGTGCCAGACACGTTGAACGCCCGGCCATAGATGCCCGCCGAAAGCGCAATCGCTGCCACCATGGCGGCTTCTTGTGTCGGGCGCGGGGCTTGCCGGTAGACGTAATCGGCAATGTCTTCTAGCAAGCCAAGTGTGCCGGGCGATGGGGTTAGAAGTGGACTATTCGACATTTTCGCAGCACGCCTGTGGGTAGTATGTGGGTAGAGTGCTTTGATTTGCACATTCCCAGATATTTTTGACGGAATTCTAGTTATTTGAATGAAAAGCGCGGTAGAGATATTCTCTACCGTACGGCTACGCGCGATGCTTCCGCGCTTCCACGAGTTCGCCGACAAGCACGCGGATTTCGTCGTCACCCTTTCCGGCAATGCGGGCGTTCAAGATTGCCTGCACTTCGTCGGACGGCCACACGGCGAAACGCTCGCCCAACTTCACGGGGCGGGGGAACGTGCCCTTGTCGATATGGTTGTAGAGCGTGCTGCGCTTCATACCGGTGATGCGGGACACGTCGGCGGGGCGCATGAGGGTGCAGGCAGCGGGCGGCGCGGGGGTGTTGGCGTGGGTGTTCATGGTCGGGTATCCTTGTGCTTATCGAGACAAGGACGACCCTAACGGCTCGTTCCAGAGCTGGTCATGGTGACAAATTCCTACGAAAGTCAGATGCTTACGCTAGTTCTCCGCTCAAGTTCGGCTAATCTGCGCACGATGTACTTTATCTTGTCTTCGCGTTCGTCGTGCGGAAGCTGCGTCGCCCACTCGCCATAGTATGAAGGCAAGAATGCTTCGGCAGCTTGGCGCTTGCTTGGGAAGTCGCCCCGTTTGAACGCGGCCAAGGCGTCGCGGTCCAATGTGGCCTTGGCTGGGTCAGGTTGCTTCTTGCCCACAGGTGGGTGCGGTACGTTGTCGTCTATCGGAAAGGTCCGCTTCGCCATCACACGGCCCCCGCGTGAAGTTGCACGACGTTACCGGCGTTCGCCTCGCCACGAGAATACGCCGCCCAATCCGCCATCATGGCGCGGCGACGCTCTACCATGTCACTGCGCTGATACGCCCGTTCGACGGTCGAACCCACATTGTGGGCAAGGGCCATTTCCGACATGTGGTGGTCGTAGCCCCGTTCTGCCGTCCATACGCGGAAGGTCGAGCGCAAGCCGTGGGGCACCGCAGGAAGCCCGCTGTCCGGGTCTAGCCACCCTTTCCGCCCCGCCTTCAATTCGGTCGCGTGCATCCGGCGCATGACGGCTGACAGGGCCGCATCGGACAGGGCACCGCCCCGGACGGCAGGGAACACATAGTCGGACCCTTCAACGCGCGGAAGCGCCTCTAGCACCGCAACTGCGGCGTCAGACAACGGCACGCGGTGGTCGCGTTCCATCTTCATGCGCGCGCCCGGTATCTTCCACATGCGTGCGTCTAGGTCGATTTCCTGCCATTTCGCGCCGCGTATTTCGCCCGAACGCGACGCGCACAACGTCAAGAATTCCAACGCCCGCGCGGCCACGCCATCGCGCTTGCGCAGGGCGGCAAACCATTTTGGAAGGTCGGATTGCGAGAGGGCCGGTTGCTTCGTGACCTTCGCTACCTTGGAAGGCGTCGGCAAAAGTTCTTTTAGATTGCCCATCCATCGCGCCGGATTGTCGCCGGTACGGAAGCCCGCGACCGTGGCCCACGACAGGACGTTTTCAATGCGGCCACGAAGACGCGACGCGGTTTCGGTTCTGTTTTCCCACAGGGTGCCATCGTCAACCGGCTGGTTCAGCACTCGCAGAATGTCTTGTGTCGTGACGTGCGCAACGTTCATGTCACCAATGATCGGCACCGCATACGCGTCCATGCTGCGACGCCAGTTCTTGCGGTGCCTATCGCTGCGAAATTCGCCTTCCTTCCGCGCGATGCACTTTTCTACGGCGTCTTTGAATAGGATGGAAGTTGCGGCCTCTATCTGCGCTTTCAGCTTCGCGGCGTTGCGCGCCTCTATGGGGTCGTTGCCTTCGCGTACGACTTGACGAAGGGCTTCGGCTTCTTCCCGCGCCTTCTTGAGCGGCACAAGTTCGTACTGGCCTAGCCCCATGGTGCGGGTCTTGCCGTGAAGCGTGAACCGGAATTCCCAAGACTTCGTGCCCCACGTGCTGACTTGCAGGTAAAGCCCGCCGCCGTCCGACAGTCGCCCGCGTTGCTTGTGCGCTTTGATTTGCCGATCCGAAAGCCGGTGAATGCCGCTTGCCATAGCTGTTACCTACCCATTATCTACCCCTAAAATATGGAGGAAACATGTAGGCATATCAAGACCTATATGGACAAAAAGTGCAACTAAATTGCTGATTTACATAGACAACACAGGGTATCGGCGAACATCGCCAGACGGTAATTTGGTGGCCTCCTCCGCTACCAAATTTTCCCATAAATTCCTGACAGTTAGATCTCACTCACAGTGAGCCCGATTGCGCACGGAATGCTCAGGGTTGCATTCTGGGTTTCAAATGCGTGCGCTTGAATGCGACGGTTTGGAGGTAGATCACTATATCCAATAAGACGACCACAAAGACCTTGTCAGTAGACACTTAGGTGTTTGGTCCGCAATAAAAGCGCACCTCACCGAGACTCTCGCGCGAAGCGTACTGTGGTCTTTTTCAAGATGTTGCGCTCCTCCGTCACCCGGGCCAGTTCAGCCTTGACCCGGCGAAGCTCGACCGCCACCGCGTCATCTTCCCGCCTGAGCTTGGCTGGCTTCGGGACAAAGCCAACAAGACATCAAAATAAAGCCATCTGCAGCGGGACGGCCTCAAACCTGCGACAGGCCGGCGCATATCCCTCCAGCCTTTTTTGCTGTTCGGTCAAATAGCTCAGATACTTTCACGCGTCTTCGCGTCACAAATCGGCCTGCGCGAACAGGTTTGCAGCCCAGTCAACGAAAACCCGCAGCTTGTTGCTGACATGTCGATTGGGCGGATAGACGATGTGGATCGGCATTGGATCGCGCTCCCAGTCTGGCAAGACCTGAACCAGTCGCCGCTCCGCCAGCGCATTTCGGATCATGAAGGTCGCCGCTTGTGCAACGCCGTGCCCTGCCTCTGCCGCTGCGATATAGGTCGCAGCATCATCGACTGACACAGTGGTGTTGCCTACCATTTCGATGGTCTCGCCGCCGCGCTTGAAAACAAAAGGAATGGATTGCCCGTTCGGTGGACGAAAGAAGCGGACCGCCTTATGCCTCTCTTCCAGATCTCCTGGATGCATCGGCGTACCGTAGCGCCCAAGATAAGAGGGAGCAGCACAGGTGATCAGATGTAACTGCCCGATCCGCCGGGCAATGAGAGACTGATCACGCAAGACCCCGATCCGGATGGCGCAATCGACGTTCTCCGCCAGAATATCGATCTGCCTGTCCGAGACGCCAAGATCAATAGCAATATCCGGATAGCGCATGTGAAAATCACAAAGCGCTGGCACAACAATCTGGGTTGCAAGAGCGCCTGACATCTCGACGCGCAACCGACCTTGCGGCAAGGCTTGAGAGCTCGCCATCGTGCCATCAAGCTCGTCGATTTCGCCCAAGAGCCGGGCCGCCCGCTCGTAATACAATGCCCCATCAACCGTCACGAACACACGCCGGGTTGTCCGGTTCAACAACTTGGTTCGCAAATGGGCTTCCAACCCCTGCACCAATTTGGTCATCGTCGCCTTGGGGATGTCGAGTTGGTCAGATGCCCGCGTGAAGCTTCCGGCATCGACCACCCCAATAAAGGCACGCATTGCGGCAAGTTGGTCCATCTCAATTTCCTTCCCGCTAATCGAGGAACCAGAATACGCCTGATTGTTCCCATGTGGAAATAATCTTATTCATTTTCAGGCTCTTTTTCTAAAACCAAACAATCCTACCTTGGCAGCGGAAGAGGTGATGGCTTTTTTGTGTCACCAAAATGTCAACCGGATTGATGAGCATGTCCTTTGAACACACCCTTGATTGCAAAACGTCCGGTCTCGTAACCGTTCGCGTTCATGCGTCTGATGTGTTGTCAAAAAAGCCACCTCTCGTCCTCCACATGCATGGTGGACATTTCGTGTCCGGCGCCTGTGCCGGCAGCGACGTGGCTGCCAAAACGCTTGCCGACGCCGGTGCTGTTGTCATCTCACTCGACTATGCGCGAGCCACCGAGCGACCATTTCCCGCACCTCTTGAACTGGTCTTCGACGTTTTTGAAGCCCTGAAGCGTCAGTGCAGCATGTTTGCTGCACGTCAATCGATGTTGTTCGTCGCCGGAGAAGAAGCTGGCGGCAATCTCGCAGCAGGGGTTGCGCTTATGGCGCGGGACCGCGGCGAGACGGCGTTGCGGGGCCAGATCCTGATTTCTCCCATGCTGGATCCCACCCTAGCAACCCAGTCCGTTCGTCAAGGCTCAGGCAACAACAAAGACCTGTCGCTGGGCAGCGGGCTGGAACCGTTACCTTGGCTCCTCCGCCAAGGCTTGCCACCCCTATGCCGCCCCGGCGCTGTGCCAACGGCTTGCCAATGTGGCCCCGGCGCTGATCCTCACGGCGGAAGACGATCCGTTGAAAGACGAAAGCATCGCCTACGCCGAAAGACTTCGACAAGCAGGCATCACGGTGCGCAACCGTGTCCTGCAAAAACCAACCGGCTGGCCCGCCAGTCTGAACCAGAAGGTCGACCAGCCTCCCATCTGGCAGCCCTTCTTGCATACCCAATTTACCGAATTCTTCGAACAAACCGGTGCTTTGCCCCCCGCCCAGCGGGAGAGACGGCGACGGCCGGAAATCGCCATGGAGACGTCTCATGACCGTATTCACTCTTCGCCGCACGCTTTATACCACCGTTGCAGCGCTCGTTATCGCCGCAGGTGCGTCCACTTATCTGGGCGCTGTCTGGCAGCCGACAACGCCGGCCGTTGCCGCAGAAGCCGCCGCGGCCCCTTCCGGCATCCCCGTATCCGTCGCCCCGGTTGAAGTTCGAAAGATTTCGGCCATGGCAGGATTTTTCCGGACGGCTGGAAGCTGTTGATTCCGTCGAAATCCGGTCGCGTGTTGCCGGAGCCCTGCTCTCGACCGAGTTCGCCGAAGGCGCCCTTGTCAAAAAGGGTGATGTTCTGGTGAAAATTGATCCGGCGCCCTTTGAGGCCACTGTCGCACGGGCCAAGGCCCAGCTTGCCGCCGCCGCAGCACAGGCGTCCTACGCCAAACTGGAATTTGATCGCGGCAACAAACTGTTGAACGGCGCACTCGCACGCAGCGAAGTCGACCACCGCAAGGCCACCTATGATGAAGCACTGGCCAATCAACGCGCCGCCGAAGCCGCCCTGCAATCAGCCCAACTCGATCTCAACTATACTGACATTCGTGCGCCAATCTCGGGTCGTGTCGGCAAGATCCAGGTCACACCGGGCAACCTCGTCGCCAGCGGAGCAAGCTCTCCCGTCTTGACCAGCCTTGTATCGGTCGATCCGATTTACGCAAGCTTCAACGTCGACGAGCGTGTCGTCAACCAACTGCTGGCCTCCCTGCCCGCAAAGAAGGATGGCTCTATGTCGTTTGCCGCCATTCCGGTGCAGATCCAGAGCGATGGCATCGACAAGCCAATCGATGGGCACCTGCAGTTTATCGACAATCAAGTCGATACGGGCACCGGCACCGTGCATTTGCGCGCCACCTTCAAGAACCCACAGGACAAGCTGCGTCGCTGGCCAGTTTGTGCGCGTCAGACTGGGACAGCCAGAAGCCCAATCGCATGTGCTGATCAGCGAAAGGGCTGTTGGCACTGATCAGGATCGCAAGTTCGTCCTGCTCGTCGGCAAAGACAACAAGCTCGCCTACCGCGAAGTGACGCTGGGAAGCCGGTCAGATGGGCTGCGGATTGTCACCGCCGGGCTGAAGCCGGGTGACCGCATCGTGGTCGATGGGTTGCAACGTGTGCGTCCGGGGGCAACCGTCGCCCCCCAGCAAGTGGCTATGGGCTCCGTCGATACAGCATCCGCAAGCCAGTAAGCCGATCCTTTTGATTTCTCTGGCCCGGTGATCAGTCACCGGGCCAGTTCATTTCCTTCCGTTTTGGTTGGTTGCCTGCGTGTGTCCAAGCCCTCCCGCCAGCCACGCAAAGATCAACCCGAAGAGGCAAATCATGACCTTCTCTCGCTTCTTTATCGACAGGCCGGTTTTTGCCGGCGTTCTGTCTGTTCTCATCCTCGTTGCGGGGCTTCTCGGCCTTCGGGCACTGCCAATTTCGGAGTACCCGGAAGTCGTTCCGCCGTCCGTCGTTGTGACCGCCCAGTATCCGGGCGCAAACCCGAAGGTCATTGCGGAAACCGTCGCAACTCCCATTGAAGAATCCATCAATGGTGTCGAGGGCATGCTCTACATGTCATCGCAAGGCACGACCGATGGCAAGATGACACTGACCGTCACCTTCAAACTCGGCACCGACCCGGACAAGGCGCAACAGCTCGTTCAAAACCGCGTATCACAGGCCGAAGCTCGCTTGCCGGAAGAAGTCCGCGAGCTTGGAATCACCACCGTCAAGAGTTCACCAGACTTGATGATGGTCGTGAATATCTTGTCGCCGGACGGACGTTACAGCCCCGTTTATCTGCGCAACTATGCCGTCTTGAATATCAAGGATCGCCTCGCACGTATCGGTGGCGTCGGTAAGGTTCAGGTGTTTGGCTCAGGCGATTATTCCATGCGCGTCTGGCTGGATCCGGAAAAGCTGGCACAGCGGGATATGACGGCTACGGACGTCGTCACCGCCATCCGTGAGCAGAACGTACAGGCAGCCGCCGGCATCATTGGCGCATCTCCGGGCGTCAAGGGACTGGATGTCCAGCTCTCGGTGAATGCGCAAGGCCGTCTCCAGACGCCAGAGCAATTCGGTAACATCATCGTCAAGACCGGCGCCACAGGGCAGATTACCCACCTGCGAGATGTCGCCAGGGTCGAACTCGGTGCGGACGGCTATGCCCTGCGTTCTCTCCTCGACAACAAAGACGCCGTCGCTCTGCCGGTGTTCCAGTCTCCCGGCTCCAACGCCATCGAGATCTCGGACAACGTGCACAAGGTCATGGCAGAGCTGAAAAAGACCATGCCGGATGGCGTGTCCTACAGCATCGTCTATGACACCACCGCCTTCGTGCGCTCCTCGATTGAGGCTGTGGTTCACACACTGCTTGAAGCAATCGTTCTGGTGGTGCTGGTGGTGATCCTGTTCCTCCAGACATGGCGCGCGTCCATCATTCCACTCATCGCGGTTCCGGTCTCGGTAATCGGCACTTTCGCAGTCATGGAAGCGATGGGATTCTCGATCAACGCGCTGTCGTTGTTCGGGCTTGTGCTCGCGATCGGCATCGTCGTCGATGATGCCATCGTGGTGGTCGAAAACGTCGAGCGTAATATCGAACTGGGATTGAGCCCGCGTGACGCCGCCTATCAGGCCATGCGTGAAGTCTCTGGCCCAATCATCGCTATTGCGCTCGTGCTGGTGGCCGTGTTCGTACCACTAGCCTTCATCACCGGCCTCAGCGGCCAGTTCTACCGCCAGTTTGCGTTGACAATTGCCATTTCCACCGTGATCTCGGCCTTCAATTCACTGACCCTGTCTCCCGCGCTGGCCGCAATGCTGCTACGTGGCCATGATGCCCCCAAGGATCGCCTGACCCGGATCATCGAATGGCCTCTCGGCTGGTTTTTCCGAGGCTTCAACCGCGCCTTCAATGGCGGCTCCAATGCATACAGTGGGGGCATTCGTCGTCTGCTGGGCACCAAGACGCTGGTGATGATCGTCTACTTCCTGCTGGTTGGAGCGACCTACTTCATGTTCCAGACCGTGCCCGGCGGCTTCGTCCCGGCACAGGACAAGGGCTACCTTGTCGGCTTCGCCCAGTTGCCGGATGGCGCCACGCTGGATCGCACCGACGATGTCATTCGCAAGATGAGCAAGATCGCGCTGGATCAGCCCGGCGTTGAGCACGCCATCTCATTCCCCGGTCTGTCGATCAACGGCTTCACCAACTCCTCCAATGCCGGTATTGTCTTTGCAACGCTCAAGCCGTTCAGCGAACGCCAGTCTCCCAATCTGTCCGGAGGCGCCATTGCACAGGCACTGAACCAGAAGTACGCCGGGATCAAAGGCGCTTATATTGCCATGTTCCCGCCGCCTCCGGTACAGGGACTGGGCACCATTGGCGGCTTCAAGTTGCAGATCGAAGATCGCAATGGCACTGGGGTACTCAGCCCTCGACAAGGCAACGAAGGCTTTCCTTGCGAAGGCCTATCAGACCCCGTCGCTTGCTGGCCTGTTTTCCAGCTATCAGATCAACGTGCCGCAGCTCTACGCCGATCTCGATCGCGCCAAGGCGCACCAGCTTGGGGTTTCGGTCACAGATGTCTTCGACACGTTGCAGATCTATCTCGGCTCGCTTTACGTGAACGACTTCAACCGCTTCGGGAGAACTTACTCGGTCCGTGTACAGGCCGACGCGCCCTATCGCGCCTATCCGGATGACATCGGACGTCTTCAGGTCCGCTCGTCAAACGGCGACATGATCCCGCTATCGGCTCTTCTCACCGTCACGCCGACGGCGGGACCCGAGCGCGTCACACGCTATAATGGCTTCCTGTCCGCCGACATCAACGGCGGCCCGGCACCGGGCTATTCCTCCGGTCAGGCTCAGGCTGCAATCGACAAGATCGCATCTGAAACCTTGCCGAAGGGCATCGACTACGAGTGGACGGATCTGACCTATCAGCAGATTATCGCGGGCGACTCGGGCCTGATTATCTTTCCGCTGGCTGTTCTGCTCGTCTTCCTGGTGCTCGCAGCCCAGTATGAAAGCCTCGCCCTGCCACTTGCGATCATCATGATCGTGCCAACAGGACTGCTGGCCGCGCTGGCCGGTGTGTGGCTGACGCAAGGCGACAACAACATCTTCACCCAGATCGGCTTCATGGTGCTGGTGGGACTGTCGGTAAAGAACGCCATTCTGATTGTCGAATTTGCCCGCGAACTCGAAATCGACGGGCGAACGCCGGTACAAGCCGCCATTGAGGCCAGTCGTCTGCGACTGCGTCCCATCCTGATGACATCCATGGCGTTCATCATGGGCGTAGTGCCGCTCGCAACATCAACGGGTGCCGGGTCAGAAATGCGGACCGCGATGGGGATTGCGGTGCTGTTCGGCATGATTGGCGTCACTGCCTTCGGGATTTTCCTGACGCCGATCTTCTACGTCGTCATTCGGCGCTTGAGCGGCAACAAACCGCTGGTGACCCACGGCGACCACGGCACCTTGAGCGGTGAGCCGGCACACGAGGCAGACGCTTCGTAAACGGTGCCCAAGACCTCCGGGCACCCTTTGCGATGACGTTTCAGGCGACGCTGATCCCCCAGCGTCGCCTAAGTTTTTTCAGCATCCCTTTTATAGCAAGCCTGCCACACCACGCCCCTGTTCAGCCATCAATTGCGCCCGCAGGGACACACCTGGCCTTGCGATACCGTCATATGAACCGGCCGTTCCCGAACGGCGACTGTATCGGCTTGAAAGCCCCTCCCCTTTTCGACCCATTTCCCAGGCCGGAGACGGCAATGGAAACACGAGAAACCATGACACCCCTTTGGCTTTTCTGACGGTTGACGAGCGTTATACAGGGTTGTCATCGCGGCATGTCTCGATCAAATAAGTCATTAATATTCAGATATTTGTATGTTACCGATCAAAAACAATCAAAAATTAGATTGACTCTGACTTATTCCTTTTGTTGTATTCAATCCAGAATGTGTTTGAGGATTGAAACGTGAAAGACGATCGTCTCCTGGAAATTCGCAAGTTGCTCTATGCCGATGGCACCTGTTCGGTTCAGGACATCGCAGACGCTATCGGTGCCTCAATGGCGACGGTGCGCCGGGATCTGATAGAGCTTGAAGATCAGGGGATGATCAGTCGCACCCGAGGCGGCGCCAAGATTGCGGAATCTGCCGGTCAGGAAGTCGCTTTTTCCCTCCGCGAGCAGCAAAATCTAAGCCAAAAACGTGCCATTGCCGAGGCGGCGTATACCCGGCTCCGCCCCCGAAGCACGGTGCTGATGGACGCGGGAACGACTGTCCTGCAGCTTGCGCGATGCATCAGGCTGCGGCCGATGGCCCTGACGGTCTTCACCAACTGCATTCCGGTGGCGCAAATCCTGATGGACGTGCCTGATGTCAAGGTTACGCTTCTTGGTGGCATGCTGCGCACCGAGAATGCCTCAATGGTTGGCGGGCTGGCAGAACGGATGTTGGAGGAATTGTGGTTTGACCAACTCTTCCTCGGAGCTGGGGCTTTGGCTCCCGATGGCTGCATCTACACACTGGATGAAGCCGAAGCGAGCCTTAACGCCAAGATGATTTCTCGCTCATCAGAACGCATGTTGCTGATCGATTCCGGAAAATTCGGCAATCATCTGACCTACCGAGTTTCCCCCTTGAAAGAGACCCTTGAAGTCATCACCGACAGCAGTCTTGCGCGCGAGTGGCAAGACCGCTTTGCAGATCGCGGTATTGGTCTGACCTTGGCCCCCTTGCTTGCCGAGCAGAAAGGCGAAGGCTGAGATGACATTGGTATTCGGACTGGACAGCGGCGGCACCAAAACCCTGGCCGCAGTGGCCGATGAAACCGGCAAGATCCTGCGTTGCCAGAAAGCAGGCAGCCTCGATCCACTTGCCGTTCCGGACTGGCAGTCTCATCTTGATCATCTTGTCCACGGCATGACCAGCGACTTGCCTGAACCGATTGCAGCGGCGGTTCTCGGGTTGCCATTTCACGGCGAGATTAACGAGCTCTCGACAGCACAGATCCAAGCGGCAGCGGCACTTTTTTCGTGTCCTGTTGTGGTCGAAAACGATGTCCGCATTGCCTTTGATGGTGCGTTCGCCGGTGACGGTGGCGTGCTCATTCTGGCAGGCACCGGGGCCATGGCGCTGGGCCAGCAGCGGAGGCCCACAGGCACCGCAAGTGCGCACCAGCGGCTGGGGGGATCTGTTTGGCGACGAAGGCAGTGCGCACTGGATTGGCCGCGAAGCGCTCTCGCGCGTATCGCAAGAGCTGGATGGACGCGCTCCGAAAGGAGATTTCTCAGTTAACTTATTATCACGCTTAGGCATCCGTGCGGATGACCTCCTGACCTTGGCTATACGGGCAAAAGAACCCGCGTCAGGACATCGCTGGCGTGGCCCGCTTCATTGGCGAGTTGGCCGATGAAGCGGATCCCGTTGCCGTCACACTTCTAGAACGCGCCGCAGATTGCCTTGGCTTTGGCAGCACAGGCAGCCTGGAGGCAGACTTCTGGCGCAGATCCTCTGCGCTGGAGCTTCGCAGGAGGTGTCATGCAGAGCGACGTCGTCAAAGCTCATCTGACCAGACGGCTTGGTACACCACCGTCAGCCCCATGCCTCCCTCCTGTCGGAGGAGCGCTTTTGCGCGCAGCACAGATCGCTGATCTGCCTGCCTGTCAAAACTGGACAAAACAGCTTTCCAAGGAACTCGACGCGAACCAGCGTCAGTAAAAAATAAGTCAAAAAACCAACCAGAGGTACTGAAATGAAAAGAAGAACGTTCCTTGCGGCCCTCGGGGCGGCCAATCTTACCGCAGCCTTTCCTCGCATTGCCTTTGCAAACAGCAAGCAACTCAATGTCCTGTTGCCGCCATGGGGCACGTTGCCCAAAACCATGATTGACCGTTTCACAAAGGAAACGGGTATTCCACTACAGATCCAGACCATGGGCTGGGATGATATTCGCACCAAAGTCGTGACCTCCATGGTCGCCAGAACGGCACCGGCTGACGGCGTGGAATTCGACTGGTCCTGGGTTGGGCAGTTCGGAGCCGCAGGCTGGTTCGATAGCCTTGAAGACATTGTCCCGGCAGAAACGGTGGCCGACATTCCAACGGCGAAGATCTTCAACTACGACAGCAAGCTGCTGGCACTGCCATATAACAATGACTTCCGGGTACTGATCTACAACAAAGCCCATCTGGACAAGGCCGGCCTCAAGGAGGCCCCGAAGACACCGACTGACATGCTGGAAGCTGCCCGTGCCATCAAGAAGGCAGGCATCTCCGAGCATCCGATCGGCCTGCCGCTCTCGGCAACAGAAGGCACTTCAACAGCGTGGTATCTGCTGGCGATGGCCTTCGGTGGTGATCTCTTCGACAACGACCTCAAGCCTCTCTTCACCGATGAAAAATCTGGTGGCTATCTGGCTCTGAATTTCATCTTGACCGCGCTGAAGGAAGGCTTGATCGACCCGGCCGCGACCGGCCTCAAGGACACTCAAGTCCAGCAGGTTTTCCAAGCTGGTGAAAGCACGTTTGATGTCGCGGGTTGGGCTGGCAATCTCGCGGTCTATAGCGACCCGAAGAAGTCCAAGATCGCCGATCAGGTGGCTGCGGCGCTCATGCCGTCCGCAGTTGGCAAGTCGCGCACATTCGGTTTGCCGGAAGCTGTCGGTATCCCGGCCCTTGCCTCCAACAAGAAGGCCGCAGCAACTTTCATCAACTGGATTGCGAAGCCGGAAAACGAGATTGAAATTTACAACACTCTCGGCGATCTGCCGCCGCGTCTCAGCGTACTGGAGCAGCTCAACAAGGAAGGCAAGCTTTTCGCCGGTGATGTTCTCATTGCCCAGTCCAAGACAACGGAGCCGCTTTTCAAACAGGGCACGCCAGGTTGGTATCCGCAGTTCTCCAGCGCGGTCTGTTCAACGATCAACGCCGCGGCCAAGGGTCAGTATGACGCCAAGCAGGCCGTGACGGAGATCGCGTCGCAGGCTGAAAAAGCGAAGAACCGCTAAATCGAGAGAACAGGACACATGGCAAGCCAGTCCGGTGCCGATTTTCGGCAACCTTACAAGCGTGATGAAGTCGGCCTCGGCGCTGGCTTTCGTCATTCCCATTGTCGTCATCATGGGCGGGCTGGTCTTCGGACCGCTCGTCAATACGGTGGTCGACAGCTTTTACCGCGTCGATCCGATGCAGGCAGGACAGCCTTTCATCGGGCTGACGAACTACACCCGGCTGGTCAGCGACAGCGACGTTCAGACAGCCTGGGTCAACAGCGTCTTCTATGTCGTGGTGGCGGTTGTCGCCGAAACCCTGATTGGCCTTGCCATGGCCCTTCTTCTCAACCGCGTTCGGCATGGGCGGCAATGGCTTCTGGCCGCTGCCGTTCTGCCTTGGTGTCTTCCGCCAGTGGTCAATGCGATCGTTTGGATGTGGATCTATAACCCTGGCTACGGATTGCTGAATCATGTGCTCGAAGCACTCGGCATCATCGATCATACTGTCGTGTGGTCCAACGACCGGATTGCCGGACTGCTGATGGTTACAGTGGTTCACGTGTGGCGTATGGCCCCGCTAACGGCAATCATTCTTCTGGCATCCTTGCAAAGCGTACCGGAGGAACTCTATGAGGCAGCGCGTCTGGATGGAGCCGGGCCCTTGCGCAGTTTCCAGCAAGTGACGCTCCCATTGATTTCCGGCGGGTTGGCGATTGCCCTCAGTCAATCAACCGTCTTTGCCTTCAACCTTTTTGACGAAGCCTGGATCATGGGTGGATCAAGTCTGGGCACACGCTCGGTCATTATTCAGACCTATCTCTCCGCATTTCAGGATCTGCGTTTCAGCTATGGCATGGCCTTGTCGCTGCTGGCAATGATCGCTTCGCTAGTGGTCTCGCTGATCTACGTCCTCAAGATTTCCCGCGATACGAGGATGGGTTGATGACCTCGAAAAAGCTCTTTCATGCCGCCCTGTTCATTGGCAAGGCTGTTTCTGTTCTCTTTCTGCTCGTCTGGTCACTTGGACCCATCTACTGGGCACTGGCGACCAGTTTCACCCCGTCGAATGAGATCATCTCGAAAACTCTGCGTCTATGGCCCGAACACCCAACGCTTGCGCATTATGCCAGACTTCTGGGCGCGACCAGCATGGCAAACGGCAACGAGGCAGCATCCGTCTGGCCACAGTTCCATGCTGCGATGCTCAACAGCATCATCACATCGGGTCTGGCGACCATTGTTACGGTGACTATTGCCGCTTTCGGTGCCTATGCCTTCGTCCGGCTGCGCTTTCCCGGTCGCAACATCCTGTTTGCTCTCGTGGTCGCCACCATGGCGATCCCGGCCTATACGGTGATGATCCCGCTTTATCGGCTGATGATCAGCCTCCATCTCATCGACACCTACGTCGGCATCACGCTGATCTACGTCTCCGCCTTCCTGCCATTGGCCCTCTGGCTCATGCGAACGGTCTATGAGGCGATGCCGCTGTCATTGGAAGAAGCCGCATGGCTGGACGGCGCAGGGCGTCTATATACCCTGGTATTCATTGTCATGCCGCTGGCGGCTCCCGGCCTGATTGCTGCGGCGATCCTTACCTTCCTCAATGCATGGGGTCAGTTCATCGTCCCCTTGGTGTTCTCGCCGACGCTTGCCACCAAATCACTCACGGTCTTGATCCCAGAGTTCGCCACCCGCTCCAACATCGATTACGGGCTGATGAATGCTGCAGGCATCTTGGCAATCATTCCACCGGTGGCGCTGGTGCTTTTCCTCAATCGCTATCTCGTCAGTGGCCTGATGGCCGGAGCTCAGAAATGAGTCCCTTCCGTCTGCACGCTGCACCAGTCACGAAGCTGCGCCGCCTGAGGGCAGAGCGCGCCCACTTAACGGAGTTCAACGCATGGCTACCCTGAAATTCGAGGCGCTGAAGAAGCGGTATGGTCAGGTCGAGGTCATTCACAACATCGATCTTCAGGTCAATGACGGCGAGCTGATCTCGCTGGTCGGGGCTTCCGGGTGCGGCAAGTCTACGTTGCTGCGCATGGTCGCAGGTCTGGAAGATATCAGTGGCGGACGTCTGTTGCTGAACGACAAGGTGATCAACGATGTTGCTCCGAAGCATCGCGACATCGCCATGGTCTTTCAAAACTATGCGCTGTACCCGCATAAGACCGTGGCCGAGAATATGGGGTTCAGTCTGAAGCTGCGCTCCATCCCTAAGGCCGAAATCAAGGCGGCAGTGCATCAGGCGGCAGAACTTCTGGGCCTGACGCCCTATCTGGAGCGCTATCCCAAAGCGCTTTCGGGCGGCCAGCGACAACGTGTTGCAATGGGCCGAGCCATTGTGCGCAAGCCGCGAGTCTTCCTGTTTGATGAACCTTTGTCCAATCTGGATGCGACATTGCGTGTGCAGATGCGTTCGGAAATTCGTGCCCTGCAACTGCGGCTCGGCACAACATCGCTGTATGTGACCCACGACCAGTTGGAAGCCATGACCATGTCCGACCGGATTGTGGTGCTGAATGGAGGCAAAATCGAACAGGTTGGCACGCCGGTCGAGATTTATGACATGCCGCAGAACCTCTTCGTGGCACAGTTCATTGGTTCGCCGAAGATGAACCTGTTTGATGGCGTTGCATCGCCGGAAGGTGTGCGCCTCGGTGAAACCTTGCTTCCATTTAACGCCAACGTGGCACTAGGAACTTCGGTGGTGGTGGGCATTCGCCCGGAAAGTCTTGAGCTTTCCAACGAGGCCGATGGCCTTCTTCCCATGGCATTGGAAGCACGTGAACTGACTGGCGCGGAAACCTACCTCTTCGGAGAAATGGCAGGAACCCGTGGCATTGCCACACATGCTGGCCGCATTAATGCGGGGCCCGGCGATACGCTTTGGCTGAACAATCCATCTGGCGTCTTCCACTTTTTCGACAAGACCACTGGCAAGCGTCTTGACTGACCCCATCCAATCGGCTCTGCGCCTCCGGCGCGCACGCCAGACATAAGATACCCCGAAACGGGACCCAAGGAGATACTATGACGACCGCACTTGACAGCGCAACGTGGCGCGAAATTCATGCTCAGCCTGCAATCTGGGCGGATTGGGCGCCGAAGCTGACTGAGCGAGCCGCCGAAATCCGCGCGTGGATTGCAGCTTCTGGTTTTGAAGAGGTGATTTTTGCTGGCGCGGGCACTTCGGCCTTTATTGGCGAGATAGCTGCTTTCGCGTCGCAAGACCACCTGAAGCTGCATGAAGTGCCAACCACTGACATCGTCTCCAACCCGCACGAATGCCTGCGTGACGATGCCAAACTGCTTCTGGTTCAGTTCGGCCGTTCTGGCGACAGTTCCGAAAGTGTCGGCACGCTGGATATTCTCGACAGCCTGTTCCCTAAAGTTGGCCGTTTGCACATCACCTGCAACCCGGAGGGTGTGCTGGCGACGCGTGTCCCGGCACAAGGAGACCTGCAGCAGGTGCTGCTTTTGCCCGAGGCAACGCATGATGCAGGCTTTGCCATGACATCCAGCTTCTCCACCATGCTGTTGTCTGCACTTGCCTGTTTCGCACCAACGGAAGACTTGCCTGCCACAATCAATGCGTTGGCGAACAGGGCACCGCAGTTGCTGGAGGCCTATGACGCGATGACGCCTCCACGTCCGGACCGCGTGATCTTTTTGGGCTCAGGCGCCCTCAAGGGAGCCGCCCATGAATCCGCTCTCAAGGTTTTGGAACTCACCGCCGGTCAATCCGTCTCCAGTCACGACGGTACGCTTGCATTCCGTCATGGGCCGAAGTCTGTCATTACAGGCAAGGATTTGATTGTCGTGATGATCCATCCCGATGCGCTGACCGCCCGCTACGACAGGGATGTGGCCGCTGAAATCCTTGTTCAGTTTCCTGACGCGACGGTGCTGACCATGGGGGACGCCGGATGCGATGTGAATTTGCGCTGTATTGGCGATGCACGCTGGGAAGCGGCTCTCTACGTGATGGCAGCACAGATCTGGGCCGTTCGCTGGGCCGAGGCGCTGGGCCTCAATATCGATAATCCCTTTGTTGATCAGGGAAATCTCTCCCGCGTGGTCACAGGCGTCACGCTTTATCCGGCCGCTTGACCCCGCACGGAGAGAGAACCAATGACACAGAATGTTTTAAAAGACATCGCAACCTGGTCCGACGTGCAAGGACCGTCGGGCATTCCATCGGTTTGTTCTGCTCATCCGATCGTTCTGGAAGCGGCCATGCGCGCCACGCTGGATACGTGTCTTCCATTGCTGATCGAGGCAACCTGCAACCAGGTCAATCAGGATGGTGGCTATACCGGCATGACGCCTGCCGATTTCTGCCAATTTGTCGAAGAGATTGCTTTTCGAACCGGGTTTCCGACACAACGTCTGATCTTCGGCGGTGACCATCTGGGCCCAAACCCCTGGAAGGATCTGCCTGCGGACGAGGCCATGGACAAGGCAGAGGTGATGATCCGTGCCTTTGCGGCGGCGGGTTTCACCAAGCTGCATCTCGATTGTTCCATGGGCTGCGCCGGCGAGCCGATCGCGCTTGGCGACGACGAGACTGCACGTCGTGCTGTGCGTCTTGCACGGGCAGCGGAAGCCTCACTGCCCGGCGGGGATGTGCCGCGTCCCGTCTACATCGTCGGCACGGAAGTTCCGGTTCCCGGCGGTGCTCTGGGTGAAGAGGAAGAGCTTCAGGTAACGACGCCGGAAGCGGCCCTCAATACCTACCGCGTAACGCGGGACACTTTTCTCGCTGCGGGGCAAGGTGATGCCTTTGACCGGGTAATTGCCATAGTCGTGCAGCCTGGCGTGGAGTTCTCCAGTCATGGCGTGGATGATTACGACGCGTCAAAGACTCCGGCTCTGACCGCCAGCCTGTCAGAAATGCCTGGTCTGGTGTTTGAATGTCACTCGACCGACTATCAGACCCGCGACAATCTTGCGGCGCTGGTGGCCAACCGCTTTTCCATCCTCAAGGTGGGGCCGGGCCTGACCTTCCGTCTACGGGAAGCGCTTTATGGTCTCGATGCGATTGCAGCCACGCTGTATCCGCACCAACGCAGCGAAACCCTGCGCTCTACAATGGAACGGATCATGCTGGAAGAGCCAGATAACTGGAAGAAGTATTATCCCGGAAACGACGTCGAACAAGCCACGCAGAGGCATTATTCCTACAGCGACCGCATTCGCTACTACTGGCCGCATCCGCAGGCCTCGGCGGCGGTCAGTGAGCTGATGGACATGCTAAAGGGAGTGGACTTGCCTGAAACGCTTATCGGTCAGCATTTGGGCGCGCATTATGCGGCCGTGCGTGCAGGCAAACTCGCACCGCATTCAGACGCTCTGGTGCTCGCCAGCATCACCGACATGATGGACGACTACATCAGCGCCTGCCTCTGACAGCGGCTTTCACACAAACCTTGCGATTTCTCTGTTTGGAGCTGGGGGCTTATCGAGAGATAAAGCCCCCAGAGTTGCGCAGATGCCCCTGATCTTGCCCCGACCAACAGACCACGCTATCAGACGCGCGCGTTAGTGATCGGCAAAACGACCCGGAGGCCTGAGCTGGCAACCGGAACGGTCCAGAGCCACTGCCCTTAGCGCCGATGGGCGTGATGTCCAAAACGCCATAGTCAACTACCATGACCGTAACAAAGCTGTTGCTGGCCCCATCTCCTTGTCCGCATACGTCCAGCCGGAACGCCACCTTTGAAATCCCCACCGCAGAGCTCGCAATTATCTGGTGCGAGAAAACCCGCACGCCGGTCGGCAGGCAGGCCACGTAGCTTAGAAACTCACCGTGTCGTACTTGATGCCGCCTACGCCATTCTAGATTGTATCGAATTATAAAGTCGTTTTTGAAGCGGACCGATACCAGCAGCGCATCACATGATCGGACAGCACATGACTGCACTCGACGTTCCCGGATTTGGCCCCTCAATATGATCCGCACCGGGGCACAAAATGCAGATCGTATTGTCTTTTTGCATCCTGTCGGGCTGGACCTGACCGTGTGGGACACTCAGATTGCCGCATTTTCCAAGACCCACGATGTGATGGCTTTCGACATGCCCGGTCACAGACTATCGCCACGGCCAGATCAGCCGCCGACGTTTTCACTGATGGCGAGAGCGCTTGAAGCGGTGCTGGACGCTACCGGAGGTCAACCTGCACATCTGATCGGAATGTCTGTTGGTGGTATGATTTTACAGGAGTTTGCGCTGTATATCCGTCTGCGTCAGACGGCTCTTTGCGCTTTATGACGCCATTAAGCGGATTTATGAGTTCGCGCCCCACTCAGTGGCACGCGCTGCTGTGGGCACATGACTTCGCTCAAGACGCAACGCCATGTGCCTTTGGTGTTTTTACTCAGCAGCAATCGGACGCGGTTGCAGTGGTGGCATGACGTCGACGGGGATCGGGCAGATGTAAGGATCGCGGGCAAGCTGGTCCGCATGGGCCTTTTTGGCACGGGCCATCAACGTTTCGTCTTCTATGGCTTTCTGCGCCAGTTGCGCCATGGCCTTGGCGGCGTAAATCATGCCTTTATGGGCAATGCCGGATTTTCCTTGGGCCGTCACCTGCCAGCTATGCCCCGGTGTGCCGATGGCCCATGTGGCCGCATTCAACTGAACCGTTGGAACAGCCCAACTGACATCGGCCACATCCGTCGAGCCGCCCAACACGCGCGGCACCACAGGGCGCGGCAGAACGGTCTCGCACAGCACTTCCGGCTCATCAGCGAAGTTGCCCTGCCCCTTTTCCGCATAAGCAGTGCGAATGTCTTCGTCGCTCAGGGTCGCCTGAATATCAGCTGCAAACTTGCGATCCGCATCGTCAAACGGCACCGGCCCAAGCTCTTCCAGAACACTTTGCATAGCCACCTCAAGCGGCTCACACGGGATCAGATTGGACACCGCCGACATGACAGAATGAGACACGGACGTCTCCGTCATCAAGGCAGCGCCATCGGCAACCTTCTTCACGCGCTCGATCAGCGCAAACATACCTTTCAAGGTCACAGAGCGAACAGTATAGCGGATCTTGGCTTTTGCCTGCACGACATTGGGCGCCGTGCCACCCGCATCCAGATAGGCATAGTGCAGGCGGCAATCGCTGGTCATATGCTCACGCATATAGTTGACACCGACATTCATCAGTTCAATTGCATCCAGCGCGGAGCGACCCAAATGCGGCGCGCCTGCGGCATGAGCTGCCCGGCCGATGAACTCGAAGTCGATGCGTGTGTTGGCCAGACTGCTGGATTCTGCCACCTTGGTGAAAATCCCCGGATCGCCAGGTGACGGCAATGTCGACATCGTCAAAGCATCCTTCCCGCACCATGAAGGCTTTGGCAGCCCCCCTTCTTCGGCCGGACACCCATAATAGCGCACCCGCCCGGCCGTACCTGTTTCCGCAAGCCAATCCTTCAAGCCACAGGCAGCAAGAAGAGCAGCAGACCCAAGCAGGTTATGGCCACAACCATGCCCGGCACCACCAGTCTCCACAGGGCGGGGCTCGGCTACATTTGCCTCCTGGCTCAGACCTAGCAAGGCATCATACTCACCCAGGATGGCAATCACCGGACCACCTGATCCTGCCTCTCCCATGACCGCAGTGGGAATCCCGGCAAGATTTTCAGTGACCGTAAAGCCCTTGTCCTTCAGCATCGTCGTATGTTCAGCGCAAGAGGCATATTCAGCGTAAAGCGTTTCCGGCATGCCCCACACGCGATCAGCCAGTCCGATCAAATCCTCGGCATGGGCATCGACGTGATCCCAAATGGGCTCGGCGTTCTTCATCAGTTTCAACCTTTTTGTCAGTAGATAGTCAGCGACCACGAATTCTTGGATCAAGAGCGTCGCGCAATCCGTCACCGAGATAGTTCACGGAGAGAACCGTAAGCGAAATGGCAACCCCCGGCAGGATCACCCGCAAGGGATAGAGCTGGATCTGATCGACCGCATCAAAGAGAAGACGCCCCACAGGTCGGAAAGTCCGGCGGGAAGCCAAGCCCGAGGAAGGACAGAGACGATTCCGTGATGATGGCATTGGCAATGCCCAATGTGGCGGACACCATGATGGGGCTCAAAACATTGGGCAGCAGATGCCGGATGATCATCTTACCAGGCCGTGTCCCGATAGAGCGCGCGGCCAAAATGAACTCACGCTCCTTGAGAGCCAGCACATCACCACGCACAATCCGCGCCGTCTGCATCCAGCTCGTGACCCCGATCGCCGTCACGATCAGCAGAAAAACGCCCATTTCAGGTCCAAAGGCCTGATTAAGCGCCCCACGAAACAGCATCACCATGACCAGAAGAAGGGGGAGAAGCGGCAAGGCAAGAAACAGATCGGTGAACCGCATGAGCGGACCATCCAGTCTGCGGAAATATCCGGCCAAGACGCCAACGAGCGTGCCAAGCACCAGCGATAGCAGCATCGCCACCATGCCCACGGCCAGCGACACCTGCCCGCCGGCGATCAGGCGCGCCAGAAGATCACGGCCCAGTTGGTCCGTGCCCAAAGGATGTGAAAAGGATATTCCGGAGTTGCGCGCCAGAATATTCACCTTTGTCGGACTGTAGGGCCAGATATACGGCCCCACCAGACAGGCAAAGACAATGATCCCGAAGATCGTCGCGCCCAGCAAAGCACCGCGATGCCGGCGAAACTGCCGCCAGACATCCCCCCACTGCGAGGAAGACCCCGTGTCTTCGAGATTGGAAGAGTGAACAGCATCAGTCATAGCGAATTCTCGGATCAAGGACGCCGTACAGAACGTCTGCGACGATGTTGAAGAGCACGATGAGAATGGCGAAGATGAAGGTCAGGGTCTGCACCATTGGCAGATCATTGGCCTGAATGGCCGTGATCAGCAGCTGGCCGATGCCATTCACCTTGAACACCTGCTCCGTGATGATGGCGCCGCCGAAGATATGCGGCACGCTCATGGTAATGACAGTGACAACCGGGATCATCGAGTTGCGCAGCACATGGACCAGAACAACCGTGCGCTCCTTCAGCCCCTTGGCACGGGCAGTGCGAACATAGTCCTGGCGCAGGTTGTCCAGCATCGAAGCCCGCATGAAACGGCTCATCTGCGCCGTGATCTGCAAAGCCAGAACCATCACCGGCATGATCATCTGACGCACCTGCTCGACAAACGAACTCCAGTTCGTCACCTCCAGCGTCGTGTCGTAGACCGAGGGCAGCCAGTGAACGTAGATTGAGAACAGGATGATGACGGCGACACCGCTGAAGAACGGCGGGATCGAATAGCCGACCATCGAAACGAACGTTCCGACCTGATCAAAGATCGAATATTGACGATAGGCGGAAATAACCCCGATCGGCAGGGCAATCATGATGCCCACCACATAAGCCATACCCACGACCCAAAGCGTCTGCGGCAGGCGCTGCGCAATGATGTCAGCCACGGGGCTACGTGTCTGCCACGACAGGATGCGCTGCGCATTCTCAGCAAAATGGGTGCCGAAAAGGTTGTTCACCACATGCAGCGGCTCGATCCAGAAAAACTGCTTCAACCAAAGCAGATAGCGGATCCAGACCGACTGATCGAGACCCAGCGCAGCCCGCATTTTCTCACGCACTTCCGGGGGAATGGTCAGCGGCATGTTGGCCAGCGGATCGCCGGGCGCAAAATCAAGGAGGAGGAAGATGACCAGGCTGATGAACAGCAAGGTCGGGATCGCAATCACAAGACGGCGAAGGGTATAATTGAACATAAGGCAAGGCCTCAGTTGGGGTCATAAGACCCGCAGACGTCCGGTTTGGCTCTCGTTGCAATGCTCGGGAGGCCTCGCGCCTCCCGAGCATTGCCGGTATTGGAGGCGGAAAGACGAGCGTAAAGCCCACTCCTCATTCCGGTTCCCCATCGCCCTCCGGTCACGGCGAACCGCGACCGGAGGGCTGCGCCTTACTTCTTGATGCGATACCAGTCAGCGATATTCCAGAGTTCGGAATCCCAGCCGTTGATCTCGACATTGCCAATGGTGTTGGACTTGGCAGACTGCGTGCCGCGATAAACGATTGGCAGCAGAACCATAGCCTTGTGGGTCAGCATGTCATTGAGCTGCTGAACGATCTTGCCGCGTGCTTCGATACCTGCCGTGCTGCCCAGCTTCTTGACCAGCGCGTCATAGTCCTTGTTGCAATAGCGGTTGACGTTCTCACCCTGCCACCCAGTGGACGGCCGCGGGATCTTTTCGCAGGTGTACTGAGCCACATACTGCTCCGGATCAGTGCCGGGGAAATTGTTGGCGTACATTTCAACGTCTGCATAGAACTTCTGGAATGTGTCCGGAGAGTTCGGATCACCACCGAAGAACACGGAGCCATCAACGTTGCGAAGCTGCGTGTCGACGCCAATCTCAGACCACCACTGCTTGATGATCGACTGGAAGTCCTGACGCACGCCATTGGTCGAGGTCTGAAACAGGACGCTCAACTTGTGGCCATCCTTTTCGCGGATACCATCGCCATTGGTATCAACCCAGCCGTCGTCCTGAAGAATTTTCTTGGCTCCGGCGATATCCTGCGTGAGACACCAGTTGTTGTTCGGATTAACATAGGCGGCGGGAGCCGGAACCCAGTTACAGGAGGCCTTGCCGGCCTTGCCATAGCCGATTTCAGCCAGTGTCTTGCGGTCGATCGCCATGCTCAGAGCCTTGCGCACGGCAGGATCGCCGGTCACCGGGTTCTTGTGTTTGGTGGTCGAGCGGTCATCCGGGCCAAGCTCAGGAGACGCATCGGTCTGGTTCATCTGCAAACGCTCAACCAGGCTGCCAAAAGCCACAACCGTCTTGCCTTTGCCGCCCTTCATCATGTTGGCCAGAACGTCTGGTGCAAGCTGCGTGTTCCAGGCGTAATCAAATTCGCCGGTTTCCAGAACAGAGCGTGCCGCAGAGGCTGCATCACCGCCACCCTTCAACAGAGCGGTTGCGAAATGCGGCTCACCCTTGGTGCGATAATGTGGGTTTGCCTTGAATTTGATCGTATCATTCGGGCGGAAGTCAGTGACAACGAACGGACCTGTGCCATGTGGATAGAAGTTGGCTTTGGTACAGGTCGGCGCTTTGGCCCCAAGACAGTCAGCGAACTGGGCTTTCTCAATGATCGGCGATTCCTGCGTTGCAAAGAGAGAGTACGGATAAGGCTTTGGCGCATCGAACGTGACCTTGACGGTCATCGGATCAACCGCATCTACCGTCTTTACACCTTGGAAATGCGAGGCCTGTGCGCAACCACCACCCGGATCCATGCAGTATTTCGCCGTGAAGACCACATCGGCTGAGGTAAAGTCGGTGCCATCAGACCATTTGATACCTGGCTTCAGGTGGTAGGTGACCGTCGTCATGTCTTTCGAAATGCCACCGTTATCGACGGTCGGGATCTCGGTGATGAGCCAAGGCAGCATCTTGCCTTGCGGATTGAACCGGATCAACGGCTCAAGCACCATGCTGGCGGACACCAGATCCTTGGTGCCGCCGGAAAGATACGGGTTCAGGATGGACGGCGCTTGAGAGAACACCAGCTTCAATTCTCCGCCGGTCGCCTCTGCTGCCATCGCGTTTGTCGACAAGGAGGCCGCAAGTGCGAGGGCCCCAAGTGACAACGCTGTCAATTTCTTCATGCTTTCTATCCCCTACCAGCCAAAGTTCCGGCTCAAGCTTTTGGCCTGCTGCTGCGGTACGCATTGACTGCTCTGTGTCAAAAGGCGGGCCTCAGAGTGCCTTTGCGACATTTTTTCATTGAGGCCGATTGAACAGGAACAACTATTCGATTTTGAGGGACAAACCGGAAGTAGAGAGTTGCAGTACACCGCGTTGCCGGAACAGCAACACCGTGTACTTGGATGCATCGCTTCCCCTTTCCGGGCAATGTGGAAACACTCGCTGTAATGATGAATTCTGCCGAAATCAGAATGCATCACCCCGACGGCAGGTCTTTTCAGGCCGGATGGGTGACCCGGGACCAAATCAGCCTTTCCCGGCCCGCTTCTGACCAACGGCAGATCACTGCGAGAGAGTGCATGTTGCAAGATCAGATTTCCGCGTCTCTGAATACCGGACAGGGGTCGTCCGCCGCCAATACGTCAGACCAGCTTCTGTCTATCCGCAATTTGCGGGTGGCCTTCGAGACCCATGATGGCCCGGTGCTGGGTGTCGAAGATCTGAGTTTTGACATTGCCCTGGCGAATGCGTCTGCGTTGTCGGCGGATCCGGGTCGGGAAAATCAGTGTCGTCTCTGTCGCTCATGCGGCTGATCGAATATGGCGGCGGCACGATTGCCGGTGGCGAACTCAAGTTCCAACGTGGCAGCGGCGAAATCATCGATCTGGCGCAGGCCACCAACAACACGATGCGCAGCGTACGTGGCAATGAGATCGGCATGATCTTTCAGGAGCCGATGACATCGCTCAATCCGGTTTTTACCGTCGGGCGTCAGCTCATGGAAGGGCTGCGGGTTCACCGCGGCATGAGTAAGGCGCAGGCAAGGGACCGAGCGCTGGAACTGCTTAAAATGGTCAAGATCAACGAACCGGAGCGTCGACTGGACCAATTTCCGCATGAACTCTCGGGTGGAATGCGGCAACGCGTTGTCATCGCCATTGCCATGGCCTGCGAACCGCGGCTTTTGATCTGCGACGAACCAACCACCGCACTGGATGTGACCATTCAGGCGGAAATTCTCGCGCTCATCAACCAGCTCAAGGACGAAAGAGGGACGGCAGTCATGTTCATCACCCACGACATGTCTGTCGTGGCGCAGATGGCAGACCGCGTCGTTGTCATGTATCGCGGCAACAAAGTGGAAGAAGGCCCGGTCGAAACAATTTTCAACGCGCCACAACATCCCTACACACAAGCGCTGCTTGCAGCTGTGCCACATCTGGGAGAGATGACCGGCAAGGATGCGCCGGAACCCATGCGCATCCTGACCCGCGACAGTACGGCGGAGACAAGCCCTCTTGCCAGCACGGCAGCCGAACCCTTGCCTGAAAAACCCAAGATGGAAAAGCCGGTGCTGCTGGATGTCCGCCATCTCACAACACGGTTTGCCGTAAAGGGTGGTCTGCTGCGTCGGACCAAAGCCCACGTTCATGCCGTCGAAGATATCAGTTTCAAAATCCGTGCCGGAGAGACCCTTAGTCTCGTTGGCGAATCCGGTTGCGGGAAATCAACATGCGGCCGCTCGCTGCTGCGTCTCGTCGACCCGATGGACGGCAGTATCTGGCTGGATGGCAAGGACATCCTGGGACTCAATGAGGCCCAGTTGCATCTGGCCCGGCGGGACATGCAGATGGTGTTTCAAGATCCCTTCGCCAGTCTCAATCCACAGATGAAGCTGTTCGATCAGGTCGCCGAACCTTTGCGCAACTACGCCATCTGTTCAGGCTCGGAGTTGCAGGATCGTGTTGCTACTCTGTTTGAGCGGGTGGAACTGCCGCGTGCCTTCATGCGCCGCTTTCCGCATGAGTTGTCCGGTGGGCAACGCCAGCGCGTCGCCATTGCCCGCGCGCTGGCGCTCAATCCCAAGCTCATCGTGGCCGATGAGGCCGTCTCCGCGCTGGACGTCTCCGTGCAGGCACAGGTGCTCAACCTGATGATGGAATTGCAGAATGATCTCGGCGTCTCTTTCCTGTTCATCTCGCATGACATGGCGGTGGTTGAGCGGGTCAGTCATCAGGTCGGCGTCATGTATCTCGGCCGTCTGGTCGAAATCGGATCCCGTCAGGCGATTTTCGAAAACCCCACGCATGAATACACCAAAACCCTGCTCTCGGCAGTTCCCATTGCCGATCCCACCAAGCGCAAGCTGCGCGGTGACGTAAGCTACAAGCCGATCCCCTCGCCGATCTTCCCGCTCGATTACCAGCCAGAAGCCAGCGCATATGAAAAGGTCTCCGACGGCCATTATGTGCTGACCAACTGATCTCAACGCTAAAAATCTGATTAATTTGCAAGGAGTTGCCAGATGGCAATCAAGAACCGTTTCGCCGAACTTTTGCCGGAAATCACTGCATGGCGGCGCGACTTTCATACCCACCCCGAACTCGGCCTGGAAGAAACACGCACTGCGGGAAAAGTCGCAGAATTGCTGAGAAGCTTCGGCTGTGATGAAGTCACTGAAGGCATCGGCAAGACGGGGGTCGTTGGTGTTATCAAGGGACGCGGTGGCACTGGCCCGTCGATTGGCCTGCGCGCCGACATGGACGCCTTGCCGATCACCGAACTCACCGGCTTGGAGTATGCCTCTGAAAACACTGGCAAGATGCATGCCTGCGGCCATGATGGTCACACAGCAATGTTGCTCGGGGCGGCAAAATACCTGGCAGAGACGCGCAATTTTGCCGGTCAGGCAATCCTGATCTTTCAGCCGGGCGAGGAAGGCCATTTTGGTGCACGCGGCATGTTGGAAGACGGACTTTTCGAACGCTGGCAGGTAGATGAAGTCTATGGCATGCACAACATGCCCGGGATTGATGCGGGCAAGTTTGCCGGCTGCGCTGGCCCCTTTATGGCGGCTGTCGGCACCCCGACTTTCAAAATCACCGGCAAGGGGGGACATGCCGCCCAACCGCATAAATGCATCGACCCGATGCCGGTGGCCGCACAGCTCATTCAGGCATGTCAGACGATTGTGGCCCGTAATGCCAGCCCACTCGATTCCATGGTCGTATCGCTCACCTCGATGAAGACCGATTCTCCGGCCAGTAACGTGATCCCGGAGACGGTCGAGATTTTCGGCACAGTTCGGGCGCTCAATGATGATGTGATGGTTCTGGCAGAGAAGCGTCTGCGCGAGCTGTGCGAGGGCATTGCACTGGCCAATAACGTCAAGATCGAATTCGCTTTCGCTCCCGGCTATCCTGTCACCGTCAATGATGTGGCGGCCACGGAATACGGCCTGAAAGTTGCCAGCGACATCGTTGGGCCGGACAATGTCGATCCGGAATTGCCGCCAAGCATGGGCGGGGAGGATTTCTCCTATTATCTGCAACAGCGACCCGGCACCTTCGTGAACGTCGGCAATGGCGACAGCGCCGGCCTGCATTCGCCGTATTACAACTTCAACGACGAGATCATTCCGTTCGGCTCAAGTTGGCTCGTCGGCATGGTCGAGACCCGCAGCCCGCTGCAATAATATCACGACAAGAACCTGTCGCTCATCCAGAGCGGCAGGCCCCTGACACACTATGGAAGAGGAAAGCTTGTTTTCAAGACTACAAGCGTGTGGACCCGGTCGACAATTGGTCGTTTTACCGGACAGATCAACTGATGCTGGCGTCCTGAGAATTGACAAAAGTGAACATACTTCGAGACAGGAGAGTGGCGACTGTTTCAACATCCTTCGCCAATCGTCGTCGCCCTCGAACCATCAGCCGCACCTCGGTCTGCAACAGCGTCGCATCGGCGATCTCAACCACAGCCACGCGACCTTGCAGCTCCGGCATACTGGCAACGCTATAGGGCAGGAAGGTAACGCCCATGCCTGCGGCCACAAAATGCAGCAGGGATGCCACGGAATTCGTCTCAACCTGAGGCCGCAACGTGACGCCTTGTCGTCGTGAGGCCAAAGACAGAAGCTCGCGAATGGCGTGGTCCTTGCGGACCAATGCCAGAGGCAGGTCCGCCATTTCGGCAAGACTGATCTGATTGCACCGAGCAAAGGGTGACTTGATGGGGAAAACACCGCATAGCGGCTGCCGTGCAGCAACAGCAGTGCGCATCATCGGACTTTCTGCAATGCCATAGGCGATCCCGAGATCAGCTGTGCCCTGTGCCAATGCTTCTTGCACATCCGGCGAAGGCATTTGCGAAATCTGCACATTCAGGCCTGGTACCTTGCTCAGTATATCGCGCAGGCCATTTTCCATCAGATCCGCCATGAAGCCTTCGCTGCACGCAATGCGAACAGGCTTCACTTCAGCGCCACGAAACCGGTTGAGCTGATCCATCAGCTCAACCTGATCCTCATTCAGTTGCGCTGCGTGTTGCAACATCAACTCCCCCGCTGCCGTCAACACGACACCGTTGGAGCGGCGCTCCAACAGCTTGACCCCCAGCCGCAATTCCACATCTGAAATCTTGCGACTGATAGCAGACGGAACGATGTTCATTTGTTCCGCCGCTCTGCGGATGGATCCACTTTGTGCGACAACGGAAAATTCACGCAAGAACCTGGAATTCAAGTCGTCCAAAAGCATTTTGATCTTTGCCCCCTGCCATACGGCAGCCTGTTGAGATGCCTCTTCAGATCATCTTTTCAAACGGGCCAGCGTCTGGAGACACAGGATAACCCCTTGAATAAATTCACTATAGGAACCAGAAACAAAAGAAACGAAGCCCATTTAAACGCCATACAGCGACCAGCAATCGGGCATCCGCGCCAAGGGGGTGGCAAACATCTGTATCATGGCCCCCGCAATTTTAAATAAAGATAATTATTTCATACACTTAAATAAAAACAAAGGTTTCTAAGCCTTGTTTACAGAGCGGAAAAATCACGCAGTACGAGCTATTTAAGCTCACAAAAGCAGCAAGCCTATTATTAAATCAAATTTTCCCAAATTATCGCTGACGTAGGGATATCAAATAGCCGAGACTTCATGGAACCGGAAAGGTTGCCCGCCAGCGATGCAGGAAAGCCTGTCGTGTTTCCTGATCCAGCATCACCAGCAGCGCTGGCGACAACTCGATGGGGCGCTGCGCTGTTGCGGGCAAAGTGTCTGCACTGTCATCCTCCTTGGCATCCAGCAAGGGAGAAATCAGCAAAGCCTTGCGCAAGGCTATCTTGCCCGCAGTCGAGAGCAGGAAATTCAAAAATGCTGTTGCTTCACCGTAGTGTTTCGCGTGTTTAGGGATCATGAAAGCCCGCGACAGAACCAACGTATAATCGGTGGGCAGAACTATCCCGACCCGGTTGTCGCTCTGCTGATATTCCTGCGCATAGGATCCCAGCACATTATAGGCGATCAGATACCGCCCCTCGGCCACGCCACGAATAATGTCAAACGAACAGCAGGTGGAAACGGCTCCGGTCCGACTGAAAGATTCCTGCAAGGCACCAAAGGTTGTCGCCTCGCGCAGAATCTGCAAACGCAAACAGATACCCCAGCCCCGACGCTTCAATGTCGTAAGTTGCAACCCGACCAGCAAACCGGCTGTCAGAAGGGCGCAGCAGATCCAGCAGATCAAAGCGGGTTCTCGGCACTTCGTCCGGCTTCACCAGTTTCCGGTTGTAGACCATCACGGCCGGTTCGCGGGTCACCCCCCAAAGCTCGTCTCGCCAGCGCAGGGCTGACGGCAATTGCTCCGTCAAGGTTGAACGATAAGAAGCGGCACACGCGTCATTCACCAGTTTCACCATCTGATGCGCACCGGAACTGAACACCACATCCGCCCTAGGACGACCTGCCCGACATTCATTCATCGACAGAGAATAAAGATCATTCGTGCCCCACTGCTCATAACGCACGGAAATGTCAGGACGGACCTTGCGAAAAGCCTTCACCACCGCCCCGAAGATAGCCAGATCTGTAGGCGATCGCACGACCAATTCATGCGAAGTGTCCAAGGGGCCGAACTGCCCGACCATCTCTTGCGCCTGAACCGGAGCAATCAGCAGACCCGCACAGCCCACCAACACCAGCGCCTTCAACACCCCCGCCAGTCCTGACAGCGTTCTCATGCGGCATCCTCCTGCACCAGAGCAAAGACCAAAGCAGCCCGAAAACCACCCTCATCCGGACATTGCAACACCAGTCGTCCACCGAAGGCCTGCCCGACGGAGTGAGCAATCGCCAATCCAAGCCCGGAACCATTGCCACTTATCTGACGATCCGGACGATTGAACCGCGATCCAACCCCCTGAAGCACGATTGCGTCCGGTCCCCGCCCCGCGTCCCGCACCCACATTACGGCCTCGCCTTCCTCGACACCGGCACCAATAATCACCGGCGTTTCCCCGTATTTCAGCGCGTTGTTCAAGAGGTTCTTCAAGGCTTCCTGCAAGGACGGTGCATCGGCAAGCGTCAATGCCGGTTCATCACCCAAGTGAAGCCGGACATCGGCCAACGGTGCCAGAATGGAATGATCCCCGTCTTCATACACATCCAGTGCCAGATCGCGCAAATCGACACACTCGCGTTTCGCACTGTCGACGCGATGAGTGACAAGCGCCCGACTGAGAAGCTGATCAAGGAGGCGTCCAAGAGTCAGGGATCGACTGTGAATACGCTGTACAATGCGCTTGCGTCGCCCCTCATCCTCTTCGTCGGCCAGAAGATCCGCCTGCGCGCGCATGGCGGCCACGGGCGTGCGCAACTGATGTGCCGTGTCGGAGATCAGATGCCGCATGGACGACATTTGCCGATCCAGCCGATCCATGAAGCCATTGACGGCATTGACCATGACCACGGCCTCCCGTGGAACATTGGTGTCCATGGGCGTGAGATCATGCGGATCGCGCCGCGCCAGCCCCCCGGCAATCCGCTCCAGTGGTTTCAACGCAGACCGTACAACCACAGCCGCCAGAAGCAGCATCGCCACCCCAAAGGCGGCAAGCGCATAAAGCGCCTTACGGGTAATATCCAGAGCCAACGCGTTGCGGGCCCGCAGGGTCTGACCGACAACCACCTTCACCGTTCCCGTCAAGGTGCGTTCGGCAAAGCGACGCGACACCACTGCAAAGCGCGCAGGCTCGCCAAAAAAACGACCATCGAAATAGCCGTCGGTCATACGCTTGTCGCGCGCTGGCAGAGTGATCTGATCATAGCCGGTCAGAGTCTCGCCATCGACGCCAATCACCCGGTAGCCGATGCGGTCATCCGGGGCGAGGGCCAGAAGCTCAAAAGCTGAAATGGGCAACACCACATGCGGCGCACCATTCTGAATGGCAATAGACGAGGCAATGTCATTGGCCGCCCCAAGAAGCAACCTGTCATAAGCTTGTTGCGCCGCCTGACGGCCATAGGCAAAGGCCGCCAGAGACACCACCACGCCACCGATCAGCAACAAGGTTATAACACCGGTTGCCAAACGGGCCGACAACGACATGGTGACAAAAGGACGTCGCAGATCAATCAATCGTTTCAAGCCTATAACCAAGCCCTCTCTGCGTAGCAATGCGCACACCACTTCCCGAAACCTTTTTGCGCAACCGGGCAATGTAAAGCTCCACGGCATTCATGCCGACATCGACTTCGTCGAAACTGAACATGCCGTCGAAAAGCCTTTCCTTGCTTGTCACCTTGTCCCGATTGCGCACCAGAAGTTCAAGCAAGGTGAACTCACGCCGAGTGAGCGGGATCGGCGTATCGCCATTGCGGATGGTGCGCGCCGCTGGATTGAATGTCAGCGACCCCAACACGATTTCCTCCGCCTTGTCGGCGGCCTCTCGCCGATGCAGCGCCCGCAGTCGAGCTTCCAGCTCGCGGTGATCGAAAGGCTTGACCAGATAATCATCCGCGCCGGAGTTGAGGGACGAAATGCGGTCATCGACGGAAAACTCTGCTGTCAGCATAAGAACCGGCGTACGATCTCCGCGGGCACGCATCTGCTTCAACAGATCGGTCCCTAGCCCGTCCGGCAAATTGATGTCCAGAATGATGATGTCATACCGCTGCACGGCAAGGCATTCGCGTGCCCGCTCCAGAGACTTCGCCAGATCGCAGGCAACGCCGGAGCGGCCAAGCCTGATCATGATGGCCTCGGCCATGTCAAACGTGTCTTCGACAAGCAATACGCGCAAGATCTCATCCTCCCGCTTCGGGTTTGACTCGACTTTGCCTGCCTTGCAAGAGCCGATTGAAGTCCCGGTGACAGCTTCGTGACAGGCTTTGCCAGTAAACTATGCTTTCATGACCGCCGGGAGGTTTCCGCACATTGCGGATTGGCGGCAATTCGACACCCCGCGCAAGGGTTGTCATGAGGAGGAAATACATCATGGTATTCAAATTGGGCCGCGTGCTTCTTGCGGCTGCTTTCATCGGCGCTTCGGCGTTTGGCGCATCTGCTGCCGACTTCCAGCCAGAGAACCCGGAATGTATCGCACCGGCCAATCCGGGCGGTGGCTGGGACTTCACCTGTCGCCAGGTTGGCAAGTCCCTTCAGGATCAGGGTCTCATCAAAAAGACCATGCAGGTCGTGAACCTTTCTGGCGGCGGCGGTGGCGTGGCTTATGCTTCGGTTGTCAACAAGCGCAACACCGATAATGACCTGATTGTGGCTGCGTCTTCTGCAACTGCAACACGTCTGGCTCAGGGCGCCTTCCCGGGCAACACGATGAAACAAGTTCGCTGGGTCGCGTCCGTCGGTGCTGACTACGGCGTCATTGCCGTTGCCGCAAACAGCCCGATCAAGACGCTGCCGGAACTGTTGGACAAGATCAAGAAGGATCCGTCCTCCGTTGCCATCGCTGGCGGTTCGGCTGTTGGCGGCTGGGATCACCTGAAGGTTCTGATCGCTGCAAATGCTTACGGCATCAAGGACGTTCGCAAAGTCAAATACATCGCCTTCGCTGGTGGTGGTGAAGCTGTCACCCAGCTTTTGGCCGGGTCAGTTCAGGCTTTCACAGGCGATCTGTCCGAAGCCAAAGGCTTTGTGGATAGCGGCGACATTCGCGTTCTCGCCGTTCTGGCTCCTGAGCGCCTGAAGGGCAAGTTCTCCAAGTTCCCAACTGCCAAGGAACAGGGCGTTGATGCAATCGGTGCAAACTGGCGCGGTTTTTACGCCTACAGGTGGCATGTCCGACGAGGCTTACAATGCCTGGGTTTCCAAGATCGGCACGCTCTACAAGAGCGCCGAATGGCAGAAGATCATGGAAGCAAACGGTCTGGCGCCACTTGATCTTCAAGGCAAGGATTTCAGGATTTTGTTGCCAAATCGGTTGCGCAAATCCAGTCGATTTCCCGCAATATCGGCATCATCCAGTAAGATGCTCCCTTGAACTGATAGGGGTCGGAAGCGCTGCAACACGCCTTCCGACCCCTTTTTACACAATGAGGCGGGGCTCCTGTTTGCAAAACAAGGCCTCGAGGATGGAGGACGTCCAATGAGTGATCGCATATTCGGTGTGATCGGCCTGGTTCTGGCACTCGGCTATACCTTAGGCAGCACTTATCATCAAGGAGAGCTTTCTGTCCGATACGGTCGGCCCCAAAGCATTTCCCTTGATCATCGCCGCCGTTCTCGCGCTGGCGTCAATTGCAATTTTCCTGAAGCCTGATGCAGATCCCAAGTGGCCGTCATTCGCGCGTCTTCTGGAGATCGCCTTCGCCGTTCTCGTCATGGTCCTTTATGCCATCGCGCTGCCGGACGTCGGCTTCGTCGTCGCAACAGCGGTCGCCTCAGCCTATCTGACCTGGCGGCTTGGCACGGCACCTGTCGCCTCACTCATTGTCGGCGTGTGCACCTCTGTCGGCATCTACGTGATTTTTCATCTCATTCTTGGCCTCGCGCTGGCCAAGGGTCCCCTCGGATTTTGACGGAGCTGACTGATGGACACATTCTCATCTCTCTATGACGGCTTCGCCATCGCCCTGACTTGGCAAAACCTGCTGCTGGCCCTGTTTGGATGCTTTCTCGGCACCATCATGGGTGCGCTTCCCGGTCTTGGGCCCTCGAACGGCGTGGCCATTCTCATTCCGCTGGCCTTCACGCTCGGCCTGGGTGCAACCCCCTCGCTCATTCTGCTGACCTCAGTCTATTATGGCGCCATGTACGGTGGCCGTATTTCGTCAATCCTGTTGAATATCCCAGGCGACGAACCCGCGATGATGACCTGTCTCGACGGGTATCCCATGGCGCAAAAGGGACGAGCGGGCGAAGCCCTGTCCCTGTCTGGCATTGCCTCTTTCGTTGGCGCGTTTCTGGCTACCTGTGGGCCTGATCCTGCTGGCACCCCAGCTTGTCAAGATCGCCCTGCTGTTCGGTCCGGCTGAGTATTTTGCCCTGTTCACGCTTGCCTTTGCCACGTTGGGCGGCGTCGCCTCCAACAATCAGGCCAAGACAGCCTTTGCCGCAGCTCTTGGTCTGGGTCTGGCCATGGTTGGCGTCGACACGCAGACAGGTGTGCCGCGCTTTACCTTTGGCGAAGTCCACCTTTATGACGGCATCGACTTTCTCGTTGCCATTGTGGGTCTGTTTGCCCTTTCAGAGGTCTTTGTTTTCCTGGAAACCCGCCACGGCTCCTCGGATGCCGCCGGTAAAAAGGTCGAGATCGGCCGCCTGACCCCATCGTGGAGTGTGTTGAAGCAATGCACGCCAACGATGCTGCGCAGCAGTCTGCTGGGCTTCCTGGCAGGCGTTCTTCCCGGTGCAGGCGCCTCGCTTGGCTCTTTCATCTCCTATTCGATGGAAAAGCGGCTGGTCGACAAGGAAGGCACTTTCGGCACAGGCGATCCGCGCGGCGTGGCGGCTCCTGAGGCCGGCAACAATGCTGCCGCCGGTGGCGCGCTCGTCCCCATGCTCGCGCTCGGCGTACCGGGTTCTGGCACCACGGCCGTGCTGCTCGCTGTGCTCCTGTCGCTCAACATCACCCCCGGCCCCCTGCTGTTTTCGCAGAACCCGGATGTGGTCTGGGGTCTGATCGCTGCCCTGTTCATTGCCAATTTCATGCTCCTGGCGCTCAACATCCCGATGGTCGGCCTGTTCACCCGTGTGCTGATGGTGCCTCCGCGCATCCTTATGCCCATCGTTGCCATGGTCAGCTTTGTTGGTATCTATGGCATTTCCGGATCGTCCTTCGACCTTCTCGTGATGATTGCCTTCGGTGTCGCCGGCTGGCTTTTGCGCAAAATGGATGTGCCCCTGGTGCCGGTTATCCTGGGCACTCTTTTGGGCAACTCCATGGAGAGCAATCTGCGCCGCGCCGTCAGTATCTCCAATGGGGATTGGTGGACGCTGGTGCACAGCCCGCTGTCCATGGGTCTCTGGACCATCGCGATCATCGGCTTTCTGCTGCCAATCGTTATGGGCAAGGTAATGAAGCGCAAGGTTGGAATGCCGCCCAAGAACGACGAAGTGGGTCTCTGATCGCATAAGCGATCCTCCCTGAACGCAAGACATCAATGGCCCTGCCGAGCACCCTGTTCGGCGGGGCCATTGATTTTGGCCAGCGCATGGAAGTCACCATGGGCTTCAACTGAAGTGCTCTCGCTCAGACCAACTGACAGACTTGTCGTTCAAGTCCGAATATGGTTCAAAGATCGAAGATCTCATATGAACCAGCAGGACCGACGCCATGCAGTGCTTTTTTATCGAGTTCAAATGCAAGCTCGGCCGCACCTATGAAGTCGCTGACGAGTTGGCCGCCCGTGAGATTGCCTCCGAGATCTATTCCATCAGCGGGGATTTCGATCTGCACGCCAAGTTCTATGTCGACGACGGTATCGACATCGGTCACTTCGTCGCCAAGCAGGTTCAAACCATCGACGGCATTGAGCGCACCCACACGATCCTGACCTTCAAGGCGTTTTGATTACTCCCTGAGCGCGACCGCCCTGCCCCCTTCGCCAGAGGCAAGACCGCTGGCAAGATCCCGTACGATGGATGCAATGCGTTCCATCCGCGCAGGAAGCTGACGCCCTTGGCGATGCAACAGCCATAATCGTCTGTGCACCCTATGTGGCAGAGGTGAAATCCTCAGCCGCTCTTTCAAAGGAGAACCATCCACGCCACTGCGGGGAAGGACAGTGAACCCGACCCCCTCGGCGATCGGGGACAGGATTTGTCCGATCTGATTGATAAACCCGCGACTGGGAAATCTGTCCATTCCCTGAAACCCATGACGATAGTTCAAAGACAACAGACGCGCGGCATAGTTGAACCCATCCGGGTGGCCGATAAACCCCAGATCCATCAGGTCCTGAAGGCTCGGGACGGCATCTCGTGTCTGAGACGGCAGCACCAGACACAACTCTTCCTGCCCTATCATTTCGGCTGCAATCCGGGGATGCTTTGGTTTGCGATCCAGAATTCCAAGATCAAACTCACCCTCCGCAACGCCAAAAAGCACGCTCTCCTGTGGGGCTGCCGTCAGGTTCACCTGAAATTTCCGTGAGGCCCGCATCAGAGGCAGTAAGTGCGGAAAGAGCAGCATGGCAAAACTGCCCGAACAGCTGATCTTGGTTTCCCCGACCCCAGCATCATCCTCGCCAATGCTCTCGCGCAATTCGGCTTCTTGCAAACGCCGCGCCTGGCCCAGCGCCAAAACCGCCTCACCTGCCGCCGTGAGAGAGAAACTCCGGCCGGAGCGCGAGATCAGCGACTGGCCAAGGTCGGCTTCCAGCTTGCGCAAATGCTGTGAAACACCGGGCTGCGTCATGTGCAGCGCCTCGGCTGCCCGGGTGAAATTTCGCGTCTCGCAAAGGGTGGTGAATGTTTCCAGCCATTGATTGTTCAGCATTGCGGCACTCGTGTATCATTTCATTTTGTTATCAATAAACTTACAAATCATAATTTTTAAAACAAGCCAAGCTTCCTACATTCGGTGCAAAGAGAACAAGGAAATCCGCATGCTGCCTTATCCAAGAAGCTTTTCCCACATCGGCTTGTCCGTCCCTGACCTCGACGCTGCCCTGCGGTTTTATGGGGAAGTGCTCGGCTTTTATGTGATCATGCCACCGACCGAAGTCGTCGAAGATGACAGCGAGATTGGCCGCATGTGTAGCGATGTCTTTGGCGCGGGCTGGACAAAACTGCGCATCGCGCATCTTGCAACTGCCGATCGTATCGGAATCGAGATCTTTGAATTCGACGGCAATCATGCGCCACAGGCAAATCTCGATTACCGCAAGCACGGTTTGTTCCATTTCTGTATTCAGGATCCGGACGTCGAGGGACTGGCCGCCAAAATCGTTGCCGCCGGTGGAAAGCAGCGAATGCCGGTCCGCGAATATTTCCCCAACGAAAAGCCTTATCGCATGGTCTACGTCGAAGACCCGTTCGGCATCGTCTTCGAGATCTACAGCCACAGCTACGAACTCACCTATTCCGCCGGTGCCTATGCCGTGCCATCGCGTTGAACACCCTATCTCTGCCAAATCTCCCAAACAGGTTTTGCCAATGACCACTCTTTTTGACAGCTATGTCCTGGCGGGCAGGCCCTTGCGCAATCGTGCCGTCATGGCCCCGATGACGCGTGCCCGCGCTCAGGGCCATATCGCAAACGATGCCACGGTCACCTACTATCGCCAACGTGCAGGTGCCGGACTGATCGTTACCGAGGGAACCCCCATCAGCCAGGAAGGCACAGGCTTCGTCGCCTGCCCCGGCATCTGGTCCAAAGACCAGGTGGAGGCCTGCAAACCCGTGACTGCCGCAGTGCATGAGCAAGGGGGAACGATCTACGCACAGATCTGGCACGTTGGCCGGGTCTCGCATACGTCCCTGCAACCCGACAGCCGCGCGCCCGTCAGCCCCAGCACCCAGACTGCGGAAACCAGTTCCGCCTATGCGTATCAGGCCAATGGCACACCCGGCTTTGTGTCCGCCAGCACGCCGCGCCCACTCGAGACGCAAGATGTCTCCCGCATCGTCAATGACTTCGCAGAAGCAGCTATCAATGCGGCCCGCGCGGGCTTCGACGGCGTTGAGATTCATGGAGCCAACGGCTATCTCATTGAGCAGTTCCTCAATGCCCCAGTGAATGACAGAACAGATCTGTATGGCGGCGATACGATTGAAAACCGCAGTCGTTTCCTGCTGGAGGTGGTAGATGCCTGTTGCGAGGCCATCGGGCCAGAGAGCATTGCCCTGCGGCTGTCACCGTTCGGACGTCTGCACGATCTGAAAGCCTTTGATGGGGAAGATGATACATTTCTTCACCTCGCCCGAGAACTGTCGCGCCGCAAGCTGTCCTATATTCACCTGATGGATCAGGCGAGCCGAGGCGCGGCTGCCATGCCGGACGGGTTTCTGGAACGCTTCCGTGCGGCTTATGATGGAACCCTGATTTTGGCCGGCGGACTGACCCTGAAAACTGCCAATGAATTGATCGGCAACGGCACGATCGATCTTGCAGCCTTTGGCATGCCCTTCGTTGCCAACCCGGACCTGGTCGAACGCCTGCGCCATGACTGGCCCTTGGCAGAGACCAATCGAGAGACCCTCTATGGCGGAGGGGCCAAGGGGTACACCGATTATCCAGCCTACCCACAAAGCATCCTCATCTGATAAGGCTTGCCACCTGCCGACGATCCATGGCTCGGCAGGGGGGCAAAACGCCAACTCCCGTTGCTTTTTTCGTTATTGCCCAGATCTTTGTTGCGTATCGCATATTATTCAAAAATAAAGATCAGATGCAAAATACAAAACGTTTCATGACGCCATTTCGTCTCAATCTGTTCGCCCTCATTTTGGGTGTCGCCAGCATTGGCTCCAACTCGCTGATCATCAGTCCCATTGCCAGCCGTATCGCTGCAAGCTTTCCCGGAGCAACCGGCACATCGGTGTTGATCGCCTCGGCGGCTTATGGCCTTGGAACGGGCATCTCGGCGGCGGCTCTTGGCTGGCGCATTGACAGAATGGGAGCCACCCGAGCGCTGCGCATGGGACTGGCGACCCTGATGGCCGCCCTCACCGCGAGTACCTTTGCCCCGACACTTTGGGCGCTTATCGGTGCACAGACGATTGCCGGACTTGGCGCAGGCATCGCCTTACCTGCCATTTACGCCCTTTCTGCGAAAATCGCTCCGAAGGGACAGGAAAGCCGCACGCTCAGTCTGGTGTTGATGGGATGGACTCTCAGTCTGGTCCTTGGCGTTGCTGTCGCCGCATTCATCGCTGACGCACTGCATTGGCGTGTGGTTTATGCCCTTCTGACACTTGGCACATTGCTGTCGCTTTTGATGGTCAAAACGCCACAAACCACCTCGCACAAGGTGTCACCTGTTTCCCACACAAGCAGCCCCTGGGCAGTCCTAGGTCTACCGGGCGTCAGAATTCGCCTCGTACTTTGCGCAGGCTTCATGAGCGCTTTTTACGGCCTTTATGCCTTTCTTGGAGTGCAGGCAACCACAGTTCTGGGGGTCAGTGTCAGCGGCGCAGGTCTGCTCACCGCAGCTTATGGCATCGGCTTCGGACTAGGGGCCCTCAGCGGTGGCACCATGGACAGATTAGGGTCAGTCCGTGCGCGTCAACTGGTGTACACCATATTGGTTGGCGTCTACATTGTGCTCGGGTTACTGTCCGGCAGCTTTCTCACACTCGCTGCGGCCTGCCTTCTTCTTGGCATTTTCAACCATCTGGGGCTTAATCTGGTGGTCCGTGGCCTGACCGACATCAGCGCAGGACACAGCGGTGCCGTTCTGGGCCTGTACAGCGCGGTCAGTTACCTCAGTGTCTTCGTTGGCACCCTTCTCTACCGGCCAGTGTTTGTGCATCATTCATTCGAGGTTTGTGCATTCATCTCGGCTGCGCTGATCGCCGGGTCAGCTGTTCATGCCTTCGCAAAGACCCCGCATCAGCCAGAAACGGCTTCCGCTGACGGCTGATAACACGAGAAAGTCTGCGATCTGTCGTCTGCATGACACAGTCAATGGGGCATTCTGAAGGTTCTCTTTCCCTCTTCCATTTCCTCTCAGTCGAGCCCACATCTTGTCTATCCTCTACGCCATCGGCGATGTGCATGGTCGCGCCGATCTTCTTGAAGCGCTGTTGACCGCCATCAAGACCCATGCCTCCGCCCACGGCGCAACACCGCGTGTCTTTTTCCTCGGCGATCTGATCAACAAAGGCGCGCAGAACCGCGAAGCACTGGAGCTGGTTCGTGTCACCTTGGAAAAGTGGCCGGGTTCTGAATTCATTCTTGGCAATCACGAGGAATTCCTGCTGAACGTCCTGAGCGACGATGAGGATTCTGCTGCGGCCATGGAGCTTTGGCTCAAGAAGGGCGGCGGCAAAACCATCGCCTCTTACGGGCTGGAGGCAGCCGCAGACAACATCTCGGCCCTCTCACGAAAGTTTCGCCATGGAGCATGCCCTCCATTACGACATGCTGCTTCAGGCAAGCTCTGTGATCATCGAAGGGGATTTTGTCTTTGTTCATGCAGGCATTGACCCCGCTCTGCCGATCGACCAGCAGAATGCCCGCACGACACGCTGGATCGGCGAGCCCTTCTGGCAGCATACGCAAGATCTGTCACATTGGGTGATCCATGGCCACACGGTAACACCCGACTTCCGCCCCATGGTGCTGCGCACCCGCATCGCCCTCGACACAGGCGCGCAAATTTCCGGGCGTCTGACTGCTCTTGTCATCCCCGAAGACCAGAAAGACCTGCAGTTTCTGTCCACAGTGCCAGACACCCATCCCGTACAGACAGAACTCTCTGCTCCAATCCAGCGTCCTCCACGTCACTCCTGACAAGGAACCAGACGCGTGACGAGCATCCGGACTGGATCAATCCAGCCCTGCAATGCGGCTTTTGCGGAAAGTCAGCCGGATCAGAAAGATCAACAGCATGGGAATGAAGGTCGTGACGACGATAGCCACAAAGGCCATCGCCATGCCCAGTCCAAGCGATCCCTGATCAAACTGCCGCCAGATGAACGTGGCAATCGTGTCCATCCCCACAGGTGCCAGCAGAAGCGAGGCTACCAGTTCACGGGTTGCCACCGCAAACACCAGCAGCATGGACGTTAACACGCTAGGCAAGACCAACGGCAGCATAATCCGGCGGAACACCTTGAAAGGCGTTGCGCCGGACACCCGCGCCGCCGCCGCCAGATTGTCGTTCACCTGTTGGAAGGCCGCTGTTGCAAAGCGAACCGGTTGCGGAAGCAAGATGCAGCTATAGGCCAGAAGCAGGATCAACGCCGTGTTGTAAGGCGTAATTGGCAAAGATGGCTGGTTCCAGGCGAGAATGATGCCAACCGCGACCACCACCCCTGAAGCGCGCTCGGCAGAATGCTCAGGACATCCAGCACACCACGGCTTCGCCCCTTGCCCTTGACCACACAATAGGCGGCTACTGCGCCAAGTGCACCGGTAAACAGGGCCGTCGACACTCCCAGAATCAGAGAATTCTGCAAGGCGGTCAAACCACCGGAGGCCTCGCCAAGAAGACTGGTGAAATTGGAAACCGACATATTGGACCAGACCAGACCACCAGAGACGGTACGTGAGAAGGCCGTCGCCAGAATGGCCAGCAGGGGCAGAAACGTTGCCAGAAATGCAATGAAGGCAAAGGCAACTGTCACAGGCAGAGCCCAGATTCCCAAAGCGCGCTTGGACTGCGCCTGCAGGGCTTGCCGCTCGTCACCCGGTAGTCGCGCCGTGTCAAAATCCATCGTTGCACCAGAAAGGCCACCAGCGACAAAAGCACCAGCAACAACGACAAGGTGGCAGCGCCAGGAAGATCAATCGGCCAATCGGAAAGCTTTTCCTCCACGCCCGTCACAAGCACCTGATAGCCAAAACTGGAACCAAGGGCTGCTGGCGTACCAAATTCCTCGATGCTCATGGCAAACGCCAGCAACAGGCTTGCGGCAAGTCCAGGCGTTGCCAGAGGCAGAGTGATGCGCCAGAAGCTCTTGGCCGTTGTCGCGCCGAACACCCGCCCCACATCGCCGTAGCGCGCGCCGACAGCCTCAATGGTGCGGTAGAGCGCAAAGTAAACCACCGGAAACGCATGCAGCGTCATGATGATGACGATGCCCGGCACCGTGAAGAGGATCGAGGCAAGATTGAATCCGAGAAGCTGCTGAACATAGCCGCTGGGTTGCAAGGACATGATCCAGCCCAAAGTCGCGATATAGGGCGGGATCATGAAAGGGATCAGGAACAGAAGATCCCACACCCTGGCGAATGGAACCTTGAACAAGGCACGGGCAAAAGCCAGTGGCGCGGCAACAATCGTCACCGCGACAACAACCGACAGGCCGAGGGTCAGGCTGTTGCCAGCCAGCTCAAACAGCTTTGCATCACTCAACGTCTCGACAAGATGCGAGAACGGCGCCTGCAATGACCCGCTGCCCAGATCTGGAAAGATCGCCTGCAGAACAACAAAGACGAAGGGCACCGCCACCACGACACTGAGCCCGACAAGGGCAACCCAGCTGAGGACATCGGTTCTTTCCGTCTTTGCCAACATTCTGCGATCCAGGCCTTTCTTACTTGCCGAAAATCTTGTTGAACTTGGCGAGAACCGCATCACGATCCGGCTCTTCGCCAGACGTCTGGATCAGGGCCAGATCATTGATTGTCGGACGCGATGCCTTGATGTCGGTGCGAGCCGGCATCAGGTAAACGCTGGCAACGGCCTGCTGACCTTCTTCGGACAAAATGTAATCGACGAACTTCTTCGCGTCGTCTGCGTTCTTGGTCCATTTCATGATCATGACCGGGCGCGGAGCCGTGATGGTGCCGCTCTTCGGGAAGATGACGTCGACGCTTTCACCCTTGGCCTTGGCAGCCAGAGCAATGTAGTCGACAGCACCGAAGACGGCGGCCTTGGCACCCTGAAGAACCGGGTTGAGCGCTGCTGCGTTGGCCCCAGCCGCATTCATGTCATTGGCAGCCAGATCTTCAAACAGACCCCAGCCCATTTTGGCCTGCAACGCTGCCGTCAGTTCGTAAGCCGTGCCAGAACGTGCCGGATCCGGCATATTGACCTTGCCTTTGTAGACAGGCTTGGCGAGATCAGACCATTCGGCAGGCTTGGGCGTACCGGACTTGGTGTTCCAGGCGATGGCCAGACCGGCAGCGCCTTCAGCAACGGCATTGTCGGTCTTCAGGAAATCAGGAACCTTGGCAGCGTTCGGGCTGTCATAATGCATCAGCCAGCCACGCTTGTCATAATCCTTAGCGGTGCCCCAGCTTGCGGAAATCACAACGTCTGCAACCGGGTTGGCGGCTTCAGCCTCGACACGAGCCATCACCTTGCCGGTGGTTGCCTGAAACACATTGACCTTAATGCCGGTCTGCTTTTGAAAGCCAGCCGACAGTTTCTTGATAAGGCCGCCAGGGCCTGCGGAATAAACGGTCACATCAGCCATGGCGCTGGTGGACAGAAGGCTGGCAGCCAGCGTCAGAGATACGGTCAAAAGGCGCATTATGATTTCTCCTCTGTGTAGGTCAGGCCGGACCCTGCGAAAAACACCGCAAATCCCGGGATGCAAAAGTCAGGAATGTTCTGTCACCAGCGTGAAGCCGAACGGAGCTCGACACCTGGACATCATGGTCCGTGCCGCAGATCCGAACCACGGTCTCGAAATGCGCGCCGCGAAACTGGCAGCGACGCACGTCTGCGGGAAGGCCAGTGCCCGAGGCTGTGTCAAGGCGTGCCGAATGGCCGGGGATCAACACCTGTGCCTGTGCGGCCTCGCCAATGCTGGAAGGTACTTCAATCGGCAGATCCGTCCCCGCAATGACCCAGCCGTCAACCCCACGGTCAACCGGAACGATGCATCCAAGGCGCAGAAACTCGGCAATTTCAGGATCGGCGGGCGCTGCCACCAGATCTTCAGGCGGGCACATTTGCAAAATCTCGCCCCGCCGCATCACCGCAATTTCGTCGGCAAGCGCAAAGGCTTCAGAATGATCATGCGTGACATAAATCGCGGTCAGGCCCAGCGACGAGACAAGGTCCCCCAGTTCGCCGACCATGATCTCTCGCAATTCGCGATCAAGATTGGACAATGGCTCATCGAAGAGCACCAAAGGCGGCTCGGCGACAATTGCCCGAGCAATGGCAACGCGCTGCTGCTGACCGCCCGAAAGCTCTGAAGGCTGACGCGTTTCCATACCCGCCAGACCGACACGATCCAGCGCCTTGCGAACGCGGTCCTCACGCTCCCCTCTGGACACGCCACGCATTTCGAGCGGAAAGGACACATTTGCCGCCACAGACATATGCGGCCAAAGGGCATAATCCTGAAACACCAAACCCAGCCCACGCCTTTCAGGCGGCAGGAACACGGCTTCAGCCGGATTGCTGACGGTTTCTCCAAGAATGGAAATCGATCCAGCCGTCGGCACTTCCAGCCCGGCGATCAGACGCAGAAGGGTAGTCTTGCCACATCCGGATGCACCAAGCAGCGCCAACACTTTTCCACGCTCGAGAGAAAACCCCACGTTGCGAAGAATATGTGCGTCGCCATAAGAAAGAGAAACATCACTTACAGAAACCGCAAGTGCAGAGGAACCGACCATGTATGCTACCTTGTAGAATAGATGGGTGATTATCCTCCTAGCATGACAAAGCGGTGACACACTTCACATGCGAGACACGTTCAGAGACACACAACAGAGATGACCGCGTGTCTAACGTTGGTCTTGAACGGCCTTTTGCACCTTATCTCCACGGCTGGCCACCAGATCCAGAAACGCAAGAACCGCGCCGGATGTTTCATTTTTGCGGCTGACCACACTGAGCGAGGTTTCCGGCTCCAACCCCGCCACCGGACGGTAGACGACACCCGGCACCTTCAGCCGATCAACCTCCGCCGGGCCCAGGGCAATTCCGAAGCCGCTCGCAACAGCCGCCAGAACGCTCAAGGTGCTCGGCACATACAGAACACGCGAGAGATCACACCCACTTTCGCGCAAACGGTGCAAACGCCCCTCCTGCTCATTTTCATGGCCATACAACACAAGCGTCTGGCCTGAAAGATCGTCAACACGCAAGTCGTCTCGCGCGGCGAACGGATGATTCTCGCTCACAAAGACCCAGATCGGCGAAGACAGCACAGGCGTGTGGTTCGTTTGCGGATCCAGTGCCCGCAAGCTCTATCGGCACATAGGCAACGTCAATTTCCGCCGCAAGCAAAGCCTCTAGCTGAACGTCAGGGGCAGCTTCGAGAAAAGAGACATGCACTGCCGGATAACCTTGGTGGAACAGTTTGAGATCGCGGATCACAACACCGGTCAACACGGCATTGCCCACAAAGCCGACGCTCACAGTGCCAATATCGCCACGCAAAGAACGACTCGCGGTCGCCTTGGCCCGATCCGCCTGCATCAGCGTGCGTCGCGCTTCGGGCAACAAGGCCCGCCCGGCTTCTGTCAATTCGACCCGTCTGCTGGTGCGAGAGAAAAGGGGCCCGCCCAGTTCCTCTTCAAAGGAACGGATCTGCTTGCTGAGAGCAGGCTGCACGATATGCAGCCGTGCCGCCGCCCGGCCAAAATGCCCCTCTTCCGCCACCGCAACGAAGTATTTCAGGTGACGCAGGTCCATCGTATTAATCACTTTTAGTTATCAATCAATCACATCAATATATTTAAAATATCGCTTTGGTCGACCTATTTTCAATCCAATACAAAATGGATTGGAGACACAAATGAACACGACCGTTCAGGATCAGAGTGACATCGCAACCTTGATGACGGGCTGGATCCACCGTGATCTTGGCGAATGGGATCAACTGCGAGGTCTCTTTCATGAAGGCGCAACAATCGAGATCACCTGGTTCCGGGGTCTGGCGACCGATTTCGTCAACGGCTCCATGCGCATGGGCGCGTCAGCCCTGCGGAGCAAACATATGGTCGCCTCGCCTCTCATCACCTTTCAGGGGGATCGTGCACTGGTGGAAACCAACGCGATGATCATCATTGAGAATGCCAAGGCATCGCTGGGGTGCACCAGTTACAACCGGTTCTATGACCGTGTTGAAAAGCGGGACGGCATCTGGAAGCTCGTTCATCGGCAAAGCATCTATGATTTTGGCAGCTTCAACTTCCCGCTTGGCGCTGTCGAGATCGATCAGGAGAAGTGCAAGACATTCCCGATTGAATACGCAGCGCTCGCCTATCTTCTGGACACCGCTGGCTTTCCCGTCAAAGGCACTTTTGCAACGCAAAACAGCGATCTGGAAAGCGCCATGAAGGCAGAAGGCACCGCATGGCTCCAAGGCAGAAGCGTAACATACCCCATTCTCGCGGAGGCACTCCCATGACAGGCTTCGTGCCAAACCTTGACCTGCTTCGACGCCTGCGCGCGCCCACCGCCATGCTGGTGGGCAGCAGAAGCGACAATGCCTTTTACGCACAGACGGCTCGCTATCTGGCCAAAAGCCTGCCGTACCGCATCGAAACAGTTCCGGGCAACCACGTTGGCTAGCCCTTGAGACGGCGGCTTTTGGCGAAGCCTTGCACAGGGTCATCCAGTCCTGAGCTAGGATGCAGGCTCCCAGAGTGTGAACCTCACTCTGCCTCTGCTTGTGCGTACAATCGCAGGATAGCCTGAATACCGTCGATCAATGTTGCCTCACCCAGCTTTCCGGCTGCAACCGAAGGGGCATCGAACGGCAGGTACTGATGCGCAACAGGCGCGGGAACGCTCTTGTTGGACACCCGCGCCAGCAGATCTTTCACACCCTGTCGGGCTTTGGCATCGGGCCAATAATAGCGAATGCGGTCCGAGTAACTGAACTGACGCTGTAGCCAGAGATCCAGATCATCGCCCTCATAATACTTTTGCCAATGACCCGGTTGCGCCTGCATAACCTGATCCATTGTCGCCATCAGCCGTCCGCTTGGCACGGTTCCCTCCAACACATCGGCGATGCCGTCGAGACCATACAGCGCTTCACGCAACGCATAAGTCAGCCATGGCCCGACCTTGAGAATGGCAAATCCATCTTCCACCAGCGCCCTTAGGCCATCCGCAGACTGATAATCAGTGGAGTGTGCCTCAAACACAATATTCGGCAGACCAGACAGACAGGCTGTCAACTCACGGGATTTCGAGCGATCATACTGAATGACATCGGCATGGCCGAACTCAACACCCGGCTGCACCACCATCGCAATAACACGGGCAAAGGCATCATCCAGACCAAGATCCGCGAAGGCCGTGCGGTGCACATCATAGGTCTGTGCAACAGACTGCGGCGTAGTGATCTGCATATGATCCAGCGCCTCCACGGCCCCACCTAGCACAGGCACTTCCGTGCCGATGACATAGACCGGATCGACATCGCCCTTATGGGCTTCCGCAGTCTGCGCCAGACGCGCGGCACGCTCGGCCGTCAAGGCATCGGCCAGCGCCACTGGCTCGCCCTTACATCCCATCGACGTATCGAGATGAAGCTTGGTAAAACCGGCCTCCGCATAGGCTGCGATCATCGCGGTCGCCCTGAGTCATAGCTTCGTCCGGGGAAGATGCTTCCAGGGTTTGGCCCCAAATGATCACCACCCAAGATAATTTGGGAAAATGGCACACCAACCTTTGCGGCGATGGCCTCAACAAAGATGCGAAAGTCGCGCGGCGTCATACCGGTATAACCGCCGTCCTGATTGACCTGATTACAGGTTGCCTCGATCAAGGCTGGACGACCGCTGTCTTTGACGAGACGCAACGCGGCCTCAATCACCAACGGATGCGCGGAGCAGACAGAGGTAATGCCCACGACCTGACCGGAGCGATGCGTTGCGACAAGTTCACGAAGGACATGGGGCATCACGAAACCTTTTTCTGGCTGTCAGCGAACCGACGCAGCGTATCAAGATCGAAAGCGCCTTCCATCGGCCCCTTGTGGCTAACGGCAAGTGCCCCCGCAGCAGAGGCAAGCCTCAGTGCCTCGGAAATATCTAAACCGCGCAGCCAGAGCGCCGTGAATACGCCGCCAAAGCAATCCCCCGCCCCGGTCGGGTCGACTTCCTTAACCCTGAAAGCAGGCGCATCCAGCGACTTTTGCGCATCGACATAACACACGCCGTCACTGCCCCGCTTTTGCACGATTGCCTGAATACCCAGATCGAGAAGCTCGGCAATTGCGCCAGCTTCATCCTTGGCCTGTGTCAGAAGGGTCAATTCCTCACCACTTGGCAAAAACAAATCAGTCACCGCGAGAATGCGGTCCATGGCGGGACGCAAACCCGGCGCATCCAGAATTTCCTTGCGTAGATTAGGGTCGAACGACACCGTCCCACCCCACGACTTTACTGCTTCAACAACGGCCAGGTTCAACTCAACGAACTGGGTGCTCGACAGCGAAGACCCCATGACATGCACATGGTCAACGCTCTCGATCAATGGACTGTCCAGCGAAACACTTGGCACCTGTCCGCATGCGCTGTGGCGAATGTTGAAGACGAAATCGCGGGAGCCATCAGTCCGGTAGCGCACAAAGGCGCTGCCAGTCGGACGCTCGGTATCAATGGCAATGCCGGAGATATCAACGCCATCCCGCTTTAAACGATCCACATTCAAACGTCCGAAATCATCGTCCCCCACCGCTGACAGAATCGCGCAGGGTTGGCCGAGGCGCGCAACCTGGTCGATAAAGATTGCCGGCGCGCCGGAGGGAAAAGGCCCAATCAATGCGATCGGCTCATGGAACCCGTCTCCAGGCTCCACTGCCATGATCTCGACGAGAATTTCACCAATGACGACAATCTTTTTCACGCCAGTTCCTCTCCCAACGGGCTAAGTCACTCGCAAACAGACCAGATATACAGATCGCTTGCGACAGCCTCCACCTCCTCCTCGACACATTTCAAACGCGGCATCAAGATGCATCCGGACGTATCTAATAATTTTACGCGCGTCAAGTTTTACTTGACATCAATCCACTTGTGTCAAGCATGGACGTCTTGAGGATCATAAAGCCAACGCAGTAAAACACCTGCAGGCAGATGGACAGGACCAAAAAATGGACGATCAGAAAATTCGCACAATGGAGGAGTTCTCCAACGTCAGCGGCATCTCCCGGCCAACCGTGTCCAAATATTTCAACGATCCATCCAGCGTCCGCTCATCAACGCGGACCCGCATCGAAGCCGCCCTGAAGAAATACGACTATCGGCCAAACCTCTTTGCGGTCAATCAGAACCGCAAATTGACTCGAAACATCGGCATTGTCGTTCCGCATATCGTTGATCCATTTTATGCCGAGATCGTGCGGCGCATCGAAACACGCTGTATCGCCGAGGGCTATTGGGCCATCGTCCTCAGCTCACACGGAGAAGCAGAGCTGGAGGAAAATGCCCTTGAAATGCTGCGCTCATTGCGCATTGCGGGCGCAGTCATCGCCCCGCTTGGACAACCCCACGGTGTCGAGCGCCTGCGCAAATTCACAAGTGATATTCCCACAGTCATCTTCGACAGCAGCCTTGGCGAAGACGAGGTTTTCGTTGGCGCCGACAACTTCCATGGCATTGGTTTAATGGTGAATTATCTGTGCCGCACGGGCGAGCCGCCCTGCTTCTTTGAGATGCCACACGTCAATACCAATGCCCTTGAACGCCGTAACGCCTATATCCAGGCTGATGGACCGCCTTGGCTTTGAGCCACACGTTCTTTCGGCTCCGCACTCGACAGACTGGGAATTTGAAAAGCTCGGCCACCGCGAAGGCTCCAGGCTGATTTCCAGCCGATGTTTTCCGAGCTCCACCGTGCTTTGCGCCAACGACCGCCTGGCCATCGGCCTGCTATCTGCCGCTTACGAAAAAGGCCTGAGGGTTGGTCGGGGACCAGCCTGCGCCATGCGCATTGCCGGGCATGACGACCACCCGCTGTCGCGCTTCACCTGCCCGCCCCTGACAACCGTCGCCCAGGACTACAGCACGATCGCCGATCGCAGCGTCAGCACCCTGTTTGAAATGATCGACGCTGGCACGACAGATATAGATCAACGCCAGATGCGCCTCAAAGGCCGCCTCATCATGCGTGATTCCGCCTGACGTCAAACCGGCACATCTTCTTGTAGTCACAATCAATTCAGTCAAAAAATTTCCGCGCGTAAAAAATTTACTTGACGCGGCGATGCCGTCACCGTTAGCTGACCTCGGTTTACATCCTTGGAGATTAGGGAGGCTACGGATGAGACACTCGAAATTGCTCCTCGCTGCCACAGCGTTGGGCCTAGCCGCAACGAGCGGCGCGTATGCAGATACGATCACGATCGCGACCGTGAACAACGGCGACATGATCATCATGCAGCAACTGTCCAAAAAATGGGAAGAGAAAACCGGCAACAAGATCAACTGGGTCGTTTTGGAGGAAAACGTCCTGCGCCAACGTCTGACGACCGATATTGCCACAAATGGCGGCCAGTATGACGTCATGACCATCGGGTCCTACGAGGCACCGATCTGGGGCAAGCGCGGCTGGCTAAAGTCGCTTGATGATCTTGGCGCCGATTATAATTACAAGGATCTTATTCCGGCTGTCCGCAAGGGCCTGTCCGCCGATGGCAAGCTTTGGGCTGTGCCGTTTTACGCGGAAAGCTCTTTCACGCTGTATCGGACCGACCTTTTCAAAAAGGCCGGGCTGACAATGCCTGAGCATCCAACCTACAAGCAGATTGAGGGCTTCGCCGCCAAGCTGACCGACAAGGACAAAGAACAGTACGGCATCTGTCTGCGAGGCAAGCCGGGCTGGGGTGAAAACATGGCGTTCTTCGGCACGCTCGTGAACACCAACGGCGGTCGCTGGTTCAATCAGAAGTGGGAACCGGAAATCGATTCCCCCGCCTGGAAAACGGCGCTCAACTACTACCTTGACGTGATGCACAAGTATGGCCCTCCGGGTGCCACCAGCAACGGCTACAACGAAAACCAGTCGCTGTTTGCCAACGGTCACTGCGCCATCTGGATTGACGCAACGTCCGCTGCCGGTCGCGTCTACGATCCAAGCCAGTCCAAGGTTGCCAAGGATGTCGGCTTTGCCGCCGCTCCGACTGCCAAGGTCAAGAACGGCAGTTCGTGGTTCTGGGCATGGTCGCTGGCCATCCCGAAAAGCACCAAGCACACCAAGGTTGCCAAGGAATTCGTCAAGTGGGCAACCTCGCAGCAGTATGTCGAGCTTGTCGGCAAGGACAAGGGCTGGGTGGCTGTTCCTCCCGGAACACGTCTCTCGACCTACAAGAATGCCAACTACCAGAAGGCTGCGCCTTTTGCCGCAACCGTACTGAAATCCATTGAGTCGGCTGATCCTGAGCATCCGACTGAAAAACCGGTGCCCTACACGGGTGTCCAGTATGTTTCCATTCCGGAGTTCCAGGGAATTGGCAACACTGTTGGTCAGAACATCTCGGCCGCTTTGTCGGGCAAGATGTCTGCCGCGGACGCCCTCTCACAGTCCCAAACGTCTGTGAAGCGCACCATGGAGCGTGCTGGCTACATCAAGTAATCAGCCCCTCCCAAGAGGGGTGCAGGATGATTTCCTCATGATCCTGCACCCCGCCCTTTTCACCCAAACATGCCCTCGCTTTTCGCCAAGGACGGCTCAACCGACACCCGTCCTTGGCCAAGATCGATCCCGACATCCACCATGATAAACGCCCAACCTCACCAGAGGCCACGTCTGACTGGACGCCGGATCGAGCTGGAGACGACAGGCGGGACATATCGGATTTCTTGTAAAGTGTGAGCCCGCTCACCGCGATCTTCTTCTCCAAACCATTTCTCTCAAAATCAAGGACTTAGGGTCAAATGAGCAGACTGACAGGCAAGGTCGCCCTCGTAACGGGCGGCGCTCGTGGCATCGGTAAGGCAATCTGTGAGGCACTGGCCCGCGAAGGCGCAAAGGTGGCCGTGTCCGATCTGCAGGAAGACGCTGCAGCTGCAACCGCAGCACCGTTTGGCGACAACGGGATGGCGTTGGCTCTCAACGTGACGGATCTAACCTCGATCAAGACAGGCGTCGCTACGGTCGAAGAAAAATGGGGCGGCATCGACATTCTGGTCAATAACGCGGGTATCTTCAACATGGCCACGGTCGAAGAAATCACCTTTGAGGACTACCGCCGTCAGTACGATGTCAATGTGGCCGGAACGCTGTTCACCATTCAGGCCGTCGTGCCGGGCATGAAGTCCCGCGGCAAGGGCGGCGCAATCATCAACTTCTCCTCACAGGCAGGCCGACGGGGCGAGCCCAATATTGCTCTATATTGTTCGTCCAAGGCTGCGGTCATTTCCCTGACGCAGTCGCTGGCGCTTGAGTTGGCCGACAACAAGATCCGGGTCAATGCAATAGCCCCCGGCGTGGTCGATACACCGATGTGGGATCAAGTCGATGCCTTGTTCGCCAAATACGAGCACCGGGCACCGGGCGAAAAAAAGCGCCTTGTGGGCGACGCTGTTCCGCTTGGTCGTATGGGCTACCCGGAAGAGATAGCAGATCCTGTCGTCTTTCTCGCCTCGGACGATGCGCGCTACGTCACCGCACAGACCCTCAACGTGGACGGCGGCAACTGGATGAGCTGACGAAGTTCACCGCCCTTTGCGAGGGCGCACCTGACATCCTCCAGCCAGACAAGCGTAAAAGAAGGTCTGACTCATGAAAGCCGTTCTTTATCCTGCCCACAATGAGGTCAGACTTGACCAACTTGCCGACCCCATTGCCGGTCCCAGCGACGTGGTCATCAACGTGCGCGCTTCCGGCATCTGTCATACAGATCTTGACGTTCTGCATGGAAACTATGGCAGCTCGGCGTTCCCCCTTGTACCCGGCCATGAATTTGCGGGAGAGGTCATCGACATCGGCAGCGACGTGACCGGAGTTACAATTGGTGATCGTGTTGTCGTTGACCCGAACCTCAACTGTGGAGACTGTCAGGCCTGCCAGCGCGGCTGGGCGCATCTTTGTGAGAACCTCGGCGCTTATGGGGTCACCCAGAACGGTGGATTTGCAGAAAAGTGCGTCGTGAACGCCAGCGCTGTGCATTCGATCGGCACGATGAGCTGGTCCATGGCGGCGCTGGCCGAGCCTCTGGGGTGTGTTTTGAATGGCCTCTCCCCGCTGGACGGACGCATCATTGAACACAGCCTGATCTTTGGTGCTGGACCAATGGGACTTCTGCTTGGCATGGCCCTGCTTGCAACCGGACGCGGCAAGGTTACGGTGGTCGATCTGGATGAAGACCGCCTGGCACTGGCGCAAACCTTTGGCTGCACCGCTGTCCACGCCCACTCGGACGAGATCAAGGCTTTGCATCAAACCTGTGATCTGGCTGTCGCCGCAACGGGCGTGCCACAAGTTGCGGCCAAACTGCCAACCTACGTCTCCAATGGCGGCAGCGTGCTGTATTTCGGCGTTTGCCCGCAGGATACGCGCATCGAAATTTCACCCTTTGAAATCTTTCGCCGCCAGCTCTCTCTTTTCGGAACGCATTCGCTGAACCACAACATTCCAGCAGCCTTGAACGTGCTCGCTGACATTGGTCCGGCCGCCGAAAAGCTCGTGACCCATCATCTGTCTCTTGATGAGATCGCACATGTGTTCACAAGCCACGCCCCGAAAGGGGCCATGAAGATACAGTTGGCGCGCTGACCGGCGATCGCCCCCCTTGTCCCGGTCAAGCACCCCAACAGAAAGGCCGTCGTGACCAGATGTCACGGCGGCCTTTGTAATTCACCGGCCTACTCAATCCGGCTAGACGATCAGAACGTCGCTTCACGCGGATCAGGTCCAAGACGGCTGTCGGCCGCATCCAGCTTGGCCATCTTTGCCAGGTCTTCCTCATCCAGTGCAAAGTCGAAGACTTGGAAGTTCTGCTCAATCCGTGACGGGTTGACCGATTTCGGAATGACGACCAGACCTTGCTGAATGTGCCAGCGAATGATCACCTGCGCTGAGGTGCGGCCATGCTTTTCAGCAATGCGCACGATATCGCCCTGCTCAAGCAGTTTACCCTGCCCCAGCGGGCTCCAGCTTTCGGTGAGGATATTGTGCTTGTCGTGGAACGCCCGCAGCTCAGTCTGCTGGAAATCCGGATGCAGCTCGACCTGATTGATCACCGGCGTCACACCAGTCTCGTCAATAATCTTCTCCAGATGCTCCTGACAGAAGTTGGACACGCCAATCGACTTGGCTCGGCCATCCTGTTGCAGCTTGACGAAAGCCTTCCACGTATCGAGATAGAGATCATGGCTCGGGCGCGGCCAATGGATCAGATACAGGTCCACATAGTCGGTGCCCAGACGCTCAAGGCTCTTATCGAAAGCCTTCAACGTGCTGTCATAGCCCTGCTCTTCGTTCCACAATTTGGTCGTCAGGAAAATGTCTTCACGCGCCACGCCGGATGCGCGCATGCCTTCGCCAACGCCTTCTTCGTTGCCATAGATCGCGGCTGTATCAATATGACGGTAGCCAGCGTTCAGGGCAGCTTCCACGGCCGTGCCAGCATTCTCGTTCGGTGTCTGCCAGACACCAAGGCCGACCTGCGGGATGGACCGGCCATCCGTAAACTTGAGTGTAGGTTGCGTAACCACTTTAAACCCTCCTGAAATAATCATGAGACGGGTCCGAAAACTCGCCCACTAGAATAGCAACCGTGACGTGGTCATCTTGCCGGGGTGTTTCAAGCAAACATTCCCATTGTTTTGCTCAACGACCCCCTGCAAATCATGCAAGCAAGCTCAACGATCAAACAAAAGGCGCGGACGGGTGTCCGCCCGTTCGCGCCTCATTTCATCTCAATTTAGTAAAAGCAATCAGCGCCTTCACACGTAGCGGTTCAGAACGCCTTCCAGATACTCCTGTCGACCAGAGCGCGGCTGAGGATCAAGCGCCTCGGCCTTTGCCGCAATATCCTCCAGAGTATGCTTACCTGCCAGAATATCCTGGAATTCAGGCGCGTCCCAACCACTGTATCGCTCCGTGAGCGGGCCTTCGAGCGCCTTTTCCTCCAGCATCTTTTCAGCCGCCAGAAGGCCGCGCGCGCAAACATCCATCGAGCCGACATGAGCGATCAGAAGATCGTCCGGGTCAATCGACTGACGACGGATCTTGGCGTCGAAATTCATGCCGCCAGTTGTCATGCCGCCGTTCTTGAGGATCTCATGGAACAGCAGAGCCGCTTCTGGAACATTCATGGCGAACTGGTCCGTATCCCAGCCCAGCAGATCATCGCCACGGTTGATATCCACCGACCCGAAGATGCCCAGCGCATAGGCCAGACGGATTTCATGATCAAAGGAGTGACCTGCCAGAATGGCGTGGTTCTGCTCGATGTTGACCTTCACGTCTTTCAGCAGATCATAGCGCTCAAGAAAGCCATAGACGGTTGCCACATCAAAGTCATACTGATGCTTTGTCGGCTCTTTCGGCTTCGGCTCAATAAGGATCGGGCCATCAAAACCGATTTTGTGCTTGTAATCGACAAGCATTGACAGGAAGCGGCCCAGTTGGTCCAACTCGCGCTTCATATTGGTGTTGAGCAGCGTTTCATAACCCTCACGACCACCCCAACAGACGTAATTTGCACCGTTCAGACGCTTGGTCACGTCCATGGCGGCTTTCACCTGACCACACGCATAGGTGAACACATCCGGGTCTGGATTGGTCGCGGCCCCCGCCATATAGCGACGGTTGGAGAACATGTTCGCCGTTCCCCAGAGAAGACGAACCTTGGCGGTCTCCATCTTCTTTTCGAAAATATCCGCAATCGCATTCAGGTTGGACGTAGATTCAGCCAGCGTTGCGCCTTCCGGTGCCACATCAACATCGTGAAACGCGAAGAATGGAATATCAAGGATCTCGAACATGTCGAAGGCCACATCGGCTTTCTGGCGCGCAAGTTCCAGCGGATCGGCGCCGTGCATCCACGGACGGTTCAGCGTTTCACCGCCAAACGGATCGCCACCCGGCCACGTAAAGGAATGCCAATAGGCGGCGGAAAACCGCAGGTGGTCTTCCATGCGCTTGCCCATGACAAGCTTGTCCTTGTCGTAGTAGCGGAAGGCCAGCGGATCTGTGCTCTCCGGTCCTTCGTAGCGAAGCGGTCCGCGATCTCCAAAGAACGATGTAACAGTCATCCTAAATCTCTTTCCTTTGATTTCGGCACGGGACGAACTATCCGATATGTCCCGGCTTGCGTAAAGATACGTGTTCAAACTGCCGTTGCTTCAAAACGGCTTTCCATGCGCCAGTCACGCGGAAGCGGACGAACGTTGCCGACCACCTCCACGGTGCTGCGCAACCTGATATCCGCACTGGAAGCTCCGACCATGAGATCAAACGCTCCAGGCTCAACGATGCGATTGCCTTGTGCACCGGTAAAATTGAGCATATCGACGGGCACCGTGACGCGAACCCGTGCAGCCTGTCCGGCCTTGATTTCGACACGCCCAAAGGCCTTCAATTCCTTGACCGGGCGCACCATGGAGGCAAGCGTGTCACGCACATACAACTGCGGCACGGCAATGCCATCACAGTCACCTGTGTTGCGGATGACAAACGACAGACCAACCTCTCCCGTTTCAATATCAACCTGATCGTTCTCCAGCACGAGGTCTTCAAAGGTGAAGTTGGTGTAGGCCTGTCCATGTCCGAAGGGGTAACGACTGCCGAAATGGCGCGCAATCGGTGTGCCGGAACTCTTCAGACTGTGGTTGTAGAAATACGGCACAGCACCGACATTGCGCGGCACGGAAAGGGTCAATCGACCCGATGGCTGCTTTGTACCAGACAGCACATCGGCCAGGGCAGTGCCTGCCTCCTGACCACCGAAGAAGGCCATCACCTGCGCCGCAATCGCATCTTCCTGACCGCCAAGATTGTAAGGCCGCCCGCTGGTGATGACGACAATCACCGGCTTGCCTGTAGCGACGATCGCATCCAGCAGGGCTTGCTGAACGCCCGGCAGATCAAGTGTGTCAACGTCGGAGCCTTCGCCAACGGTTCCTGTCTGGAAAATGCCGGAGAGATCCCCGACGCAGACCACGGCGACATCGGCCGCCTGCGCACAAGCGACAGCTTCCGGGATGAGATCAAGACGGGTCGACAGAGACGAGGCCTGCTGCAAGCTGGTGCTGTCATCCACGTCGCCGGGAAACACCGGGGCTCCGGCATGGCGCTCTTCCAGAATGAAGCAACCCTGTGCATGACTGACCTGCCCCGCCCCGAACCGCTCCATGAACCCTTGCAACGGTGTCACGACTGAGGCTTTGCCGACCTTGTCGGACTGGATCAAATGCACCGGGAAACTATAGTCCCCCAGCATTGCCAACGGATCATTTGCCGTCGGGCCGATGACCGCCACGTTCGTGTTTTTATCCAACGGCAAGATACCGTTATTGTCCAGAATGACGACGGACTGCTCGGCTACCTCACGCGCCAGATCGATGGCCTCTTTCGTCTGCAAGGCAACTTTACCATCGTCTGCATAGGGCTGTTCGAACAGCCCTATGCGAGATCTTTTCCCGCAGCACCCGGCTGACAATCTCGTCAATCTTGTCCATCGAGATCAGGCCGCGTTCCAAAGCATCTTTCAGGTGCGGTGTGCAATCATCGCCGGGGAGCTCCACATCCAATCCGGCGTTGAACAGCCAGGGCAGCAGCTTCTGCCTGATCCGCTGCCAGCCCATGATGTTGGTAAAGCAAACTGATGCCGACATAATCGGCAACCACAAGTCCATCAAAGCCCCAATCCTCACGCAGCACCTTGGTCAAAAGGTGAGCGGAAGCATGTGAGGGTTCGCCGTCAATGTCGTGATAGGCAGGCATCACCGATCCGGCATTTGACGTTTTCACCGCCATCTCGAAGGGAAGCAGGAAAATATCGTTCAACTCGCGCCAGCCCATATGAATGGGAGCATGATTACGGCCGCCTTCGCTGAAGGAGTGACCGGCATAATGCTTCAAGGTTGCCAGCAACCGCCGGTCTTTACCTTGCAGTCCGCGCACATAGCGGCTCGCCAGAACGCCAACCAGATACGGGTCTTCGCCAAAGCTTTCTTCTGTGCGCCCCCACCGCGCATCCCGCGCCACATCCAGCACCGGCGCCAGCCCCTGATGACATCCAACGGAGCGCGCTTCAGCGCCAATTGCCTCGCCGACCCTTTCGATCAGATCCGGGTTGCAGGTTGCACCATAGTTCAGCGACGAGGGAAACAGCGTCGCGCCATCGGCCATCAACCCTGACAGGCATTCCTCATGCGACATGACCGGAATGCCAAGACGGCTTTCTTCCAGAAGGAATTTCTGCAAGCGGTTCAGGGCACGTACGCCTCTGGCCGGATCAACGCTACGAGTGCCGAGCGGCCGGGTAATCTGACCCAGACCTTTTTTGAGAAACTGTTTCAGCGTAGCCGGATCACTTGCGCCGGTAAACTGATCACTGCGGACCTGATGTTCGCCATTCTCTTCCAGAACCAGCCACATGGCATGCATCTGGCCAAGCTTCTCGTCCAGCGTCATCTGACCCAGCAGGTCATCAACACGGGACTCAACGGATTGTGCCGGGTCTTTATAAATTTGGGTCATAAGCTGTCCAGACATCTTGAAACAAACGACGTTGCAAAGCTGGCAGGGATGACGAATGACCAAGCACGCCTGAAGACGGCCCGGGAAGCGCGCATGATATTGATGTTTTGATCGACTAAATTGTTTGAAACCAGGCAGGAGACCCGCCGTCCGGAGAGCACGGCAATCCAGTTTTCAGCGCGCCAAAACCACGTGCTTGAAAGCAAGGCTGTCATCCTCTCCATCCTCCCGAATGCACTGCGTCCTCCCTCCCGAGAACGAGCGAACGTTATCGGTAACGTAATTTGATTGTCAATCTCCGTTTTGGTCTTCGGAGTTGTTTTTTTCGACCCCGGAAAAAATTCCAGACGCGTCAGCCGAATATGTCAAAGATGGCGCGAGGGCCTTGCAAGGTTAGGGTTTCTGTTTCAATCAAGAACAGTGATTTATTCAAGTGAGGCTCATGCATGACTGCTCGCCATCCAGACCGGCCTTCTGCTTTCGCAGCGCCTGCGCAAGGGGATGGAGCTGCCGAGATCCGAACGCGCGCAGCAGCCCCGGCATCCGCTGGCGAGACAAACGACAGTCAAGGCCTTCACGCCAACCGACCCGCCACTTTGGCGGAGGTCGCACGCGTGGCTGGCGTCTCGCGCATGACCGTCTCCCGAGCCATCAACAACCGGTCGGGCGTTTCACCCAAGGTGCGCGAAGACATTCTCCGCATTGCCAACGAAATGGGCTATGTCGTCAACTGGATGGCGCAAAAACTGTCGGCAGGGCGCAGTGGTGCAATGCACAATGTCATCGGCGTCACAGCTCATCTGCACACCCCTATCATCGGCGATTTTGTGACTGCCATTGGCGCGGCCTTGCGCGGTGCAGGTCTCGATATGATGGCCTATTCGTTGCCCGGCCAACCGCATCACCCGGTCGGTAGTATGCTGGACATTCTGCAACAGGTGACAGATGGCGTAATCGCCGTCTTGCCTTATGAAGTGGATTATCTCGCAGCTCTCGCCAACAGCCGGCTGCCGGTCGTCACCATCGACCGAAGTCTGGATGGCACCAACGGCATTCCCTCCGTCTCCGCCGACAACTTCCACGGCGGCTGTCTTGCAACTCAGCACCTGATTGACCTGGGACATCGCCGTATCGGGTTCATTTCCGGGCCAAGTCTGTTTGTCTCGGCACAGGACCGTCTGCGCGGCTACAAAACGACACTGGAAGCCGCCGGGATAGCCTTTGACCCTGCACTTGTCTCAGATGGCAATTACCAGCAACTCGGCGGCTTCAATGCAGCGCAAAACCTCCTCGCTCTCACCCCGCGCCCAACAGCAATTTTTTCAGCCAACGACCTCAGTGCCTTTGGCGCGATTACCGCCTGTCAAACCGCGGGATTGCAAATTCCGCAGGACATCTCGATTGTCGGCTTTGATGACATGGCACTTTCCGCCCACCTGCCGCCTGCTTTGACAACTGTTCGCCAACCGCTGACCCTGCTTGGCCTCTCTGCCGTGCGGTTGCTGTCCGACATGATCATCAACCCCGGAAAGACACAAACGGATGTGATTATTCCAGTCGAGCTGATCGTGCGGGACACCACGGCCAGACCCACATTTTAACCCCCTTTAAAAGGTCAAAGGACCATCAGACGCAGAGAGAGCCGGCGGACGCCGGCCTTGCAAAATGAGGCTCCTTCCCTTAGTAAAAATTTACTGTTCTTAACTGCAAGGATTTTAGGCCCGCATGGTCACGCTGCGCGAAATTGCCGAGGCGGTGGGCGTTTCCTCTGGAACCGTGTCGCGCGTCCTCAATTATGATCCGACCCTGTCGATCACGGACACAAAACGGCAAGCGATCATCGAGACAGCGGAAGCGCTCAACTACGCAACGCCGCGCAGCCGCAAACGGACCCGCCAGAACACTGCCAATCCAACCGATGAGCTTGCGCTGAACATAACGGGCCGCAAGGTCGCGGTGGTGCACTCGCTCCGCCAGGATGAAGAGCTGTTGGACCCCTATTATATCGGCGTTCGGCTGGGCATCGAGAACCGATGCCGGGAGCTACAACTTGATCTGACGAGAGTATTCAATGCCGATTTTACAGGCTTGATCGAGGGGCTTGAAGAAGTGTCCGGCATCATTGTGATCGGCAAGCATCCCGCAAAAATGATCAAGGCCCTCGACCGGCAATGTGACGCCCTGGTTTATGCCGACCATCACCCGCACCGGGACACGCATGACTGCGTCATCGCCGATCTCTATGCGTGCACACGCCAGATTCTCGATGCACTGGAAACCTCAGGATACCGCCGAATTGCAATGATCGGGGGCTATAATTCGACCCTTGACGCAGCAGAACTTCACAGCGAGCGACGTTATCAGGCCTATCAGGACTGGCAGCGGCAACGCGGCACCTTTGATGCGGACCTGCTTGGCCCCGGAGCCACACCGGATTTTCGTCAAACCGTCTACCTTGAAACAGGCTATCAGCAGGCAAAACGGCTGCTCGCTCTTGACGACCGGCCTGATGCTATCTTTACGGCGACGGACAATATGGCCATCGGCGCATACCGGGCCATTCAGGAGGCAGGCCTTGCCATTCCTGAAGACATCGCCATTGCCTCCCTCAACGATATTCCAGCGGCGCAATTCCTGAGCCCGCCGCTGTCAACCATGCATATACCGGCGGAGCCTATTGGTGAAACCGCTGTCGACCTGCTGGTTGAACGATTTAAGGGCCGCGACTATGCAAAACACATCACCATTCCGGCGCGCATGATGTGGCGTCACAGTTGTCGTACGCCAACGGCACGCAAGCCCAAACGCACCTGAAAAACAAATGTCTGTTCTGGTTCAAAGTCTGGCGCAAAACAGTTTCGTGCACGCGCTGCTTCAAGCTTCGCTGTCTTCTGGTAAAATATTTAGTAAATTTTACTTGCGTTTTCACAACTCTGTTCGATAGTAACGCCACGACACGGGAGGGTGTCGAGATTGAACAAGCTGCGCGCCAGCTCCGCGTCGAAACCGACACAGCCGAACGTGTGCCGCGATGCACTGCCGGTCCAGCCCAAACAACATGCCCTTCACCGTGATGCAGATTTCGTTTTCCGCCTGACATCCAAGCGGAACCAGTCAGGCCCGTTTATCAGGATCTCACATGCGCAGCATTTCCAGCTTCAATGCCGATTGGACCTTCAAAGACGGTTTCGACCCGCAATCGACGAAGGCTCCAATCTCCGGCGAAACCGTGCGCTTGCCGCATACCGCCGTCGAACTGCCGTATAATTATTTCGACGAAACAAGTTTTCAGAGACCTTTCACCTATCAGAAAACGATTTTCTGGCAGGATACCTTTGACGGCAAGGAAGTCAGCCTGGTCTTTGATGGCGCCATGGCCGACAGCGTCGTCTATCTGAACGGACAGGAAATTGCCGCCCACAAAGATGGCTACACACCATTTGAAGTGCGCCTGACGAACAAGCTCGCCAAGGGCAACAACCTGCTCACCGTCAAGATTGATGGCTCAGAAAATCCTGAAATTCCACCATTTGGCGGTCAGATCGACTATTTGACCTATGCTGGGATCTATCGCGACGTCTGGCTGAAAGTTACATCACCGGTGTCTCTTGCCAACGTCAAGATCGAAACGCCTGATGTCCTGAGCGCAAGCAAATCGGCTGTGGCGAAGGTGTTTCTTGCCAACCCGCAGGGGCTCGCGCTTGAAGGCACATTGAAGGCAAGTCTGACCGATGCAGATGGCAAGGTGATCGCCAGCCAAACTGTCGAAACTATCAACTCGGACGTGTCGCTGGTCTTTGATGGCCTGTCGGATATCACTTTGTGGGACATCGAAACGCCAACGCTTTACACGCTGGCTCTGACACTGGAGACGGCTGCCGGCAGCGACACGTTGGATGCCCGCTTTGGCTTCCGGCAGGTTGAATTCACCACTGAAGGTTTTTTCCTCAATGGCAAGCCTTTGAAGCTGCGCGGTCTCAACCGACATCAGGCATGGCCACACCTCGGCTATGCCATGGGCTGGCGAGGGCAGGTGAAGGACGCGGATATCCTGAAGCACGAACTGCGGTGCAACGTCGTTCGCACCTCGCACTATCCGCAGTCAAAGTATTTTCTTGATCGGTGCGATGAACTGGGTCTGCTGGTCTTTGAAGAAATTCCGGGCTGGCAGCACATTGGTGGCGAGGGCTGGAAACAGGAATCCGTTCAGAACGTCAAACGCATGATCGAGCGGGATTGGAACCATCCGTCCATCATCATCTGGGGTGTCCGGATCAACGAAAGCCCTGATGATCACGATTTCTATGTCGCCACCAACAAGATGGCCAAGTCGCTCGACACAACACGTCAGATCGGCGGTGTGCGCTGCATTCCCGACAGCGAATTGCTGGAAGACGTGTACACGATGAACGACTTCATTCTTGGCATGGACGAGCTTCCGGAAAACGACTTCGAGCGCCTGCACCTGCGCGACCAGCAGGCCGTCACCGGTCTGGATCACAAGGTTCCCTATCTGGTGACAGAATACAACGGCCACATGTACCCGACCAAGCGCTTTGATCAGGAGCAACGCCAGAACGAGCACGTCACCCGACATCTACAGGTCCTCAATGCGGCGGCAGGCGACGCCTCCATCTCCGGCAGCATCGGTTGGTGCATGTACGACTACAACACCCACTCCGATTTTGGATCCGGTGACCGCATCTGCTACCACGGTGTCATGGATCATTACCGCGAACCAAAGTTCGCGGCCTTCGCCTATGCCTCGCAAAGCGACCCGAAGGTCGACGGTCCGGTCATGCAGCCGGTGACATTCTGGGCACGCGGCGAACGCAATATCGGCGGAGTTCTTCCGTTGATCGTGCTGACCAACTGCGATTACATCGAGATCCAGATCGGCAACATGCCTGCGAAAAAAGCCTATCCCGACACCGAAACCTATCCGCATCTCCCACATCCGCCAGTCATCCTCGACAGCCGAACCGTGGAAAAGGGCGAGTTTGGAGAATGGGGCAAACAATGGCTGGACGGCAAGATTACCGGGTATGTGGACGGCAAGCCGGTCAAAACCATGGATCTGACAGCCAGCCCGTTGCCAACGACGCTTGAGATTGTCCCAGATGACCTGTCGTTGAGCGCCGCCGCAAAGGACACCGTGCGCGTGATCATCCGCGCCCTTGACCAATGCGGCAACGTGCTGCCGTTTTTTGACGACCCCGTTGCAATCAGCCTTGAGGGCGATGGACGCGTGATCGGTCCTGATCTGTTGACGCTGAAAGGCGGCTCAGTCGGCCTTCTCGTGGAAGCGGGTGAAAGCGTTGGTGAATTGAGCCTGACGGTCAAGTGCCGTCCATTCGACGATCAGACCATCACCTTTACAGTCGGCTGACCCTGTCTCCCAATTAAAAGGGCGCCCCGGTGCAGCACCGAGACGCCCTTTTTGCTTTAAAGAAAGTCCAGAGCGCTACATACTTGGTGCTGCAAGCAGTTCAAGCCGCTCTTGGCGCAGAATATCACGATAGCGTTTCTGACTGCCTTTCAGGTGCGTCTGCATGGCTTGGCGCGCGCCATCCTCATCAGCATTGGAAATCGCCAGAACAATCGCCTCATGCTCTGCGTGGATCAGCTTGCGATACGCAATTTTGGCATCTGTATTCCGATCGCGCACCGCGCTGGACAGGGGAATAGACCTGGTCTGTCGCATGAGCAGAAATTCAGCGAACAGCGGATTGTTCGTCGCCTCGGCAATCGCAAGATGAAGCGCGAAATCCGCCGCGCGAATTGAAGCCCCCTCCTGGATCAGGCGCGCCACTGCCGCGTGACCTTGAAAGATCTTCTCTTCTTGCGCAGGCGATCGTCGCAGAGCTGCAAGACCTGCCGCCTCAATTTCGATAGGCGTACGGATTTCAAGCAATTCGAGATCGGAATAAATGCCATCCGGATCCAGTCCCTGACCAGAAGCATTCCGCGCGTTCTCCGGCAGCACGAAAATACCCGCTCCCTGACGCACCTCGACCAGCCCATCATAGCGCAAGACGGCAACAGCTTCGCGCACCACGGTGCGGCTGACGCCAAAGTTTTCTGTCAGTTGCGCCTCGCTCGGCAGCTTGTCGCCCACTGCATAGTGACCTTCAAGAATAGCGGTGCGCAAGTCGTCACTGACCTTTGCAGCCAGTGTCCCGGTGCGTGCCCTGTTCTGCCCCCCACGTTCCTTCAAAAGGTCGTCCTTCCGGATACCGACAGTCAGCCGCCAGCCAACCCGCCACTAGATTTGTCTCAAACTTGTCATTATTTGTCAGACAATTCAAGTCATCCGGTCCAAGACATGGCCTGCTGCGCTCCTCAATCAGGTGATTGAAAGGACGAGCATTTCACTCCTCAGCTCCAGCACAACACGATAAAGGCATGTGGGCCAGGCGGCACGCAAACGCTCATCAGTGAGTGGCAAAGACTCCACCGCCAGCACATGCGCGCCCGAAAGGCGGATCACACAAGCCTCTCCAAGATGCAATTCATTGGCCGTCACAACAGGCTCTTCTGCAAACATCAAGGACAATTGAGCCGGTTGATCGCCGTCGAACCGATCTTCGATGATCACACTCTTGCCCTTGATCAGCCTGACGCTGCGCCGATATGACCGGAGAAGCGCATCTGCCGGATAAGCCCCTGCGATTTCCATTGCCAGGGAGACATACTCCTGCCCCAGATCAACGACCACATCGCGCGCACAGAACCGCGCCCCGGCGGCCTGCATGACACCGGAAAAACTGGGCAGGTTGTGAAAGGCGGATTGCATGGTCCAGATATCGTAGCGCTGGGCCGAAAACGTCTTGGCCTTGTAGGTTTCCACGCCGACATCGATCAGGATCGGGCGCTTGTCCTTATATAAAATGACGCTACCGACATCATTGTGATTGTGGCTGTCGCCGTTATGACCAGCCTTGACCGCCAGATCAAAGCGATCATCCCGCGCGATCATCAACCCAATGCTTGGATACCAAACGTCGGAAATCTCCTCGTGATGCTCCCCGTCGTCGATCGCCTTTTCTTTCAATGCTTTGACGGTAAAAGCCATTTGCAGCCGATAGAACAGATTGATCTCAAGCGGCAGAGTGACAGCGGCGTCCACGGCCCAGCTTAGCGCCGCGAACCGCGCCAGTCGCTCCGATCCGACGGACTGCCCAAAAAGAAACTCGCGCGCGCTGCAAAACCCCACCACGGCAGAACTATCAGCGAAATTGAAATAGCGCTTGTCGGCCACATGCATATTGGCAACAAACTCAGCCATATTGCGGATCTTCGTTTCGCTCCATAGCGGCGAGAAGCTGTCTGTTGCGCAACTTGACAGAACCAGCAAGGCATTGAAAAGGCACAGCGCAGCGTGGCCATAGTAAAGCACGCCTTCTGCACACGCGCCGTCGTCGCCATAATCTTTCACGAAAGCATCAAGGCTTTTGGCTGCCTTAGCAGAAAACGTCCGACCGGTCTTTTTCAAAAGCAGGACGGGTGCAAACCGTTAGCAAGATGTTCTGGGTACACCACGCTGTCCAGTTATTCATCGGCTCATTGCCGTGTCCCATCCACCAGAAATGCGAGGTAAGATAAGGGTGAACGATGCGTTGGCGCAATTCCGCGTCAATGCGCTCCAGCACCTGTGGTGCGACCTGCGCGAGATCCTCCGCCAGCACCTGAGCGAGCACGGCCAGCAACGCACCGGTTTCTGCGGCAAAAAGATCGATGACCGGCCGAGCAGGATCCGGCAGAGGCAAGCGACCCTCACCTCGCTTGCAAGCATTGTGCGCAGGCAATTGCCATCCGGTTTCTTCACAAATCAAGACGATTCCATCAATGATTTCATCGAGAAACCGCCCCTGCCGCTCAACACATTCGGCCAGCACAAGAGCATTCAGCCGCCGCCGTCTGGCGAAATACAACGCCTCAAAATCAACCCGATTGCCGGTGCGACTAAACGCCAGATAATCGCTGGCCGTGATCAAAGACCAAGTCCCCGCGAGCGCATCTTCCCCTTCGCGAAGCAAAGCCGATTTCACAGTCTGAGGCAGCGCATCCCAAGCCTCACGATCCCCAATACGAGGAGCGGCCATGAACACAGGCAGTACCTCGGGCAAGCCATTGAGCCTTTCAGTAAACACGCCCCATCCTCCTGTTTCCCTCTTTGTCATCCACGTCGACAGCCCTCTACCGTCTGTGCCGCCAAGCGAACCTAGTCAGAAAACTATACTTCTCTTATAATTTGTATGATTTATGGTAAGTTATAGTACAACATCATGATCATAAGGCCTCTTCACGGTGCGTGATCTGCGGTACGACCCACTCCAAATATAAAGGCTGATCACGTGACCTGGCTTGAAGAACTCACACGCCTTCCGTCAATTTCCGACACGGAGATCAACGCTGCGCTGACTGTCGCCGTTGACCAAGGTGCGCCGCAACCTTCCAGCCTTCACCTATCAGTGCCAGAACCACTCAAGCGTCAACAGCGTCTATCCCGCAGTAGCCAATGACCAATGGACCTCGGGCTTCTGGCCCGGACAGATCTGGCTGGCCTATGAGGCGACTGGCGACAAGATTTTTCAACATGCGGCGCAAATCCATGTGCAAAGTTTCCTGCACCGCATCCGCCATCGTATTGCCACCGATCATCACGACATGGGTTTTTTGTATTCTCCCACCTGCGTGGCCGCCTGAAGCTCGTCGGCGACACAGACGGACGCGAAGCGGCCATTCTGGCGGCGGATCAATTGCTGGACCGCTTTCATGAACGCGGCGGCTTTCTGCAAGCCTGGGGCGTCATGGGAGCGCCCGACAATTATCGCTACATCATCGACTGCCTGTTGAACCTGCCGCTGCTGTATTGGGCCAGCCAGTAAAACCGGCAACCCGCGGTACCGCGAGATTGCCCTGAGACATGCCCGCACGACGCTGGCCAACTCGATCCGGGATAACGCTTCCACCTATCACACGTTCTACATGAACCCGGAAACCGGCGCGCCCTCGCATGGAGCCACCAATCAGGGCTATCGCGATGACAGCGACTGGTCTCGAGGCCAGGCTTGGGGCATTTATGGCATGGCACTGTCCTATCGCTATGAAGCGCTCACAGACTATGCCGATACGTTCAACCGACTTCTCGGCTTCTACTGCAAACGACTGCCCGAAGACCTCGTCCCTTATTGGGACCTGATCTTCACGGAGGGCGACGAACCACGCGATTCCTCTTCCGCCAGCATCGTCATCTGCGGCCTTCTGGAAATGGCTGATCTGGTTGATGCCGCCAAGGCGAAAACCTATCGCGATCTGGCACGGCGCATGCTGAAAAGTCTGATCGATCACTACGCCGTCACCGACCCGGCCATTTCGAATGGCCAGCTTCTTCATGGCACCTACTCGAAGAAGTCGCCCTACAACACCTGCCGCGGTGAAGGGGTCGACGAATGCGTCGCATGGGGCGATTACTATTACATGGAAGCGCTGATCCGCCTGACCCGCAAATGGTCAAGCTATTGGTGACAAACGCCGCATGACCACAAGGCACCTCCCCTCCGCCCCCTCTCCGGACCGAGACATAAACGTCACTTGACTTCATTCGATGCGGGCAGCATCAAGATCTCGCACTGCAATATTCGCAGGGGTGAGCCTGCACAAAGACGCGGCGCAATCCCTCTGCCGACAGACATGAAAGGTCTGGGAATGGCACTCGAAAAGGTCGTTCTGATCGTACTCGATGGTCTGCGCTACGATGTGGCGCGTGAAACATTGGGCTGGATAGAAGGCATGGTGGAGCACGGGCGCTGCGGCGTTCACCGTATCAGCAGTGAACTTCCGGCGATTTCCCGTCCGCTGTATGAAACCATCCTGACTGGTCGCCCGCCTGTCGATCATGGGATCATCTCCAACGACATCATCCGTCGCTCTGTCGGCGATAATGTGTTTGCCCGGGTCCGCAAGGCTGGTGGCACGACAGCGGCTGCCGCGTATCACTGGGTAAGCGAACTTTACGTCTCTTCGCCATTTGATCCCCTCTCCGATCGGTTGCTGATTGATGCGGATGCCGACATTCAGAATGGCGTCTTTTATTGGGATGATACCTATCCCGACGACCATCTGTTTGCTGATGCGAACGCGTTGATCACCCGCAGCACGCCGAATTTCGTGCTGCTGCACCCGATGAATGTTGACGATACGGGTCATAAGGCTGGTGGCATATCGACAGCCTATCGCAACAAGGCACGCAAGCAAGGTGACCTGCTGGCCCGCTATGTGCCGGTGTGGCTGGAACGCGGATACAAGATCATCGTCACCGCAGATCACGGCATGTCCGATGATGGCAATCACGGTGGCCCGGTGGCCAGTGAGCGCGACGTGCCGCTCTATACGCTCGGTATGCGTCTTGACCCGGCACCCAAGCAAATCGAGATTGCCGGCATGGTCTGCCGCCTGATTGGTGTCGAGGCTGGTTCCCTGCCAACCTTCACTGGAACCATCGACGCGCTTTGATCCGCTTCTTCCCCACTGGAGCCGTGGTCCTGACCACGCTCCTTGCCTTTCAGATAGCCTTCTCATCAGGTCTATGCGGGAGGAAAACCTTTACCGTGGCGGGCAAAAAAACGACGTAAATCCTGATCACGCGGGGCAACTCCGGTGAAGGTTTCAACATAGGCTGGAACACGCTTCATTCTGAGGTCCTTGCCCTCATCAACGCGCATGGAAATATAGCCGATCTGCGCCAGATAGAATGTCCGCGCCCGTACATCCGCCAGCGCCTCGGGGCAACCGAATCGACGAAACATGACAGCCAGTGCCTCGAGCCTTATCCGGTCAGCCTCTTCGATAATTCCGGCCACTTGCGCGGATTGCAAGCCCCAGCCCCGCAAGGCAAATTCAAGCCGTGAATCAAACAGAGCCTCATCGAACCAGCAATCGTAAACGTTGAGAACGGCTTCGCCGATGGTCTCAGCGTAAGCCTCGCTTTGCGCCACAAGACTGCCGGTATTCTTATCACGCCAACGCCACATCAGTGCATCCAGAAGCGCTTCACGATCCTTGAAAAACCAATAAAAACTGGTGCGCGACAGGTTCATCGCCTTGGCCAGCTTCTGTATTCGCACCCCGTCGATGCCCGCTTCGATCAACGCCTGATGGGCCGCGTCCAGCCAGATCTTTTCAGAGCCGCGCCAGCCCGTATCATTGCTTGTATCCGTCATGCGGCTGCCTTCTATCAGGGCCTTTGGGCAAAGACAAACGTGAAATGTACACTTATGTCAATTTAATTGACGTTAGTGAACATTCACGTTTAGGATTTTCGACAGAACAAAAGAATTCCAGAGGTCAGCCATGTCGAACGATCCCCTTTTGCAGCCGTATCACCTCAAGCATCTGAAATTGAAGAACCGGATCATGATTACGTCGCATGAGCCGTTTTACAGCGAAGACGGAATGCCGAAGGAACGGTACCGAGCCTACCACGCAGAACGCGCCAAGGCGGGTGTCGCCCTGACGATGACAGCCGGGTCCGCCACTGTATCGCGCGACAGCCCCCCGGCCTTTGGCAATTTGTTGGTCTACAAGGACGAGATCGTAAAATGGATGCGCGACCTCTCCGATGCCTGCCACGAGCATGGCTGTGCGGTGATGATCCAGCTCACGCACCTTGGCCGCCGGACCCGCTGGGACACAGGCGACTGGTTGCCAACCCTGTCGCCGTCTCTGCAACGCGAACCCGCCCATCGCGCAGCACCCAAGCTGATTGAAGATTGGGACATTGAGCGCATCATCAAAGACTATGCCGATGGCGCCGAACGGATGCAGGACGCCGGACTGGATGGCATCGAAATCAATGCCTATGGCCATCTGCCGGACCAGTTTGCTTCACCGCGCACCAATGCACTCGGCGATGCCTATGGCGGCGGACTGGACAATCGACTGAAGTTCACCTTCGACATTCTGCAAGCCATCCGTAAGCGCTGTGGGCCGCGGTTTCTTGTCGGCGTGCGCGGCACCTTCGACGAGATGGCAGACGGCGGCATCGACAAGGAGGAAGGGTTGGAGATTGCTCGTCGTCTGAAAGGCAGCGGGTTGGTCGACTTCCTCAACATCATTCGCGGCCATATGGAGACGGATGCCGCCCTGACGGACGTGATCCCCATTCAGGGAATGCCCAGCGCACCACATCTTGATTTTGCTGGAGATATTCGCACTGAGACGAAATTCCCGGTTTTCCATGCCGCGCGTATTGCCGATGTCGCAACGGCACGACATGCCATCGCCTCAGGCAAGCTCGATATGGTGGGCATGACACGGCCCCACATCGCCGACCCACTGATCGTCAAGAAGATCATAGAAGGCCGTGAAGACCAGATCCGCCCTTGCGTCGGGGCTAATTACTGCCTCGACCGCATCTATCTGGGCGGGGAAGCACTTTGCATTCATAACCCCGCTTCTGGCCGCGAATTGACAATGCCAAACGAGATCCCACCTGCAACGCTCAAGCGTAAGATCGTCGTGATCGGCGCAGGACCCGGCGGCCTGGAAGCGGCCCGCGTTGCTGCCGAGCGCGGTCATACGGTCGTTGTGATGGAGGCAGCCGACAAGCCGGGAGGCCAGATCCTGCTGACCTCGCAAAACCATCGCCGCAAGGAGATGATCAGCATCATCGAATGGCGGGTGTCCGAGTGCATACGCCTTGGCGTGACCTTTCGATACAACTGCTGGGCAGAAGCCGATACGGTAACGGCTGAGCACCCGGATGTAGTCATCATTGCCACCGGCGGATTTCCGCAAACCGAAATCCTGTCGAAAGGCAATGATCTGGTCATCTCTGCTTGGGATCTCATCTCGGGTGACGTCAAACCAGGAGACAATGTGCTGGTTTACGATGAGGCAGGAGACAATGCCGGACTACAAGCTGCCGAAGTGGTAGCGGCCAACGGTGGGCACGTTGAGATCATGACACCTGACCGTTCCTTTGCACCGGAAGTTATGGGCATGAACCTTGTGCCTTACATGCGCGCCCTGCAAAAAGCCGATGCTACCTTTACCGTCACCTATCGTCCTGAAGTCGTGCGACGGGACGGCAACGGGCTGATGGCGACAATCGGTAGCGACTATGGTGGCATTTCCGTTGAAAAGCCCTTTGATCAGATCGTCATCAATGCCGGCATCGTGCCTTTGGACGAGTTGTATCTGGAGCTGAAACCCTTGTCACGCAACCTCGGCAGTATTGATCACGAGGCTCTGGTGGCAGGCCATCCCCAAACCTTGACGCCCAACGCAGATGGTGACTTCCAACTTTTCCGCATCGGCGATGCCATTTCCTCGCGCAACACCCATGCCGCCATTTATGACGCCTTGAGGCTGGTCAAGGACCTTTGATCCTTATCAGACGGACCGGCCGACATAGAAAAGAGCATCTGGCGCAATACCGATGCTCTTTTCATCCGTTCTGATTGATTAAGAGCGGGCAGACGCCCTCATGAGATCACGCGCCACTGTCGGTCATCAGCCTTTCCAGCGGCTGCCATGGCTGGCGCGGAACGCGATGCTGCATATCAAATTCAAACCAGCATCCGCCACCGCCAGCTCACTGATCGAAGGCACGACTGATCGGAATGCCTGACAGAGCGCAAAACAGCAGTGTACCGACTGCTCCATGTCCAACAATCAGCACATCCCCATGCCCATGGCCAGCCAGAGAGGCATCCATCTCTGCAACAATCCTCTTCTGTGCATCATATGCGGTTTCCCAATCGCGAATACTTTGAGCAGGATGCGCGAAGAACAGGTCTGCGATTTCTTCAAATTCGTGAGTTGGCAGAAAGCCCGTCGCACTGCAGTCATTTTCGTGCATGTGAGGGCGCACTTCGACATCAATTCGCAGCGCCTCCGCCAGAGGGGCGGCGATTTGCAGTGACTTGGTTTCGCCACTGCAGATAACTCTGGTGGTCGAAGTGAGGTCCCCAAGATCGCCTACCAATGGCATCAGCCCGCTTATGCCCAACGGCACTCAGCCCCCATTCCGGCACGGGCGTATCGCGCATCGACCTGAACCTGCGGATGGGTCAAGTATCGTACGGTTTTGGCGGTCATTTCATTGCTCGGCCATCAATTCCTGACAGCCGAGTGCAAGCAGTTCAAGCACATGCGGCGCAAATGAGCGCCAGACATCCAGCCGCCAGCTTGTTTGTCCATCCCGCCACAAAACCACAGACACACCGCTGAACACCGTTCGACGTCCTTCGCCAACAGCAATACTTTCCGGATCCCGCGGGCAGCCAATGGTCAAGAGAACGGTTGCGGCAGAACCATCGAGACGGACCGACAGATCCCGGTCACTGACCTCAACAAGGCTGTGTGGATGGGTTGAAAAAATCGCGGCCATTGCAGCAGAAACACTCTCCACCGCATCAGGCTCGCTCACAATCAGCCATTCATCCGGCCCAAGGCACAAGGCTTCCACCTCAGCCGACCCCTGACTGCGGGCACCGATGGTCTGCGGCAGAGCGACGCCGAGAACACCTGAAATCGCCTCAAGGCTGTCCGGTCGGGTCCGCAGCGAAAACCGCGTTCGAAATGGCAACAGACTGACAGATGCCGCGTCGGTTTCAACCAACAGGCCCGGCTTCAGATCGCTTGGAAGACTTGTCATGATCGCACCTTCCTTCAAGGATTAAGACGGGCGCCGTCGGGATCATAAAAAACCGTCCCGGTGACTGTTGCAGCAATGGTGCCCTCCGGCATGGGGATATGCACCGTTTCGCCTTTACGCGCGTGTCCGCCACTCAGCATGGCCAGCGCAATGGGCCGCCCCATGGCAGCACTATAATAGGATGATGTGACATGGCCCATCATGGTCATGGGAACAGACTGGTTTGGATCCAGCACGATCTGCGCGCCCTCTTCCAGCTTTGTCGCACCGTCGGTCGTCAGCAATCCAACGAGTTGCTTGCGATCCGCCAACAACATATCCGGACGATTGAGCGACCGCTTGCCAACAAAATCCGGTTTCTTTTTGCCAATGGCCCATGTGAGCCCTGCATCCGCTGGCGTTACTGTTCCATCTGTATCCTGACCAACAATGATGTACCCCTTTTCAGCCCGCAGCACGTGCATCGCCTCGGTGCCATAGCAGCACATGTCATGCTGGCGACCAGCGAGCCACAAGGTCTCCCACAGTCTGCGCCCATAGCGCGCCGGAACATTGACTTCAAAGCCCAACTCGCCGGTAAAGCTTATGCGAAACAGCCGGGCCGGGAACCCTGCCACCGTACAAGACGCAACGGACATATGCGGGAAGGTCTCGGCCGAAATATCCAGCCCTTCGACAAACGGCGCCAACAGCGCGCGGGCGCTGGGTCCGTTCAGGGCGATGGTAGCCCATTGCTCGGTCGTCGACGTCAGCCAGACTTTCAGATCCGGCCATTCCGTTTGTAGATAATCTTCCATCATGGCGAGCACGCGCGGTGCGCCACCTGTCGTGGTGGTGACGTGGAAGAGATCATCACTCAGGCGACCAATGACACCATCGTCGCGGATGAACCCGTCTTCGCCCAGCAACAGTCCATAACGACACCGCCCCGGCGCAAGCTTCGTCCAGGGGTTTGTATACATGCGGTTCATGAATTCAATCGCGTCAGGCCCTGCCACCTCGATCTTTCCCAGGGTCGAGGCATCAAACATACCAACATGCGCACGGGTTGTCCGACACTCTCGCAGCACGGCTGCGTCCATATCTTCGCCCGATTTGGGAAAATAGCGTGCCCGCCGCCACTGGGCTACCGGCTCGAACACCGCACCCTGCTCTACCGCCCAGTCATCAATCGGGGTCTTGCGTGTGATGTCGAAATGGCTGCCCTTGTGATACCCGGCAAATGCCCCGAAGGTTGTCGGCGTATAGGGTGGACGGAAGGTCGTCAGCCCCACCTCAGGTGCCGCCTTGCCAAGAGCATCTGCCGCAATGTTCAGGCCATTGATGTTGGACATCTTGCCCTGATCCGTCGCCATGCCATTGGTTGTGTAGCGCTTGACGTGCTCGATGGAATGCATACCCTCCCGCACCGCGAGGCGAATGTCCTTGGCCATCACGTCATTCTGAAAATCGACAAACGCCTTGATCTTGGAGGCCGGCACATTGCTTGGCAAATCCCGGCAACTTTCGCCGGTTCCTGTCCGATCATGACCAACGTCAAAGAGATGTGCGGCCCCAACAGACCTGCTCAGTGCCTCAGCCGCACGCCGTCCGGCATCCGCGCCATCTTCAAGCACGTCAGCGATGCCCCAAAGCCCACGCCCAGCCCCGGCAATCTGACAATCCTCGATGGTTGTATCCGGCAGAAAAGTCTCACGCACCTCATCCCAGATCAACTTGCCCTTGGTATGGGAAAACAGATGCAAGGTCGGCGTCCAACCACCACTCATCAAAAGACAATCGCACTCAAGCCGTCGCGGTGCACCCAGAACGCCATCGCGCACCGGTGCAACTTCAACACTTGCGACCCGCAAGCGTCCCTCGGTCGCACAGACAGTATGGGCAGCCAGAACGTCGATACCCAACGTCTGCGCCTGCGTCACAAGATCCAGGGACGCCCCCTCAACGCGCGTGTCAACGATGGCTCGAATGGTAACGCCGGCGGACTGAAGGTCAAACGCCGCGTACCAAGGCACTGTCATGACTGGTGACAACAACGGCTGCATTGCCCACCCGCACGCCAAAGCGGTTGAGATAAATCTGCGCCGATCCTGCCAACATGACGCCCGGACGATCATTGCCATTGAACACCAACGGCTTTTCCAGCGCCCCTTGTGCCAGGATCACCTGCCCCGCACGCACTCGCCACATCCGCTCACGCGGACTACCCTCGGGCAACGTCTCCAGATGATCCGTCAGCTTCTGGCACAGCCCCACCATGTTCTGATGGTAATAGCCAATCGCCGTCGTGCGCGGCATGATTTTGACGCCAAGTGCCGCCAAGGCCTGCATTTCCGCCGAAAGCCAATCCCATGCACCCAGACCATTGATGGACATTTGAGGCTCGCTCAAAAGGCTACCACCAACTTCCGAATTTTCGTCAACCAGAACAACCTTGGCCCCGGCTTCCGCCGCCGATCGCGCAGCGGCCAGACCAGCCGGCCCAGCCCCAACCACCAACACATCGGTATGCAGGTAGCGCGAAGCATAATGATCTGGGTCATCGGTATCCGGCGCGACACCAAGCCCGGCAGCGCCACGGATCAGGGGCTCATACACCTTGTCCCAGAACGATTTGGGCCACATGAAAGTCTTGTAGTAGAAACCCGCCGAAAACATCAGAGACAGACGGTCGTTGATGGCACCTACGTCGAACGACAAATTTGGCCAGCGGTTCTGACTGGTCGTTTCAAGGCCAGACCAGATCTCCTGCATAGTGGCCCGGGTATTCGGCTCCGCCCGTCCCGGCCCTCGTCGTGTGCCAATCAAGGCATTGGGATCTTCCGAGCCAGCCGTCACGATGCCACGCGGACGGTGATACTTGAACGAACGCCCAACCAGATGCACACCATTGGCAAGCAATGCTGAAGCGACGGTATCGCCCGCACGGCCCTCGAACGTCTTTCCATCGAACGTGAAAGACACGATCTTGTCGTGATCAACACGGCCACGACCGGGAACACGAAACACACTCATGCATCACCTCCAACAAGATCGCTCAGATCCGGCTTGGCTTCCCCGGCCTTGTAGGTGGTGACGAAGCGGTCGCTCACCGTATCCCGCACAGCGTTGAAAAATCGGCCGCAGCCATGCACATGCCGCCAACGCTCAAAATGCAGACCCTTTTCATTAGTGCGAATAAACAGAAAATCACGCCACTCTTCGTCGCTCAGGACTGAGGGATCGGCAGGACGTGCGATATGGGCCTCACCGGCATGGGCAAACTCTAATTCCGGCAGTGTTTCCTAGCAATAGGGGCAAGAAATCAGCAGCATGTCGTATTCCTCAATGAGCCACGGCAGCCGCCGCTGCCTCGTCGATCAAGCGCCCTGTGGTGAAGCGTTCCAGCGTAAAAGGCGCGTTGACGGGATGTGGCTCGTCCTTTGCAACGGTCCATGCCAGTGTGTGAGCGGCCCCTGGTGTTGCCTTGAACCCTCCCGTCCCCCAGCCACAATTAACGTAGAGACCGGACACCGGCGTCTTGGCAATGATGGCAGAGCGATCGGGCGTCACATCAACGATGCCTCCCCATTTGCGCAGCATTCTCATGCGCGAAAAGATCGGGAACATCTCGCAGATCGCTGCCAAAGTATGTTCGATCAATGGCAGGCCACCGCGTTGCGAATAGCTGGTGTATTGATCCGTGCCTGAACCGATGACCAGCTCGCCCTTGTCAGACTGACTGATATAGGCGTGCACCGTATTGGACATGGCGACACAGGGGAAAATCGGTTTGACCGGCTCGCTGACAAGCGCTTGCAAGGGGAAGCTTTCCAGCGGCATACGCACCCCAGCGGTCTCCATCACCACCGAGGTATGACCAGCGGCGGATACGGCCACTTTTTTGGCCCGGATAAAGCCTTTGGCCGTCTCCACGCCCGTCACTACGCCATCCGGGCCACGACGAATGGCAGTGACGGGACAGTTTTGAATAATATCGACGCCTCGCGCCGATGCCGCGCGTGCATATCCCCAGTGCCACCGCATCATGACGGGCAACACCGGCCCGCTGCTGCCACGCACCACCCAGAACGGGATAGCGGGCGGTGGGCGAAACATTGAGGGGAGGACACAGCGCGCTGGCCTCTTTGGTCGACACCCATCGATTATCAACGCCGTTCAACCGATTGGCGTGCACATGGCGCTGAAAACTCTGCACGTCATGCACGGTATGCGCCAGCATCAAAACACCGCGTTTGCTGTACATGACGTTATAATTCAAATCCTTGCTCAACCCATCCCACAGATCAAGCGCATGGTCATAGAGCTTCGCGCTCTCGTCGTAGAGATAATTCGAACGGATGATCGTCGTGTTGCGCCCTGTGTTGCCACCGCCAAGCCAGCCCTTGTCGATCACCGCCACATTGGTGATGCCGTGTTCCTTGGCAAGGTAATGCGCTGTGCCAAGCCCATGTCCACCCGCCCCGATGATGACGACATCATATTCCTCGCGCGGTTCGCGCTCCGGCCATTGCTGCTGCCAGCCGGCATGACCGTTCAAAGCGTTTTTCAGAAGGGACAAAGCCGAAAAATGGGTCATGAGCCGCAGCAATCCAATAAAGGGTCGGTTGACTATTGGTAGCCTTTTGTCTCTTTTGTGAAACGTATAATTGCGGCATATCTATTGTAGAATTACGCAAGTCACCGCTGAGGGATCCATGGCATCGTTGAATGCAGCCTCCGGAGGAAAATTGCGGGTCGGGTTCATCCTCTCGCAGAAGTTCACCCTCTCCGCCTTTGCCAACTTTGTTGATGTTCTGCGCCTCGCAGCCGATGAAGGCGACCGCTCACGGCCCATTCGGTGCGAATGGCATGTGATTTCTCCAACCCTCCAGCCGGTCCGGTCCAGTTGCGGCATTGATGTCCACCCGGACGCAACGCTGGCAGCCCCCGACGACTATGACTACATCGTCGTGGTTGGCGGCCTGCTGGACGAAGTCGCTCCAGTGCCGCCGCAGTGTCTCGACTATCTGAAACACGCCGCAAACCAGGGCACCGCACTGATCGGCATCTGCACGGGTGCTTTCATTCTGCACCGGGCCGGGCTGATGAAAAACTATCGCTGCTGCGTGAGTTGGTTTCACCACGAGGATTTTCTGGAACAGTTCGACGATCTGACGCCAATCTCCGACCAGATCTTCGTCGTCGACCGTGACCGACTGACATGTTCGGGAGGCGTTAGCTCCGCGCATCTGGCAGCCTATCTGGTTGACCGCCATATCGGCCGGGCCGCAGCCCGCAAAAGTCTCAGCATCATGATCATTGATGAAGCGCAGACCGCAGAAAATCCGCAACCCGGCCTGCCGATGGAACTGGTCAGCAAGGACCCGGTGGTGCGCAAGGCCCTGACCCGCATGCAGCAGAGCCTGCAAACGCCAGTGACCATCGAAACGCTGGCCAAAAGCTTGCAAATGAGCCGCCGGAAACTGGAGCGCCACTTTACCCAGTCGCTGGGTCTAACCCCGCTTGCAGCGTCAACGCGCATTCGCATCGCCCACGCCAAACTGATGCTCAAGGACAGGCGGTATCCAATCGCCGACATTGCGGAGGCCACAGGCTTCTGCGATCCCTCTCACCTGTTGCGGGTGTTCCGCAAACTGGAAGGCGTGACCCCTGCCGAATACCGCAGCGCACACAACGGATACTCGGAAAACTCCTGAAAATCAGGGGATTGAACAGACATATACTCTACATCCCTCCTGCAAGCTTCTTCGCCTAAATATTAATCTCCTGAGAAAAGTATAAGCTCAACCTGATTAAAGTATAATCTTGCGCCCGGTTTTTTCCAAATTTACGCTTTCTCGATTGGCAGCCCGGCGGCATCGGATTCTCATCCGATAAACGGACGAACACTTCACGTGGTCAATGAAGTAAAAATATAGCAAAGTCAGGTGCTTGAGGCTTTTAGAGACACTTGAACACCAGATATCGTGCTGAGGAATTGAGTTGCAAAGTCACCCTCGCCCATGCGCCGAACGCGCAAGCATGGAGACCGAACATGGAAGAGACTTTTACTCCGCAGGAGCTGCTGCAACGACGTAAGCCGGGCTTTTCTCTCGAGCAATCGCTTTATACGTCACCCGCCGTTTTCCAGACTGATCTGGAAGAGATCTTCTACAAGGACTGGTTGTTCGCTCTGCCAGCCTGTCAGCTGCCCAAGCCCGGCAGTTACATGACACATCGTGTCGGGACCTATGGCATCATCATCGTACGGGGGCAGGACCGTGAGATCCGCGCCTTCCACAACACCTGCCGACACCGCGGATCGGTGATTTGCAGCGCCCAGTCCGGTCATGTCGCCAAGCTTGTTTGTCCGTACCATCAATGGACCTACGAGCTGGACGGCCGCCTGTTGTGGGCACGGGATATGGGGCCGGACTTCGACCCGACCCAATTCGGCCTGAAATCGATCCATTGCCGCGAAATGGCGGGGCTCGTCTATATCTGCCTTGCCCGGCACGCGCCTGATTTCGATCGTTTTGCCGAGACCGCCCAGCCTTATCTGCAACCACACGACCTGTCGAATGCCAAGGTTGCCTTTACCAGCACCATTGTCGAGAAGGGCAATTGGAAGCTGGTGTGGGAGAACAATCGCGAATGCTATCATTGTGCCGGAAGCCACCCTTCGCTGTGTCGCACCTATCCCGAAGATCCGACGGTGACCGGCATCTCCGCCGATGGAACCGTGCCTGAAAAACTGGCGGCACATTTCCACCGCATGGAAAGTGCCGGGCTGCCATCACGCTATACGATCGCCGAGGATGGACAGTATCGCCTGGCCCGCATGCCGCTGCTGGAAGGGGCGCAAAGCTACACCATGACCGGCAAGATCGCCGTGCAAAAGCGGCTGGGCCGCGTGCCGTTCCTGGATGCCGGCGCCTTGCTGAAGTTCCACTATCCCAGCACGTGGAACCACTTCATGCCCGACCATTCCATCACCTTCCGGCTGACCCCTCTCAGCCCGACGGAAAGTGAGGTTACCACATGCTGGCTGGTCAATAAGGACGCCGTTGAAGGGGTTGACTACGACCTCAAGACGCTGACGGAAGTCTGGATGCACACCAACGATGAGGACCGTATCGTCGTCGAGAACAACCAGCTTGGCATCAACAGCCCCGCCTATGAACCCGGACCTTATTCGAGCATTCAGGAATCTGGCGTGACTCAATTCATCGACTGGTATTGCGCCCGACTGGGCCAGCGCCTGAGCCCTTCCTTGCTGGCAGCGGAATGATTGCATGACTTCTGGTGAAATGGTCCCCGCGTTGTCTTATTGGGATGACAGCGCGGAACTGGAATGCGTCTCGGTTCTTCCCGAGATGCCGAATGTCAAAACCTTCTGTTTTCAGGCACCGTCCGGAAAGCCTTTCAACTTTCGTCCAGTGCCAGTTTCTGACACTGGAACTGCCCGTTGCCGGAGGTCCGTTGTTGCGAACCTTCACCATTTCCTCCTCGCCGTCGCGCCCCTTGTCGCTGACAATCACCGTCAAGGCGCAGGAGGGGTCCATCGGCACCCGCTGGATGATTGATCACTTGCAGGCAGGCATGCGCATCCGCGCCATCGGGCCCGGCGGCAGCTTCTCGATCAGCAATCACCCTGCCGAAAAATATCTTTTCATTTCAGCAGGGTCCGGCATTACGCCGATGATGTCGATGACCACGCTAATCTATGATCAGGGGCGCGACGCCGACATTGTTTTCGTCAATTGCGCCAAGCGACCGTCTGAAATCATCTTCCGCGAACGGCTGGAACACATGGCCAGCCGGGTGAAGGGCATCGATCTGAAATGGGTCGTCAAGGAGACCGATCCTTATCAGCCATGGACAGGGTATCAAGGCTATTTCAATCAGCTCATGCTGGGGCTGATGGCACCGGATTATCTGGAGCGTGAGGTGTTTTGCTGCGGGCCGGAGGGCTTCATGCAATCGGTGCGTGACGCCCTGCAAGGCCTGGGCTTCGACATGGACCACTACCATCAGGAAAGCTTCCATGCGCCAATAGGCGAAACCCGCATCGTGCCCGATGACGTGATCCTGGATGAAGATGCCACCTCGGAAATCGAGTTTGCCGTGTCCGGTGTCAAGCAGAAGTGCACAGAGGCCGACACCATCCTGCTGGCCGCACGCACCGCTGGCCTGAACATTCCCTCAGGATGCACCTTCGGCGTCTGCGGCACCTGCAAGATCAAGAAAATTGCCGGGGAAGTGCATATGGTGCACAACGGCGGCATTACCGACGAAGACATTGATGAAGGCTATATACTCGCCTGCTGCTCTCACCCGCGCGGTGCGGTGACCGTCGAGATCTGACATCCGGCCCATGCGCGCCTGCGGAAGACGGCCTCACACGCAACAAAGGCGGCATTCCGAGACCCGGACACCGCCTTTGTTCTTTGTTGTCTTCAGCTCTGAGCACCATCCACAAGACCGGGATGGCATGCTCGCTCAGGTCCGCCCGAGGTAGTCCTTCAAAACAGCCTCGGTGCCTTTGGCCCAAAGATCATTCAGCCAGCCCGCAAACGCGTCAGCAAAACGTTCATCGTCCTTGAGCACGCCGTAGACGGCTTCCATTTCGAGCCAAGCCTGCGGACGCTCGCGCGCTTCCTTGGCCCGTGTCTGCAAGGCATCCCAGTTCGGATCATTCGGTTCAATCACGGCGCCACTGTCCGTTGTGCCAGCACAATAACGGCACCACAGAGCGGATTCCAACGCCAGACCTTCAAATTTACCACCGGACTTCAGTGCATCGCGCAGGGTTGGCACAATGAACTTCGGCTGGCGATTAGAGCCATCCAGACACAGACGGCGAATGGTGTCGCCAATCTTCGGATTGGAGAACCGCTCTTCGATCAGATCGAAATAGCCTTTGAGATCCGTATCCGGCACTGGGGGCACATTCGGGATCACTTCGGTTTCTTCCAGCTTGCGCAGAAAGGCCCGGATCAACGTGTTTTCCATGGCTTCATGCACAAAATGAATGTCCATGAGACCGCCCGGATAGGCAATCGTTGCGTGCCCACCGTTGAGGATGCGCAACTTCATCAGTTCGAACGGAGCAACATCATCAACGAACTGCACGCCAACATCTTCAAACGCCGGACGGCCGAGCGGGAAATTGTCTTCCAGAACCCACTGCGTAAAGGCTTCGCAGAACACAGGCGCTCCGTCGAAAACACCAAAGTCATCAGCCAGAATACCGCGTTCACGATCCGTCGTTGCGGGCGTGATGCGATCGACCATGCCATTCGGGAAGGCAACGTTTTCCTTCACCCAAGCGGCGAAATCCGTGTCGAACAACTCTGCCAAACCGACAAGCGCATTGCGCGTGACCGAGCCGTTGTGCGGAATGTTGTCGCAGGACATGACGGTAAACGGCGGCAGGCCTTTGTCTCGGCGCGCCTTCAGGCCCGCCAGAATAAGTCCGAAGACCGTTTTCGGGTTGTCCGGGTTGCGTCCATCTTCGGCAATTGCCGGATGCGTCGGGTCGAACCGGTCAGAACTGTCGAGGAAGTAGCCCCCTTCCGTGATCGTCAGTGACACGATGCGAATGTCTTCTTCGCTCATGCGTGCGACAATGGCTGCGCCATCCGCAGGCTCGACAAAATCGATCATCGACCCAATGACGTGCGCTTCGCTCGAAGTCGCTTCCTGTTCGACAACGCTTGTCAGCCAGTCCTGACCTTTCAGGATCTGCCAGACCTTGCGTTCCCCTTCGAAGATGCCTGCACCGACCAGCGCCCAATCATGGCTCTTGCCGGTTGAGAACAGCTTGTCCAGATAAGTCGCTTGGTGGGCTCGGTGAAAATTTCCGACGCCGAAATGAAAGATACCGGCGCTGAGATCGGAACGGTTGTAACCAGGAACCGCAACCTTCTCGGGCAGCGTGTCGAGGGTTTGCAGAGCGAGACGAGTAGCCATGCCTTCCTCCCTTTATACTATGTCGTGAGAAACCGTGATGAACATAAGCCGCACGCCTTTATGTAAGCCGCGTGGCACATGAAATTCCAGACAAAACAGACAGACAAGCCAGATCAGCTCATCCAGTTGCCACCATCCACGTTATAGGTCTGGGCAACGATATAATCGGCATCAGAGCTGGCAAGAAAAATAGCCATTCCGGTCAGATCTTCCGCCCGGCCCATACGTCCAAACGGGACAGCCTCACCGACCTCCCTCTTCTTCTCGCCCGGAGCCTTGCCTTCATGCATGGCAAAGAACGCGTCAACGCCATCCCAATGTTCGCCGTCAACAACGCTAAGGCGCAATCGCATTGACGTTGATGCCGTGCTCAATGAGATTGAGACCCGCCGATTGTGTCAGGCTGATGACCGCAGCTTTGGAGGCGCAATACACCGCAACCAAAGGTTCGCCGCGACGCCCCGCCTGCGACGCCATATTGATGATCTTGCCGCCTTTACCGCGTGCAATCATCTGCCGGGCCACGGCCTGCATCGTGAACAGAACCCCCGTCACGTTAATGTCGAAGACGCGCTGGTAATCGGCGCGGTCAATATCAACAATCGGGTTGGCCGTGAACAGCGCTGCATTATTGATCAGAATATCGATACAGCCGAGCGCCTCAATGGTCTGGCTTACCGCCGCATCAATACTGTCCTGCCGTGTAACATCCATTTCGATGGCAAGGGCGTCATTCCCCAGATCGGCAGCCGCAGATCGCGCGCGCTCGATATTGATATCGGCAATCGCGACCTGCGCGCCTTCAGCAATATAGGCTTTGGCGAAGGCAAGCCCGATCCCTCGGGCAGCCCCTGTAATCAGAGCTTTTTTGCCTTCAAGCCGCTTCATGCAATCCGCATCCCGGCCGCATCAAAGCGATGGATGCGATCTTCCTGCGGCGTCAGCCAGATGTCGTCGCCGTGGTGGAAAGAGACTTCCCCGCCTGCACGGATAGTGAACGGCTCGTCATGACCATCAAGATGAACATGGAAGAACGTGTCCGACCCAAGATGCTCGGAAACGCCCACGGTGCCCTTCCAGGTGCCGGTGGTTGCCGACGTATCAATATGCTCCGGGCGAATGCCGATTGTGTCGGCATTGCGCTTGGCTGCATCGGCACCCTTGATGAAGTTCATCCGCGGTGATCCGATAAAGCCTGCGACGAAGAGATTGCGCGGTTCACGGTAAAGTTCCAGCGGCGACCCGACCTGCTCGATGTTGCCAGCCTGCAAGACGACAATCTTGTCGGCCATGGTCATGGCTTCCACCTGATCGTGCGTCACATAAATCATGGTCGTCTTCAAGCGCTTGTGCAACTCGGAGATTTCCAGACGCATGCCGACGCGCAAAGCGGCATCCAGGCTCGACAAGGGCTCATCGAACAGGAAAGCAGATGGCTCGCGAACAATGGCGCGACCAATGGCAACACGCTGGCGCTGACCACCAGACAGTTCCCCCGGACGACGCTCAAGATAGGCCGTCAGGTTGAGAACCTCGGCAGCATTCTTGACGCGGCGCTCCTGCTCGGCCTTGTCCATCTTGGCCATGCGCAGCGGGAACGTGATGTTCTTGCGCACGGACATATGCGGATACAAGGCGTAAGACTGGAAAACCATGGCCAGCGACCGCTTGGCAGGCGACAGAGCCGTCGCATCATTGCCATCGATCAGGATCTGGCCCGATGTCACGTCTTCCAGACCGGCAATCAGACGAAGCAGAGTGGACTTGCCGCAGCCTGACGGCCCGACGAACACCACAAATTCTCCATCTTCGATCGTCAGATCCAGGGGCGGGATGACGGCCACTTCGCCAAAGTTCTTCGTGACCTTTTCGAGATTGATGCGTCCCATATCAAATCGTTCCCTATTTCACCGCGCCAAAGGTCAGGCCGCGGACAAGCTGTTTTTGGCTGAACCAGCCAAGAATGAGAATAGGCGCAATCGCCATGGTGGAAGCCGCACTGAGCTTGGCGTAGAAGAGACCTTCCGGGCTCGAGAAGCTGGCTATGAAGGCTGTCAGGGGAGCCGCCTTTGCCGCCGTCAGGTTCAGTGTCCAGAATGCCTCGTTCCACGCCAGAATGACATTGAGAAGCAAAGTGGACGCAATACCCGGCACCGCCATCGGCAGAAGGATGTAGAGAACCTCGTTCTTGAGGTCAGCCCCGTCCATGCGCGCCGCTTCCAGAATTTCGCCAGGAATTTCGCGGAAGTACGTGTACAGCATCCAGACAATGATCGGCAGGTTGATCAGTGTGAGCACAATCACCAGGCCGGTGCGCGTGTCGAGCAAACCTACATCACGGAATAACAGGTAGATCGGAACCAGCACACCAACTGGCGGCAGCATCTTGGTCGACAACATCCACATCAGGATGTCCTTGGTCCGCTTGCCTGGCGACGAAAGCCATGGACCAGGCATGGCCGGGATCCCGATGATCAGCCCCAGAACCGTGGACCCGACCGAGATAATGACCGAGTTCCAGAAGTGCAGGAAGTAATCCGAGCGGTCCTGCACCGTGACGTAGTTCTCAAGCGTCCAGTGGAAATTCAGAAACAGGGGCGGATCAGCAATCGCCTCGGCTTCTGTCTTGAAGCTGGTCAGGATCGTCCAGAGGATCGGAAAGAAGATAAGAAGTCCGAGAACCAGGCAGCGATCGTAAACAGGATTTTTCTTTGAGTGGTAACAGAACGAGCCATGATCACGCATCCAGGCTCTTGCCGATCATCCGCATCAGGAAGATCGCAACAATGTTAGCGAGAATAATCGCAACGACACCACCGGCACTGCCCGTTCCTACGTCGAAGTTCAGCAGGCTTTCCTTGTAAACAAGGTAGGTCAGGTTGGTCGAAGCATTGCCAGGACCACCGTTGGTCGTCACCAGGATCTCGGCGAAGACAGACAGCAGGAAGATCGTCTGAATGAGGATCACCACTGTGATTGCGCGCGAAAGGTGCGGCAGCATGATGTAGAAGAAGCGCGAGAATGGCCCCGCCCCATCCATCTCCGACGCCTCAAGCTGTTCGCTGTCAAGCGATTGCAAGGCGGTCAGGAGAATGAGCGTTGCGAACGGCAGCCAACTCCAGCTGACGATCCCGATGATCGACAGGAGAGGCGCTTGCGACAGGAAATCGTAGGGCTGCATACCCAACGCCGTCGCCAGATGCGCGAACAGACCATTCACCGGGTTCATGAACATGTTCTTCCAGATCAGCGCAGACACCGTCGGCATGATGAAGAACGGAGAAATCACCAGAATACGAACGAACCCCTGACCGAACATTGGCTGATCGATCAGCAATGCCATTAGAATACCGCCAACGACCGTGATGATCAGCACACCCACGACAAGCAGCAGTGTGTTGATGAGCGCGGTCAAAAAGGCCGGATCTGTCAGGAAGTAATAATAATTCTGGAATCCGATGAACGGATGCTGCCCCGGCATCAAAAGATTGTAGCGCAAGACAGAGAAATACAGGGTCAGCCCCAAGGGGACGAGCATCCACCCCAAAAGCAGAATCACCGACGGTGAGAGCATCGCTCTCGCGGCAGATCGGGAAGCCTTCGTTGACATGATTTATCTCTTGATCCCGGAATGATCAGAAGGTTTCTGAAGCAAGGTTGCTATGCGTGGAGCCGGCCCGTGAGGGGCCGGCTCCGTTACCCGTAAAGCTTACAGGTTTTACTTGATGTAGCCCGAACGCTTCATTTCGCGCATTGTCAGAGCCTGAGCGTTGGCAAGAGCCTTGTCAGCACTGATCTGGCCTGCAAGAGCAGCAGAGAACTGCTGGCCAACTGCCGTACCGATGCCCTGAATTCAGGGATCGCAACGAACTGAACACCGGTGTAGGGGACGTCGTCCACAGTCGGGTGGTTCGGGTCGGCAGCCTGCATGGACTTGAGGGTCATTTCCGCGAACGGAGCTGCCTTCAGATACTCAGGGTTCTTGTACAGCGAAGTACGCGTTCCCGGAGGCACGTTCGCCCAGCCTTCCTTGCTTGCAACAAGCTCGGTGTACTCCTTGGAAGTCGCCCAATCGACGAACTTCTTCGCAGCTTCGATCTTCTTGGAGCCAGCCGGAATAGCGAGGTTCCAGGTCCCACAGCCAGTTGCCGCGCTTGCCGAGACCTTTGTCCGGAGCCAGTGCGAAGCCGACTTCGTCAGCAACCTTGCTGTCCTTCGGATTGGTCACGAAAGATGCAGCCACGGTGGCGTCGATCCACATACCGCACTTGCCCTGCTGGAACAGAGCCAGGCTTTCGTTAAAGCCGTTAGACGATGCACCCGGAGGGCCTGCCTTCTTCATCAGATCGAGGTAGAAGTTCAGGGTGTCTTTCCAGGCTTTGGTGTCAAACTGCGGGTTCCACTTCATGTCGAACCAGCGAGCACCGAAGGAGTTCGCCATGGCCGTCAGGAACGCCATGTTCTCGCCCCAACCCGGCTTGCCGCGCAGACAGATGCCATAGACACCGTCCTTCTTGTCGGTCATTGCCACTGCGGCCTTCATGATGAAGTCCCAGGTGGGCTTTTCAGGCATGGTCATGCCAGCCTTCTTCATCAGGTCCTTGCGGTACATGACGAAGGAGCTCTCACCGTAGAACGGTGCAGCATACAGCTTGCCGTCAACCGTCAGACCACCGCGAACGGATGGCAGAAGATCGTCAGCGTCATAGCTTTTCGGCAGATCGTTCAGGGAAACAAGCCAACCGCGCTTGCCCCAGATCGGAGCTTCGTAAGTTCCGATCGTCATCACGTCGAACTGACCACCCTTGGTGGCAATGTCCTGCGTAACACGCTGACGGAGAACGTTTTCTTCCAACGTAACCCAGTCAAGCTTGATACCCGGGTTCTTGGCTTCAAAGTCGCTTGCAAGCTTCTGCATGCGGATCATGTCGCCATTGTTAACCGTTGCGATGGTCAGCGTTGTGTCCGCGGCGTAAGCCGTAGACGCAGTTGCGACCGCTGCAATGGTCAAACCAAGTACAGTTCCAAATGTCTTCCTCATGGATTTCCTCCCAAGTGAGCGAAGTTCCAGCTCGCTGTGAATTACCCATAGGAGGAGAAGCCTCGTCAACCAAAAACTCCGACACAACCGAGAAAAAACAACGCGATAGGCAAACGAAATGTGATTTCAGATTTTCGTTTTGCACTGCACTTTTTAAAAATCATATTTTTGAAAAACCGAGCCCGAATTTAGGGATAGATATATTTTCTCAAGCAATTAAAATTATTTAGGTCATACGCGACCATCCTCAAATCAGCGTCCTTATGGTTTCGAAACGCTGTTTTGAGGCTCGTCCGATCTCAGTCTACCGCAGGACAGCAATCCACTTCGGATTGGTATTTTTTTCCACATCAAGAGCGCCGGACATTGTGGGAAACACGCATCAAGTGCGCTCAATTTGCACGAACCTGACAAACAAGGCGAGAAATTGCAGGAATCGGCCCTGTAAAATCCACCGATCAGAATGCGGGAAATCAGCCATATAAATCGTTTTAAATATCAGGATAAAAACCCACAAAAAAGGCAGACCGATGGCTCGATCTGCCTCTCTGCATGATGGGCTCAACAGACATCTGTGTAACAGCCTGAAAAGGGTGCTCTGCCCCTCCCTCCGGCGAGTGTCAGATGGCACCCTTCAGACGACTGTCGATGTAGAGTTGGCGCAACCTGAGGGATACGGGTCCAGGCTTGCCGTCCCCGATCACCGTCTCGTCAATCTTGACGACCGGCATGACGAAGCTTGTCGCAGACGTAATGAAAGCTTCCGCCGCGCTCTTGGCTTCTTCAGGCGTGAATGCACGCTCTTCATAGTCAATACCCGCCTCACGTGCGAGATCCAGAACAGACGCCCGTGTAATGCCCGGCAGGATGATCTGACTCAACTGGCGCGTCACCAGTTTGCCGTCCTCGGTGATGATGTGAGACGTCGCAGAACTGGCTTCAGTGACGTACCCATCAGACACCAGCCAGGCGATCATCCGCGCCCCGCTTCTTGGCCTCCATCTTGGCAAGGCTTGGGTAAAGCAACTGAACCGTCTTGATGTCACAGCGACGCCAGCGCAGATCTTCGGTGGTGATGACCGTGATGCCCTTGGCGGCCTGCGGATTCTCGATAACCGACTTGGCCTGAGTGAACAACGTCAGCGTCGGCGTCATGTCCTTGGTGAAGGCAAAATCACGGTCTGCGGCCCCGCGCGAAACCTGCAGGTAGATAAGCCCCTCATCCAGATTGTTGCGCGTCACGATATCGCGGTGAATGGCCAGAAGCTCATCATCCGACACCGGAAACGGCATGTCGATCTCGCCAAGCGACCGCTTCAGGCGGGCTGAATGACCAGCGTAATCAAGCAGCTTGCCGCCCACCACACCAGTGACTTCATAAATGGCATCTGCAAACAGAAAACCGCGATCAAACACGGAAACCTTGGCATCCTCTTCGGGAAGCCACGCGCCATTCAGATAAACAATACGACTCATGACCTGAGATCCTGTCTTATAGATTGGGAAGTGAGAAGGGCCTGACCTCCAACCCTTCGTCTAGAAATGCCTGTCGCAAGGCGGCTGCCGTTGCGACCGCACCCGGCGTATCACCATGAACACAGATCGTCGTGGCGTCGACGGGCAATTTAGTGCCGGCAGTCGTGGGAATAAAGCCATCTTTGACCATGCACAGCGCGTGTTCGGCGCTGCGTGCCGGATCATGAATGACAGCCCCCTCCTCCTTGCGTGATGTCAGTGCACCCTGCGCCGTATAAGTGCGATCCGCAAACACCTCACAGGCAACCGGCAGTCCCGCCCGCTCCGCAGCCTTCATCGCTTCCGAATAAGGCAGCGTCACGAAGACAAGCGCCGGATCGTATGCCTTGACTGCGCGCACACAAGCCGCAGCCAGGTCGGCGTCTTCAGCAGCCATGTTGTTCAGCGCACCATGCAACTTCACATGGGTGATCGGCCAGCCAAGGGTTCTGGCCATGCCACCAATCGCCGCAATCTGATAAATCAATTGCGCTTCCAGATCTTCGGGACGATCGCCAACAATCCGCCGCCGACCAAAGCCGTAGAGATCCATGAAAGAGGGATGTGCACCGATTGCGACGCCCCGTGCCTTTGCTCCGAGGATCGCATTGCGCATCACGCTTGGGTCACCGCCATGAAATCCGCAAGCCACATTGGCAGTGGTCACAATCTCAAGCATCGCCGCATCGTCGCCAATCGTATAGGCGCCAAAACTTTCTGCCATATCGCAGTTCAGATCGATTGTCCCGACCATTGCCTCACCCTTTCAACACAACCAAAGCCTGCACTGCATGACCAGTTTTTAATCGCGCCGGACTTTGTCCAATCTTTTGGCAAATATCACTCTTTCGACATATAGACCCGATCCGTTCTGTACAAGTCTCGTCTTCTGTTCCTCCTCGCAAAGGCTGGGCAACATCAGGCGCGTGGACTTGCCAGCACCGGGAGGCGGCGCGTATACAAACGAAGGAACGCCTTACCGTCCGACGCAACTTCTGCGGAAGCTTGCAACTCCTGCCGAAGGCTTTTGCGCGCTCCCGGCGCGCTGACTTCGACACAGGACGAAACAGGACATACGGCGGCGCCATTTTCGACTTGAGGGCGGCGACGAGGCACGTCGACGCTGGATGCAGCTTTGCCGGATCCACCCTTGCGGGGACAGTCTGGCGCAACCCCGTTGGGTCATGTCATGAAAATCCATCCAGCCGGCGACCAGGCGCTGACTGTCGAGCTTTCCGATCAGATTGATGACGACGTCAATCGCCGGATCATCGCGCTAGCCTCGTCACTGAACGCCACCCCACTACAGGGCGTGACAGAGGTGGTCCCCACCTATCGCTCGCTGCTTGTGTGTTACGATCCCTCGCTTGTACGGGCCGCAGAGCTTGCGCCGCAGATTGGCGACCGACTTGAACACCTCGATCCCGGGACATCTTCGCCGCGCACCTGGACTGTTCCCGTGCATTACGGTGGCCCTGCCGCCCTTGATCTGGACGACCTGGCTGAGCGAAAAGACGATGACGCGCAACGACCTCATCGCGTTGCATGCGTCCGTCAGTTACCGCGTTTACATGATCGGTTTCATGCCCGGGTTTTCCTATCTGGGCGGACTGCCGGAGCCTTTGCACACGCCGCGCTTGCAGACACCGCGCCAACATATCGCTGCGGGGTCCATAGGTATCGGCGGCAAACAGGCTTGCATCAGTTCCGTTGCTGGCCCCAGCGGTTGGCGCTTCATCGGCCGGACGCCGCTAAAACTGTTTGACCCGCACCGCACCGAACCTGTTTTGCTGCGCGCAGGCGACACACTTCGCTTTGTCGCCATCGACGAGACCGAAGCCCAGCGCATGGATGCGCTTGTCTCCGACGGAAAAACCATCGTGGAGCCAACAACGACATGACTCAGCTCAAGATCATCAAGGCAGGCATGTTGGTCACTGTTCAGGACCGCGGCCGCCCCGGCCAGTTGCATTCGGGCATCTCGGCCTCCGGCCCCATGGCCCCGATGGATTTCCACATGGCCCAGGCTCTGGTCGGCAACAGCCCGGATCAGGCAGCGCTGGAATTTGCCTATATCGGCGGCTCCTACTCATGGCCGACGCACCTGTGCGTGTTGCCGTAACGGGCGGCGCGGTCGACATTCGCATCGACGCCCTGAGCGTACCCGCATGGGAAAGCCATGTTCTCTTGCCCGGACAAACGCTGTCGGTGGCCGCACTCCAAGGTCCGGTCTGGGGCTATATCGCCTTTTCTGGCGGCATTGATGTGCCTGAAATTCTTGGCTCCCGCGCCACGCACCTGCGCACCGGGCTTGGCGGCTTCGAGGGTCGCGCTCTGCACACAGGCGACTCCCTGACGCTCGCCCCCCAGTCAGATCTGGCCTGTCAGCGCCTGACCCTTCCGATCCACCGCGAGCGCGGGCCGATCCGCGTTGTGCCGGGTCCGCAAAACGACTATTTCGATGATGCCGCGTGGGAGACATTCCTCTCCGGCAATTATTCGGTGTCCACCAAGCGCGATCGTATGGCGGCCCTGCTCGATGGCCCCACCCTGCGCGCTGCAAAAGGCCACGATATTGTCTCAGATGGCACACCGCTCGGCTCTATTCAGGTACCTGGCTCCGGCCAACCGCTTGTCCTGACTGCGGAACGCCAGACCACTGGCGGTTATCCGAAGATTGCAACCGTTGCCTCGGTTGATCTGCCGCGTCTGGCACAATTGCCCAGCGGCCAGACCTTCCACTTTGTCAGCATCACGCAGGCTACCGCCGAAGAGCTACTGGTTAATCAGCGCGCCGTGTTCAAGGATGCCCTTGCTGCTTTGGAGATCAAGGACAGCCCGCCCCACTAGACCGACTCGCCTACAGGCCAACGCATTCGAACATCCTGCCCACTCTTGCAGCTGCCTTTCCAAGGAATTTGGACCCTCATGAAGTGCCTCATCATTCAGCCCGTTCACGAAGACGGTCTCGCCTTGTTGCGCGCAGCCGGAGTGACGCCGGTCATTTGCCCTGATACGCGTGATGCGACCATCGCGCAGCTTGTACCTGACTGCGACAGTGTCATCACCCGGAATGACGGGTTCCCGAACAGTGCGTATGCCCATGCGGACAAGCTGAAAGTCATTGTCGTGCATGGCGCAGGCCATGATGCCGTCGACAAGATCGCAGCCAGCGAGCATGGCGTTCTGGTCTGCAACACGCCGGGCATCAATGCCCGCTCAGTGTCAGAACTTGCACTGGCTCTGGCTCTGTCCGCTGCTCGCATGATCCCGGCCGGAGACCACGCAGAACGCTCGCGCCAGTCCGGCTTCCGTGAAAGGCAACAGACGCTGGAACTCTTTGGCAAGACGGCACTGATCGTCGGATGGGGGGCCACAGGATCTCAATTGGGGCACATGCTCAAGAGCGCATTCAACATGCGCGTCCTTGTTCACTCTCCACGCGTGTCAGATCTAAGCGGGTTTGAACGCGCCCTCACCTTGCGCGACGGTTTGGCCGAAGCCGACCTGGTTTCCTTGCACACCCCCTTGCGTGCGGAGACACACCACCTCATTGGTGAAGACGCACTGCGCAACATCAAGCCGGGCGCCATTCTGATCAATACAGCAAGAGCGGGTCTCGTTGACGAAGTAGCGCTTGCCAAAGCACTCGAGGACGGACGCCTTTTTGCGGCAGGTCTGGATGTGTTTTCCAAAGACGCTCCGCAGGGACCGCTGGCTGACACCAACCGGGTCATTTTCACACCCCATCTGGGTGGCTCAACGCTTGAAGCGCTTAAGCGCATGGCCGTTGGCGCAGCCAGCACTGTGCTGACCACACTTGATGGCAAACGCCCGCAAACAGCTCTGAATGAGCCGCAGCACCGCACATAAGTGCCAAATGCCAGACGGGCGACATATTGAGTTCATCTGGGCGCTTTAAGATACCTGACACCATTCAAGGCATCTGCCTCGCCTGCAGCCAAAGGCACGCCCTTCCATTTCAGTCTGTGAGAATTCAAAAATGGCCGACCCGCTCTCCTCACCAACCGCCCTGCCTGTTCTGGGTGCCTGCCTTTTGGGGAAAGACCTCAACAGATTCATGGACTGGCTTGTGCAGGACACGCGCGATGTGGAAATCCATGATTTCTATGATGTCGCTCTGCTGGACGGGGACTGGAAAGAACGCGCAGTCGGGATACGCGACCAGCTTGCCAACTACAAAGGTCGTATCGGAATTCACGGCCCGTTCTACGGCTTTGACATCAACACACCCGACCCGCTGGTGCGGCAGGCTGTCATTCAGCGACTGCATCAGGGACTTGACGCCGCCGACATGATTGGCGCCACACAAATGGTTGTGCACAGCCCACTCAAAACCTGGACTGCATTCAACACCGGCCTGAACGTGGAGCGCGAAACAGCCCATCTGAACGCAGCCGTTGAAGCCACGCTGGCACCCGTTCTCAAAGTTGCAGAGCAGCGCGGTATTACGCTGGTTCTGGAAAATATCGAGGACCGCGATCCCCGCACACGCGTTGATCTTGCCCGCCACTTCAACACGCCTCATCTGCAAGTCTCAGTCGATATTGGGCATGCCAATTATGCGCATCACGCAACCGGCGCAGTGCCACCCGATCTCTACATTCTCGCCGCTGGAGATATGTTGCAACACGTCCACTTGCACGATACCGACGGCTTCGTAGATCGCCACTGGGCACCTTGGCGAAGGCAATATTCTCTGGCCATCGGTCTTCAGAGCGCTGGCAAAATGCAACAGCAATCCCCGCCTGATGCTGGAATTGATGAATGTCGACAAGATCCACGCGGCAGTTGCCTTTCTGGAAAGTCTTGATCTGGCCCGCTGATACACTGCGCCCTTTTTGAACGCTCCGCACTCCCCGCAAAAACGATCAGAAGTCGCTGTGCGAATCGTTGTTTTCAATGTGCAGCGACACACGGTCGGCTGCAAAACGGGTTGATGAAAACTGAATGGGGCAACCGGCCTCGTCTATATTGACCGCCAGCGCCTGCAAGACGATGGAGCCCGGGCCAAGCTTCAGCCAATGGCGTTCCTGTTCGTCGGCATGGCGCCCGGTCACATCTGTCCAGGCGCGCGAATAGTCATCAACGCCGCAGGTCGCCAAAGCCTGCGTGATAGACCCGCTGGCGCGATACGCCTCGTCGATCCCGGCAAACCGGTCGAGCGGAAAGTGATGTCTCGCAAAGGCCATCGGCACGCCATCCGCAAGGCCCAGCACATCCAGTGCAATGCAAGCCGCGCCAACCTTCAGATCCAGATGCTTGGCGATGGCTGCAGGCACTGCAACCGTCTCTGCGGCAATGAACGTGCCACGCCCGCGACGCCCCTGACGGCCCAGCGTTGCCGAAAAGCGCGTTTTGCGTGAGATCGGCAAGGTCACACGCTCGGAGCGCAGGATTTCCGTTCCCCGACCCGGCATCGCCCGCACCATGCCTTCATCCTGCAAGGCAGAAATGGCGGCGCGGACAGTGTGACGATTAACGCCAAAGCGCTCAGCCAGAACGATCTCTCCAGGCAGTTTCGTTTCTTCCGCGAACTCTCCCGACGAAATCGCTTCGCGAATGGCATCGGCAATCTGTCGCCAGACGGCAACGCCACTTCTGCGATCAATCGTTGGTCGGTTCTCCGACATCGGCCACATCCTTTCTTTGCTCGCGTCACTTGCATGTCACAAAATTCCTGCAAGAATATGCAAACATCTAATTGTCTAGCACAATAGACATTTCAATACAAGGCAGAGTTGGCAAGGGCATGACGCAACACACATCCCGGCAGAGGCGGATAGAGCTTCTGGCCCGTGCAAAGAGACAAGAGCTGGAGGTCGCCGTCGAACCATTGTGCGATCCGGCGCGCGCAAAAATGCTGCGCGGCCCTGAAACGGGTCTCGTGATGGTACGTGGGCGTGCTGGGGGCACCGGTGCCCTGTTCAACCTCGGCGAGGTCACAGTCACGCGCGCCACGGTGCAGCTTGCAGGTGGCGAAGTCGGACACGCCCAGCGCCTTGGTGGCGACAAGGAAGCTGCTCGCCTGTCTGCCATGCTCGACGCACTTGCTGAAGCAGGCACAGGCACCACGAGCATTGAAACTTTGCTGGACAACATCGAGCAACGTCTCGCCACTGCCGATGCACTCGCAAAGCAGGAAACCGCGGCCACCAAGGTCGACTTTTTCACAATGGTACGCGGAGAAGACTGATGAGCCAGACGACCACAGCCCTCACGGGCGGCTTTGCCGACCCGGTCGCCAGCGCCCAGAGCGCTTTCCGCACCCTCATGGACGCCATGGCCCGTCCCGGTCAGATCAACACGTTGACAGTCCCCGCCGAAGGGCCCACCCAACTGTCTACCGCGCAAGCCGCTGTTGCCTTGACACTCTGCGACCACGAAACTGCCGCCTGGGTGTCTGAGGCGATTGATACGGCTCAGGTACGCGACTGGATCGCCTTTCACACCGGCGCAGCCCTCATGCCAGAGCCTGAGACCGCGCAGTTCGCCTTCTGTACCCTCGCTTCTGGCGACGATCTGCGTCTGGATCAGTTCCATGTTGGCGATCAGGCTTATCCGGATCGCTCCGCAACCCTCGTTATCGACGTACCAAGCCTGACGTCCGGTGCCACGCTCACAGCGAGCGGCCCTAGCATCAAGGACACGCAATCTCTTGCCCCAACAGGCCTGCCGGCAGACTTTCTCGTCCAATGGGCTGCAAACAATGCGCTTTATCCGCGCGGCGTCGATGTGATCCTGACGTGCGGCACGCAGATGATTGGCTTGCCCCGCACCACCCGCCTTCAACCCGCAGGAGCCTGATCCATGTATGTTGCCGTAAAGGGCGGAGAAACCGCCATCGCCAACGCTCACCGTCTGCTGGATGACCGCCGCAGAGGCGACCGAACACTTCCCTCGATCACCATCGAGCAGATCATCGAGCAGCTTTCCCTGTCAGTTGCGCGCGTGATGGGCGAAGCGTCGCTGTATGATCGCGATCTCGCAGCCCTTGCCATTCGGCAGGCCCGCGGTGACATGATCGAAGCCATTTTCCTGTTACGTGCCTATCGCACGACGCTGCCGCGTTTCGGCTATTCCAATCCTCTCGACACCGGCGAAATGCTCGTTCAGCGGCGTATTTCCGCCACTTACAAGGATCTGCCGGGCGGCCAGTTGCTGGGCCCGACCTTTGACTACACCCATCGCCTGCTCGATCCGTCGCTGCTCTATGATGAGCCCGTCGACATTGCGGAGACCCGTGAGGATGCGGACGAGCCGGTGATGCGAGTCACCGACATTCTGTCTCAGGAAGACCTGATCGAAACGGAAGTCCCCGACAACGGTGATCCAGCCCCCGGCGACATCACCCGCGATCCTTATGACTTTCCGCTCGGCCGCGATGAGCGCCTGCAAGCTCTGGCGCGCGGCGACGAGGGCTTTCTGCTTGCCCTTGGATATTCGACCCAGCGTGGCTTTGGCCGCACCCACCCCTTCGCTGGCGAAATCCGCTTCGGCGACGTCGACGTGGAAGTCGATATTCCCGAACTCGGCTTTTCCATCTCTCTTGGCAGAGTAGAAGTGACCGAGTGTCAGATGGTCAACCAGTTTGCTGGCTCTTCACAGAAACCACCACAATTTACCCGCGGCTACGGACTTGTTTTCGGCCAAAGCGAACGCAAGGCCATGTCGATGGCGCTCGTCGACCGGTCCCTGCGGGCGCGCGAATTCGGCGAGGACATCGTTGCCCCCGCCCAGGACGAAGAGTTCGTCATTTCCCATTCAGACAATGTTCAGGCCACAGGCTTCGTCGAACACCTGAAGCTGCCGCATTATGTGGATTTTCAGGCCGAACTCGATCTCGTCCGCCGTATGCGCCGCGACTATGAAGCCACCCACGGCACCAAGGAGGCGGCAGAATGACCAATCCGGCTGCATCGCAAATCGCGACCTACAATTTTGCCTATCTGGACGAGCAGACAAAGCGGATGATCCGTCGCGCCATCCTCAAAGGCATCGCCATCCCGGGATACCAGGTTCCCTTTGCCTCACGTGAAATGCCCATGCCTTATGGCTGGGGCACAGGCGGTGTTCAGGTGACTGCCTCCATTATCGGGGCCGACGACACGTTGAAGGTGATTGACCAGGGGTCTGACGACACGACCAACGCCGTATCGATCCGGGGCTTCTTCCAGAAAGTCGCCAACGTCGCGGTGACGACCAAGACCCGAGACGCCAGCATCATCCAGACGCGGCACCGCATCCCCGAAGAGCGGCTACAGAAAGGCCAGATCCTCGTTTATCAGGTGCCGATCCCCGAGCCGTTGCGTTTTCTCGAACCCCGTGAAACCGAAACCCGGAAAATGCATGCCCTCGAAGAATATGGCCTGATGTATGTCAAGCTCTACGAGGACATCGCCCGCAATGGCCACATCGCCACAACCTACGCCTATCCGGTGCTGGTCAATGATCGCTACGTGATGGACCCCTCGCCCATTCCGAAGTTCGACAATCCCAAAATGCATCAATCCGACGCATTGCAGCTTTTTGGCGCCGGACGCGAAAAACGCATCTACGCCGTGCCACCGCACACCAATGTCGTCAGTCTCGATTTCGAAGACCACCCGTTTGAAATCCAGACCTTCGAGCATCCGTGCGCCCTGTGTGGTGCCAAAAATGTCTATCTGGATGAAGTCATTCTGGATGACAAGGGACAGCGCATGTTCGTCTGTTCCGACAGTGATTACTGTGATGAGCGCCAGGAGGCTGGCCATCGCGGCGCCATAGCTGCCGACAATCTGGAGGTCTCCTCATGAGCGACGATCCGCTTTTCAAGGTTCGCAATCTGTCCAAATTCTATGGCTCTCACATGGGCTGCGAGGACGTCAGCTTTGATCTGTGGCCGGGCGAAGTGCTCGCCATTGTCGGCGAATCCGGCTCGGGCAAGTCAACGCTTCTCAACTGCATCTCAACCCGACTGAGCACAAATGCAGGCAGCATCAGCTACCGTATGCGCGATGGCCGCGATATCTTCCTCTCCGACATGACGGAATCCGAATTGCGCTTCCTGATGCGCACCGACTGGGGCTTCGTGCATCAGAATCCGGCTGATGGCCTGCGCATGACAGTGTCTGCGGGAGCCAATGTCGGCGAACGTCTGATGGCAATTGGCGAGCGCCACTATGGCGACATTCGCGCAACCGCCACCGACTGGCTGTCGCGCGTTGAAATCAATGAAAACCGCATCGACGATCTGCCGCGCACGTTCTCCGGCGGCATGCGTCAGCGCTTGCAGATTGCCTGCAATCTCGTGACCTCACCACGCCTCGTCTTCATGGATGAGCCGACCGGTGGATTGGATGTCTCTGTGCAGGCCCGACTTCTCGATCTGTTGCGCCAGCTGGTGCATGATCTCGGACTGGCCGTCATCATCGTGACCCACGATCTGGCAGTCGCTCGCCTTCTGTCGGATCGCATGATGGTCATGAAAGACGGCCATGTCATCGAACACGGCCTGACCGATCGCATTCTGGATGACCCGCGTGAGCCTTACACGCAGCTCCTCGTTTCTTCCATTCTTCAGGTCTGAGCAGAAAGGGTCTTGATATGACACATCGGCTTGTCGTTTCCGACGTTTCGAAGTCGTTCACAATGCACTTGCGCGGCGGACATCTCCTTCCCGTCGTGCAAAATGTCAATTTTACCCTGCGCGAAGGCACATGTGCCGTTCTTGGCGGGCCATCGGGGGCCGGCAAAAGCTCCATTCTCAAGATGGTGTACGGCAATTACGGCGTCGACACGGGACAGATCCTCGTTTGCCATACAGATGGTCAGGTGGATCTGGCGACCGCATCTCCGCGTGAGGTGCTGGCTGTGCGCCGGGACACCATCGGCTATGTCAGCCAGTTCCTGCGCACCGTGCCTCGTGTCTCGGCACTCGACATCGTCGCCGAACCTCTGACCGATCGCGGCGTTGATCTGGAAGAAGCGCGCGAAAAGGCCCGCACCCTGCTTGCCCGTCTCAATCTGCCGAAAGACCTCTGGTCGTTGCCGCCAGCAACCTTTTCTGGCGGCGAGCAGCAGCGCGTCAACATTGCGCGCGGCTTCATCACCGACCACCCTATGTTGCTGCTGGATGAGCCGACCGCATCTCTGGATGCGCTCAACCGTCAGGTTGTCATCGAGATGATCCGCGAGAAAAAAACGCAAGGCATCGCCATGCTGGGCATCTTCCACGATGAAACAGTGCGTGAAGCCGTCGCCGACGACATCATTGACGTCAGCCTGTTTTCAACCAAAAGGGACGCCGCCTGAATGACCAAACTTTCGCAAAAGCCTTTGATTCACCCAGTGCGCTGCGTTGCAGATGATTGCAAGCTTGGCCGCTACACCGAGATCGCGGAAGGGTGCCGGATCAGCGAAACCGAGCTGGGCGACTATTCCTACATCGAGAACAACGGCACAGTCTGGTGCGCCCGTATCGGCAAATTCGCCAATATCGCCTCAACGGTTCGCATCAATGCCACCAACCACCCAATGTGGCGGGCGACCCTGCACCACTTCACTTACCGCGCCGGGGATTACTGGCCAGATGCCGAAACCGAAGAGGACTTCTTCGACTGGCGGCGCAGCAACCGCGTCATCATTGGTCACGATGTCTGGATCGGCCACGGTGCCACAGTGTTGCCAGGTGTGACGATCGGCAACGGCGCCATTGTTGGCGCTGGCGCGGTCGTCTCCAAGGACGTCGCGCCCTATACGATTGTTGGCGGGGTCGCCGCCAAGAAGATCAAGAACCGCTTTGATCCAGAGATCGCAACCCGCATGGACGCACTCGCCTGGTGGGACTGGGATCATGACCGACTTCGCGTTGCGCTGGAAGACTTCCGCAAGCTCGATGCAGCCGGCTTTCTGGATCGCCACGAAAAGGGATAAACCAAGCATGAGATTTTTCCCAGCTTCGAGATACCCTTAATATTGAGCCAGACGCCTCTTATCCATAAGACATGAGGAGCGCCTGGCTTTTTTATCTTATATTCAAAACAAATACTTTAACAAAACTGACACATAAACTTCAAAATACTATAACCTATCCTAGAATTTTCTTACCCAGATTGTATCTGAAATACGTCAATCATGATTATATCTACCTCTCTATATTAATATAAGACATTGATATTTATATATATTAATTGGCTGTCCAATTTTTCAGCATCGCTTTTTGAAAAATACCAAAGCTTCCGCACCTTATGTAATCAAACTGACATGAAATGCTTTTATTTGTCCAAATCGAAAAGACAAAAATAACAAGTCGCCAACTCGCGATTTGAAAACCGATAAAAATTTTATCGAACTCGGACAAATATAGGCAGAGAAATATGCTGCAACTCACAGGCGTGTCGCGCGTCTTCGGTTCCAAGACCGCCGTAGATGATGTCAGTTTTGCCATTCCGTCAGGACAGATGGTTGGCATTATCGGACGCTCGGGCGCAGGCAAGTCTACTCTTCTGCGCATGTTGAACCGGTTGTCCAAGCCGACATCTGGCCAGATCCGTTTTGGCGATCTGGAAATCTCGTCCTTGCGCGGCAACAAGCTGCGCCATTGGCAGCGCGATTGCGCCATGATCTTCCAGCAGTTCAACCTTGTGCCGCGGATCGATGTGTTGACCAACGTCATGCTCGGTCGCCTGAACCACCGCAACACAGCCCTCAGCCTGTTGAACATCTTCTCGCAGGAAGAACGCATGATGGCGCTCGCCTCTCTGGAGCGCCTCGGCATTGCCCAGACCGCTTTGCAGACAGCAGGCACACTGTCCGGCGGTCAGCAACAGCGTGTCGCGATCTGTCGCGCCCTGATGCAGCAGCCGAAAGTCATGCTGGCGGATGAGCCGATTGCCTCGCTTGATCCGATGAACGCCAAAATCGTCATGGACGCTCTGGAAGACATCAACAAGCGCGACGGCATCACCGTTATCACCAACCTGCACACACTCGACACGGCCCGCCGGTATTGCGGGCGCATCATCGGCATGGCGCACGGCCGCGTCGTTTTTGATGGTTCTCCCGACGAGCTGACGACAGCCGCAGTCAACGAAATCTATGGCGCAGACGGCAGCATCGATGAATCGATGACATCGACCAGCCTGTCTTCGCCTGTTCCGCCTTCGGCTCCGGCCGACATCGAAGCTCTCGCTGTCGCCCAGTAAGCCGCATCCCATCGCCCGCCCGCGTCACAGGCATACATCTCTTTACTCTTGAACAGTCGTCCGGGGGGAACCGGACAACAGGAGACGTCTTATGTTGAAGAAAGTCCTTATCGCAGCGACGACCGTCCTGACGCTCGCTTCGTCTGCAAGCGCTGCAGAACTGAAAGAATTCCGCGTTGGTATTCTTGGCGGCGAAAATCAGACAGACCGTCTGCGTAACTATTCCTGCCTGTCCGACCACATCAAGAAGGCTCTTGGTGTCGACAAAGTCAGCCTCTTCCCGGCTGCCGACTATGACGGCGTTATCCAGGGTCTGCTCGGCGGCACGCTCGACTTCGCTGAACTCGGCGCTTCCGGTTACGCCAAGGCTTACCTGGCCGACCCGAAGGCTGTTGAGCCTGTTCTGACCACGGTTCAGACAGACGGTTCTGCTGGTTACCATTCCGTCATGGTTGCCCGCAAAGATTCCGGCATGACCAAGCTGTCCGACATGAAGGGCAAGAAACTTGGCTTTGCTGACCCGGATTCGACTTCTGGTTACCTGGTCCCGACCGTTGCTCTGCCAAAAGACATCGGCATGCCGGTTGACAAGTTCTTCTCGTCCACCGGCTTCGGCGGCGGTCACGAAAACCTGGTTCTTGAAGTTCTCAAGGGCACGTTCGATGCCGGCACAACCTGGGCTTCGGGCGTGGGCGACTTTGAAGACGGTTACACCTCGGGCAACCTTCGCAAGATGGTCGACAAGGGCGAACTGGACATGAACGACCTCGTTCAGCTCTGGGAATCCCCGTTGATCCCGAACGGCCCGATCGTTCTGCGGTCTTCGCTTTCCGATGAGAACAAGAAGAAGATCGTCGACATGCTGATCGATATGTCCAAGAACGACCGCGACTGCTTCTCGGCTGTCGAAGGTGGTGACTACAAGGGCTACAAGAAGGTTACGGCGAAGTTCTACGAAACCATCATTGCAGCACGCAAGCAGACCATCGGCGACTAATCGCCCCCTGTGTGAACCAGCACCGCGGCGTCCTCGCCGCGGTGTCTTTTTGTCAAGAAGCCGGTATCCCTGATGACGATCAATTCTTCGGTGCTCAGCCCGCAAAGCCAGCAGATCCTAAACCACTGGAACAAGCTCACAAATACGCGCAGGCTCTATACACTGATCGGGGTCGCGGTGATCCTTGTTGCGCTTGCCAGCTCGCTCTGGTTTGCCAACGACACGAATGCCGGTAAGTTCTGGGATCGTCTGCCCCATTTCTTCGATTTCTTCGGCGATCTGATCCCCCGCGACGGACTTGAAGTCTGGCGCGCGCTGTTCGACCGCCCCTCGCCCTATGACAACGGCAGCCTGATGTACAACTACCCGGTCGGCCGGGTGTACCTCACAAGCTGGTTCTATATCCCTGAATACTTCTACAAGATGCTCGAGACGCTGAATATCGCGCTTGTCTCGACAATCATCGGCTATGTCTTCGCCTTTCTGCTGTCGTTCCCATGGCTCGCAACCTTGGTGTACCCTACTGGCTGCGTACCATCGTTCGTCGTTTCATGGAACTGCTGCGCGCCTTCCCGGAAATCGTTCTGGCCGGCTTCGTCCTTGCCATCCTGTCCATCGGGCCGATCCCGGCAATGATCGCCGTGACGATCCACACGATTGGCGCGTTGGGCAAACTGTTCTTCGAGGTGATCGAGAATGCCGACCTCAAGGCAGACGACGGCCTCAAGGCTGTTGGCGGCAGCTGGATCGAGCGTGTCCGCTTCGGCATCGTGCCGCAGGTGATGCCGAACTTCCTGTCCTATACGTTGCTCCGCCTCGAAATCAACGTGCGCGCCTCGACCATCATCGGTGCCGTTGGAGGGGGCGGCATCGGGGAAGCGCTGCGTCTGTCGATCAGCCGCGGCCATGCTGCCAAGACCATCGCAATCGTTCTTTTGCTGTTCTGCACGATCATCGCCGTTGATCAGCTTTCCGCCTACATGCGCCGCAAGCTTGTCGGCGACCAAGCCTTTCAATTCGGAGGCACGGCCTGATGCCCATGACAACCATGAACGCCTCTCAGCAGCAGACCCTGCTTGACCGCTATCCCGATGTGTTCAAGCGCACCCTGATGCAGCGCTTTCGAATCCCGCTCGTCGCCTTCATTACCGTAATCTATCTGGTGTTTGCCTGGTGGCTGTTTGGCGTCAGCACGATCATCGGACGCGCGGATTGGGATATTGCTGGTGTCTATCTGTCTGACTGGGTGTCCTATGCCATCCGACCGGACGTGCGCATTGAAAACAATTCGCTGAAACTTCAGTTCCCGCGCTACAGCAAGCTGGGCAGTGACCCGCATCCAGCCTTAGCTCACGCAGGATATGGAAACGGTCACGCGCACTATTCCTGCGCCCGCGTCCAGCAATGACACCACACCCAAGACCTCAACGTCCAGCAGTTCCGGCAGCTTCATGACGGCCCCCACGACGTCGACGTCCAGCTCTGCCGGCAGTTTCATGGCGGCTTCCCCGAGTACGTCGTCGGACAGCAATGCACCTGCGACATCGACCAGCAGCAGCGCTAGCAGCTTCATGGCAGCTCCATCCGCTAACGATGATGCCACCAGCGAGACCGACAAGAGCAGTGCCAGCAGTTTCATGGCCCCAGCGCACTGACGATCAATCCGTTGACGCCTCGGCCAGCACACCCGCCGTGGCCGACGACACACAGCCTGCGCCAGAAGCAAAAACGATCACCGAAACGGTCGCCAAGCAGATCACCGTCGACATCGGCACGGCTCATGCCGTCATCGAGCCACATCAGGTCACTGCGACATATGAAAATCAGACCGTACACATCAAGATGGTCCCCGATCAGGGCGTCACGTTTCTTGATCCAAAACCGGTTTGGGCCAAACAGCACGGAACGAACGGGACGGTTCGCCTCAACTTCGGCTTCCGTGGCTCGCTGGAAGTGCGCGACGACAAGGTTCGCATCCGTCACCGTTTCTGGGGTTGGGCCAACTTCTTCTTCGACACCAACTCGCCGTTCTTCGGAATGCCTTACAGCGAAGTTCTGACGAAGATCACGTCCGGTCCACGCATCGATCCGGCTCAGTCCAACCTTTCGCTTGCCTTAGCAGAACATCCTCAACAACGCCGAATGGCAACATGGCGACGTCTGGATGAAACTGTTCCAGACCATCATCATGGCCTTTGCCGGAACGCTGCTGGCCTCTGTCATCGCCTTCCCGATGTCGTTCATCGCAGCGCGCAACATCTTCAACAACAAGCCGATCAACCAACTCACCAAGCGGTTCTTCGATTTCCAGCGATCCGTCGACATGCTGATCTGGGCCCTGTTCTTCACCCGTGCATTCGGACCTGGCCCACTGGCTGGTATTTCGGCAATTTTCTTCACCGACACCGGAACATTGGGCAAGCTCTATTCCGAAGCATTGGAAAACATCGACGACAAGCAACGTGAAGGCATCAAGTCGGTTGGCGCACCGCCGATCACTGTTCAGCGCTTCGGCGTCATGCCGCAGGTCCTGCCTTTGTTTGCCAGCCAGGCGCTTTATTTCTGGGAATCGAACATCCGCTCCGCCACCATCATTGGTGCCGTGGGCGCAGGTGGCATCGGTCTAAAACTGTGGGAAGCCATGCGGACCAACGCCAATTGGTCGAATGTCGCCTACATGGTTCTCCTGATCCTGCTTGTTGTGTATATCTTCGATGGTATTTCAGCACGCCTTCGCTCCGCCCTGATGGGTGGACAAAATGACTAATCTGATCGCATCCCCAGTCTCGATACCAGAGACGCGATCACCGGCTTTGCCCCCGCCCGACCGAACGCCTGGAGATCGCCTTGCGATACGCCATCTACTACACACCACCCGCAGACGACCCTCTGGTTCAAAACGCAAACGACTGGCTGGGCCGCGATGCCTTCACCGGCGCACGGTCTCCGGTCAAGGTTGATCCTGCTCTGATCGCCGACCCTGTCCGCTATGGGTTTCACGGCACACTGAAAGCACCGTTTCATCTGGCCGACGGGGCAAGCGAAGATGACCTGATCGCCGCCTTCGACACGTTTTGCAAGACAATGCCTGCCTTCACTGTGCCGGAGTTGGTGTTGGATCAGATCGGCCCGTTCTTTGCGCTTGTGCCCGGCACGACCAGTCATGATGACATTACAGCTCTTGCCGAAGCCTGTGTTCGAGAGTTCGAACCTTTCCGCGCGCCGCTGTCTGACACAGACGTTGCCCGTCGCAAGCCGGAAACACTCCCCGAGCGCCAGCGCACCAATCTCTTCGACTGGGGTTATCCCTATGTCTTTGACGAATTTAGATTTCACATGACCCTGACCGGTCGGGTGCCCGCAGAGCAACAGGCGGCGATGCGCGATACACTCGCCAGTCATTTTGCAAAGCACATCAACCGGCCCCGTCCTATCCAGCATCTGGCGCTGTTTACGGAAGCTGAACGCGGAGATCCGTTCCGTGTTTTCCAGATCAACGCCCTTGCCCAAACCGCATAAAGAAAGCCGACACGATGACACATGACTTGCTCATCAAAAATGCCCGGATCGTTCTCGAAGACGAGATCATCACCGGAGCCCTCAAGGTCGAAAACGGCAAGATTGCCGACATCACCGAGGGTCAGACAACAGCAGCAGGCGAAGATTTTGAGGGCGACTATCTGATCCCGGGCCTCGTTGAACTGCATACAGATCATCTGGAACAGCACTATTCACCGCGTCCCGGCGTGCAGTGGAATATGATGTCGGCCATTCAGGCCCATGACGCCCAGATCGCAACGTCCGGCATCACCACGGTGTTTGACTGCCTGCGCATGGGCGCCGACGAAAACGGCGGCTTTGAAACTGGCGAAATGCGCCGTATGGCCGATGCGCTGGCTGCAGCCCGCAAGGAAGATCGCCTGCGCGCTGATCACCTGATCCACCTGCGTTGCGAAGTATCTGCGCCCAATGTTCTTGAACATTTCGAAGGCTTTGAGGACGTAGACGGTGTAAAGTTGGCATCGCTGATGGACCATGCGCCGGGTCAACGCCAGTTCCAGACGATGGATCAGTACATTCTCTACTACAAGAAGAAGCGTGGTCTGACCGACAATGAGTTCGCTCATTTCGTCGAGACGCGCCAGGCCCAGTCGGCCGAATTTTCGCATAAGCACCGTGTCGCCATTTCCAAAGCGTGTCTTGAAAGAGGCATCACCATCGCCTCGCATGACGACGCGACCCTCGAACACGTTCAGGAAGCCAAAGGCTTTGGCATCCGTCTGGCCGAATTCCCAACCAGCGTTGAAGCGGCCAAGGCCTCGCATGAAGCGGGTATGAGCGTATTGATGGGCGCGCCGAATGTTGTGCGTGGCGGGTCGCATTCCGGCAACATCGCTGCAACAGATCTGGCCAGCATTGATGTTCTTGATGTGCTGTCTTCCGATTACGTGCCGTTCAGCCTGATCCATGCCCCGTTCCTGATTGCTGATGCACACGAGCATATTTCTCTGCCCAAGGCCCTAGCCATGGTCACCAGCACACCGGCCAAGACCGTCAGCCTCGATGATCGCGGTCGTCTGGCAACCGGCCTGCGCGGCGATCTGGTCCGTGTCCGTCGCGACGAAGGCGTGCCGGTCGTCAGCAGCGTTTGGCGCGAAGGCAAGCGGGTCGCCTGATATGGCCAAGACGGGCAAGATCATCGCGGTCGTGGGGCCAAGTGGCGCGGGCAAGGACAGCCTGATCGACGTCGCACGCCACACGCTCGCCGATGCGGGAACAAAGACCGACCTTCTGTTTGTGCAGCGCATGATCACCCGCCCCGGCGATGCCGGTGGAGAGGATCATTATTCCGTCAATGAGACCGTGTTCAAGGACATGCGCGCCAATGGCGCGTTTGCCCTGTCATGGGGCGCGCACGGACTGTTCTACGGCATCCCGGCCTCTACCCTGACGGCTCTTGAAAACGGACAGGTTCTGGTGGTCAACGGCTCGCGTTCGGCCCTGCCGGAATTCCGACGCGTATACGGCGACCGCTTGCGTGTCGTTCTGGTCACGGCATCGCCAGAAGTGCTCGCAGAGCGTCTGGCCTCGCGTGGGCGCGAGACAGCGGAGAGCATTTCCCGACGCCTGCAACGCAGCACGCTCACGGACACGGCGGAGACTGTCCCACCACATCTGACGATTATAAATGAAAGCACGTTGGAGGACGCTGGTCAAGAATTGATAACATTTCTTGAAAAATGCCGAACCGGCGAAGATGCATAACCGCATCTTCGCCAACGGACATCCTCAGACTTCATAAGCCTCAATGACCATGGAATGCACGAGACGGAAAGCTTGTTCGGCAGCTCGTATGGCCGTGTCAGTTTCATCCTCGTCCAGTATAATATCATCCAGTGCCGCAGCGAAGGCACGCCAATGCAGGCCACGACCTTTTGGATCAGCTGCAAGGTGCCTCGCACCAAACGTCTCGGACAATCCGAGGGCGCGCGCATTCTTCAAGAGATAGGCCGCGCCGAGATTGGACCCTTCGGCCACATACAGCCAGCCAAGAGCCTCCGGCGTGCCCGGTGCAACGGACACATCAGGGATGCTCGTCGGCACCGTCATCTTGATATCCATTAGATCTTGCCGGACAAAATCGACGCGACGTCGCCCTTCCAACGCAGGCAGACCTGCACTGAGACCAACATCATCGTAAAGCGGGTCAATCGCAGCATGAAAGCGATATTGCACCTGCAAAAAGCGGCCGTACCGTTCCAAATCCTCAAAAGGCTTTTGCGCCATAATTCTCTTGTCGAGATTATCATGCGCCTCACGCGTTCCGTCTTTCAATCTGGACGCGAAAGAGACGGCTGATGCGCTTGGGCCCACCTGAGTTTCACTGATACTCATTCCATCTCCTTCCCTGCACAGCGGCAGTTCGATTAATTAGCCTTTTTTGTTTCGTCAATTGGGAAACGCACGAACCCCCAAACAGGTTCATTTGTGACTTCAAGCACTTGGCGTTTAACGCATAAAAAAAGAGCTGCCTCGAAAGACAGCTCTTAGATTCAAACCTTGCTAAAAGAGTCCGGAAAACGCGGATTTTCAGCGTGCCAGACGGCTGCTTCCCAATGCTGCTTCCACCGCTTTTCCGGCGGCTAGAAGCGCTCCATCGCAGCCTTTTGCCCCAATCAACATGGCGCTGAGAATTCGCCCCTCATGTTGAAAGGGTAAGGCCAGACCACACCCGTCAGCAATGTTGCCAAGAGAGGGATTGCGCAGAGCCAAAAGGTTCATTTTGCCAAAGGTCGCATCATCTTCCATGCTGGCCATCGATGGCGGCAAGATTGGCGTTGTCGGCATCAACAGCAGATCATCGCCCAGCTCTTCGGAAAAGGCTTCGACGAACTGCGCCCTCAAATTGAGGGTTTGCCGATAGGACACAGCATTCAACTCGTCAGCCCGCGCCATACGCACATGAACACGTGGGTCAAACTGATCTGCCATCGTCTGGAATTGATGCTCAAAATGCGCGCGCGCTTCGATGGCTGTCAGATGCCACGTCGGGATCTTTGCATAGAGGTCCATGCAGACAAGATCCTGCTCAATAATATCGAACCCTTGTGCCGTTAGTTCAGACACGGCCGCCTCGAAACCTTGCGCAATTTCATCCTGCATATCGCCAAAGCCAAAATTGCGCGCGATCCGCAAGCGTCGCTTTTCAGCTGCACCTATAGCCTCACTGACTGCCCGGCCATCACCTGCCATGTTGCCTCACATGCGGCGACAGAGGTGGCCATCGGGCCAAAGCTGTCCAGCGTGTCTGACAGAGGTACGCCACCTTTCATCGATACCGACGCCTGGGTCGGTTTGAAACCGACAATGCCAGTAAATGCCGCCGGGATCCGCAAAGACCCACCAGTGTCGCTGCCGAGCGCCACATCGCATAGACCTAGCGCCACGGACACAGCACCGCCCGACGTAGACCCTCCGGGCACACACCCCGGATAAACCGGATTGTCCGGTGTACCGTAATGTGGATTGAGGCCGAGCCCGGAATAGGCGAATTCCGACATATTGGTCAGGCCCACGAACACAGCACCAGCGGCGCGCAGGTTGGCGATGGAAGGGGCATCTTCCTGTGCCGCTGGATCAATCGCCAGAACCTTGGTCGCCGACGTCGTCACTTCGCCTTTCACATCGAACAGCGCCTTGACGCTGATGAGGGCTCCGGCGAGCGGTGAACCATTGGCATCCGCGGCAGAGGCCTGCGCGCGCGATGTTTCAGGGTCAAGGATCTTTATGAAAATGGATTTGGTCGCAGGATCGCTCTCAACACGCTCCAGTGCTGCGTTCAGGCGCTCAGGGGCGGTCTCTGCGGACCATGAAAATTGTGCCGAATTTCTGCTCATTGAACCCTCGCGACCAGATTTTTTAAAACACGCTCCCTCAGGAGACGATCGTCAGAACACTGGATGTGTAAGACCATTCAATGGTCTTATCAGACTTCGGATCCCGCATCTGCATCTTGAAGTCAGCCCCCGGGCGCACACCACCAATTGCCGGCAGCGTGCCACACAACATGGCCTCGCCATCCTGCAGGCCAGCGCCTTCGATCAGGTATGCCAGTGGCAACATGGCAGCCAGCGTGCCCTGCTGATAAACGACCCACTCGCCGTTTTCCAGAATCCAGGAGGTCAATTCAATGTCGTCGAGATGATCCTCCACATCGGCCAGTGCCCACAACTCGTCTGCCACCGGCTTGGCGCAGATCTGCTTGGAATGTGCAACAGAATAGGCTTCCAATGCACGGTCTGTCTGGTCAGACGCAAGTCCAATCCAGATCTTGCCATCGACCTTGATCAGAAACGGTTCGGCTTCGCCGGATGTCTCTGCGCCCAACACCTGGATCTGCGTGGCTTGGGTCAAGGTCTGAGGCGCGCACTGGTAATAAAGAGGCACGGCCGAGGGAGCCGGAACACCCAATTCCGCCAACTCGGCAATGTGGTGATCAACTGCTGCCCGGTTGCGTCCGGTCCATCCGGCCACAGTGAGCTTGACGGGGGCGCATTCGAGCACCCCTTCTTGTGTCTTGAACTTCATGCATGTGTCTTTCAGAAAGTGGAAGGCAGGAACAGCGCGATCTGTGGAGCCAGGATCAACAGGCCAACCATCACGAGCATCGCGATGACATAGGGAATGCAGCCGATCATGACGTCGGAGAATCGCCCCCCTCGCGGGCAGATTGCACCACGTAGAGATTGAGCCCGACCGGCGGCGTAATCAGTGCCATTTCAACGAGAATGATCATCAGAATGCCGAACCAGACCTTGTCGTAGCCAAGGTGAACGATGATCGGCACAGTGATTGGAATTGTCGCCACCATCAGCGACAGCGTTTCGATGAAGAAGCCCAGCACGATATAGATCAGCACAATGACCAGAAGTGTGGCCAGCGGCCCGATGCCCATAGTATTCAGCATCGTTTGCAAGGCACGGGTGACGCCAGAAGCCGTCAGCACGAAGTTGAGGACATAGGCTCCAATCACAACGAGCATGATCATGGCAGAGGTGCGCACCGCACCGCGCAGCGCTTCCACCATCATCGGGATGTTAAGTGCCTTCTGGTGCAAGGCAATCAGGCAGGAAATCAACACACCAATGGCAGCCGCTTCGGTCGGTGTTGCCCAACCGGCATAAATGGACCCAACGATCGACAAAAACAGCACCAGAATAGGGATCAAATCCAGCAGAGCGCCGAATTTTTCGCCCCATGTGCTGGTGCGCCTTGGCCCTCCAAGCGACGGGTTGATAATGCAGAGCACGGCGGTCATCGCCATGAACAAAAGCGCCAGCAGAATACCCGGCAACAAACCAGCCAGAAACAGGCGAGGGATCGAGCTTTGCGTCAGGAAACCATAGACGATCAGATTGATCGACGGCGGGATCATGATACCCAGCGTTCCGCCCGCAGCAATCGCTCCGGAAAACAGCTTTTCCGAATACCCCAACTTGCGAGCCTGCGGCATGGCCACTGTGGCAACCGTTGCAGCCGTGGCGACCGACGAACCGGATGTTGCTGAAAACATGGTGGCGGTGGCGATGTTGGCATGTACCAACCCGCCGGGCAGCCAGTGCCACCCATTTTTCCAGTGCAGTATAAGTCCGGGCCGCGACGCCGCTGCGGACCAGAATTTCACCCAACAACACAAAGAGCGGAATGGCAATCAGCGTCGAGCTGTTGGACGATGACCAAACCACCTGACCAAGCCCCCGCATCAACGGAAACGGGCTGAAGAAAATATCGATCCCGAAGGCCAAAATGAAGAGAACGCTGCCAACAGGAATGGACAGCGCCAAAAGCGCCAGAAGGCCGATGCCTGTGAACGGGATCATGCCTCGCCCTTTCCGCCAGCAGTTTCATTGATGACGTCATGACGACCAAGGCCGAACTGGACGACGAGATAGATCAGCAAAATGCTGGCCGAAACAGCAAACCACAGCCAGCCAGCCCACCACAGTGTCTGCGGGATCCACAAAGGTGTTTCCATCTGCGTGTTGGCACGCGCCCCTGTTGCAAGGGTTTTGGAAAGCACATCCCAGCCATGAAAGGCCACGACGATAGCCGTGGCGGCAAGAGCCCCCAGGGCAATCACGTCAAGAACGGATCGCCCAAGGGGAACAAGGCGTTGGCGAAGCAGATCAATACGCACATGGGCCTGCTCCGTCATTGCGTAGCCGACACCCCAACTTGAGGTGATGGCCATCACATAACCGGAAATCTCATCGACACCGCCCAGAGATGCTCCAAGCTTGCGACTGATAATCTCGATCAGTGTCAGGACGACGCAGGCCAGCAGCATGATGCCGACCAGAATGGCGATCCTGTCATTGATCTTGCGAAACAAAGAGACGAACGATGTCATGAGATCCCGAACTTACTTCAGAGAAACCTGAATGCCGACAACCTTGCCAACACTGTCATTCCAGCGTTTGGCCCAGTCGCCGCCGGCACGGCTTGCCCAATCCGGAAGAACCTTGTTGACCAGCACTTCACGCGCCTTGGCCATGTCTTCCTTGGAGGGTTCGACAAGCACCATATCATGCGCCTTGCCGCTCTTGCACTCGGCACCCTTGCCCGTCAAACAGGCAATGCCCTGCGCCAATGCATCCTGCGCATTGTCCCGGGCCTTGTCTTCCAGGCCTTTCTTGACGCCATCGGCGAGAATCTTCTGGTCGTCTTTCGAAAGCGAGTTCCACTTGTCGTAGTTGATCGCGATCACGACCGGGTCCCAGCCGCCAAGCGGAATGGTCATAAGATGCGTTGACACGTCAAACCAGCCTGCGCTGTAGCCCGAACCGGCACCGGTCACGGCACAATCAATCACACCGCGCTGAAGAGCGCCTGGCACTTCACCAAAGCTGACGTTGGCGCTGGTCGCCCCAAGTGCTTCAAGGAACTTCGCAGTCATACGACCAGAGGCACGAACCTTCTTGCCCTTCAGATCAGCCAGTGAATTGACGTCTGCGTTACAGAAAACAACCTGCGGCGGGTAAGGTGCAATACCCAGAACCTTGGCGTTGAAGACGTTTTTGAAGATGTCATCCATCATCGGCTTGGCTGCATCAACGGCCGCATGAGCGGTCTTCGCATCGGTTGCAACCAAAGGCACATCAAGACCTTCAAGTGCAGGCGCATCGGCAACGGCATAATCGCCAACCGTCATGCCGACATCAAAAACACCCTGCCCCAGCATGCGGAACACATCACCACCGGAGATGCCCATCTGGTCATGCGTGGTCAAAGTGGCGGTCAGCTTGCCGTCAGAAATCTTTTCAAGAGTCTTGGTCCAAAACGGCACTTCATATTGCTTGTGCAGCGGCAAACTGCTCCAGCTTCCGACAACCGAAAGCTGCTCGGCCTGAGCCTGCGATGCAAACGCGAGGGCGATCAAAGGGATCGACGTTGCGAGTAGTTTCTTCATGGTATTGAACTCCATGCTCTGGAAGGACAATGACTGTTTGTCAGTCATCATAGGCGTAAAGTGGTGCGGTCGCTTCTGTGACGTCCGCAAGCAACATTGCTCCGGGCGCATGTGCGATGGAGAGTGCAGGCTTGGCCTGCATCATCGCAACCTGTGGCGTGACCCCACATGCCCAGAACACCGGGAGTTCCCCGTCCCGGATATCGACAGCCTCGCCCCAATCGGGCTGACTGACGTCACGAACACCAATCGCCTCCGGCGCACCGATATGAAGCGGCACACCATGAGCGAGAGGCATGGTTTTGCAAATCTCGAAAACTTTCTCGACTTGATCTTTCCTGATCGGCCGCATCGACACCACGGTAGCACCGGAGAATGGCCCGCACGGCGTTGTCTGAAGGGAAGACCGGAACATCGGCACAGTCACATTTCTCTCGATGTGGCGCATGCCGATTCCAGCATTGATCAGGGCATTTTCGAATGTAAAGGAGCAGCCAACGGCAAAGGAGACGAAATCATCACGCCACAGGTTAAGAAGATCCCGCTCCTGCCCTGACAACACCCCATTCCGATACACATTGTAACGCGGCGCATCGGTTCGAACATCGACTGCCGCGCCAAGGCGCGGAATGAAAGGGTTGCTCAGGAGTAGAGACACCCGCAAGCGGACACGCTTTGGGATTAAGCCGACAGAACTCATGAAAGTCTTCAGCCAGATTACCCGGAAGGATCGCCAGATTGCACTGAAGCCGGCCTTTGGCTAGACCCGCCGTATGACCGGAATACCGCCCACTTCGGATCGCGTCTCGCACAAAGTCGTCGTCCCGACCCAAAAGGTCGGACATCTGGTAATCCTCAAGCATGTCCACCTCAGTCTTATTGTTTTGCCAGATGCTGACGGAAACACCCCTATAAAGTCAAATCGCTATTTTCTGTCCTAAGTGATCCAAATTTGTTATCACCCTGAGTAACAAGGGACAATCCGTATGACACTGGACCAGCTTAAAACCTTTTTGTGGGTTGCGCGCACAGGCGGCGTGCGCCGAGCCGCAGAGCGCATGAACATTTCGCAACCCGCAGTTTCATCACGGATCACAAGTCTGGAAACGTATCTTGGAGCTACGCTTTTTACGCGCACTGCCTCAGGCGTTAGTCTGACAAAACAAGGCGTTATCCTGCGCAACCATGCCGAGCAGATTTCCGCCATCGTCGAGCGGATCAAGGCAGACGTTATCCCCTCAGATACTGTCAGCAGCCTGTTGCGCGTTGGGATTGCGGAAACCATCGCCCAGACGTGGCTGCCGGACTTTCTGACACGCTTGCATCAGACCTTTCCGAAGCTGAAAATCGAGGTAACGGTCGATATTTCCATCCATCTGCGCGAAATGCTGCTGGATCGAACCCTCGATTTGACCGTGCTGATGGGCCCTATTTCGGAATACAGCACCGACAACCTTGCCTTGCCGCCCTTCGAGTTGAGTTGGTACTGCCCGCTGCATCTCGATACGCCAGACCTCAGCACCACCCCGGTGATCACTTACAATCGCAACTCGCGCCCGCACCGCGAACTGACCCGCGAACTGCGTGAACGCTATGGCAGCTCGGCTCAGATTTTCCCCACCAATTCCCTCTCGACCGGGTTCGAGATGGTGGCAGCCGGCATTGGGGTCGGCATTCTCCCCCGCGCGCTCGGTCGACGTCTGGTCGCGGAAAAACGCATCAAGACGTTCGACCCGGGCTGGCAAGCAACGCCTCTTCTGTTCACAGCCACGTATATTGGCGAGCCTCGCGACGAACTGGTGGCAGAGGCCGCGCGCTGCGCGCAGCAAGTCGCCATCGATTACGATGCGCGCATCAGCCAACTTATGGACATCACTTAACCCCCACCAACCAAGCGCTCAGCGCATAAAAAGGGCGTCCGAACTCTCTTCAGACGCCCTGATACCGCACAATTGCCCAAAACAATCAAAAGTGGATTTTAAGCCATACCACCGTTGGCACGCAGGGTCTGCCCGTTAATCCAACCACCCTCCGGCCCGATCAGGAAAGCCACGGTATTGGCGATATCTTCCGGTTCAGCCAATCGCTCAAGCGGGTTCATCTTGGCCAGTTGATCGACCCATTCATCGCTCTTCCCCTCAAGAAAAAGCTCCGTTGCAGTCGGGCTACAGGTGCCACCGCATTTACCGTGATGGAACGCCCCCGCAACTCCTTCGCCAAAATGGGCGTAAAGGCTTCAACGGCCGCTTTCGTGGCGGTATAGACCGCATACTGAGGAAAGCGCGTCGCAACGACCGTGGTGGATAGATTGACCATGCGCCCACCATCCGGCATCCGATTTGCGGCTTCACGCAAGCAGTTGAAGGTGCCTTTAACATTGACAGCCATCAGCCGATCAAAATCTTCATCAGTGAAGTCAGCAAGGTTCGCAAGTGCCATGATGCCCGCCGAATTAACGAGCGCGTTCACGGGCCCCAGATCGGCTTGCACCTTGTCAAACATAGCTTTTACGGCAGATGTATCAGCCACGTCCGCCTGATAAGAACGCGCAAGGCCACCATCTGCCTTGATCGCGGATGTCACCTCGTCTGCGGCCTTGGCATTGCCCGCATAGTTGACGGCGACGGCAAAGCCATCCTTGGCCAAGCGCTTCGCAATCGCCGCACCGATACCCCGTGATGCTCCCGTAACCAATGCAATTTTCGATTTTTCTGACGTCATGCTGATTCCTTTCAAAGTCTGCAAACAGCTATCAACCTGAGAGATAAGAGTTTGAGCTATCCAGACAATCTGTTAGTTTTCGATCAAACAATGCGGAAATTACGAACAATGGATCGTTTCGATGAAATGCGGATTTTCATGCGTGTGGTCGATGCCAGAAGCTTCCGCGAAGCCGCCTGTGATCTTGGCATTCCCCCTCAACGGTAACCGATGCCGTCAAGCGCGCCGAAGCCCGGTTAAACACACGTCTGCTAGACCGAACGACACGTGTGGTTGCCCCAACTCTGGACGGTCTTGCATGGTACAAGCGGTGTCAGTCACTGGTTGCGTCGCTTGAAGATGCAGAAGCCGCCTTCCGAGATGCAGAACCGGAGGGACGTGTACGTCTGGAAATGAACGGCGCCATGGCACGACATTTCATCCTGCCGCATCTGCCCGCCTTTCTGGAGCGCTATCCCAAGCTGGACCTCGTGCTATCCGAGGGCGAACGCATGGTCGACCTGATCCGCGAAGGCATTGATTGCGTCATTCGCTCCGGCCCACTTCTGGACAGTGACCTCATCTGCCGCTCGCTAGGCCTTCTGCCGGAAGCAACCGTTGCCTCACCAGCTTATCTTGAAAGACACGGAATTCCTGAGACGCTGGACGATCTGGCGCAAGGGCACCGCGTCGTCGGTTTTCTGTCTTCACGAACCGGCGATGTGCTGCCGCTGGATTTTCAAGCCAACGGTCGGCTTATTGAAAAGCACCTTGCTTCCGCGCTTGTCGTGACAGGGGCCGACAGCATGGTTGAGGCCTGTTTGCATGGCATTGGCCTGATGCAGTCACCGCGATATCGACTGGAAGCGGACCTGAAAGCCGGACGTCTGATCGAGGTCTTGCCCGACACGCCACCATCACCCTGGCCCGTCTCTTTGCTTTTTCCGCGAGATCGGCACTTGTCCCCGCGGGTACGCGTGCTCATTGACTGGTTGTGCAGCATCGAGTTTGTACCGCCCGTTACCGCTCTCAGAAAGACCCATCACTCGAAATAGATAAACTCATGATCACCCGTGTAGCCTGCGCGATCAAAGACGAAGCCCCACTCGCGCGGGGTATGAAAGGCCCGACAGGTAAGCTGCCAATACATCAGATTGACCTTTTCCCGCTCCGTCCGATAGGCCTCGACGCACAGATACTTGGCGCCACGTCCCACTCTCTCGATTTCCAGCAAAGCCCGGTGCAATTCGAAATTATAAAGATTGTGCAAGGTATTGATCGAGATCACCAGATCAAACGACCCATCATCAAACGGCAAGTCTTCTGCCGTCCCAACCTGACACGCCCCTTGAACGCTGTCCACTGTGTGGTCAATGGCATAAGTCGAAACGTCAATGCCAGCCACCTCCAGCCCCGGGCAGCTTTCCTTCAGGTCATGCAGCAAGAAGCCCTTCCCCGACCCGACATCAAGAACCTTCATGCCAGGTTTCAGCCCATACACGGCCACCATGGCATCGGCCACCTTGCGCCAGCGGCCATCATAACGATAGCCGCCATAGCCGGTCTCACGACTGCCATCCCAATAATCATAGCCCCATTCTAACGCCCGTTCTGCGATCTCTGCCTTGTCGCCCTGCGTGACCCGCGCCAGATAATCCCGGCTGGTCTGCTTGTGAATGAGACCGACAAATTCCCGATACGCCATTCAAGTTCCCCTCAGATCCATTTCAATCTGGCGAAGCATCTCGTCCGCCTTGGTCAATTGGCGCAAACGCCGATCATTTTGCGCCCCATCTTCAGCAAAGGCGCGTCGGGCCTCGCCCAATTTGGAAAACTCATTGAGCACGATGCACACCCATTTCAGCCGGTAGAGCGGCAACAGCAAGCGAACGCGACGCCCCAATGCCCCACCCAGCGCCAACCCTTCTTCCAAACGAGACAGGAATAATCCCTGCCATGCCTCGGGGACGGGAATGGCAGGGCAGCATAGAAAGTCACAGGCCAGCTTGGCCGGATCATCCCGACCGGCATATTCAAAATCCACAAACCGACAAGTGTCTGTCTGATCGACAAGACAATTATGAAAGCCGAAATCCGAGGGCGATAGAAACCAGCCCTCAAGCGGGGCCATGTCGTCCACCCGACCAAGCTCACACCGCTGCTGGAACGCATCTGAAATCGCCCGCCATGCAGGCATCAGTCGTTTGGTAACCAACGCTTGCGCAACAGCGGATTGTGGCCCCTCGCCTTCCAGATGCAGCAAGCGATGAAGACGACCCTCAATGACTTGCAGATGCGCTGACAGCGAGAAACACCCCTCAGACGCCACAGGCACGGTTTCCATGAAGACTTTTGGTACAGGATCTGCCCCCTGATTGAGCGCAACAATGAAATCTGCCGCTTGAACGAGAAGATCGGACCGATGCGCTGTCGCCGCCACAAGCTTTTTCCCCTCGACAAACCCCAGCAAGGCGGAAGTGGTCTCCGGTTCCTGCCACAGGGGAGCAGGTACAAGGTCACCGCACCGTAACCGGGCGATTTCCAGGAAACGCCATTCATGGGCCAGTCGGTCACGGGGATCCCGCGGATCAACGTGATACTGCTTGAAGACACAGGCCGTTTCGTCAGCAAGCTCCAAACGCCAGATCCGGTTGTTGCGCCCCCCTGTCAAACGCTGCAGGGCAAGGGGCACGGCAAGCCCAGCGCGAGCACACAGTCTCGCCGCATGTTGCAAAGTCTCCCGGTCACTGATCCCGACGACATGTCCACTGGAAGAGGCGCGCCCCATTACGCCTCCTTTAACAAGGCGTTGGAGATAGCCTGCCAACTCCTCAATCGGGCGTAGCGCGCGTCGGACGAATGATGTGATGCCGGATCAAAAAGCACCCGATGCGTCAGCTTGGGAAAGTCCGGGTGCGTCAGAATTTCAGGCAGGTCGTCAATGAACACATCAAGATCGAGATCGTCGATACAGGCAATCTTGTCCACCTGAGTGTCCTCAAAATACACCGCTTGCATGGGAAAGCCTGTCAGATCATCGGTCAGTCCATGCTGATCCAGAAAGCCCAACGCTGCGGCATGGAGATCATACGGCGGCCCTGCGATCGGAAACCTCGTCTTGTGACTGATCAGGAACAAATGATGGCTTTGCCCACGTGCGTCTATCAGAAACTGCTGCACGCCGGGAAACAACGTCACCAGGTCCATCCGGGTGCCGTAGACCTGCCCCTGCAAGACAGTGAAGTCAGCATCACGCCCCTGCACCCGCAAATAGTTTCGCACTGCGAGTTTCGAACGGCCTAAAGTTTCCCTGTCGGTATCAGGCACCAGTCCAGCCTCAACGGCGACCTGATGAAAAGCATCGTCGTAACAGGCAATCGTATTGTCGAAATCAATCCCAATCCTCATGCGCTTTACCCCGGCCTCAAAGACGCATGTCGATCAGCGGACGGCCGATCTTTCCTGTTGCGAGATCATCAAGGGCAAAATTGATGTCATCCAACCGATACGGCAAGGACAACAATCCTTTGAGTGGGAACCGAGAGCCCGCGAGCAGGTTGGCATAGCGGGCAAAATCGCGTTGTGGAAGGCTGTCCCCCCACAGGTGCCCATCAGGCTCCGGCCCTGATTGAACAACGCCGGATCCAGGGACAGACGCGTACCGCTGCGGGCGTTTCCGATCACGACGGCCCGGCCGCCTTGCATACGGGTCGACTTCATTGCGGAAATCATCACGTCGGGCTGACCGGACGCCTCGACAGCAAGATCGACCCCACCGGGCGCAATGGCATTGATTTGTTCGATGGGATCAGCCTCGTCGGGATCGACAAGATGAGTCGCACCATACAGTGCCGCCAACGCCCGCCGCGTTGGGTTGGGATCAACGGCGATCACCGGACGGCCGCCACCCAGTGCTGCCGCCATACAGGCTGTCAACCCGATGCCTCCGGTGCCAAAGATGGCGATAGAATCGCCCGCCCGCATCTTGAGAACATTATAGACGGCCCCCATGCCGGTGGGCGCGGCGCATCCAAGCAGAACCGCAGCCTGTTCCGGCAGGTCCTGCGGCAAGAGCGTCAGGCGGTTTTCAGATACGACTGCGTGGCGTTGAAAGGTCGTAACACCGCCTGCGTTCACTGAGATTCCGTCCCAATCATAAACGGCTCCACCAGCTTCAATCCCGCCTCCCCGCAACTAAGGACAGCACCACCCTGTCATCCGCCTTGACACACCCCACACCTGCGCCCGTCTCCAGCACGACACCAATGCCTTCGTGTCCAAGACAATGGGGAACCCATTTATCTTCGCCTTTCAGGCCTTGTGCTTCCATGACCTGTGTCCCGCAGGCACCCGAATAGATAAGCTCAACCAGAACCTGCCCCGGTTTCAATGGCGGAATATCGAGACGCACCACCTCCAGAGGTTGCGCCGTTTGCACCAGAATTGCCGCATCGGTCTTCATGGCTGGTCATTCCTTTTTCAAAACGTGGACAGGATGCGCTCGGCTATTTGTGGAGCCGTTAACCCGCATGCCTGCCGGGCAAAGGCCTGTGTGCCGGACTGCTTGAAGAACCTGTCCGGGGTGCCAAACCTGAGGAAGGACTGTACCGGCGTGTCCGTGTCGATCAGCCATTCGGCCACAGCCGCGCCGAAGCCGCCAATCAAGGCGTGCTCTTCCAGCGTGGCAACACAGGCATAGCGCGCGAACACCTCGGCCAAACGGTCTTCATCAAGCGGCTTGATCGTATGAAACGACAGCACCGCGGTGGAATGGCCCTGCTGGCTCAGGATGTCCGCCACACCCACGGCCTCCGGCAACATGTTGCCAGTCGACAGCAGACAAATCTCGTCGCCGCCACGCAAGGACAGAGCCTTGCCGATTTCAAATGGCTCGGGCACATCTGCATGGACTTCCGGCTCCCCCTTCTTGCCGAGCCGAATATAAGCGGGAGCTTCCTGTGCCATCACAGCTCGCAGGGCCGCACGCACCTCCCATGCGTCCCCCGGAGCCATCACAACCATGTTGGGGATAGCCCGCAAGAAGGCCAGATCCTCGCAAGCATGATGTGTTGGTCCGAGACCGGCATAGGCAAGTCCGCCCCCAACAGAAACCACGGTGACCGGCACATTGTGATAAGCGACGTCCGTCCGGATCTGCTCCAGACAGCGAGTTGTGACAAACGGGGTGATCGTATAGGTGATCGGTCGCATCCCCGACATGGCAAGACCGGCTGCGACCCCTGTCATGTTCTGTTCGGCCACACCACAGTTGAAGAACCGCTCCCCTTGCACAGCCTTGAACTTGTCGAACAGCCGGTTGCCTATATCGCCTGACAACATGACGATGCGAGGGTCGACTTCCGCCAAGTGGGTAATCTCGTCGGCAAATGCGTTTCTCATAGCAGACCCAACTCCCTTTTCGCCTGGACCACCTCTTCAGCCGAAGGGGCGCGGTAGTGCCAGTTGTTGTCGTCTTCCATGAAGGACACCCCACACCCCTTGATCGTATGGGCGATCAGAACCTTCGGCTTGCCTTCCCTTGCCGGGGCTGACATGTGCCAGACAAGCCCGTTCATGTCATGACCATCGACTTCATGCGCCTCCCAGCCGAAAGCCCGCCATTTTTCGACAAGCGACGGCAGCAAGAGTGTCTCATTCGACCGCCCTGTCGCCTGCCACTTGTTGTAATCGACGAGAACACACAGCGTATCGAGCTGCCGCACTGCCGCGAACATCGCCGCCTCCCACACCGAGCCCTCGTTCATCTCGCCGTCCGACAACAATGCGAAGACGCGGTACGGCAGATGATGCAGCCGTCCGGCCAACGCCATGCCGACACCGATCGGCAGACCATGCCCGAGCGACCCGGTCGCGGCCTCCACACCGGGCAGAGAATTTGCCGGCGGATGTTCAGCCAACCGCCCGCCATTGCAATTGTAGGTGCGCAATTCCTCGACCGGAAAAAAACCCCGGTGCGCCAGCGTCGCATAGAGCGCCATGGCGGCATGGCCCTTAGACAGAATGAAGCGATCCCGGCCCGGTGCATCGGGCTGCGCCGGATCGATTGCCAGCACCTGCCAATACGCCGCCGTGAGAATATCCAGACACGACAAGCACGACCCCAGATGGGCGGAGCGTGCTTCGTGACACATGGTGATGACCTCACCGCGCAGATGACGGGCTTGCCGCTGCAACTTGTCGAGATCCTGCTGATGCCGATGTATCGGATCCATTGCATCACGCCTTGTGTTCATAGGTCGATGGCAAATGCGGCAAATCATCTGCAAAGGCCATCATCCAGCGGACCGTATCGGAAATGCCATCCTCGAGAGAAATCCGGTCCTGCCATCCCAACTCCTGGCGCAGTTTACGGCTGTCCAGCAGATAGGCCATGTCCTTGCCCGGTCGCTCAGGGCCAAGCTCAACGCAACTGTCGAAGTCACGCCCCATCTGTTCCAGGATCATCTCCACACAGGAACGGATGGAAACGGGCTGATAGCCTGAGATATGATAAGTATCCCCCGGCACACCATCCGTCGCGATGCGGAAGGTGGCGTCGCACACATCCTGCATATGGGTAAAAACCCGCACCGATGTGCCGCCACCATCAAGCCGCATACGCGCACCGGTCAGCCCCGCCAGAATAGTGCGCGGAATAATGCGGTAGAGCTGCTGACTAAGGGCCATAAACATTCGCCGCGCGCGTTGAGACAACCGGAAAACCGTAACGCTCGAAGTAGGTGGCAAGGCTCATGTCAGCCGCCGCCCGCGACACTGCATAAGGCGTTGAAGGATGATAAGATGTGCTCTCGCTCACCCAGCCTTCAGTCGATCCATACACCTCTGGTGTCGTGACATGCACGTAACGCTGCAATCGGTCGTACTGCCTGAGAATATCATGCAAACGAACCGTCGATACCACGTTGGTCATCATCCATTGATCCGGATATTGCCAGCTCTGCGCCACCATGGACTGGGCGGCAAAATTGACCACATGTGTGATCCGTTCGCGCTGCAACAGTCCGGTGAGATCCTCAAGGTCATGATTAATGTCGAGTGGATGAAATCGCACTCGCCCCTCGGCCTTGCGCCAACGATAGGGCAAGAACGCCGCATGGGGCTGCGCCGACCGGCTCGTCGCCAGAACGTCATAACCACGCGACGCCAGATAGGCGCAAAAGAACGCTCCGGAGAAGGAGTTGGCACCAAACACCAGAAACCGTTCTGTGCCCACCCTCATGAACACCCCCGTTTACCAACACCCAACGCAAAAAGATAATGCGCCATCTTGTGAAACCCGGTGTGCACCACTTCGTCGTTCATGCTGAACAGGAAGACATTGTGAAACTGCGCCGCCATCGTTGCCTTGAGGTCCGGCCCCGTCTTGCAGTTGATGTGCCCCGCCTTCGATTGGTCAGACGCAAAGGGCTGACTTTCAAGCGACGGCATACCGATCAGTCCCACGCCTTGCGCTCCAAGGGGGGCAAAGGCATTGGAGAGAAAGACCTGCTCCTGATCGGTTGCAATATGCTCCAGCACGTCAAGCGCATAGACGGCATCAAATGTCCCAGTGATCGGGCCATCCAGCACATCATGCACAAAGCTGTCGAATGGCCACTCCGGCATCATCCGCTCCCGCGCTTCGGCGATGAAGACCGGATCGAAGTCGGTGACGGTGACATGGCCCACTTCGGCTTGAACCAGCCGTGTTCCGAACGCCTCGCCACTGCCAACCTCCAGCACCTGCTCATAGCCATTCAACATCCTGGCAACGAACTTGTACCGCGCCAACCGAAACAGAATGTGCTTGGGGTCACGCACCCAGCTTTCGCTGCCTCGCATACCGAGAGTTTCGATCCCACGCTCGGCTGCGGCCTCAAGCATCACCTGATACTGAGCTTCCCGTGTCTGAGGCTGCTTGTCAGATCCGCTCATCGCCATCCTTTCCCACAACCCGTGTTTCCGGTGACAGAACGACAAAATGCCCCCCGCGCTCCAGATACTCCCGATTGCTGTCGATGATTTTTTGCGCGTGGACCCAGGCCAGAATGACGGTGTAGTCCGGCATGTCTTCCAGAAGACTTGCCGTAGGTCGCACTGGCAGACCGTCGCCTGTCTCGAATTTGCCGACCTTCTGCGGATGATCATCCACGACGAACTCAAGCGCTCCGGTCAGACCCAACTGCGCAATCAACGTCGGCCCGCTGCGCGCCGCGCCATAGGCGGCAATGCGCTTGCCTGCGGCTTTCCACTCGGCCACCAACGCCTGCGTCTTCGTCTTGAGAGTTTTGACCCTGCCGTCAAACTCGCGAAGGGTGGCGAGTTGATCCAGATTCTTGTCCGCCTCAAGCGCCAGCATCTCCGCCACCGAGGATGACACGGCCCGCGACCCACCTTTCAGCTGTGCCGTACCGATGATGGAGCCATGCTGAATATCATTGCGCTCCACCGCAATCAGCTCCAATCCGTGAGCCTCCAGAAAAGCCACCAACGGTTTGACAGAATGATGGCTCATGTGCTCGTGAAAAATCGTCGCGATGAGCACGCGGTCCAGAATATCGACGAGATACTGAACTTCGAAAAAGAACAGGCCCTCGGGCGCCAGCAGATCTCGCACACTGTTCGCCATTTCGGCCAGATCATCCGCATGCGCGAAGACGTTGAACGCACAGACGAGGTGCGCGGGACCCAACTCCGCACGAATTCTTTGTGCCACCGCACGGGACATGAACGCGCATTGCGTCGGAACGCCATTGTCATTGGCACGTGCCACCACCTCGCGGGCCGGATCAACCCCGAACACTCGCAGCCCGGCGGCTTGAAACCGCTTCAGGAAAGACCCGTCATTGCTGCCGATATCAACCACAAGACCATCTTTCGGGGGGGCTGCCGAAGCAATAAACGCCTTGGCCTTTTCATCAAAGTGCTCGGGAATTCCCTTTGCCGTTCCCGAGAAATAAGTGTAGTCGGCCCATAGATTGTCAGCATCGATCACATCGAGCTGCTGCACGTGGCCACAGCTGCGGCACATATAGACATCAATGGGAAAACGCGGTGCTGCATACGCCTGCGCCCGGTCAAGGCTATAGGCTTCCGACAAAGGGATCGGCTCGAGGTCCACGACCCGTTCAACCTTCTCGGACTGACACAGACGACAGGTCTGCCTATGAGTGACAGTGGCGGTCATTCACACTCTCTTTCCAGGATGAGGCAAGGTTGCGGGCAATGTCGGCAATGACATCTTGCAGAGGCTGCGGCCTCAAACCGCTCAGGCGTGTCGTGCGGTCCATCGACAAGCCACTGAACCGGGGCTTGAATGCCAACTCCAGACCGGCCTCCTGCGACGTCGTCGCACCCACAAGACCGGGAGAAACGCCGAGCGCCGCAGCCAACGCCCTTGGCAAAATCGACGTAAGACACATTGTCACGGCCTGAAAGATGCAGGCAGCCTGCAAGTCGCTGCTCGGCAATCTGAACCAGTGCGTCGGCAACGTAGCGACGCGACACCGGTGCAAACACGAGGTCGGTAAAAGGATGAACACTTTCACCAGCCCGCCATGTGGCCAGCCAGTTCGGGATCGGCGGCACCGTCTCATCCATGGTTTTGACCAGCCGCACGACTGAAAGCAGCGCATCACATCCCAACCGCTTGGCACTTGCGTGCGCCGCCTGTTCCGCCAGCCACTTATGATGCGCATAGGCAATTTTCGGCGCCGGGGTGTCTTCTTCTCCGGGCCACGCCAGATCGCCACCAAAGACCGAATTGGTCGACAGGAAGACAACAAAGACACCTTGTTGCAAAAGCTGCTCGATCACCTGCGGAATACGCAAAACGTTGATGCGATAGGCTTCCGGGTCGCCCGCGCAGCGGCTGAAATCAGCCACAGCCGCAATGATAAAGGCAACCTCAAGTGCTTCCGGAAAGACCGGTATCTCACCACACGATAGATCAAGGAACAGGCGGTTGTCCCGAGCCATATCCGACCGCCGCGTGGTCGTCTGGCACAACAATTTCTTGCGGGTGAGCGCTTGTGCAACGCCTTTGCCCACAAAACTGTCTCCTCCGATAACCAGATACCGACCCGGCTGTGTCATACGATTGGCTCACCCCCCAATTTCCCCTGCCCCTCGCTACAGGTGACGTGATCGCAAACGCTCCACCCGGCGGCACAATGCCAGAGGCACACCATGCCTCATTGCTGCCAACTGTCGGATTTCACGGCCTGATTACTCGATATGAGATCCTTTTTTCATTTTCAAGCAAGCATCTTAAGTAAGCAACGCTACGTCAAATTATCCCCTATCGATTGTTTTATTCTTTTGAAATAACCTTTTTATCATTGTCAATATTTACAGTTAATTTGAAAACGGCAATTGATTTCAACGTAATGACCAAGCGACAGTGAGTCGGTGTCTTCAACAAGCGCCTGATTCTGAAAGCGAGATCTGACAGCTGTGACTGAAAAACACTCCGCCCCCCACGACATGCAATTGCGCATGGTGTCAACAGAAGTGCTTTATTCCGATGGGCGTTTTCTGGCGGCCGGGCCCGACATCATCGCCAGACTGAAGGCGAATGCGACCCAATCGCTTCGTAAGCGCTGCCGCTTGTGCTTTCACGCAACGGCAGAGGATCAGCAGCAGGAAATGCTCATCGTTATGCACCGTGACGCCTATATCCGCCCGCATAGACATGCCGGAAAGGTGGAAACGCTGACGGTGATTGAGGGAACCTGCGAGGCCCTGCTGTTTGACGGCGACGGCCATCTTTCGCAACGACTGGCGATGACGCCACCCCATGGCCCCGGCCACTTCTTCTATCGCATGCCCGAGGGCCAGTTTCATACACTGGCCTTTCAATCAGACTGGCTGGTGTTTCTCGAAACCACAGTGGGGCCGTTTGATCGAGCGGCGACGGAAGAGGCCCTCTGGTCTCCCCCCGAAACCGCCCCGGAGGCAGGTCGTGCCTATCTGCACAAGGTGTTGACCGCCCAAACGCAGGAGCGCAGATGACCTGTCTCATATGCGGCGCAGCGTCGCTGTCCAATGATCTCGATCTCGGATCACATCCGGTCTCCAGTCATTTTCTGCAAGAGCAAGATGCCAATGAGGTCCTCGTACCCGTACATTTAGCGCAATGCCATGGCTGCGGCACCATTCAATCAGCGCGCCTGCCTGCCGCCGCCGCTCTCGTCTCACCCTACAACTGGATCCGCGCCCGTGAGCCGGAAGACCATTTGAACGCCGTTGTGGAGCAGACCCTCTCGCTAACACCGCATCCGCAACGCGTGCTTGCACTGACCTACAAGGACGACACGATGCTGGAGCGTTTTGCCCAGCGCAATATCCTGCACTGTCGACGACTGGCTGCCGATGAAGATCTTGGCATCACGACTGAAAACGCGGGCATCGAAACCTTGCAAGATGCTCTGACGCCCGACGTCATCTCCCGGTGTGTGCGCAAGCATAGACACGCGGATATTCTGATCGTGCGCCGGGCGCTGGAACACGCGCATAAACCCGCCCAGTTCCTGCGCGCACTGGGCGAACTCATGTCGCACAACGGCCTTGCGATGCTGGAGGTCCCGGACTGCACGCCCTGCCTGATCCAGCGCGATTACACGCTGATCTGGGAAGAGAGAACCTTTTACCCCACGGCAAGCAGCCTGCCCGCCCTCCTGGCACTGGCAGGCCTTGAAGCTGTTTGGCAGGAGACCTACCCCGGCGCCTTTGAAAACTGCCATGTCGTGCTGGCTCGCAAACGTGATCCCCGCCTGAACGGAGTGCACCTGTCGTCACCACATCCGGACCAATTCGCTCTCTATGAGGATTATGTTCGCCAGTTTTCCGCAGATCGGACGGCGCTGCGCCAAACCTTGATCCATTTACGCAAGACGCAAGGCCGCATAGCGCTTTTTGGCGCAGGTCATCTTGCCTGCGCCTTTGCAAATTTCCTGTGTGTCGGCGATCTGATCGACTTCGTTGCCGACGACACGCCGCAAAAACAGGGCTTGTTTCTACCCGGTGCCCGCTTGCCGATCCTGCCATCTGAGGCGCTGGTCGAAAAGGGGATTGGCGTTTGCCTGCTCGCCCTTGCAATCCAAAACGAGGACAAGGTCATTGCCCGCAATGAGGCTTTCCGGGCCGCGGGCGGGCGCTTTCATTCAATTTTTCGCGCCAGCACCCGCTCTATTTTTGACGTCGCATACGATCCTTAAAGCTCGGCTTCCGCTTCAATTTCCACACGGTAATTGCCCGCAAGCTGGGCAACCTGAAGCAGCGTATTGGCGGGACGAATATCGGCAAAAAACCGACCATGCGCGACAGAAACCGCCTCTGTATCAGAAATATCTGTCAGATAAATTCGCGTGCGCACGACATCTTCCAAAGAGCCCCCGAGAGACGAAATCGATGCCGCGATCCGGTCAAGAATGAAGGTTGTCTGTGCAGCCGCATCGTCGGGCGCAACCACCCGGTCGCTCGCATGCGTCGCAGTTGTGCCAGACACATGGATTCGACTGCCCTTGCGTACAGCGCGACTGTAGCCCGCAATAGGCTCCCATTTAGTCCCCGAAGACACCCGCTGACGATCTGTTTGTCCCGGAACAGTTTCAGCTGCATAGACAGGCGGCAAGGCATCAAGATGATGGCTCAAATCGCCCGAGGCTGTCAAAAACGGTGGCTTGCGATATTCATCACCACAATCACCCGGAAGAGGTGTCATCTCCGCAAAGGCACTTTCCAGCAATGCGTAGTCTGCATCATCGAAGGCAAACGAAAAGACATTGAGATTGTCGCCGCGATGTTCGGATTCCGTGATGCGCGCGCCGATGATCGTGGCCGCGACCGCGGGCTGTTCCAGAACCCAACGGCTGGCGACATTCGAGATCGACACACCATGACGGCACGCCACCTGATCCGCAGCCCGCAGCAGAGTCTGGAAAGCGTTCCAGCCGCCAATTGTGTCGATGAAGCGCTTGTATTTCGACCGGCTCCAATCCGTGATCGCCTCAGGTTCAGGCTGATCCAGCCAACGGTTTGACAAGAACCCACCGCACAACGTGCCATACGCCAGAAGCTTGACGCCGAACTGACCGCAGACCTCCGACAGCGCACCAGCAGCCCTGCGATCCACCAGAGAGAAGGACACCTGGTTCGACACCAGAGAAATACCATCCGACAGCGCCAGACGCAGATGCGCAGCATCAAAATTCGTCACGCCCAGTGCCTTGATCAGACCTTCTGCCCGCAACTCCTCCAACTCATGCAAGGCGTCGAGCCAGCGTGGATCGTCAAAAGTCCACCAATGGAACTGCAAAAGATCAAGACTGTCCGTCCGCAGGCGCCGCAACCGGTCTTCAACCCCGGCGCGCACTACATCAGCCGTCATTGGTCCCGGTGCAGGGCACCATTTGGTGAAGGCACGGACACTGGCGGGGGTCGTATCACGCGATATCAGTTCACCCGTGATGACTTCGGCGCTGCCATAGTGGTCGGCCATATCGAAGCTGTCGAAGCCCGCAGCCACATAGGCGCTGAGACGATCCGCCGCCGCCTTCGGGTCCAGTGTCTCGCCATCTTTCTCCAGATCCGCCACCTGCCACAACCCGCAAACGAGGCGGCTGATATTCAGCCCAGCGGCCAGATCGATACGTTCTGGTTTACCCGGCATTGTCATGTCCTTTCGAGGAAACTTTGGAAGCAAGGCGTGACCCTTGCTGACGCAGCAGATGGCGAGAGACGATCCGCGTCTCTCCCAGAATGCCACGCGGGCGGAACAACAACACTACGCAAAGGGCAACACCGATCAAAACAATGCGCAAGGCAGCCGCTTGTGCCTGTGCATCAGAAGGAACGGCAACCGACACCAAGGTGCCCGAGAGCGCCCAAATGGCCCAGACGATCACCGCGCCGACAATAGCGCCGCGCATGTTGCCAGCCCCTCCGACAATCAACATGATCCAGACCTGAAAGGTCAGAATGGGCAGGTAATTGTCCGGCGCAATAAAGCCGATGAAATGTGCTTGTGCCGCGCCGCCAAGCCCCATGACAAAGCCACCGATGGCGAAAGCTTGCAAACGCAACCGTACCGGGCTCTTGCCCAAGGCGCGCGCCGCATCTTCATCCTCGCGCACCGCCCGCAACGCCCGGCCCCATGGCGAGCGAACCAAATGCTCCAGCGCCAGATAGACGCCAAGCACAAGCCCTACAAGCACGCCCAGATTGGCGAGACTGAAAGCAAACGCATGGCCGGTCAAGGACGCGAACGGACGAGGAATAAAACTGATGCCAAACGGACCACCGGTGATCGATTGCAAGTTCAACAAGCAAAGCTGGATCACAACAGATGCACCAAAAGTGGCGATGGCCAGATAATCAGCCCTTAGCCGCAAGGTCAGGCTGCCAACCAGAAACGTCAGAAACCCAGACACAAACCCGCCACCGAGCCAACCGACAACAATCGGTAGACCGAAACCACCGAGATGCCCGGCAGCAGCGGGCGTCGTCAGAATGGCGGAGACATAGGCGCCGACAGCGACAAACCCGGCAATGCCAACGTTGAACAGTCCGGTCTGGCCCCACTGCACATTCAGGCCCAGACAAATGACCGCATAGGTCAGCGCCATCGTCAGAAAGAACGCACCATAGCTCAGGAGATCAATCATCTTGCGACCTTTCCAAACAGGCCCTGCGGTCGCACCAGAAGCACAAGAATAAGAATGACAAAGGAAACACCCGCCCGCCATTCGGCGCCGACAAGCTGCACTGCAAAGGATTCCGCCAAGCCAACGATCAATCCAGCCAACATTGCACACAGGCACCGAGCCGATACCGCCCAAAATGGCTGCGGCAAACAGCGGCAACAACAGGTCAAAGCCCATCTGCGGACGGATCTGCACCACCAGACCGGACATAATTCCGGCGATGCAGGCAAGCATTGCACCAAGCACCCACACCAGCCGCACGACACCCCGGACATCAACCCCGGCGATGCTGGCAAGTTGCGGGTTTTCCGCAACTGCGCGCATGGACCGTCCGGCAGCGCTGCGCGTCAACAACAGATGCACCGCAATCACTGCGATAACGGCTAGGAGCAAGACAAGCAACTGATCCGGCGTAGCCCGCATCCCACCAAACAATGGCTTGGAGATCTGCAAGGCGCGCGAGAAATACGCAGGATTGGAGGTGTAGATAAACTCGATCAGGCTGCGTAGCGCCAGCGATGCACCGAAACTTGCCATCACCAGAATGATCATCGCCGACCCGCGCCTGCGCAAAGGCCCAAACAAAGCCGCATCGACCAGAAGCGCCAGCCCGGCAGTCAGTACCATGGCGACAGCGCCGCCTACCGGCAACGCCCAGCCAAAGGAGAAAGGACCAAGTGGCGTCAGACTGCCTGAAAAGACCAGGCCGACGCCTGCGGCCACAGTCATGGCCAGATAGGCTCCACAGGACAACAGCTCACCATGTGCAAAGTTGGCGAAACGCAAAATCGAATACGTCAGTGTCAATCCGATAGCGCCAAGGCCGATCATCGATCCATTGATCAGGCCGTTCATCAAGACTTGCAGGGTCATACGTCACGCTCCTTTGCGGAGGAAAACGCAGGCACACCGCCCAAATACAACTCGGCCACAACCGGATCATCCATCATATCCAGGGCACAGGCGTCATGGCGAATATCGCCCTCCACCAGAATGATGCCACGGTCTGCCAGTTGCAGCGCTATCTTGACGTTTTGCTCCACCAAAATCATGGTCACACCAGTTTCATTGATGCGGCGCAAATGCACAAAAACCTCGGAGACCATTCGCGGGGACAAACCGGCTGACGGCTCATCCAGAATGAGCACCGATGGATTGACGACGAGCGCCCTTGCCACCGCCAACAGCTGTCTTTGCCCACCAGACAGGCTCCCGGCCCGCAAGCGCGGCCGCGCGCCAAGGTCCGGAAAAAGCTCGTAGACGGCAGAAATACGTTCTTCCCGCTGCGCTTTCGGCAGAACCTGTGCTGCAAGGCGTAAATTGTCCTGGATCGTCAATGTGGCGAAGATATTTTCGGTTTGCGGTACAAAGGCCAGACCGTGGCGCAATTTCATATGCGCCGGGATGCGGGTGATGTCATCGCCTTCTAGATGGATCGTACCGGAACGCACGGGAACGACACCGGCGATGGCCTTCACCAGCGTGGATTTCCCCGCTCCATTCGGTCCCAGAAGCACCAGAAGTTCACCTTGCGCCACACTAAGATCGACGCCTTTCACGATGGGCAGATCCGGCTCATAGCCTGCAACAAGACTTTGCAATTGCAAGATGGAAGTCTGCGTCATGCGCTTTCTCCCAGGTAAGCCTGAATGACACGCGGGTCGCGCACCACCTGCCCCGGCAGCCCTTGTGCCAACTCCTGACCGGCGGCCATAACGACAACCCGGTTACACAGACGCGCCACCATGTCCATGTTGTGTTCGATCAGTAAAATGGTTTTGCCACGCTTGTTGAGGATCAGAATGCGCTCGATGATCTGCTCAAGCAGCGTCGGATTGACGCCCGCCGCCGGTTCATCCAGCAGGATGGTCCCCGGATCGGCCATGAGCAAACGTGCCAGTTCCAAAAGCTTGCGCTGTCCGCCGGACAGAATGCGGGCTGGTTCATTTTCCAGATGCGACAGCAGAAGAAAATCAAGGAGATCACGCGCCTTGTCGATGGCGGCTCGTTCCTCGCGCGCCACCCGCCCTGGTGAAAACAGCGCATGAAACACGGTCTCGCCGGACTGTTGCTGGGCCCCTGTAAGGACGTTTTCCAGCACCGTCATCTCGGCGAAAGGGCGCGGGATCTGAAAGCTGCGACCAATGCCTTGACGCAAACGCTTGTCGGCGCCCTGCCCGGTGATCTCCGTACCGCCCGCAAAAATCGCCCCTGTGTCAGGTTTCAAAACGCCTGCCAGCATGTTGAAAACAGTGGTTTTGCCCGCACCATTCGGACCGATAAGACCCAGAAGATCGCCCTGAAATAGGCTCAGACTCATCTCGTCAACCGCCTTTAACCCGCCGAACTCAATCGACAGGGACCGCCCTTCGAGCACCGGTTTTCTGCGTGTTTCTTCAGATCTCACAAGCTGAAACTTCCATCTTCTCTATTGTCTGGATGTCGGCCATAGGTTTTGCGACATCCAAGACCAAGCTCCTCTACATAAACCTAAATTCGATCTTTGATCAAAGATTATTGACAAGATTTGTCAAGCCCCGCAAACTTTCCCCTCTGGGGGAGAAGGAACACCTATGGTCGAGGTAAAGAAACGTAATGCGTCCAAGCTAGGCTCTGGTCCTTCGCGTGTCGAACGGTCTTCCTTGCAGACGCGTGTCTACACCGAACTGTGCCAGAGCCTGATGCACGGTGCGTTTGAAGCGGGTCAGGTCTTGCGGATGCAGACCTTGGCCGACACTCTGGACACCAGCGTCATGCCAGTGCGTGAGGCGCTGGCGCGGCTGGTTTCCGACAGCGCGCTTGAAGTTCTGCCCAGCAGATCCGTGCGCGTCCCTCTGATCACCCATAAGCGTATGGAGGATCTGGCGCGCACTCGATGCCTGATCGAGGGGGACCTGATTACTCTGGCGGCCCGCCACATCGACGAAGAAGCACTGGCGCGGCTGCGTCGACTTACCGTTGAATGCGAAAGCGCTTTCACCACGCCGGATGCGGCTCTTGCACGCAAGACTTCGGCTCTGAACTATGCTTTTCATTTTGAAGTCTACCGCGCTTCGCGCTCGGAAGTCCTGCTCCCCATCGTCAAGAGCCTTTGGTTGCAATCAGGCCCTTACGTGCGTGCCGCCGCCTCTCTTCACACGCTGTTTCCCAGTGAAAACGCCGTCCGTCATCACTGGCAGATCATTGAAGCGCTGTCGAAGCACGATGCCGAATGGGCACACGAGGAGTTGCTCGCCGACATTACCCAGTCGTTCAACCTCATTCGCCGCAATCTGGTCATGCAGCACACAGAGAAAGAGCACTCCTCTCATGACGCAGAAGAGGTTCTCCTCCATGAATGATGATACATTCGACCTTCACGATCTGCGGGTTGAGGTTGTTGTCCCGGACAATGGCGCCATTCATTGCGGGGCTAAGGTCGGCGACTACTTCGAGTTGCACGGCGAGATGCTGTACCTGCCCGAGGGACAAGGTTTCTCAATCTATTCGCTGGCAGCGCTGTTACCGCTGCTCCCCGCCAAGCAGCGGCCCACCCACCCGAATGACTGGATGAGCACCGACGCCGAAGTGGCCTGCCCAGATCCCAATTGCACCACCCGGTTTCGCATCATCCGTCAGGCAAAACGCACATTTCGCCATTCCGAAACCACAGCCGTTCCCTTGAAATGAAGAGCAAGTCCAACATGGCCCCTACCCGTTATAAACTCGCGCCTGATTATGAAATTTCCCGGGTCATTCGCGGTGGCTGGCAACTGGCGGGCGGACACGGGGAAGTCGACAAGGCCCAGGCGATCGAGGATCTGATAGCCACCGCCGATGCCGGCATTACCACATTCGACTGCGCTGACATTTACACCGGCGTCGAGGAAATCATCGGCGCTTTTCGCGCAGAGTATCGCAATCGTCGTGGCTAAGGACGCACTGGACCAGTTGCATGTGCACACCAAATGTGTGCCGGACCTTGCAAAGCTTTCAACTTTGACACGTGACAACTTGAAAGAAACCATCAACCGCTCCCGGACCCGTCTTGGCATGGAACGTCTCGATCTGGTTCAATTCCATTGGTGGGACTACACGGCGGACCACTGGCTGGAAGCAGGACAATGGCTGGAAGAGTTCCGCCAAGAGGGGCTCATCCGCTTTGTCAGCGGCACCAATTTCGACAGCGATCACGTCGAAACCCTAATCGAAAACGGCGTACCGATCCGTACAATGCAGGTGCAATACTCCCTGCTCGACCGACGCCCGGAACAACGAATGGCAATGCTTGCCGCACAGCATGGCTTCAACTTCCTGTGCTACGGCACCGTGGCGGGTGGCTTTCTCAGCGATACATGGCTGGGTCAGCCTGAACCGGGCGCAGAGCTGGAAAACCGGTCACTGACAAAATACCGCCTGATCATCGAGGACATCGGCGGCTGGGAGCTGTTTCAAGCCCTGCTGCACACGCTGCGCGAGATCGCCGATAGCCACGATAGCGACGTCGCAACCGTTGCCAGTGCGGCTGTTCTGGCCCGTCCTCATGTGGCCGGGGTCATTGTTGGAGCGCGCAACCGGGCACATCTCGCAGCCAATCTGGCCATAAGTTCGCTGATCCTGAATGAGACGGAATTACACCGCATTCAAAACGTTCTGGATCAAGGACAGATTCTGGCAGGCGACGTTTATGAGTTGGAGCGCGACCGCACAGGCCGGCACGGCGCGATCATGAAATACAATCTCAACAAGGAAGAAGCCTGAGAACTCAGGCCCTTGCCGCAAAAGATCCGGAGCCTTCCATTCGGGCACACGCGAAGAGACAACACAAAGGGGATGACGGGAATGAAGACATATCTTTTGGGAACAGTCATGTTGCTGGCCTCAATGGCCACTGCGGTGGCGGCCGACTGCAAGACAGAAGTCGGTCTGGTGCTCGAACTGACAGGGCCAGCCGGCCCCTATGGGCAGGCTGGAGCCAAGGCTATCGAAATGGCCTTCGATGATATGAACAAGGCGGGCGGTGTACACGGTTGTGAGATCGTAGCCGACACCCGCGACAGTCAGAGCCAGGGCACCGTCGCTGTCGATCAGGCAACGCAACTTGTAACCATCAAGAAAGTGCCCGTGATCATTGGCGGCATCATTTCATCCGTCACACTGCCAATCCTGACCTCGGTCACAGCGCCTGCCAAAGTGGTTCAGATCTCGCCAGCCTCATCATCGCCAACACTGACCGACCTAGGAAAACAAGGCAAGACCAACGGCTACTTCTTTCGCACCATCACCTCGGATGCGTTACAGGGAACAGCGGCTGCGAAATATGCGATCGACAAGGGCTTGAAGAAACTGGCCATCATCCACGTCAACAACGACTTTGGCGTCAACATGATGAAAGAATTCAGCAAGGCTTATAAGGCGCTCGGAGGCACCATCACCTCGGTAACGCCCTATAATGAAAAGCAGTCGAGCTATTCCTCGGAAGCCACCGCAGCGTTGGACGGCGATCCTCAGGGTCTGTATCTCATCAGCTACCCTGTCGACGGTGCAACGATCGCCCGCGCATGGTTGCAAAACGGCGGGCCACAGACCTTCCTGCTCAATGACGGCATGAACTCGGCCGAGTTCATCAAAGCTGTTGGCGCACAATACCTCAACAACGCTTACGGCACCTCCTCTGGAACGGCCGAGACCGCGTCAACGAAATACTTCTATTCCAAATTCAAGGCGTATTCCGGTGGTATTGATCCGGCGGCTCCCGCAGCAGACCGCTCCTATGATGCGGGAGCCATCGTGGCGCTTGCGATGGCCGAGGCTAAAACGGAAAAGCCGTCAGATATCCGCGATGCAATTCACGCCGTGGTCGCAGATGGCGGCACGCCGATTTACGCAGGACCGGATGAATTCAAGAAAGCCCTCAAATTGATCTCCGAAGGTAAGCCGATCAAATACGAAGGTGTCATCGGCCCGGTCGACTTTGACACATATGGCGACATCACCGGCCCCTTCCGTCTCTGGAAGATCACAGACGGCAAGGTCACGACCACCGGCCAGATGAGTGCCGAGGATGTCTCCAAGCTGAAAGCTGAAATCAGTAAATAAGCGCAACCGCATCAGCCATTCGAGCCGCGCCGTTTTGAAAACGGCGCGGCTTTTTTTGACAAGGAGGTAAATCCCGCCCTCATAATCAAATCAAGTGTTTGCCGACATCCTGTTGCGCCGTATCGTCGTGGCAGGTTTAAACCTGCCGTCGCTTTAGCTGTTCAGTTCCGGAGAGTTTCATGTTCGATCTCATCATCCGCAATGCCAATTTACCCGATGGCCGCAAGGCGCAGGATATCGGCATCAAAGCCGGGCTGATCACCGCGATTGCAGCCGCCCTGCCCGCCAGCGAGGGCATACAGGAGATCAATGCAACGGACCGTCTGGTGACACCACCTTTCGTTGATCCGCATTTCCACATGGATGCGACCCTGTCACTGGGGAAGCCACGGATGAATGTCTCCGGCACCCTGCTGGAAGGCATTGCCCTGTGGGGCGAGTTGAGACCTATACTGACACGCGAAGAACTGGTCGAGCGTGCCTTGCGCTACTGCGATCTGGCCGTTTCCCAAGGTCTTCTGCATATCCGCAGCCATGTTGACACCTCTGATCCGCGCCTTGTGACCGTGGAGGCAATGCTGGAGGTCAAAGAGGCTATTGCGCCTTACATTGACCTGCAACTCGTCGCTTTTCCGCAAGATGGCTACTACCGCTCACCGGAAGGCGTGAGTGCATTGACCCGGGCACTCGACATGGGCGTCGATGTGGTTGGTGGTATTCCGCACTTCGAGCGCACCATGGAAGACGGGCGCAGATCTGTTGAATCCCTGTGCCGTCTGGCAGCGGATCGCGGTTTGCCTGTCGACATCCATTGCGATGAGACCGATGATCCGATGTCCCGTCACGTTGAGACACTGGCTGCTGAAACCATCCGCTTCGGCCTCCAGGGGCGCTCTACCGGGTCTCATCTCACGTCCATGCATTCCATGGACAATTATTACGTTTCAAAGCTGATCCCCTTGATGGCTGAGGCACAGCTCAATGTGACGCCTAACCCGTTGATCAACATCATGTTGCAAGGGCGACACGACACCTATCCCAAACGGCGTGGCCTGACCCGCATCCGCGAACTCATGGCTGCGGGCCTCAACGTATCTCTGGGACATGATTGCGTGATGGATCCCTGGTATTCCATGGGGTCTGGCGACATGTTGGAAGTCGGGCACATGGCCATTCACGTCGCACAAATGGCAGGCATCGACGAGAAGAAACAGATTTTCGATGCGTTGACAGTCAATTCAGCCCGCACCCTGCAACTGGAAGGCTACGGCCTTGAGGTGGGATGCAAGGCGAATATGGTCATTCTTCAGGCTGCCAATGTGCAGGAGGCTCTGCGGCTCAAGCCCAACCGTCTGTTCGTCTTACGCAATGGCACCATTATCTCGGAAACCGCCCCACGCCTTGGCAGATTGTCCTTGCCGGGCCGCCCCGTCAGCATTGATCCGGGCCTCGATTATGTCCCCGGCCACCCATCTGACTGATCCCGTTTGAGGATTGTGCCGAACCTTATGAAAAAACCCCGGCAAGCCGTGAGGCTGCCGGGGCAAGTGCAGTCTGAACAAAAGGAAAATCAGACCGCGCAGGGCATTGGAGACCCATTGCTTGAGGCGGATCAAACGCCCGGCGACCATGAGCCAGTCCAGTGAACTCAGTCGCAAGACGTCTGACTGGCCCTCCTAGGCCCTGACTTCCCGCCGCTGGAACACGACATAAGACAGCGTGAACAGCAGCAGCATTCCCGCCACCAGTGCCGGCAATCTGCGGCCAGATAATGCGAATGCTTTCCCATGTTTGCAGCGGCGCACCCATGACGGCGCCCTGCATCTGATTGATGAAGATCGGGCCCACTGACCGCGAACTCGGATCCAGCAACATGCGTGAGACTTCGCCATAAAGCACGGCTGGCGAGACACGTGACAGGCCCTGTATCCAGAGCATATTGATGAATGACCGTGATCGGATTATAGGGATCGACCGGTGAAATCACATTGGCGAGGAACGGCACGATCATCTGCCAGAACAGCGAGAAGATCAGCCACACGGCCAACGCGGCCAGTGCTGATGTCGCCGCCTGCTTGGTAAGCGTCGAGAACGCCATCGCCAGTGCCAACCAGACCCCGGCGTAGGCCAGAGTTGCCAGCAGATAGACCAGCCCTCGCGCCACATCAGCGGCAGACGGCGGCAGTCCCAAGAGGACAATGCCAAGGCCAACCATCAACAACCACAGCGTGACTAGGGCGATGGCAATGACGAGCAACCCTCCAAGGAACTTACCGAAAAGCACGGCATCCCGGTAGATCGGCTGGGCCAGAATGCGGCTCATTGTCCGACGCCCGAACTCGCCATTGACCGCATCAAAGCCAAGTGCGATCGCCACCAGCGGCAACAGAAAACTCATGAAGCTGGCAAACGAGGGCAAGGGTTTCTGCGCCACGGTAAAGAGCTTCAGGAACAGGAAGGCATCCTGTGCCGTCGTCGCCTTGATCTGATTGATCGCGGCATAGACCGCTCCGGCCGCAGTCAAAAGCACCAGCAACATGATCAGGTGCATGCGCGCACTGGTCATGTGATCCGCAGCCTCTTTCAAGGCGACGGTCATGACACCTTTGAGAGGAGAACCTGAACGCTGTTTCATTGATCCGCCTCCTTGAAGAACCGTGAGTATGCCTCACCCAAGGTGATGCGATGCGCATCAAGCCCGGTGAGAAGACCGCCATGCGCCAGGATCGCGGTGGCAAGTTCGGCCCGGATGTCATGCGTCGCGGACACCTGCCAACGACCCTCCTCCAGCGGCACAATGGCCTTGATGCCATGGGAACCGCCTCCGTCATGGTGACAAGATCGACGGATTCTGCCGACACATCACACCGGAAAAGACCATCCGTGACTTGTGTTGCCAGTTCCGGCACCGTACCGACAAAGCCGATACGCCCCCGGTTGAACAACGCCACCCGTGTGCAAATGGATTGCACAACATCAAGCAAATGCGATGACACGAGCACCGTCATGCCATCACGGGCAAAGCCACGGATGATCTCCAAAAGCTCGTCCGTGGAGCGTGGATCGAGCCCGGAGGTCGGCTCATCAAGGATCGCCACGCGGCAATCCCGCATGACCAGTTCGGCAAGACCGAGCCTTTGCCGCATACCGCGTGAATAGGTCGACACACGACGTTCGGCCACATTGGCAAGTTGAACCCGGCCTAGCGCCGCCATGATACGGTCATCGACATCCGCATTGACAATACCGCCAAGCTTGGCCGTATACCGCAGGTTTTCCAGCCCCGTCAGATTGTCGTAAAACCCAACGGCATCGGGCATGTAGCCCACCTGTTGCTTCACCTTGAGCGGATTGCGCAAGGGATCTGTCTCAAGCACCCGCACTGTTCCAGAGGACGGTTCTGTCAAACCCAGCAACATCAAGATGGTTGTCGTTTTGCCCGCCCCATTGGGGCCCAGCAAACCAATAACCTCGCCTTCCTCCACCGTGAGATCGACTCCGTCGACGACGGTGGAGCGGCCATAGCGCTTGGAAAGCCCTATGGCCTCGATCACCCGCTGGCTCATCGACGACCGTAGCGGAAGACCGCACCAACCAGGATCAGCAAGGCAATTGCGATAATGCCGACGCCGACAATGCCCCAAATGGTGGAGGTTTCAACCGTCACCCGAAACTGATCATGATCCGCCGAGCCATCGGCGCGCGCATTTAGGTTGACCATATAGTCACCCGCAATAGCCTTACCCGCAGGCTGCACATGCAAGGTCACCTTCTGCGAGGCTCCCGGCTTCAGACTGGGCAGGGTCTGCGGATCAAAACTGACCTTCCAACCCGACGATGCACTCGCAGTCAGCTTGACCTGCTTGGCCGGTGCGCTGCCGGTATTGGTAATGCTGAAGGGGAAGGTTGTCTGCTTGCCTGCGACGGCCTGCCCACTCAGACGACCTTCTGCACCGGCAAGATCCAGTTTGGGAGCGCCTGTCACCTGCAATTTGACCTGAGCCTTGGCGGAGGCTGCATCCGGCCCCGCAGTGGCCGACACACCGATGGGATAGGCACCAGCAGAGACACCCTGCCCCGGCTGGACTTCCAACGTAATGTCTTCGCTTTGTCCCGCCTTCACCGGTACGCCGGTGATCTCGGCAGAGCCATAACCATGCTTGAAATCTGCCTGAAATCCATCGGGAACATCGGCGTTCAGATTGAACAGAGCGTCTTTGGTGCCGCCGTTCGTCAACTTCATCTTGTATTTGAAAGTGGTTTTGGCAGTCCCGCGCAGGTTCGGCAACTCGGGCACCAGCTTGGTTTCACCGACCTTCACATCGGCCAGCTTGACGCTGAGAGGAAGCTTGATCAATCCCTGTGCCGTTTTGGCGTCCACTTCAAAACTATAGCTTTGCTGCGTGGCCTTGTTGGACGGCAAAACCTGCAAGGTCAGGCTGTCTGTCTTGCTCGGCAGGACCATGGAAGAGGACACCTGCGACCCCATGGCCTTCAAGGTGTAATTCCAATCCTTTGGCAGTCCTTTGACGGTGTAAGTCGCCCGTTGCGGACGTGTCGTGTCATTAAGGAGTTGCAACGAGAAATGAGCATTTTTGCCCGGCGCCACAGCAACATCCGGATGATCGGCGGTAAACCAGACCTGATGTGCATCGCTGGAGGCATCGGTCCCGGACGTCTGCGAAGCAGTAGTCGTCGGGCTCGCCGCCATGGCAGCTTTCGGCGTGCCGGATGTCGTATCTTGTGAGGTGGTGTCCTGCGCAAAGGCAGAGGTCGCCGCCACTGCGGGAAGCGAAATCAGAATGGCACCAGCCAGAGCGGCTCTTGCGCCAGAAAGAGACTGTTTCATGGGATCCTCATTGGCAATCATGATCGAGAGTATGGCCAGATGGCCGGTCCGAAACTCAAAGGATCACAATACTGGAGGCCCCCGGCTGAGGCGGTTGCGGCCAATATGACGCGGAGGCGCCGGGGAATCGCTCCACGACCAGTCTTCGAGAGCAGAGAACCGCGTGGGGACCAGAACCGCCGGGAACTTGGGAGGAACACTGTCACGGTCCGGCACCCAGCTGTCGTCCTGCGTCTCGAAGACGGCAGTGGCTTGTTGCAAGGACGCTGGGAGACGCCCGGACGCAACGAGACCTTTGGACAGAGCGGAGACACCAGACAGGGCTGGACCAGCAATCGCAGGCGCTTGCCCGTGTGCAAAGGCGATCAGGGCAAAAAGCATCGCCACTGTGCCATTGCGCAAGACCTGAAGCCAAGTCAAACGCTGAACTCCAACAGATGTTCTGTCAGCAGCCATTAAAGTCATACCACCCAGTAATCCGCCCAATAGTGCCACAAAATCAGCAAATTAATGCTCATCCAGCGCGATAAGTCATCGAAATCAAAGGTGGCTTAATTGTGTCAGACCGCTCGAATTCAGCGTTACAAATATGTAATTCTAAATATCTACATCCGGAGATTAAACGAAATACATATGTTTAAGCTTTCTATTTATTTCCAATACAAAAAGCAGAAATAAAAAATCCGAGGTGACAAAAAATAATCTGCGCATACTTCCCAATCTGAGGAGATGCACGAACCAACGAAAATAGCGTGATTGCGGCACTTGGTCTTGTTGACAGAATCCAATTGAAGCCCGTAGGTAGGGGCGTTTTCAAACTCAGGGCGAGCGTCCCGACAGCCGCGCATCCCAATGTCCTCTCCTGCATGTCTCCAGACACACGCAGGAGCATGGCTTGCGCCTCCGGTTCTCTCAACCGACCCCAGACGACCTAGGGTTCCAACGCTTTCCTCCCAAACCAGCGACGAACCCGACATCGAACAAGGAATTAATCCAATGCTTACAAGACATGTGCCCGACGTAACCTTCCGCACCCGCGTGCGCGATGACAGTATCGAAGGCCCCAACCCGTTCCGCTGGGAAGACAAGACGACGGCCGATTATTTTGCTGGCAAGCGCGTCATCCTGTTCTCTCTGCCAGGCGCATTCACCCCGACCTGCTCGACATTCCAGCTTCCAGACTTCGAAAAGCTGCATGAGGACTTTCAGGCCGAAGGCATTGATGAAATCTACTGCATCTCGGTCAATGACGCGTTCGTCATGAACAGCCTAGGGCAAGTCGCAGAACATTCAGAACATCAAGCTGATCCCGGACGGGTCTGGCGAATTCACGCGCAAGATGGGCATGTTGGTACACAAGGATAATCTCGGCTTCGGTCAACGGTCCTGGCGCTATGCAGCCATTGTCAACAACGGTCAGATCGAGAAGTTGTTCGTTGAAGAAGGCTTCTCCGACAATGCCTCTGACGATCCTTACGGCCTGTCCTCGCCACAGAATATTCTGGAAGCGCTGAAAGCAGAAAACGCCACTGAAGCTGCGTGAAGCAGCAAGATTCTAACGTTGAATACAAGAGCCCCGGAGCGATGTTTCGGGGCTTTTATTTCTGCTCATCCTCTGCACCGGGCAAACAGCTTCAGATGAATACTGACCAATCATCCCGCTTTTGAGTGGCCTTCTTGAGACTTCATTCACCACAACCATTACGAGAAATTGACGAAATTACCTATCGGTATTAATACTACTCGCAGATTGCGCTAGGAAAGCATTTTTCATCATGAATAAGTCCGATACGGTGCATGCACTTATCCAGGCGGGACGGCATACAATGACCAGAACGCATGGCTAAGGTTGCCGATTATATTATGGACCATCCCTTACAAGCTGCCACGATGGATATCGAAGGTCTGGCGCGTGCGAGCAGAGTTTCAGTTGCGACGATCACTCGCTTTGTTCGCAGTCTCGGTCTTGGATCTTACGACGAATTTCTCCAAAAATCGCTTGCTGCTTTTAGCAAGACCCTCCACCCGGTAGACAAACTCAAAACCAACAGACTTGCCGAAAAAGATACTCTGCATATCCTCGAAGAGAACCTTGCCTCGGTGGACCAGAACATGTCGACCATTCGAGAACTTCTCAACGTTCAAGACACGGACTACAGGCGGCACATCTGATCTGTAACGCACCCAAGCTGGCGATCGCAGGATTTGGAGCCAGCGCATTGACAACTCTCTATGCAGCGGAATTGTTTGCCCCATATTGCGATACCCCCATTTTGGCTAATGAGACCGACGCGCGCTCAATAGGTTTCCGGCAAGCAATGCAGCTTGGCAAAGGCGATACCGCCTTCATCATTTCGGTACATCGCTATTCCAGCGCCGCTCTTGAATTGGCTCGTACCTTGAAAGCGCACGACGTCAGGGTTGTCGGTCTCACCGATCAGCCGACCTCCCCCCTGCTCCAGCACACCGATATTCACCTCTTCGCCGGTGTCGATCACCCTGTTCTTGCCACTTCCCGCGTTGCCATTCTCAGCGCGCTTGAAGCCTTGGCCTCGGTCATGGCGCGCCACTACAGACCTCAGGACAAGGTAGCAACCACCAACGCCTTGAAAAATATTACCAAAGTGCATAGCTAGACCACCAGACATGATCCGTAGTAGATAAGATCCGAGCTTATCATTGGTCCTTGACCTCACGCCTTTCATCGGAACCGACACATGCCCCAAGACACATTCGTTCTGGCTATCCACGGGGGAGCCGGAACAATCCGGCGTGACTCGATGACGCCTGAGCGCGAAAAAGAATATAGAGCAGGCCTGGAAGACGCGCTGAGAGCCGGTGGCACTGTCCTGCAAAGCGGCGGAACCGCCATCGATGCCGTCACCGAGGCGGTAAAATCTCTGGAAGACAATCCTCTGTTCAATGCCGGGCGCGGTGCCGTATTCACATCGGCTGGCAAGTTGGAGATGGATGCGGCCATCATGGATGGACGCGACAAATCGGCCGGCGCGCTGGCAGGCATTTGCGGTCCGAGAAATCCGATCACAGCCGCCCGCAAACTGATGGAAACATCAGAGCATGTCTTCCTTGCAGGCAAAGGGGCGGCTGAATTCTGCAAGGTCTGCGGTGTGCCGTTGGAAGACGCCAACTATTTCTTCACCGAGCGTCGTTGGAAACTGCTGCAAGACGAGCTGAAACACCGCCGCTCAGGTACGTCTGACGATGGGGATGAAGAGCGCAAGCATGGCACTGTCGGGGCGGTTGCCCTCGACATACACGGAAACCTTGCAGCCGCAACCTCTACCGGCGGCATGACAGCCAAGGCACTAGGGCGGGTTGGAGACAGTCCGGTCATTGGCGCTGGCACTTTTGCCGAGAATGCCACCTGCGCCATTTCGGCAACGGGTCATGGCGAACTTTTCATACGCTATGCCGTTGCCCATGAAATCTCTGCCCGCATGAAATGGGCGGGGCACAGCTTGGCTGATGCAGCAGAAGCCGTGGTAGCGGAGATCGCCCCTGTTGGCGGCTCGGGCGGCCTGATTGCCGTCGACGCCAAAGGCAATGTCTCCCTGCCGTTCAACAGCTCCGGCATGTACCGCGGCATCTTTCATGCGGATGGATCGGTAGAGACCGGCATCTACAAAGATTGATCCCTTCACGCAAGCACGGCTTATTCAGCGGACATAGCAATCCCTGAATAAGCTGCTGCAAGACTATCCTTTTTCGCCCAAAACCACCTCCACTCCTGTGCAAGGATGGCATGAGGTCAGTCGATTTTTCGAATATTTTTCATCCGCCCATGCGTCTAGTCTTGTCACACCACAGACACAGACACGACCGGGGATATCACCATGACCGACGCGCCACGCGCCAGAGCCAGAGCTCTCGGTATTCGCATCGGTCACTATGAGACAGGCCCTTTCAACACCATCACCGATGTGACGGGCGTGAGCGTTGGTCACATGACCCTTCACGAGGGCGACAGGACACGCACCGGTGCAACGGCAATCCTGCCGCATACCGGAAATCTGTTTCAGGACAAGACTCCAGCCGCCCTTGCCATTCTGAACGGCTACGGCAAACTGGCCGGCGCGACACAAATTCAAGAACTGGGCGAGATTGAAACTCCAATCCTTCTGACCAACACGCTGGCTGTTGGCAGGGGCATGATTGCGCTGAATGCGCTGGACACTGGAACAGCCCGGCAACGCTCAGGTCACCTCCATCAACGCGGTTGTTGGGGAGACGAATGACTCGCGCCTCAACGACATTCGTGCAACGCGCCCGACAATCGACGAAATGAGGCAAGCCCTGGACTGCGCCACACCAGGCCCCGTTGCCGAAGGCGCTGTCGGCGCTGGCACCGGCACTGTCGCCTTTGGACTAAAGGGCGGCGTCGGCACCAGTTCGCGGCGGGTCCCAATTGGCAGGGAAACCTATACGCTGGGCGTCCTTGTGCAGTCCAACTTTGGTGGCCATCTCAAAGTCGACGGTATCCCCGTGCCTGTGGACCCGGCTCATGACACGGATGGATCCATCGTCATCATTCTGGCGACGGATGCACCGCTGGATCCGCGCAATCTGGCCCGACTGGCAGAACGTTGCTTCGGTGGGCTGGCCCGCACGGGTGCCGCCCTTAGCAACGGCTCGGGCGATTACGCACTGGCGTTTTCAACCGCCGAAAGCCTGCGGCGGACTCCCGATGTTCGCAATGGGCTGAACCGCGCAGCCTGTATTGGCACCGAAACTCTGTCGCCGCTGTTTGAAGCCGCCATAGAGACCACGGAAGAGGCCATCCTCAACTCTCTGACCATGGCGCAGGCGACCTCCGGGTTTGATGCCTCAACCAACCAGCCCACCACAATCGAAGCGCTCGATCTGAATAAAATCACACGCCTCTGAGCGGCGTTTCGTTTCAACCCCGCCTACCTTATGGAGTTTCCATGTCGTCCAGCCCCGATCGCATTGTCTATCTCAACGGTGCATTCGTTCCCGAACACGAGGCCAGAATTTCCGTTTTTGACCGGGGTTTTCTCTTCGGTGATGGCATCTATGAGGTCACAGCCGTTTTGGATGGCAAATTGATCGACAGCCCGCCGCACATGCAACGACTGGAACGCAGCATCGGCGAAATTGGCGCAAAGCTGCACCTGACGACCGATGAAATCGTTGGTATCGAACGCCGTCTGATCGCTGAAAATGATTTGCAGGAAGGGTTGATCTACCTTCAGTACACACGCGGCACTGAAGAACGCGATTTCCTGTATTCCGACGATCTGGAGCCAACGCTTTTCCTCTTCACTCAGAAAAAGAAGATCGAGACGACTGCGGCCTCGGAAAACGGCATCAAGATCAAGACGGTGCCGGATCAGCGCTGGGCGCGCCGCGACATCAAGACCGTCTGTCTTCTGCCGCAGGTTCTGGCCAAACGGGAAGCCAAGGCGGCAGGTTGCCAGGAAGCCTGGATGGTCGAAGATGGTTATGTCACTGAAGGGGCTTCTTCAACGGCATATATCATCACCAGAGACCGCAAGATCGTGACCCGTGGCAACAGCCGGACCACCCTGCCAGGCTGCACCCGCAAGTCGCTTCTCTTCTTCGCCGAACAGCATGGATTCGAGATCGTCGAGCGACCTTTTACCCTTGAAGAAGCCCTGAGCGTCGATGAGGTTTTCCTCACCAGCGCCTCCAATTTCGTCGCCTCGATTGTCGAGATTGACGGAAAGCCGGTTGGCGATGGCAAGCCGGGCGAGACTGTGCGCAAACTGCGCGAGATCTACATTCAGCACGCCCGTGAAAGCGCCATCTGATCTGGTGATCTGAAGGCATACGAAAAGGGTTCCAGCCTGATCGGTGGAACCCTTTTGGGCAGTGAAGAGTAGACTTGGCTCCACCGAGACCGCCGGTCAAAGCCTCCGTCAGATCACGTCCTGCCTCTGCCAGATGCGATTAACGATCGCCCTCGGATTGTTACGAGCTTTGTAGAGACGAATTTCGACATCCACATCCCACTCGCTGCCCCCTGCCTTGACCAGCCGACCGTCGCGCAATTCTTCACGGATCAGGCTTTCCGGCACCCATGCCACGCCCATCCCGGCCAGCGCCATGGCCTTCAATCCAACCGACATGCTGCCGAAATGCACCTTCTCGTCCACCGGCAGCCGGTTGCCAAGGCCACCGGCAATCATCTGGCCGAAAAAGGACAGCTTCGTATAAGCCGCATGAGCGAAACCCGGCTCGATCATGTGCAAGGGCGTACCGTTGGGAGCCGGCGCGCTGACCGGCAAAACCTTTTCCTTGCCAAGACGGCAATACTCGAAGAGCTGTGCGTCCAACGACAGCATCACATGCGGGTGGTGATAGACCAGTAGAAAGTCAGAATGTCCATCAACCAACGACAGCAGGTTTTCTTCAAGCGAGCCCAGATCCGGTCTCAGATGCGAAACGACTGGCCCAACCGCTTGATTGATCTTTTGCAACCAATCCGGGAAAAAGGTGAAGGACAGCGTATGCAAAGCGGTCAGGGTGACCGTGCGCGCACCGGTTTCTTCGCCTTCTTGCAGCGTGCGGCGCACCTGATGCAGATCATTGAGGATCTTCTCAGCCACCGGCAGAAAACGGTCGCCAGCCTCCGTCAAACGGGACGGATACGTCGTGCGGTCGATCAGATTGCTGCCAAGCCAGCCTTCAAGCTGGCGAATACGACGGCTGAAAGCGGACTGCGTGACATGGCGCTCTTCTGCCGCTTTGGAAAAATTCAGCGTATTGGCCAAAGCCAAAAATCTTCAAGCCACTTGGCTTCCACGGGCGTTCCAATCCGTTCAGTCTGGTGCAGAGAGTGACCTCATAACCGCGTTTTCGACGTGCCCACCTCTTATGTCAAGCGATGGTATTCGATCATGCGAGCACGGTTAAGAACCAGTTCAATTGTGTGGTCCGACAATATATGCAGGCAGATCCGACGCACCCACGGACCGTCTTTCAATGTGAAGAGAAACCGCCCGCGACCAAGGGAGCGCAGCGGCATGACGCGGTGGTTGGGCCCAACCCCCATGATCACTGCTCCATCCTGAACCTCCAGCATCGCTCCCTCCGACGAAAGCCAGCGCCCCGCCAACGCATCAGGCACACCGTCGTCCTTCGCAGGCACGTATCGACGGGACACATGACCAACCTCTCCGACCAGCGCATCGCCCTCCTGACGCAGCAGCGCCGGTGACGTGGCGGACCGTGAGATCACGTCGGCACCTCCTGTCTCGTAAAGCGTATCTTCATTGTCCAGAGAGACCATCGTCGTTCCTTCAACCGACAGCCAATATGGCCCGGTTTCGGTGACATAAAGCCCATCGGCAAGCATATCCGAGGCGACGGGCAAACGCTCTCCAAGAAGCTTGGACATAGTCTCAAGAGCAAAGCCGTAACAATTGGCGTCTTCACGGTTGGCAACAACGACGATGCCGGTGCCACTTTCAGGATCCATGAGAATATGGGATTTGTAACCAGGATGAGAGCCGCCATGGCCAACCAGCACACGGTCGCCCAACCCCACCTGTCGCAAGCCAAGGCCATAACCGGTCGGACGGCTATCGTCGAGAAAACGCACGGCCATCAGCTTGTCCAACATGCCAGACAAGACACCCGTTCCGTTCATCAACGCCCTGCCACAGGTCGCCAAGCTGGCAGCGCTGCCTGTCATACTACCGGACGCTGAGATATGCAGTCCCGCAACAGACTGCTGCCACCCCGTTTCAGCGTCGTGCCAATATCCCGGAGCCAGATCATCAACTGGTTCATTCCAGACATTCGGTGCATTCAGCGAAATCCCAAGGGAGTGCCCCTGCTTGCGGATGAAATCACGAAAGAATACGCCTTTACGCTCCAGAATGGCCTCAACAAGGCGGTAGCCCGTGTTGGTGTAGCTGACCTCAGTTCCCGCGTCGTAATTCAGCCGGGTCAATCGTCCGCAGTACGCCATAAGATCGGCGGCCTGAGTTTCTGTGAAGACCGAAAGCCCGAGCAGCGTCAGGCACTCACGAACATCGGGCAGACCGCCGGACATATCGAGCGCCTGCCCCACGCTGACATCCGACAAAGGCGCCTGCAGCTCTGCGAGATGGTCCCCCAGCCGGTCCTCAAGCGACACAAGATCCGGGTGCGACAAAACCAGCGTGCAGAAGGCATGTTTGGTGATCGAGGCATAACGAACGACACTTCCGGCAGAAAAAGGTTTGCGCGTCGCCAGACTTTCAAGCCCTGACGCCACCTGAAACCGGATGCCTTGCATATCAAACACGACAATGGCGCCACCGGGTTGATCCATGTGCCACAGGTCGACGAAAGTCTGGGCAATTGCCTCGGCGGCATTCCAATCAAGCATCTCGGCCATAAAGCTGGGTCCTTCATTCACAGTCTCTATCGGGGCAGTCCAATCCTGCATAAATCACCTTGAGCATATCAAGCAAATGCTTAATTGGACTGGCAAATTTCGCTTTCCCGCATGAGCTGAAAACAGCACTCACGCTATCTCTGCACTGGCTCTGGAAACCGTGCTGTTGTAAAGTGGCGCTCTCCCCGCCTCTCTTTTGCCGCCGAAAGAGACTGCACGCCCAAGAAGGAAAAATCATGTCCTCTGTGTCTCACCGTCTGGTTTTTGACGGCCACAACGACGTTCTGCTGCGCCTGCGCCGTTCTGGCAATCCACACGCTGCGGACGCATTCTTGAACGGTGAGACCGTTGGGCATATTGATCTGCCACGCGCCCGAGAAGGGCAGCTTGGCGGCGGACTTTGCGCCCTTTATGTCCCGTCCCCAGATCGGCAACAGGATGCGGACGGAAATTACCGTCCGCCCGAACAACGTGATGCGCTGAACGAGACACTGGCCATGGCCCGGCTGCTGTTTGACATCGAACGCAAGTCACAAGGCAACCTGACAGTCTGCCGGTCGTCAGCAGATTTGACCAAATGTTTCGAAACCGGCAGCTTCGCCGCTGTTTTTCACATTGAGGGAGCAGAAGCCATTGGCAGTGATCTGGACGCCCTCTACGTCCTGCATCAGGCTGGCCTCAGAACGCTCGGCCCTGTATGGAGCCGTCCCAACATCTTCGCCCATGGCGTACCCTTCCGCTACGAGTCCACCCCTGACATTGGCCCCGGTCTGACGGACGCAGGTCGGGATCTGGTCCGCAGTTGCAATGAACTGAAGATCATGGTCGATCTGTCGCACATGAATGAAGCTGGCTTCTGGGAGATCGCCACCCTCAGCGATGCACCGCTGGTGGCCTCGCATTCAAACGTCCATGCAATTTGCCCCCATAGCCGCAATCTCACGGACAAGCAGATCGACGCCATTGGAGAGACTGGCGGGCTGATCGGAACGAACTTCGGCGTCAAGTTTCTCCGTCCTGACGGACAGCCGGTTCGCTCGACGGAAGTGGGGCAGTTGGTGGACCACATCGACTACGTCGTGCAGCGCATCGGCATCGACCATGCGGCCTTGGGGTCGGACTTTGACGGAACGCTGATTTCCGACAAGCTTGCAGATGTACGCGGCACTGGCCCATATCGTCGATTGTCTTGCACAGCGAGGCTACGACGAGAATGCCATTGCCAAGATCACCCACCAAAACTGGACACGGGTGCTGAAGCAGGCCCTGGGGCGGGTAAAGGCGTTCAACAACCTTAGCGTCGACTTATTGAAAAGGGCTGGACCATTTGGTCCCGCCCTTTTTGTGTTGGGTGTTCCTTCTCTTATCGAGACGGCGTCCTCAGTACAGTACAACCGAGCGGATCGACTCGCCCTTGTGCATCAAATCGAACGCCTTGTTGATGTCATCCAGCGGCATCGTGTGCGTGATCATCGGATCGATTTCGATCTTGCCGTCCATATACCAGTCAACAATCTTGGGAACATCCGTGCGTCCGCGTGCGCCGCCGAAGGCCGTTCCTTTCCAGGTACGCCCGGTGACGAGTTGGAACGGACGGGTTGAAATCTCCGCCCCCGCTTCCGCCACGCCGATAATGATGGATTCACCCCATCCCTTATGGGCAGATTCCAAGGCCGTGCGCATGACATTGACACTGCCAGTGGCGTCGAATGTGTAGTCAGCACCACCTTTGGTCAGATCTACGAGATAGGAGACGAGATCGCCGTCAACTTCGCTCGGATTGACGAAATGCGTCATGCCGAAACGTTCCCCCATTTCACGCTTGCTGTTATTGAGGTCCACACCGACGATCATGTCCGCGCCAACCATACGCAAGCCCTGAAGCACGTTCAGACCAATGCCGCCAAGACCAAAGACAATAGCCTTGCACCCCGGCTCGGCCTTGGCCGTATTGACCACCGCGCCAATGCCCGTCGTTACACCACAGCCGATATAGCAGACCTTGTCGAAGGGAGCGTCTTCACGAATTTTCGCCAGCGCGATCTCCGGCACAACCGTGAAATTGGAGAAGGTCGAGGTGCCCATGTAGTGCAGGATGGGATCGCCATCGAGCGTCTTGAAGCGCGAGCTGCCGTCCGGCATGACGCCCTTGCCCTGAGTCGAGCGAACAGCCTGACACAGGTTGGTCTTCGGATTGAGGCAATATTCGCAATTGCGGCATTCAGCGGTATAGAGCGGAATGACATGATCGCCTGGTTTCAGCGATGTGACCCCCGGCCCAACTTCGCGAACGATGCCCGCGCCTTCATGGCCCAGAATTGCCGGAAACAAACCTTCAGGATCCGCCCCCGACAGCGTGTAGGCATCGGTGTGGCAGATGCCGGTCGCCTTGATCTCAACCAGAACCTCAAAGGCCTTTGGCCCCTCAAGGTTGACAGTCATGACCTCCAACGGCTTGCCCGCCTGTATCGCAACGGCTGCACGCGTTTCCATTGACTTACGTCCTTTCAACAATCTTGCAATTCGCTACAGCTAAAACGGGATTTCGACCCGGCGCAAGTCATGCGTTTTGCAAAAACAAGCCGCACGTTTCCTGACCACAGAATTCAAGACATTCCTGAGGGCATGGACGATGTCTTGTCATGGAAGACACAGTGTTCACGTCCCAACCTGATCAGAGTCACGTGACTTTTTTGCGCCGCACACTACATTGGAACGATCCGAGCGCGTGTCCCGCTGACCGGTGATAATTCGTCAGGACACGTCCACGCTGCATGAAAATCGAAGGAAAAACGATGACCGAGACCGCCCTCTCCCATGCCGAGATCAAGGATCTGTTGTTTCACAATGCTCGTACGTTCAATGCATGGCAGGACAAACCGGTCAGCGACGCGCTTATCGGCGAACTTTACGATCTGGTGAAGATGGCACCAACCTCGATGAACACCTCTCCTGCCCGCTTCGTCTTCATCAAGTCGCAGGACGCCAAGGAAAAGCTGAAACCGGCCCTGGCCGAGGGCAATGTGGCCAAAACCATGCAGGCACCGGTCACCGTCATTGTTGCCCGGGACGAGAAATTCTACGAGCACATGCCAACACTGTTCCCGATCCGCGATGTCAAACCGATGTTTGAGGCAAACTCCGCACTGGCAGGGGAAACCGCTAACCGCAACTCGATCCTGCAAGGCGGTTACCTGATTCTGGCGGCGCGTCTTCTGGGGCTGGATTGCGGTCCGATGTCAGGCTTTGACAAGGAAAGCGTCGACAAGGCCTTCTTCGACGGCACATCCTGCAAGACAGACTTTCTGATCAATCTGGGCTATGGCGACCCGGTCAAGAACTTCGACCGTCTCCCGCGTCTGCCCTTCGACGACGCTGCCCAGATCGTCTGATCAGACAAGTCTGTCAGGCTCACAAGAAATGCCCGGAAATTCTTCGATTTTCGGGCATTTATACAAGATCGCCCCCTCTGACAATCAAAGCGCCTTCGCGGCCTTGGCTGCGGCCAGAACCGACAGCATCTGCGCGGTGTGCTGGATGACGAAATCCTGACCATAAATAGTCTCGTCCGGTGCCTCAGTGATGAGCGTCAGCGGATAAAGGCTGTCAGCCTTTTCCTGCAAGAAACACGGCACGCCACGACGCACCTCGAATGGCATCGCATCCAGATACTGGCCAAGACGGTCCAACTGTTCAGCATTCAGATCCCGAATAGGCGCATAGCCGCATAGCGCGTCAACCACTCTGGTCAAGCACGTCTTCGGCCTGGGCCTTCCATCCGGGCTGAAAGCGCATGATCAGGAAGAAGCCCTTTGGCAGGCTCCACATTTCGAAACCTTTGGGCACATAACCGGAAAACGGGCGTGTCCATTCATGCGCCGGATAGCCATGCAAATTGACATGCAGCTTGGCCCCGGTTTTTTCCAGCCCCAGATGATGCGCCTCATTTTCATAGCTGCGATCGGAATATTCCAGATCATTGCCTCCGGCCGTATAACGCGCCGCATGGTTCATGTTGGTTGGAAACATCTGACAAAATTGCCGAAAAAGAGCAGAGCCATCCGGGTTCATCAGCGGAGCCAGCACCAGGTCATGTTCTCCCCTGTCCACGAGGGTGCGGGCTGCGCGCAGGGCGCCGACGGTTCCAGACGTTTCGTTAGGATGTTGGGCCGCACTCAACATGAGGCCGGTTGCGCCACTCTTGGCAAAGTGGCGAACTGGCACCGAGCGCCCAAGTCTCGACCGCACCGCAAGCGTCTCGCCGCCAAGTGCCTCAAGTTCTTTTTCGATCTGCTCTGGAGACACCCAATGTTCAGCGCTCGCCAATTCATGCAATTCGGCCGAGGCCTCATCCTGCGCCACAGGCGCAACCGCCGCGACAACGACATGCACGGCATCATCGCGCATGGACAAATCCGGCACCACTTGCCCCGGCGCCAGCTTGCGGCTTTGCGTGTTCAGCCCCTTGGCATGTTTGAAGAGTTCAAGGCACGAGAAATACAGATCTTCATGCATGGCCTCCGCCGTCGACAAGTGTTCCTGTCCGACAGGCAGCGCGCGCTCATAGAACGGCGCGGCGATCCGAATGTCCAACCGTGAGAAATAAGGACCGTCGCCCGAATAGTCCTGCCCAGACAGCACCTCCATCACCGCCAGATACGCCTTCTGCAAATCGCAGTCGAACGGCCGGTCGGTGTCGCAGGCAGGATCTGATGCACCGGCCACACGCAACCAGCCCGTCGGTGTGAAAATCTGATCACCGACATGGTCGCGCCGCCAGATGTTTGGTGCCGCAATAATCTGCGGGTCGCGGCGCTCTCCGCCCTTGGAGAACAAGATTTCATAGATGGCCGGGCCGTCCGCGGGATCCTGCACAGTCGGCTCGAAAGAGATGGAAAGGTCTTTCAAGAGATCCGTCACCGGATAGCTTTCCAGAAGGAACCGTTTGTCATCGACACCTTCGACAACAGGGTAGCGGATCAGGGCGGCATCTGCATCGCCCGGATCAATGTCTTCCAGCAGAGCACACACCAAAGGCTTATAAGCCGAATGCACTCGAACGCTGCGATCCTCCCGATGGAGTTCGGCAGAAAGCGCCTGACGACGGTCTGGTCCATCGAAGGTCCACAGGTCGATAGAAGCGCCTTGATACCCTTCACCAGACAAAAGCTTTCTCAGCTCGTCAGACGTGGTTTCAAACGTCTGATCAAGCAATACAGTCCCCGGTTCAATCATCAGCGTGTCTTTCCCATCGGATCGAGATGATCACGTAACCAGTCGCCCACGAGATTGAGGCCGAGCACGGTCAGCATGATCGCAATGCCCGGAAAGACGGTAACCCATAAGGCGGTTTGAACGTAATTGCGGCCTTCTGACAGAATGCCGCCCCAGCTTGGCACTTGTGGATCAGCGCCAAGCCCCAGAAAGGTCAAGCTGCTTTCAAGAAGGATATTGTTGGCCACATTGAGCGTGCCCAGAATGATGATCGGCCCCAGAGCATTTGGCAAAATATGCGAAAAGATGATCCGGTTGGCCGACATGCCATAGCTCTGTGCGGCCTGAACAAACTCACGTTCCCGCAGCGACAACACCGAGGAGCGCACCAGACGGGCGTATTGCACCCACTGCGTGACGATCATCAAAATGATGATGCGGTCCAGTCCTGGCCCGACAATCGCAATGATGGTGATGGCGAGAAGAATGAACGGCAGCGCCAGCTGCACATCAGCAAACCGCATGATCAGCGTGTCGAGAACGCCACGATAATACCCAGAGAAAAGCCCTGCAATTGTGCCAATGACGATAGCACCCAACGCAGACAAAAACCCCACCATCAACGAAATGCGGCCACCGATCACGATGCGCGCCAGCATGTCTCGACCAAGCGGATCCGTACCAAGCGGATGCGCCCAGGTCTGGAACGGTCCCGTGAGGCGCGACATCAGATCAATGGTCATGCCACCGCCGGGAAACAGCACACCGGAGAACAGCACGGCAATGACGATGATACCCGTCAGGCCAATCCCGAAGACGAATTCGAACTGAAGAAAAGGCAACTTGCGTGAGGACTTTTTGCTTTCCCCGGAAACCGTATTGAAAAACTTCATGACGTCATTTCACCCGGATTCGCGGATCGATCAGGCCGTAAAGGAGATCGACGATGAGGTTCACGGCGACAATCGTGACGGCCAGAATGGTCACTGATGCCTGCAACACGGGATAGTCGCGCTGCGCAATGGCATTGACGGCCAGCGTTCCGATCCCCGGCCAGTTGAACACCAGTTCAATGATGACCACTCCCCCGATCAGATTGCCGAACTGAAGGCCGAAGAAGGTGACGAGCGCGATGGCGCTGTTGCGCAGCGCGTGCTTGTAGATCACAACCCGCTCCTTCACGCCCTTGGCTCTTGCAACCATCACATATTGCGCTGACAGCGTGTCCAGCATGGTGCTACGGACCAGACGCACGTTGGTGGCAGCCAGAATGATGCCGATGGTGACAGAGGGCAGGATCAGCGATGAAGGCCCACTAAAACCGCTGGCGGGCAAGATCGGGAAGGTGATCGAGAACAGCAAGACGAACATCATCGCAAGCCAATAGTTCGGAAACGACAGCCCAACCAGCGAGATAACGCGGATCACCTGATCCGACACTCCGCCCTTGTGCAGCGCTGCATGAATACCGAGTGGCAGCGAAATGAGGATCGACAGCAGCATCGAGCACACCACCAGCGACAAGGTGGCGGGCAAGGCAATCGCAATCAGCGACGAGATTGGACCACGGAAGAAACTTTGGCCAAGGTCACCGGTCAAAAGACCATGGATGAAATGCCAATATTGCACCAGAAACGGATCATTGAGACCCAGTGCCTGACGAATACGTGCCAGATCCTCTGGCGTGACGGCATTGGCGTTGCTGGTCAGCATGACAGCCGGATCACCAGTCAGACGGATCAGAAACGCAACGAAGAGCGTAACGATCAGTAGAACCAGCACCGCCTGCAGCACTCTTTTCATGATGAATGTAAAAATGGACATTCTGCTGCTTGCGTTTTTTCGTGTGAAGAAAGACCGGTAGGGAATGGCCCCAACGGATCGGGGCAATCCTCCCGCGCCAGAGGCGCGGGAGGCAAAGCCGAAGCTTACTTCACGGACATTGTGTAGTAGCGCATGCGGTTGTCAGGAGCTGGGATGAAGCCCTTGATGCGCGGGCCGACACCGAACATGGCCGCATTGTTGTAAAGCGGAATGTCGTAGGCCTCATCATGGATGTAACGTGCGATCTGCTTCAGGATCTTCTCGCGCTTTGCCTGATCATAGGTGTTGCGCTGTTCTTCCAGCATCGCATCCAGCTTCTTGTCCTTGATGTACGGATTCCAGCGCTCGTCCGAATGGTAGAGCAGGTAAGCCGTGTTATCGAAGTCAAAGGTCCACCCACCCCAGCCGAACTGGAAGAGCTGACCTGTCTGGCCGTGCGGAATGACATCCGAGAAATAAACACCCACTTCATGCGACCGAATTTTCACATTGAGGCCGACCATCTGTAGATAGCTGCTGATGGCCTGAGCCACTTCGCGGAAGGTGTCGTCGTCGTTGCGGATGTCCATGACGATCTGCGTACCCGGCTTCACACCGGCTTCGGCCAGAAGCTTCTTCGCCTTTGCCGGGTCGTACGGCCAAGATTTCAGATCTGCCGAATAGCCGAAAGACATGGCAGACTGCAGGCTGGCGATTGTCGAACCGTGGCCATTGAGCAACGCCTTGACGATCGACTTCTTGTCGATGGCCATGTTGATGGCTTTGCGCACGCGAATGTCCTTGGTGATGGACTTTGTGACATCCATGCCCAGATACTCGACGCGCGGGTCAGGAACAGACACCAGCTTGGCCTTGCCACTCTTCTCGATCGTGTCAGCAGACGCAATCGGCACGTCCAAAATGAGATCGACACCACCGGACAGAAGCTCGGAGACGCGAGTGTTGTCTTCCGGAATAAAGCGAATGGTTACATTCTTCAGCTTCGCCGGTCCCTGCCAATAGCCATCGAAACGCTTCAGCTTCAGACTGACACCCGGAGTATATTTGACAACTTCAAACGGCCCCGTACCAACAGGCTTCTTGTCGAAATCTTCCGGCTTGGTCTCTTTGGTGTATTTCGGCGGCAGGATCATTGCGCCGTAGCCGGCAAGCTTCGTCAGCAGAACCGGATCTGGCTTGGACATGATAAAGTCGACGGTATAATCGTCAACGATCTTCACTTCCTTGATAGACGCATAGTTGGAGCGCTGCGGGTTGGTCCCCTTACTGGAATCCAACATGCGATCGAAGGTGAACTTGACGGCTTCAGCGTTGAACGGCTCGCCGTCCCGGAACTTGACGTTCTTACGCAGATGGAAGCGAACGCGCGAATTGTCGTCCAGAAATTCCCAGCTTGTGGCAAGACCGGGCTTCAGCTTCAGGTTCTCATCCCGAAAGGTCAGCCCTTCGAAGATATTGCTGGCAACCGCGCCCCACGCCACCTTGAAGGTGTCGATCGGGTCAAGATTTTGTGGATCCACGCGCTGCGCAACCACAATGGAATCGTCGGCTGCAAAAGAGGGGGAGGACATCAAGAACGGTGTTGCCAACAGGCTTGCGCATGCCAGCGCCGTCTTGAAAAGGAAGCGACGGCGCCCTTTCAGGGACGTCGGTTCTGTCAAATTCATGGAAGGCTCCTTTTTGATTATTCCCGGATGTTTTTAGCCCCGGGCAATTCTTGAATTCGGATCTCAGCCTGCAAATTGCGTCGCATTTGCCGCCAGAAGATGGCCCGGTTCAACTTCATAAAGATCGTGCAGGATCGGCTCATCTCCCACCTTGCGCACCGCACTGGGGATGTCTTGCCCCAGCACCACGCGCTCGGGACGCCGACCCGGCTCCATCACCGGCACAGCAGCCAGCAGGCGTTTGGTATAAGGATGCTGGGGATTTTCCAGCACCTGCTGCCGCGTGCCCATTTCGACGATCTGGCCCAGATACATAACCGCTACGCGGTGGCTGACACGCTCCACCACCGCCATGTCGTGGGTAATGAACAGGTAGGACAGCCCCTCATCTTCCTGCAGCTTCATCAGGAGATTAAGCACCTGGGCCTGCACCGACACATCCAGCGCACTCACGGCCTCATCAGCAATGATCAGCTTCGGCTTGCACGAAAGCGCCCGCGCAATACAAATACGCTGACGCTGCCCGCCGGAAAACTGATGCGGATAGCGGTCATAATGGTCGGCCTGAAGACCAACCTTTTCCAAAAGCTCGCCAACAAGTGCGCGGCGCGCCTTGTCGCCAGAGACCAGATCATGCACGACTGCAGGCTCGCTGATGCTCTGCCCGATGGGTTTGCGCGGATCGAGCGACCCGTAAGGGTCCTGAAAGACATACTGGATCTCGCGCGAGTAGGCTTTGCGCTCCGCTTTGGGCAGTGAGAACAGGTCACGTCCTTCAAATACGACCGCCCCCGAGACCGGCGCGACAAGTTGCTGGATCGTCTTGCCGACTGTTGATTTGCCAGAGCCAGATTCACCGACCAGCGCCAATGTCTCGCCCTTGGCAATTTCAAAAGACACACCTTCGGCGGCATGCACACGATGGGTCACCCGGTTCAACAGTCCGCCGCGCACGTCATAGCGCGTTGTCAGATCTTGAACCTCAATGACTTTATGCGATGGGTCGACGGTATTCTTTCGCCGCGCGTCTGCACTTCCTGCCGCATCGTCGGTCAACGGAAAATACTTCGGGGCTACTTCGCCCGTCATGCTGCCAATCTTCGGCACGGCCTGCAACAGCGCGCGAGTATAATCTGCGCTCGGAGTGGTGAGGACACGTTCAGCCGGGCCTTGCTCGACTTCGAGGCTGTTGCGCATCACCAGAACGTCGTCAGCCATCTCGGCCACGACACCCATGTCGTGACTGATGAAAATGACCGATGTCTCAAATTCCGCTTGCAGTTCACGAATGAGATGCAGAATTTCCAGCCTGGATCGTGACATCCAGAGCCGTTGTCGGTTCATCGGCCACCAGTACCTTGGGACGGCAGGAAAGCGCCATGGCAATCATCACGCGCTGACGCATACCGCCAGACAACTGGTGCGGATAATTCGTCATCAGGCGGTCTGCATTGGGCAAACGGACAAGATCCAGAAACTGCTTTGCTTCCCGCCACGCGGCCTGGGCGGACAGATGCTTGTGCAGCATCAGACACTCTGCCACCTGCGACCCAATGGTGAACACCGGGTTGAGTGACGTCATCGGCTCTTGAAAGATCATTGCCAATTCGCCGCCCCGGATAAGCCTCATCTGATTTTCTTCCAGCTTGAGCAAATCGACCGTGCGCCCCAGCAATTCGCTGCGAAACAAAATCTCGCCATGACTGGCCCGCGCACCAATGTGCTTGGCAAGTCCCAGCATAGCCAGCGAAGAGACCGACTTTCCCGAACCGGATTCACCAACAATTGCCAGAGTTTTATTGGCCTGCAGATCAAACGTCAGGTCCTGAACCGCATGGACAACATCAGATCCTTCACCGAAATCAACACTCAAACCCCTGACGCTCAGGAGAGTTTGTGGATCAAGCACGGATGAGTTGGTCACAGAGGTCATGGAAAGCTCGAAACGGTTTGAAGATGTTTCAGGTGTTGGCATAAAGATAAGCATGCCCAATTTCTATAACCCTGACGAGTCCTTGATATAATTTCAAATTCTTTTTTTCTATAAAATATGCGAAAATGTTATATTGATCCTTCTGTAAACGGATCATTTTGGCTGGTTCATCCAAGATGGCGGACGGAGTGTCTATGGAGTGGTCCAAACGTGAAAAGCGAAGTGTTTCATGCGGTTCAGACAACTTGAAGCCTTTCAGGCAGTCATCTCGACGGGGTCAATGAAGGCAGCTGCTCAAGCCCTCAAAGTCACACAGCCAGCGATCAGCCGTTTGATCACCGATCTGGAGCATAGCCTGCAATTCCGGCTCTTCAATCGACGGCAAGGCACCTTGTCTGTCACCAAGGAGGGACTGGCATTTTACGCCAGTGTGCAGGAAAACTTTCTCGGCCTGAAACGGCTTGAGAATGCCGCCGAACAGATCCGCAGCGAAGGCCACAGCCTGCGCATCGCGGTGACGCATTCGCTTGGCGCTACTCTAATTCCCGGTGCCATCCGACGCTTCAAGACCAAGTTTCCCGATCACACAATCATGCTGCATTCCCACCAGCTTGATCAGGTCATCTCGCGTATTCAGAACATGGCCGTCGATATTGCCATCGCCTCGCAACTCCCCGACATGCCCAACCTGCACACGCAGCCCATTGGCACCGCTGCGCAACTTTGCGCTTTGCCGATGGGTCACAGATTGACCGAGAAAACCGTAATCACCGCAGCCGATCTCGAAGGCGAAGTCCTTCTGGGGATTGCCCAGGACGGTCCAGCCTATTGGAACACGCCGTTGGACCTCATCAGAAACGAACGCATCAATGTCAGTCGTCTGATCGAAATCGACACCTCGCAATCCGGTTACGCAATGGTCGCTGCGGGTCTGGCCATCGGCATCATCGAGCCATTCGGCGGACGCATATGGGAACGCCACGGCGTTGCATTGCGGCCATTCCACCCGGCGATTGAAACGACGTTCTTTTGCGGCACCCTGTCCAAGACAGGAGCCAATGCCGATGTGGACTGGTTCCGCGATTGCGTGCTCAAGGAGGCTGCAACTTTCTCGGAATTTCAACATCCCACAGATCTCGACTGAACCGTTCCAATCCTGTCAATATTGCTGAAAAACCCGGGAGCATTGGAATTAGAGTTGGAAATCACCTTCATATTCAGCAAAATGCAATGTCTCAATCCCGAGTGCCTCTGGTGAAACGATGATGGAGAAACTGCATGGGTGCTGTGCTCGCCGTCATTCGGCCCCTGTCGTTCATGAACGAGCACCTTTTGCGATTTTGCCGTGGCCTCGGCTTTATAGCCATGATCCTGATGGTTGGCGCCATTCTGCTCCAGATCATCTGCCGCTATATTCTGTCCAACGCTCTGCCCTAGCCTGACGAGTTTGCCCGCTTCTGCATGTTGTGGATGGCTGGTCTCATGGCACCGATTGCCTTCAGACACGGCGGTTTCGTCGCTATCGACACATTGCCCGGACTGCTGCCGCGGTTGCTTGCAAGCCTGTTGGAGCTCATCCTTTTGATCGCCAGCCTTTGCGTTCTCCTGCTGGCATTGCGCATCGGGTGGTCCGAGGTAACCGGATTTGGCGGTCGCTTTGCCACCGCCAGTCTCTATGTGCCAACCAATGTGGTTTTCTCCAGTTGGTATCAGGTGCCACGGAGTTGGATGATGTTATCGCTGCTGGTCGGCATCGCGCTGCTGGTTCTGGTGAACATCGAATTGATCCTACGGGCTTTTTTCAGTCTCGGTGGCGCGTCAGAGCGTCTTCCCGATGTGATCTCATCTGAGCGATACGGGATGGAGTAAAGCCAGATGATCAGCCTTTTCCTGCCGCTTTTTCTCATTCTTCTGCTGATTGGCCTGCCGGTGTTTTTTGCGCTGCTGGCGGCACCGGGAGCCTTGTTGCTTCTCAATGGCCAAGAACGCGACCTGACGCTCCTCTATCGCAATCTTTACAATGGCATGGACAGTTTTCCGCTGCTTGCCATCCCGTTCTTCATGCTGGCGGGCGAACTGATGAACCGCGGCGGCATCACCGAGCGGCTGGTCGAATTCTCACAAGCCTTCATGGGGCATCTGCGCGGCGGGCTGGCCTATGTCAACATTCTCTCCTCGATGCTGTTTGCGGGCCTGTCCGGCTCGGCCGTTGCAGATACGTCGGCGCTCGGGTCTATGCTCATTCCGGCAATGGAGCGCCAAGGCTATAGCCGTCGTCTGGCAGCAGCGATCACCGCCGCAAGCTCCGTTATCGGGCCAATCATCCCGCCATCGGGCATTATGATCATCTATGCCTATGTGATGCAGCAAAGCGTTGCGGCATTGTTTCTGGCAGGCATCGTGCCCGGCATTCTTGTTGGACTGGGCCTGATGCTGGTGATCCGGCTACAGGCTGACAAACACGGTTATCCCGTCGCCAGCCGCAAGCACACATGGCCAGAGCGCGGTCAGGCCAGCCTCAAGGCCTTTTTCCCGCTGCTAACCCCGGTGATTATTCTGGGCGGCATTCTTGGGGGCGTCTTTACCCCGACAGAATCCGCAGCCATTGCTGTTGCCTATGCCTTGGTCATCGGCCTTTTCGTTCTCAAAACGTTGCGCCTGCGCGATCTGCCGGACGTGTTTACCAAGGCGGGGATCACCTCGTCAGTGGTGCTGCTACTCGTCGGCGCCGCCATGGCCTTCAAGACGGTGGTGTCACTCTCGCATGTGCCCGAGCAATTGGCCCAATTCATTCTGAGCCTGTCAGAAAACCCGCTCGTTCTGCTGTTCTTGATCAATGTGCTGCTGTTTATCGTCGGCATGTTCCTGGATGCAGGACCCGCAATCATCATCCTGGGACCGATCCTGGCACCAATCTTCACCTCCATGGGGGTGGACCCGGTTCATTTCGCCATTATCATGAGCGTGAACCTGACCATCGGGCTGGCAACACCACCGATGGGACTGGTGCTTTTCGTTGCCTCTTCCGTTTCTGGAGAGAAGGTAGAGGCCATTTCCCGTACAATCTTGCCGTTTCTGGCAGTGGAAATCGTGGTTGTATTCCTGATTACATATTTCCCTGCTTTGTCTATGACGATCCCCCGTCTTACGGGGTTTGCCAACTGACGTTGAAGGAGGAGACCACCGATGTTGCGTATATTTGCAAGACTGTTGACCTGCCTTGCTCTGCTGCTGATCATTCCAGCCACCAGCTATGCCGCCGCGATCACGCTGCGGGCGACAGCCAATTCCAACGAGAACGACGAAGACTATGACGGTCTCGTTGTGTTCAAGAATTATGTTGAAAATGCCTCAAACGGCCAGATCAAGGTCGAGATCTACATGGGCACGCAATTGTGCTCCAACGGAGCGGAGTGCCTGCAAGGCATCGCTGGCGGCCAGATCGACATCTACATGTCCACCTCGGGCGGAGCAGCGGGCATCTTCCCTTATGTTCAGGTTCTGGATCTGCCTTATCTGATGAACAGCGACCGGGTGGCCGAGCGCGTCCTATCTGAAGCTTTTCCGCGCAAGCTGCGCGAGATGGCCCTGCGCGATTCCGACAATTCGATCCGCCTGATGACCATCGGTAACACCGGCGGCTGGCGCAATTTTGCCAATACTGAGAAACAGGTCAAAACGCCTGCCGACCTGAAGGGCATGAAGATTCGCTCCATCGTTGCCGATCTGCCGCAACAGCTCATCAAGGCAATGGGTGCCTCACCCACGCCGATCCCGTGGTCGGAGCTTTACACCTCGCTACAAACCGGAGTGGTCGAAGGCACCAAGAACGGCATCACCGACATCATGGCAATGAAGTTCCCCGACGCTGGGCTGAAGTACCTGACGCTTGATCGCCATGCCTATATGGCTGCGCTGTGGTGGATGAACAATCAGAAATTCGAAAGCCTGCCAGACAACCTGAAAACGGTTGTTGTCGATGGTTTCTATGCCCTGCAACAGGCAACATTCGCGTCGCCGAAACGCAAATCCATCGCAGCCTATAAAGAATTCAAAGCTGCTGGCGGTGATGTTTATGTGCCGACGGACGCCGAAAAAGCCAAGTTCAAGGCTGCCGCCAAGCCAGTCTACGCCTGGTTCAAGGACAATGTGAAAGACGGCCCGGAAATCTTCGACACCTTTGAAAAGGGCGTGAAGACAGCTCAGCAAGAAATTGACGAAGAGCACAAGGCGGAATTGCAGTAGACGCCTCGCCTCTGCTTCCTGGACTTAAAGATCCGTGCATGAAGAAGGCCGGGAGGTGTAAACCTCCCGGCCTTTTCGCAGTCATAACGAGAGGACGGCTCCGTTGGCCTTACGCCGCCGCAACGCTGCTCAGGAAGCGGCTAATCTGTTCACTCAGGTTTTGAGTGCTGCGGGCAACGTTGCCCGACGCATCCATCACAGTTTCCGCGGTCCGCGATGTATCAGTCGCCGTCGTGGTCACCTTGGCTCATATCATCTGTCGCCCGCCGTGTTCCCTGCGCAGCTTCCTGCACGTTGGTGGAAATCTCGGTCGTTGCAAGGCCCTGCTGCTCAACAGCGTCAGCAATCGCGGTGGTGTAGCCACTCACCTCTTCCATGATAGCTGTGATCTCTTCGATCACCTCGACCGTTTCCCTGGTCGAACCCTGGATCGCGCCAATATGCGCTGAAATTTCCTCGGTTGCCTTGGAGGTCTGCGTCGCAAGCTCCTTCACTTCTGCCGCCACAACGGCAAAACCCTTGCCCGCATCGCCGGCGCGTGCCGCCTCAATCGTGGCGTTCAGAGCAAGCAGGTTGGTTTGCTCGGCAATTGCCTGAATGAGACTGACCACTTCACCGATTTTCTGGGCGGCATCGTCAAGACTTGCAACCTTGGTGTTGGAGGCCTGAGCAGACTGCGTGGCCTTTGCCACCACTTCACTGCTCTGGTTGACCTGACGGGTGATTTCACCGATGGACGCGGCCAGCTCTTCGGCAGCAGACGCAACAGTCTGAACATTCCGGGTCGACTGTTCGGAAGCCGAGGTTGCGCTTCCGGCATTCTTCTCAGTATGAGACGCGATCTCCTTTAGCGAACGAGCGGCATCATCCATCTGAGCGGAATTTTCCGACACGGACGCAAGAGCCGTCTCGACCTCGACCTTGAACGAAGAAATAAGACTCTCGACCGTCTGCTGGCGCTTCAAACGCGCCCGTTGGTCCGCCTCACCCTCATGCTCCAGTCGCATCCGTTCTTTGGCATTGTCTCGGAAGATAGCCACTGCACGGCTCATCTCACCAACTTCATCCTTGCGGTCCGTGCCGAGAATATCAACCTCGAGATTTTCCTGTGAAATGGCATTCATCTGGCCACTCAGCGCACGTAGAGGCCGCACGAGAGACCGAGCAATCGCCAAACCGAACGCGATCGCCGCAATCAGAAAGCCCATAGCCAGCACGGTGCTGTTAATCGCCTGCTGCCAGAAGGCCTCGTGAAGATCGGTCAGCAGAACACCAGACCCCAGCATCCACCCCCAGGGACGGAAATAGCCGACATAACTGATCTTATCAAAGAATTTACCGTCAGCGTCTTTGAAAACATAATCAACATAACCACTACCGGAGTTGACGGCGGTGTTGATCATCTCACGAATGTGCTCCTTGCCAGCGCCATCCGTCGCATTCATCTTGTTTTGCCCCTCATTCGCTGGTTTTGCCGGATGAACAAGCACAGTACCGTCACGATCATAGACAAACACATAGTCCGAGGCGTTGTACTTCATGCCGCGCAACACAAGCTTCGCCTGTGCCTGAGCTTGTTCGCGGGTCAATTCCCCCGAGGCAACGCGCGCCTCGTATTGTCCAAGCACATTTTGCGCGACATCGACAACACTGCGAATTTCATTCTTCTTGAATGTATAAAGGTTCGCATAGAGCGCATACATCTGGTAACTCACCAGCGCTGCAAAACAGATACTGAAAAAGCCGACAAGAAGGTACAACTTCCCGGCAAATGTACGGGGCATTTTAACAGGCATCTCAGTCTCCGCAGCCGATCAACAGCATAAAATGGATAATTACCTGAGAATTAGCTTAATAGAATTAAGAAAAATTGACGATCACGAGACAACATTAAAAATACGAACCTCAGTTCAATCCATACAAATAAATACAAGTATTTTTAACATAGTAAATTTTAATCATTACTTCGTGATGACTCAATTTCTTCTTCAAACAAAAAAGACCGACAGTGCAATGATGCACCGCCAATCCAACTGAATTTAGACAGTTCATTCTAACGCTTGCCAGAAACCGTGAAGGCCACTTCAATCCGGCCTAGGCGGATAAGGCTTTAAAAACACCACGCATTTCGGCAAGTCCGCGCAAACGCCCGATCAATGGATATCCGGGAGCAGTTTTTCGCGTTTGATCGTCGGCCATGGCGTGCCCATGGTCCGGCCGATACGGCAAGTCGCTCTTGTACTGCGCCTCGACCTCAAGCAACGCCTTGGCAAGAGCGACCATGTCAACATCGCCTTCCAGATGATCCGCCTCATGAAAACTGTGGCCATCAGCCTCGCGCAGGGTGGCTCGCAGATGTACGAAATGGATACGCTCGCCGTGCTGGCGCACCATGGCCGGCAGGTCATTTTCAGCCCGAACGCCGTAGGACCCCGAACACATGGTAAATCCGTTGAGCGGACTGTCATACATATCTGCAATCATCTGCATGTCTTCAGCCGTCGAAACAACCCGCGGCAGGCCAAAGAGCGAGCGAGGCGGGTCGTCCGGGTGAATAGCCAGCTTGACCCCGGCCTTCTCGGCATAAGGCATGACCACGCCAAGAAACGCCTTCAGATTGGCCCGCAAGACATCCGGTGTAACGTCAGCATAGGCGGCAAGACGTTCGCGGAATGCTTCCAGCGTATAACTTTCTTCCGCGCCCGGCAGCCCGGCAATGATCGTTGCAACCAACCGGTCAATTTCAGCCTGATCAATACCCACAAACCGCTCCGCTGCCTGGGTCACGATTTCCGCAGGGTGCTCATTTGCGGCATTTTCCCGTTCCAGCAAATGAATATCGAACAGGGCAATATCGACCGCATCAAACCGCAAGCAGGTCGACCCATCCGGCAGGCGGAAATGCAGGTCGGTACGTGTCCAGTCAATGACGGGCATGAAATTGTAACAGACCGTCTGCACACCCTCGGCAGCTAAATTCAAAAGGCTCTCACCCCAGCCTTCGGCATAGGCTTCCCAGCCTGCAGCACCCGTCTTGACATCCTCATGGATCGGAATGCTCTCCACGACACTCCAATCAAGGCCATTGGCGCGCAGCAGATTGCGGCGCTCAGCAATCCGATCACGCGGCCACACGACACCATTCGGCAAATCATGCAAGGCTGTGACAACACCACGCGCTCCCGCTTGAAGAATATCCTCCAGCGACACCACATCATCTGGCCCAAACCAGCGCCATGTTTCTTGCATCAAAAACTCCAGTGAATTGAAAAGGGCAATTAGCCTTTTTGGGAAATCGGCTGAAACAGATACCCGTCGAAATTGGGGTCCTCGACGTCGGAAAGCTCCATCAGGGTTTCTCGAACGTTTTCAAGGTGTTGCCACATCGTCATTTTCGCCGCGGCAGAATTCTTGCTCTGCAATGCGGCCAAGATTTTCGAGTGGTCATCCAGCCAGGATACGCGATAAGTGCGATTGAAAATCCGCCGATGCAAGCCTTGCCACATGGGACTGGCTTCGCGCTTGATCCAGAGTTCCTCCACCATATCGACCAAAACCGAATTCTGTGTTGCCTCGGCAATCAGCCGATGAAACAGACGATCGCCGGAATAGTCGACCTCGCCACTCTCGATTCCCTGCCGCTCCATCTCAAGCGCATCACGCATACGCACGATATCATTCTTGGTGACCATTTCTGCTGCGAAACCAGCAATATTGCTCTCCAGCAACTGACGTGCCTGCAACAGCTCAAACGGGCCGATGTCATCGCCAATACGGCGTTGCGCCACATCCGGCGATGCGGTCAAATAGACGCCCGACCCCTTGCGCACTTCCACCACGCCTTCGATTTCCAGCATGATCAACGCTTCGCGCACCAGCGAGCGAGACACGCGCAGGGTTTCGGAAATACCGCGCTCGGTCATCAGCCGGTCGCCGATCTGAACGTTATGGGTCCGGATCAGCTCCTTGACCGAGGCCGCAACTTGTTGATACCGCCGTTCCAGAATCACGATTCCGCTCCTGACTCCTGCTGCGCCAGGTCTTGGTAAAACGCTTGCAGGACGGCAAAGGCCGGCTTGCGCGTGGTCTTGTCACCAGCAATCAGACCTTTGCGATTAACGCCGCGCTGGAAAATGTTCTGCCGTCGCTCGACACGAAAATCGTAAAGAATCCAAGGAGAAATACCCTTGATATAGTCGAGCTGGCGTAAGGTTGCGATCTGACGGCGGTAGACATCTTCCTGATAGGCTTCGCTGAACAGACCCTTTTTCGGTCCGTGCGACGTGCTGTCCGCATCCGCGCCAGTTTCTGAGATAACCACCGGCCGATCAGGCGCCGAGTTGCGGCCAATCGTGATCAATTCATCAAAATTCTCTTCGTACCACCCGTAGTATTCATTGATGCCGATCACGTCGATATGCGCGGCAAGCCGGTCCTCGATCTTCAATTTCGCATGATTGATCAGACAGGCCGCTGACAGCAAACGGGTCGAGATCTTCTGCTCGTGCCGTGCGGGCCAGGTCGGTCATAAAGTCGAGCCGCGCATCCGTGTCCGGGTTTTCGTTCCCAAGCGACCAAATGATGACACTTGCCCGATTACGGTCGCGCCGGATTAATTCACAAAGCTGATTGCGCGCATCCTTGAGCGTTGCTGGGTTGGCGAAGTCGATAGCCCAGTAAACCGGAATTTCTTCCCACAGCAACAACCCAAGTTCATCGGCAATTTCAGCCGCTCTTTCATGGTGCGGATAATGCGCCAGCCGCAGGAAATTACATCCCAGATCCTTCGCATCGGCAAAGCGACGGCGCATATCCGCCTCACTGGTACACTTCCCCCGGGCTTCGTCGTCCTCGTGAACGGAAATACCCCGCAAGAACAAAGGCTCGCCATTCAGATAAATCTCGGTGCCACGACGCTCGATTGTGCGAAAGCCAACCTTGTCAGCAACTATGTCATCACCTGCCTGAAGCGTCACATCGTAGAGTTTGGGACGTTCCGTCGACCAGAGATCCGGTTGCACATCCAGAACAATCTCGGCGCGACCATCTTCAAGGGTCAACGTTTCGTCGATACCCAACTCAGGCATGTGCAAACGCGCATGGCGCGCCGGGCCATCGACACGACAGGAGACCACGATCCGTCCGCCGTCAAGGCGCACGAAGAGATCGCGCACCACATCCACGCCGGTCTCATACAGCGAGACTTCACGGTAAACACCGCCGTAGTTGAACCAGTCTGTATTGCGCATGGGCACACGGTCCAGCGTGCGGGTGTTGTTGACACACAGCATCAGCCAGTTGCGCCCGTTACGCAGGTGGTCTGTCAACTCGACACAAAACGGCGTCGATCCGCCATAATGATTGCCGAGGAAGACCCCGTTCAGAAAAACCTTGCAGTCATATTGGGCTGCCCCCACACGCAGAAACCGGCGCTTGCCGTCTGTGGATGCCCTCTCAAGGTCGAGAGGGCGGGTGTACCAAGCAGAACCCTCGAAAAAGTACCACTTTTCCTTCTGCATCTGCCAGCAAGACGGAACAGTGATCTGTTCCCCCATGTAGGGATCATAATCCCAAGGCTCGATCCGCTCTTCAGGTTGTTCCGGCAGCATGGAAAACCATTTCTGCCGCAAGCCTGTATCGAGCAGATCGACACAAAAATTCCAGAGCCCATCAAGGGGGCGCCCGTGGCGCCCCCTCGTGAAGATCATTGTGCCCGCATTCAGCGACTGCGTGTTGTAGGGACGATCATAGTCCTCGTCATGCAGACACTGCAGTGCATTTTCTGCAAGCTCAGATCGTTCAAGCATCAGGCAAACTCCTGCTCACACCCGAATCAATTGGCTTCAGCGGCCCGGATGCGCTTGATCAGATCAGCCACGCGCGGAGACTTTTTGGCAGCATCATCATACATCGGCTGAACAGCCTTGATGAACGGGGCCTTGTCGACTTCATAGACCTTGACGCCCATCTTGTCCTTGGCTTCCTTGATTGCATCTTTTGCAATGCCATCCCAAGCCTTGAACTGGCGATCCATGGATTCCATCGCAGCCTGATGCAGATCTTTTTTCTGCGCGTCGGTCAGATTCTTCCAGGCGCAGTTGGAGATCACGACAACGGATGGAATCATGGTGTGCTCATCGAGCGAGAAGTCCTTGGCCACTTCGCCATGACGTGCGGTGGTCAGAGCGGTCGGGTTATTCTCGGCGCCGTCAACAACACCCTGCTGAAGCGCGCTGTAAAGCTCACCTCAGGAAATCGGTGTCGGATCACCGCCAAGAAGCTTGACCATCTGAATGGCGGACGGGCTTGGCTGAACGCGGATCTTCATACCGTTCAAATCGGACGGCTTCAGGATTGGCTTGTTGCCGTAAAAGGAACGCGCGCCTTCAGTATAGAAAACAATGCCGTGGAAACCGTATTTGTCGGACAGATCCAGAATGTCCTGTCCGATCGGACCGGCCAGAACCTTCTTCAGATCTCCCTCTGACTTGAAGAGATACGGCAAGTTCAAAGCGGAGAAATCTGGGTCAAACGCTTCCAGTTCAGACGCATTGGACTTGGCCATGTCAAGCGCACAGCTCTGCACCAACTCCATGGACTCACGCTGCGTGCCAAGCTGGGCGTTCGGGTAAACGCGGATCTTGACCTCGCCGTTGGTCAGCTCGCTCATGCGCTTTGCCATGAATTCCATGGCCTTGTGCAAGGGGTGATCCGGCGGGTTATTGTGGTTCAGACGAAGGGTAACAGCCTGCGCAGCCATTGTGGTCATTGCAACAGTCGCCGCCGTCAGGGCAAACGTACGCATCAGGTTTTTCATATGAGAAGCTTCCTCCCAGCTTGATAATTTCCATCCCGGCGACGATTACAGATCGCGAAACGCCTTTTTCAGTCCCACATCCTCGGTCCGGGGCTGCATATAGATTTGCCAATTTGCCATATCTGTCAACCAAAACGATAAAATTGGTTGACCAATTTCCGGAATTGGGGGAGTTTGCACGCAAATTCCCTGGTTTTGAAACAAGCATTTGGGAGGATGCAACAGTGCTGCACATCATCTCAGGACGCCGGGAGAACGATCATGCGTAATGCCTTCGATCTTGTCCTCCGCCTCTTTCTGACACTTATCTTCACGATCCTGAGTCTGCTGCGTCGTGTGGCAGGTGACAAGCCGCTATCTGATCGGAATTCCGAGCACAATGACCGACGAACTGTCGCGGTTCCTCTTCATGTGGCTCGCTCTAATCGGTGGTGCTTATACACTTGGCCAAGGCAAGCACTTGTCCATCGACCTGCTGCAAACCATGCTGGTCGGACGGGCAAAAGCGATCTCTCAGGTGGTTGTCATCCTGATCATTGGCGCCTTTGCGGCCATCGTTCTGGTCTGGGGTGGCTGGCAGCTTGTATCCCGAACCCTGATGTCGGGTCAGGTGACACCAAGCCTGCAGATCCCGATGGGCTACATCTACGGTGCGATCCCGATCGCTGGCCTCATCATGGTCTACTACTGTCTGACCTTCCTCTATGACCTGCGTAAGGGCACCCTTGAGGCCCCTTCCGGCGCAGATCTCGGCCCCCTTTCCTGATGATGCGGACCTGAGGTCTCAAGGAGAAAATCATGGCTTACGCAGCTTTTGTTCTGTTCGGCTCTTTTGCCGCTCTGACGCTGATCGGCGTTCCGATTGCTTTCGCCATTGGCGCAGCATCGGCAGCGACCTTCCTACTCTTCATGGACTTCAGCCAGTCCATGTCGATCGTTGCGCAACAGATGGCGTCCGGTCTCGACAGCTTCACGCTGCTCGCGATCCCCTTCTTTATTCTCGCCGGGAATATTATGAACCGGGGCGGTATCGCGCTTCGCCTGATCGCACTGGCCAAGGTTCTTGGCGGGCGCCTACCCGGCGCATTGGCCCATTGCAACGTCATTGCCAACATGATGTTCGGCTCGATCTCCGGCTCGGCCGTTGCCTCGGCTGCCGCCGTTGGGGGGTGATGGCCCCCTTGCAGAAAAAGGAAGGCTATGACCCGGCTTTTTCCGCAGCGGTGAATATTGCTTCCAGCCCGACCGGCTTGCTGATCCCGCCCTCAACCACATTCATCGTCTATTCGCTCATCACCGGCGGCACCTCCATTTCGGCCCTGTTCGTGGCCGGGTATGTTCCGGGTATCCTGATGGGGCTGGGCCTGATGATCGTAGCAGGCATCATTGCCAAGAAGCGTGGTTATCCGCTGGCTCCCAAGCCATCGGCTAAAGAAATCCTGACCGCGCTCAAGGAAGCCATCCTTCCCCTTGGCCTGATCGTCATCATTATGGGCGGCATCATTTCCGGCGCATTCACGGCAACGGAAGCCTCGGCTGTTGCCGTGGTTTACACGCTGTTCCTGGCCGTGATCTGGTACCGCGAAATTCGCATCCGCGATCTGCCTAAGGTTGTTCTGGAATCAGCGGTGACGACCTCCATCGTGCTCTTGATGATCGGCGCCAGCATCGGCATGAGCCGTGCCATGGCGTTTGCCGACATTCCGATGACCCTGTCGGATGCTCTTCTCGGCATCTCCAACAACCCGCTCATCATTCTGCTGGCCATCAACATTGCCCTGCTGATCGTTGGTACGTTCATGGACATGACGCCGGCACTGCTGATCTTCACGCCGATCTTCCTGCCGGTGGTCAAGAGCCTGGGCATGGATCCGGTCCACTTCGGCGTCATGATGACGTTCAACCTGTGCATCGGCATTTGCACTCCCCCGTGGGCTCCGCCCTCTTCGTTGGCTGTTCCGTCGGCAACACAACAATCGGCAAGGTGATCAAGCCTCTGCTGCCGTTCTATGGCGTTCTCTTCGCCCTGTTGCTGCTGGTGACTTATGTTCCCGCAATCAGCCTCACCCTGCCGCACCTACTCCTGGGCTACAAATGAAGACACTTAAATCCTGGAGCCTGACAAAGCGCACCTCAACGGGCATCGAATTGCTTGTCGAGGGGCGCCATCTGCTTCAAATCCATGTGCTCGACACGACGCTCTTCCGTGTCAGCCTGCTGAAAGACGGCGCCTGCAGCGCCTTGATCGCACCTGGACTGTTGCGCCCGATGGCGATGACCCCTTTGAGGGGCGCAAACGTGATGCCTTGACCGGCTTCCCCTGCCCGGACTTCACGCTGGAGGCAGGCGGCACGCTCGTTCTGGCAACAGACGCGCTGCGCTTGACCATTTCCGATCCCTTGCATTTTTCCATGGGCAGCCAAACAGGCTGGCGACTGGGTGACCTTTGCTGAAGATCGCCCGACCGGGGCCATCATGCTTGGCGTGCGCGATCACAAGCATGCGCATTTCCTGCGCCGTGATCCCCGTGAAAAAGTGTTCGGGCTTGGCGAGAAGACAGGATTGCTGGAACGCACTGGCAAGCGCTACGAAATGCGTAATCTGGATGCAATGGGCTATGATTCCCAGACCACCGACCCGCTCTACAAGCACATTCCCTTCACCCTGACGAAGACCCCGGATGCCGGGTGCTGGTCCATCTTCTACGACAATCTCGCAGGTGCTTATGGTTCGATCTGGGCAACGAATTGGACAACTATCACCAACCTTACCGCGCCTACCGCACAGAAGACGGCGACCTGGACTACTATATGCGTTGGTCGCCGGACTTGAGCGAACTGGTCAGCAAGCAGGCGTGGCTTACCGGCGGCAGTGCCTTTTTCCCACGCTGGACACTCGGCTATTCCGGCTCGACCATGTCCTATACGGATGCGCCGAATGCCCAGGAACAGCTTGAAGGCTTTCTGGTGCATATCGCGGAACACGACATTCCCTGCGACAGTTTCCAGATGTCTTCCGGCTATTCCTCCATCGACGACAAGCGCTATGTGTTCCACTGGAACACCGAGAAAATGCCGGACGTGGAAGCGATGACGGCGAAGTTTGCCACTGACAAAGTTCATCTGATTGCCAACATCAAGCCCTGTCTGTTGCAGAACCATCCACGCTATGCGGCTGCATCGCAGGCGGGCCTGTTCATCCGCGACAGCGAAACCGGCGCCCCTGAACGCTCCAGCTACTGGGACGACGAAGGCTCGCATCTGGATTTCACCAATCCGGCAACGGTCGACTGGTGGCAGGAAAACGTCACCGAGAAACTTTTGGTGCGGGGCATCGGCTCCACCTGGAACGACAACAACGAATATGAAGTCTGGGACCACCACGCGGTATGCAACGGCTTTGGCGATGAGATCGCAATTGGCCTGATCCGTCCAGTGATGCCAATTCTGATGACACGCACGTCGGAACTGGCTCAAAAGGCCCATGCACCGGGAAAACGCCCCTATCTGATCAGCCGATCTGGGGCACCTAGTATTCAGCGTTACGCGCAAACGTGGACGGGCGACAACCGCACATCCTGGGCCAACATGAAGTGGAACATTCGCATGGGGCTGGGCCTCAGCCTCTCAGGGATCTTCAACATCGGACATGACGTTGGCGGCTTCTCCGGCCCGCGCCCGGATCCGGAACTGTTCGTCCGCTGGGTTCAGAACGGGATTTTCCACCCGCGCTTCACCATTCATAGCTGGAACGACGACAAGACCGTCAACGAGCCATGGATGTTCCCGGAAGTCACGCACCATATTCGTGACGCCATCAAGTTCCGCTATCGTCTGCTGCCGTATCTTTACACCCTGCTGTACCGCTCGGTCGAAGACGATGTGCCGATGATCCGCCCGACTTTCCTGGATTTTCCGGAAGATGCACGCTGCTGGGAAGACACGGACGACTTCCTGCTGGGGCCGGATCTACTGGTTGCAAATGTCGTCGCACCGGGCGCGTCGACCCGCAAGGTCTATCTGCCCCTCCATGAGGGCGGCTGGTGGAACTTCTTTGACGGCACCTGGCGACGAGGGCGGACAGGACATTGAAGTCGCTGTCAGCCTTGGCACCATGCCACTGTTTGCGCGAGCAGGCGCAGTCATTCCGCTGGGCAGCGGAGCCAACCGCGCTGCACCGGAAGCAGAGACAGGCCGCGAGATCGCCGTCTTTCCGATGCCCGCCGCACAGGCAGGCGCAGGGGAGCATGCAGGCGAACTCTACGAGGATGATGGTGTCAGCGTCGATACCACCTTCTCGCTGCTGCGCTTCGCGCTCACATCCGATCAGGACGGCATTGCTGTGAGCACGACGCAGTCCGGCACGACGGCTCCGCGTCTGAGCGACGCCACAATCGTGTTGCCGGCTGCGGAAAACCGGCCGATCACCGTCAATGGCGTTAACGTCACGCGTGGAACACCGGTCAGCCTTGGTCTGAGAACACGACAAAAACGGCGCAGACCAGCAAGCCTGCTCCAAAGCCAAATACTCAAAAGCGCCGGAGGTCCCCTTCGGCGCTTTTTTCTTTTCCTAGTTTGTCCGCCTATTCAGCCACCACTGGTGAGCCGGTTTCATCGCCTTCGTTCAGATATTTGCGAACCGTTGGCGTCATGCGGCGCGAGCGCTCCGGAATAACTTCGCACCGAGACAACAACGCCCGTTTATCCGGATTGCTGCCGACATAACGCCAGATCATCCGTGTCGCATATGGCAAGTTTTCAACGCGCCAGGACACCCCGATCGTCACACCTTTCAGATACGTGTTCTGGTGTTCTGTGAACGGCAACAAGACGGTCTCACAGACAAAAGGCTGTTCACTCACAGCGCGCTCCACCACGAAAATCCGATTGCGCGAGAACATTGCCTGTCCGACATACTTTGAAAATTGCCGAATTTCCGCGTCCTGATCATATATCCGTGCGATGGATTTGACCGTCACCGCCCCATCGTGGGCTTCAAGACGCACACAGGAACGCACCACCTGCCCCGGCCATGAGCGTGTCTTATGGTAAGTCTCGTAATAGCCAAGGTAGCATTGCAACGGCCCGACACTGCCCGCAAAGGCGCTGACAAACGAGCCCGGATCGGTTGTGCCCAGGCGTGGCTGTACCAGAACCTCGCGGAAGCGCTTCGGCGACAAACCGAGATCAGCAACCCGGACATCAAAATAACGAGCGATACGTTGTGTGTTGAAGGGCGAGGGCCGACTCTCTCCAGCCAGATAGCGATTGAATTGCTGACGGTTGATGCCGATGTCACGACAGACCTGCGCCACAGACTTTTTTGTTGCGCAAGCAGTGCGCAAATTTATCGCAAACGACCGACTTTCCATGCCCAGGATTTTAGCGGAACCCATAGATTCACGTCAAGTCGCGTCACATAGCGTCAAGTCGTGAAGTTGTAACACTTCTGCGAGGGCTATAAGCCTGTCCCTCAATATGCATCCTGCGACCACTTCGTTCTCGCACACCATTCTTTTGGTGGGCGCGAGACATCTGTGGCTAAGGCAGCAAGAGGACAGCGCACCGATCAACGGTGCCAATCTTCCAAAACCAGAAAGGGAACCGGAATGACAACATCCAAGTCCAAGCGTCCAACCGGAGGCATGACGGGCGAAGGCCTCAACCGACGCTCCTTCCTTGCCACCACAGCCGCAGCCGGCATGGCGCTTACTGCTTCTGGACTGCTTGTTCCGTCAAGTGCTTTTGCGGCTGACGAGCCGAAACACGGTGGACATTTGAAGCTGGGTCTCGACGGTGGTCAGTCGACCGACGTTCTCGATCCGGGCACCTATGCTGGTAGCGCCATGTTTGCTGTGGGTTACACGTGGGGCGATACCATTGTTGCCTCAGACCCCAAGTCCGGCGATCCGCTCCCCAACCTTGCAACGTCCCTGGACCTCCAGCGACGACGCCAAGGTCTGGACCTTCAAGATGCGCAAGGATGTCAAGTTCCACGACGGCTCCGCTTTCTCCGTCAAGGACGCTGTACAAACCCTGAAGCGCCACTCGGACAAAGCGTCCAAGTCGGCAGCACTCGGCTTGCTCAAGGACATAGAGAAGATTGAAGACAAAAACGGCGATCTTGTCCTGACCCTGAAGAACGGTAACGCCGACATGCCGTTGCTGCTGACGGACTACCATTTGCAGGTCCAGAAGAACGGCGGCATGGACAATCCGAACAGCGCCATAGGCACCGGCCCTTACAAGCTGGAGCATTTCGAGGCCGGCGTTCGCATCACCTTCACCAAAAACAAGGACGACTGGAACGACGCGCGCGGCTTTGTCGACAGTGTCGAGATCATCGTTATGAACGACAATACGGCCCGTATCGCCGCCCTGTCGTCCGGGCGTGTGCATTTCATCAACTCGCTCGATCCCAAGACGATGAAGCTGCTTGGCCGTGCTCCAACTGTGGAAACCATCTCGACCAAGGGCAAGGGCTTCTATTCCTTCCTGATGATGTCCGACATGGATCCCTTCACCAGCAACGACGTACGGACGGCTCTGAAATACGCCATCGACCGTCAGGGCATGCTGGATCGCATCCTCGGCGGCTATGGCTCCCTCGGCAATGATTACCCGGTCAACGACGCATATGCACTTGCCCCGACAGGCATTCCCCAGCGCGAATATGATCCCGACAAGGCTGCACATCTCATCAAGAAGGCTGGCCATACCGGGCCAATCGTCCTTCGCACTTCTGACGCAGCTTTCCCGGGCGCGGTCGATTCTTCCGTGCTCTTCCAGGCAAGCGCCAAGAAGGCCGGAATCGACATTCAGGTGAAGCGTGAACCGGCCGACGGCTACTGGTCAAACGTATGGAACAAGAAGGCATTCTGCGCTTCTTACTGGGGTGGCCGCGCCACACAGGACATCCGCTACACCACGACGCAGTTGTCAACCTCGACTTGGAATGACACCCATTTCAACGATCCGGACTTCGACAAGATGCTTCTGAAAGCGCGGGCCGAGACCAACCAGGACAAGCGCCGCAAGCTCTACCACGACATGGCTGTGACAGTGCGTGACAACTCCGGTCTCATCCTGCCAGTGTTCAACGACTACCTGAACGCCCGCTCGAAGAAACTTCAGGGCTGGATCGACGATGTTGGAAACGACCTCTCGAATGGTAAGATCGCCAGCCGCTGCTGGCTCGCAAGCTGATCAAGAAGGACAGGACAGATCGCGAGGCTCCACGGCATCGCGATCTGTCAACCAACCAGATGACCAACACAGTTTCCGAACCTTCAGATCCTGCGAAGCCCCCGAAGCCCGGTGTGCGGCAAATGCTGCGCAGCCGCTTCCCTTTGGCGGGCCGGATCCTCGAGCGCATCGTCCTTGGCCTGCTGCTGCTGTTTGCCAGTTCACTGCTGATCTTTGGCGGCATCGAAGCCCTGCCCGGTGATTTTGCAACGACCTATCTCGGTCAATCGGCCACCCCGCAGGCGGTTGCCAACATCCGCAAGGAGTTGGGCCTCAACAAGCCTGTCACGACCCGTTATATCGAGTGGGTGGGAGATGTGGTTCAAGGCGACTTCGGCAAATCCTGGGCCAGCGGCCAATCCGTCAGCAAACAGATTGGCCACCGACTTGGCAATTCCTTGCTGTTGGCCGGGTGTGCGGCGATCATTGCCATTCCTCTTGCCATCATCCTGGGCCTTTTCGCGGTGCTTTACCGCGACCGTTTTCCCGACAAGCTGATCAATATCCTGTCGTTGGCGGCGGTCTCCCTGCCCGAGTTTTTCATCGCCTACCTGCTGATCCTGTTTTTCGTGGTCAAGCATCCGGTCGCCGCTTTCCCGGCAACCGTTTATGACGGCATGTCCATCTGGGAAAAGCTGCATACGATCGTCTTGCCCGTGGCAACGCTGGTGCTCGTGGTGCTGGGCTACATGATGCGCATGACACGCGCTGCCATCATCGGCGTCATGTCCTCGGCCTATATGGAAACCGCCGAACTCAAGGGCCTCGGCGCGATGCGAGCGATCATCCGCCATGCCGCGCCTAATGCGCTGGCTCCGATCATCAATGTCGTCGCCCTCAATCTGGCTTACCTGATCGTCGGTGTCGTCGTTGTAGAAGTGGTGTTCGTCTATCCCGGCATGGGCCAGTACATGGTCGATGCCGTGACCGTACGTGACCTGCCTGTTGTTCAGGCCTGTGGCCTGATCTTCTCGGCCATTTACATCACGCTCAACATGATCGCCGACATTCTGGCCATTCTTGCAAACCCGCGTCTGAGGCATCCTCGATGAACCTGAAATCCATCCCCATTTCTGCGTGGATCGGCATGACGGGTATCCTGATTGCTTTTGTCTGCGCCCTTTTTGCCCCCTGGATTGCACCTTACGGCGAAACCCAGGTGGTTGGCGACGTCTGGGCTCCCGCCAGTGCCCAACACTGGTTCGGCCTCGACAATCTGGGCCGCGATCTTCTCTCCCGGTTGATCTACGGCGCCCGAACCACGCTGTTTGTCGCAATCTGCTCGACGCTTCTGTCGTTCTCGATTGGCATTGTTCTCAGCTTTACCGCCGCCGTCACTCGCGGCAGGGTCGACGCTGGACTGTCGCGTCTCAATGACCTGATGATGTCGATCCCAACCCTGATTTTCGCGCTGATCGTTCTGGCCGCTTTGCCGCAGAACATGACGACGCTGATCATCGTCATGGCGGTGCTCGATTCCACCCGCGTGTTTCGTCTCGGACGCGCCGTGGCGCTGGATGTTGCGGTGATGGACTTCGTTGAAGCCGCCAAGCTGCGCGGGGAAGGCACGATGTGGATTATCTTCCGCGAAATCCTGCCGAACACTCTGACGCCGCTTTTGGCGGAACTCGGCATGCGGCTGGCCTTCGCCATCCTGTTCATCTCCACCCTGTCGTTTCTCGGCCTTGGCATCCAACCGCCCACGGCGGATTGGGGCGGCATGGTGAAGGACAACAAGGACGGTATTATTTTCGGCATCCCGGCGGCGCTGGTGCCCGGCGCTACCATTGCCGTGCTGACCATCTGCATCAACCTGGTCGTTGACTGGCTGTTGAAGCGAACCTCCAGCCTGAAGGGAGGCCGTGGCGATGCCTGAGGACACTGCAAAGACAAACAAGCACATGCTGTCGGTCCGCAACCTTCAGATCGGGGCGATGACCTATCCGCCCGGCGAACGTCCGCGCAAGATTGAGATCGTCAAGGACGTCAGCTTTGATCTGGAACGCGGCAAGGTACTCGGGCTTATCGGCGAAAGCGGTGCGGGAAAATCGACCATCGGCCTGGCGCCCCTCGCGTATGGCCGAGGCGGTGTCGAGATCACGGGCGGCGAAGTGCTGCTTGATGGCGAAGACATTCTGAAGCTCGGTAAATCCGGCATCCGAAGCATTCGCGGAGCGCGCGTCTGCTACGTGTCACAATCGGCAGCCGCCTCGTTCAACCCTGCCCACAAACTGGGAAATCAAGTGATTGAGGCCACCGTGCGGCATGGCATTCTAAGCCGCTCGGAGGCACGCAAGAAGGCAGAACACATGTTCCGCGTTCTCGGCCTGCCTGACCCTGAAACCTTTGGCAACCGCTTTCCGCATCAGGTCTCCGGCGGCCAGTTGCAGAGGGCCATGACTGCAATGGCCCTGTGTTCCGATCCGGAACTGATCATCTTCGACGAACCAACGACGGCGCTCGATGTGACCACGCAGATCGATGTGCTGGCGGCCATCAAGCACGCTATCGAGGAAACCGGCACGTCGGCGTTGTATATCACCCATGACCTCGCGGTGGTCGCTCAGGTGTCCGACGATATCATGGTGCTGCGCGACGGCGAGACCGTGGAATATGGCAGCGTGCAGAAGATCATCGAAAATCCGGATGCGGAGTACACACGCGCCTTGGTCAATGTACGCTCGATCAAACACGCGGAAGCTGAAGATCAGTCGCAGCACTATTTCGAGATGACCAACATTGATGCCGCCTACAGCGGGGCCAAGCAGGTGCTCTTCGATGTCTCTCTGCATGTTCCCAAGGGGCAAACACTGGCCATCGTCGGCGAATCCGGCTCCGGGAAATCAACGCTTGCGCGCGTTGCGACCGGCCTGCTGCCTCAAACCGGTGGCCATGTGCGGTTCGATGGCGAAACCTTGCCGCCAGAGTTGAAGAAGCGCAACCGCGACCAGCTTCGCCGCCTGCAACTTATCTACCAGATGGCAGATACGGCGATGAACCCGCGCCAGACCGTCGGCAAGATCATCGGTCGTGCACTAACGTTCTACCACGGCACACGCGGAGCAGCCCGCAAGGCACAAGTGAAGGATCTGCTCGACCAGATCGAACTGGGCGACGGCTATGTCGACCGCTATCCGGCGGAACTCTCGGGTGGGCAGAAGCAACGTGTTGCGATTGCGCGCGCTCTTGCGGCCAATCCGGAACTGATCATCTGCGACGAGCCGACATCAGCTCTCGACCCCTTGGTCGCCGATGGCATCTTGAAGCTGTTGTTGAGCCTGCAAAAAGAAAAGCAGCTTTCTTATGTCTTCATCACCCATGACATCGCCATTGTCCGCGCCATCGCCGATAGTGTCGCCGTCATGTATCAGGGCCAACTCGTCCGCTTCGGGCCAAAATCCGACGTGCTCTCGCCGCCCTTCGATGACTATACGGACCTACTGCTGAAGTCGGTCCCGGAAATGAAGCTCGGCTGGCTGGAAAACGTTCTGGCAAGCCGACGCATCACAAGCGCGGGCAACTGATCCGCGAACCGCCCCCTATCACGCGTCAGGCCGCAACGGTCTGGCGCAACACTCCCCCGAATACAAAAGGTACATGGCCATGTCTCAACACGGCTTCACCACCTCTGAAGACCAGTACATCACCCTGAAAGATGGGACGAAGCTGGCCACCCGGATCTGGATGCCCGACACCGCAGCATCAACGCCTGTTCCAACCGTTCTGGAATTTTTGCCCTACCGCAAGCGTGGGGGCACGGATGCACGTGACGAATCGACCTACCCCGTATTCGCACAGGCGGGCATTGCAGGGATTCGCGTCGACATTCGCGGCTCGGGTGAATCCGAAGGCGTCATTGATGGCGAATACACCGAGCGTGAGCTTTCCGATGCCTGCGAAGTGCTGGAATGGATCGCCGAACAGCCCTGGTCAAATGGCAATGTCGGCATGATGGGTATCTCCGCAGGGTGGCTTCAACTGCCTTCAGGTCGCAGCCCTCAAGCCGCCGCAGCTCAAGGCCGTCTACTCGATGGCATCCACGGTTGATCGCTACAACGACGACATCCATTACAAGAATGGTACGCATCTTTACGCCAACCTGTCGTGGGCAGCCACGATGCTGGCCTATCAGTCCCGTACGCCCGATCCGGCACTGGTTGGCGAGCAATGGAAAGAGATGTGGCTGGAGCGGCTCGAAAACGAACCCTATTTCATGGAAGAGTGGCTCGACCATCAGCGTCGGGATGCCTTCTGGGAGCACGGCTCGATCTGCGAAGACTTTGACAGCTTCCCCATCCCTGCCATGGTTGTGGCCGGTTGGGCAGATGGCTATCGCAACACGCCCCTGAAGGCGGTTGAAGGCATGCCAGGCAAAGCCAAGGCGCTGATCGGCCCATGGGTCCATAAGTACCCGCACTTCGCCTGGCCAAAGCCGCGGACCGACTTCCACGACGAGGCCATCAAATGGTGGAACCGCTGGCTGCGCGACGAAGAGAATGGCGCGGAAGACATACCGCAGGTGCGGGCTTATATTCTCGACGGGCCAAAGCCAGCTCTGCGCCGTGAGGCCGATCCGGGCTATTGGGTCGCCAAGCAGGAATGGACCACGCCGGATTTTGACAGGCTGACAATTTCGGCCAATGGCATCTTGAACAGCGCAGGCGACGCAAAAGGTGTTGGCCCGCGCTTCATCCGGTCGCCCCTCGACACCGGCATTGCGTCGGGTGAGTGGTTTACGCTCAAGCCCGATGCCGAAATGGCGGGCGACCAGCGCATCGACGACGGCGGCTCGCTGGTGTTTGAGACAGCCCCTTTGAGCGAAGAAGCGGTGTACCTCGGTACGCCCACAATAACGATGACCGTCACCTGCGAAGCCGACTGGGAAAACCTCGCCGTGCGCATCGTCGATGTCCACCCGGATGGCACCTCGACCCGGGCCTGTTACGGTGTACTCAATCTTGCACACCGCGATAGCAATGCCCTGCCGAGCGCCTTGGAAAAAGGTGTCTCTACGCCGATCACCATGGCGTTGGACGCCATGGGCTACCGATTCCAACCAGGACATCGCATCCGTGTGTCGATCTCGACCTCCTATTGGCCGCTGATCCTGCCATCACCGGATGCCCCCGGCCTGACCATCGACACGGCCTCCATCTCGGTAGCCCTGCCGAAGCTCGGCGCACATGAGCGCATCGACATTGCAGAGCCTGAGAACCAGAACCCCCTGCCCGTCTATACCGAGCTGGAGGCCGGTGAGACCCGGCGCCGGGTAGAAAGGGACATGCAGAACGGGCTGACCCATTATCGCATTTATGAGGACACGGGCCTGAGTGAACACCCCGACACCGGCCTGCGATCGCAGGAGATCCGCGATGAAGATTGGGCGATTTCGCCGCAGGATCCGCATTCGATGACCGGGACAATCCATTGGATGTCGCGCAAGCAGCGCGCCAATGGCTGGGAAGTGACCACGTGCACCATTTCAACACTGGAGTGCACCCGCGACACATGGACCACGACCGCAAAGGTGACCGCTTACGAAGGCGATACGGAAATCTATAGCCGCAACTTCGAAAAAGTGGTCAAACGCGATTTCATGTAAACGCCTGCTGTTTACCATCTTCGCAAGTTTCAAGGCCTCGTCGGCAGACCGCTGACGGGGCTTTTTATTTGCAAACCCCCGGAAACACGCGCTTCATCCGCGGTGCTCGGCCCTAATGAGCCAGCACTCACCAGGGTCGGACCGGGAACCCAGTCGGGTTCCGAGAGTTTGCCTCACAACGGGCCTTGAGCCCGACGAATTTCGCTTGTCGAGGAAAGGCTGACCATGGAGACGCGCTCTACTTCATCATTCAGTGAGTTGTTGTCTGAGCTCATGCGAGAGCTTGGAAAATTATTGCGCATGGAAATCGCCCTCGCCAAGGCGGAGACGACAGAACAACTGATCAAAGCCAGCACCGGTCTTGGACTGTGCATTGTGGCCTTCATTTTTGTGGGGGCAGCCGTTCTCAGCTTCCTGGGCGCCGCGATCGCTGGACTGGTTACGGCCGCAGGTTTGCCCCTCTGGGGTGCGGCCCTTTGCGTTGGTGGCTGTGCCGTTGTCGTTGCCCTGCTGCTTTCCTGGATCGGCATAACCAAACTCAAGAACGTGCGTCTGGTCCCGGAACGCGCGGAAGCTCAGGTCCGTAAGGATGCCGCAAAACTCAAAGAGGTTCTGCGATGAAATCACAAGGGGTTACCGACTTGGAACGTGAAATCGAAGACCAACGCCGGAAAGTCGCCGATGTCGCCGACGAGATGGAACAGCGGCTGTCGCCAGAAGAACTGACTGCGTCCGTCAAGAAGGTCGTGACATCACCGCAGGCCAAGGAAATCTGGAGATCGACGCAGGAAACGCTGCGCAAGAACCCGGTTGCCAGCACTCTTGCGGGCCTGGCCGCAGGATACCTGCTGTATCAGGGGTTTGTCTCTTACTCAGCCCGCAAGCAAACAGCTGACGTTCTGACTGAAGAAGACCGCGAACGCCTTGACGCAGCAGTTGAAGCATTTGATCCGGCACCTCCAAATAAAAAAACAACCCCGGAACCAATGTAAGATTGCATCATTTACATAACAGATCGAACATAAAGGGGCATGAGATGACCTCAGGATACAAGTACGAAGATAAAACAACACAAGAAGACTTCGACGATCTGAAAAACACTGCCTACACGGAAGCATCTGCCTTAGGCGAGACACTTCGCAAGGAATTCTATTCTTGCGTTGCTGCTCAACAGGCAACGGCAGCTCAGACACTGTCCGAGGTTGCGGCATCCCTGCGAGATACACAAATCTCCGAGGACGGTTCGCCGACATTCACACTGGCAACGACGCTGAAGTACCCACTTGCGGACATGATTGAAATTTCCGCACGCAAGGTCAGCCAGGCCGACGCAGAAGAAACTCTGCAACAGGCCAAGGCCGCCGCCGCCAAGCATCCCGCTGCACTGGCCATTGGCGCCGCAGCGATCGGTTTCCTGGCTGCTCGTTTTCTGACGGCAAGCCAGACAGGAAAGGATACAGAAGAATGACTCCGGCTAAGTCCAGACCCTCAAAACTCAACCCTGAAACAATGAAGAGCGTTAAAAGCGAGGCTATCATGAAAAGCACCAATTCAAACGTGCGCGAATTCAAGAAGCAGGCCAAGCAGCGGACCCGTCATGCAACGAGCAAGGTTGCCGACAGCGCCGAACGTGGCACAGCTCAGATGCGGGATTTCGCGCGTCAGACAAGCCGCAAGGCATCCGATCTCGCACATGATGCGCGCGACACCGCAGAGCAGACGTACCGTGACGGTGTCGCCCGCGGCAAGAAGGCTTATGATACAAGCACGCGCCGCACAGCCGATTTCGCCCGTGAACATCCCTTCGCCGTGGGCGCTATGGGCTTGATTGCCGGCTTCGCACTCGGCGCACTTCTGCCGCGCACCAGCCGTGAAGATGCGGCCATGGGGTCCCAGCGCGACGAATTGCTGCACAAGGCCAGCGAAAAGGGCCGTGAAGCTCTAAAGACCGGCCGCAAGAAGGCAGAAGAATTCGTTGATGATACCGAGAACGAATTGGATCAGGCTGAGCAGGACATTTCCGACGATCTGGATGAAGCACTTGAGGAGACTTTCCCCGCAAGTGACCCAATCACTCCGTCGCGTGTGACAAGCTTCGACGACTGACACCAGCCACATCAGTGAGCTTGTGAAAATGTTTTGAAGGCCGAGACGCAATGCGTCCCGGCCTTTGATGTATCTGGCATCCGCTACTCGCAACACCAGTGAATGCGATTAACTGCAATGATACTGGTTCTCTCGGCAATCCACGCGTCGTCTCTCTCGGCATCAACAAAAACAGCACGAGACAAATACAGCGCTCTTTGCTGCAGGCGGCTGCCCACTCCGTCTCACTCCAGGCGCGGGCGCGCCGGAAGGCCTTGATGTTGTTGTACGTGGCCACGGCCATACGTCTGCGATGCGAACGAGCACAGCGTTTCACTTGGCCATCATCTGGGCGGGACGAAAAGAGTGATCCTTTCAAACACACGCCTGAAGAAATCTCCCATTTCACCCGGCATGATCATCTCATGTCTGGTCTTGAGCAACAAAAAGGGCGAGCAGAAAACCGCTCGCCCTATTGCGAAAATCATAAAGTCGCGTGACCAACCTCAAGGTCCGACGCCCTCATTCAGTTGCTCTAGAAACGACAGGAATTCTCCACCAAGTTTCTTGCTTTCCAGCGCATCAAGAAAATGCCGCGCCCACCAATTAACATCCTCATCCTGAACGGATTTCAAAAGCGCCGCGTGACGTTCCTGCCGTTCATCCAGAGGCATTCTGAGAGCCTCAACGATACAGCCCGTCATCTGATCGATGTCATAAGGATTGGCGATAAGGGCATGGTCGCCCATCTGTTCGACCGCGCCAGCGAAATTCGACAGGATCAGCACACTCTAGGTCTTTTGGATCCTGTGCGGCGACATATTCCTTGGCAACCAAGTTCATGCCATCAGCAAGGGGCGTCACAAGACCGACGACAGCCTTGCGCAACAAACCACTGAGGCGCTGGCGCGGCACAGAGCGATAGATGTACTGGATCGGCGTATAATCAATGTCAGCAAACTGGCCGTTGATCTCACCCGACAGGCTTTCAAGTTCCTCACGAATATCCCTGTAAGCCTTGACGTTTTCACGCGTCGGCTGGGCAATCTGCAAATAGGTGACTTTCCCGCGAAAGTCTTCTTCCGTCTTCAGCAAGTGTCGAAAAGCCTGAAAGCGCTGTGGCAAACCTTTTGAGTAATCAAGCCGCTCGGCTCCGATAATCAGAGGACGCTCTGGCGAGCGCGGATTGTCTTTCACCGCCTCTGCTGCAGTTTCGGTGAACCCCTTCGCCTCGATGCCGATGGGAAAGCTTTTGACATCAACACTGCGATGACCATAACGCACGGTTCCATCCATCAGGAAGGTGCTGCCGGGGAACTGTCGAAAAACCTCGAGGGCGGACGCTACATCGCGTTGAGTCTGCAAACCAACGAGATCGAAATTAGACAACCAGCCAGCGAACTCACGCATGTTCGACAAGGCACCAATGTTGGCAGCTGATGGAAATGGAATATGCAGGAAGAACCCGATAGGGTTGTGAACACCGTTGGCACGCAGAGAAGCTGCGAGCGGCAACAGATGATAATCATGCACCCAGATCACATCATCATGGCGAAGATCTGCGGCAATGGCCTTTGCAATCTTGTCATTGACGCTTTTGTAAGCCGTCAGATAATTGGGTACAAATTCGATCAGATCAGTTCGTCCATGGCATAATGGCCACAGAACAGAGTTGGCAAACCCGAGATAATAATCATCATATTCTGCATCGGGCACAGACACGCTCAACCGATCAAATGGACCGCCTGGATGTGAGCGCACGGTAAAGCCTTCGCCCTGTTCGACAAGAGCTCCCTGCGATGCCTTGCCTTCTGCATCGGACAAAACGCCGACCCAAACGCCGCCACTGGCTTCCATCGTATCCTGAAGGGCGACAACCAGTCCGCCGGACGGGTTCGCTCCCAGCGGCATCCTGTTCGCGAGCACAACCAAGCGCGACATGCACGTTCTCCTTATTTGTCTTAGTGGATGAGACAATACAAATCAGAAATATTGCACCGCACAGTAAACGCATCAAAAGGCACGAGGTTCCTCTGTTTTGCCCTTGCAAGATTTCCAAACGCCGAGACTTTTCGAGCATGGAAACCGATGAAGTTGCTTGGTTATGAAGGGAACCAGGTTCAAAGGCATGCGTTGATATATCAGCCAAGCAAACAGACGGGAAACAAGCCAAAATGGCTGGTTTCCTGAGTTTATGGAGGCGTCAGACTGTTTCGACCCCGTCTGTCTCCCGAGTTCGCTCATGTGCTTCAAACAGCAGGAATGAGAGATCAACCGGAGAGTGAAAAATCTGTTTCATGTCTCGTCGGGCGAGGACAGTGATCTTTTTGACCGCCAGAACAAAACGCACGCCACGCCTTTTCGAAAGAGCCTAGCCGATTGACCCAACCCAGCAAACAGGAGAGCCGAAAATGACATCCGCAGAAGTTCTCAAGGTCCGCACAAAAGACGATCAGGATCTCCACACCGGCATTGACACCGAGGCCCGCGAGCAGCTTGCCAAGCATCTCTCAACGATCCTGACGGATACTTATCTGCTTGTGCTGAAGTCGCATCTTTATCACTGGAACGTTGTCGGCCCCTTGTTCAAGTCGATCCACGAACTGACGGAAGAGCATTACGAAGACCTGTTCTCGGCTGCCGATGTTATCGCCGAGCGGATTCGCGCCCTCGGACATCCGGCACCGGTGAACATGAACAACATCACACTGAACCTGGGCACGCTCTCGTCCAATGGCACAAGCCCGGACGCCCTGCACATGATCCGCGACCTCGTCGACAGCCACGAACGCATTTCCGCAAAGATGCGAGATGTCGCCAAGTATGCTGGCGACAATCATGACTTGGTAACTGAAGATATGTTGACGGCCCGCCTGACCTTCCATGAAAAGGCATCTTGGATGTTGCGCGCAATCATTACAGAGTAATACTCAATGCAGGAGGGTGGTGATTCTTCACCTGCCCTCCTGCATAAGGCGGGTTAGAGAATTCATCACATTTTCGTGATATGTCTCTGTGCAGAAACCTCGAAATCAGATTTACAATACCATGCCAAGGCCAAACACATTTGCAGGGTTCACAAACCCATCTGCGGTTCTGTCAGATGACCTTTTGACCAAGACGCAAAAAGAAACAGCACTGAAAAGCTGGCGGGCAACATGCATGCGAATGAAACATCATGCTCTGACCCATCAGGACCGACAGAAGACCCTGATTGATGAGATTGATCGGTGCCTGAGTGAACTGGTCTCCAATGAGCGAAGCCATTAAAGGTCAAACGCTTCCCAAGCGCTTGAACAGATAAGTCTGTTCTGTTCATCCAGATCTGTCGCAATGAGGCTCCTTTCAAGCACCTCAAGGTCGCGACCGCGAAGATTGCGCACACACCGTGAGCCAATGATTACGCCTGCGCGATAATCAATTTATTTGGCGACAATGGTCTTGTCCGGAAAAACAATCTCGCAGCGCAAGCCTTCGGGCCGAAAGTCCATATCAACAGTGCCTCCCAGAGACGGTCCCACGGAATTTTGCAGCAAGACACTACCAAAACCGGATCTCTCCGGTGCACTCACTGACGGACCGCCGGTTTCCTCCCAGATCAAACGCACTGAATCACCTTCGTGGACCCAACTGATCTGCAAATGCCCATCCAGATTGGACAACGAGCCATATTTCGTCGCGTTGGTCGTCAGCTCATGCAAACCCAACCCCAGATTCTGTGCTGTATCTGCGGACACCTGCATCGTGTCTCCCTTGATGGTGATACGATCACTATAGGTGTCCAGCGTTTGCGCCAGTTGCGCGCGCACCAGCTCGCCGATCTCCGCCCCAACCCATGAATGCGATACCAGCAAGTCATGCGATGCGGCCATGGCTTGTAACCTGGCTGAGAATTTGCGCACGAAATCGTCTTTGTCCACGGTGCGTGCTGCCGTCTGACGTGCCATCGCCTGAATGACAGCCAACAAATTCTTGGAACGATGCGTCAGCTCACGCATGACAACGCGCATCTGGCGCTCATGGCGGCGGCGATCAGACAGATCAATGGCAGTGCCAAGCAAGCCAACCACCTCACCATCCACCGACAGCTTAGGGTCCAGTTTGATGGACAGATAGGTAGAATTTCCTATGTCGAGACCAAGCTCAACATCAAAGGATACAGGCTCTCCTGTCTCCAGAACATGCTTCTTCGGTGATACGATCTTGAAACGATCATCGCCGTCAAAAATCTCATAGTCAGATTTACCGATCAACTCCTCGTCGTCCTGAACGATCGAGGCATTCACCGCGCCAACGTAGCGCAAGTTCATGTCCTGCTCGAAAATCGAGGTAGGAGATCCCATCAAGACCCGTTCAAAGCGCTGGTTGGCCTCCGCAATTTGGGCAGCCATTGCGGCCAAACGAACCTCGAAAAAATTCTTCTCCGTCAGATCGACAATGGTTGCAAACAGGCCATCGATTTCATGGCGCGTATTACGGGTCGGTTGAATGCGAAGTTCGGCATGGATTTCCTGAGAATCTGCCGTCACCCAGGTGATTTCACAGGAACAGGTGGCCCCTTCCTTCAGCACCTTTTGCTTCATGGCGCGAATGTCAGAGGTGTCATAGCGCGCCAGCATTTTTTCGTTCACGGCCCGAGCGCTGCTGCCTTCGCCATTGCCGCTGAAAAGCGGGCTATAGATCCAGGTGTATTTTAGCTCACGGTTCTGAATGAAGGCGCAGATGTTGGAATCAAGCAAGGTATTGGAAAGCACATTGCTGAAACGCTCACGGTCCTTTTCACCTTTCCGAAGATACTCCAGAACTTTGGGGGTTCGAAACACAACCCACAGTGAGACAATCAATGCCGTGCAGGACGCAATAAAAACCAGATCGTTCAGCCAATCGAGAGGGGCGTCAACGGCATGATGCAGAACAGCCCGCATCGGAAATGCCGCCGTCAACAGGATCGAGGCGACATAACCAAGCGTACTATACCGGAAAAGATACTCTGCTCTTGGCCACCACCGCAAAAACAGCACAGCCGAGACGGCCAGTGCGATCGCGGAAACGACAAAAAACAACCCCGAAAGCAGAACGAGATCCAAGAGAATTCACCAATCAAGAAGCGAGGGCATTTCGGAAACAGGCCCTTTGAAAAAGCCCGTATTCAGATGCATGCATGTATCAGACAGAAAATGCAAAGTCGCCCGAGCAATACTGACTAAAACACGCAAGCTCTTGCCCGTTCGCGCATAGTTCTGACAAATCGCACAGACTTGCTTGCGACCAGAACACTCCGTTCCACGCAAGCAAGAACTGAAACCGTCAAGCCGCCTTGCGATTGCCTTGTCATGTCCTGAGAGAGGATCGCTGACATCAACAATCGCAAGGCAAAACAGGCTTCATCAAGCTATGCTCGCCCCACGCGCACCAAACAGTATCAAATGCACATCAGGCGAGCAGTTTTGCACGAACATCAAGCAGCTTCCGAAGACGCCGCCTTGAAGAACAAAGCCTGCGAAATAGCAGCTTTGACCGTATTCGGGTCGAACGGCTTGGTGATCAGGAAGGTCGGCTCAGGCCGCTCCCCCGTCAACAGGCGTTCAGGGAAGGATGTGATAAAGATCACCGGAACTTCGAATTCACCGAGGATCTCCTTCACTGCATCGATGCCGGACGAGCCATCTGCCAACTGGATATCGGCAAGAACGAGACCCGGACGTTCGCGACGTGCTGCATCAACAGCCTCGCCTGCAGTGCGGGCGACAGCGGTGACACGGTGCTCAAGTCCATTGACGATGTCAGCCAGGTCCATCGAGATCAACGGCTCATCTTCAATGATCAGCACGTCCGTGCGTGTCTGGCGATCAATTTCATCAATCGCTTCCTGAATGAAGCTACGCACTTCATCCTCGCTGCGATTGATGATCATGGCAGCTTCTTCCGTGCGAAAGCCTTCAAGCGTCGTCAGAAGCAATGTCTGACGGCTTTCCGGCGTCATGGCAAGAAGTCGCTGGCGTGCGGTTTGCTCGAAAATCGAAATGGCATTTTCCGAGACAAGCTGAGGCATCGCTGCTGCGTTCCACAAAGCATGGAACAAACGATAGAGCCCGATCTTTACTCCACCTGTGATGTCGAACGATGTCGGGTCCGAGACCAGAGCTTGAAGGCAGGCGCGTACATGCGCATCACCGCTGGACTGAGACCCTGCCAACGCACGCGCGTAGCGTCTCAGGTAGGGCAGATGCGGAGCAATCTCTTGGGCTAAACTTCCAGACATTACTATAATCCCTTTTCCGTCTTTTTTATAAGCCGGGGCACATATGAACCGCCCCCACTTCGCGCTCTTTGTGCATGAGCTTTCAACGGTAAACAGCACGCTCTAAAAAAAGTTCCCGCCACGTAGGAACTTTCTCATCTTTTCGTCGTTTATTCCCAAACACGAAGATAAATAAGCATCTCAGGTCAGAGCAGGTACCGCTGTTTTCGCCTAAGAGATTTAGGAGCTAAGATGGCCAACAAGGGACAGGAAAAAGACGCACGTCTTGCCGGCGGCGTCATTACCCCCCACTCATTAGGAGAAACGAGGGAAGACTGGATCGGGAACCAGCTCAAGCGCATCTATGATGAAGCGCTGCTGGAAGATATTCCTGACGATATGCTCAGCATCTTGACCGAACTTGATACCAAATCCGTAAAATCCGGATCCAACGAAGAGGATTCAAGGTGAGCGAAAGCACATTTAAAACGGATCTTGTTCAGGCGATACCGTCTTTGCGCGCGTTTGCCCGATCACTCTCCGGTAACAAAGACAGGGCCGACGATCTGGTGCAGGAAACCCTTGCCAAAGCGATCGCCAATCGGGCGCGCTTTACCGAGGGGACCAACCTTAAGGCTTGGCTGATCACCATCCTGCGCAACCAGTACTATACCGAAGGCCGCAAACGTCAGCGTGAAGTCGCTGATTCTGATGGAGATCATGCAGCAGGCTTAACCGCAAAGCCGCAGCAAAGCGGTCATCTGGAAATGCGTGACTTCCTAAATGCCCTGCAGTGTCTGCCTGAAGACCAGCGCGAGGCATTGGTTCTGATCGGAGCAAGCGGTTTCTCCTATGAAGAAGCGGCTGAAATTCTCGGAACACGCGTCGGCACCATTAAAAGCCGTGTTTCCAGAGCTCGAATGCGGCTCGAAGAACTCATGAATGGTACCGAAGAGTTCAAACGCGATGAAGCTGCTGTTGCAGCATCTGCCGAGATGCTCAACAAGGCTTTGTCAACGCACTACCGCTGACGGGCACTCAAACCAAAAATGGAAAAGAATTCGAGAGATGGCTTAGTCTCTCGTATCAGGTCTGGCTTAGCTCCAGATGATTGTGCACCAACCTCATCGACCACCAAGTTTCGGAGGCCGTGATCCTCATCCAAAAAAAGAGGACACGGCCTTCCGGCATTTCCTCGTAGCCACATCGAGGTCTTTATGCTTGAAGCGAAACAGAACCGCGAGTTGAATCAGCACTGCACGGGACATTCCTGATGGACCAGGCGCCCGGTGAATTTTCTCTGATGGTCAAGCTCAATCGTTTGACGCGCGATTTCATGTTCATCCCGATGGCCTTTGCTGCCGTGGGAGCGTTTATCGGCCTGTTCACCCCAATGGTGAACGATATCTCTGCAGTATCGCACGTCCTCCAACAAATCCCGACCCTGGACATCAGCCCGGACGGAGCTCGTTCTGTTCTGTCAACAATTGCTGGTGCCATGATGTCGGTGCTCAGCCTTGTATACTCGCTGACACTGGTCGTCTTCACGCTGGCGGCTGGCAACATCGGACCGCGTCTGCTTGAGACCTTTACCGACAATCGCGTCAACCAGGTCACTGTCGGCCTGCTCGGGGCTACTTTTCTTTACTCTCTCGTGACGCTTTATCAGATTGACGACAATTCAACGCCGCATCTGAGCGTGGTCATCGGCATTCTTCTGGCCGCAGCAAGTTTGTTCTGGCTTATTTATTTCGTCAATGACGTGGCGCAACGCATCATGGTCGACAATGAGATCGGCCGCGTTCAAAAATCCTTGCGGGCCTCCATCGATCACTTGATGCGCGATGATCCAGAACAGAATGACAATGAGCGCGCTGCAATTCCAGGATCACGATATACACTGATCAACAGCCTGCAAGCTGGTTACATTACGTCTATCGATGGCGACAAACTGGCCCAGCATGCCCAAAAAGCAGATGGCTTTATCGAAGTACTTGTGAATCCAGGCATGTACATCATTCCCGGTCAACCAATCATGCGCGCCTACGGCGGCACTGCCGATCTCGTCAAGACGCGGCACCTCACCGCCTGCGTCCAATGCGCTTATGCCCGCGCACCCGATGGCGACATTCGCTTTGCAGTTCATCTGAACGTTGAAATTGCGCTGAGAGCTCTTTCCCCCGGCATCAATGACAGCTACACGGCCATCAGTTCGATCGATCATCTATCGGCATCGCTGGCACAGATCGTCCAACGTGGAGCAGTCTCGGCCCTGGTTCTGGATGGGAATGACATTCCTCGTGTCTGGCTGAACCGGCTGCACGTCCACGACATGCTTTCAGCTGCACTTGACCCGCTTCGCGAAGCGGCCAAGCGAAATGTTCTGGTGTCCCACCATTTGATCGAGGCACTCGGACGAATGGCCATTGTGGCATTGCCAGGCTATCTGCCGGTGCTACATCGGCACGTCCTTGCCCTTGCCGAAGATGTGAATGCCTCCATTACCAGCCGCACCGATCGCAAGGCGCTTGCAGCCTCGTTTCGTCGAACGCACGCCCATTTTTCACTCAAGACATTCAGCTAAGTAGTTTTGAATTTTTTTAAGTAAAAGAATAAAATAAAAGGCTCTTCGGATTTCTCCGAAAGAGCCTTTTTTAGTCACTCAAGCTGGCGATGTGCTGACCGTCAGGCGCGTCCGCGCACAAGGTGCATGATTGCAGAGATCACGAAGAGAACGATCGCAACGAAGAAAATCAACTTGGCAATTCCGATTGCCGTACCGGCGATCCCACCAAACCCGAGAACTGCGGCGATCAAGGCCACAACAAGGAAAAACAGAGCCCAAGAAAGCATAACTAATCTCCAGAAAGCGTATATTGATATGCAATAAACTATTCACCTCGAAAGGCGTTCCCATTCGTTTCCAAAATTTCTAAAAAGAAAGAACATATATAAATAGACGCGCATATTTTCCCAGAAAAGAGTCTTTTCTTAAAATTCCCGGAACCGTTTTCACTCTCCTCACGTTTGATAGTCGAAGGTTTCTTCCGTCCTCATACTAAGGAGTGACATCATGGAATATGGGATTTTAGGTCTGATTATCGTCATTGCCGATCTTTATGCGGTGATCAAGACCATTGGCAGCGGCGAAAGCGCGGGTGCCAAAATTCTTTGGATTCTGGGCATCATCATCTTTCCGGTTGCAGGCTTCATTGTCTGGCTGTTTGTCGGCCCGCGCGGTCACGCCACTGCCAGACTTTAAGTAAAAAATTCGGAACGAATGAAAGTCTCAGTCGTTTTCAAAATAAAAATATAAAAACCTGACTCACGAAAGAAGGAGTAAATAAATATGCTGCGCTCTGTACTTACAACAACAGCTCTGATGACCGTTCTGGCCTTGCCGGCTGGATATGCAAATGCCGCATCCTCGAACGCCTCTCAGGATAACTAAGGCTCAGACACAGACCATGAAGAAGCAGGATGCTTCCAAGGGTCAGGATGCTACCATGAAGGCCGATGCCGACATGAAGGGCGACAATGCCAAGCCTGACAACAACCTTTATTCGGTCGATGTGAAGACGATTGATGCCGTCAATGGACGTGGCGTCTTGGCTTCAAATCTGATTGGCAAGGACATCTACACGTCCAACAAAAAAGACGCCAAGGAAATTGGCGACGTCAACGACCTGCTGATTGACCAGAATGGCAAAATCGGTGCCGTGGTTGTCGGTGTTGGTGGTTTCTTGGGCATGGGCGAAAAAGATGTGGCCATTGGCTTCAAGCGCCTGAAGATGAACAAGGCCGACGATGATACCATCCGCATCACGTCTGACGTGACCAAAAAGGAACTCCAGAGCGCTCAGGCTTACAAGCGCCCTGACAACGTTCCTGGCTGGATGAGCATGTCTTCTGCAAAGCAGGGCATGGATAATGCCAAGGACGGCGCCAAGACGGCCTATAACAAGACCAAGGAAGGCGCTAAGGACGCATACGACAGCGCAAGCAAGTCGGTTGCCTCCGCAACGTCCAGCATGAAGTCCGATAACGACGACATGAAGTCTGACGATCAGACCCAGGCGAAGGCCGACATGAAGTCCGATGACCAGACGCAAGCCAATGCGTCGATGAGCGGCAAGGCTCAGGGTAACATGGACAAGGGCACCATGAATGGCACCGCCCAGGCCAAGATGGACGCCCAGACCAAGAACCAGCAGACCGCTGATGCTTCCAAGGATCAGAGCGACTGGCCGAAGGACGTCACCATGCTCACCACCGACTCGGTCTCTTCTGACCAGATGATGGGTGCAACGGTCTATGACGTGAACGGCAAGGAAGTTGGCTCGGTCAGCGAACTGATCATGAAGCCGAAGGGCCAGGTTGACGCAGTGATCGTTGACGTTGGTGGTTTCCTCGGCCTTGGTGCAAAGCCGGTCGCGATCAGCATTGATGCACTTGGCATCTACAAGGAAAAAGATGGCAACGACATCGACATCAAGGCAAAGGTCAGCGACGCACAGCTTCACAATGTGACGCCTTACGACGCCAAGACCTTCAAGTCGAACCGTGATAAGATGCTCATCGACGGCAAGGACGCTCAGTAAGCGCCCTTGAAGACAAACTCTCCACAAAGAGTTGGCCCCACCCATCTTTTGATGGGTGGGGCTTTTTTGTTTGCGACCATGGAAGAAGCACAAGTCCATGCAGATCTTGCTGGTCAGCAAGGCCTTAAAGCTCAGCCTTCGCGGTTTTCAGGTCAGCCCATCAAGCACTGCGGCGGCGTCCTCCGCTTGTTTGCGATCTCGAATGCGCAGGATCATCTGGAAAAAGTTGCGCGCCACCGGCGTCGCAACACGGTCCGTCTGGGCGATCAGCGCATAGGGCGAGAGGTGAATATCATGATCCACAGCAACATAGGCCACCCGCGCCTGCCCCACGGGCGTCTGCACAAAAAAATCGGCCACGGGCGCTGCCAGAGCTGTCAAGGCATTGCTCTGTGTTACCGCAATCAGCGTCAGCAACATCGAGCTTGTGCTGACGACACGACCGGGCGGGGGCAATCCCCGTTCACGCAAATGAGCGCCGACGGAACTCCGAAGCATGGCCCCTTCCGGCTGCAGGACCCAGTCATAGCCAAGGCAATCGTGTAAAGTTACACCCTCTCCCATGCGCACCAGAGGATGTTCCGCCCGCGCCACAATCCGCACAGGTTCCTTATCCAGATAGGTGACATCAAAGCGCGCTGCTTCAACGTCGCGGGTCAGCCGCCCAATAAAGAAATCAATTTCCCCCGCCTCCAGAGCGGCCAACAGAACATCACTCGTGGCCACATCGACACTGACATTGACGTCCGGATAGGTCAGTCGCGTCTGACGGATTGCCGGCAACACATAGTCGACCGCAGCACCTGTGACAGCTCCGACCCGAACACGCCCCGCCAGACCGCTTTTCAGGTTGAGCAGTTCGCGATCCACCTCGTCCAGTTCGCGCAGAACGACATTGGCCCGATCTGCCAGACGTTGGCCGTAGACCGTCAGCGCCATTCCACGACCACTGCGTTCTGCAAGCTTCATCCCGGTAATGCGCTCTGCCTCACTCAAAAGACGAGAGGCTGCCGGCTGTGAGGTTGCCAGACTGTCGGCGGCCCGGCTGAGACTCCCCTCACGACCAAGCGCATGCACAAGGCGCAAATGCGCCAGCCGTAAGCCATGGCGCACAAGTCGCCCGTCCTGCGTCATCTCCGGCGTGGCAAATCGGTCGCTATTGGCGGCACCATTGTCAAATTTATCCAGAGTTTTGTCCGTCATACGTCCCTTCCCAATCAAGGGTCGTCGCGCCCTTTCAATCAAAATCATATCAGTTTTGATATAGTATGATCATGAAACAGAATTTGATTGATATAAGTTTTTCCTCTTACGCTGCGTGCGTTTGAACTAAGGCAGGAGGAGGTTCGTGCGTTTGCACGAGGCGTCGGGTTCATTCACGGCCTGTCGCAAGCAGGTGTAATCGGATCGCCGCGACGAGATATTGCCGCGCGGCCCTTGGGAGGGAAAAATGAAATTTATCAAGACAATGATGACTGCTGTCGCCCTGTCGCTGTCGGTCACCGCAGCCCCGGCATTTGCTGATGGTCTTGTGGGCATTTCCATGCCAACGAAATCGTCGGCCCGCTGGATTTCTGACGGCAACTCGATGGTCAAACAATTTGAAGCTGCAGGTTATAAAACAGATCTTCAGTATGCTGAAGATGACATCCCAAACCAGATCGCTCAGATCGAAAATATGATCCTCAAGGGCGTCAATGTTCTGGTTATTGCCTCGATTGATGGCAGCACATTAAGCACGACACTGAACCTTGCCCATGACGAAGGCATCAAGGTCATTGCCTATGATCGACTGATCCGCGACACCAAGAACGTCGATTATTACGCCACCTTTGATAATTTCAAGGTCGGCGTGCTGCAGGCAGATTCACTGGTCAAAGGTCTCAAGGACCGTTTCGGCGATGGCCCCTATAACGTCGAACTTTTCGGCGGCTCCCCAGACGATAACAACGCCTACTTCTTTTACAATGGCGCCATGTCCGTTTTGCAGCCGATGATTGACGCCGGCAAGATCAACATCGTCTCCGGACAGATGGGGATGGACAAGATCGGCACCTTGCGGTGGGACGGTGCGGTTGCGCAGTCGCGCATGGATAATCTGCTGAGCGCCTACTACACGAGCAAGAAAATCCAGGGCGTACTGTCCCCCTATGACGGCCTGTCCATTGGCATTCTGTCATCTCTCAAGGGGGTAGGATATGGCTCCGGCGATCTCAAAATGCCGATTGTGACGGGTCAGGATGCTGAAATTCCATCAATCAAGTCGATCCTCGCCGACGAGCAATATTCAACCATCTTCAAGGATACCCGCAAGCTGGCCGGTGTCACGGTCGGGATGGTCAATGCGCTTCTCGGTGGTAAAACGCCGAAAATCAACGACACCAAAACCTATAACAATGGCGTCAAAGTCGTGCCATCCTACCTGCTTGAGCCGGTCCAGGTTGACAAGAACAACTGGGAAAAAGTGCTGATCGAGAGCGGTTACTACAAGAAAGACCAGATCCAGTAACCCACTCCCGCATCCCTTGACGGAGGGCGTGCATTCACATGCCCTCCACATCTCGAAAAGTCAGGTCCCGTCCCTCCTCTTTGCCAGTCGTTCGGCAAGCTCGGCAGACCCGAGGGCGGCACTCATAAGGGCAACTCGATCAATGCAGTCGACATCATGAATGCGATTTTGGAAATGCGCCATATTTCCAAGACCTTTCCCGGGGTCAAGGCGCTCGACCACGTGAACCTGAAGGTGTTTCAGGGAGAAATTCACGCCGTCGTCGGGGAGAATGGGGCGGGCAAGTCCACGCTCATGAAAATCCTCAGCGGGGTTTACGGATCCGGCAGCTATGACGGCGAAATCATCTTTCAGGGTGAAACGCAGGCTTTTCGCCGCATTTCCGACAGTGAAGCCAAAGGCATCATCATCATCCATCAGGAACTGGCGCTCGTTCCCCTGTTGTCCATTGCCGAAAACATCTTTCTAGGCAACGAGCAAGCCCGAGGCGGTGTTATCGACTGGCACGAGACTTTTGAGCGCACTCAGGCGCTTTTAAAAAAAGTAGGCCTTCGGGAAACGCCCGCAACCCGCATTTCGGATCTCGGCCTCGGCAAACAGCAGCTAGTCGAAATTGCCAAGGCTCTGTCTAAGAAAGTAAAGCTGCTCATTCTGGACGAACCGACGTCGAGCCTCAACGAGACCGATAGTCAGGCCTTGCTTGATCTTCTGCTGGAGTTCAAGGCACAGGGCATCTCGTCCATCCTGATCTCCCACAAGCTCAACGAGATTTCGCGCGTTGCCGATCGCATTACGGTGTTGCGGGATGGCCAGACGGTTTCAACCCTCGATTGCCACGCGGAAGAAATCAGCGAAGAGCGTATCATCAAGGATATGGTCGGGCGCAATCTGTCGGAACGCTATCCGAGCCGGACACCCCGTATTGGCGAAACGATCTTCGAAGTCCGCAACTGGAGCGTGGCTCACCCCCAGCAGACAGACCGCCTTGTCATCAAGGACGTGAATTTCACCATCAAACGCGGCGAAATCGTCGGCATTGCCGGATTGATGGGGGCCGGACGCAGCGAATTATCCATGTCGCTGTTTGGACGGTTTTACGGACAGTACAAATCAGGGGACGTCTTCTTGCATGGCAAGGAGATCGACACATCGACCGTGTCACGCGCCGTCGACAATGGCCTGTGTTATGTCACCGAAGACCGCAAGGATCTCGGCCTGATCCTTGAAGACAGCATCGCCCACAACATCACCTTGGCGAACCTGCCGGGCGTGGCCCGCAAAGGTGTGCTAGATCCTTCGCAAGAACGCGAAGTGGGCGAAACCTATCGCCAGCGGCTCAATATCAAATGCGCATCGATCTTTCAGAACGTCCTCAACCTGTCCGGTGGCAATCAGCAAAAGGTCGTCTTGAGCAAATGGCTGTTTGCCGAACCGGAAGTTCTCATTCTGGACGAACCGACGCGCGGCATTGATGTTGGTGCGAAGTACGAAATCTACGACATTATCAACAAGCTTGCCGATGACGGAAAAGCCGTTCTGATGATCTCGTCGGAAATGCCGGAGCTGCTTGGTGTGACCGACCGCATCTACGTCATGAACGAAGGGCGGCTTGTCGGCCAGATGCAGACGAAAGACGCGTCACAGGAAAAAATCATGGAGATGATCCTCAGATCAGGAGAGACCAATGGCAAACGCTGACATGGATCAACCTGCACCAACTGGCGGTGAGAAACCGCATGGCCATTGGCACTTCCTCAAGAGCCATCTACGAGAATACGGCATTCTGCTGGCTCTCGTCTTCATCATGGCATTCTTTTCGGTATTGACCGATGGCATCCTGCTCAAGCCGTTGAACATCACGAACCTTGTGCTGCAAAACAGCTACATCATCATCATGGCCGTTGGCATGTTGCTGGTGATTGTCGCGGGCCACATCGACCTGTCTGTTGGCTCTGTCTGTGGTTTCATCGGCGCATTGGCCGCAGTTCTGATGGTCAACATGGATTACAACTTCATTGTTGTATCCATTTTCTGCCTGATTGTTGGTGGCCTGATCGGAGCCGCACAAGGCTACTGGATTGCCTATGCCCGCATCCCGTCTTTCATCGTCACTCTGGCAGGCATGCTTGTGTTCCGCGGCCTGACCCTGACCTTGCTTGAAGGCCAGTCCGTCGGCCCGTTTGATATCGGCTTCCAGCGACTGGCCTCCGGCTTCGTCCCCGACATCATCGGTGGCGCCGGTCGGCCCAACACTTTCGCCATGGTCATCGGTGTGGTGGTTGTCGCCGGATTGTTCCTGTTGAACTACCGCGTTCGGCGCAAACAGGAACGTCTGGGCCGCGCCGATGAACCGGCTACGGTCTTCTATGGCAAGAACCTGTTGTTTTCAGCAGCCATTCTCTACCTTTGCTACCTGCTTTACACCTACAAGGGCCTGCCAAATGTCCTGATCATTATGGCTGTTCTCATTGCCGCCTACACGTTCCTGACCAAGCAGACGATCCTGGGGCGGCGCCTCTATGCCGTTGGGGGCAACGAGAAAGCCGCCCAGCTTTCCGGCATCAACACACGACGGCTGACATTCCTCACCTTCGTCAACATGGGAATGCTTGCGGCCCTCGCGGGCCTTGTCTTTGCCGCACGCCTCAACACGGCCACCCCCAAGGCAGGCGTTGCCTTCGAACTGGATGTGATTGCCGCCGTCTTCATCGGCGGCGCCTCCATGTCCGGTGGCGTGGGAACCGTGGTCGGCGCGGTCATTGGAGCCTTCATCATGGGGGTAATGAACAATGGCATGTCGATCATGGGCGTCGGCATTGACTGGCAACAGGTCATCAAGGGCCTTGTGCTCCTCGCTGCCGTCATTTTCGATGTCTACAATAAGAACAAGTCCGCCTGAGCGCGGTCAGGGAGACCAACAAGATGCTACTTTCACAAATCAAACGACCCGACGGGTCGCAGGCCGTCGTCACCCGAGAGGGGACCGAAGCCTATATTCTCAATGGAGCCAGCTCAATTTACGACCTGGCCTAGGACTGCATTCGGCAGAAGACCAGCATCGCCGACCGGGTCAACAGCCTTGGCGTTGGTGAAGCAGTTGATCTTCACCGCGTTGCAGAAGAAGGAAACTTCCTCTTGCCGATCATGCCAAGCGATCCGGAGCACCTGCATTTGACCGGCACCGGCTTGACGCATCTGGGATCCGCTTCAACACGCGATTCCATGCATCAGAAAATTTCAGGCGCAGAGGAAACCCTTACCGATTCCATGAAGATGTTTCGCATGGGACTGGAAGGCGGCAAACCGACCGACGGCACGGCCGGAACCCAGCCCGAGTGGTTTTACAAGGGCAATGGCCATTGTGCCGTTGCCGCAGGAGGTCCCCTCACCTCGCCGAGCTTTGCACTTGATGGCGGTGAGGAACCGGAAATCGCCGGGATTTACGTCATTGGCGAGGATGGGACACCATTTCGCATCGGCTTCGCGCTTGCCAACGAATTCTCCGATCACGAGATGGAGCAGATCAACTATCTGTATCTCGCCCATTCCAAGCTGCGCCCCGCCTCCTTTGGTCCCGAAATTCTCGTCGGCGATCTGCCGAACAAAATCGAAGGCATGTCGCGCCTCTTGAGAGACGGCAAGGTCTATTGGGAAAAACCTTTTGTCTCGGGTGAAGACAACATGTCCTACTCGCTGGCCAATCTGGAACATCACCACTTCAAGTATGATGTGTTCCGCAAGCCGGGCGATGTGCATGTGCATATGTTCGGCACGGCCACCCTGTCATTTGCCGACAAGATCCGTGTTGAGCCCGACGATGTCTTTGAGATCTCGGCGGAGCCCTTTGGCTTGCCACTTCGCAACACCCTGGCAGGCGCCCCCACCAAGACGCCGCAGCAGATGGTCAAGGTCTCTGTTCTTTAAAAAGAACGCCTTACAGAACTTTGGAAATCACTATATGGTTTCCGCAAAGGTCGCCCTCGGGCGGCCTTTCGACCATTTCTTCGACGACCTTTCTCCCGTCTCTTGCAGCAAAGGGATCACATGTCAGACACAAAACCCACCAGGATCGCCATCGTCGGACTGGGCAAGATCGCACGCGACCAGCATGTACCGGCTATCGCAAAATCGCCCTTCTTTGAACTGGCAGCCGTTGTCAGCAGCAGCGCAACCAATGAAACTGTTCCAGTTTACGAGACGCTCGACGCGCTGTTGGCCAACGAACCGGAGATTCCCGCCGTTGCGCTTTGCGTGCCGCCTCAGGTGCGCTATGATCTGGCGCGTCAGGCTCTTGCCGCCAAACGCGACGTCCTGTTGGAAAAGCCCCTGGAGCAACTGTCGCCGAAGTGGCAACTCTGTCGCATATGGCCGAGCAGAACAATTGCGTACTTTACGCGACCTGGCGACTCCCGCCATGCCAAGCATGTGGCAGGTGCCAAAGAGTGGCTGTCTACACGCACTCTCACTGACGTGAAGATCACCTTGACGCGAAGATGTCCGTCATTGGCACCCTGGTCAAAAATGGATCTGGGAAGCTGGCGGTCTCGGTGTGCTTGACCCAGGCATCAATGCCTTATCGATCATGACAGAAATTTTGCCCATGACGGTTCATGTCTCCGGCGCTGAATTGACCTTCCCGGAAAACTGCGACACCCCGATTGCAGCCAGCATCCGCTTTGAAGGGGCTGATGGTCTGTCGGTTTCTGCCGATATGGACTGGCGCCAGACAGGCAAGCAGACGTGGGACATCGAAGTCACGACCACAGATGGATCGCTGCATATCTCGGATGGCGGTGCGACACTGGCGATCAACAATCAGCAGATCGACGCAGGTGAAGGTCTTGGCGGCGAATACGACGGCATTTACCAGGAGTTCGGCTCACTGTCCATAGGCACGCCAAAGCTACGTCGACATGTCACCGTTGATTCATGTTGCCGATGCCTTCATGCTTGGCAAGCGCATCCAGACGGACGCCTTTCACGACAACACGTGAGCAGCGGCATCTGTCCATGTCAAAAACAAAATCGGCACGCGATTCATCCAGATCGCGGGCCGATTACATTCAAAGGACAGGTTGCACCCCGCGCCTCACGCGCTGGCAGGCTCTTCGGTAAAGAAGTCTGGATTGTAGCCCTTGCTGGCGCGCAACAATTCCTGCGTATAGGCCTCTTTAGGCTCCTGGCTGCCGCATCTGCTCGACGCTCATGACTTCCACCACTTCGCCCCGATTCATTACAGCGATTTCCTCGCACATATGCGCCACCACGGCCAGATCATGCGTCACCATGAGATAGGTCAGATTCCGCTCACTTCGCAGGTCCTGAAGCAGGTTGAGGATTTCCGCCTGCACCGAGACATCCAGCGCCGATGTCGGTTCATCAAGCAGCAGAATTTCCGGTTCCAGCATCAAGGCACGAGCTACAGCAACACGCTGGCGCTGCCCCCCGGACAACTGGTGCGGATAGCGGAACCGGAAACTTTGTCCAAGTCCAACATCATCCAGCACCTTGCGTACCTTGTCGTCGCGATCCCGAATGCCGTGTAGTTTCAGCGGTTCTGTCAGGATACGGTCGATCGAGTGGCGAGGATGCAGCGACGCATAAGGGTCCTGAAAGACCATCTGCATCTGCGCATAGGACGCTTTGCTGCGTCGTCCGCCAATCTGCTTGCTATCAACACAGATCTCGCCTTCCCAGTCCTCAATCAGGCCGCTGATGGCGCGCAGCACGGTCGATTTGCCGGAGCCACTTTCACCAACGAGACCATAGCTGCCGCCCTGCCGGACAGAGAAAGACACGTCTTTCACCGCATGAACGATGTCATCGTCTGTTTCGAAATAGACGTCGAGATGGCTGATTTCGAGCGCGGGACGGGTCATGGATCCTACAGATGTGGACTTGGGGGATTTAGTCATGGGCTGAGACGCTTTCCTGCGTCATCCACGCATCTTCGCGACTGAGCACCTGAAGCCTTTCCCTGGGCGCGTCAATATCGGGCATAGCCGACAGCAAACCGCGCGTATAGGGATGTTGAGCGTTGTGCAGCTCACTCGCCTTGCAGGTTTCAACGATCTTGCCCTGATACATGATGATGACGCGGTCGCAGAACGACGACACCAGATGCAAGTCGTGACTGATGAAGATCAGCCCCATGCCACGCTGTTTCACAAGCTGGTCGAGAATACCGAGGACACGCATCTGCACGGTCACATCCAGCGCAGAAGTCGGCTCATCCGCAATCAGCAGATCCGGGTCCGGGATCAGCATCATCGCAATCATGATCCGCTGCCCCATACCGCCGGACACTTCATGCGGATAGCTTTTGAAAACACGTTCGGGATCGCGGATCTCGACCGCTTCCAGCATTTCCAGCGCTTTCATGCGCGCCGCAGATTTGGAAGCCCGTGTGTGCAATCGATATGCTTCGGTGATCTGCTCGCCAACGGTCATGACCGGGTTCAGAGAGAATTTCGGATCCTGCATCACCATGGAAATGCCTTTGCCGCGCACTGCCCGCATGCGGCGCTCCGAGACCTTCAAAAGATCCTCTCCCTTGAAGGCGATTTCCTTGGCACTGACCTCCCCCGGTGCCCGGATAAGGCGCAGGATGGAGCGGCCTGTCATGGACTTGCCAGACCCGCTCTCTCCAACAATCCCGACACGCTCACGTCCAACGGAAAAGGAAACGCCGCGCACTGCCTCCACAACACCCTTGCGGGTCGGAAAGCGAACCTTCAGATCATCAACGCGAAGCAAGGTGTCCTGATCACTCATGTCGTGCCTCACGATTTTGATTTCTTGGGATCGAGGATGTCGCGCAAGCCATCACCCAAAAGGTTGAAGCCAAGCGACACAACGAAAATGGCGATCCCGGGCACGGTGGCAACCCACCACTGATCCAGAATGAACTTGCGTCCGGACGCAATCATCGAGCCCCATTCGGGGGCAGGAGGCTGTGCGCCAAGACCCAGGAACCCGAGGCCTGCGGCCGTCAGAATGATCCCGGCCATGTCCAACGTCATCCGAATGATGATCGAGGACATGCACAAGGGCCAGATATGCTGCACGATGATGTACCAGGCGCCAGCGCCTTGCAGTTGCACCGCAGAGATATAGTCAGAGCGCCGGATCGAGAGGGTTTCCGCACGAGCAATACGCGCATAGGGCGGCCACGACGTCAGCGCGATAGCAAGCACGGCATTCTCGATGCCAGCTCCCAGAACCGCCACGAAGGCCAGCGCCAGAACCAACTTCGGAAAGGCCAGAAAGATATCGGTGATCCGCATCAGGACTTCTTCAGTCCAGCCACCGAAATAACCTGCGACCGTCCCCACGATAAGGCCGAACAACGGAGCGGTGAAGGCGACAAGTGCAACAATCATCAAGGTGATGCGCGAGCCATAGATAATACGGCTGAGAATATCACGGCCAAGATCATCGGACCCAAGCAGATATCCCGGCGATCCCGGCGGCATCAGGCGCTTTGCCAGATCCTGCGCGATGGGATTGGCGGGCGCAAGCAAAGGCGCGAAGATCGCGCTGAGGATAAGCACCACCAGAATGAGGAAGCCGAGAAACGCTAGAGGATTGGCGACCAGCTTGCACCAGCCAAGGTAGAATTGAATAGCACGGGCGTGAAAGCGGGACGCAGGGACATCTGCGTTCAACCATGCTCCAAGCCCGCCGGATGAAGGAGTGTTCGTCATGTCAGCGAGCTCTCGGATCAAAGACCTTGTACAAAAGGTCAGACAACAGGTTCAGGCCAACAAACACCAGCCCGACGACAACAGTGCCACCAAGAACGGCGTTCATGTCGGCCGACAGAAGAGCATTGGTGATGTAGTTGCCAAGCCCCGGCCAGGCTGAAGATGGATTCAGTCAACACCGAGCCTTCCAGAAGATTGGCATAACTCAACGCGATGACGGTAATCAGCGGGATCATTACGTTGCCCAGCGCATGACGCCAGATAACCCGCATCTCCGACATGCCCTTGACCCGTGCTGTGGTGATATATTCCTTACCAAGCTGCTCCAACATGAACGAACGCGTCATGCGAGAGATATAAGCCAGCGAAAAATAGCCCAGAATGGCAGACGGCAGAATGATGTGACTGACGGCATTCCAGAAGATCGACCAGTCGCCTGCAAGCGCACAGTCAATCAGGATCATGCCGGTCACACTCGGCACAACACCTTCGTAGAAAATGTCGACACGGCCTGCAGCCACCAACCCAGCCGAGGGTGCCGTAGAAGAACATCAACCCGACCAGACCCAGCCAGAAGACCGGCATGGAATAACCGAACAAACCAATCAGGCGGATCAGCTGATCCTGCCAGCGGTTTTCTTTGACCGCAGCCAGAACACCGGCAGGAATACCCAGCACCACACCAAAGATAGTGGCAAGCGTTGCCAATTCCAGCGTTGCCGGGAAAACGCGGCGGATGTCCTCGATGACCGGGTGGGCGGTCAACGTCGATATGCCAAAATGGCCTGTCACGACGTCACGCAGATAATAGAGAAATTGGACAATCATCGGCTGGTCGAGACCAAGCTGATGATAGGCCGCGTCATACACCTCCTTGGAGGCCCGGTCGCCAACAAGCGCCAGCACCGGATCCACAGGCATCACCCGTGAGATAAAGAAGGTAACAATCAGCAAACCCAGAAGGGTCACCACAAGAGAAGCAACGACGCCGACAGATTTCTTCGCACGTCGCCGCATGGGCGAGACAGCGCGTCTGCGCCGCCTCACCGGTGCTGGGGTCTCTACAAGAGCCATTCAGTCAGCCAACCTTATTTGGATTTGGTCACGTTTCCATAATAGGCATCCGAAATGGCTGCGCCGATGGAATATCCCGAGACATCCGTGCGCAGACCATTCTGCTCGTTCTTCTGGAACATGACAGCGAAGGGCGCTTCCTTCTGGAAAGCCTTCTGTTCCTTGACATACATGGCACTGCGCTTGTCGGTATCGCCTTCGCGCGAGGCATCCTGCGTTGTCTTGGTGAAGCCCTTGGCATCCCATGCCACACGCCATGCCAGAACGCCGGTCAGCTTGGCATCCTTGGAATTGTCCGGGTTATAAGCAAACGAGCTGGCGTTGGTGTTCGGATCCGGGTAATCCGGGCCCCAGGACGCTACGATGGCCTGCAAATCACGCGCGCGGTAACGGCCAAGAATTTCCTTACCTGTGCCCTGCGTAATCGAAACCTTGATGCCAGCCTTAGCCAAAGGTATTCTGAAGCGACTGCGCGATAGACGTGCGATCCTGATCCGAGCGGGTGATGATCTGAAGATCAAAACCATCCGGATAGCCTGCTTCTTTCAGCAGCTCCTTGGCTTTGGCAACATCGAGATGATACGGCGTGTCCTCGATCGCTCCCAGGAACGACTTCGGCAGGAACGACTGCTGAACAACGTACTGGCCCTTAAGGATCGAGCTGACCATGCCCTTGTAGTCAATGAGGTATTTCAGCGCCTCGATGACTTTCGGCTTTTTCAGGATCGAATTTTCCTGGTTCAGACCAACGTAATACAGCAGGCCGCGCATGCTGTCCTGGATCTTGACATCCTTGTCATCCTTGAGACCCTTGACGTCTTCCGGCGACAAATTACGTGCAATATCGATATCACCCTTTTCCAGCAGCAAGCGCTGCGAAGAAGATTCTTTGACTTCACGAATGATGACGCGCTTCATTTCAGGCGCGGTGCCGGAGTAATTCGGGTTGGCATCCAACATCAGGGCCTGACCGGCTTTCCAGCTCTGCAACTTGAACGGACCGGACCCGGCGGAATTGGTTTTCAGCCATGCGTTGCCGAAATCACCGTCCTTGACGTGCTCTTCGACCAGCTTGCTATCGACCACATTGGCGATCGGCGCGGTCAGACAGTTCAGCACGAAGGACGGTGCGTATGTCTTGTCGGTCTTCATCACGAAGGTGTGGTCATCCGTTGCGACCAGCGTATCCTTGACGTTGTCCTTGGTGAACCCGAACTGGGTCAGAATGAAAGACGGTGTCTTGTTGAGCAGCACAGCGCGACGAAGGCTGTACTGCACATCCTTGGCCGTGATCGGGTTGCCCGAGGCGAATTTCATGCCGTCACGGATCTTGAACGTAAAGGTCTTGCCGTCGTCTGAAACCTTCCAGCTCGATGCGATGACCGGCTGATAACCCTTGGTGAAATCCTTTGAATCATAATCAACGAGGGACTGATAGACGTTGTTGACGTAATCGTAGCCGGAAAACTCGAAAGCCTCCTGCGGGTCCAGCGTGATGATATCGTCGATATGCGCCGCGATCACCAGCATATTGGCCGGCGTTTTTGCTTCGGCGGCTGACATGCCTGCGAGCATCGGCAAGACAAGCGCCGATGACAGCGACAAGGCTGCAAAAGTCTTCTTCAACATCATGCTTCGTTCCCCTGTATTTTTTTAAGGTCAACGTGGACAGCGACGCCAAGTCTCTGTCCCGACTGCTGCCGCTACCTTGCACCGCTGGCGCCCTTTCAGGCAAGGTACACATTTTGTGCAAGGCAACACGTTGTTCCGTTGTTTTACGCACTCAAGGAATACGAGATAATTCCACCACGCAAGCAACCGAAAATTGCACAAGAAGCACGCACTCCAGGATCAGAACAGAAACCAAGCCTCTCAACTGCCCCTACGGGCTCTGCCGATATGCGTCAACTCCATACGTTATATCGTATAAAACGGGATTTCAAATTTTTGACCAAAACTCTATCCCTCGTCGAAAAAGTCAGGCAATTCCGCGGAAAAGAAACGAGCCTTCTTTTCCGCAACGCTGGCTTTGATCAATCAAACGTCACAACTGCCTGAAAAATGGGCGTAGATTTCAGACGCACAACTCAAAGACGCGGTCAAGAAATCCGTTGCAGCTTTCCAACTCAGAAATCGCAATGAACTCATCCGCCATATGCCCCTGTTCGATATTGCCTGGACCGCAGACAACCGTCGGGATGCCCGCGATTTGCTGAAACAGGCCACCTTCGGTGCCGTAAGCCACTTTCGAAACCCCATTGCGATGAGCCAACTGCTTGGTCAGCAAGACGAAATCATCATCGTCGGTCATATTGAGACCCGCCACGCCCGAAATGAGGTGAAAATCAAAGCCGCAGTCGGGTGAAATCGCTTTCATCGCAGGATTCAGTTCTTCAGCAACGTAGCGTTTAACGTCTTCCACCAAAGCCAGCGCATCAATGCCGGGCAGGCAGCGGAATTCAAAATCGAACTCACACGCTTCCGGAACGATATTGAGCTGTGTGCCACCACGAATGGGGCCGACATGCGCCGTGGATACAGGCATGTCGAACATGTCATCGCCAGCATCACGTCCCAGTTGCTTGCCCATTTCGCGGATCTTGACGATCAGCAGCGCAGCATACTCGACCGCATTGACAAAGCGCGGCGCAAGGGACGAATGGCCGGATTGTCCACGCACGCTCACTCGTACACTGGCCTTGCTTTTATGCGCAATGACCACCTGCATTTGCGTCGGTTCGCCTACAAAACAGCCAAGCTGCGTCACCGGCCAGGTTGCCAGATGCTCGGTCAGGGGCTGTGCCCCGATGCACCCCAGTTCCTCATCGTAGGAAAATACCATATGCACCGGACGTTTCAGGTCCATGGCGACAAGAGCTGGCACCTTCGACAAACAGCAGGCAAGAAACCCCTTCATGTCGGCAGAGCCGCGTCCATAGAGCTTACCATCTGCCTCGCGCAACGTGAAAGGATCGCTGGACCAATCCTGCCCAACAACCGGAACGACATCAGTATGGCCGGAGAACATATAACCCGGCTCATCCTTCGGTCCGATCGAGGCAATCAGATTGGCGTAATTTCCCGTCTCGTCATAAAGCCGATACGATGGCACATCGTACTTCGCCAAATAAGCCTCGATGTACTCGATCACCGGAAGGTTGGAATTGCCGGAAGTGCTGTCGATGCCGACGAGATCTGCCAGAATCTGTTGCGTGTCGCCCTGTTTGGTCACGGCTCAAAGGCTCCTGATACGATAGATAAAGAGTGAAAGGGATAAGCGACGGCTGCGAAATCCTAGACGCCGTAGTAGTCGCGGTACCATTCGACAAAACGGGAAACGCCCGTTTGAACATCCGTTTGCGGGCAATAGCCCGTCAAGCTCTGCAAGAGGTCGGCGTCGGCCCATGAGTGGCGGGAACATCACCGGGCTGCATTGGCAGCAGATTACGCTCTGCCTTGGTGCCAAGCGCCGTCTCAATCGCCTCAATGAACGTCCCAAGTTGGACCGGCGCGGAATTGCCAATGTTGACCACGCGCCACGGCGCAACCGGCGACAGGCTGTCCCCGTCCGGCACTGCCATGCCTTCGCCGACGCGCTCCGGTACGGCATCAATCAACAAGCGAATAGCCTGCACCAGATCTTCAACGAACGTGAAATCGCGCTGCATCCTGCCGTGATTGAAAACATCAATCGGACGGCCTTCCAGAATGGCCTTGGTAAACTTGAAGAGCGCCATATCCGGGCGGCCCCATGGTCCATACACCGTAAAAAAGCGGAACATCGTCACTGGCAAATCAAACAGGTGCGCATAGGAATGCGCCATGTTCTCGGTCGCCTTCTTGGTGGCGGCGTAGAACGACATCTGATGATCCGCCTTCACCGTCTCCTTGTAGGGCATCTCTTCGTTGGCCCCATAAGCTGACGACGTCGACGCCAGCAGCATATGCTGCGGAGGATGGGCTCGGGCTGCTTCCAGCAACTCAAAAGTGCCACAGATATTGCTTTCCAGATAAGACCGCGGCTGTTCGATAGAGTAGCGTACGCCTGCCTGCGCGGCCAGATGCACCACCACGTCCGGCGTCTCACGCTCAAACAAACGCATCAACAAATCCGGGGCTTCGACGCGGTCATCAATCTGCTGAAAATGCTCATGCTGCAACAGCATCTGGCGACGGCGCCGCTTCAGCGTCACGTCATAATAATCGGTCATCGCGTCCAGTACCAATGACCCGAAACCCATCCTGCAACAGCCGCTGACACAAGAAATAGCCGATGAAGCCAGACGATCCGGTAACCAGAGCAGTGCGCATGAAATCTCTTCCAAAACCGAGAACAGGGCGCGTCGTCTTCGGATCCTCAGCATGACAGCGCCACGCGAAAGGGAGCGATCACAAGAGGAGAAGGTCAAGCGAGTCCTGACATATCAAGACACTTGCTCTAACGCAGACGCGCCGTCTTTACAAACGCGTATCTGCCCCAAGACTGAACATGCCTACACAAACGCCATTTATTGGCCTGCCAGCCCGACAGCCCGTGCGCCCCGGGTCTCGACCAGGGCGCCGCGTGCCTGAATGACCTCTGCCGCCAGCTGCGCCCCGGCCTCAGCGGAGGCGATGCTGTCCTTTCCGCCAAGATAAGCTGCGAAAAATCCTGCGTTGAAACTGTCCCCAGCCGCAGTGGTATCCACCACATTTGCAACGCGGCATGGTTTGAACGGCGTGCTCGCACCTGCCTCTAGAACAAGACCATCCTCGGCACCATTCTTGACGATAACCAGCCCGCACCCTGCATCGGCATAGCGCTTGCCCGTTGCCGACACATCCGCATCGCCGAAAAATGTTGCTTCATCTTCAAACGATGGCAGCACAAGATCGCTGACCTTGGCGGCTTCCATAATCGCCTGACACATGACGTCCGTGCCCAACCACAACTTGGGACGCAGATTGGGATCAAATGCGATCATGACGCCATTGGCCCGTGCTTTCGCAAGGCTTTGCAGAAAGGGCTTGCGATCCTCATCCGACAGGATCGCAAGCGTGATCCCGGAGAAATATACGACGCCAGATTGAGCCATCGCCGCATCCAATGCGCCAACATCCTGCGCCAGACATTTGGCCGCAGAATGAGATCGCCAGTAGGAAAAACTGCGTTCGCCTTTATCCAGTTCGATCATGTAAAGCCCCACCGTGCGATCTGCGCGGCGTTGGATCGAACTCGTTTCCAACCCGGACCCTTGCAAGAACGACAGCATCCGGTCGGAGGTCTTGTCCTGCCCGACAGCCGTGTAATACGCGACGCTCCAGTCAGACGGCAAATAGCGGCGCGTGTACCAGGCGGTGTTGAGCGTGTCGCCCGCAAAGCCCAGGGAGAAGGTTCCCTGCTCGGTCGGCGCCATCTCGACCATGCACTCGCCAATGGCCAAAAAACTAGTCTTCACTGTCATTCTCTCTGGCAAAATATTCTATGTGATCGCCCCGGATTCGGACAATCTGGTCCGAGATCCGTGACAAATGGAGTTTCATCAGATCCATCGCCTGCGCCGTATTGCGCTGCTTGATGGCAGCACAGATGGCACGATGGTCGCTCAACGTGTCATCAGAGGCAAACGCCAGCGACAAAAACCGAACCCGGTCCATATGCGCCTTGTGTTCGCGGATAATATCCCAAGCAAAGCCGACACCTGCTCTCAGGCAGATTTCACGGTGAAACTGGTCATCGAGTTCGTGGAACAACATCGGGTCTCGGGCTTCCTTGGCCCTCAATTGATCCTCAAGCAAAGCCTCAAGCCGTTCATGATCCGTGCTGGTCAGTTTTTCACAGGCAGCACGGACCGTTTCGGCCTCGAGTGCATTGCGCACGAAACGTGCCTGATAAACCGCCGTTTCCGAAATCTCGGAGACGGTTGTGGCTCGCTGCGGGCGAATAATCAGAAAGCCAAGCCGCGACAAACGGTAGAAGGCATCGCGCACAGGTTGGCGTGATACGCCAAGAGCCTTGGCCACTTCAACTTCCGAAAGCTTGCGTCCCGGTTCCAGATCCAAGGTCAGAATGCGCCGCTGCAACTCATCACAAACAGCATCAGCCACCGAGGGCCTGTTCCCTGATTGCGATGCGCCCAACGGGCTCAACTCTGCCATATATCCCTCCGTTGACTCGAATTGCATACTAGCATATTACCAATCCAACAGGATGCAACCACTATAATGCAGGCACCTGATCCGCTGGATCTCTTGCCGTTTGAGGAGGACCCCATGGGACTTTTGGATCAGGATCGGCTTTTCCCGGTTGACCCGCGCACGCGCGATCTTGCGCGCGAACTTTACACCTCGATTGCCAAGATGCCGATCATCAGCCCGCACGGTCACACAGATCCGCGCTGGTTTGCCGAAAACGAGGCTTTTGCCGATCCGGCCCAGTTGTTCATCGTCCCGGACCACTATGTCTTCCGGATGCTTTGCTCACAGGGCATCCCGCTCGAGAGCCTCGGCGTCCCACGCCAGGATGGTGGCAAGACTGAAACTGACGGTCGTAAGATCTGGCGCATTTTTGCAGATAACTACTACCTGCTGCGCGCCACGCCGTCGCGCATGTGGGTCGACCACTCGTTGCAGGAAGTCTTCGGCTGGACCAAAGGTCTGTCAGCCGCCAATGCCGATGAAGCTTATGACCACATCGACGACTGCCTGAAGCGTCCCGAGTTCCGCCCCCGCGCGCTCTTCGATCGGTTCAACATCGAAGCCATTGCGACAACAGAATCTCCGCTGGATGATCTCAAGTGGCACAAGATGATCGGCGAAAGCAGCTGGAACGGCAAAGTCGTCACCGCTTACCGCCCCGATCAGGTCATCGATCCCGAAATGGAAGGCTTTGCGCAGAACCTTGAAAAGTTCGGCGAATTGACTGGCCATGGACACCGGCACCTGGAAGGCTATCTCGAAGCACACCGTATTCGACGTGCGTTCTTCAAGGAAATGGGCGCAACCTCAAGCGACCACGGCCATGCGACGGCTCGCACCGAAGACATGCCGCAGGCAGACGCCGAAAAGCTCTTCCTCAAGGCCGTTCAGGGCATCTGCACAGCTGAGGAAGCTGATGCCTTCCGTGGCCAGATGCTGACCGAAATGGCCCGCATGAGCCTTGATGATGGTCTGGTGATGCAGATCCATCCGGGCAGCCATCGCAACCACAACGCCTCCGTCATGGCCAAGTTTGGCCGCGACAAAGGCTTCGACATTCCAAGCCGCACCGATTACGTGAACAACCTCAAGCCGCTGCTCAACGCAGTAGGCATGGAGCCAAACTTCACGCTGATCATCTTCACGCTGGACGAAACCTCCTATGGCCGCGAGCTTGCGCCGCTGGCCGGGGCCTATCCATGCCTGAAGCTTGGCCCGGCATGGTGGTTCTTTGACAGCGCCGACGGCATGATGCGCTTCCGCGAGATGACAACGGAAACCGCCGGTTTTTACAACACAGTTGGCTTCAACGATGACACGCGCGCCCTGTGCTCGATCCCGGCACGTCACGATGTGGCGCGCCGCGTCGACAGTTCGTTCCTCGCCAAGCTTGTTGCGACGGGTCGTTTGAGCGAAGAAGACGCTTACGAGCTGGCGAAGGACTTGACCTACAACCTTACCAAGGCTGCCTACAAGCTCTGAAGCCACTTGCTTCCTGACATATCCGGAAGGGGAGCCTGCTCCCCTTCCCCGTTTCCAGAGGACCTTCATATGTCTGCCGATCTTCCGCGTTTCACCCGCAGCACGCCCGACAAGGTTGCAAACGGAATCGTTCACCTCGGTCTGGGGGCCTTTTTCCGCGCTCACGGCGCAATGTTTGTCCAGGAAGCCGTAGCCAAGTCTGGTGGCGACTGGGGCATCGTCGGCGTCAGCCTGCGCAGTGCGACCATGCGCGACAATCTGGCGCCGCAGGACTTTGCCTACACCGCTTGTGAACTGGGCCCTGAAAAAGAAACCCTGCGCGAAATGACCATCGTCAATGACGTTCTGGTCGCAAGTGAAGACATGCAGGCGGTTCTCGACAAAATGGCCGATCCGGCGATCCGTATCGTCAGCCTGACGATTACCGAGAAAGGGTATTGTCACGATCCGGCCACCGGCAAATTGAACCCGAAAAATCCGGACATCATCCACGATCTTGAAAACGAGATGCCCATCTCGGCACCGGGCACCATCGTGCGTGCCTTGCAGAGCCGCAAGGCTGCCGGCCTGCCGCCTTTCACCGTACTATCCTGCGACAATCTGCCCAACAACGGGCACGTCGTTCGGGATGTCATCCTGGAACTGGCGCGTCTGATCAACCCGGACCTGGCCAAGTGGATCGAAGCAGAAGGCCGTTTCCCCTGCACCATGGTTGATCGCATCGTTCCAGCCACAACAGCTGACGACGTCGACACGCTGGCAATGAAGATGGGCAAGCTCGATGCCGCCCCGGTTATGCACGAGCCCTTCCGCCAGTGGGTGATCGAGGATGACTTTGTGCCCGCTTATGGCACAGACGCGCGCCCGGATCTGGGCAGCGTCGGAGCCGAACTGGTTGAAGACGTGGCCGCCTATGAGCACATGAAATTGCGTATGCTCAACGGCACACATTCATCGCTGGCCTATCTCGGCTATCTCGGTGGTCATGAAACGATTTCAGCAACGGTTGCAGATCCGGTTTTTGCCGATTTCGTCAAGGCCTTGTGGCGCAATGAAATCATTCCATCTTTCAAGGCACCCGAAGGTGTTGATCTGGAAGATTACGCCGACGCCCTGTTCAAGCGCTATGAAAACCCGTCGATCCGCCACCGCACCTGGCAGATCGCCATGGACGGCAGTCAGAAGCTGCCGCAGCGCCTGCTTGCCACGATCCGTGACAACCTGAACGGTGACCGCAAAAGCCTGCAGGCCTCGTCACGGCTGTCGCGGCGTGGATGATCTATGTTGGCGGCACCGATCTGACCGGCTCGCCCATTGACGTGCGCGATCCTCTGGCTGACCGTCTCAAGACACTTTGCGAGGCGGTTGGCGACAGCAAGGATACCGATGCGAAGGTCGATGCCCTGCTGGGTGTACGCGAGATCTTCGATGCTGAACTGGCGAAGGACATCGCGGCCGACGTCAAGGCACGCTACAAGGATTTGGTGAATAACGGCGTCGCAAACGCCATCAAATCCCTAGACTGATCCGACTAAGTTCACCGGGTGCGACCACAATCCGGCGCACCCGGTGGAAAATCTTTCCTCTGTCCTTTTCAAAAAACACCCTATAAAAAGCCTCGCAGATGTTAGCCCAGCGCCGACACATCGGCGCTGCTGTCGTTGTGCGTCAGCAGTGCGACATCATATAGCGAGCCTTGAGAGGCTGCCATCGCCGCCATAGTTACGACAGACGGCGCAACTATTCCGGCTTTCCGGGCAGCACCAATCGGGATTTTTGAGGGACCAGCACGACGATGCGCGATGAGGTGAAAAGGCACAGTGACCTGATCGACCTCACGGATTTCATGGACGACCTGTTCCATGGTCCGACGGCGCATCTGGCTGACTGCTTCACACTGGATCCCACGTTTCGCGGCGGTATTCCGTGCAGTGAACTTCTGGACCCGGCCAAGGTCAAGCAGACGCTGGACCTTTATTGCGACCGGGCCTTTCCAGGCGATGACCGCCGTGCAGCCGCCTCCTACTGGGCGCAATGGTACTTCGGTTTTCTGGTCCCACCTCTGCTGATGCTGGCCTGCCGTGCCAACTGCTATATTCCCTGGGATCCATCGCAGGTGCGCCTCGTAATGGACGAGAGTGGTCAACCCAAGCGTTTCGTGCTCACCTGCGCCAAGGGCGAGACGGCTCCCTCAGGACTATCAGCCTATGACCGTGCTGCCGCGCTTTTAGAGGAACATCTCGCACCGCTGGTTTTTTCATTGACTGTCCGCTCCGGCGTCTCGGCCAAGGTCTACTGGATGGCGATTGCTGTTGTGATCGACTACACATCGACCTTGTTTCTTGCCGATCAGGACATTGATTTTCGTGTTCTCAATGCTGATCGCAAGCTGGCAAACGGCGAGCGGAACCCCTTGTTTCAGCCCTACAGACCAGCCGGATCGGAAGCCACGCGCACTCGCCGCGTGTGCTGCCTGCGCTATAATCTGGAAGGGGTTAACCGCTGCGGCGATTGTGCCTTGAAACCGGACCTCAGCAAGACCGAACGCCCACCCGTTTTGGGCATCGGCCCGCCTGAATAGCCCTGCCGCCCAGACAGGCTACTTGATTCCAGCACGCATGAAACTTTGAACGAACTGGCGCTGAAACAGCAAAAAGGCGACCAGCAGAGGACCAGATGTCATCAGCGTTGCCGCATTGATCACCGACCAATGCACGCCGGAATCGATTGACGAGAACACACTCAAGCCCACGGTAACCGGGCGCGTGTTGACCGAGTTGGTCACGATCAACGGCCACAGGAAGTTGTTCCAGTGATAGCTGACAGAGACCAGCCCATAGGCAAGATAAGTGGGCCGGGCCAACGGAATATACACCCGCCACAATGTGCCCAGTGACGAACACCCTTCAATGCGCGCGGCTTCATCCAGCTCTCGCGGGATCGTCATGAAGGTCTGACGCAGCAAGAAGATGCCAAAGCCCGATGCCAGATACGGCAAGGCAATCGCCGCAATCGTGTCGACCAGGTTCAGCATTCGCATGGTCTGGTAATTCTCGACAATCAGAATGTCAGGCATCACCAGAAGCTGTAGCAACACCAGCGCGAACAAAACATTGCGACCGGGAAAGCGATACCGTGCAAAGGCGTAAGCGGCCAATGTACACAAAATGAACTGACCGATCAGAATGACAGTGACCATCATCACCGTGTTCAAAAAGTAATGTCCGAAGGGCGCTGCGGCCCAGAGCATCCCGGAAGTTGTCCCACGTCAGGGGCGCAAACAGATCAAAATTCGCCTCATAGGCCGACGGATGGATAGCCGTCCACACGGCATAGGCCAGTGGCAATGCCCAGAGCAGCGCCAGAAACACAGGCGGCAAAGACATTCAGAATACGATCGTAGGTCCAAGACTGTGCAGGCACCGGCAATCCCCTATTTGTAATGGATCTTGCGATCGAACAGGAAAAACTGGGACAAGGCGATCAGCGACAGGATCCCCAGAAGGGCCACCGTCAGCGCGGAGCCATAGCCCGTTTCCCAATATTTGAAAGCCGTTTCATAGATATAATATAAGAGCAGCTTCGAGGCGTTATCCGGTCCGCCGTCCGTGAGGATGAAGATGTGGTCAATCAGTCGGAACGAATTGATGACCGCATTGATCGCCACAAACAACGTGGTCGGCATCAGGAGTGGAAAGGTGATGCGACGGAAGATGGTCCAGCGCCCCGCCCCTTCAACCCTTGCCGCTTCAATCAGGTCAATCGGCATCGCCTGCAAGGCCGCCAGATAAAAGATCATGAAGAAGCCACTCTCTTTCCAGATCGACACCACCATCAGCGCAGGTAATGCAGTGTCAGGCTGGGTCAGAAGTGGAGGCAGAGTGATCCCGAACACGGACAGGATCTGTGCAAACAGGCCAAAGCCGGGCAGATAGAAAAACAGCCAGATGTTGGCCACCGCAATCAGTGGCAGGATTGTGGGCGCGAAGAACGACATGCGCATGAACGCACGCCCGGCGATCTTGTCATTGACCCACAGCGCCATGACCAACGCCAATCCGACCGACAGCGGGATCGTGCCCAGCGCATAAAGCACATTGTTCCACAACACCTTCCAAAAGATGTCATCATGGACCATCCGGGTATAGTTTTCCAGCCCTATGAAGTGCGCGGGGCGCCGACCGCGGGGCGTCGAATAGAAACTGTTGAGGATGGTCTCAAGCGCCGGAATATGCGTGAACGCGAACAGAAAGATCATGGCAGGCAGCAACAGCAACCATCCATGAACCCAGTCCCGTTTGATTTTCAGATACCGCATTCCAGCGCATCCCCTTTGCACGGACAGTCTGCCCAGTCCGGAAACGAAAGAAAGAGAGCTGTCGCAACAACTCTCTTTCCAGGGTTGGTTTAGCGATAGTCCGCTAGGATGGTATCAGCCTTCGCCTGCGCATCTTTCATGGCTTCCGCCGGTGTCTTCTGACCGGTGAGAGCAGCAGCGAGCGCATCGTTGAAGACCGCCGTGACGCGCTGGTTCTGGTAGGTCGACAATTCGGCTTTAGCATACTTGAGCTGATCGCGGGCCACGAGAACCTGCGGGAAGCCTTCAGCATATTTTTTCATGGTCGGCGTGTCCCAGGTGGCGGGACGCGGAGCGACATAACCCGTTGCCATGGTCCACTTGGCCGACTGTGCCGGAGCCGTGATCCACTTGACGAAATCAACCGCAGCCTTGGACTGTTCCTTGCTGGCCCCCTTGAAGAGATAGAGGTTGCCGCCGCCAGTCGGCGCACCAAAGGTCTTCTTCTTCGGCAGAAAACCAACACCGAAGTCGAACGGCGCATGATCATGCACATTCGTCAGGTTGCCCGTGGTGGTCCACATCATGGCCGTCTGGCCTTCAAAGAAGGCTTTCGGCGTTGCACCCCAGTTCGTCATGCCCGGCTGCATGACCTTGTCCTTCTTGCTCAGATCGACAAGATACTGAATGGCTTCGATGACCTTGGGGTCATCAAAATTGGTCTTGGTGCCATCAGCACTGGCAAGCGTTGCGCCATTGGCAATGGCAAGGCCCTGGAAGAGCCAATACGGGAACCCGGCCATCGGGATGCGAACACCCCACTGTGTGACCTTACCATCGGCATCACGAATGGTGAGCTTTTTGGCATAATCAACCATTTCTGCCCAGGTCTGCGGAGCCTTGTCAGGATCGAGGCCAGCTTTTTTGAAGGCGTCCTTGTTCCAATAGAGCACCGGTGTGGAGCGCTGAAACGGAATGCCATAAGTCTTGCCGTCGAACTGGCTGTTTTCCATGAAGGCAGGATAGAAGCCCTTGAGCCACTTCTTGTCTTCATCCGAGGTCAGGTAGGTGTCGAACGGCTGCACCAGATCCTCGTCCACCAGCGTGAACATATCGGCCGCCAGAAGCACCGCCAGCTGCGGAGGATTGCCGCCACGCGCTGCCGTGATCGCCTTGGCGACCGTGTCCTGATAGGAGCCGGCATAAATTGCGTCAATTTTGACATTCTTATGCTGTGCGACGTAGTCATCGGTCAACGACTGGATGGTCGAAGCGGCCGTTCCGCCTACTGCCACAGGAAAATAAAATTGCAAATCAACGGCATGGGCAGAAGCCCAGGTGCTGACCGAAAGAGCTGCGGTCGCAACTGCCTTCAAGAAGGTAGATTTCAACATCTGCATGGTTCCTCAAGCTTGTGCTTCGAGATCCGCCGTTAGCGGCAAGTCTGCACCCCCCGGTGCATCTATCTGGATCGCAGACGCGACCCAATTTCACTGATCAGATCATCCCGGCGGCAACCGCTGGGCGCATGGAAAACGTGCAAGTCTTCCTGCGAAAACTCAAAAGCCACCGCGTCACCCGGTTGCAGCATCTGTGCGCCCTCAAGCCGGGCCTGAAACATCACGTCGCCGATGGAACAGTCCACCAGAACATCAGCGCCCAGATATTCGACAGCACTGACTTGCGCTCTCAGAGCGGCGGAAGAATCCGTCGCCTCACACAACCGCAGCACTTCCGGACGCAGCCCGATGACAAGGTCCTGATGAAGGTCTGTTGCAGCTGCCTGCGTTGCCCCTAAGGCCGCGCCTTGCGCCGCCAAAAGCCCTTCGACCGACACGACATTCATCGGCGGTGTGCCAATGAAGCGCGCGGCAAACGGTGATGCAGGCCGTTCGTACAGATCGCGCGGCGGAGCAATCTGCTCGGCGCGGCCCTGATTGAGAAGTACGACCTGATCGGCCATGGTGATGGCTTCGACCTGATCATGCGTCACATAAACCATGGTGAACCCGAGCCGCTTTTGCAGTGCTCGGATTTCCACTCTCATCTCGTGACGCAACTTGGCATCAAGGTTAGACAGCGGTTCGTCCATCAGGCACACAGGCTTTTCAGCGATGATCGCCCGGCCCAAGGCCACGCGCTGCTGCTGCCCGCCAGAAAGCTGACCCGGCTTGCGATCCAGCAAGTTTGCCAGACCCAGAAGCTCGGCCACCTGAACCAGCTTTTCACGCCGCTGAAGTGCGGACACACGGCGCACCTTGAGACCAAAGATAATGTTCTCGGCCACACTCAAATGCGGGAACAAGGCGTAAGACTGAAACACCATGGCGATATCGCGCTCGGATGAGGGGTGCCCGGTGACATCGTCGCCACCGATCAGGATGCGTCCGCCCGATGTTTCATCCAGCCCGGCAATCATGCGCAGGGTTGTGGACTTGCCACAGCCCGATGGTCCCAACAGCACGGTAAAAGAGCCCGCCGGAATGTCGATCGAAAGGTTATCCACGGCCCGGCTGTCTCCGAACGTTCGGGTCACATTTTCCAGACGGATGGCCTTGCCCGCTGACGCCAACTGCACGTGTGTCGTCATGCAGACGCCTCCCTCGTCGTTGGGATCAGGACGTCGACATTATGGCGGCTGAGTTCACGATTGATGTAGGCCGGAACCGGCCGGTCCGTCACCACATGCGTCACTTCGCTAATGTGCCCGCCGCGCACATGCGCCGGCCGACCGAACTTGCTGTGATCCAGCACGAGAAACGACTGGCGACAGTTTTCCAGAATGACCTGACGCACGGCCACCTCGTCTTCTGTGAAATCCAGCAATGCGCCGTCTTCATCAACTCCCCCAACACCAAAGATGCCAATGTCGACCTTGTAGTTGCGGAAGTGATCAAGAACGCTTTTGCCCAGCACATCCCTGTCGCCATTGCGCAACCAACCACCCGCAATGCTGACCTGAAAGGAAGCATTGCCCGATGCCACAAACGCAACGTTGAGGTTGTTCGTGACGACCCGCAAGGCATTGTGCCCCACCAGCGCTTCCATGACGATTTCCGGTGTCGTACCGATGGAAAAGGCCAGCGACTGACTGTCCTTGACGTGTTCGGCCACGACGCTTGCAATCATCTTCTTCTGCGAAAGATTGAGCACGCGCCGAGCGCTGTAGTGACTGTTGCCGGTTTCAACCGGTGGCTCGACACCGCCATGCGTGCGCCGCAGGAGACCCAACTCGCACAGCCCGTTGATGTCACGTCGGATGGTCTGGGTCGTCACATCGAAATGACGCGCCAGATCTTCAACCGAAGCCCCTTAGTCACCACGGACAAGATCGGCAATGGCTGCCTTGGCGTTTCGAAAGGCCGTCACGTCTTAACATCTGCGCTCATCCAAATCATGCCGGATACGCGACAGTGCCGCTCTCCAGGGGTCAGGGCCCTCACCAAAAATCAGTCCGAAAACCGATCATGGCGCAATCACCTTTGCTCATAAAGCGAGATACTCGGTTCGGATGAACCTTTTTCGTAGCTCATATGAACCTATTGTAACAATGAGAAAGAAACGGAGGGCCGATCTATAGAGTACTCAAGCCCTGAGGCGAGCAATATCGGCTTCCTATCTAAACAAGAAACGAACCGGATATTCAAGTGTCCGGTTCGTTTGCCAGCAAAACAACGGCGTCAGATATCAAAACCAAATTTACGCGGGGTTGCGATACAGAAATGAGATGCCATCCTTGTCGAACAAATGCAGCTTGTCCGGTGTGGTTTCCAGGCGGACAGCAGTTCGTTTGCTAATCTGCTGAATACCGGGCAGTTTTGCGATCAAGTCACCAGTTCGCCCCGCCACATTGAGATAGAGAACGGTTGTTTCTCCAAGCGCTTCAACGATCTCGACCGAGGCCTCAATCAAACAGATGTCGCCATGCGCAACACTCAGATGCTCCGGTCGAACGCCCAGCTTGACCGCGGTGCCTTCATCTGACGCAGGTGTGGCAATCGGCACGTTCACTTGTGATCCATCGACGAGCTTCACAACACTCTCAGGACCTGTGCCAATCAATGTGCCGTCCAGCAGGTTCATCGCGGGCGAGCCGATGAACTGCGCCACGAAGGTATTTGCAGGGCGCTCATAAAGCTCCAGCGGCGCACCAACCTGCTCAATCCCGCCGCCGTGCAAAACCACAATACGGGTTGCCAGCGTCATGGCTTCCACCTGATCATGTGTGACATAGACCATGGTGCTGTCGGGCATACTTTCCTTGAGTTGCGCAATCTCGATGCGTGTTGCCACCCGCAGCGCCGCATCAAGGTTGGACAAAGGTTCATCAAACAGAAAGACCTTGGGATCGCGTACAATGGCGCGCCCAATGGCAACGCGCTGGCGTTGGCCGCCCGACAAAGCCTTCGGCAGTCTGTCGAGATAGGGTTCCAACTGAAGAATGCGGGCGGCATTATCGACAGCAGCCGTAATTTCGGCTTTTGGCTTGCGGGCGATTTTCATGCCAAACGCCATATTGTCACGCACGCTCATATGCGGATAAAGCGCATAGGTCTGAAACACCATTGCAATGCCGCGCTGCGCGGGCGGCTGGTCATTCATGCGCGTGCCATCAATTTCCAGATCCCCCCGGAGATTGTTTCCAGACCGGCAATCATCCGCAGAAGGGTCGACTTGCCACATCCCGAAGGCCCGACGAAGACAACCAGCTCGCCCTGCTCGATGTCCAGATTGATATTCGCCAAGACTTCGATGTTACCGTAAGCCTTGCGAACGTTCTTCAAGGAGACAGAGGCCATAGCCCACCCTCTTGTTTCAAAATTTCAAAAACAGTGATCACTTCACCGACCCGGCCAACAGGCCGCGTACAAGGAAGCGCTGCAATCCAAAGAACACCGCCAGCGGAACCGCAATTGACACAAAGGCAGACGCCGTCAGGATTTCCCAATTGCCGCCGAAGGAGCCGAGAAGTTCGCGCAACCTCCCGGTCATCACCAATTGGTCCTCATTGTTACCCAGAAAGACCGTGGCGACGAGCAAGTCATTCCACACCCAGAGAAACTGAAAAATCGCGAAACTGGCGAGCGCGGGAAACGACAAGGGCAGAATGATTTTGCGGAAGATGTCGAAGTCGGACGCACCATCAACACGGGCACTCTCGATGATCTCCTTCGGCAATCCCTTGATGTAATTTCGCAAGAGATACACCGCCATAGGGAGACCGAAGGCCGTATGCGCCAGCCAAACGCCGGGATAACTCTTGCCAATGCCGACATCCGTATAAAGCCGCAAAAGCGGGATCAGTGACATCTGCAAAGGCACAACGAGCAGACCAACAATCACCGCGAGCAACAGCGAGCGCCCCGGAAACGTCATCCAGGCCAATGCGTAAGCAGCATAAGCTGCAATCAGGATCGGAATGACCGTCGCCGGAATGGTCACCGTCATGGTGTTGAGGAAAGACTGACCGATGCCGCGAGAGAACAGCACAGTGCGATAATTCTCCAACGTGAAATGCGGCGGTGCCGACGCGGTGTAGAAAATCCGCTGGCCGCGCCGGCCCGTCATTTTCGTGTCTGACGAAATGACGAAATCACCATTCTTGGCAACATCAAGCGTGGCATCGTCACCAAGCTTGACGCTTTTACCCGGCTTGTAGGCTTCCGGTTCGCGACTTGACGTGCCGAAAGCGGACAGAGTGCCACTCTTGCCAGCCTTGAAGACATTACCGGAAATCACCCAGCGGTCGCCATCCTGCTTTTGATGGTCAGCAGACGGAGCCCGGTAAATGCTGTTCGACCTGGTGGACGAAAGAGCCGTCCACCAGCCGGAGGCCGTGATCTGATCCGCTTCACGGAACGATGAGATCAACAGCCCGAATGTCGGGATTGTCCAGATGACGACGAGCGCCAGAACGGACAGATGGATAACCCACATCAGCAGCGAACGGCGGCCAACTACTCCATCCATGCCTCAGGCCTCCTTGCGTGCTTCACGAATGTTCCAGACCATGATCGGGATCACCATCACCATAATGACCAGCGCAATCGTGGATGCACGCCCGAAATCAAGCCCGCGGAACATCCAGTCGAACATGTAATTGGCCAACACCTGAGTGCCCCACTGGCCATTTGTCATCGCCAGAACGATGTCGAAAATCTTGAGAACCAGAATTGTGATCGTCGTCCAGACAACAGCAATGGTGCCCCAGATCTGCGGCACCTTGATCTTGAAGAAGATCTGCAACGGATTGGCCCCATCCAGAATGGCAGCCTCAACGGTTTCTTCCGGAATACCCCGCAGGGCCGCCGACAGGATCACCATGGCAAACCCTGTCTGGATCCAGACGAGGATGATCATCAAAAAGAAATTGTTCCAGAACGGCAGCGTGATCCAGCGCCTGTGGCTCAAAGCCAAGCCCGGTAACGATGGCATTCAGCAAACCGATCTGCTCGTGCCCGGCAGCACGATAGTCGTAGATGAATTTCCAGATAACGGACGCCCCAACGAAGGAGATTGCCATAGGCATGAAAATCAGAGACTTGGCAATGTTCCCCAGGAGATCCGGTCGGTGAGCGCCGCAGCGATCAGACCAATGAATGTGGCCATGGCGGGAACCACAATCAGCCACAACAAATTGTTGAGGATGCTCATATGGAAGCCGGGATCGTGCAACATCCAATCATAGTTGCCCAGCCCGACGAAACTTTCGCCTGACTTGTTGAAGAAGGAAAGCTGGATCGTGTCGACGACCGGATAAACCAGATAGATGGTCAAAAGCAAAAGCGCTGGCCCGAGGAACAGCCAGGGCCGTATTGAATTGGCCCGAATGATATTGCGTGATGCGTTCTTACCTCTGGCTGGAAAAACAAGATCCAACAGGGCGTTGCCGCCCCAGAAATAAAGCACGCAAACCCCGACGCCTGCCACCATCGACACAAGCGCAAACAGCACCTGATCCATTGTTCCTCCCCGTCGACGAACGCCTGAGAGCGCTCGCATCTTGCCAGTGCCGACGCAACAGCCAACCATCCCCTGAAGGCTGTCGCGTCGGTGTCAGGTATATCTGACCGTCACCTGACCTTGGATTGAGAAACTGGCAGGATCATTTTCACCCTGCCAATTCGCACGTCACCCATCAGTTCTTGATGGAATCCCAGAAGCCTGGATTTCCTTACCAACGTCTTCAGCCGACTTGCCACCAACGAAATCGACCATGCCTTTCCAGAAGGCACCTGCGCCGATTGCACCAAGGCATCTGGTCGGACCCGTCAAAACGGAAAGTCGTGGCACTAAGCAGGATCTTCCCCATCCGGCGCAACGTATCGTTTTCATAGACATCAGCGTTGACGTTCTTGTCTGGCGTCAGGAACCCGCCTTGAGCCATCCAGACCTCATGCGCAATCGGCGTCTTGAAGAAATCGATCAAAGCTTCCGCAGCAGGACTGTCCTTGGTGATGGTCCAGGTCGTGCCTGCGCCCAGCACAGGACGGCCAAGGTCTTTGTTTGCGTAAGGCGGGAAGTAGAAGAAATCGACATCAACACCCACCTTCGTTCCTTTCGGAAAGAACGTCGGAATGAAGCTTGCCTGCTTGTGCATGTAGCAGCGGGGCGGCGACGTAAAGAGACCCTTGGGACTGTCGCGGAAATCAGACGCGGCGACTGCGCCCGGCGCATCCACGAACTTCGGATTGTTGACGAACCAGCCGAATTCCTTGATCGCATTCACAACACGCGGATCATCGAAGGGAATCTTGTTGCTCACCCAGTCGTCGTAGACGGCCGGCTTCTGCGTGCGCAGCATCAGGTCCTCGACCCAGTCGGTCCCCGGCCAGCCGGTGGCAGCTCCTGATCCAAGACCAATACACCAAGGCGTGCCGCCATCTGCGACGATCTTCTTGGTCAGCGACTTCAAATCTTCCATGGTCTTGGGCACTTCGTAGCCCGCATCCTCGAAGTTGTCCGGGCTGTACCAGACCAACGACTTCAGATCGACCTTATACATGAAGCCATAGAGCTGCTTCTTGCCATCCTTGCCCGCATAGGTGCCCAGATCCACCCACGACTGACCGGCAGCGTAGTTGTTCTTGATCCAATCGGCAGTCTTGTCACCAAGCGGTGTCAGATAGCCTTTCTTCGCAAGTTCTCCCGCCAGACCCGGCTGTGGAAACACAGCCACATTGGGCGGCGATCCGGCCTGTGTGTCGATGACGATCTGCTGCTCGAACGAATCGGAACCGGAATAATCGACCTTGGCGCCAGTGGCAGCCTCAAAATAGGCCAGCATGTTCTCGACAAGGGTCTTGTCCCCGCCGAGCCAAGGCCCAAAAACAGTCACCGTCTGGCCAGACAGATCATGGTCCTTCTTGAATTTTTCATAGCTGTCCCAGTGGAACCGGCTGTCCTGACCCGGTTTGAACAGAAGATCAGCGGCGGCTGCGCTCTGCAATCCCCAAGCAGCGCGCCGATAACGGCAGCGCATGTCAAAAAGCGAAACTTCATTTATTCCTCCCAGAATACCAAGAATCACGGCATCACCCGATAAGCATCCGAACGTCCACGATGTTTCCAAAAGGACATTCAAACCGCTTTGAGTTTTCAACAACATGTCTGGACACGCAGCGTAAGTCAAGAAAACGTCAAGGTCCAATGGGAATCCCGTTGGCGATGCATGAAGGCATCCGCTATAGCGTGAAGTGTCCAGCGCAAGGTCCAGTCCGATGAATTTGAAGCAACTTGCCGAAGCCTTGAACCTGTCACAAACGACAGTGAGTCGGGCGTTGAACGGCTATCCCGAAGTCAGTGCAAAAACCCGCGATCTGGTCGTGCGCAAGGCGCGTGAGCTCAACTATGCGCCCAACACACAGGCCCAGCGTCTGGCAACAGGGCGAACTCGCCTCATCGGCCACGTCTTTCCCAAAAGCCTCTATGAGATTCTCAATCCGATCTTCATGGAATTTCTGGCCGGTGCTGGCGAGAGCTATGCCGCCCACGGTTATGATATTCTGCTGTCCGTAATCGAAAACGATCAGTTGGAGACCACCTACGAGGAAATGGCTCGCTTCAAGAAAGTCGATGCCATCATGGTGCATGCCCCCCAGATCAACGACACCCGACATCACAGTCTGGCACGGCTCGGTCTGCCATTTCTCATTTTCGGGCGCATTCCCGGATCTGAGGATACCGTGTCATGGATTGACCTCGACAACCGCACAGCCTTTCGAGAGGCAACAGACCACCTTCTTGATCTGGGGCACACACGCATCGCCCTCCTGAATGGCAGCGAGACCTTCGACTTTGCCGCCCGGCGCCGCCAGGGCTATGAGGACGCTCTGACGGCGCGCGGGCTGCAAATGGATGACACTCTGATACAGACAGATTTCATGACCGAGAATTTCGGTGCCGATGCCTCCCGCCACCTGTTACAGACAGACGCTCCTCCCACCGCATTTCTAACCTCCAGCATGGTCACCGCGCTGGGTGTTGAACGCACATTGGGACGGATGGGCCTGCAGTTGGGACGTGATGTGTCGCTCATCACCCATGACGATGCCCTGTCTTTTCTCCCCAACACCGATACCCCGCCCCTTTTCGCCTGCACCCGCTATCCAGTGCAAGACATCGGACGTCAGGCGGGCACACTGCTGATCGAGGATGTTCTCAACGGCACCGGTGCACCGGTTCACAAGGAGCTTCGAACGCAGCTCATCCCGGGCCGTTCGGCAGCCCTCCTGACAAAAGGCACGGCAAAATAAAACCGGCCTCACTGCATCAGCGAGACCGGCGAGATCATAACACCGGAGCCTGTCAGGATCTGCGCGTCAGAGGCTGGAGCCAATCATTTTTGCAGGATCGACCACCCGATCAAAATCCTCTTCCGACACATACCCCAGTTCAAGACAGACTTCGCGCAGCGTCTTGCCGTCTTCGTGGGCCTTATGCGCCACTTCACTGGCCTTGTCGTAGCCGATGACCGGACTCAGAGCCGTCACCAACATCAGCGAATTTTCAAGGTAGGTTGCGATCTGTTGCTCGTTGGCTTCCATGCCCTCAACAAGGAAGTCGGCAAAGTTTCGGCAGCCGTCAGCCATGATATTGCCAGACTGGAGAATGGCGTTGATCATGACCGGCTTATAGACATTCATCTCCAGAAAGCCGCCGCTGCTGGCCATGCCAACCACCACATCATTGCCAAAGACCTGAATGCCGATCATCGCCAGTGCCTCACACTGAGTCGGATTGACCTTGCCGGGCATGATTGAGGAGCCGGGTTCGTTCGCAGGCAGAACCAACTCATTCAAACCACAGCGTGGGCCGCAAGACAGCAGGCGAATGTCATTGGCGATTTTGTAGAGCGAACTAGCAAGCGACTTCTGCGCGCCTGACAGCATGACCAGCGCATTGTGTGCGCCTTGCACCGCGAACTTATTGGGCGCAGTGACAAATGGCAGCTCGGTCAATTCGGCGATATGCTTGGCGGACCGCACGGCGAATTCCGGATGGGTATTGATGCCTGTGCCAACAGCCGTGCCCCCCAGTGCCAACTTGTAAACATCGCCCAGCGCATACTCGATACGCGCAATATCCTCATCCAGCATATGAACGTAGCCAGAGAGCTCCTGACCCAAGGTCAATGGCGTCGCATCCTGCATATGGGTGCGGCCAATCTTGATAATCTTGTCCTAGCGCCTTGGCCTTGGCATCCAGCTTTTCGCGCAAATACCTGGCAGACGGCAGCAGATGGCGGGCCGTCTGTAGCGCTGCCGACATATGCATGGCCGTCGGATAGGTATCATTCGACGATTGAGACATATTCACATGGTCATTGGGATGCACCGGCGACTTGCTGCCAAGTGTGCCACCCGCCATCTCGATGGCGCGGTTTGAAATAACTTCATTGACGTTCATGTTGGACTGGGTACCGCTGCCAGTCATCCAGACGTGCAACGGGAAATGCTCATCAAGCTTGCCTTCGATGATCTCATTCGCAGCAGAGACAACAAGCTTGGCAACGTCAGCGTCCAGCAGACCAAGGTCTTCATTCGTCCGCGCCGCGGCCTTTTTCAAGATGCCGTAGGCATGGATCAGCTCGATGGGGACGATGTCCTTGCCAATCGAGAAATACGTCAGGGACCGTTGCGTCTGAGCGCCCCAATATTTGTCATCCGGCACTTCGATTTCACCGATTCCATCCGTCTCTTTGCGCATTGAGAGCCTCCATATAGCCGTGTGAGCAATGTCGTTTGGAGTTGGCCTGATGCAGCGATCTTCCGGGGAGGAAAACAAATATGGCTGCCAGCAGCTACGACCTTTCTGACACAGGAAAACAAGAATGTCGTTCGGATTTAATGATCCGACCAGTTTCATATAGGAAGCGTCAGACGCAATCGAAAGAGCAGAATACTGTTAGTTTTTACAGTAAAAATTAAAGCAGTTAATAGACAATATTGACAATATTTATCATTATAACAATATTAATGATGAATATTTAAACTAAACATATGTTCAATGCATGTAGAAAATGACAATGATTAGAGAAAAATTCAAATCATTTATCTTTAAAACATCCATTTTGTCCCTTGGCTGCATGTCATTCATTGCGTGTGCTTCGGCCCAAACGCTGGAGGATGCGATGAAGCAAGCCTACAGCATCAGCCCGTCGTTGAAGGCGGAACGCAATCGCTACAAAGCGACAAATCAGGATGTCTGGACAGCCCGCTCGGCCTTTCTGCCCACCGTGACGGGCAGCTATGTCCTCGAAAACAATGCATTTGACCGTCCACGCTCCGGCACCAGCGATCGCTCGGCGTTTCAGGGGTTTCAGCTCAATGTCAGTCAGACGTTGTTTCAGGGTATGGCGGGGGTCAATCGCCTGAACCAGGCGCACGAACAATCGATCTCCGGACGCAATCAGCTACTCGGAGCCGAACAGACGTTGATGTACAATACTGCCGATGCTTATTTAAGCGTGGTACGGGACCGGGCGATCCTGAACAGCCTGAAAATCTACCGGGGTCTGGTGCAAAAAGAAGTCGACGCCGTGCGGGCCCGGTACAAATCGGGAGACACCACCCGCACCGATATTTCACAAACCATGGCACGCATGTCGGAAGCGCAAGGCAACTATGAGCAGGCTGTAGGCCAGCTTGAGGCGTCGCGCGCGCTGTATGAACGCCTGACAGGACAAAAGCCCAGCCCCCGCATGGGCTGGCCGGGCATCCCCAAGGGCCTGATGCCCAACTCGATGAATGAAGCAATCAAGATCGCCTTCATCAACAATCCGTCCATTCGCACGGCAGTCGCCAACGCCCGGGCGGCTCATTATGCCGCACGTGCCGCTGTCGGCGATGCCTTGCCCGATGTGACACTCGAAAGCTCCTATCAAACCGGCTATCGAGGCAATTTGGGCAATCAGGACGTTGAGGATTTTCGCATTGGCTTGCGTGTGACCGCACCACTGTTTTCAGGCGGACGGGACGTTGCGGCCATTCGCAAAGCCCATTTCTCGGCCAGTCAAGCGGACTACACACTCGATGATGCCCGTCAGAACATTCGTGAAGGCATAACGCGCGCTTACCAGCAGGAAAAAGCAGCGGCACGTCGGGTGCAATCGACCTCGGATGCCATTTCCGCCAACGCCCGCACGGCGAAGGGACTTCAGGTAGAGTATCAAGGCGGTCAACGATCCCTGCTTGACGTTCTTAATGGCCAGCGCGAACTGGTCAACTCCAACATCAGCTATCACAGCGCGCGCTATGACGCCCTGATCGCCCGGTTCTTCTTGCTCGCAACGATGGGGCGACTGGCGCCCCATCACTTTGGTATCATGGAAAAGGTTCCGGTCAGTCCGACCCGTATCATTCCAACATTCAGCACCTGGACACTGCGCATGCCCCCCTCGGAAACGGAAACCTTTCTGGTCTCCCTTCCCGAGAAGAATGCAAAGATCGAGCTCAGAAAGTGATGTGCTCGATCTCGGAAAAGTCGATCCGTCCACCATCGCTCATGTCGATGTGACCGGACGCATCATCCGACAGGTCGATCGAGCCATTGGCGACATCGACGTTGTCAATCGTTCCGCTATCCAGAACAACGGTCCAGTCCGTGCCATACTCACCCACGGCCTGTGTTCCATCATGCAGTTCGATCACATCTGTCCATCCACCGCCGGCACCACCCACGATCGTGTCATGACCGTCGCCAACATTGTAGAGGAACAGATCGGAGCCATCACCACCATACATCGTATCGTCACGGGCCCCACCGACCAGCAAATCGTCTCCGCCCATACCATAAAGCGTATCCGATCCCGACAGGCCATAGATCTGATCGTCTGTCCCGGCACCAACAAGTGTATCATTCCCGCCGATGCTGATATTCGCACCGGTATAAAGAATATCGGTGAGATTATAGTTCGAGTAGACGAGACCAGAAGTCAGGTCGGCCGACAGATGGATCTCATCAAAGACAGCCCCGACATCAATATCAACATCCGTCGGTGTCAGCGCCAGGAGCGAGCCCGAGAACTGGCCCGTCCCGACCAAAACACCATCATCATAAGCATACCAATGTCCAGATTCCGTGCTCGACAGGCCCGACACGGTAATCGTCGCTGACTCCAGATCCTCATGGAAGTTGATAACGCCCCAATCAGAATAGCCATTGGCATGCCGCGCAACAGAGCCCAGCAGACCATTGAACGTGTAGTCAAGCAGATTGCTCACAAGCCCCTCGCCTGACTGATAGGAAAATATATCAACGTCAGCGATTGCATTGAGGTTCAGGATATTGCTGGCATCCAGATTCCCGGAAACACCTGCATAAATTGCTTCCTCCGTCCCGATGATGACGTTCTCGGCCTCGATATTGGCAACCTGAACAATAATGCTTTCGGTATCGGTCAGACCAGTGCTGTCGGTTACAGTTACGTTGACGGTGACACTCGTCTCCGTTTCATAATCAAGTGAAACACCGTCTTTCAGTTTCAACAGGTAGTCGCTGCCATTGCTGACCACTTCGAACCGTGCATCCGAAATGGTAAAGCTTTGCGTGTCATCGACATTCTGGTCTGTGACAGTCAGTGCAACCAGTTCGACGCCCTCCTGATTTTCCGCCACAACGATCGCCGCATCCGCATCTGTCATGCGGACGTTGTCGATCTGGGTGCCTTTCATATTATCGGTACCCAACTCCAGAAAGCCCAAGCGATCGGAGCCATCGCCTGCACCAGCGACGAGATCGAAGGAATAGGTGTTCCAATCAAGACCCTGATCCTGCGGATCAATGGTCGCAACCACAGCACCACCCCAGTAGATCTGAACAATGGAATCGCCCGCGTCGCCGCGGTGACGCAGATCCACCGAGAGAGAGTAGGTTTCCCCACTCGCCAGCCCCTGAACATCCTGGTACGCCCAGCCGTTGGTATGATCATCAGCCAGATCCAGGCGATAATCCCCATCGGTCGTCCCAAGATTGTTGTCCCAGCCACTCGAATGAATATCCGCATGATGGGTGACCCAGGAATTCACATGGGCATCGCCATACCAGATGGCATCACCTGACCCATATTCCTTACCGGACGAGGTAAAGTTTTCGAAGCTGCCATTGCTGACATAATTGTAGTTGCTCAACGACGCCCCGACGACAAGGTCCGGCGCATAGTCCTGCTGCTGAACATTCAACGTGAACGTTTCAGACGATGTGGATCCATCAGACGACGTAGCCGTGACCACCAGGTCAATGGAGCTTTCCGTGTCGAAATCAAACGTCGCGCCATCGGCTGTCGTGACAACACCCGTATTGGGATCAATATCAAAGCGGGCATCATTGACCGAATAGGTCACCGTATCCGACACGTCGCCGTCAGACGCAAACGCCGTCAGACCAACCGCAGTCCCGGCACCATCGTTTTCAACGAAAGTGTTGTCGGTGAAATCCACATCCGTGACAGCACTGACCGAAAACTCTGTGTTGTCGTCGCCAATGCTGATCGTGAACGTCTCAGTGGATGACGACCCATCTGTGGAAGTCGCCGTGACCTCCAGATCGATCGACGGAGTGATCTCTGCATCCAGAACAGTACCATTAGCAACCGTAACGACACCCGTATTCGCATCAATGACAAAGCGGGTATCTGTGATCGAATAACTGACCGTATCCGAGACATCGCCATCCGAGGCAAACGCCGTCACGCCAACCGTTGTGCCAGCGACAGAGTTTTCAAGAACGCTGTTGGCCGCCACATCGACGTCTGTCACCGGAGTGACCGAGAACTCGGTATTGTCATCTCCGATCGCAATGGTGAAGGTCTCGGACGAAGACGATCCATCCGAAGAGGTGGCCGTCACTTCCAGATCAATCGAGGACATGGCCTCGGCGTTCAGCGCCGCACCATTTGCCACCGTCACCACTCCGGTATCGGCATCAATCTGGAAACGGTTGTCCGTGATCGAATAGGTAACAGTATCGGACGCATCCGCATCCGAAGCAAACGCCGTGATTCCCACCACGGTGCCCGCAACAACGCCTTCCTTGACGAAATTGGCTGTCCCGTCCACATCGGCAACCGGAGAGATGGAAAACTCCGTATTGTCATCCGCCAACGTGATGGTGAAAGTTCCGACCGAGGTCGACCCGTCACTCGATGTTGCCGTCACATCAAGATCGATTGTCGGCGTCGTTTCCGCATCCAGCGTCGCACCACTTGCTACCCGAACGACACCCGTATCAGCATCAATGACAAAGCGGCTGTCGGTAATGGAATAAGTGACCGTGTCGGAGGCATCTGCATCGGAGGCAAAAGCCGTCACCCCAACCAGAACACCGGCACCGGCATTCTCAGCCACGATATTCGCCGCCGCATTGACATCAGAGACCGGCCCAACAGAGAATTCACTGGCGTCATCGCCAACCGTCACGGTGAAACTGCGTGTTGTCGTTGAGCCATCGGTTGACGTTGCCGTCACCTGAACACTGATCGTCGGGGTTGTCTCGGCGTCCAGCGTCGCACCGTCCGCCACCGTAATCACACCAGTATCGGCATCAATGTCAAATCGGCTGTCGTTGATCGAGTAACTGACACTATCCGTCAAATCCGCGTCATTGGCAAAGGCGGTGATGCCGACCGTGGTCCCGGCTGCAGAATTCTCGATCACCGTATTGGCGGTCGCATCCGTGTCGGAAATAGGCCCGACCGAGAACTCATTCTCATCACTCAATGTGATGGTGAAGGTCTCGCTCGAGGTCGACCCATCCGTCGACGTCGCCGTCACTTCCAAGGTCAATGGTCGGTGTAGCTTCCGCATTCAAGCCCGCTCCGGCTGCGACCGTCACAACGCCAGTGTTTGCGTCGATCACAAAGCGACTGTCGCTGATCGAATAGGTGACAGTGTCTGTCGCATCGCCATCGGAGGCAAAAGCCGTCACACCAACAAGAGTTCCCGCAGCACTGTTTTCCGCAACAAGATTGGCCGCCGCATCGACGTCGGTCACCGGCGTGACCGAGAACTCGGTGGTGTCATCACCAACCGTGATCGTGAACGTCTCACTCGACGTTGTGCCGTCCGAAGACGTCGCCGTGACTTCCAGGTCAATCGAAGACGTTGTCTCCGCATCCAGTGTCACACCATCAGCCACCGTCACGACACCCGTCGTCGCATCAATGTCGAACCGCGCATCGGTGATCGAGTAGCTGACCGTATCCGTGGCATCGCCATCCGAGGCAAACGCCGTCACGCCAACAGTCGTGCCACCGGCAGAGTTCTCAAGAACCGTGTTCGCAGACGCGTCCGTATCGGAGACAGGCGACAGCGAGAATTCACTGGTGTCATCGCCAACCGTGATCGTGAACGTCTCACTCGATGTTGTACCGTCCGAAGACGTTGCCGTGACTTCAAGATCGATAGACGAGGCCGTCTCCGCATCCAGAGTCACGCCATCAGCCACCGTGACGACACCCGTATTCGGGTCAATGTCGAAGCGGGCATCGGTGATCGAATAGGTCACCGTATCCGTGGCATCGCCATCGAAGGCAAACGCCGTCACACCAACAGTCGTGCCACCAGTAGAGTTTTCAAGAACCGTGTTCGCAGAGGCATCTACATCCGTCACCGGAGTGACCGAGAACTCGGTGGTGTCATCGCCAACCGTGATCGTGAACGTCTCCGATGATGTGGTACCGTCCGAAGACGTTGCCGTCACTTCAAGATCAATCGAAGACGTTGTCTCCGCATCCAGTGTCACACCATCAGCCACCGTCACGACACCCGTCGTCGCATCGATGTCGAACCGCGCATCGGTGATCGAATAGCTGACCGTATCGGCCGTGTCTCCATCCGAGGCAAAGGCCGTCACACCAACAGTTGTGCCACCGGCAGAGTTCTCAAGAACCGTATTAGCAGACGCGTCCGTATCGGAGACAGGCGAGATGGCGCTCTCATTGGCATCATCGCCAATCGTAATCGTGAACGTCTCACTCGACGTTGTACCGTCCGAAGACGTCGCCGTGACTTCAGGTCAATCGAAGACGTTGTCTCCGCATCCAGTGTCACGCCATCAGCCACCGTCACGACACCCGTCGTCGCATCGATGTCGAAGCGGGCATCGGTGATCGAATAGGTCACCGTGTCCGTTGCATCGCCATCCGAGGCAAAGGCCGTCACACCAACAGTCGTACCACCGGCAGAGTTCTCAAGAACCATATTGGCAGACGCATCGACGTCTGTCACCGGAGTGATCGAGAACTCGGTGTTATCGTCGCCAACCGTGATCGTGAAGGTCTCCGACGATGTGGTGCCATCCGTCGACGTCGCCGTGACTTCAAGATCAATAGATGAGGTCGTTTCAGCATCCAGTGTCACGCCATCAGCCACCGTCACGACACCCGTCGTCGCATCAATGTCGAACCGCGCATCGGTGATCGAGTAGCTGACCGTATCCGTGGCATCGCCATCGGAGGCAAAAGCCGTCACACCAACAGTCGTGCCACCAACGGAGTTCTCAAGAACCGTGTTCGCAGACGCATCCACATCGCTTACTGGCGAGATGGCGCTCTCATTGGCATCGTCGCCAACCGTGATCGTGAACGTCTCCGACGATGTGGTGCCATCCGAAGACGTCGCCGTGACTTCAAGATCAATCGAAGACGTTGTCTCCGCATCCAGACTTGTGCCATTTGCCAATTTCACGACGCCCGTATTGGTGTCGATGACGAAGCGGCTATCGGTGATCGAATAAGTCACCGTATCGGACACGTCACTATCCGAAGCAAAAGCCGTTACGCCAACGGTCGTGCCACCGGCAGAGTTCTCAAGAACCGTATTGGCAGAGGCGTCAACGTCGGTCACCGGAGTGACCGAGAACTCGGTGGTGTCATCTGCAATGGTAATCGTAAACGTCTCACTCGACGTTGTGCCATCCGAAGACGTTGCCGTGACTTGCAGGTCAATAGACGAAGTCGTTTCAGCATCCAGTGTCACGCCATCAGCCACCGTCACGACACCTGTCGTCGCATCAATGTCGAAGCGGGCATCCGTAATCGAATATGTCACCGTATCCGTTGCATCACCATCGGACGCAAACGCCGTCACACCAACAGTCGTACCACCAACAGAGTTCTCAAGAACCGTATTGGCAGACGCGTCCGTATCGGAGACAGGCGACAGTGAGAATTCGGTGTTATCATCGCCAATCGTGATCGTGAACGTCTCATTCGACGTTGTGCCATCCGAAGACGTTGCCGTGACTTCCAGGTCAATAGACGAAGTCGTTTCAGCATCCAGTGTCACGCCATCAGCCACCGTCACGACACCTGTCGTCGCATCGATGTCGAACCGCGCATCGGTGATCGAATAGGCCACCGTATCGGACACGTCACTATCCGAAGCAAAAGCCGTTACGCCAACGGTCGTGCCACCAACGGAGTTCTCAAGAACCGTATTGGCAGACGCGTCCGTATCGGAGACAGGCGACAGTGAGAATTCACTGGTGTCATCGCCAACCGTGATCGTGAACGTCTCACTCGACGTTGTACCGTCCGAAGACGTTGCCGTCACTTCAAGGTCAATAGATGGGGTCGTTTCAGCATCCAGTGTCACGCCATCAGCCACCGTCACGACACCTGTCGTCGCATCAATGTCGAAGCGGGCATCGGTGATCGAATAGCTGACCGTATCCGTTGCATCGCCATCGGACGCAAAAGCCGTCACACCAACGGTCGTACCACCAACAGAGTTCTCAAGAACCGTATTGGCAGACGCGTCCGTATCGGAGACAGGCGACAGTGAGAATTCGGTGTTATCATCGCCAATCGTGATCGTGAACGTCTCACTCGACGTTGTGCCATCCGAAGACGTTGCCGTGACTTACAGGTCAATAGACGAAGTCGTTTCAGCATCCAGTGTCACGCCATCAGCCACCGTCACGACACCTGTCGTCGCATCGATGTCGAAGCGGGCATCCGTAATCGAATATGTCACCGTATCCGTTGCATCGCCATCGGACGCAAACGCCGTCACACCAACAGTCGTACCACCAACAGAGTTCTCAAGAACCGTATTGGCAGACGCGTCCGTATCGGAGACAGGCGACAGTGAGAATTCGGTGTTATCATCGCCAATCGTGATCGTGAACGTCTCACTCGACGTTGTGCCATCCGAAGACGTTGCCGTGACTTCCAGGTCAATAGACGAAGTCGTTTCAGCATCCAGTGTCACGCCATCAGCCACCGTCACGACACCTGTCGTCGCATCAATGTCGAAGCGGGCATCCGTAATCGAATATGTCACCGTATCCGTTGCATCACCATCGGACGCAAACGCCGTCACACCAACAGTCGTACCACCAACAGAGTTCTCAAGAACCGTATTGGCAGACGCGTCCGTATCGGAGACAGGCGACAGTGAGAATTCGGTGTTATCATCGCCAATCGTGATCGTGAACGTCTCATTCGACGTTGTGCCATCCGAAGACGTTGCCGTGACTTCCAGGTCAATAGACGAAGTCGTTTCAGCATCCAGTGTCACGCCATCAGCCACCGTCACGACACCTGTCGTCGCATCGATGTCGAACCGCGCATCGGTGATCGAATAGGCCACCGTATCGGACACGTCACTATCCGAAGCAAAAGCCGTTACGCCAACGGTCGTGCCACCAACGGAGTTCTCAAGAACCGTATTGGCAGACGCGTCCGTATCGGAGACAGGCGACAGTGAGAATTCACTGGTGTCATCGCCAACCGTGATCGTGAACGTCTCACTCGACGTTGTACCGTCCGAAGACGTTGCCGTCACTTCCAGGTCAATAGATGGGGTCGTTTCAGCATCCAGTGTCACGCCATCAGCCACCGTCACGACACCCGTCGTCGCATCAATGTCGAAGCGGGCATCGGTGATCGAATAGCTGACCGTATCCGTTGCATCGCCATCGGACGCAAAAGCCGTCACACCAACGGTTGTACCACCGGCAGAGTTCTCAAGAACCGTATTGGCCGCCGCATCGACGTCTGTCACCGGAGTGACCGAGAACTCGGTGTTATCGTCGCCAACCGTGATCGTGAACGTCTCACTCGACGTTGTACCGTCCGAAGACGTTGCCGTCACTTCCAGATCAATCGAAGACGTTGTCTCCGCATCCAGTGTCACGCCATCAGCCACCGTCACGACACCCGTCGTCGCATCAATGTCGAAGCGGGCATCGGTGATCGAATAGGTCACCGTGTCCGTTGCATCGCCATCGGACGCAAACGCCGTCACACCAACAGTCGTACCACCAGCAGAGTTCTCAAGAACCGTGTTCGCAGAGGCGTCCGTATCGGAGACCGCGCCAATGCCGTGCTGGTTCTCGTCCAACACCTGCACCGCGAAAGTGGAAGCAGATGTTGACCCATCTGTCGAGGTCGCCGTGATCACCACGTCAATCGAGGATTCCGTCGTGGAATCAAAACTCGCTCCATCTGCAACACTGACGATGCCGGTGGTCGGGTCAACAACAAACCTCGCATCATCAATGGAATAGCTGACGGTGTCGGTGATATCAGCATCCGTCGCCAGAGCCGTAATTCCGACTTCAGTCCCCGCCGTTGCTGTCTCAGCAATCGAATTCGAAGTCCCATCGACGTCCGTCACCGGAGTGACCGAGAACTCGGTGTTATCGTCGCCAATCGTGATCGTGAATGTCTCCGACGATGTGGTACCGTCCGAAGACGTCGCCGTGACTTCAAGATCAATCGAAGACGTTGTCTCCGCATCCAGTGTCACACCATCCGCCACCGTCACGACACCCGTATTCGGGTCGATGTCGAACCGCGCATCGGTGATCGAGTAGCTGACCGTATCCGTGGCATCGCCATCGGAGGCAAAAGCCGTCACACCAACAGTCGTGCCACCAACGGAGTTCTCAAGAACCGTGTTCGCAGACGCATCCACATCGCTTACTGGCGAGATGGCGCTCTCATTGGCATCGTCGCCAACCGTGATCGTGAACGTCTCCGACGATGTGGTGCCATCCGAAGACGTCGCCGTGACTTCAAGATCAATCGAAGACGTTGTCTCCGCATCCAGACTTGTGCCATTTGCCAATTTCACGACGCCCGTATTGGTGTCGATGACGAAGCGGCTATCGGTGATCGAATAAGTCACCGTATCGGACACGTCACTATCCGAAGCAAAAGCCGTTACGCCAACGGTCGTGCCACCGGCAGAGTTCTCAAGAACCGTATTGGCAGAGGCGTCCGTATCGGAGACAGGCGACAGCGAGAATTCATTCACGTCACCGACCTGAAAGACAAAGGTCTCGGTCGACGTAGAGCCATCAGACGAAGTTGCGGTGACGACCACCGGGATATTGCTCTGGGTCTCTGCATCAAAGACGGCACCATCTGCCACGGTCATGACGCCTGTGTCAGGATCAATATCAAATCGTGGGTCATCGACGGAATACGTCACGGTATCAGCAGGATCAGGGTCGACAGCAAAAGCCGTTACACCCACGACCGTGCCAGCAGAGGCATCCTCGGAAAACCCGTTATCTGTCGCATCCACGTCGCTGACCGCGCCCAGATTGCCTGGTGCCGGATCATCCGGCGCATCAAGTGCAATGTCCACGCCGCCACCAACACCAACGCCCACACTTGAGGGACTGGCGGTCACGCCCGCGGCGTCATTCAACAGGTTGCCGAATGTGAAGGTTGGACTGGCAACCTGAGGTGCATCGCCGCTAGGCACACCGCCATCACCACCAGCCGCGGCGGTCGTCTCCACACCGCCCAGATCAGCTCCCGGAGCCACAGAGGTGTTTTCTGCACCGCCTACATCCGATGGAAGACCATTCCCGTTCTGGTCAAGAGACGCCGGGGTCTCGTTAAAGCTGCCATCCGGCTCGCCTTCAGTGGCAGCATCAAGCCCTTCCGGCTCTTCAGGGACGCTCTGGAAAAGACTGGCCACAGTCGACTCGTGCGATTCACCTGCATCGACATCAACCGAGTAGTCATTTTCGCCCTGAGGCCGGTAGGCGTCATTCATCTGGCCGACAGACCGCGCAACATCCGCGTCGACCGTGGGACCGCCATCATTCTGAGCAGGAGCACTGGCCGGCGCTGCGGTCTGTTGTTGATCAGCAGTCGGGTTCTGTGCGGTTTTGGAATCAACGTCGGTGGTGCTCATAACGTTTCCCTTTCTAGTTACTCCAATAAAAGGGTCACGCAGCCTTAAGATACAATAAAATTCTAAATGCAAACAAAAACATCGTGAATCAATTATTTCAAAACAGATAAACGATATTTTTAGAACCGCATGAACAACATGTGTGCAGCGGAGAACTATTATGCTATACTACATACGTAATTTTATCAATAGTATAACTCTACCAAAACTGAGCTTCTCACGCTCTGGTACGGGAGAGAGGGTCAAGCGACCCGCCCTGCCCTTGCAGGTCTTGCTGACTTCCGTCATCAACACGGTTCTCGGCTTGGCCCTGCCTCTGACAATTTTGCAGGTTTATGACCGAGTATTGCCGAATGGCGCCGTTGATACCTTGCTGATGCTGGTCCTCGGTCTTTGCGGAATCCTGATCCTTGATGGCCTCCTGCGTATTTTGCGCTCTTCCATCGTTGGCTGGCTGGCCGCCTCTTTCACACACAAGGCTCAGACAGAGGCCATTCAGCGGATTCTTTCATCCGGTACGGAAAACACGTCCGCTGCAACTGTCTCCAAGCAGATGGACTGCATCCGCGCCCTGCAATCACTTGGCAATCATTACGCCAGTCCGGCGCGGATGCTGGTGATCGACCTTCCCGCAAGCTTGGTCTTTCTGGCCGTTCTTTTCGTCATCGGCGGTCCGGTCGGCTTCGTTCCCCTGATCTTGCTGCTGCTGTTTGCCCTGAGCACCGCACCGATCAACGCTAAGCTCAACAAGCTGGTAGCGGAGCGATCGATGCAGGAACAGCGCAAGTACGACTTCATCATTGAAATCCTGTCCGGCATGACAACGATCAAATCGCTGGCCCTCGAACCGCTCATCTTGCGCCGCTACGAAAGGCTGCAACGGCAAATCTCGGAGCGCGTATACGACTATCTTGAACTGTCGAACCATGCCCGAAACACTTCGGGGCTTTTCACATCACTCACGACACTCTGCGTCGTCGCAGTCGGTGCGGTTCTGGCCATTCGCGGCAGTATCAGCATTGGCGCTGTTGCGGCCTGCACATTACTTGCGGGACAGGTGGTTCAACCCTTGCTGCGGGGCATCAATCACTGGACCGACATGCAGCGCATCACGCACGATTACTCAGGAAGCTGCGACCCTGTTCACCTTGCCGCCGGACCAATCTGACCCGGACAAGATCATCGACATATCCGGCAGCGTAAATCTGAGAAATATTTCCTATCAGAACAATGTCGCCAGTTCGGCTGTCTCGATCCATAACATCGATCTGTCTATCCCGGCCGGAGCGTCCGTGGTCTTTACCGGCGCGGACGGCAGTGGTCGCAGTACCTTGATCCGCTTGATTGCCGGTGAGATTACCCCGCAATCCGGGCAGATCGACCTGGATGGGTACGACCTGTTTGGACCGGACAGCCGCGCCCTGCGCAAACAGATCGCATATGTCGGCACGGACGCACAGGTCCTTGCCGGAACAATTTTGCAGAACCTGACCCTCTTCGGTATCGGGGCAACGCCTGTAAAGGCCCGTATGGCGGCGGATCTGATCGGACTGGAGCCAGATATTCATCTGCTGCCACGCGGCTATGACACCATGCTGGGTGAAGGCTTAGATGAAAATGTCACCGGCAGCTTCATTCAGCGGATCGCCATTGCCCGCGCGTTGGCGATGGAGCCAAAGATCCTGCTGCTTGATGACGCGAATAGCGTTCTCGATATGCCCGGCGAAACGGCCTTGATCAACGCGCTGAAACTCATCAAAGGGCAATGTACTTTGGTGATTGTCAGTCACCGCCCGTCTTTCCAGGCTATCGGCGACCAGAAATTCAATATCGAAGACGGTCGCTTATCGAAGGTCGAGAAAACGGCAGCGTCGCCTTCCCCTACACCGGGCGGGGCAAATGCGGCGGGTGTCCCAAACGAGACAGCAGAAGAACTTACGAAACCCGTTGCGCCCGAGCCGACCGAGGCTGACCCAACTTCCGGTTCAAAAGTTCCGCCCACACCGCAAAACCGTCCCGAGTGGAAAACAATCTCTGCAAGCGTGTCTTCTTCTCCCCGCGCTGCCCAGACCAAGGCCTCATGATGTCCGAAACACTCCAGAATTCCGAAGCCTCCAGAGCCGGCATCTTCAGCCGAACGGATACGGCCCAGCGCGATCTCGAAACCCGTCTGCATCAGCAGACCAGCGGATCATCTGCCGCCTCATCACCTGCCGAGAACTGCCTTGTACCGGTCTTGCGTGCACTCGGTTGGGATGGATCAGAGCGCCATCTTTTCGAAGCCTTGCCGCATCTGGAAAGCATCGCAACGATCTACGAATTACGCTCGATCCTGTCGCGGCTGAATTATCGAACCCGGCGCAGTCGCAAGCGCGTCAAGGACATTGGCCCCGAGCACTACCCTTGCCTGGTGGCGACAAAGGACGATGTGTTGGTGTGCCTGGAAAGGGAGCAGGGTGGCCTCGTGACTGTGTTCAGCGGCAAGGACAAGACCGTTACGACCATCAAAGCCGGCCACCTCTCCAGTGCCGATCTATTTCTGATTTCCTTTGAGGAAGTTTCACAAACAGCGTCTACGGCAGAGTTTGCCCATTGGTCGTCACGGTTGTCTCGCCAGTTCAGAGGCACATTGCTCGGGATCTTCTTCACCGGATTGCTGGTCAACCTGTTGGCGCTGGCCTTGCCCCTCTTCGTCATGAACATCTATGACAAGGCGATTGCCGCCAAGTCCCTGACCGTTCTTGCCACCTTGCTGATCGGCGCTGCGGCCATCGTCTTTCTGGAGATCCTCGCGCGAAAGACAAAAGGGAAGTTACAGGCCTATTTCGGAACGCGGCTCGACAACGTAATTGCAAACACGACCTTCCGACACTTCCTGCATATGCCAATCTCTCGCACTGTCTCCGCGCCCATCGGCGCACAGCTCAACCGGCTGCGGCAATTCGAAGGTGTACGAGACATTTTTCAGGGCAGTCTGGCCAATTCACTGGTGGATCTACCCTTCTCAACCATCTTCATTCTGGCTCTTGCAATCATCGGCGGGCCGCTCGCGCTTATTCCAGCCGGACTGCTGGTGATTTACACCATTCTAGCGGTGGTGATGGTGCCACGTGTGCGCCAGACGATCAACATTGCCGGTGAAGCCAAATCGCGGATGCAGAACCTGATGGTCGAAACCCTGAGCAAGCATCAGGACATCCACTCCTTGAGCGCAGACCGCATCTGGCTGGAGCGCTATCGCACCATGTCGGCAGATTTTGTGCTGAAAAACCTCAAGACGCAGCAATTTTCGACCGCCGTGCAGGTCACATCGCAAACGCTGATGACGATCTGTGGCATCTGTGTACTCGGCTTCGGGGCCATGCAGGTGATGGAAGGCACACTCAGTCCCGGTGCCCTGATTGCCGTCATGGCCCTGTCCCAGCGGGCACTGAACCCCATGCACCAGACCTTTGTCAGCCTGATTCAGATCGGCTATGGCCCAGCAAACCCTGCAACGCATCAACCGGCTCTTCCGGGTAGAACTGGAGCGCGAACCTTAGCCATCTGCCCAGCCTGCAAAGGATGTTGCGGGGGGATGTGCGGATGACAGGCGCGGTGCTGCGTTATCCCGGACGACAGGAACCCGCCTTGCGAAACGTCACATTCAACATTGGGCGCGGCGAAGTTCTGGCGATCACAGGACCAAGCGGCTCTGGAAAGTCCACGGTCTTGCGCGCAATTCTAGGACTGTACGAACCTCAAATGGGCGCCGTTCTCATCGACCGGCTCGACATTCGCCAGCTTGATCCGGGCGAACTGCGCAGTTTCATCGGCTACGCGCCAGAACGCTTTGACTTCTTCTACGGCACGATTGCGCAGAACATGCGCATGGTTGATCCAAAAGCCAAGGATGAAGATCTACAGGAGCTCTTCCGCAATTTCGGCCTGCATAACTATGAGGAACTTCTGCCGGAAGGCATTCAAACTCGACTGACTGGCAATCTTCTCGCACGGCTTCCGGACAACCTGAAGCAACGCATCGTCCTGGCCCGCGCCTTTACACGCCCCGCACCGATCTACCTGCTCGACAACCCGGCCGGAAACCTTGATTTCGAAGGTGACAAGCTCCTGATGCAACAGATCAACCGTGTGCGTGGCAAGTCCACAGTCATCATGACCACCTATCGCCCGAGCCATATGCGCATGGCGGATCAGGTGGCTCGGATGCAACTTGGCGTCCTCTCACATTTTGGCCCGCCAAACGAAGTTCTCGATGCTGTTCTTGCCGCATAAGACTTACCGCCAATTTATCATGTAAATAATGCCATTGTTAATTATTCAAATTAATTTTGCCAGAAATAAAATAAGTAAAACATCTTCTTCACTTTTATTATCTACCATCAACGTCAGTTTTAAAACAACCAGATAGTAGTCTTATGGCCGACGATAAAGATCCACTTCGCAAAGCTGTCTATGGCCGCGCCAGTCTTCCGCTCGATCTTGAGGACGGGATTCCACCGAAGGTCTACACCCGCCTGCTGATGGGGCTCGGCTGCGTGGCGGCTTTTCTTCTGGTCTGGGCCTCCTTCGGAGAAGTTCGGGAAGTTGCCGAGACAAAGGGCGAGATCACGCCAGCCGGACAGATCCTGACAATCGAGCACCTGGAAGGCGGTATTGTCGACACCCTGTTGGTCAGGGAAGGCGATATGGTAACGGCAGGGCAAGAGATCGCCCGACTAAAACGATCCGACACCACAGCGGAACTCGACCGGATCGACAACCGGCTTGACTATCTCACCCGCGAAGAACAACGCCTGCGCGCGCAAGGATACAACAACGATAACAATGGCGCAGGTCTGCGTCTGACGACCTCGACGACACGCGATCTCAGCTCCCAGCAACAGGATGCACTGGATGCCAATCGAATGGCGTTGTCGAACCAGCAGGACGGCCTTGCGGCGCGCGTCTCACAAAGAGAGGCCGAGGTCAAAAGCCTGGAGGGCCAATACGCGCTTCAGCAATCTCAGGTGGAATTGCAGAAGGAACAATTCGACATTCAATCCGATCTGCTGAATCAGGGCTACACATCCAAACGGCGCTACCTCGATGCAAAGGCGCAATACCAGACCACGAAGGTGACTCTGGCCGAAGTAGAGGGCAACCTCGCTCAGGCGCGACAAACACTTGCAGAAGCGAAGTCGGATTACATGCAGGCCGGCGCGGAGGTCAACCGGACAGTTGCCGACGAACGCGCCAAGGTGGCGCAGGAATTTGATGAACTGACCCGCGAGAAGACGAAACTGCAAGACCGCCAGAACCGTCTCAAGGTGGTATCGCCCGTTGATGGCTATATTCAATCGCTTGATCAAGCCGGCCCGGGCGCAGTCGTCAATCCGGGGGACCTGATCGCCGAAATTGTTCCAAGAGATCTTGATCTGGTGGCAGAAGTTCGGGTTGACCCGAAAGATATTGGTCACATCGAGGTCGGCTATCCCGCAGACATCACCATCACCAGCTATGACACCAACATTCAGGGCACCATATCGGGCAAGGTGAAAACCATTTCAGCGTCAAGTTTCAAGGATGAACAAGGGCAGTATTACTTCAAGGCTATTATCTCTTTGCCAAGCCACACGGTTGGCGAAGGCAAAAACCAACGCCCCATTCTGCCGGGCATGCAGGTCAACGCGCAGATTGTGACAGGTTCAAAATCAATCATGCTTTACCTGCTTCATCCGGTCACCCGCGCCATGAACAAGATCTTCACCGAGCGATAAAACATTGATCCAGAGCGCACAAAGGGCCCGGAGATATCCGGGCCCTTTGTTATGTCTCACCTCGCGGAAGACCTGCCGATCACGCAGATGGTGAATTGACCATTGCAGCCAGTGTTGCCTGAACAGTCAGGACACCGAGCGGCTGGTCTTGGGCATCCACCACATTGGCCTCCAGCGCACCACTCTCCGCAAAGGATCGGGCCGCCTCTTCCAGCACGAGGCCCTTTCTCAAAGGCACCCCATCAGGCAGCTTGCGCGAGGTGTCCATCACCGTCTCGACGCGAATGACACGCCCCCGGTTCACCTCACGCACAAAACTGGAGATATAGTCATCTGCCGGACGCAGCACGATATCCTGCCCCGTGCCATGCTGGATAATCGCACCGTCACGCAAAATGGCAATCTGGTCGCCAAGCCGCAGCGCTTCATCAAGATCATGGGTGATGAAGACAATCGTCTTCTTCAGCTCTTCCTGCAAATCGAGCAGAACGCTCTGCATATCCATGCGGATCAAGGGATCAAGCGCCGAGAAGGCTTCATCCATCAGCAGAATATCCGCATCATTGGTCAAGGCGCGCGCCAGACCAACGCGTTGCTGCATACCGCCAGACAATTGATTTGGATAGCTGTCCTCGAAGCCTTCAAGCCCGACACGAGCAATCCAGTGTGCGGCGCGCTGTTCTGCTTCCCTGGCTGACACCCCCTGCACTTCCAGCCCGTAGACAGTGTTCTTCATCACCGTGCGATGCGGCAGAAGAGCGAACTTCTGAAAGACCATCGCCGTGCGATGACGCCGGAACTCCCGCAGATCTTTGGAGGACATCTGACAGACGTCTTCCTCGCCACACCAAACCTCGCCGCTGGTCGGATCGATCAACCGGTTGATATGGCGAATGAGCGTGGACTTGCCCGAGCCTGAAAGCCCCATAACCACATGGATCTTGCCGGCTTCCATCGTCATGTTGATATTGTCCAGACCCACGACATGATTGAACTTCTCGTTCAACTCGGCCTTGGACATGCCTTCACGGACTTTTTGAACCATCTCGACGGCGTTCGGTCCGAAAACCTTGTACAGGTTCTTGATCTCGATGCCGTTCTTGGGATGAGCTTCTGCATCAGCCATGCACCACCTCCGAATGCTTCTGGAGACGGCGGCCATAAGCCTGCGTCGCCCGGTCGAAAATGATCGCAATGGCGACGATGGCCAGACCATTCATGACGCCCATGGTGAAATACTGATTGTTGATCGCCTGCAACACGGGCTGGCCAAGACCACGCACCCCAATCATCGAGGCAACGACAACCATCGACAGCGACATCATGATGCACTGATTGATTCCCGCCATGATCGTAGGCAGGGCCAAGGGAAGCTGAATATTCTTGAGTTTCTGCCACGACGACGACCCGAAGGCGTCCGCCGCTTCAAGCACATCGGCATCGACAAGCCGAATACCAAGATTGGTCAGGCGGATCATCGGCGGAATGGCATAAATCACCACCGCAATGACGCCGGGGACCTTGCCAAGCCCAAAGATCATCACCACCGGAATAAGATAGACGAAACTTGGCATTGTCTGCATGAGATCCAGGATCGGGTTGATGAACCCCTGCACCCGGTCCGAACGCGCCATCAAGATACCGATGGGAATACCCAACACGACAGCGACAAGCGTACATACAGCCACCACTGCGATGGTCCGCATCGTATCTTCCCACATTCCAAACACGCCAATGAGAACCAACGCAATCAACGTGCCGATTGTCACCTTGGCGCTGCGGCTGAGAAGAAAGACGATCGCACATAATGCCGCCAGCACAAATGGTCAGGGCGAATTGATCAGCAGGCCTTCCAGCCACACGAGAAACACCTGAAGAGGGTGGAAGAAGTTTTCCAGATCCTGCCCGTAGGCGCGGGTGAAACTGCGAAATACACCATCCACCGTCAGACGGATCATGCGCAGATCGCGCCGTCCGAAAGAGGGAAAATCATCGAGCCAGTCCATGGATTTCCTTGGGCTTGAAGCCAATATAATGAAGGAGCATGCCGAAACGACACACTCCTTCAGTCTTCTGTCGATTTCAGTGCGGGGCAGCCCGCAAGTTGAAAGCGCAGTGCATCAAAGTTCTGCCTCAACCTTTTTCACGGCTTCTTCCGAACCAACCCACTTGCTCCAGACATTCTTGTAATGCTCGAGGAAGTAGTAAGCACCGTCTTCGCTGGTGGCCTTGTTGGCGCTCATCCATGCGAGAACTTCACTAACCGTATCATTGCCCCAGCTTCGGCGTTTGACGTAAGCGGTTGCCTCCGGGCCGGCTTTGGCTTCAAACTTCTTGGTGATGACGGTGTAGACTTCGGTGTGAACCCAGGCCGTTGGCTTCGGGTTCAGACAATCCGCCTTGACCGTGCAATCGTTCCACATTTTCTTGTCGAATGGCACGCCGAAATCGAGCAGCGTCATCTTGTACTTACCCAGAATTGCGGTCGGAGCCCAATAGTAGCCAAGCCAACCTTCGTGGCGCTCAAACGCCCGCGCGATAGATCCGTCAAGTGCGGCGGCAGAGCCGGTTGGGACCAATTCAAAGCCCTTTTCCTTGGCGCCATAAGCCCGGAACTGGTTGCGCGAGGAAATCTGGCAATTCCAACCCGACGGGCAGTTGAACCAGGCTCCCTTCTTCGAATCTTCCGCACTATGGAAACAGCTCTGGATGCTTGAGGGCATCGTCAACCGTCTTGATGTTGTATTTGGTGGCGATGTAGGTCGGGATCCAGAACCCTTCCTGTCCGCCATCCTTGAGGATCTCACTGCCGATCACCAGACGGCCTTCCTTGACCGCTTTGTCGAGTGGATCACGCACCGCGTTGACCCAGAATTCCGGTGCCATGTCAGGCTCTTCTTTTTCGTTCATCGACGTGAAGGTGGGCATCGTGTCGCCTGTCACCAGCTCGACATGACAGCCATAAGCCGCGTCCATGATGATCTTGTCGATCTGAGCAATGACACCGGCCGACGCCCAGTTCATCTCCGCAACTTTCAGATCACCGCAGGATCCGGCGGCCATGGCTGATGTTGTCGCCAGTCCAAGCCCAATTCCAGCAAGAGCCCCAAACAGCTTCTTCATTTAGATTTCCCCTCACGTGTCAAACATAGTCGATTACAGCGGCTCGATAGATATTCCGGTCAGGTGACAGGCAGACGACAAGAGTTTTATGACCAACCAGTCATATTTTTCTGTGTTGAATTGCCCACATCCAAGGTCCGCTAAACTTTAAAACAGAACGTCATTCACGAAATCAAAGCATGTTTTCAACATCGCGCCAAGCCCATAAAGAGATTGACAGATTTCACGTTTTCAGAAACGCCTCAATTGTAACAAACTCTGCACCCCTACATTGGTTGCACTTATGTTCAAAAAATCTCCCAAGTTCTGTCAAGTTTACGCCACTTCGCAAGTCTCACCAGCGCAACGCTTAAAAACACTCTTCGAAGGCTAGGAAACACGCGTTGCGCTTGGCCACTGTGGTTTCTATTGTGCCTCATGAAAGGGCGAATAGATCCTCTGCCCATTTTTCAACCGCATATGTGAAAGAGCCAAGCATGCCTTCTTGTTTCCACCTAGCCTATCATGTCACGGATCTGGAAGACGCCCGTGAGTTCTACGGGACACTCCTTGGCTGCACCGAAGGCCGCAGCACCGAAACCTGGGTCGACTTCGATTTCTTCGGCCACCAGATTTCACTGCATCTCGGCACGCCTTTTGCCACCACAAACACCGGCAAAGTGGGTGATCACATGGTGCCAATGCCGCATCTGGGCGTCGTTCTGGATATGGAGACCTGGAAGGAATTGGCCGACCGCCTGGTACGCGCAGAGATCGCGTTCATCATGAAGCCAACCGTTCGCTTTAAAGGAGAGCCCGGCGAACAAAGCACCATGTTCTTCCGTGACCCTTCTGGAAATCCGATTGAGGTCAAAGGCTTCGCAGACACCTCCGGCATCTTTGCAAAGTGAGCGACCACATGCATGTACGCACGATTCCCTTCGTCAGCCGCGAAGACGCAGCAGACGAGAAGCACTGGCTCGATACACTGAATGCAAGCTTTCCCGAAGGATATTCAGTCAAAGCCTTCAATGACCTCGACGAAACCGAGCGACAGAGTGCGGAAGTTGCGATTGTTGCCAATCCTGATCCTGAAGAGCTGAAAACCCTGCCCAAGCTGAAATGGATCCACAGCCTCTGGGCTGGCGTCGAGCGCATGGTGAGCGATCTAGGAGAGAGCGCCGTCGAGATTGTGCGGCTGGAAGATCCGCGCATGGCTGAAACCATGGCCGAAGCGGCTCTGGCGTGGACCTTATATCTGCACCGCGACATGCCACACTATGCCGACAGTCAGCGCAACAAGACTTGGGACCAGAGAGACTATGTTATGGCAGAGGATCGTACAGTAGCGGTACTCGGACTTGGCAAACTGGGTCAGGCGGCTGCAGCAAAGCTGCATCAGAACCATTTCAAAGTCATCGGCTGGAGCCGCACACCTAAGACGCTGGCTGATATTCCGACGCAGTCAGGCAAGGACGGCCTGATGGCCACTCTGGCGGCCGCGGACATCGTCCTTTGCCTGATACCGCTGACACCTCAGACAACCGGGTTTCTCAATGCCGAAACGCTTGCGGGTCTGTCAAAGGGGGCGAAGCTGATCAATTTTTCCCGCGGCCCAATCATCGACGATGAAGCCCTTCTGGCAGCCCTCGACGCCGGCCATATCGGCCATGCGGTGCTCGACGTCTTCGCCATCGAACCCCTTCCCGAGAACGCCCCCTACTGGTCCCATCCCAATGTCACCGTGCTGCCCCATATATCGGGGCCAACCACACCGAAAACGGCAAGCGCGTTGGTTGCAAAAAACATTACGACGTATTTCGACACGGGTGCCATGCCGAAAAGCGTTGATCGCACCATCGGATATTAAAAAGACCAACAGTCAGGCACTGCAAACAAAAAAGGGCTGGCACTGTGCCAGCCCTTTTCAAAGTCATCTGGTTCGGCACAGGCCGAGACCTTAGCCCATCGCCCAAGGACCGTGATAATCCTTACCGTCCTTATCGGTACGCTCAAACCCATGCGCACCAAAGAAATCGCGCTGGCCCTGAAGCATATTGGCCGTGCCGCGTTCAGTACGCATCGCATCGAAGTAAGCCAGAGCCGACGACAGAGCCGGAACAGCAATACCTGCAAGGGAGGCCTGAGACACAACCTGACGCAACGCCTGATGGGTTTCCTTGAGCTTATCCGCAAAGAACGGCGCAAACATCAGGTTGCGGTTCGGATCTTCGCTCAATGCAGAAGCCATATCGTTCAGCATCGACGAACGGATGATACAGCCATCGCGCCAGATTTCAGCAATCTTCGGCAGTGGCATGGACCATTCATACTGGTCGGCGGCTTCCCAAATCAGGCCGAACCCCTGCGCATAGCAGACGATTTTGCCAGCGACGAGCGCAGCTTCGAGAGCATCCGTCGACAGAGCCGAGCGGTCGATGGCCTGCGGAGCAGCTCCAAAGACATCCTGACCCTTCTTACGCTCTCCCAGACGTGCGGACATGTTACGAGCCGCAACAGCCGCTTCGATGGCACTTGCTGGCGTCCCCAGCATCAGGCCTTCAATTGCCGTCCAACGTCCTGTGCCCTTCTGACCAGCCCGGTCAAGAATGATGTCGAGCATCGGCTTGCCGGTATCCGGATCAGCCGTCTTGGCAACTTCACTGGAGATCTCGATGAGGTAGGACTGTAGAACGCCCTTGTTCCAGTCTTCGAAAACACCACTGATGTCGTCGGAGGACAGACCAAAACCATCGCGCATGACGCCATAGACTTCGGCGATCATCTGCATGTCAGCATATTCAATGCCATTGTGGACGGTCTTGACCAGATGGCCTGCACCTGCCTGCCCCAGATGAGCCGCGCATGGTGTGCCTTCGTGGTGTGCCGAAATGGCTTCCAGAATATGACCAACCTGATCCCAGCCATCCATCGCGCCACCAGCCATGATGGAGGGACCATGACGGGCTCCCTGCTCGCCACCCGATACGCCAATGCCCATGAAACGTGGACCGTTTTCTTCAGCATCCTTCGCACGGCGGTTCGTATCGTGATAGTTGGCATTGCCTGCATCAATGATCAGATCGTCTGCATCCATCAGCGGCCGCAAAGCCTTGATCTGCTCGTCAACAGGGTCACCAGCAGGAACCATCAGGATAATTGCGCGAGGCTTCTTGATCGCTTGCACAAACTCTTCGAGCGATTTGGTTGGCGTCAATCGTTCCTGTAGATCGCCTGCCTTCTTGTAGAAGGCATCCGTCCGGTCATTGGTGCGGTTGTAAACGGCAGCAGAAAAGCCTTTTTCGGCAATATTCAGCGCCAGGTTTCCACCCATGGTACCCAGCCCGAGCACTCCGATCTCAGCCTATGGCCAATCTTGTCGTTGGACACTACGTACCTCCTTAGGGATAACCCATAGATAATTAGAACAAGGTGGTGTCGTCATACCGCAAGCGGTAGGGCACCCGCTAGTCTTTGGCTCAAAATTTATGCAAGGCAGTGCTCGTCGCACCTGTGCGACCCCACACTGACGCAGTCCACTTTCGGGCCCGCGCCAACCAAGATGGGCTCTACCGTCCAGGGGGAGGCCTGAATGGAAAGAATAGACAACGGGACCCTGCCAACGCTGTTTAGATAATGAAATTTACGCAGACGACAATGGCAGATTCCGCCAAATCAGACCTGTCACCACCTGAAAATTCAAGCAGGTTGCCGGCTTGCTCAAAACGCAAAAGGCCCGATGGATGGATCCACCGGGCCTGAGGGACCAAGGTAGGCGACCCGGGGATGGGCCGTCTGCCTTGAGTTTGACGCTAGGAGGCGCGATTAGAATGTGCGCTGAACGCGGACACCGAACTTCATCGCATCAGCATCGGCATTGTTGCTGTACTTGGCCTTTTCGTAGCCGAGGTCAGCACCAATATCGAAGCCGGAGACCGGGCTCCAGAGAAGCGAGCCGTCAACCGAGTATTCGTTCAGGTTGCCCGTGTCGTCGCCACCAAGGTTCAGGTGGGTGTACGAACCTTCGATGGTTGCACCAACAGTCTGGGTCAGCTGGTAGTTGAACGAACCAACCATGCTTACGCCCTTGGTTGTGTCAACGTCGCCGCTGTTGTCGTAAGCGAAGTCATAGCCGTATTCCTGAGCTCCGTAGCCGAGGTAACGGTTTGCACCGTCAGCATAGACAGCCTGGAATGCAACGTTGGAACCCTTGCTCAACATTGCAAGGTTGTAGCGTACGCCACCGCCGATTGCCCAGCCGAGCTGACCATCGGAGTTCGCACGATCACCACGAATGTCGTGCAATGCGCCCATCAGCTGAGCAGAACCCCAACCCTGGTCGACGCGCAGAGCAGCAACAACGTCAGGCATGCTAGAGCCGCCATAGTTGTCGTCAGAAACAGCAAAGCGGTCTGCTACAGTATCGCTGATGCTTGTGTTGCCGATCGAGCCATCTTCAACCGACAGAGTTGCCGAGAAGCCGTTGCCGAATGCAGCGGTGTAAGCAGCCATGTTGGTCTTGGTGTCGTCATAGGCAGCGTTTGCGAAGCCGATGAAGGGGTCACCAGTGTAGAAGTCGAAGAACGACTCAGAACGACCGAACGTGAAGCCACCGAACTGGACGTATGCATATTCCAGAGAAGTGCTGTCGGTGCCCTTGCTGTCCGTGACGTACATGGACGTGTATGCGCGCAACAGACCGTATTCGGTGTTCGTGCGAGCATCCAAGTACAGGTATGCACGTGCCTGCATGGCATAGTCGTCTTTGTTACGGCCGTAGTCGCCGTCGCTGGTCAGATCGCCCGAGTAGTAGTTTACACGCAGACGGCCACCAACACGCAGACATGTGTCTGTGCCAGGGGATGTAGAAGAAACGTGCGCCGTAGGCGTCGCAGACGCGAACGTAGTTGACCGGCTCCGGAGCGGTCGGAAGATCTGCAGCGTGAGCGGCAGAAGCAGCTGTTGCAACACCGGCAGCAGCAAGCATCAAGCTTTTAAATGACATTTGAAGTCTCCACAAAGAACAGTAGTGAGTGGGGCCGGCAGATCAGATCGGGCGACACATAAAACATCACGCAACCAATTTTCCGCTCGAATTGAGGAGCCCCTTGGCTCACCAACTTGCAATGCAACCTCTCAAACGAGCGGCCCAACTTCAACAGCCGTAGACATTGTGACAACACCCTCAAAAACCACGTGCCAAATTTACAACAAATTGAAAAATGGTCACTTTGAGGCAAAGAACAACACTCGTTGACAATCAATAAAATGAAAACGAAACGAACTCGACATTGCTAAATAGGTGCAAGATGGCACAAATGACAAAACCGAATCTATGTAATTTTTAATCCTTATTCAAAGAAATCAACACGCGTTTCTAAAAGCGAAAAAAAAGACCTTACGTCAGGGATGTGCCAGAGAAGATTTCTTTCATATTGCGACGCAGCAATGCATGAATATAAGTTATGAAAACTGATCACATTTTATAGCTCCCCTGTGGAAAACGGCACGCACCCGGTCCTTGACGAAAGTTTGAGCACATTTGCCTCGCTATTGCCTCATTCTCATCCTTCCGAAGGGAGCGTAAAAACCCAAGTGTTTGCTTCATAAAAAAGGTCCGACCCTGTAAAAAACTGTCACGAAACCTTGCTAGAGGAGACATTAAATTCGCCGTCCGGTGAATATTCGACCAATTTGCAAGGATGAAAAATGAAACGCTTCCTGATTGCAGCAGCTTTGACTGCCGCTACTTCACTTCCTGCTTTTGCCGCCGATGTTTCCGGAGATCTTGTTCTCTACACATCGCAGCCAAACAAGGATGCGCAGCAAACCGTTGACGCCTTCATGAAGAAATACCCGAAGGTCCATGTCGACTGGGTCCGGGACGGTACGACGCGGATCATGGCCAAGCTTCAGGCCGAATTCGCCGCTGGCGCGCCCAAGCCGGACGTTCTGCTGATTGCTGACATGGTCACCATGGAAGGTCTCAAGCAGGATGACCGGCTGATGGCTGACAAGGATGCAGACATCTCTGCTTATCCTGCTGGCCTGATGGATACGGACAAAACCTACTTCTCCACGAAGCTGATCACCACAGGCATCGTCTACAACACGAACGCTCCGATGAAGCCGACCTCTTACAAAGACCTGCTGAAGCCGGAAGCCAAGGGCAAGATCGCCATGCCCTCGCCGCTGACATCGGGTGCCGCCACCATCCACATGGATGCTCTCACGGCCAACCCGGATCTCGGCTGGGACTATTATGAAGCGCTGGCCAAGCAAGGTGCCATGCCCAAAGGAGGGAACGGCGGCACCTACAAGGCTGTGGCTGGTGGCGAGAAGCTTTATGGCTTCGTCGTCGACTTCCTGCCGATCCGCGCAGAAAAGAAGGGCGCGCCCGTCAAGTTCGTCTTCCCGAAGGAAGGCGTCACCGCTGTCACCGAGCCGGTTGCCATTCTGAAGACCGCCAAACACAAGGAAGCCGCAAAGGCTTTCGTCAACTTCCTGCTGTCGCAGGACGGCCAGAAGCTCGCCGCTCAGATGGGCTACTTGCCGGCTGATCCGGCTGTAAAGGCGCCGGAAGGCTTCCCGTCACGCGACGAAATCAAGCTGATGCCCTTCAACCCGGCAAAGGCGCTCAAAGATGACAAAGCCAACAAGATGACGTTCACCGAAATCTTTGGCGGCTGATTTCCGTCAGACCACTCGAAATGTCAGGTGGCGCTGTGAAGGCGTCACCTGTTTTCATTCAGGTCCGCCTCTTTCTCCAGAGACACTCCGGCACCATGACGAAATTCCGTTTCTTCTCGCTTGAACGCTCAACCCTTTTTGGTCTGGCGCTGATCGTCACGTTCATCTGCGGCGTACCGTTGCTGTTGCTGTTCAAGACAGGCCTGACGAACGCCACCGGTTGGACGCTGATCCCCTTGCTTGAAGCGCTTCAAAGCCGTGCCGTGCTGCATGCCTTGTGGAACTCATTGGAAAGCAGTGCTCTGGCCGCCGTCTTTGCAACACTATTAGGCACGTGTCTTGCTCTGGTCATTGGACTGACCAACATCCGCGCCAAGGGCCCACTGGTGTTTCTTGTTCTGCTGCCCATGATGATTCCGCCTCATGTCACCGCGATTGCATGGATTCAAGCGCTCGGACCCGGTAGTCCCGTGTTGAAAGCTCTGCATCTTGCCCCACCCATGGGATCGCCGCATCCGCTTTATTCTCTCGCCGGTCTTGTGCTTTTGTTGAGCCTCCAAGCCTCTCCCCTTGTCTTTCTGCTGGTACGCGCTGCACTCCGGTTTCTGCCGCGAGAATTATCCGATGCCGCGCGCGTTTCTGGCGCGCGTCCTGTGCGGATGCTGCTGCGCATCACCTTACCGCTTCTTGGCCCGACACTTCTGGCCGGATTGGGCCTTACCTTCATTGCTTCATTGGGAAATTTTGGCATCAATGCCCTGATCGGCATTCCAGCGCGTTTCACCACCTTGCCGGTGCTGGTCTGGCGTCGTCTGGCCAGCTTCGGGCCGGACATGCTACCGAACGTCGCTGTGATTTCCGTCATCCTGGCCGTTCTGGCTCTCGCCGTGATCACCTTGCAAAACATGGTGCAAGCAAGAATGCGCTCTGCCCTGATCGGCCTTCCACAGGCCCCCTTGGCGATTGACCTGAAACGCAAGCGACCGCTGGCCGAAACCCTTCTCTGGCTGTTCATCCTGGCAACGCTGGCCCTGCCCGCGCTTTCGCTTGTGGCCACGGCACTGGTAACGACCTATGGCGTGAACCTGTCCTGGACGACCTTCACTTTTGCCAATTTTGCAGAAATCCTCTGGCACCAGTCCGTTACTCTGCGTGCCTTTGCCAATTCCACCGGCATTGCCGCGCTGGCAGCGCTCATCATCGGAGGCCTCTCACTTGTGCTCGGCTATTTTCTTGCCAGCAAGAAGAGGGGTAATCGACGGATCGCAAATGTCCTGTCGAGTCAGTCGGACATTGCCTTCGCCGTTCCCGGACTGGTGATGTCGATTGCCTTCATTCTGGCCTTCATTCGTCCTCTGCCACTGATCAATATTTCGCTTTACGGCACGATCTGGATCATCCTCCTGGCATATATCGCCTGCTTCCTGGCAATCGGCCTAAAACCTGTCACGGCAGCATTCCTGCAAATCGACATGACGCTGGAAGATGCGGCCCGCGTTTCCGGTGCTGGATTTGCCCGACGCATGACCCGTATCTTTGCCCCTCTGGTTGCCCCCTCTGCGGCGTCCGGCGCAATCCTCGTGTTCTTGACTGCCTACAACGAGATCACAGTCTCCGCATTGCTCTGGTCAACGGGCAATGAGACCATCGGTACGACGATTTTCAACTATGAAGATGGTGGCTATACTGTGCTGGCATCCGCCATGGCTGTGATCGTCGTGTTGGCCACGGTTGTCATCATGATGGCGATGAACCTGCTGGCACGCCATGTGCCAGCCGGCACTATTCCGTGGCGTGAGTAGGATGTGGATCCATGAGTAAAGGCCATATGATCCGGCTCGCAACAGTCGGCGACATTCCAGCGCTGGCGATAATCGAGCGCTCGGCCTGTCAGGCGTTCAAAAGCATTCCGGGCGTCGACTGGGTGTCTGTTGGCGGTGTGCTACCAAGCGAAGCACACGCTCAGGCCATCAAGGCCGGTACGTGCTGGGTCGCGGAAAAGGAAAATGCTCAGACCATGAACGGTCGCCACCAATCGGAGCCCATCGCCTTTCTGACTGCCGAACCACAAGGCGACCGACTGCACATCGAAGAAATATCTGTCCAGCTCGACAAGCAGGGACAGGGCATCGGCACAACCTTGATTGCTGTCGCCATAGATCATGCGCGTGCTGAAAACCTGCCGCAAGTGACCCTGACGACCTTTAGAACCGTGCCGTGGAATGCCCCGTTTTATGCGCGCCTCGGCTTCACCATTTTGGCCCGGACGACGACGCGCGGTTGGCGGACATCATGGCTCAAGAAGAAAGTCACGGCATGCAACCTGACCTGCGCTGTGCCATGCGCCTCTTGCTATAAGGCCGCACACCCGCATTGCATCAGGTCGGCAGAAGCCAGCCTGACCGCAATGCCAGTGTGATCTCATCGCCCGGATTGACCCGTTGCGGCAGATTGACCAACACGGTTTCGCCTGCTTGGTACAAGGCGACATGTGCCTCATAGTAACCGCCACGATACGTCACACGTTCAACACGCGCGCTCCAGCCGTCGCCATCGGCCACCCGGTGCAAATGTTCGGGGCGGATCATCAGCCGCCCACGTCCGGCCAGATGATCCGGATGGCATCTCACCTCAACCGCACGACCTGCAAACAAAACCTGTGCCCGTTTGGCTGCACAACTGCGGACGTCAACATCCACAATAGTGCTGCGACCGATAAACCCTGCGACCTTCTCGTTGACTGGTTGCTCATAGAGCCGCTCTGGCGTATCTGCCTGAAGGATGCGACCATTCCACATCAACGCCACTTTGTCAGCCAGGGCCATGGCTTCGCGCTGATCATGCGTAATGAACAAGGTCGTTGACCCGCTCTTGGCATGAAAATCCGCCAGTTCATGCTCCATGGCCGTGCGCAAATGCGGATCAAGATTGGCCAAAGGCTCATCCATCAAGATGGTGTCGGCCGCCTGCGCGAGGCACCGTGCCAGCGCAACGCGCTGACGTTCGCCACCAGACAATTCCGCCGGCTTGCGATCTGCATAGGCACCAAGTTCGACAGTCTCAAGGCATTGACGGGTACGGTCGCGCACATCCGCCTTGCTCAAGCGTGCCGTTTCAAGCGGAAAGGCAACATTGCCCCCGACACTCAAGTGCGGCCAGAGTGCATAGGACTGAAACACCACACCAACATTGCGATCTTCAGGATCAACATGCATCTGCGGCCCCGCAACATGGCTTCCTGCGATATGAATGTCGCCGCTATCGATCGGCTCCAGCCCGGCGATGGCGCGCAACAACGTTGACTTTCCGCAGCCCGATGGGCCAAGGACGACGAAAAAATCGCCCTCGCCAATCTCGAGCGAAACATCATCCAACGCAGCGTGTGAACCGAATTTTTTACGAACGGAAGAGATCTTGATGGTCATATCGGCTCGTTTAGATAACTCCCGTGACGGTTTGATTACGACGGGTGCCCAACCTGTGCAGTTGCGCTTTTTGCCAGACTCATCTCACCAAAACACTCTTTTACATGTTCTGCGAAGGCCTGTGCGGCGCGTCCGGAGCGCGGCCGCGTCTTCATGATGATATGATACGAACCCAGGTCCGGCAGGCCATGCCGTTGGTCCATGATCTGCAATGGAGAAGCCACAACGCTTGCCGGGAACGGAGCAACCGCCAGATCTGCCAGCAGGGCAGCCTCCTGCCCCGCACTATGGAAACTGGTGTAGGAGATACGATAGGCCTTCTCACTGGCATCCAGCATGGTGCGAGCCGCACGCCGCCATGGACACCCCGGCGTGGAAACAGCAAGCGGCAATGGCGAGCGCTCATAAGCAATCCCCCCTTCCAGCCCCACCCACACCAGCGGCTCGGTAAAAACGATCTCACCACTTTTCGCCTGTTCCGTTTCGGGGCGCGCCGTATAAAGCGCCAGATCCAGATCACCGCGGTTCACTGCTTGCAGCAATTGCGGACTGCCGTCCAGATGCACATCCACCGAAACGCCGGGATGAGAGCGGGCGAAACGCGACAGAAAACTTGGCAACAAACGGGTGCCAAAATCCGACGGCGCACCAAACCGTACTTCGCCCTCGATGGACGGTGATAGAAACAACGCCACCGCTTCCTCATTCAACAGCAGGATGCGGCGCGCGTACCCTAACAACGCTTCCCCCTCGGAGGTGAGCCGGATAGTTCGCCCATCGCGGGAAAACAGCGAGACATCAAGCTGCCCTTCCAACCGCTTCATCTGCATGGAAACCGCAGACAAAGTGCGCCCGACAGTCTCAGACGTCTTTGTGAAACTTGAGGTTTCCGCAATCACCACAAAAGTGCGCAGCAACTCGATATCAATCAACAAAGAGGTTGGATTTACGGTGTTTGTCATCCCTGTTTCCCCTGCGAGCTTTAAGTTCAATTTAATTGAAGCAATACATAAAAACAATTCGATTGATTGAAGGGAAGATACGGGAGCATAAGCTCCCCATCTGCTGCCTATTTGTGCAAGCAGACCCACACCTCTTAAAATCGAAGACTGGGATCAGGCTTGTTATGACCTTTCTCTCACAGATCCTCGGCACAACGCTTTTGAGCATTGTGTCTCCAAACTCTCCGGCCCGCATTGGCCAGATGGAAGCACACCTGCGTGACGCAAAACAGCGTCAGGGACGGCGCTGATCCGACACTCTGTGCCGAATGCCGACCCGGGCGTGTCTGACACGCAGCCGACAAAAAGATAAAGCCGCCCGACACAAATCGGAGCGGCTTTTTTCTTGTCCGGAACACGGCACAACACCCTGACGGCATAGACCAGAATGCAGCTTACTTGCGTGACTTGTTCATCGCTGCGGCCAGTGCTGCAGCCATAGCACTGTTGCCACCACCGGGCGCATCGCGACCCTTCGACCGCTCACCGCCACCGGAGGGCTTGGGCTTGCCCCCAGCCAACGTGCCTGCTGTTTTGCCACCGCCATTGCGTTGACCAGCACCCTGCCGCTCTCCGATACGCCCTTTCGTATCGCTCGTGCGGCGTGCATCTCGCCCCGCTTCAGATTGGCGTTGCTGCTCGAAGTCCACCTGCGAGCGCATCGACAGCGCAATCCGCTTGCGCTTCACATCGACCTCCAGCACCGTGACTTTGACAATATCCCCCGCCTTGACGACCTTATGCGGGTCATCAACGAAACGGTCCGCCAACTGCGACACATGCACCAGGCCATCCTGATGAACGCCCACATCGACGAAAGCCCCAAAGTTGGTGACGTTGGTCACGGTGCCTTCCAGTTTCATCGCCATTTTCAGGTCCGAAATTTCTTCGACGCCATCTTGCAGCGTGGCAGTCTTGAATTCCGGGCGCGGATCACGGCCCGGCTTTTCAAGCTCCGACAATATGTCCCGCACCGTTGGCAAACCAAACCGGTCATCGGTAAAGTCAATCGCATCCAGACCCCGCAACAGCTCACTGTTGCCCATCAACTGGCGCAGATCCCGGCCACATGCTTTCACGATGCGCTTGGCCAACGGATAGGCTTCCGGGTGAACGGACGACGCATCAAGCGGTTCATCGCCGTTGTTGATACGCAGGAACCCGGCACAAAGCTCATAGGCCTTGGGACCGAGCCGGGCAACATCCTTCAATTGTTTGCGGCTTGTGAACCGCCCAATAGACGACCGATGCTCCACAACAGCGCGTGCAAGACTGTCTGAGAGACCGGAAATTCGGCTCAACAACGCAGCTGACGCGGTGTTCAGGTCCACGCCCACGGCGTTCACCGCATCTTCAACCACAGCATCCAGTGCCCGCGCCAATTTGGTTTGGTTGACATCATGCTGGTATTGCCCGACGCCAATCGACTTCGGCTCGATCTTGACCAGTTCCGCCAGGGGTCCTGCAAACGTCGGGCGATACTGGCCGCCCCGCGCAAGGACACATCAACGCCAAGGCAACTCACTTGCCGCCAGTTCCGAGGCAGAATAGACCGAGGCACCCGCCTCGTTGACGATAACCTTCACAGGACGGCTGTCCACCGGTACATCGCCCAGAAGATCGCTCACCAATCGATCCGTTTCACGGCTAGCCGTACCATTACCAATGGCGATCAGGCCAATCTTGTGCTTGGCAATCAACGCCAGAATAGCCGCGCGCGAACCCGCAACATCATTGCGTGGCTGAAACGGGTAAATTGTTGTCGTATCCGTCAAAGTGCCGGTTTCATCCACCACAGCCACTTTGACCCCGGTGCGAATGCCCGGATCAAGGCCCAGCGTAGCGCGAGACCCGGCAGGGGCTGCCAACAGCAGATCCTTAAGATTGCGCGCGAACACCTGAATAGCCTCAGCCTCGGCCTTTTCCCGCAAGTCGCCCATCAGATCAAGTTCCAGGTGCAGCGCCAGCTTGACCTTCCAGGCCCACCGCGCCACGTCCATCAGCCACTTGTCGCCCGGCCGACCGCGATCTTCAATGCCATGCGCATCGGCGACCATACGTTCAACCGGCTTGACCGGTGAAACGTCATCCGCATCGACCAGCAGATCAACAGCCAGAATGCCCTCATTGCGCCCACGCATAAGCGCCAGCGCCCGGTGACTTGGAATTTTGCCAAGCGGCTCTGAATAGTTGAAATAGTCCGCGAACTTGGCTCCAGCTTCGGATTTTCCGTCAACAACCTTCGCGGCAACAACGCCCTTGGCACTGACGTGCTTTCGAAGACGCCCCACAAGATCGGCATTCTCGGCAAAGCGCTCCATCAGGATTTGCCGCGCTCCGTCCAGTGCCGCCTTTGTGTCGGTGACACCCTTGCCATCATCGACAAAAGCCGCAGCTTCAGTGTCCGGGGTCTTTGAGGGATCATTCAACAGCAGATCGGCCAGCGGCTCCAATCCCGCTTCGCGCGCGATCTGTGCCTTCGTCCGCCGCTTCTTCTTGTAAGGCAGGTACAAGTCTTCCAACACCGACTTGGTGTCGGCAGCTGTGATGGCCTTGTCGAGAACATCGGTCAGCTTGCCCTGCTCATCGATGGACTTGCGGATTGAGGTCCGCCGGTCTTCCATCTCGCGTAGATAGATCAGCCGTTCTTCCAGCTTGCGCAATTGCGTATCGTCAAGCCCACCAGTCGCCTCCTTACGGTAGCGAGCGATAAATGGCACCGTCGAGCCTTCATCGAGCATCTGCACCGTCGCATTGACCTGTGCAGGCTGACAGGCAATCTCATCGGCAATCCTGCGCGCAATGCGCAGAGCTGTTTCAGCGGGACCAGCCGCGATCTTCTTCGGCGAGACAGACAGTTCAGACATGACTAAGGCAACCCTTCATTCCAAAAACGTGCCGGACCATAGAGCGCAATCACGGCAGCATAAAGCTCCGTATGAGCACCATCCACGGTCGGCGCGTCAAAGAGAGGATCAGCGCACCACGGTGATGCGTTCTGCGGCCCGTGTGACGGCGGTGTATAGCCAGCGATCGCGGTGTTCGCGAAAAGCCCAGCTTTCATCAAACAGCACGACGTTGTCCCATTGCGACCCTTGCGCCTTATGCACGGTCAACGCATAGCCGTAATCAAACTCATCGGCCTTACGGCGAAGGGCGTACGGCAATTGCTCAGCGCCGTCCTCGAACATGGCCGGCAGAACCTTGACCTGCACGCCAGTCTTTTTTGGCTCGTCCTCGGGGGTCACATCGAAGCGCAGTGTGTTGCCGCGCGGCTGACGAAGACGCTTCACAGTCCACAAGCCGCCGTTGAGCAAACCCTTGGTCTTGTCATTGCGCAGACACACGAGCTTGTCGCCAACACCCGGCATCGGCATATCAAACCCGCGCAATTCGCGGATGCGGGCATTGTAAAGACGGCGCGTACGGTTGGTGCCCACAAGAACCTGATCAGCCGACAGGATCTGATCCTTGTCGATATCCTTGCGACCGATGACCCGACTGTCACCAAACTCGCCATAGTCCAACTGCCCACCCTCTCGGATTGTCATTGACATACGAACGATCGGATTGTCCTGCGCCTGCCGGTGAACCTCGGTCAGCATCACATCCGGCTCGGCATCGGTAAAATAGCCGCCCCCCTTGACCGGCGGCAATTGCGCCGGGTCGCCCAACACTAGAACAGGCGTTCCGAATGACAAGAGATCGCGCCCAAGCTCTTCATCCACCATAGAACATTCATCAATGACAATCAGCTTCGCCGTGGCGGCTGCACTGTCGCGCTTGATAGTGAACTGGGGAGAACTGTCTTCTTCCTCGTCGCTTTCGTCTTCTTCCTTCACCCCACGCGGGCGATAGATCAGCGAGTGGATCGTGCCAGCATCTTCACAGCCTTTCTGGCGCAAGACATGTGCGGCCTTGCCTGTAAAGGCCCCAAAACAGACGTCCCCGTCAATGCCTTCTGCCAGATGGCGTGCAAGGGTGGTCTTGCCCGTGCCCGCATAGCCGAACAGCCGGAAAACCTGCCTGTCCCCCCTGCGGAGCCAAGCGGCGACCTCCGACAGGGCCTCTTCCTGGTTGGGCGACCACACCATTGCCAATGTCCTGCTGTAGAAACGTTTGTCGCTGCATAGCCTGATTTGCCTGCGTCTGCCAAGCTTTGCCGCCGGAAACACCCCCCACTTCGTGACAGATTATTTAGCTAAAATACGGATATGTCGAAGTGCAGAGATTTTGGGAACACAACGTAAATAATTATGACCTACACTCTAATTTGATTTGCACCCTCATGAAACAGATAGATGTTGAATGTCTCAGCGTTATCAAACTCGGCACTTTACAGTACACTCCCCTAACGTTCTCGCGTCCTCGGGGATTCTGGCGAGCCTTGCGAAAAGGGTGACGACATCATGGTAGCAAGATCCCACTCTGCCAACGCTCAAACTGCATTCAACGCCCACCAGGATTTAAACCGGCCACCAGACGGTCTGGCTGATCGTCTTGATGTTGCCGTCTGGATCTTTGACATCGACAATGCGCATGTGGTCTGGGCCAACAAGTCGGCGCTTGATGTCTGGGCCGCAGACAGCCTGGCAGAACTGGCTGCACGCGATCTCAAGTCGGACATGTCACCGGCGGTGACACGGCGCCTGAAACAGTATCAATCCGATTTCACCAACGGTGATGCGGTGTTCACTGAAATGTGGACGCTTTATCCGCAAGGCGAACCTCGCCCGCTGCTGGTTCAGTTCAGCGCCTCCCCTCTGCCCGATGGGCGCATGGGAATGCTGTGTGAAGCGCAGAGCGAAGCCGGACTTCAGCCGGACGCCATCCGCAGCGCCGATGCACTGCTGCACACACAGCTCATGATTTCTCTTCACGAGGAAGCTGGCGCAACGCTCTACATGAACCCGGCGGCGCGAACGACATTCGATTCCTGTCACACAGACCTCAAGGCGCGCTTCGTCAATCTGGCCGATTATTGCAAGCTGTTGCATGACATCAGCGCCAAGGGCGAAACGCGTATGATCGCCGAGGTCCACACCTCGGAAGGTCAGCGTTGGCATGACCTGACGGCCCGGTTCTGTCACGACCCTGCATCCGGCTGCCCATCTATCCTGATCAGTGAAACCGACGTCAGCGAGTTGAAGAACGCAGAAGCCCTGGCAAAGTCGCTGGCGCATACAGACCCGCTGACCGGCTTGCCCAACCGCCTGAAGTTGAGCACCATCTTCAATCAGATGGCGCACCGCGCGCGCATTCAAAAATGCAAGGTCGGGGTGTTCTTCATCGACCTAGACCAGTTCAAGATCATCAACGACACGCTCGGCCATCGTCACGGCGACAATCTGCTGATCAAGATCGCCTGTCGTCTGGACAGTCTGTATTCAGACCGCGAAGCAGTGATCCGCCTTGGTGGCGATGAGTTCCTGTTCCTGACCATGGTCAAGGCCGACGACCCACGGCCGATCCTGCAGGAGCGCGCCCAGACGATCATAGAGACCCTATCTGTACCGATCCTGTCAGAAGGGCGCCGCCTGTCGGTGACCCCCAGCATGGGCATTGCGTGTTTCCCGGACGACGGCAAAACCGCTCAGAACCTGATGCAATGCGCCGATCTGGCGATGTATGAAGCCAAAGCCTCCGGACGCAACCAGTATCGTTTCTTCGAACCGAGCATGCGCGAAGAAATGGAAACAGAACTGGAGCTTCTGACCAAGCTGCGCGAAGGTCTGGAAAACGGCGAATTCGAGCCTTATTACCAGCCGCGTGTGACGGCCGGGACGCATGAGGTCAAGATGATCGAGGCGCTTGCGCGCTGGAACCATCCAAGTCTTGGCTTGATGATGCCGGGCACATTCATTCCGATTTGTGAGAAGAACGGCCTCATCAACGAGTTAGGCTCGCTAATCCTGCATGATTCCGTCAGTCAGGTGTGCAAGTGGCGCGAAAAGGGGCTGGAAGTTGCGGTCTCGGTCAACGTTTCGCTGCGCCAGTTGAGCGAAAGCAATTTCGCGACAACTGTTGAGCAGACTCTGAATGAGTTTGACTGCCCGCCACATCTGCTGGAACTGGAAATGACCGAGACCATGCTGATCGAGGGCAATCCGACGATCACCGAAAACCTCGAGAAGATCCGTGCTCTCGGCGTGCGCATCGCGATTGACGATTTCGGCACAGGCTATTCCAACTTTGCCCGCCTGAGCGAAATGGCCGTCGACTGCATCAAGATCGACAGCAGCCTGATCAAGGGTCTGGCTCGCGATGATGGTCTGGTCCGCATGGTCATTGGCCTGTGCGAACTGATGGAAGCCAAAATCGTGGCGGAAGGTGTAGAAACCAAGGAAATCGGCGACAAGGCCGCAGCCCTGGGCTGCCACGAGTTGCAAGGTTTCTATTATGGCCGCCCAATGCCAGCGGATGACTATGGAAAAACTTTTGCGCGCAGAGCAGCACGGCACCACGCCTGACGCCTGACGCCTGAGTGAGCTTACAACCCGAGTTACGCGATCTGAAAAGATAACCCGATCTGGCCGTCAACGGTCAGATCGGTCTCGGGTAGTTTTTCACACCTGTGCCCGTGACCGAAAACCCGGTCATATAGGGATCGCGCTCATCCAGACTGATGGTGCTTGTGCCTGTCTTGATGGCCCAGCCCTCGATCGTCGGAATGATCCCCGGTCGCCCTCCAACGGTGACCGCGTCCTTCACCCCACCGACAAACAGTGATCCAATGACACTCTCGTGGACGAAGCGGTCACCCACGGCCAGTTTGCCTTTGCCAAAAAGCTGCGCCATTCGCGCAGATGTTCCCGTGCCGCATGGGCTTCGATCAATGGCCTTGTCGCCGTAGAACACGGCATTGCGTGCATCCGCTTGTTCGTTTGAAGCCTCTCCCGTCCATTGTAAATGGGAAATGCCGCGGATTTCCGGCTTCTCGGGATGCACCATCTCGAACGCCTCGTTCATGAGCTGGCGCAAAACCGGACTGACTGCGACAAGCTGATCGACAGCCACTTTGCCAACACCGGGAAAATTTTCCTGCGGTTCGATAATTGCATAGAAGTTGCCACCATACGCCACATCAAAAGTCAGGCGACCGAAATAAGGCGCCTCGATCTCCAGTCCCTCGGCAGCAAGGAAACTCGGCACATTCGTCAGGCGCACCGATGTGACGATGTCCCCATCACACTGATAGTGGGCCAGCACCAGTCCTGCTGGCGTCTCCAAACGCACCACACCTGGTTCCTTCGGCTGGATCAGCCCTTCTTCCAGTCCCATCGTGACGGTGCCGATGGTGCCATGCCCACACATGGGCAGACAGCCACTGGTTTCGATATAGAGCACGCCAACGTCATAAGCATCGCTGGACGGCGGATACAGAATAGACCCGGACATCATGTCGTGGCCACGCGGCTCGAACATCAGGCCAGTGCGGATCCAGTCATAATCAGCAATGAACTTCTGGCGCCGCTCCGCCATGGAGGCCGCCTCAATATGCGGGCCTCCGCCGGCGACAAGGCGCACCGGGTTGCCACACGTATGACCATCAACACAAAAGAAAGTATGGCGCGCCATGACTTCAATCCTCATTCACACCGTCAAAACCGAGAAGCCTGAAAAGGCGCTGGGTCGAGCGCCAGCGGGTCCCCGAACACATAAGAAGCGATCAACTCGGCTGTTGCAGCGGCCTGTGTCAGACCATGATGGGCATGGCCAAACGCATAGAGCACCGACGAACTGGCCGATGATGGACCGATCACCGGCAAACTGTCGGGCAAAGATGGCCGAAACCCCATCCAACGCTCTCCCCCGTCAAAGTTGAGACCTGGAAAGACACCCTGCGCCTTGGAAATCATCGCGTCGACGCGATGCCAGTTGGGAGGCAGAGACAGCCCGCCAAATTCAACAGCGCCCCCAAGCCGCACACCACATTCCAAAGGAGACAGGCAAAAGCCGTGACCCGGCAACATGACAAAATTATCAAGGGCAACCTGCCCCGGCGCAAAGGTGGCGTTATAGCCACGCTCTGTATCCAACGGCACCTTGTCACCAAGGCGTTCGGCCAAGGGTTTGGACCACGCCCCTAGCGCAATCACCGTGCGGTCTACGGGCCACTCGCGGCCATCCTGTGCAAGAACCAACGTCCCCGTTTCGCTCGGAGAAACCGCCTCTATGGTCGCTGTCTCGAACACAACGCCATTGGCATGCAGCCAGTCGGCAATCGTCAGACAGATCTTGCGCGGATCATCAACTGTCTTCCAAGCGGGCAGAAAGGCTCCTCCAACAACACCTGGCCCCAAAGCGGGCTCACGGGCGCGCAATTGCTCGCCACTCAGTTCGTCAACGGTGACCCCATACATACGCTGCTCGGCCCATGTGTCGCGCGCAGCCATAAGGCTTGCCTGCGTGTCATAGGCCTCCACACAGCCAATACCACGAAACTGATTGTGAGTTCCCGTCAGGCGGGAAAGCCGTTCCCATGCCCCGGGAGCGGCACCATTGAGACTGACAAGCGCATGCGTATTGCGCTCACGCGTGGCAGACCGGCCCGCCACCATGAAACGCAAAAACCAAGGCAAAATCTTCAAGGCATAGGCCGGGCGAACAGCCAAAGGCCCCAATGGATCCGCAAGCCAACGCAGAGCATCTTTCCAGACATCGGCGGAGGCCATCGGCGCAACATCGGTCCAGGCCAAACCGCCGGCGTTGCCCTGACTGGCCCCAGCGGCTGGCCCGGTCTTGTCGATCAAAGTGACCTTGCACCCGCGCTCAACCAAAGCGGCAGCCGTGGTCAGCCCAACAATACCGGCCCCCAGAACACACACAGATGGTGCAGTCATTCGTCCCTCGCCATTTCAAAGACGCTTCATCAGGATCATCTTGCCTGAAACGAACCGCACAAACAGCCCCTGCTCTGCGCGGTAACGCCATTAGCGCCGGGCCGCAACGGCTGAGGCTTCGACCTTATTGTGATGCTTTGTATACTATATGTCGACTGTCAATCGCAAAAACTGATCAGCCAATTATGCAGCCGCAAAAACCAAAGCAAACGGCCACGCACCGAAAGGAGCGTGGCCGTTCTTCATGTCGAGTAAAAGGCGGACCTGCCGTCAGGCGACTTTGGCCGCCATACGCTTACGAATGCTTTCAACATCTGCCCGTGGCGTCGCGCTGAACAGCTTCTTGGTATATTCGTGCTGCGGATTGGCGAAGACTTCTTCGCGGTCGCCATATTCAACGACCTCACCAAAATACATCACCATCACCTTGTCGGCGAGATAACGAACAACGGACAAATCATGGCTGATGAAGACATATGTTAGCCCCATCTCGTCCTGCAAATCCCGCAACAAGTTGAGAATTTGAGCCTGGACGGACAGATCAAGAGCGGACACCGGCTCATCGAGCACCAGCAACTTGGGCTCCAGCATGATAGCCCGGGCAATCGCCACGCGCTGACGTTGGCCACCCGAGAACATATGCGGATAACGCCCGTAATGTTCCGGTTGCAAGCCAACCTTGACCAGCATGTCGAGACCTTTTTCGCGACGCTCGGCAGCACTCATGTTGGTGTTCAACAGCAGCGGCTCTTCCAGAACGTCGCCGATCTTCTGGCGCGGGTTCAACGACCCATAAGGGTTCTGGAACACGATCTGCACCTTCTGGCGCATTTCGCGCGAGATACCGTTCTTGGCGATGTCGATGTCCATGCCGTCGACTTCAATCGAGCCGGACGTCTGAGCATCAATCATCGTCAACATGCGCGCCAATGTCGACTTGCCACAACCGCTTTCGCCAACCACGGTCAGGGTCTTGCCACGCTCGACGTCAAAGCTGATGCCCTTGACCGCATGCAAGTCTGTACTTGGCTTGAACAGGCCACCCTTGATCTCGTAGGTCTGAACGAGATCGCGGACCTTGAGAATGTTGTCGTCCGACATCAGAAACCTCCTGCCGTTGCAAAGTCACTGACTGTCGGCAACCGATCACCGGTCGCATTCTCCGGCAAGGCCGATAAAAGAGCCTTTGTGTAGCCGTTTTGCGGATTTTCAAACAACGTCAGAACATCCGCTTCTTCCATCTTGCTGCCCTTGTACTGAACAACAACACGGTCCGCAGTCTCTGCCACAACGCCCATATCATGAGTGATCATGATCAGGCCCATGCCACTGTCACGCTGCAAATCGATGATCAGATCCAGGATCTGCTTCTGAATGGTCACGTCCAGCGCGGTTGTAGGCTCATCGGCAATCAGCAACTTGGGCGAACAGGCAATCGCCATTGCGATCATGACACGCTGACACTGGCCACCCGACATCTGGTGCGGAAAGGCAGAGTAGCGTTTTGCCGGATCAGGCAGACCAACCGACGTCATCAACTCGATGGCCCGGTCCTTGCGCTGACGCCCTGACAGATTGGTGTGCGTCTTCAGTGTTTCCGCAATCTGATAGCCCACCGTGAAACACGGATTGAGGCTGGAGATCGGCTCCTGGAAAATCATCGAGATTTCCTTGCCGATCACCTGTCGTTTTTCGCGCTTGCTCATACTGCGCAGGTCGCGACCCGCGTACTCCATGACATCGGCCTTGATCGTTGCCGTGTCAGGCAAGAGCCCCATCATCGCCAACATGGCAACCGACTTTCCAGAGCCGGATTCACCAACAATGGCAAGAACTTCGCCCGCCTCGACCGAATAGTCGATGCCTTTGAGCGCCTGAAAAGCGCCCCGCGCGGTGTCAAACTCGACCGTCAGGTTTCTGATTTCAAGAAGTGACATGATCAGCTCCTCTTCAGCTTCGGATCAAGCGCATCACGCAGACCATCGCCTACGAGATTGATGGCAAGCACGGTGATCAGGATTGCAAGGCCCGGGAAGGTGACAACCCACCAGGCCCGCAGAATGAACTCACGTCCCTCAGCCAGCATGGTGCCCCATTCCGGCGTTGGTGGCTGTGCGCCCATCCCAAGGAAACCCAGAGCGGCCGCATCCAGAATGGCGTTGGAAAACGCCAGAGTGGCCTGAACGATCAGCGGTGCCAAACAGTTCGGCAGGATCGTCTTGAACATCAGACGTATATGCCCTGCCCCGGCAATCCGGGCAGCAACCACGTAATCACGCGACCGCTCGGCCATCACAGCAGCACGCGTCAGACGCACGAAATGCGGTTGCAGCACGATGGCAATGGCGATCATGGCGTTCATCAGCCCAGGGCCGAAGATAGCGACAAGCACCAGCGCCAGCAGCAACGAGGGGAACAGCCAGGATCACATCCATGATGCGCGTGATGATGGTATCGACAGCGCCACCGACATAGCCCGCGATCACACCGATAATGATACCGCCGACAAGTGCGATGGCCACCACGATGACGCCGACAAAGAGCGAGAAGCGCGAGCCGAAGATCAGGCGCGACAGAATATCGCGTCCGACGGCATCGGTGCCCAGCAGATTGGAAAGGGTGCCACCCTCCGCCCAGAACGGCGGGGCGAGCAGCAGGTCCGTATTCTGCGCATCCGGGTTATGCGGCGCCACAAAGGGAGCGAAAATGGCGATCAGGATGAGCGCCACGAAGATAAAGAGGCCGATCACGGCCCCCTTGTTCTGGGCAAAGTAATACCAGAACTCGGCCAGCACTGCGCGCGTCGCGTTGCGGCTTTCCTTTTCGACGACCGACTTGTCGACGGTCTTGGCAGAGGAATTTTTGGTCATTCTTGTAACCTCTCCCTACTGGTGACGAATGCGTGGATTGATAAAGCCGTAGAGCAGGTCCACGACAAGATTGACCAGCATGATGATGGCCGCAATCAGCAGCAGACCGCCCTGCACGACCTGATAGTCACGCCGCGAGATGCTGTCGACCATCCACTTGCCAATGCCCGGCCATGAGAAGATCGTCTCGGTCAAAATGGCGCCCGCCATGAGGACGCCAACCTGCAAACCAATGGTCGTGATCACCGGGATCAGTGCATTGCGCAGGGCATGCAGTCCGATGACACGACGCAGTGGCAGCCCCTTGGCCCGAGCGGTGCGCACATAGTCTTCGCCCAGAACTTCCAGCATAGCGGAGCGAGTCTGACGCGCGATTACAGCCAGCGGAATGGTTGCCAGAACGATAGTCGGCAGAATGAGATGCTGCACAGCCGACAGGAACGCGCCCTTTTGCCCCGACAGCAAACTGTCGATCAGCATGAAGCCGGTCACCTGCGGGAAGTAGTACATCAGCGAAATGCGACCCGACACTGGCGTCCAATGCAGAATGCCGGAGAAGAAGATGATCAGCAACAAGCCCCACCAGAAGATCGGCATGGAATAGCCCACCAGTGCAGTGCCCATAATCGCCTGATCCGCAACCGTTCCACGCTTTACTGCGGAAACGACGCCGGCGGGAATGCCAAGCACGATAGCCAGAATAATAGCGCAGAGCGACAGTTCCAGAGTGGCTGGGAACAACGTCAGAAACTCGGTCAGAACCGGCTTTTTTGACGCGAAGGAGATCCCGAGATCACCATGCAGGATGTTGATGATGTAATCGAAGTATTGCTGCCAAAGCGGCTTGTCGAACCCCAACTGAGCCATCAACTTGGCCTTGCGTGCAGCGGAAATGCCGCGCTCACCAGCAAGAAGTTCAACGGGGTCACCCGGCAGGAGCCGAATGAAGCTAAAGGCCACCAGCGTCACACCGAAGAACGTCGGAATGAGCAACGCCAGGCGGCGAATGAGAAAGCGAAACATACTTGGGTTCCGGTTGTCAGAACGGGAGTATTGTCATTTTTGACAATACTTAGAGGCACAGATCATACAAAGACGCCGGAGATTTCTCTCCGGCGTCGCTTGTTTTTCTGTGACTTACTCGTCGATGTCGACGGTGTCAAACTGGTGTGTTCCCAGCGGGTTCAGGACGTAGCCTGAAACCTTTTTAGACATCGGCATGTAGACCACCGAGTGAGCGATGGTTGCCCATGGAGCCTGCTCCTTGAACACAACCTGTGCCTGCTCGTACAACTTTGCGCGGGCGTCACGATCAGACAGGCTTTTTGCCTTCTGGATCAGACCGTCGAACTTCTTGTTGCACCACATGGCACGGTTCGAGCTTCCAACCGCATCACAGCCCAGCAGAACTGCGAGGAAGTTGTCGGGGTCACCATTGTCACCCGTCCAGCCGAGAAGCACTGCACCGTCGCGATCCTTTTCCTTCGAACGGGACAGGTATTCCCCCCATTCGTAAGAGACGATCTGCACCTTCACACCGACAGCAGCAAAGTTCGACTGAATGATTTCAGCCATGCGACGTGCGTTCGGGTTGTAAGGACGCTGAACCGGCATGGCCCAGACCTTCATCGACAGGTTCTTGACGCCCGCTTCCTTGAGCATCTTCTTGGCAAGTGCAGGATCGTAGGAGTCATCCTTGATGCTCTTGTTGTAAGACCACATTGTCGGCGGGATCGGGTTGACGGCAACCTGGCCCGTGCCCCGAAAACAGCCTTGAGGATCGCCTGCTTGTCGATGGCGTGGTTCAGAGCTTTACGAACTTCAACCTTGTCGAACGGCGGCTGGGTCGTGTTGTAGGCAAGGTAGCCCACGTTCAGACCAGGGCTGCTCTTCAACCTTAATGTTCGGATCTTTCTTCAGCGATTCAATGTCAGCCGGTGCCGGGTACGGCATGATCTGACATTCGCCAGCCTTCAGCTTCTGCAAACGCACGGACGCATCCGGCGTAATTGCGAAGATGAGGTTGTCGATCTTCGGACGTCCGCCCCAATAGTCGTCGTTGGCCTGAGTAGCGGATAACCGCATCCTTCTGATAGGCCACAAACTTGAATGGGCCTGTGCCGACCGGCTGCTGGTTCAGCATTTCCATCTTGCCGTCAGCCTTGAGCTTGTCAGCATATTCCTTGGAAACAATGGATGCGAAATCCATGGCAAGGTCGGCAAGCATCGGAGCTTCCGGACGCTTCAGAACGAACTTGACCGTATAGTCATCAACCTTCTCGATCTTGGAGATCAGGTCAGGCATGGACATGGCGTTGAAGTATTCCCAGGCAGCACCCGGGGTATATTCGTGCCAAGGGTTCTTCGCGTCGAGCTGACGTGCGAACGAGAAGACAACATCGTCTGCATCGAAGTCGCGTGTCGGCGTGAAGAAGGACGTCGTCTGGAACTTGACGCCCTTACGAAGATGGAAAGTGTATTCCAGACCGTCGTCGGAGACGTCCCAGCTCGTTGCTAAGGTCGAGGCTTGATTTCAGTCGTGCCCTTCTTGAACTCAACGAGACGGTCATAGATTGGCTGAGAAGACGCATCGAACGTCGTGCCAGCGGTGTAAAGAGCTGCGTCGAAGCCTTCAGGAGATCCTTCAGAGCAATAGACCAAGGTCTTTGCCTGCGCGGCTCCGGCTGCGAGAACCGCAAGGCTGACGCCCAAACACGCCGCCCGGATGGTTCTTGTGATATTCATTACTTGCTTCCCCTTTTTCAAGTCGGCCAGTGGTTCAGGCCGGATCGAAAACCGCGAAACCGGTTCCTCGATCATTTTTGCGCCTCTTGAGGTCGACAGCGAAAGCCACAGTCGCACCAGAATACAAGAGGCATATCTCTCTCACTCGCCCTTTGAGCCGCCCGCGGATTTAATCCTTGTCATGGGCAGCGCTCTCCTCACGAATGAGAGATGGAGACGGGGTATACCCGTCTTTTCTCATATGTCGCTATGACATAATCGAAGTTTTCACGGAATTCACACCGGATAAAATACATATTCCTCAAAGAAAGACAACACGCGAAAAATAAACCCCAACGACCAACCAAAACCAATAAAACCATCCAATTACAGAAAAGGCGGGAGAAATTCTCCCGCCTTTTCATGTCTTTAATTGACTGAAGGTCTCTGACCACAAAACCTTATCCGACCGACTTCGTCCGCCGCACCGCATCCTGCCAGCCTTCGATCAGGTGCGCGCGATCAGCAGCTTTCATATCAGGCTCAAACTGACGATCAAGATGCCATTGCGCAGAAAATTCTTTCTGCCCAGGCCAGACGCCGCTCTTCCAGCCGGCCAACCAGGCAGCGCCCAGAGCCGTGGTTTCAGCGACCGTCGGGCGATCAACCGGCGCATCAAGAATGTCGGCCAGAAACTGCATGGTCCAGTCGGATTCCACCATACCGCCATCAACGCGCAGCACCGTGTTTCCATCGCCGCTCCAATCGTCCTGCATGGCGCTGATAAGATCAAGTGTCTGATACCCAACACTTTCCAGCGCGGCCCGGGCGAACTCGGCAGGCCCCGTAGCGCGGGTCAAACCGAAAATCGCTCCACGCGCATCCGCATCCCAATGCGGAGCGCCAAGACCAACGAACGCGGGCACGAGGTAGACCGCCTGATCAGGATCAGACTTTTCAGCAAGGCTCGCTGTTTCAGACGCATTCGAAATCAGGCCTAGGCCATCACGCAGCCATTGCACAGCCGCACCTGCCACAAAGATCGAACCTTCAAGCGCATATGTCGTCTCCCCATTGAGACGATAGGCAATGGTGGTCAATAGTCGGTTTTTGGAAGCAACCGGCGTCGTGCCAGTGTTGATCAGCGCAAAACAGCCGGTGCCATACGTGGACTTGACCATCCCGGGCTCGAAACATGCCTGACCGACAGTGGCTGCCTGCTGATCCCCGGCGACACCCATGATCGGCAAGGGGCGCTCGAAAATACCATCGGCGGTTGTGCCGAAATCGTCTGCGCTATCCAACACCTCTGGCAACATGCTGACAGGCACGCCCAGAATTTCACACAACTCGGCGTCCCATTCATTGTTATGAATGTTGAATAGCAAGGTGCGCGAGGCATTGGTCGCATCACAGACATGGCGCTCGCCGCCCGTCAGGTTCCAGATCAACCAGCTATCAACAGTTCCAAAAGCAAGATCACCCGCTTCTGCCCGTGCTCTTGCACCATCGACATTGTCGAGGATCCAGCAGATCTTGGTTCCGGCAAAATAGGGATCAAGGATCAGGCCAGTCTTGGCAGTAAAGGTCTCTTCCAGATCCTGTGCCCTCAGCTTTGCACAGAAACCGGCTGTACGCCGGTCCTGCCAGACGATGGCGTTGTAGACAGGCTCGCCCGTCTTGCGATCCCAGACCAGCGTTGTTTCACGCTGGTTGGTGATACCGATAGCAGCGATACCTTCGATACCGCTTTGGCCCAGCGCATTCCGGCACACATCCAACGTCGTCTGCCACAGGTCAGCGGGATCATGTTCAACCCAACCGGACCTTGGAAAATGCTGCGGAAACTCGGTCTGAGCCGTCGCCCGCGGACGAAAGTCATCCCCAAACACGATGGCACGCGTGGACGTTGTTCCCTGATCAATGGCCAGTACGCCTCCCGAGATGGTCACTCCCGCAACTCCCTGTTCTTCATTTTCTGTCCCTCCGCGGCGTGGCCCGACCCTATCTTTGCAGGAGGCCCAACGAACACGAGGCGAAGATGTGTATTTATGACCATATCGTCATGGCCACGTTGTGCAATGGATAGGCGGCACGTGGTGTCAGACGACACCCTGCTTGCGCCTTTCAAGGCGATCGGCAACATAGGCATCCAGCGCCAAAACGTCGTCCGTGCTCAAGCGAAGCTTCAATTTCGACCGCCGCCAGACGATGTCTTCTGCCGCCATCGCCCATTCCCGATCCATCAGCCAATTGACCTCGACCTGATAAAGGTCATGCCCGAAACACTGGCCCATGTCCTCGAGGCTTTTAACATCTTGCAGCAGGACGCCCGCGTCGGTGCCATAAGCCCGGATCAAACGGCTGGCATGCGCTTCGCTTAAATACGGATGGTCGTTCATCAGTTTTTGTTGTTCAGCCTCAACTTCACTGACCTCGAAGTCGCCGCCGGGCAAAGCAGCATGTGCCGTCCATGCCCCTGTTTCGAAGCCAAGGAATGGGTCAAGTTTCGCCAACACCTGCTCAGCCAGCTTACGGTAAGTGGTGATCTTGCCACCGAAGACCGAAAGAAGCGCGGCCTGTCCCGGCTCGCCGCCTTCCAGCTCCAGCACATAGTCACGGGTTGCCGATTTGGCGTCCTTGGCACCATCATCATACAGCGGCCGCACGCCGGAATAGGTATGGACGATGTCCTCGACATGAACCGGCTTCTCGAGATACTCGCTCACCGCCTTGCAGAGATAAATACGCTCTTCATCAGAGATCGTCACGTCGCGCGGATTGTCGTGATAGTCAACGTCCGTTGTTCCGATCAGGGTAAAATCCCGCTCGTAAGGGATGGCGAAAACAATCCGGCCATCACCGTTTTGGAAGATGAAGCAGCGATCATGATCAAACAGGCGCGGCACGACAATGTGGCTGCCCTTGACCAGACGCACACTGGCAGACCGGTTGGCCCCAATAACCGAGCCGAGAAGATCAGAGACCCAGGGACCGCCTGCGTTGACGAGAACCTTTGCGGTCACCATGGCTTTCCTCGCTTGTCAGCACATTTTGCAGGACAACGCGCCAGTGGTCGCCTTCACGCCGGGCGCTGATCACTTTGGTGCGCGTCAGGATGTTGGCACCGCGAGAGGCCGCATCGCGTGCATTCAGCGCCACCAACCTGGCATCATCGACCCAGCAATCGGAATATTCAAACCCACGCCGGAACAGCGATTTCAGGTTCTGGGAAAAGAGACCTTTGTCGAGGCGCACAGTCCTGGTAGCAGGCAGCATCTTGCGGCCACCAAGATAGTCATACAAAAACAAGCCAACGCGCAGGATCCAGGCCGGGCGCAAGTCCTTGTGATGTGGCAGAATGAACCGCAGCGGCCATGCAATATGCGGCGCGGCGTTCAAGAGAACCTCGCGCTCTTTCAGCGCTTTGCGAACTAAGGTCAAACTCGTAATATTCGAGATAGCGTAAGCCACCATGAATAAGCTTGGTGGATGCAGAAGACGTCGCCCCTGCCAGATCGCCCATCTCCGCAAGCAGGACAGATGCCCCCCGGCCAACGGCATCGCGTGCGATCCCTGTTCCGTTGATACCCCCACCAATGACGACAAGATCATAATCCGGCTGCATCTCAACCCCCGACAGTCTGCTGAAAATCCTCGTCCGCTTGATCGAAGTTCACGTTGCCGTGCCTTCACGCAGACGGCCCGGGAGCAAGCCCAGTGTCTCATGAGTGGACTTACCGCACCAAAAAGCGAAAGTAAAACGAAACCAAACGAAGCTTTATCAAAACGTGGTGTTTTTAGCCTGCCTTGAGGAAAAAAGCCCGCCGATCTGAGGATGGCGGGCCTTTCAAGCAATCAGTCGTCGTTTTCGGGCATATCCGTGTCCACCTTGGTGGTCACCCCATCGCCATCGCCGCGCGGGTTCATGACAGGCCCTGCTCCCTGCGTCTTTGGTACAATCTGTTGCGGGGCCTCAACATAGGGTGGAGTGCCATTATGATAGGTCACCTGCGGGAACGGGATCTCAATATCCCATTCGTCAAACACTTCCTTGACGAACTCATTATAGGCCCGACCTGTGCCCCATTGTTCACCCGGCAGCGTCTTGATCCGTACACGCAGATCAATGGCACTGTCACCGAAGTTGGTAATGCCGTGCATTTCCAGATCATCAATAATCGGACCGCCGAAGTCACTTTCACGCAAACGTCGGAACGCCTCTTCAAGGGCTTTCTTGGCCTTCTTGATGTCAGTGTCATAGGCAACCCCGATGACACCAACGTGGTAGGAGAAGTCACGCATGAAGTTGGAGACCTGATCAACCGCCGAGAACGGCACGATGTGGGTTGTCCCATTGAGATCACGCAACCTCACAGACCGCACCGTCAAACGCTCAACCACGCCGGTCGTGCCGCCTGCCGTTACGACATCACCTTCATTGATGGCATTCTCGATCTGGATAAAGGCACCCGTGATGATGTCCTTCACCAAAGTTTGCGCACCAAACGAAATAGCCAGACCAACAACACCAGCACCTGCGATCAGTGGCCCGATGTCTATGCCGATTTCGGAGAGCATCGACAACGCACCCAGCACGATGATCACGACGGTGAAGGCATTGCGGAAGAGCTGAAACAAGGTGCGTTCACGCGAGGTGACGACGTAGCCAGTGCGTTCCCGCAAACGCAGATCCACCCAGGACATTACCGCCAGCCAGATACCGAAAGTCACCACGATCACCAGAAAGGCAGAGCTGTAGCGACTAAGTATCTCAAGGCCTGAGCTCGACGCCAGCCAAGCTCTCATATCCAGAAGGCCCCAGATGCTGACAATCGTAGTTACGGTCGCAATGAAAACGATCAGACGCAAGATCTTGAGAACCTTGGGCACAAACGCGTTCAAACGACCTTGCAGTGCAGGCAGCGAAGAATGGATATTTTCCGGCACACGCACACCGCCATCGATGGCTTTGGTCATGATGAAGCTGACGATAAACCCGGCCATAATCGCAAGGATCGACAGGACGGACGCGCGGATGATGTAGTCGAAAGCATCAAACGGCCGCGAAAACCAGATCCCCAGAACCGCCAGCACATACAGGAAGGCAGCCCAGTGCCAGTAACGCGCCAATGACCCGAGAACGCGGCCAGCCATTTCACTTTCAAGTTCTTCGGAGTACTTGCGGATATTCCGTGTCACCGTCTTGCGATTTCCATGCACGAGCAGCAGCGTTACGGCAGCAGCCAACAAGACGACAAAATACTTCACGGCCACGCCAACGGCGTAGGATGCAATGATATTGGCCAGCGGCACTGCCAGCATCACACCATAACCGAGAAGCAGCACAATGCGCCCCAATCGGCTTTGCCAATAGGCCGCACTCGCATCTCCGAAGGGCAGAATGCGCAGGCTTGACCGATCAGCCGCAAACACAAAACGGACGCCCACATTGGCAAGGTTTGTCAGGAGAAACGCATTCAGCGCCAAACTTTCCAGAAGCGAGACATTCGTCCCGAGGCTGCCCCAACTCAGAAGAGACACGCCATAACCTGCCGCCCAGCCGACCGCTACGGTCAGCGCATCAAGACCCGTGGTGAAGAACAGCAACAAAAGCCGCAGATACAAACTGCGCCGCTTTGCGCCAATCTTCAGTCGCTTGAACCCTCGCGCCAAAATCCGATGCAACACCCAGACGACCAGACCAGCCACACCAATGACGATGAAAATTTCCAGCGCAGATTTCTGCATCTGGTCCCAACGCACCTGAACATCCCCATTGGCCAGCAAAACAAAGCCGCGCAGAGAATGCGTGATCCGCGTCACTGTCTCCCCAGCCTTTTCCGCAATGTCCATGGTATATTCGCCAAGCTGCACGGCAAATGTCTTTTGCGAGGCAGCCTCTGCCGCAGCGTCTGCCTTGGACTTTTCATCAGTCGCAGATGAGGACTGGCCAGATGGATTTACAGCCGCATCGCCCGAAGGGCCGTTATCTTGATCCGCTGCGCGCGCCCCGTCATTCGATTTTTCTTGCGCCTGGCTTTGCAGCCGCTCGATCAGCGCCTTGCGCGCATCAGGGTCCTGCAACACCTGGATCAACGCCTGCGTCGCTGCATCAACGGATGGCGCTTTCTTGTCTGTAGCTGAATCTGACGGCTTTGAGGAAGACTTACCCTGAAGCGCAGCCGCCATGCTGGAGGTCAGCCCCTGTGCCGAAACGGGCGGTGCCGAAAAAAGGCAGAGGGCAAAAGAGAGAAAAATCGCAGAAAGACAGAATGATCGAAACATGCAGGCTCTCGTGGAGTTGGACATCGAAGCAAACTTATAGCCTGCCAATAAGGCAACGCATTGCACTGTCCCGAAGTTCCAAACAGAAAAGGCGCCAAACGGCGCCTTTTCCACTTTCACCTCACAGAAGCCAATCAGACTGATCCGTGTGACCACGCCCCATTGTCAAGACGTGGCACAGTTGCATCGTCGCGGGTTTCGGCAGGCAACATCTGGGGCATGAAGTTTTGATACGACACAGGGCGCAGGAACCGTTCAATTGCCTTGGTGCCGACAGAGGTGCTGCGCACGTCTGTGCTGGCCGGATATGGCCCGCCGTGCATCATGGCGTGTGTTACCTCGACCCCTGTCGGGAACGCATTGCGGATCAAACGGCCCGCCTTACGCTCAACGATCGGCAACAAGGCCAGCGTCGCATCGAGATCTTCGTCGTCCATCAAGAACGAAATGGTCAACTGCCCTTCCAGGGCCTTGGCCACCTGCATCAACTGAGTAGCGTCCTGACAGCGAATGACAACGCCTGCTGGACCGAAGACCTCTTCATGCAACGACGGATTGTTGAGCCACACATCGGCCATCACCTCAAAGACTGCGGCCCCCGATTTTGCACCTGTCTCTTCGCTCTCGCCCTTGATCTTGACATCGGCCAGATCTGCCTGAACGCGCTGTTCAACCGCATCACGATACGCCTTGGCTATACCCGGCGTCAGCATTGTCTGGGCCGGGACATTTTCCAGCTCGCTTACGGCAGCCGTGACAAATTTCTCCAGATCCGGTCCATCAATGCCAAGCACAACGCCCGGATTGGTGCAGAACTGACCGACCCCCATGGTCAACGACTGTGCCCAGCTCTTGCCAAGCTCTTCGCCACGGTTAGCCAGTGCATGTGGCATGGCGAACATCGGATTGATGGAGCCAAGCTCACCGTAAAACGGAATCGGCTCAGAGCGTGAAACCGCCAGATCATACAAGGCGCGACCACCGCGCAAAGATCCTGTGAAACCAACAGCCTTGATCAACGGATGACTGACCAGCGCTCCGCCTGATGTCTGGCTTGCCCCCTGAACAAGGTTAAACGTCCCCTTTGGCATGCCCGTCTTTTCCATCGCCCGACTGATCGCCAGAGCTACCAGCTCACCAGCGCCAGCGTGGGCAGGATGGCCCTTGACGACTACAGGGCAGCCAGCGGCAAGAGCGGACGCCGTATCTCCACCTGCCGTCGAAAACGCCAAGGGGAAATTGGATGCGCCGAACACGGCAACCGGGCCAATAGGCCGCAGTGTCAATCGCAGATCAGGACGCGGTGCAGGTGTGCGGTCCGGCAAGGCTCGATCAATGCGCGCCCCAAAACAACTGCCCTCCTCGATCCAGTCCGCAAACATGCGGAGCTGGCCCATCGTCCGCCCTCGCTCGCCAGTGAGGCGTGCTTCAGGCAGCGCTGATTCCCGCGATGCGGTCTGCACCAATTCATCGCCCAGCGCTTCAATCTCATCAGCAATTGCGCGCAAGAAAGCGGCGCGCTCGCTCGGCGTGGTGGTACTGTATTCAAGAAACGCGCTTTCGGCAGATTCTGCGGCCTTGCTCACAGTCTCTGCGTCGGCATCCCACACAGCGTCCAGAAGGATTTCACCTGTTGCAGGAGCTGCAACCTTGAACGTGCTGCCACCCTCAACCCAGTCGCCATGGATCAAATGCTTACCAGTTGGCATCGTCATTCCTTCCCTTAGTATGATTATTTGACCGTAAGTAAGCATTTTGCCCCTCAGGCTTCAACCTGTGAAACCGCATTCGAGGCGAAGATGTGAAAATATTCGACCCGGCAATTTTTTCCTGCATAGTCAAAAACTGCATTGAGATTTGACCGGAGCGTTACCCAATCGCTAACTATACGCTAACAACTTATGGCGTATTTTGGCGAAATCCGGAGACACGTATGACTCACGATCTAATTGATTTGGCCAAACAGAAATCACCCGAAGGTCGCGGTGCGCTGCTGCTCGCTCTGGCCGACGCTGTTCTGCGCGGAATCGACAAGATCACAACTGCCGAGCTTGAGAATTTTTCTCAACTGGCGCTTCAACTCTACGATGGAGCCTCCAGCGCCCATCGGTTGAAACTTTCACAATGCATAGCCCATGAACGGCGAATTCCCGGCATTCTGGCCTACACTGTCGCAAAAGATGATGCGCAGATTGCCCGCCCCGTACTCGCCTACTCGCGCGCCCTCTCACAAGACCATCTCGTCGCTCTATCGCGTGAGACCGACGATTCACATCTGCAATTCATCGCCCGGCGCGCCGATCTCGGACCCAATGTGAGTGACATTCTGGTGCGGCGCGGCGGCAAGCAGGTGCGCCGCATTCTGGCTGCCAACCGCAACATCACTCTGTCGCACATGGCCATCAGGGCACTGATCAGGCATGCCCTGCACGATGTTGTCCTACGTGAAGATCTGTCGCTGCGACGCGACATGACACCCGACATGTGCCGACTGCTGCTGCCTCAAGCCAATGAAGAGACGGCTCTCAGACTGCGCCAATTGATCAGCGGTGTCCTGTCATCGGATGACCTGGAGCGCGTTGCACGACTGCGCAAATTACGCCGCCGGTTTGGTCTCCAACTTGATAACATGGAGACGCATAATCTGGCGGCTTTTGCCCGCGAACATCACATCTCGCTGGATGATCTGCTGACCCTGCTGCTGCAATCCAAACGCCTGACACCAGCCATCGAACTGCTTGCTCTGACGACTCGGCTCCCCTCCAGCTCGGTGCGCGAAGCAATTTACACCGGCAACATTGAGCAGGTCATTTCGTTCGTGCGGGCAGTTGGCCTGACCAGCGAAACATTCACCCTGCTGGCCAAGGTGCGGTGTCAGACCCTGAACATGCCCGCGAGCCAGGTGGTGGAATGGGTGAAGGCCTTCGCGGCCAATCAGGCAGGGCTAACAGGCAAGCAGACTCCGACGTCAAAGAGAACCACCAAGGCGGGCTAATCACGCACAAGGTGCGCCCTCCTCTGCGATGCCCTGGGCTCTACCCAAGTTTCCGCGCGCACATTTGCGCCGCCAGAGCCGAGCTGATGGTTGCCGTACCATAAAACCACAGCCCCGGCAGCACGCTTGCCGCCGCCAGGACCACTGGTTTTGGCCGCGAACAGCACAAGAGCAACCAGCATGACATCCAGCATTGACCACTTACTGACAATGCTGAGAAGCACCAGAGAGCGGCTCTTCTGTCCACGCACCACTGCGACATGCAACAGGATAAGCTTGATTGCAGGCAGCACGACCGAAAACAGAATGATTATCGCCGCCAGCAAGGGCTCGCTATCCTGCCACAAGCCGTCGATCATCCGCAGAATGGAAGGACGGTCTTCAAAGAAATACAGCCGCTCGAAACGCATCAGAGGCAGCGTCAGCCCAAGGGCGAAGCTGAACGTTGCCACCGGCAGCAGAAAAGCCAGAAACAGTCTCATCGTTTAAAAAAGGCTCTCCAAATGCCTGCACCTCGGGATGCAGCGGCCAGAGGGTCTATACTGCCTCAACACAACAGGTTTCAGGCGCAGACGCAACTCCCCGACGACAGCGTACGGTCCGCGCCCTCAGGGACCTGCAGACAGCAAAAAAGCGCCCGCAGGGGCGGAGCGCCTTTTAGTCGCAACACAGATTTTCAAAACTGCCAGATCACTAGGGGGGCCGCGATCTATTTCGTTGCATGCGCACGACCAGCGATATCGTCAAGCTCGTCCTGCTCCGCCAGCTCCTGGGCTGTCTTCTCGCGCTGCTGATCACGTTCTTCAAGCTGCTCAAACTTTTTCAGCTCTTCAATCGCAGCGGTCAGTTCATCCCGTGCCCGCTCAAGCTGCTCATCCAGCTCATGAGCCGAATTGCGAAGATTGTCGCGGCGGGTCGCCGCAGCCTTGGCAAAGGTTGGATAGGCAAAATGCCCAACATCGGTAATCCCAACCCGCTCCTGCTCCGAACGGATCTGGTCGTCCAGCTCATCGGCCATCCGGTTGAATTCAGCGATCATCGACTCGATCTGAGCCAGTTGGCGGCGCTTGTCATCAACTGGAAGCGCTTCAAACGGATAAGACTGTCACGGCTTTTCATTACGCAATACTCCCCTAGCGACCTGACACTATCACGGAGTCATTTCCAAAAGGTTGGCAAGTTGAGCATAGCACTCTTCCAAAGACGTGGATTCATCCTTCCATTGTGTCAGGAATTTTTCAATCGGACCGAACCGCGCAATCGCCTCATCCACAACCGGGTCGGACCCCTTTCGATATGCCCCCAGCCGGATCAGCTCTTCCATATCGGTATACGTCGACAGCAATTGCTTTGCCCTGGTCAGCACCGGACGCTGCTCCTCCGGCACGCAGCGTGGCATCGTTCTCGACACCGACTTCAGCACATTGATGGCCGGATACCGACCACGTTCCGCGATGGCACGCTCCATCACAATATGACCATCCAGAATACCACGCACCGCATCGGCAACCGGTTCATTGTGGTTGTCGCCTTCCACAAGGACAGTAAACAGACCAGTGATCGACCCCGTCCCGACCTTACCCGGCCCAGCCCGCTCCAGCAGACGCGGCAACTCGGTGAACACGGTCGGCGTATAGCCCTTGGACGTGGGAGGCTCGCCAATCGACAGGCCGATTTCACGCTGCGCCATGGCAAACCGGGTGACTGAATCCATCATGCACAGGACATTTTGCCCCTCATCACGAAAATGTTCCGCAACTGTCATCGTCAAATAGGCAGCCTGCCGCCGCATCAACACGCTCTCATCCGAGGTGGCGACCACGACGACGGATCGCGCCAGACCTTCTTCGCCCAAATCGTCCTCGATGAACTCCTGAACTTCACGACCACGTTCGCCGATAAGGCCGATCACCGCGACATCACAATCAGTGTTGCGCGCCAGCATCGACATCAAAACTGACTTGCCGACACCCGATCCAGCGAAGATGCCCATGCGCTGCCCCTGACAACAGGTCACGAATGTGTTGAGCGCCCGGACGCCAAGATCAATGGCGCCACCGACTCGCGCACGCTCGGATGCGGACGGAGGTGAACTGCGCAAACGCCTGCCAACCGCTCCGCCCGGAAGTTCTCCCTTTCCATCCACAGGCTCGCCCATAGCGTTGATAACTCTACCAAGCCACGCGTTGGAGGGATGCACTGAGCTATCCCGCGCACTGATCACCGCCTTGCAGCCCATCCGCACCCCCTCAAGGCCTGCGAAAGGCATGCACAAGGCCTTATCATCGCGGAAACCTACCACTTCGGCGGGCACATCGGGCACTCCTGCACCCCGATGGATGGACAGACGCGACCCCACACTCATCTCGTGAATAGGCCCGGCAACCTCGACCAGAAGCCCCTGAACAGCAGCCACTCGACCGTAAATTTCCGTCGTCAACATCGAGATCAATTTCGGCAAAAAGCGACTTCACGAGCAATTCCTTTACAGATCTGGAGGCTTTGGTAACGGATCATTTACGTCTGTGCTTAATCTTAATGAACGGAACGTTGACGGGCGAGAGCCAAATCGAGGGTCCAACGGCATTGTGAAAATGAATCTTGAAGGAATCGGTTAGCCCAATCTCTTCATGCAAAACATTAAGTGGCATTTTTTCCGTTTTTACACGGTTTTCAACCGCTTGGTTGTTGTGCACAGATTCGTTAAAACAAAGGCTACAGCTACGAAACGGTTTTTGTTAACCATAACCCATTAACCTTGGGTCGGGGTTGAAGACAGTCCTTCGTAGCAAGCACCGGCGCTGTCGTTGCGACATGCTCAGGAAAGGCAACATAAGGGGATTGGCATGCGTGTATTGTTGATTGAGGATGACAGCGCTACAGCACAAAGTATTGAGCTGATGCTGAAGTCCGAGAACTTCAACGTCTACACGACGGACCTTGGCGAGGAAGGTATCGACCTCGGCAAGTTGTACGATTACGATATCATTATGCTTGACCTCAACCTGCCGGACATGTCCGGTTACGAGGTTTTGCGCACACTTCGCGTGTCCAAGGTGAAGACACCTATCCTTATTCTTTCCGGCAACGCTGGCATTGAAGATAAGGTTCGTGGTCTTGGCTTTGGTGCCGACGACTATATGACCAAGCCCTTCCACAAGGATGAGCTGGTTGCGCGTATTCACGCGATTGTTCGTCGTTCGAAGGGACACGCTCAGTCCATCATCGTGACGGGCGATCTCAAGGTCAACCTTGACACCAAGACAGTTGAAGTTGGCGGTCAGCGCGTACATCTGACCGGCAAAGAATACCAAATGCTTGAGCTTCTGTCCTTGCGCAAGGGAACCACCCTGACCAAGGAAATGTTCCTCAACCACCTGTATGGTGGCATGGATGAGCCGGAACTGAAGATTATCGACGTGTTCATCTGCAAGCTGCGCAAGAAGCTGGCGGCAGCTACGGCTGGTAAGAATTACATCGAAACCGTTTGGGGACGTGGATACGTCCTGCGCGAACCGGAAGCAGAAGCTGCCGCCTGATCGTGTCAACAAACACAGAGTTCAGAAAAAAGCCCTCGCTGGATGCGAGGGCTTTTTTTTGCGTAAACGCCATCGTTTTCGGAAAGACCTGTGTTCGAAACATGGTTTTAGGTCAACCTGTTAACCCGGCTTCTTAAGAAAGCAGGCTCAAACCGGTCCTTGGCCACAAATCGGCCCTAGAGCTTAAAGTCACCAAAGCCGATTTGAGTTGCAAATCGCGAAAACTTACAGTGTTAATTGATAACTATGCGGCACATAGCGAAAACCGCTGTCACGGGTCTCGACAAATCCGACAGCCGGAAATGGCATGTGATAACCCGCGTAGGGAATGCGGTCATGCGCCACCATTCCAAGGATCTTCCTGCGTGTTTCAGCCGCTTTGGTCTTGTCCATGTCGAAACGCACTTCCCAATCCGGATAGGCCAGCGACCAGACGTAATGATTGGCTGTATCAGCCCCCAGAAGCAGTTGCTGATCGCCATTGTCCAGCATGAAAACCATATGCCCCGGGGTGTGTCCGAAGGCGTTCATCGCCGTAATGCCGGAGACGACACTGTCCCCATCCTTGACGAAGGTCATCTTGTCGGCCAGCGGCACAACATTTTTTGGAAAAGCGCTGCGCCACCGGAAGAGCCATCCATCTTTGACCATGCGTCATATTCGGTTTCACCAGCCACATAACGTGCGTTCCTGAACGTCGGCTCACCGCCCCACATCAATCCGCCAATATGGTCGCCATGCATATGAGTCAGCACCACGATATCGATGTCTTCAGGGGTGTGACCGGCATTCGCCAGAGCCATCTTGATGTTGCCGCGATCAGGCTGCCCGCTTTCACCAATCCCGGTGTCAAACAGGACAAGCTCCTTGCCGGTGTTCACTACCATGGGGGTGAAAGTATTGCGGAAGGCATTGGTTGGCAGAAAATTCGCCGCGCTTACCTTTTCGAAGGTCGCTTTATCAACATTCATGGCGAAGGTCTTTTGCGGTTCTTCATAGAGCGCGCTGCCATCCATCATCGTTGTCAGCTGAAAATCGCCAACCTTGAAACGCGCCACTGGCGCCTTGAGGGCATCTTGCATCTCGCCTCCCGTTTTAGGCTCCGTTGCAAAAGCTGCGGTCGCAGGGAGCCCAAATCCGCTCACAACTGCGCCCGCCGCCAATGCGGAACTTGTCATCATCATCTGTCTGCGGGAAATCTGAACTCGAACGTCGGACATCGTGCTCTCCTTCTGCAAGATTGCAAGCCCACCCCTCCGTCATCCAGAGTTGTCGTAAAAACCGGCAGGCTCGAACGCCAAGGGCTCTGTCTCTTGCCTGAGAACGGCACCAGCCCCTTGGGAAATCAAGCGGCATCCTGTCACATCATGGCCTGCGACCACAGTGCAAGCAGCACACGCGCCTTTCACCTTGCTGTTATTTACGATCCCTGCGCCAGTGAGATCAGGTCCACTGACCCGTCTCACTGAGTAACACTACCTGCGCCTCCGGGTTCCACCCCTCGGGCAAAGGATCCGGACGGCGAATTTCGACTGCTTCCAAGACAAGCCCCGCGATGTTCTGCGCGAACAGCCCCGGCAGGCCGCCGGGATAGGGAACCAGCCCGATGATTGCTCCCGAAGCGTCTCGCACGAAAGCATTGGCCCGTCCGACACCATATTTTTCCGGTTCCAGATCGAACCGGCTCGGGCGCAAGTCATAGACCCTGCCTCCATGTCGTCCCTTGTCCTGGATCAGCGACACACGCTCCAACACGACATCGACAATACCAGCCGGCGCATCGGCAACCAGATTGATCGCCCCTTGTGCCCGCCCGGCAATATCGCGAAAGACAACGTTCTCAACGCGGCCCGCCGGGCGCGCCCTGCGGCGGTCTAATGCATTGACGGTAATCGCCTCCCCGGACCCCCAATAGCCTTCCGGCATTTCATCGCAATCGACCGTGATGCGTTCAAAGCGAATGTTGGAGATCCGCCCGCCGTCGCGCGAAAAAATTCCCAGCGCACGGTTGGATCGGATAACCTCGCAATCCGCAAAAACAATGTCTTCGAAGTCACCATGGCTTTCCGTGCCAAGCTTCAAGGCGCAACTGCGGCTTTCAATGCGACAGTTCATCACTCGAATGTCGCGGCAGATGCCCACTGGCAGACCGTCCTTGCCCTGACTGGTCTTCAACACCACGCCGTCATCTGCTGTGGCAATATCACAGTCGGAAATCGTCACCCCTTCGCAAGAATCGATTACCAGCCCGTCGGTATTCGGCATACGGCGATCGTTATCGACTGTCAGCCCTCGGACCTGCACCTTGCGACAGCACACCAGGTGGATCGTCCACATAGGCGAATGATGCACATGAACGTCTGAGATGCGCACATCGAAACAGTTTTCCAGCACCATTACACGCGGACGCAATTTGGCTGGGACGTGCACACCCATGTCTTCCAATGTGTCGATGATAAACGCCTCACCGGCAGCTTCAATTGTTCCTAGTCCGGTCAACGCAATGTTGGATGCATTCCTGGCGACGAGCGCGGCGCGGTAGGAGTCCTCGGCCACAACACCCACCTCGTTCGCGGCATAAGCATCATAGCTGCCCGCGAACTGTAAAACGGCCCCCTCGGCAAAATGCAAATGCGTATCAGACACAAGCGTCAGACCTGCACAGGTGTGCTGGCCTGCATCCAACACCACTCTTGTCCCGGATTGCGCACACGCCGTGATCGCAGCTTGAAGGGCTTGCGTACAATCACCGGGCCGCGCTGCAAAATGAAAATCCCGGTCAAAGGGCGTCTCCGGTTGCGTCATTGTCTGTCTCCCGACACGTGCATGGGCACCAAACCGCAGCCGGTCCCTCTGATGTCTCAATTCATGAATGGTCTTGCGCGCGGGTGCACGCAAATTATCAGAGACGCCCGTCTGCCAAGGCACACTCAGCTCAGGCTCATCTGGCGGCTCAGATGGTAGAACGCAGCGCATCAGCCGCACTTTTCAGCGTCTCGGCACTGGCCTGCATCTGCTTCAGTTCGCCCTGATCCAGCGATGGTGTCAAGGTCATTTCAACACCATTCCTGCCAATGACCCGTGGGATCGACAGGGCAATATCCGCAATACCCTGAAACGTTTGCATCTGACCCGTCAGGCTCATAACGGCTCTCTCGTCACTCAAGATGGCCCTGACAATGCGAGACAGCCCAGCGCCGATCCCGAAATTGGTCGCACCTTTGCCCTCGATGATCGAATAGGCCGCACCACGCACACGCTGATCGATGCTCTGGCGCCCCTCATCTGTCAGGGGATTGCCTGACTGCCTGAGCGAAATCAGCGAGCGGCACATTACCGACCGACGCACCAGACCAGACCAAGACCTCGCTGTCCCCATGCTCGCCGAGCACATCCGCATTCACGGAGGACGGCGAAATGCCCAGATAGTGCCCAAGAAGCGTGCGAAACCGCGCCGTGTCCAGCATGGTGCCCGAGCCGATGACCCGGTGGCGCGGCAGACCAGACAGATCGGTGGCAATCTGGGTCATGATGTCGACCGGGTTGGTGGCAATCACCAGAATGGCATCCGGCGCATATTTCAAAATACTGGAAATCACCGTGTCGAAGACCGCCGCGTTGCGGGAGAGAAGCTGCAAACGAGTTTCGCCCGGCTTCTGGCTCACGCCGGCAGCGATCACGACAACGGCCGCACCGCGCAGCGCTTCATAGTCCGCCGCATAGACCGAGACTGAATGCGCAAAAGGCGTCGCGTGATAGATGTCTTCCGCCTGCGCCAAAGCCAGCTTCGGATTGTGGTCAACCAGTACGATCTCCGTACCAACGCCGTTGAGAACCATGGCGTAAGCCGCAGTGCTGCCCACTGCCCCCACACCAACAACACCCACTTTCATGACACTCTCCTGCGCAGTCGCACACTATGGATGTTCGTATCTAAGACACGATCATCTGTTCGCGAAATTTCTCGCATCCTGCATCAAAAGATCAGTTTCTCCAAATGCATAACAGACAGTGCGCAGCGCGACAGATTGCCCCGCCTGCATCGCTCTCACGCCCGCCGGAGCCATTGAAGTGACGCCCCGCCCTCTTATCTCCAAGAAAGCGCATTCAAAGAAAGCGAGTTTAAAATGGCCAAGATTGCATTTCTGGGACTGGGAGCCATGGGGTCCCGCATGGCGACAAATCTGCTCGACACCGGACATGAGGTAACGGTCTGGAACCGGTCGACAGCGGCCACAGAGCCGCTGGTCAAAGCCGGTGCACGGCAGGCCACAACGCCGCGCGAAGCAGCAGATGAGGCGGAATTCGTCTTCTCCATGGTCAGCAATGACGAGGCGTCGCGCGACGTCTGGCTGCACAAAGACACCGGCGCGGCTCTTGGCTTGGGCGAGACGGCCATCGCGATTGAAAGTTCGACGATTACCCCGGAGTGGGCGAAAGAACTGGGCCAAGCCCTTGCCGCCCAAAACCGCACTTTTCTGGAAGGCCCGGTTTCAGGCTCGCGCCCACAGGCGGAGGCAGGAAAACTCGTCTTTCTGATGGGCGGTGATGCCGCCCATGTCGAGACCGTGCGACCGGTTCTGGAAACGATGGGATCAACGATCAATCATATCGGCCCTTGGGGAACCGGTGCGATTGCCAAACTCAGCACAAATGCATTGCTGGGCATTCAGGTCGCGGCCTATGCAGAGTTGATCGGCTTGGCCCGGCGCAACGGCGCGGATCCACAAAAGGTGATGGACGCCATCTCCACAACATCCGTATGGGCACCTTGCGCTGGCTATCTCACTGGCTCAATGCTGAACGAGGCCTTTGATCCGCAGTTTCCTGTCAGTCTGATTGAGAAAGACTTCCGCTACGCCCTTGGCGTCGCAGGTGACACCAGCAAAACCCCAACGACTAAAGCCGTGCATGACGTGTTCAAAACCGCCATTGATCAGGGACTCGGCGACCTCAACATGACCAGCGTCGCCAAGCTCTACAAAACCATCTGACCGCCCTGCGGTTGCGACCGATTTTCCGTTTACACTCAAAAGGCTGCGTTCCATGACGCAGCCTTTTGAGAAGCAGCATAGGACATGCATTTCAGTGACTTATTTTTAGAAGTCTAACTTGACAGGTAGACTTCCTATCATTAGATAGCAAACATGCAGAATGACAATGATCCGCTTTCAAAAGAACGCGCCTTCGCACTGGCGACAGAGCTGCGGTCTCTGACACGGCAGATCAAGCGACGTTTGCGCGAACAAACCCCGAGTGACGGCCTCACTTCAAGCCAGATGGCCGTGCTTTTTCGCCTCGACCGGGACGGACCGGCAACCATTGCAGATCTCTCCCGCATGGAACGGGTTCGTCCGCAGTCCATGGGCGCGACAGTAGCATCACTGGAAACCACCGGGTTCGTGCAAGGCACCGCCGATCCAACAGATGGCCGGCGCACCATTCTAACGCTGACCAACCAAGGCACGTGAGCGGCTGACACATGACCGCGCCATCCGTCAGGACTGGCTGACGCGCAATATCGACATTACTTTTTCTCCGCAGGAGCAGGAGTTTCTGGCGAAAGCCGTCTCAATGCTTCAGCGGTTAACAGATCCTGATCACTCCTGATCTCAACGCGCTGACGGTCGCCCCGTCTTCGGTGAGCGCCAGAGTTCCCCGCCCCGTCTTCGCTGAAAGGACCACTTCATGGCCTTGACCACACTTGACCCACAAACCGCCCTCCTGGTCGTCGACTTGCAAAAAGGCATCACCGCAATGCCGCTGGTGCATTCAATCGCTGAAGTTGTAAAAAATGCGGCAAGTCTTGCTGACACGTTTCGAGCGAACAAACTGCCGGTCGTGTTGATCAATGTCACCGGCGGCGCACCCGGACGCACTGAAGAAGGCGCACGGCTGCCCGCAGATCTGCCCGCCGACTTTGCCGATATCGTTGCCGAACTGGGGCCTGAAGCCGATGACATTGAAATCACCAAGACAAGCTGGGGAGCGTTCCCAACAACCGATCTCGATGCGCAACTCAAGACACTTGGTGTTACGCAAGTCGTCGTGTGCGGTGTAGCAACCGGTACTGGCGTAGAGGCAACGGCCCGTCAGGCCTATGAGCTAGGCTACAACGTTACGCTGGCCACTGATGCCATGACAGATCGTCGCCCGGACGCGCATGACTACAGCATCACCAAAGTTTTTCCCCGGCTTGGCGAACGCGGCACCACCACCGAAATCATAGGCATGCTGAAAACGACGCTAGGTGCCGCATGAACTGGCCACATTTGATTGCCTTGGTTCTTTGGCGGGGTCTTTCTTGCCAACGCACTGCCTCACGTTCTTGCCGGGTTGATGGGCAAGCCATTTCAAACGCCTTTCGCGACCCCACGCGGCGAAGGGCACTCCTCCTCCACGTTGAATGTGGTGTGGGGCTTCTTCAATCTGGCCGTCGCATACGGCCTTCTCTGCCATGTTGGGTCTTTTGATCTGCTCATTACACGTGACGTCGTTGCGGCCGGTCTCGGCATGTTCGCCATCTCGTTGATGCTCGCACGCCATTTTGGTCGCTTCAATGGCGGAGACTTGTCGGAACAGTCCTGATCATGGCACTTCCACGTGTTCTAAGATCCTTTAAAAGCTACAACTATCGTCTATGGGCTGGCGGTGCGCTCGTCTCCAACATCGGCACCTGGATGCAGCGCACGGCACAGGACTGGCTTGTCCTGACCCAACTGACGCATCACAGTGCCAGTGCGGTGGGCCTTGTCATGGCGCTTCAGTTCGGCCCCATGCTGTTGCTGCTGCCGTTGACGGGCTATGCCGCCGATCACTTTAATCAGCGCAAAATGCTGATGGTGACACAGGGCATGATGGGCAGTCTTGCGTTGGTGTTGGGGCTCCTCACCGTCACGGGCGTCGTGCAACTGTGGCACGTCTACATCTTCGCCTTCCTGCTGGGGTGCACCGCCGCGTTTGACGGCCCCGTGCGCCAGACATTCGTTGGCGAGCTGGTGGGCGATGCCGATTTGCCCAATGCCGTTGCTCTGAACTCCACATCGTTCAACGCGGCCCGCATGATCGGCCCCGCCGTTGCAGGTCTGATGATTGCCGCGATTGGAACCGGATGGGCTTTCCTGATCAACGGAGCATCTTTTTCCGCCGTTCTTCTGTCCCTGAGCTTGATGCGTGTTGCCGAATTGCGCCAGAGCAAGCGTCTGATGCGCAGCAAAGGCAGCATGATGGCGGGCTTTCGCTATGTCTGGGCGCGTCCTGACCTGAAGACAATCCTGGTGATCCTGTTCCTGATTGGCACCTTTGGATTGAATTTCCCGATCTTCATCTCGACCATGTCGGTCAAGGTGTTCCATACCGATGCCCGTGGTTATGGTATTCTGTCATCCTTTACGGCCTTCGGCACGGTGGCTGGCGCATTGATGGCAGCGGGACGCGAGCGTCCCCGCTTCAGCACCTTGCTGACTGGCACCATCCTCTTTGGTGCCGGCGCAACAATTGCGGCTCTTGCGCCCAGTTACTGGTGGTTTGCAATCACGCTGGTTTTCCTGGGCGTCGCCCAGCTCACAATCACCAACACATCCAACAGCCTGATGCAACTCACCACCGATCAATCCATGCGCGGGCGCGTCATGGCTTTACGTCTCGCCATTGTTTTCGGTGGCACACCCATCGGTGCGCCTATTGTTGGCTGGGTGGCAGACACCTTCGGACCCCGCTGGTCTCTGGGGCTTGGCGCAGCAGGTGGATTTCTCGCCGCCATTGCCGGACTGATCTACGTCTTGCGGGTTCAAGACCGGCCCGACAAGCACGTAACGCCACCGCCCGCCCGATCCTGACACGTTCAGGTGTGGACCCATAAATCAGACCGATGACCCACGTTTTGACGTCAGACGTCTTGGACAAGTCTGTAGGTCCACACCCGGCCAACTCGGAGGGTATTGCTGTAAATCGTCAAACTCGCAAATTACGATGCAGCACGCATGGACACGGCCTCAATCTCGGCAAACTGAAAGGTTTGATCGAGCAACTTTAGTCCATAGGAAAAATCCGGCGCTTTGGTCGAAAACAAGTTGCGATAAATCAACGGTGCCATCAGGTGATTGATAATCAATTCGCAACTGAGAACAGGCTCTTGCCGGGCAGCGGCGCGCTGGCGCATGACTTCGAACTGTTCTTTCACAACACCTGCGCACAAACCGGCGTTGCGGCTGTCTGCGCTATTCAAGACATCACACAACATGGCTCGGCCAAAATCAGTTGCCATTTCTTCAAGATACTGCTCAAGCCAAGCTTGCAGTCCCCACGAAACGACCCTGTATCCACCGGCGTCATGTCAGGTTGCATGGTTTCCATAGCCACGTCAGACAAAAGCTGCGGCAAATCTCCCCAGCGACGGTAGATGGTCGAGGGCGTCACGCCTGCCCTTTCTGCGATGGCAGGCACAGTTAGCGCATCGCGACCCGCCTCATCCTGGATCGCACGAACCGCCTGATGCACAGCCTCCTGAACCCGAGCACTGCGCCCGCCCGGGCGCAGTCCCTTCGTGGTCTTCGCAACCATCTCGTTTCAATCCCTCCAAACAATCGGCACGCTCACTAACGCAAAATATTTGCTTTAGTGAGCAACATACTCTATATCATCCAAACGCAAGATATTAGCTTTTTGACGAATGGACGGTCTCATGTCAAATGTCAGCTCTTCCGGGCCTCAAAGCAAGAGCAAGCCGCCCTTGCCTTTCGCGCTCATTGTTCACGCCCTCTCGCTGATCCTGTTTCTCGGCGCATCCAGCGCCCCGACACCTCTTTACCGGCTCTACCAGCATCAATGGCACTTCTCGCCGTTAATGCTGACTGTGATCTTCGCAGTCTATGCCTTTGCCCTGCTGAGTTCACTTTTGGTGGCAGGCGCGTTGTCGGACCATATTGGCCGTCGCAGGGTGATCAGTCTGGCGTTGACGCTGGAAATCGTCGCGATGCTGTTGTTCTTCCTGGCTGCAAGCCCTGTCTGGCTGATTGCCGCCCGTATCGTGCAAGGTGTTGCGACTGGTCTTGCGACGTCCTCGCTTGCTGCCGCCCTGATTGACGTGGAGCACGACCGGGGTTCCCTCGCCAACAGTTTGTCACCAATGATCGGCATGGCCTTCGGAGCCCTTGGCACAACCGCTCTGGTCGAGCTGGCTCCGGCCCCGTTGCATCTGGTGTTCGCCGTTCTGGTGGCTGCATTTACGCTGCAATTGTTTCTGCTCTGGCAGACCCCCGAAACTTCTGGCGGCAAGCCCAACGTGTGGAGATCCCTGCGACCGAACATCTCCGTTCCGCATCAGGCGCGGGCAGAACTTCTCGCTATCACACCGATCAATATTTCCACCTGGGCTTTGGGTGGCTTTTACCTGTCGCTGATGCCAAGCCTGATTGCTGCGGCCACCCATTCCAGCTCCATTTGGCTGAGTGGGTTCGTGGTCGCCGCCCTGACCCTGAGTGCCGGGGCCTCCATTCTGGTGATGCGCAAACGGCGACCTCTGGTCGCCTTCATGGCCGGTGCGTCCGCACTGATCGTCGCACTGCCGATTATCCTCATAGGCGTCAACACGGGGCACGCGACCATCATGCTCGTAGGATCGGTTGTAGCAGGTACCGGATTTGGCTCCGCCTTCCTCGGCTCACTGCGCACGATCATGCCCCTGGCCCATCCCAGCGAGCGCGCCGGACTGATGGCGGCTTTCTATGTCGAAAGCTATCTGGCGTTCAGCCTGCCTGCCATTCTGGCCGGCTATCTGTCGCAAACCTATGGCCTGCTGGCCGTCGCCAACGTGTACGGCAGCACAATCCTGATGTTGATTGGTCATGGGGTTAATCTTCACGATCGCTCGCCACCGCAGATCCCTGCAAGTGACGGCCTGAGCACACCAAAACCGTAAAACCAGCCCTGGCAGGACAGTCTTCGGGGCAAGCATCCGCCCATATAACACAAGCCGCAAGTGCCTCTATGCAGTTGCGGCTTGTCGTGACACAAGGTGCTTTTACGAGCTCAAGCGCCTTGCCAACGGCGAAACACCGCACTGGCGTTGACGCCGCCAAAGCCGAAGCCATTTGAAATGGCATAGTCCATCGCCATTGGCCGCGGTTGGCGGCCAACAAACGTCAACCCATCGCCCGCAGGATCCACTGTGCCCAGATTTCGCGTCGGCGGAGCCATCTGATCGCGCAGGGCCTGTACGGTAAACACCGCTTCCAACCCGCCGGCGGCTCCGAGCAAATGCCCCGTTGCCGACTTCGTGGCACTAATTGCCAAGTCACTTGTCTCACCAAAGACCCGCTTGATCGCGATCAATTCCCCCGGTCACCCACAGGCGTCGAGGTTGAATGGGCATTCAGATGCTGGACGTCCGACGCCGAAATTCCTGCCTGCGCCAGCGCAAGTTCCATGGCACGGCGCGCACCATCGGCATCTTCTGGCCCGGACGTGATGTGATACGCGTCTGCCGTCGTGCCATAGCCGACGAGTTCGGCCAGCGGCACAGCGCCACGCGCGAGCGCATGATCCAGCTCCTCGATCACCACGAGACCTGCCCCTTCGCCCATAACAAAACCATCGCGGTCAACATCAAATGGACGCGACGATTCCTCCGGTGTGTCGTTGAAGCTGGTGGACAGAGCACGAGCTGCCGCAAAGCCACCAAGACTGACCGAACTGATACAGGCTTCCGTTCCGCCGCACAGGGCAACATCCGCTTCCCCCGCCCGGATCAGCCGCGCGGCATCACCGATAGACCTGGACACCCGCCGCGCACGCCGTAACAGGCGCCCCCAACGGGCCCTTCAGCCCATAGCGGATCGACACCTGACCGGCCGCAAGATTGACCAGAAAAGATGGCACCGTAAACGGAGACAGACGGCGCGGACCGCGCTGATCGACAGTACGTACAGCTTCTGCCATAGCCGAAAAGCCACCAATGCCGGAAGCGATGATCGTTGCCGTGCGCAAACGATCCCGCTCGCTCTCCGGTGCCCATCCAGCTTGCGTCAACGCCTCTTCGGCTGCGGCAAGGGCAAACAGAATGAACCGATCAACCTTGCGTTGCTCCTTACGTGGCAACACGGCATCAACATCAAAGCCCGCTTCTGCGTCTTCCTCGATCGTTGGGACAGAACCGCCAACCTTGGCAGAGAGATCCGCCACCACATCTTCAGGCAGCCGACGTATGCCGGAGTGTCCCGCCAAAAGACGCGGCCAGGATGCTTCCGCATTGGCGGCAAGCGGGCTGACAGCGCCTGAGGCCCGTGACAACGATCCGTCGCATAGTTTATCCAATCTTCTTGATTTGTCTGAATTGCTTGCACTGGAGAAACTGCGCAAACGCAACGCTCATATGCACCGTCTTAGCAGATCTGCGGGCAAGTGAACTGGAACATTGCAAGGCTTTTCAGCTTTTTGCGATTTTTCGAACCGTATCGGCCGCTGCTTCGAGAAAACTCGCAGACAGCGCTGCGTCATCGACAATCCGAGACAACTGCAAGCCTCCCAGCATTGTCGACAGGATGACCTGCGCGCGCGGATCAACCCTGTCTGAACGATTTCGCTCGCTCGACACAGAGCCTAACGCGCCGGTGATCAATTGCAAAAGGTCTGAGATGCCATCTGCAAAGCTTGCACGAATTTCCGTGCTTGCGCGAGCGACATCCGTGCTCAACGCCGCCAAAGGGCAGCCCTCCCCCAACCTGTCACGGTGTTCTGGCGAAAGATAAATTGCCAAAAGAACTTCAAGCGCGTTGTCCGGATCTTCCTCCATTCGGGTACGCCAATGCTGGATGGCGAAATCACGTGCTCGATCAGAGGCCTGAACCGCAAGGTCCTCCTTAGAGGAAAAGCGTTTATAGAAGCCACCCTGCGTGAGGCCAGCCCCTTTCATCAAGTCCTTGAGACCGATTCCGTCAAATCCATATTGCCGAAAAAGGATACTGGCGGCATTGATGATCGCCTGATGATTGGCTTCGGCCTGCCGACGTGACACACGCATGTTAAACCCCATATAGATTACGATTAAAATCTATATGGGGTTTTGATGTCGATTGCAATCTATTTTAATGACAAAGCAGCCACTGGCCTTCGCAGCAGATCATACGCTCATCCTTTGTCCCGTTCTGCCAGACAACGCAAAGGCATGAATGACTTCTTCAAAATGCAACGCATCTGAAAACGCTGGATAAGCCGGCCGATCCTCGGCAATCGCCTTTAGAAAGGCATGGACTTCAATAACTTTCAGGTCGTTGAAGCCAAGCTGATGCCCGGGAGCAGGAACAAACGCACCGTAAGGCGGGTGCGCAGGACCTGTCAGGATAGTCTTGAACCCCTGCTCCGCCACAGGTCCGCTGTTTTGGTAAAGCTTCAGTTCGTTCATTCGTTCCTGATCGTAGGTGATCATGCCCTGCGTGCCGTGAATCTCGAAGCCGATATGGCTTTTTCGACCCCAAGCACTGCGCGAGGTGGACATAAGACCACTGACCCCGCTTGAAAAACGCAACAACGCCGAGGCGATATCTTCATTTTCGACTGGCTTGCGGTCCTCTTCACCGGCAACCCGGCGGGTTTCATGCACCGTCTGCACATCCCCGATCAGGCTTTCGATCGGCCCCAACAGCGTCGTGGCAATGCTGATCAGGTGACAGCCCATATCTCCCAAGGTACCAAGCCCTGCCTCAGCTCGGGTTGCCCGCCACGTCCACGGCAAGTCCGGATCGGCTTGATAATCCTCATCAATCGAGCCACGGAAGTGGATGACCCGCCCGATCGCCCCGTTCCCAATCAGCTTGCGAGCATGAGCAATTACCGGATTATGCAGATAATTGTAGCCGGTGATGGTCTTGCCGGAGGCGGCTCGGGCGGCGGCCTCCATCTCGCGGGCATCCTCCAGCGTCAATGCCATCGGCTTTTCCAGATGCACATGTTTTCCAGCCGCCAGGGCTGCAAGTGCCATCTCCTTGTGCACCTTATTAGGCGTTGTCACACAGACAATATCAACGGCGGGGTCCGAGACCAGATCCCGCCAATCATCCGTGGAGCGGGCAAAGCCGAACTGATCGGCAAAACCCGCCGCCTTGTTGCCCGGCACATCACACAGCACCTCCAGTCGGGGACGCGGCACATCCCCGAACACCGCCCGGACCGCGCCATAGGCCAGCGCATGGCTTTTGCCCATAAAGCCGGTCCCGATCAGACCGACACCCAACGTTTTACGATCGTCGGACATGCATTCTCCTCCCCGACACACGGGATCCTATCAGCTTCCGCTCTTGTTTCAGATTTCGCTGAGTGCGATGGCGCGCTTTTCCGCAACGGACCGCACCGCCGCTTCGGCAAGCACCAGTGCTGCCAGCCCATCAGCACCACTTGGCGTGGGCTGAGAACCCGTCTCGACCATCGCGACAAAGGCTGCAATTTCAGCAGCATAAGCCTCGGTGTAGCGTGTCATGAAAAAATCATGCAGAGGCGGGCGCGTGTAGCCATTCCGCGTGGCAATTTCGATGGACACCGGCCGTTGATTTTCAGCCGAAATCGCTCCAAGTGATCCCAAAACCTCGATTCGCTGATCATAGCCATAAGTGGCGCGACGCGAATTGGAGATGGCACACTGCCGGCCACTGGCGGTCGTCAAAATGAGCGAGGCGCTGTCGAAATCACCCAGCACGCCAATCTGCGGATCAACCAAAGCGGCCGCACTGGCCTGCACCGTGGCAATTTCCTCTCCCAAAAGAAACCGCGCCATATCGAGATCATGAATGGTCATGTCCCGAAAGATCCCACCGGACGATTTGATATAGGCAGGCGGCGGAGCACCCGGATCCCGCGAGATGATCTGCACCATCTCCACATCACCAATACGACCGGCATCAATTTCTGCCCGCACCGCCATGAAGTGCGGGTCAAAGCGGCGATTGAACCCAACCATCAGCTTGGCGCTGGTGTCCTCCACCACCTTCAGGCAGTTCCGCACACGCGCGATCGACAGATCCACCGGCTTCTCGCAGAAGATCGCCTTACCGGCACGCGCAGATCGTTCGATCAGATCGGCATGTGTATCTGTGGGCGTGCAGATGATCACCGCATCGACATCGGATGCCGTCTCGATCTCGTCAATGCTGCGAGAGGCTGCCCCATAGGACAACGCCAGTGCGTCTGCTGCATCACTGATGGCGTCTGCGACTGCAACCAGTTGCGCCCCCGCTGTGGCGGCGATTGCCTTTGCATGGACCTTGCCGATCCGGCCAGCGCCCAAGAGCGCGACATTGAGTGTCATGATGGTCTCCTCCCGAGAACGTCTGGCACCTCCCGTCCGATGGAATGTCGGACTTGCCAGAGTGGAATAAAAATTCCAAAATCACTTTCAATAGAACCTGTCAAGCATGAAAAGAAAAGCGGCCCATGTCAGCCAGCAGTGCACCTCAGACCATCGACGACGTCATCAACCGCATCGGAGAGTGCTCCGAAAGCCTGCCCAAACGATTGAAACAATGCGCGGATTTCATTGCCGCCAACCCCGACCGGATCGCTGTTTCGACGGTTGCGGAATTATCTGAAGGCGCGGGGGTTCAACCCTCGGCTTTCATGCGTTTCTGCCAAGAATTGGGATTTTCCGGATTTTCGCAGATGCAGAAAGTCTTTCGCACCGGCCATTCGGAAAAATGGCCCGACTATGGCACCCGGCTGCAAAAATTGCGCGAGCATGGGGCCGAATCGCCCTCGGCCCTGCTGGCTGAATTTGTCGATGTCGGTCGCATGTCTCTGGAAAATCTGATCACCTCTGTTGACGCCAAGTCCTTGCGCGATGCCGTGGAAACCCTTGCAAAAGCACGCACAATCCATCTCGTTGGGTTTCGCCGCGCTTTTCCTGTCACCTCTTATCTCGCCTACGCCTTTGAAAAGATGCAAGTGCCAGCGCTGTTGCACAGTGGCATGGGTGGAATGCATCTCGATCACCTGTTCCAATACTGGCGACGCCGTGATTGCCGTGACGTTTGCCCCCTATACTCAGCAGACGCTGGATATGGCCGAGGCGGCCAAGGCCAGCGGCGCAGGACTGGTGGCCATCACCGATCTGGTGACCAGCCCGTTGACGCGACTTGGCGCCATTCCCCTGCTTGTTGCCGAACTTGACGTGGGCGCGTTCAGAGCACTGTCCGCCAGTTTGTCGCTCGCCATCACGCTCGCGGTTTCGGTCGGCGCAGAGCGCGAAAAACTCGGCATTGGAAAAAATACATTGCAATCAAAATGAAATGGAATTTAAATTCTATTTGTGGCGACCAATAGGTTCACGCCACACGGGGACTGAAAAACCCGGCGGCAGGGAGGCCGCCGAATTTTTGTTCTGGGAGGAACACCATGAGAAAAACGCTTCTTGCGATGGCCACTGCTGCCATTGCCTTTTCCGGCCTTGCCATTCCGGCAGCCCATGCCGACGGCGAACGGTTTGTTCTCGTCAGCCACGCACCCGACAGCGACAGCTGGTGGAACACCATCAAGAACGCCATCAAGCTTGCTGGCGAGCAGATGCATGTGACGGTGGAATACCGCAACCCGCCAACCGGCGATCTGGCCGACATGGCCCGCATCATCCAGCAGGCCGCAGCCTCCAACCCGGACGGCATCATCTCGACAATCGCTGATTATGACGTCCTGTCAGGCCCCTTGTCCGACGCGGTCGCCAAAGGCATTCCGGTCATCACCATCAACTCGGGCACAGAAGAACAGTCGAAGAAGATCGGCGCTCTGATGCATGTCGGTCAGCCAGAATTTGCCGCTGGCAAAGGCGCCGGGGAACGCGCCAAGAAGGCGGGCGTAACCAGCTTCGTCTGCGTCAACCATTACATCACCAACCCCGCATCGGTTGAGCGGTGCCAAGGCTTTGCAGCTGGTCTCGGCGTCAAGCTGGGCAACCAGATGATCGACAGTGGCTAGGATCCGTCCGAAATCAAGTCCAAGGTCATGGCCTACCTCAAGGCTCATCCGAAAACAAACGGCATCCTGACGCTTGGGCCGACGTCTGCCCACCCGACTCTGGCAGCCCTCAACGACATGGGCAAATCCGGCCAGATCTACTTCGGCACCTTTGATCTGTCCCCGCAGATCGCCAAGGCCATCAAGGCGGGCACAATCAACTTCGCCATTGATCAGCAGCCGTTCCTGCAAGGGTATCTGCCAGTCGTCATTCTGACCAATTACGTGCGCTATGGCGTTGTTCCGGGCAATTCCATCAACTCCGGCCCGGGGTTTGTCACCAAGGCGAACATCGCCAAAGTCGAGAAATACGCAGGCGAATACCGCTGATCAGCGAATTTCGCGGACCGAAGGCAGCAAACTCGCTGCCTTCGGGATCCGATTGCCCCTCAGAATGAAAACATTTTCGCGCGCAAGACGCAGCAGAACGTGCCACCGCCTCGGCGGCTGGCGGGAGGAGACCCATGGCTGACACAGGCGGCCGGACACCGGAACAGATCCAAAAAATCGTGCAGGACGAACGGGTACGCCCTATGTCTCCGTTGCGAAAGGCCCTCGTGCGGCCCGAGCTGGGAGCTATCTGCGGCACGATCCTTGTTTTTGTCTTTTTCCTGAGCATTGCAGGCGACAGCGGCATGTTCGGGCCGGAAGGCATCATCAACTGGTCGACGGTATCCGCACAATTCGCCATCATCGCCGTTGGCGCATGCCTTTTGATGATCGCAGGCGAATTCGATTTGTCAGTTGGCTCGATGATTGGCTTTTCCGGTATTATCATTGCGCTTCTGACCGTCCATTACGGGTTTCCCGTCTGGCTTTCCATCATCTGCGCCTTTGTTCTCGCCCTCGCCATCGGCGCGTTGAACGGCTTCCTTGTTATCAAGACGGGGCTGCCCTCCTTTATCGTCACGCTGGCTTTTCTTTACATCCTGCGCGGCGCAACGATTTTTCTGGCGATCTCGACCACCCGCAAAACGATCATCGGCGGACTGCATGAAGCAGCCAAAGGCGATCCAATCAGCCTTAGCTATTTGGCGGCAAGGTCTTCACCGGTCTGTTTATCTGGCTGGCAGATCAGGGTCTGATCGGCAAATTTGTCGCCGGTCCAAAAGCCGGACAACCCATTGTCTCAGGCATTCCCATGCTGATCATCTGGGCCATTGCACTGATCATCTTTGGTCATATCCTGCTGACCCGCACCAAGTTCGGCAACTGGATCTTCGCCGCAGGGGGCGATGCACAAGCGGCCCGCTACGTTGGCGTTCCCGTCAACCGGGTCAAGATCCTGATGTTCATGCTCACCGCCTTCTGCGCGACGATCTTTGCCACCTGTCAGGTGATGGAGTTCGGGTCTGCGGCGGCTGATCGTGGACTTCTGAAGGAGTTTGAGGCCATCATCTCCGTGGTGATCGGCGGCGCGCTTCTCACCGGCGGCTACGGCTCGGTGATCGGCGCAGCTCTTGGAGCCTTGATCTTCGGCGTCGTTCAACAGGGACTGTTCTTTGCCGGGGTCGAAAGCTCGCTGTTTCGCGTGTTCCTCGGCGTGATCCTGCTCATGGCCGTGCTGCTCAACACCTATATCCGTCGCATGATTACGGGAGAACGCTAAGATGTCCGTTCCCTTCATTGAACTTGTCGACATTGCAAAACACTTCGGCCCGGTGATCGCCCTCAATGGTGTCTCCGTGTCCGTCAGACCCGGCGAATGCCATTGCCTTCTGGGCGACAATGGCGCGGGCAAATCCACCTTCATCAAGACCATGTCCGGGGTTCACAAACCCACAAGCGGCAAGATCCTGATCGAAGGCAAGGAAGTTATCTTCGACAATCCCCGCGATGCGATGACCGCAGGTATTGCCACGGTCTATCAGGATCTCGCCATGATCCCGCTGATGTCGGTCACACGAAACTTCTGGATGGGAAGCGAGCCAGAGCGCAAGGTTGGCCCCTTCAGGTGGTTCGACTTCCGCAAGGCTAACGAGGTGACCATGTCCGAAATGGCGAAAATGGGCATTCAGCTTCGCTCGCCGGACCAAGCTGTCGGCACACTTTCGGGCGGAGAGCGCCAAACCGTGGCCATCGCCCGTGCCGTCTACTTTGGAGCCAAGGTGCTCATTCTGGATGAACCGACATCGGCACTCGGTGTGCGCCAGACCTCCAACGTTCTGGCCACCATCGACAAGGTTCGCAAGAAGGGCATCGGCGTCATTTTCATCACCCATAATGTCCGCCACGCCATGGCCGTGGGAGATCGCTTCACCGTGCTCAACCGCGGCAAGACACATGGCACAGCCGAGCGCGGCGACATCAAGGCCGAGGAGCTTCAGGAGCTTATGGCTGGCGGACAGGAACTTGCAGAACTGGAAGGGTCCCTTGGCGGGACAGTCTAGATGGAAAAACTCGATGTCATCACCATTGGCCGCTCATCGGTCGATCTTTACGGCGCACAGGTCGGCGGTCGGCTGGAAGACATGTCGTCTTTCAACAAGTACATCGGCGGCTCGCCCACTAACATGGCGGCAGGCACGGCGCGGCTGGGCCTGAAATCCGGTCTTATCACCCGTGTCGGCGATGAACATATGGGCCGTTTCATCCGCGAACAGCTTGTGCGCGAAGGCGTCAACGTAGATGGCGTCAAAACCGATCCGGAGCGGCTGACGGCACTGGTCCTCCATGGGCATCCGGGATCAGGAACAATTTCCGCTGATCTTCTACCGTGAAAACTGCGCCGACATGGCGCTGTGTGAAGATGACATTGACCCTGCCTATATTGCGTCTGCTGGTGCGGTTGTTGCGACCGGAACCCACCTCAGCCACCCCCGCACAGCAGCGGCTGTACGCAAGGCTCTGGTGCTGGCACGTGAGAACGGCGCCCGCACCGCCCTCGACATAGACTACCGGCCCAACCTCTGGGGATTGGCTGGGCATGGTGATGGCGAAAACCGCTTCATCGCCTCCGGCGAGGTCACGCAGAAGCTGCAGTCGACACTTCCCCTGTTCGACCTGATCGTCGGCACGGAAGAAGAATTCCACATCGCTGGCGGCACCACCGACACCTTGCAAGCGCTTCGCAATGTCCGCAAGATCTCCGCAGCAACACTGGTGTGCAAACGCGGACCGATGGGTGCCTCTGCCTTTGAAGGCGACATTCCAAACACACTTGATAAAGGGCAGTCCGGCCCGGGATTTCCCATCGAGGTCTTTAACGTTCTGGGTGCTGGCGACGGGTTCATGTCCGGTTTGCTGAAAGGCTGGTTGACGGATCAGGACTGGGTTACCAGCCTGACCTATGCCAATGCCTGTGGTGCGCTTGCTGTGTCTCGTCATGGCTGCACTCCGGCCTATCCAAGTTGGGAGGAATTGTCGTTCTTTCTGGAACAGGGCGTCACAACACCCGCGCTGCGCAAGGATGCACCGCTGGAACAGATCCATTGGTCAACCAACCGCACCGGCGACTGGCCGGACATGCGCGTCTTTGCCTTCGACCACCGCATTCAACTTGAAGAAATTGCCATCGAGCTTGGAGCCGATGAAAAGCGTATCGGCATATTCAAAACGCTGTGCCTTGATGCCGTTCTGTCGGTTGCCGATGGCAAGCCAGGATACGGACTGCTGTGCGACAGCCGCCATGGACGCGATGCGCTTTACAAGGCGGCAGGAACGGGGCTCTGGATCGGACATCCGGTCGAATGGCCAGGTTCACGGCCATTGACCCTTGAACCGGAGCTCGGGGCTGACTTCGGCGGCCTTGCCGAATGGCCGGTCGAGCATGTCGTCAAAGTACTGTGCTTCTATCATCCTGATGATGAGCCTGCATTGAAGGCCCAGCAGGAAGACACGCTGATCCGGCTCTTTGCCGCTGCCCGCCGCAACCGGCTGGAAGTGTTGCTGGAGGTCATCCCCTCAAAGGCAGGGTCGGTGGACGACGAAACAACCGCCACGGTCATCCAGCGCATGTATGACATCGGGCTTTATCCAGACTGGTGGAAGCTGGAACCGATGACTTCAGCCAATGCCTGGTCACTGGCCTGCAACGCCATCCGACGCAATGACGCCAATACACGCGGCATCGTCATTCTGGGGCTGGAAGCCAGTGAAGACACGCTGGCGGCAAGCTTCGCGGAAGCCGCGCAGTTTGATCTGGTCAAAGGCTTTGCCGTTGGCCGCACGATCTTCGTTGATGCCGCGCGCAAATGGCTCGCAGGCGAAATTGACAACACGCAGGCCGTGGAAGACATGCAGCAGCGCTTTTCCCGGCTGTGCCGCCTCTGGGACGATGCCAGACAGGCCTGCGTCACGCACAAAACCCAAGGACAGTCAGCATGACGACCATCCGTCTTACCGCCGCACAGGCATTGGTGCGCTATCTTTCTGCCCAGACCAACTCGGACGGCCACCCCGTCATTCCCGGATGTTGGGCCATCTTTGGCCATGGCAATGTCGCAGGAATGGGCGAGGCGCTGGAGCAGGCAGGCGACAGCTTTCCCACGTGGCGCGGCCACAATGAACAGGGCATGGCCCACGCCGCCATTGCCTTTGCCAAGGCCAAGAACCGCAAGCAGGCCATGGCCGTGACCACGTCTATTGGCCCCGGCGCGACCAACCTGATCACGGCCGCGGCCCTTGCGCATGTGAATCGCCTCCCAGTGCTTCTGATCCCAGGTGATGTCTTTGCAGGCCGCGGCCCTGATCCAGTGCTCCAACAGCTTGAAGACTTCGATGACGGGACGGTTTCAGCCAACGACGCCTTCAGGCCGGTCAGTCGATACTTCGACCGCATTACTCGCCCGGAACAGCTTTTGAACGCTCTGCCCCGCGCTCTGCACACGCTGACAGACCCTGAGCGCTGTGGCCCGGTGACGCTGTCATTCTGCCAGGACGTGCAAACACAAGCTTATGACTATCCCGAAAGTTTCTTCATCCCGAAGATATGGCAGCGCCGCAGACCCCGCCCAGACGATGCAGAACTCACTACAGCCGCAGAGGCGATCAAGGCGGCTAAAAAGCCGATTATCATCGCAGGCGGTGGTATTCTATATGCCGAGGCCTCTCAGGCCCTTGCACAGTTTGCCGAAAACCACGGCATCCCGGTTGCCGAAACGCAGGCGGGCAAATCGGCCCTGCCCCAGGACCATCCGCTGAACCTCGGATCAATCGGCGTCACGGGATCATCGGCTGCCAATACAGTGGCAGAAGAAGCCGATCTTGTCATCGGCGTCGGCACGCGGTTTCAGGATTTCACCACCGGATCGTGGGCCTTGTTCAAAAACCCGGACCGCCGTGTTCTGGCGTTGAACATCGCCGCCTATGACAGCGCCAAACACAATGCCTTACCATTGGTCTGCGATGCAAAGATCGGTCTTGAGGTCCTGAGCTCAGCGCTCGGGTCGCATCAGGTGGCCCCTCCTGAGGCATCATTGAAAGAAACCTGGCTCACAGCGGTAGAGGCGGTTACCGCCACACCGCATGACAATGCCCTGCCAACGGATGCACAGGTTATCGGTGCGGTTCAGCGCGCGTCAGATGAAGACACAGTCGTGCTGTGTGCAGCAGGAGGACTGCCCGGCGAATTGCACAAGCTTTGGAAAACCAGCAAGCCAAACGGCTATCATATGGAATACGGCTATTCCTGCATGGGCTACGAGATCGCCGCAGGTGTTGGTGCCAAAATGGCTCTGCCGGACCGCAATGTCGTGGTCATGGTGGGAGATGGCTCCTACATGATGATGAATTCCGAGTTGGCCACCTCCGTCATGCTCGGCCTGAAGATCACCGTCGTGCTGCTCGACAATCGTGGCTACGGCTGCATCAACCGATTGCAGCAGGCGACAGGCGGACGCAGTTTCAACAATCTGCTCGACACGGCCCGCCATGTTGTGCCCAGCGCCATCGACTTTACGGCTCACGCAGCCTCGCTTGGGGCCATCTCCGAGAAAGTGGCTTCAGTCAAAGAGCTGGAAGCCGCCCTGTCTCGGGCCACGGCTTCAGAGCGTTCGCATGTGATCGTCATCGACACGGATCCCCTGCCCTCAACCGAAGCAGGCGGTCATTGGTGGGACGTCGCAGTCCCCGAAGTCTCCAATCGCACCGAGGTCACTCAGGCCCGTGCCTTTTACGAAACAGCCTTGAAACATCAGCGCCGCAGCGACTGACCACGCACACACGCATCAGGACACACATCATGATCCTTTATGGCACCAACCCGATTGCCTGGTCCAATGATGACGACCAGAGCACTGGGCAAGGATATTCCCTTGTCGACATGCCTCGATGAGACATCACAGATCGGCTTCGATGGCATCGAAAAAGGCCACAAGTTTCCAACCGAACCGGACGCCCTGAAGGCTGAACTTGAGCCGCGTGGCCTGAAGTTCGTCTCGGGCTGGCATTCTCTCAACTTGCTGACCCAGTCGGTCGAGGCTGAGAAAAAGGCCATTCAACCCCATCTTGAGTTGCTCAAGGCCATGGGATGCAGCGTTTGCATTGTTTGCGAGACCTCAAATGCCATTCACGGGCGCGACGATCTGCCGGTCAACGACCGCCCGCATCTCAACGACGAGGATTGGCAGGACTTTGGCACCAAGGTCGAGGCGATCGCCGCCTATTGCGCCGATCAGGGCATCGCCCTCGTCTATCACCATCACATGGGCACCATCGTGGAAAGCGAAGCCGAAATCGACCGGCTGATGGCTGCCACCGGTCCAGCAACCAGACTGTTGCTCGACACCGGGCACATCTTTTTTGGCGGAGGCAACCCTGAAGCTGTCGCAACGCGCCATATGAGCAGGGTCAGTCACATTCATGCCAAGAATGTGCGGCCCGATGTCATGGCTCAGGTGCGTGACGAAAGCCTCAGTTTTCTGGAGGGTGTGCGACGCGGCGTCTTCACTGTTCCCGGAGATCCCGAAGGCGGCGTTGCCTTCGAGCCAGTCCTCAAGATCGCCGCCAATCATGGCTATCAGGGGTGGCTGGTGATCGAAGCCGAGCAGGACCCACAGGTGCGCACCCCGCTGCACTATCAATCCATGGGCCTGAAGGCTCTCAAGGACATGGCCCGCAGCACGGGTCTGGACACGGCAAAAGGAGCGATCTGATGGCCGATCTTCTCGTCAAACCAAACGGCACACACGGCAAGGTGCATGACATCACCCCGGACAGCGCAAAGTGGGGCTATGTCGGCTTCGGCCTCTACCGGCTCAAGGCAGGTGAGCAGGCAGCGGAGGACACCGGCGACCGTGAAGTCATTCTCGTGCTCGTCGAAGGCAAGGCCAAAGTCTCCGCCGCAGGCAACGATTTCGGCGAATTAGGCGACCGCATGAGTGTTTTCGAACGCAAAAAGCCGCATTGCGTCTATGTTCCCGATAAGGCCTCATGGTCGCTTACGGCCACCACGGACTGCGTTGTCGGCGTGTGCACAGCGCCGGGCAAGAGTGGTCATGAGGCACAGGTGATCACCGGCATCGGTCAGGAACAACGCGGCAAGGGCGCCAACACGCGCTACATCCATCCAATCGCAATGGAAGACAGCGACATCGCCGACAGCTTGCTTGTGACGGAAGTTTTCACGCCCGCTGGCAACTGGTCGAGCTATCCACCCCACCGGCACGACGAGGACAACTTCCCCGAGATGACCTATCTTGAGGAAACCTATTACCACCGTCTCAACCCGTCCCAGGGCTTCGGCTTCCAGCGCGTCTTCACCGAAGATGGTGAGCTGGATGAAACAATGGCAGTGTCTGACGGTGATGTGGTTCTTGTGCCCAAAGGCCACCATCCCTGCGGTGCGCCCTATGGCTACCAGATGTATTATCTCAATGTGATGGCTGGGCCTTTGCGAAAGTGGCGTTTCAAGAACCACCCGGACCACGATTGGATTGCCAAACGGGACGCGTAAGGGCGCTATCGCTCAGGTCTCATCACATCAGCCAAGGCAGTCTTTCAATAGTCAGACCCGGCCATCCGGGTCTGACCCAGACATTCCCCCAGACAACAATCGCTATGCCTGCGTCTGAGCCTGGGTCTCAGTTGCTCGCAGACGGATCAGCAAGAAGTGCCTTATAGGCCTGCATCTTATTACCCTTGTTACGATTGAGAACGTCGGACAGCGTTTCACTTTCGGAAACGTTGGACATGCCAGAGGCCTTGAGGCGCGTGACGACCTCTTGCGGCGTCAACCGAAGAACCGGTGCAAGATCGGACAAGGGGGCCTGTTGCACCTGCGCCAAGAGCTGAAACGCCGGGTGGCCACCACGCGTATCGCTCATCGACGAAACGGCAAAACCCGCTGCAATCACCACCGAGCCGATCAGAGACAAAGCCATGACCTTGCCGCGAAAATAATTGGCCAGCGGACGCCAGTTGCGCCACAGGTGCACGACGAAAGGCACGAGCAGCACCATCGACAGCACCACATGCATCTCATGAAACAGGCTGTTGCCGACATGGAAATAAAGCGCAGTACCGGAAACAACCGAGACGAGAAAAAGTCCCGCCGTCAGGGGTGTCGCCCAGCGAAAGAAAATTGTTCTGATCCGCTTCATGAAACCCCGCCACGGTCTATAGCCCAATCGAACCTATGGATTCGATCATTACATGCAGGATCTTAGGCGGTTTCCGACGTCAATGCTTGCCATCCGTGTCGCCAATTGTATCGTTTTGTATCTGGAGCGCCGTTTTCGTGTAAATGCAAAACAGCCAGTCGCTGCAAGCTCCTGGCTGTTTCGCATTCGAAGTATCGACGGTTAGTCGCCCAGCACAATCTGCAATTTGATGTCGTCCGGACGCGCTTCAACAGCCCGATCGAAGGCCGCAATACTGTCCTTGAAATCGAAGGTGTCAGCAATCAGCGGTTTGAGATCCACCTTGCCTGAGGCAATGAGTTGCAGTGCCCGGTCAAAGATATTGGCGTAGCGAAAAACTGTTTCGATTCGCAGCTCTTTGGAAATTGCACCGGGCACATCAAAGTGCACCTCGTCCACCGGCAGCCCCACGAGAACAACCGTCCCGTCAGTGCCGCAGCGGTTTGAACAGGCCGTCATAAGCCTTGGCATTACCACTCGCCTCAAACAACACATCCACACCCCAGCTTTCGGTTTCGCGCGCGATCACATCCGCCACAGTTTCCTCAGCCAGGTTGATGGGGGTGATACCGGGATACTGTGCCGCAATCTTCAATTTCGGCGCACTGAAGTCCGACACGAACACGCGACTGCATCCACCCGCCAACGCCGCCAAAGCAACCATGATTCCGATCGGCCCACACCCCACAACCATGGCCACATCACCGGGAACGATCTTTGCCTTTGCTGCCGCCTGCATGCCAATGGCGAACGGCTCGACCATGGCCCCCTCGGCAAAGCTGACATTCTCTGGCAGCTTGTAGGTAAAGGACGCAGGGTGAACCGTGAACGGCGTCAGAACGCCATGAACTGGCGGCGTGGCCCAGAAACGAACGGCGGGATCGACGTTATAAAGCCCCAGCTTGCTGGCACGCGATGAGGGATCCGGCACGCCGGGTTCCATGCAAACCCGATCTCCCGGAACAAGGCCCTCGACGTTTTCACCAATTTCGACAATGGTGCCCGACGCTTCATGGCCCAGCACCATCGGCTCTTTGACGACAAAATCGCCGATCGCTCCGTGCGTGTAAAAATGCACATCACTGCCACACACGCCAACCGTGTGGATCTTGATCTTGACGTCATCCGGTCCAACAGTTGTCGGCAGCTCAATGTCCCTGATCGACAGGACGCCTTTTTCCTCGAGAACAAGCGCTTCCATCACAGGTGTCCTTTTTGATTGTTTGAGGGCGGCACCTGAGCCAAGGCGATTGCCCAGCGTCAGGTCACCTGATGTTGGCATAGTATTGCGTTGGCAACAGCTCTGCCGCTAGCGCGACTGATGCAACAAACCTGTATTTTCTTTCACACCGTCGGCTTCATGTTCTGGCTCCTGGTGCAAAGCGATCCGGCGCGACCGCGCACGCTTGCGATAGACGGAGGGTGTCATCTTGTGCAGGCGCATGAAGGTGCGATTGAAGTTGGAAATATTCATATACCCAACGTCGAAGCAGATATCCGTGATTGATCGGTCACTGGTGGTCAGCAACTGGCATGCCTTCCAGATGCGAAGCTTGTTGAGATGATCGGTGAAGGTATTGCCGGTGTTCTTTTGAAAAAATCGCGAGAAAGCTGAATCGCTCATTCCCGCATAAGACGACACCTTGCCGATCGGCAACGATCCGGTGCTGTTTTCAAAAATGTAAAACAACACTCTTTGAAGGAGATCCAATGTCTCCGCCTCAAGCTTGGGTGCCACTGTGATCGATGACAGGGTTTCACACTCCGCTGTGGTCGACAGCACCTCAAGCAAATGAAGCAAATGCGCCAGCCTTGCAAGGCCACTGAGATGCTCCATCTCTTCCAGCAACGCCTGACCACGGACAAGAGCCTGCCCATGGAAAACCAGTCCCCGCTCGGCACGCCGAAAGAAACTCTTCAAGCCTGAAAGCTCCGGCATGGCATCGGCAACCCGAAGCAGCCGGTCACTGTCGACCTGAAGCACAATATCCCGTCGCGGTATGATTTCGCCCGGAGCTGTATCCGTCACCCAATCATGTGGCAGATTACGCCCCACAACCGCCAGATAAGGTGCCTGAAACTCGCCGATATAATCCCCCACGAAGGCCAGACCATCGGTTTTCCGGACCAGATGGATCTCGACTTCAGGGTGAAAATTCCAGATGTTTCCTGCCCAGGGATAGTGATCCATTCGCCAGACGAACGTCTCATCCGGCGCAGGAATAATCTGCTCAAACCTTGGCTGCCCGGCAGCCATCAGGATGGGCTGACTGGCAGTTCCCTCCCGCTCAAGGCTCCACGCCTGCGGTTTCCCGGTGATCGACAAGTGACCCTCCCTCACCAGACGCCCGGATCGTTCTGCCCGGCCCTTCCGTCTGACATCTCATCATACAGACGGATCTGGCCCGCGAACAACACCATCAGATCAAACGGCCGGTGCACGATGACATCTCCGCGCGGTTTAAAAGGATGGTTTTTGTCGCATCTATAGGGAAATTTCTCTATGATTCATCTATACATCACCCTCAAGCGAGTCTTTAGCGGAAGCTCATCACTCAGTTTTACGAGCAGGGAACACCTCCGATGCTGGATCTGCGAACACTCTTGTTCGTTCTGCTTGTCACCGCCACTCTTGAGGGCATCGTCTGGATTTTCGTCTGGCGCGTCTGGCAACGGCTTTATGAGCTGAAATTTATCGCGGCAGGGTTCATCGCCATGGCCGTGGGTGTCTGCCTGATGATCTTCAGAAGCGACTCCCCTGCTGCATGGCAAATCATTCTCGACAATGCGGCGATCAAGTTGGGCGTCGTTCTCATGGCGGGCGGGCTATCGAGGTTTCTTGAACAACGTAAATTCGATCGTTTCTACTGGAGTTTTTACGCGGTTTATCTGGCATTCTGGATAATGGTCATGCACGTCTGGCCGGATGAACTTGCCTTGCGGATTCACGCCTCGACAGCGTTCACCTCCACCATCATGCTGCTGATGTGCTGGACGCTCTGGCACGACCGGACCCAGCCCAAACTGCTGCGCCTGATCACGATCGCCAGCCTGCTGGAATACGTGTTTGCAAGTCTTCTTCTCAGCTATTGGCAATTTCATATGCCAGTGACGAATACTGATGTCGTCATCAGCAACCGCAATGCCTATGGTACGTCTTTCAGGCAAATTTCTTCCTGATCACCTTTTTCGCCTGTCTTCTGTTCATGGTCAGCTTCCGGCTGTCTGCCGATTTGCGCAGCCGCAACGAAGCCCTTCTGGTCGAAATTTCCGAACGCAAACGGCTGGAAACAGAACTCGCCACAAGCCTCACGGCAGAGCGCAGTCTACGGGAAGATCAACAGCAATTCATTCAGTTGGTCAGCCACGAATTTCGCACCCCGCTGGCAATCATCCAGCGCGCCCGCGAGATGATCGAGATCCTGCTGAAATCTCCGCCGCGCGAGGTTGAACAACGGCTCACTGCGATCAACGAAGCCACCGGCAGGTTGTTCAAGCTGATCGACAGGTTTCTGGTACCGGATCAACCACTGAATGGCGTCTATCAGCCAGAGCAAATTGCCCTGAAAACAGTGTTTGAAGATGTGCAAGGCCATTTCCGCGCCACCGGCGACATGAAACGCCTGTCTATCCACTTGCCGGAGGACCTGCCCGATGTGTATGGCGATTCTCACATGCTGCAAACCGTGCTGGTCAACCTGGTCGACAACGGCCTGAAATACTCGCCAAAATCCGAACCGGTCGCTATTTCAGCCTCCGTCAGGGATGGCGATCTGGTCATCGAGGTCAAAGACAGAGGCATCGGCATCCCACCCAAGGACCTGCATAAGATTGGACGCCGGTTCTTTCGCGCATCAAACACCATCGCAGCTACCGGTAGCGGCATCGGTCTCTATAATGCCGCGAAACTGCTTTCCTACGCCGACGGCACATTGGAGATACACCCGTTGACCCCAAAAGGCATCAACGCCGTGATCCGTTTGTCCTGCCCCTCAACTCCAACTGCATCTCGCTCGGAGCTTGCACTATGAATACGATTCTGGTGGTCGAAGATGAACCAACCTTGCGCAACGATCTTGTCGACTTTCTCGGGCTATGCGGATTTCAAGCGACCGGCGCTGCCACGGCACAAGATCTACGCACAGCACTCTCGGTCCCGCCCCCTCCCGACATCATCATCCTTGACATCGGTCTGCCCGATGGCGATGGCTTCGAGTTGGCAAAGTCCATTCGCCGGGCCCATCGCAGCGGCGTCATCATGTTAACCGCCCGTGGCGAAGTCGATGATCGTATCCGTGGTTTCCGATCAGGAGCCGACATCTATCTTGTCAAGCAGAGCCCCTTGCGCGAAATTGAAGCAGCCGTGCGCAGCCTGTTGCGGCGCGTTGCCCCTCCAGCACCTGAGCCAACTGGCGCACCCCAAGCGCAAGCAGAGACGCGGGATTCTGGCGTCTGGTGTCTGGCCACCGAGAGCTGGACATTGGTTGCCCCCAACCGCAAAGAGGTCAAGCTGACCGCCAATGAGCTGGCCTTTCTGCTGATGCTTTTTGAAACCAAAGGCGAGCCGTGCCGTCGAGACGATCTGGTGCAGAACCTCTCAAAGCGCAACAAGCATTTCGATCAGCGCCATCTGGATTCCGTCGTCAACCGCCTCCGCCGCAAGATCGAAAAGGCAACCACTCTTGAGGGACCGATCCGGTCGATTTATGGCGTGGGCTATTCGTTCTCCGGAGCATGCGCAACCAGCACACCTGCTCCGGATCGCGCACCGTCCGAAGGATTTACGGTGTCATCCGGAGACCAGATGGACGGTTAGAGCATGCACTCTTCCATGAACTTGAGAGACGACACTTGAGTTGAAGACCGACACCCCGCGCCAAGAGCGTTGCGAATGTGATAAGGCGAGAGATAACGACAGCTATCAACGGAAGAGAGATCTCATGCCTTCGCTTGACGCGCGCGCTTCACCGGCTGGCCGCTATGGCGGCTTGGCTCAGCTTCTTTGCCTGCAATTCTTCCTAGCAGAAGGATTTTCGATCGCCTTCTGGCGCGGATCTTATTCCTTGGCCAACAATTTCATCAGCGATCTGGGGGTCGGCTGTCAGCCCGGCCAGACCACCGACTGTGCGACACTGCCCGCCTTGATGAACGGCTCGTTCATGCTGCAAGGCCTTTTGATCGGGATTGGCGCGGTGCTGCTTTTTCGAAATGCCCACAATTGGGGGCAAAAGCTCGGCTTCATTCTGGCGGGCCTTTCCGCACCTTGGCCTGTTTCTGGTTGGTGTTTTTCCCGAGAACACACTCGCCCAGTTGCATCATGACATGGCGGCCTTGCATTTCATTCTCTTGAGCCTATCGGCCTTCTGCTTTGCTTTTGGCTTTGCAAGCAGCCGTCCAAGACGGTTTCTGCTCGCAAGTCTAAGCCTGATTGCCGCATTAACCGGCACAATCGGCACCAGCTTGCTTGGGCTGCAACTGGACTTCGGCTTTGGTTTCGGCGCGGTCGAACGGTTGGTTGGCTACCCCTTTCCCATCTGGCTTGCCATGCTTGGCTACTGTTATTTGAGCAAACCCACTTATGAGCGGAAGTCTTTGGATGGTTGACCTGACCAATCTCGCAGGGCGGCTTCTGATCGCTTTTCTGTTTCTTGCAGGCGCGCTTCAAAAGTATGTCGACCCGGCACCGGTGCAAACGATGATCGCCTCGATTGGCCTGCCCGTTTGGCTCGTCTGGCCCGTGGCACTTTTTGATCTGGGCGCTGCCATCTGCCTTGGTCACCGGTCCAAACGTGCGCCGCTGGGCCTTGGTGATGGCGGCCTATTGCATCTTTACCAGTTGGTTTCACTGGCAATTGCGCGCTGATCCCTGGCAGGTGACGATCATGGTGAAGAACTGGTCGATCGCTGGGGGGCTCCTGATCCTCGCCGCACAAGGACCAGGGCGGTATGTGATCTTTCGCAATCGCAAAGAGTGATGATTTTACCATGCAGCGTAGGTTCACTTGAACGCTGAACCATCCGAAATAATACTGTCATGAACTGAGGATAGGAAAGCTCTGCAAATTGACGTCCCGCCGCCCTGCGCTTTTTGCCCAAGCGGAGCGGGCCTCGCCACTGGAGCTTATCCGATGACATCGACCCTGAAAAAGGTCCTGACCGTTTCTGTCGCAATGGTCGTGACTTCTACCAGCTTCGCATATGCAGCCCCGTCTCAGGAGCTGATCGACGCTGCGAAGAAGGAAGGCACACTGACGACCATCGCCCTGCCGCACAGTTGGTGTGGCTATGGCGAAATCATTGCCAACTTCAAAAAGAAGTACGGCATCCAGGTCAACGAACTGAACCCGAACGCCGGGTCCGGTGACGAACTGGAAGCCATCAAGGCGAACAAGGGCAACACCGGCCCGCAGGCTCCTGACGTTGTCGACGTTGGCCTGTCGTTCGGCCCTGCCGCCAAAAAAGACGGCCTGTTGCAGCCTTACAAGGTCTCGACCTAGGACACGATTCCGGACAGCGCCAAGGATGCTGAAGGCTATTGGTACGGCGACTATTACGGCGTGCTCGCCATGGGCGTGAACAAAGACGTCTACCCGGATTCGCCAAAGAGCTTTGCTGACCTGAAGGGAAGCAACTATGGCAATGGCGTTGCTCTGGCTGGTGACCCGCGCACCGGCAACAGCGTCATGATGACCGTTTACGCCGCTGGCGTTGCCGAAGGTGGCAAAGCCGGTGCCGATGCGCTGAACAAGGGCATTGCCTACTTCAAGGACCTGAAGAGCAAGGGCAATCTTGTGCCGGTCAATGGGTCTGCCCAGAACATCGCTCAGGGCACCACACCGATCTATTTCGATTGGGATTACAACCTGCTGGCAATGCGCGACAAGCTGAACGGCAACCCGCCGGTCGACGTTGTCGTACCGTCTGACGCGGTTATCGCTGGTGTCTATGTTCAGGCGATTTCGGCCTACGCACCGCACCCGAACGCAGCAAAGCTCTGGATGGAATACCTCTATTCCGACGAAGGTCAGCTTGGCTGGTTGCAGGGCTATTGTCACCCGATCCGCTTCAACGACATGGCAAAGCGCAAGGCTGTTCCTGCCGCTCTGCTCGACAAGCTGCCGCCGGCAGAAAACTACTCCAAGGCGATTTTCCCATCGCTTGCAGAGCAGTCTGAAGCCAAAACGGCTGTTGCCAAGAACTGGGGCAAGGAAATGGGCGTTCAATAAACCCATTCTTTATTGCCTTTGAAACAACTCCGCGACTGCCGCCCTTCACCGTGCGGCAGTCACTGGTCTGAAGCGAGACAGGACACATGGCAGAGGCACAGGACGTTGACGGCATACCAATTCCGATCGTCAAACCTGCAACACGATCCTTGCTGACGCGGCTCAACTGGAATTGGCTGGGTCTCGCACCCTTTCTGCTTTTCGTGTTGCTGTTTCTTGTCCTACCGGTTCTGTATCTGGTGCAGGGCGCCTTTGAAAACGGCAACGGCCAGTTTACCTTCGACAACATTCTGGCGCTCGGATCGCCAACGATAGCGGCCTCCTATTCCCTGTCACTTCGCCTGAGCCTTGTGTCTGCGGCCCTTGGGGCAATCTGCGGGCTGCTGGTTGCCTACGCAATCATTCTGGGCGGCCTGCCGCAATGGGTCCGCCACGCCTTCACCACCTTCTCCGGTGTGGCCTCGAATTTCGCCGGCGTACCGCTCGCCTTTGCCTTTATCGCCACATTGGGACGGCTCGGCCTGGTGACGCTGCTGTTCCGCGACATGGGTCTGAATATCTACGCCAAGGGATTCAGCCTGTTCTCTTTTTGGGGACTAGCGATCACCTATCTCTATTTTCAAATGCCCTTGATGCTTCTGGTCATCACGCCAGCGATGGAAGGCATGAAAACGGAATGGCGTGAAGCTGCCGAAAGCCTGGGCGCAACGCGGCGTCAATACTGGTGGCTGGTGGCATTGCCGGTTCTCATGCCCTCCGCCATGGGCTGTTTCCTGCTGCTCTTTGCCAATGCTTTTGGCACACTGGCAACAGTGATCGCCCTCACCGGCTCCAATTTCTCGGTAGTACCCATTCTGTTGTTCCAGCAGATCCGTGGCAACGTTCTCTACAACCCGAATCTGGGTTATGCGCTGGCGCTGGGAATGGTGGCCATCATGGCCATCAGCAACCTGCTTTATCTCTATCTGCGCAACAGAGCCGAGCGGTGGCAGAAATGAAGAAGTACCCATTCCTGTCTTACATCATCGTCATTCTGGCAGCGCTGTATTTCCTTCTACCGCTTTACGCCACGTTCCGCTTTTCCTTGCAGATGAAGCGCGGCAGTCTGACGTTTGATTCCTATCGTTCGGTTTTCCAGAGCGACCGGTTCGTCGACACATTGACCTTTTCAGCAGTGGCGTCCGTTCTGGCAATTGTGGTCGGTGCTCTGCTTGTCGTTCCGACCGCTTATTGGGTGCGTCTGAAACTGCCGAAACTACGCCCCTTGATGGAATTTCTTACGCTGCTGCCTCTGATCATCCCGCCGGTGGTGCTGGTCTTCGGTTATATGCGGATCTACGGCAATGGTTCATTCCTCCCGTTGACCACGAGCGAAAGCGGCACCAACGCGCTGCTGATCATTGGCTACGTGGTGCTGTCACTGCCCTATATGTTCCGCGCCGTCGACAATGGCATGGCTGCCATCGACATCGCCACCCTGACAGAGGCAGCCGAAAGTCTGGGCGCCTCGCGCCTGCGCACCATCACGCTGGTGATCTTTCCAAATGTCCGCTTGGCCATCGCCTCAGGCGCTTTCCTGACCTTCTCCATTTCGCTGGGCGAATTCGTCATGGCCAGCCTGCTGAACCGACCGGCATTCGGTCCCTATCTCGTGCAGATGGGCCAGGATTACGCCTATCAGCCGGCGGCTCTGGCCATAATGGCATTTGGCGTCACCTGGGTGAGCATGGCTTTGATGCAATTCTTCGCCGTGCGCAAACCCGGCCAGCGCTTTCTACCGCGCCTTTTCCCGACCTTCAGAAAGACGACCACGCCATGAGTTTTCTGTCACTTGACGCTGTCAGCAAGCAATTCGGTTCCAACACTGTGGTCAGGGAATTCCAGCTAGGCATTGAAAAAGGCGAGTTCATCTCCTTTCTAGGCCCATCGGGCTGCGGAAAGACGACTATTTTGCGCATGGTCGCCGGGTTCGAACACCCCTCATCAGGCCGTATCAACATTGCCGGGCGCGATGTGACGCGCCTGCCCGCCAATCAGCGTCGCATCGGCATGGTGTTTCAGGCCTATGCCCTGTTCCCGAACATGAACGTCTTCGACAATGTCGCCTTTGGTCTGAAAATCGCCAAGGTTGACAAGGCAGCAACCCGCAAGCGGGTTATGGAAATGTTGGAGATGATTGCACTGGGCCATCTGGCCGATCGCTATCCCTATCAGCTGTCTGGCGGCCAGCAACAACGTGTGGCGCTGGCACGCGCCCTTGCACCGCAGCCCGAAGTTCTGCTGCTCGATGAGCCCCTCTCCGCTCTCGACGCCAAGATCCGCGTCTCCTTGCGCGAAGACATTCGCAGCATTCAGCGCGACCTTGGTATCACGACGATTTTCGTGACGCATGATCAGGAAGAAGCCCTGTCGATCTCGGATCGCATCATTGTCATGAACGGTGGCAAGGCCGATCAGATGGGCACACCGGCAGAGATCTACAACAGACCGGCCACGCGCTTCGTCGCGGGGTTCGTTGGCACGCTCAATATTCTGGAAGTCGGTGTGGTGGATTCCGTGACCCGGACATTAACGCTGAATGACCAGAGCTTCCGCCTGCCGGACACAACACGGGCAGGCGATCCTCTGGAAACAGGCATGACAACCCACATTGCGCTGCGTCCGGAAGCCTTATCCATGCAGCGTCGTCATGCGGATGATGTCATCATCAGCGGCAAGGTCGTCAGTTTCAACTTCCTTGGATCCGTTATCCGCGCCAAGATCGAGATCGATGGCAAGGCTCTGTCGTTCGACATGTTCAATCAGTCGAACCACGCCCTGCCAAAGATCGGCAACACAGCAAAACTCTTCTTTTCACCGGAAGATATCCTGTTGCTACGCGACTGAATGTACAAAGCGTGAGAACAGCGCCGTCATATGCGGCCTCATGCTGGGCCGTCAGGGTCTTGGACCGCCTACGGCCTGCTGGAGCAAGCATCCCCCTGCCGCGGCAGGGGGATCTCGGGGTCATTGACCCATTGTGTAAATCAACCCTGTCAGGGCCTCATCCAGAGGCCCGCTCGGCGTCGGAATATACAAGACCGACGACATCAGCACACCGAACACACCCGCCATCACCACTGCCGTCACAAGGGCACCGATTGCAAAGCGCACCGTCAACGGTTTAGCCACCGCACACAGCGACAGCGTGACGAGGATCGTGGTTGAGACAAGAAAGCCCAGACCTGCCATCAGCACGGGGTAGAAAACCCACAGCACGATGAAGACCGCAAGTCGGGCGAGAATCAGTCCGCGCGCAGCGATCAATTCTGCCAGTTGGCCGCTTGGCAAAAGCACCGCTGCGCGATTGATCGTCTCGTGCAGGATGATCCCGACAAGCAGCACGGCCGAGGCACAGATGAGCAAAAGCGGATAACCGCCTGCCTCACCCGCTATACCAATGCTTTTCCACCCCATCACCGCACAGATCACCCCGAGGAGGATCATCGACACAAGGTTGAAGAGATACATGGAATTCTTCTTCGCATCTTCGCTCATTTCGCGCCCTCCTTGGCAACTGACGCCGACTCATCCGGAGCAGACGGGCGCACTCTGCGGAAAATTCCGTAGCCAAGCATGGCAAGCGAAATCACCAAGAATACATCGGCCACCGGCCGTTGTAGCACTGGCAAAATGCTGTTGTAGCTCGATGACATGATGACGATCTGCTGCTCAAAAAGCTTGCCCAGCGTGATGGCCATGACAATCGGCAAAATGGGGACCCGGATAAAGCGGAACCAGACCGTGATCGCAGTCGCCCCCAGCATGGTCCACACATCGAACATCGAGTTGTTGATGGCATAGGCCCCAAGTGTCGAGAACACTGCCACAAAGGTGGCCAATGCGCTGGTTGGCACCTTCAGCACAACTGCAAAGTAGCGTGCGCCAAAAAGACCAAAGAGCAGCATGAAGATGTTGACCGCCATAAAGCCCCAGAAGAAGGTGTAGATCAGCACCTTGTCATTGGCGAAAAGCGTTGGCCCAGGTTGCAGACCATGCAGGGTCAGCGCCCCGATGAACACTGCTGCCGCGCCACTGCCGGGGATCCCCAACGAAATCAGCGGCACAAGCGAGCCACCGACGTTGGCACTGATCGACGTCTCCGAGGCAAGCAAGCCGGTAATGGAGCCCTTGCCCCATTTTTTGTCACGTGGATTAAAGCGACGCTCAATCGCATGCGCCAGAAAAGGCGTCGTTGTCGGGCCAATGGCGGGCAAAATGCCCAGCAAAATACCGGAGATCGACGCGCGGATCAAAGTAAAGGGTCGTGCAATGATCTCGCGCAGGGTTTCGCGATGATCCGCAGATCGGCCACTATCGAGAACTTTTTCCTTGTTGGCCTGCAAGCTTTCAAGTGCCAGGAAGATCGCCTGACTCATACAGAAGAACCCGAGCAGCACGGCCACCAGATTAAAGCCGGACATCAGATTGACGCTGCCAAAGGTAAAGCGCGGCGCACCATTTACCGGATCAAGGCCGATGCAGGTCACCAGAAGCCCCAGAAACAGACTGAGGAAGTTCCGCTCGATTGGCGTTTCAAGCATGATGATGACGATTGCGAAACTGAAGATCAGAAGAGCACAATATTCCGGCGCGCCAAACGTCAGCGCCAGTGCTCGACAAGGCCGGCGTCAGAAACAGCACGGCCACGGCGGAGAGGATACCACCGATGCCTGAGCTCATGGCAGCAAGGCTGAGTGCCAGCGGGGCCTTGCCCTCGCGCGCCATCGTGTGGCCTTCCCAGCCGGTGACGATGGAGGCCGGCGTACCGGGAACATCCAGAAGAATGGCCGAAATGCTGCCACCGAAGATTGCGCCAGCATAAATACCACTGAGCATGATCATGCCATGATCGGCACTCATCAGGAATGTCACGGGGACGAAAAGCGCAATGGCCAGCGTAGCCGTCAAACCGGGGATCGCGCCAAAAATGATCCCGATCAAAACACCCAACAGCTCAAATGTCAGAGCCATAGGCGAAAGCGCATGGATGAAACCTTCTAGCAAGAGAGGTCTCCTGAAAAATTGGCCCGCCGTGCCCGGTGGCCAAAAAGGGGAACCCGGCGTCACAGTGACGCCGGGAGTAAGGAAGAGACGTCAGTTACCCGAGGTTGGGTTCTTCTTGACGTAATCCGACACCGAGGAATAGGCCGCTTCATAGCCCTTTTGTTCCTCTGCTGCAGTTTTCGGCTTGAGCGTAATGCCGACCTTCTTGAACGCCTTGACCGTTTCCGGGTCTTTCAGCGTCTTCAGAATAGCCGCTTCAAGATACTTGCGGATCGGAGCTGGCGTGGCCTTGGGAACCGCTGCAAAACGGTCAGCACCCCAAGTGTCATCGGTGACTTTTACACCCAGCGTATCAATCGTCGGCGTGTTCGGAAGCACGTCCAGCGTCTTGTTGTTGGCCACGGCGATCGGTTGCAATTGGCCTGCCGACACATACTGCGCAACTTCCGAATAGTAATTTGCGGCAATATCGACGTTCTTTCCAAGCAGTGCGACCATCGCAGGCTTACCGCCCTGGAAAGGCACCATCTTGAACTTGGCCCCGGTCTGCTCTGCAACAATCTGAGTGACCATGGCGAAGGCAGAACCCGGAATGACACCAACGGTGACTTCGCCCGGATGCTTTTTGGAATAAGCGATGATGTCCTTGAAGCTCTTGCCTGCGAACTTGCCCTTGGCATTCGTGAGCCAGACGGCAGGCGTAAAGGTAATGCCAGCCACCGGAGTAAGGTCGCCCTGCTTGAACGGTGCTTTTTGCACCACAAGGTTCACGGCCAATGTCGGATTGGCGAGAATACCGATCGTGTATCCATCCGGCTTTGCCTGCTTGGCGAGGTAGCTATTGCCAACAACGGCACCACCGCCTGGACGGTTCTCGACGCGAATCTGATCGCCGGTCACGCGTTCCATTTCCTTGGCAAGCGTACGCGCGGTAATGTCCATGCCACCGCCTGTTGGATAAGCGACCATCAGGCTGATGGGGCGGCGCGGAAAGTTTGCGGGCTTTTTGAGGGCTTCGTCGGCTTTCGCTACGACGCTCGCCGACAGCGCGAGCGTTGCCGCAAGCACCAGGGTTTTGGCTAGCTTCATATTGTCCTCCCTGACAAGTAGATTTGGCTTGTTTTCTGGCCTTCGACTGAAGGCAAATATCTATAAGGCGAAAACATTCCCACGATTTCACCATGCGCAGAGAAAAGCCCACTTGCGAGCCATTGACGAATTGAAAGTCAGACCCTCGACATAAGAAGCCGCTATAGCCCATTCCGCAACGTACGAAAAAACAACGTCAGAAACCCAGGTCCACAGGAGGTTTTCTCGCCTGACTGCCCGTCATCATCGGCTTCTGGAAAACCCTACAGACGGCTTTCAACCCAGTCAGGTTCTCTGTCCCTCCCCTTTCTGGACGAGCGAACCGAGATAAGCTCATGGACAAGATCCTCGGACCCGAACTCATGAATGCTTTTCAGTCTTCAGAACCAGTCTGTCTGCGTCAGGCGGCTCAACCGGGCAGAAGCCCGCCTGACGCGATCTGGCTGAGATGTTTGCGCGCGGCGCGGGGGCCTTACCGGACTTCTTTCACAGCAATTTCAGCCATTTTCAAGATCGCTTCGCGCGAATTGGCAACCGCAATAAAACGGGCATTGTGACAAAATTTGGCGCCCTTGACGCCACACGCGGCCTCCAACGCTGCATCCGTCAGACCGGCCCAAGCCGCTGGCAGATCCGCACGCTGATCAAAAGTCTCACTGGACAGCTTGATACCATTCAAGGTCCAGTCCTCACCCCGAGGGTTGACAACGAAGAGAATATGATCGGCCTCAGCACTCTCAAGCGCCGAGCGATAAGGCATCCCCATAGGCAGTTCCAAAATCGGAGAGGCACCCGCCGCCGCGATTGCCTCCAGGACGATGCTTTGCGAGCGCGCTTTCGCCGCCAGATTGCGGATGAGGGCCTCAACGAAACTCCGTGCGATCGGAAGAGCAGCAAAGAAGGCATCATTGTCGGCCGTGGGCGAGGGATCATCAAAGACAGGCTTCAAGCTGCCCAAAAGCGCTGGCAGCGTCAGAATAGACAAGGGACCCGCAACCGACGGCTCAATCGCGCCGTTGTCCAGCAAATCGATCGGCAACACGAATTTGGTATCAAAGGCACCATGAATGTCTTCAATATCGTGCTCGGGCACATCCATTGCAGCCAAATAAGCCCGTCCATAATGAGCCCAGATCAGGCCAAATGAACTGAACGGCTGCTCATCCTCACGCAAGGGACCGGGGCGCTGATGGTGGTCGAAGATCTGCGCCTCTGCATTGAAGGCCCCGCCCACGTCAAAAATGATCTTGTCCTTGGCTGGAACAAGCAGTTTCTTATCGCGGCTGCGCAAAAGCTCTGCCTGCGGGAAAAGCCGCGTGAGAATGACGGACGACAGAAGTTCATCTGCATGAAAGCCGCCGGAATGCGTGACGAGTTGCGTGATGGTCATGGGTGCTCCAAAGGGTCTTCCAGAACAAGAAGCCAGACATTGCGGCCGTTCAAGAGGATGTCAAACGCCCTGTTCACAGCAAAAAGCCACCAGATCAATCATTTTCTGAGAGAAAATGGCACAAAACAGCTCTCAACGAGACGATCGGGAAACGATACTCTACGAGGCATCTGTCTTCCCATGGCCGCTGTCGTCCGAAGGGCGACATGGAGTTCGATGCCCGACTTGGCAATACACTCCGCTAGAAGGGAGGCGAAGACAGCCCAAAAAGCCACTCACCCAGTCGCGGAAAAGAGCAGGGATCTGGACGAAGGGACCCCGTGATTTGGGGATTTCGGCCGTATGCAATCTGACGGTGTCGAACGCTTGGCAAAGACCTGACCGATACCGATCAGCACCGGATGCTCATAGCCAATGCGAGCCATGGCGTCGCCCAATTCACCGAGTTTTCCTTGCCACATAGTCTGTCCATCCCGGCTGACATTGGAAGCCACGACCACAGAGGTTTCAGGCAAGAGGCCATGTTGCATCAAGCGCGACTGGATTTCTCCTGCCGTGCGCCCGCCCATATAAAAAATCGTACTGGTGGATGGATCAGCCACAGCTTGCCAGTCCAACGTGTCGGGAAGCACACCCTTGCGGGAATGACCCGTGACAAATCGTACGGATTGCGCGCAATCGCGATGAGTCAATGAGGTCTTCAAGTTTGCTGCCAATGCGCTGGCTGCGGTTATGCCCGGTACGATGGAGACCGGGATACCCGCATCTTCCAGATAGGCGACCTCCTCTCCCGAGCGTCCGAAAACAGACGGATCCCCGGACTTCAGCCGCACCACGCGCTTTCCGTCACGGGCAAAGCGCAGCATCATGGCATTAATGTCTTCCTGGCAGCAGCTCTCGCGTCCGCCTCGCTTTCCGACCAACATACGCTTTGCTTCACGCCGCGCCATTTCCAGCACCTCTGCCGAAACGAGATTATCAAACAGAATGACATCTGCGCTTTGCAGCGCACGCATTGCCTTCAGCGTCAGAAGTTCAGGATCACCTGGGCCTGCGCCCACCAACGTTACGGAACCAAGAGCTGGTGTTGCGGTAAGACTATCCGCTTCGTCCAGAAGTATTGTTTCCTCCAGGTAATCAGGAGCTTTCGTACCGGAAAAGGTCCGGTCAACAAAGTGTTCCCAGAACAGTCGGCGCGGTGTGCCCGGAGAAAGGCGATCACAGACGCGCGCACGAAGTCGAGCTGCGAGCCTGCCTATGGCAGAAAGGGTGACCGGAAGCAGTGTTTCGATGCGTCGGCGTATGGCCTGCCCCAGTATGGGGGCTGCTCCATCAGTGGAGATGCTGATAACGACTGGAGACCGATTTACGATAGAGCCGAACTGGAATGAGCAGAAGGCAGGTTTATCGATGACATTGACAGGCAATCCATACGCCCGGATATGCTGCATGAAAATGGCAGCATCCTCGTCTCTCTCGATATCCCCAATAGCCAACTGAAACCCGGAAAGATCCACCGATTGCCAGTGCTGACCGGCCAGATGCAATCTTTCGTGTGGCATCAGCGCCTGCATGTCCTCTGAAAGGTCATCCGTAAAGAGATGAACCATTGCACCTGATGCCAGCAGAAGTTCGGTTTTCCAGGCTGCCGCTTCACTCCCGCCCACCATCAGAACCCGCTTATCGCGGAGGTTGAAGAATACCGGCAGGACCGATAAGTCCTCCATACGACGTGGGAGAGAGAGCGGCTTGAGCTTTGTTTTGACTGCCATTGTTATTCTCCGCTTTCAGGTCATCAGTTTGCGCGGCAAGGGCCGATAAACTCAAGGAAATGAACAGGTCGTACTAATGGGATCACCGTGTATCCAGCAGGCAACGAAGAGCTTATTCGGCCACAATTGCGAAGCTCGACAGATCGATCCAGAGCTGGCCATCCAGAACCTTCAACGACCAGCGGCGCACTTCACCTTCATCTGGACCAAAGGCCTTGCCTGTTTCCAACGAGAAGACCCAATTATGCAGCGGACAGGTGACAGCGTTGCCATGCACAATACCATCAGACAGCGGGCCACCCTTATGCGGGCAGCGGTCCTCAATTGCGAAGACCTCGTCAGTCGCAGTTCGAAACACCGCCACCTTGCCGTGCGGCGTCTTCAGACACCGCGCGCCGCGTACCGGGATCTCGTCAAGAGATCCAATAGAGACAAATTCAGTCATAGGCCCTCTCTTCACTCTGCCGGTTCTGCCACGCCGACCACGGCCATGGGCTTGAACTCATGCTTGTCCTTGCCCGAGACACGTTCCGACCACGGATCGACCTGGGCATACTTCTGGCTTTCAACAAATCGGTCAAAATAGGCCTTGCGGCGTTCCGTATCATCCATGATCTGACGGCGAACTTCGTCGTAACCGATCCGCTTGGCCCACTTGTAAATGCGTTCCAGATACCGCGCCTGTTCACGATACATCTGGGTCAGGGCAACGATATGCTCCAACGCCTCATCCTCAGTCTTGACCAGCCCCAGAACTTCAGTTCCCTTGATATCTAGGCCAGCCGCCCCGGCAAAATGGATCTCGAAGCCGGAGTCTACGCAGATCACTCCGACATCCTTGCACGTGGCTTCAGCGCAATTGCGCGGGCAGCCGGAGACCGCCAGCTTGACTTTGGCAGGCGTCCACGATCCCCACATAAAGCGTTCCAGACGGATACCAAGACCGGTGGAGTCCTGCGTACCAAAGCGGCACCAATCCGAACCGACACAGGTTTTGACCGTGCGCAGGCCCTTGGCATAGGCTTGACCGGACACAAAACCAGCTTCGCCGAGGTCGGCCCATACGGCAGGCAGGTCATCCTTCTTGATCCCCAGCATGTCGATGCGCTGTCCGCCAGTACACTTGACCATCGGGATGTCGAACTTGTCGACCACATCAGCAATGGCACGCAGCTCTTTCGAGGACGTCACGCCACCCCACATCCGCGGCACCACGGAATAGGTGCCATCTTTCTGGATGTTGGCATGCACACGCTCGTTGATGAAACGGGACTGATAGTCATCGGCGTATTCGCCCGGCCAGTCGCTGACCAAGTAATAGTTCAGTGCCGGACGGCACTTTGCACAGCCGCAGGAAGTCTTCCACTCCAGCTCCTGCATCACTGCCGGGATTGTCTTCAGTTCCTTGGCGCGGATCAGTCGACGTACGTCATCGTGGCCAAGATCGGTGCAGCCGCAGACCGGCTGAACGGCAGCCGGATTGTAGGCATCACCCAAGGTCAGTGACATCAGCTGTTCAACCAGTGCCTGTGCAGGATCCACAGGAGGCCGAAGCCTTGGTGTGGGCCCGGACATCATCAAGCGAGGTCAGACCCTTGTCCTTGATCGACGAGACGATCTTGCTCTTGCAGACACCATTACAACCGCAGATCTCCGCATCATCGGGCAGAGCGGCAACGGCAGCTGCCGGATCCAGGGCTTCGCCACCGCCTTGATACATCTGGCCGTAGATCAGCGTCTCTCGCAGCTCACTGACGTCGGTGCCGCGCTTCAGCATGTCGAAATACCAGGCACCATCCGCCGTATCTCCGTAAAGCACGGTCCCGATAATCTTGTCATCCTTCAGAATGACACGCTTATAGACGCCACGCGTGGCATCGCGCAGAACAATTTCCTCACGGTCAGGACCTTCCGCAAAATCACCCGCAGAGAAGAGATTAACGCCGGTCACCTTCAACTTGGTGTTCACCTGCGAGCCCTTGTAAACGCCCTCCCCACCGCTTAGGCGAGTTGCCAGAACACGAGCACTTTCATAAAGCGGAGCCACGAGGCCATAGCAGGTGCCGCGATGTTCGGCACACTCACCAAGTGCAAAAATATCCGGGTCTGATGTGGCCATGCCGTCATCAACCACGATGCCGCGATTGACGTCCAGACCCGCGTCTTTCGCCAGACCGGATGCCGGACGGATGCCGACAGCCATGACCACCATTGTGGCATCGATGATGCGGCCGTCCTCCAGTTCGACGCCCTCCACCTGCGCATCCCCAAGAATGCGCTTGGTGTTGGCCTTGGTGATGATCTCGATGCCACGCTCGTCGAGCGCCTTTTCCAGAAGATAAGCCGCAGCCGGGTCCAGTTGGCGTTCCATGATTGTCGGCATCAAGTGCAGAACGGTAACGTCCATGCCACGCTGCTTCAGTCCATAAGCAGCTTCAAGACCAAGAAGGCCTCCACCGATGACAACAGCACGACCGCCCTGTTTAGCGATCTCCAGCATGCTGATCACATCATCCAGATCACGATAGGCCAGAACACCCGACAGTTCATGTCCAGGCACCGGAATGATAAAGGGCGACGACCCTGTCGCAATGACAAGCTTGTCATAAGCGACCGTGATGCCACCCTCTGAGGTCACGAACTTGGCATCGCGATCAATGGCGACCACCTTCTCGCCACGATGCAACGTCACGCCATGCTCTGCGTACCAGACATCATCATGAATGATGATGTCCTCGTAAGTCTTCTCGCCGGAAAGCACGGGCGACAGCATGATGCGGTCGTAGTTCACACGCGGTTCGGCGTTAAAAATCGTGACATCGTAAAGATCTGGGGACGTATCAAAGAGCTCTTCGAGCATCCGGCCCGGCGCCATGCCATTGCCAATAATAACGAGCTTTCTCTTTTCCTGGACCATGGTCTTACTCCGCTGCAGGAACAGAATTCAGGGACTGACGCGCAACACGTTCGGCGCGTTTCTGACGAATGGCGGCCAGTTGTGCTTCATCCGGGTTCGCTCCGCCCTCATAAGCTTCCAGAAACTCCAGCAGTTCTGCGCGATAGGCGTAGTAGTCAGGATGGTTAAGCAACTCTTTACGCGACCGGGGGCGTGGCAGATCGACATCCATGATGTTGCCGATCCCAGCGTGAGGTCCATTGGACATCATCACCACTCGGTCAGCCAGCAGGATCGCCTCGTCGACGTCATGGGTGACGCAAATGGCCGTCACCTTGGTACGCGACCAGACTTCCATCAACACCTCCTGAAGTTCCCAGCGTGTCAGGCTGTCGAGCATGCCAAAGGGTTCGTCGAGCAGCAGAAGCTTGGGTGACAGAGCAAAGGCACGGGCAATGCCGACACGCTGCTTCATGCCATTGGAAAGGTCAGCGGCACGGCGGTGCATGGCATCGCCGAGACCAACACGTTCCAGATAATATTCCACCACGTCCTTGCGCTCTGTCGGGCTCGCCTTCGGATAAACGCGATCCACTCCAAGGGCGACATTCTCGCGCGCGGTCAGCCAAGGCAAAAGCGAGGGAGCCTGAAAGACAACAGCCCGGTCAGGTCCTGCTCCCGCAACTTCGCGACCATCCAGAATGATCCCACCTGAAGTGATTGGATTAAGGCCTGCGACCATCGACAGGACAGTGGACTTGCCGCAGCCGGAATGGCCGATGACCGAGATGAACTCGCCCTTGCGCATCTTCAGGTCGAAGCCGTCTACGACCGTCAGCGGGCCTTTCGGAGTCGGATAGGTCTTGGTGACCTGGGAAAACTCGACATAACCCTTGTTGATCGGAGATCCGGCTTTCTCGGCATAGGCTGCAGGTAAGATCCTTTTCGCACGCAGCTCCATCGGCACGACGTTGGGCAGGATCTCGGCGGGGATCCTGAGCCGCCTTGCTCTGTGCGCCGAGGCCAATCAGATACTGGGTCACCTGATTGCGGATGCGGATGAACTCCTCGTTGTCGTTCATCTCGGCGCGTTCCCGCGGATGCGGCAGATTCACCTTGAAAGACGGACCAAAGGTCGCATTCGGGCCCGGCGTCAGCGGCACGATGCGATCAGCCAGCAGAATGGCCTCATCCACATCGTTGGTAACCAAAATGATCGTCTTCTTCTCGGCCTGCGAAATGGCAGCGAATTCGTCCTGCAGCTTGGAGCGCGTCAGGGCGTCGAGCGCCGACAGCGGTTCGTCCAGCAGCAGAATGTCCGGCTGCATGGCAAGGGCACGGGCCACTGATACGCGCTGGCGCATACCGCCAGAGAGTTCGGCAGGTTTGCGATCGCGGGCATGAGCCAGACCAACCATGTCGACGTAATGGGTGACGAGTTCCGCGCGCTCTGTCTTCGACTTCGTCTTGTGAACGGCATCAACAGCCAGTGCAACATTCGCCTGAACTGACAGCCAAGGCATGAGGGCGTAATTCTGGAAGACAACGCCACGCTCAGGTGCCGGACCTTCTACCTTCTGACCCTTGAACAGCACCTCTCCCTGATCCACCGCCGACAACCCTGCCAGAGAGAGATCAATGTCGACTTGCCTGCTCCGGAGAACCCGAGAATGGCGATGAATTCACCCTCCCCGACTTCGAGATTGATATCCGACAGAATCGAATTGTACTGAGGGCCTGTACCGTAAGCCTTGGAGACGCTTTTTAATTCGACGATCGTGCTCATTTTGCGTTCCTCACCGGCTGGAGGAGTAGGTAAAGGCGGACTGCAATGCCAGCATCACCCGGTCAAGGAAGAAGCCAATAAGACCAATGGTAAAAACAGCAACCATGATACGGGCCAACGAATTGGATGAACCGTTTTGAAATTCGTCCCAGACGAATTTGCCGAGCCCTGGATTTTGCGCCAGCATTTCCGCAGCGATCAGAACCATCCAGCCAACACCGAGCGACAACCGCAGACCGGCAAAGATGAGCGGCAAAGCAGACGGCAACACCAGTTTGCGGATAGTGGTCCAGGTGGAAAGCTGAAGGACCTTGCTCACGTTGAAAAGATCGCTATCAATCGAGGCCACACCAAAGGCAGTATTGATCAGCGTTGGCCAGAGCGAACACAGGGTGACAGTGACGGCGGAAATGACCATTGACTTCGGCATCAGCTCAAAGGGGTGAGCATAAAGCGCCGAGACAATCATCGTCACGATGGGCAACCACGCCAGTGGCGACACCGGCTTGAATATCTGGATCAGAGGATTGAACGCGCTGTTGATGGTCCGCGACAACCCACAGGCAATGCCAAGAGGAACGGCAATGACCGTCCCGATCAGAAAACCAAGGCCGACAGTCATCAGCGAGGTGACGATCTGATCGATGTAGGTTGGGCGGCCGATATAGGTGCGCCACTTGACCCGATCTTGCTTTCCAGCCGCGGTCAGCTTTGCATTGCGCTCCTTCTGGCGCTCGTAGAACGCTGTGGCCTTCTGACGCTCGGCCCAATGGTCCTGCCACAAGCCTTCGGCCTGCTGCCAGACGGCGACCGGTCCCGGAATGGCTCCGAGCGAAGTGTGAACACGCGGAGCCAGCGATGCCCATGCGGCCAGGAAAATCAAAATGCCCACAAGCGGGATGACCAGAACCCGTTTCAGCTCGTGTAGCTGCTCGGAGACATTATCGCCCACAATGATCTTCAGGATCGGCGTCATCCAGCCAAACCCAAGAGCGTTCAACCATGCAACTGCCTTGTTGACCCACTGGAAACGTTGCTCCTTGCGGGCCTGACGCTCTGCGTTGCCGGTCGGCAGACTGTCAGTCACATTCGTCATGGCATCGTCCTTTTCAAAATAGTTCGACAGTCAGGAATGAAGGCCATCCGGCCCGGTTCGTGAAATTGAGGTCAGCCTGTTGATCTGCGCGTATCGACAGACCAGCGTTCATCCCGTCAGTCGGTCACGACCTTGGCATCGCGCACCACCTGCTTGTCCTTGAGCCCAATCTTCAGCGCATCGATGTAGGCATTCGGCTTGCGACCATCGTAAGCGATGCCGTCGATGAAGGCGGACGTCGGCTTGCGATAGCCATCGGTCTGCCAGGGAAGTCTTCCTTGTGGGCCTTGCCCTCATCCACCAGCATCTGTGCGGCCTTCAGATAAATGGCCGGCTTGTAGACGGACTTGGCTGCATCTGCGTACCAGTCATCGGTCTTGGCTTGCGGAAGCTGACCCCAGCGGCGCATCTGCGTGAGATACCAGACGGCATCCGAGTAATAGGGGTAGGTGGCGAAGTAGCGGAAGAAGACGTTGAAGTCCGGAATAGAGCGCTTGTCGCCCTTCTCATACTCGAAGGTGCCCGTCATGGAGTTGGCGATGACCTTTTCATCCGCGCCCACATATTCCGGACGCGACAGGATCTTCACGGCTTCAACACGGTTGGCGTTGTTGTCTGCATCCAGCCACATGGCGGCACGGATCAGCGCCTTGGTCAGCGCCAGAGTGGTATTCGGATACTTCTGGGTGAAGTCTTCCGTCAGACCAAAGACCTTTTCCGGGTTGTCTTTCCAGATCTCATAGTCGGTGATGACCGGAACACCGATGCCCATGAAGACGGCCTGCTGATTCCATGGCTCGCCCACGCAGTAACCGGAGATGGTGCCAGCCTCGAGGGTAGAGGGCATCTGCGGCGGTGGTGTTACGGACAGCAGTACGTCGGCCTGGATCTGACCGGATACATCATCCGGAGAATAGAAACCTGGGTTCAGTCCCCTGCGGCAAGCCAGTACCGCAGTTCATAGTTGTGAGTGGAGACCGGAAACACCATGCCCATGTTGAAGGACTTGCCATCGGCCCTGAACTGCTCGACGACCGGTTTCAGCGCCACTGCCGAAATCGGATGCTGCGGCCTTCCGTCAGCCTGCATCTTCAGATGCGGCTTCATCATGTTCCAGACCTTATTGGAGACGGTGATGGCGTTCCCGTTCAGATCCATCGAGAACGGCGTCACGATGTTGGCCTTTGTTCCATAGCCAATGGTCGCAGCCAGTGGTTGACCCGCCAGCATGTGCGCTCCATCCAGCTCACCAGTGATCACGCGGTCCAGCAACACCTTCCAGTTGGCCTGCGCTTCCAGCGTGACGTAAAGACCTTCATCTTCAAAGAAGCCTTTTTCAACTGCGATGGCCAATGGTGCCATATCAGTAAGTTTGATGAAGCCGAACTTCAGTTCGTCCTTTTCGACATCCAACATATCTGCTTTGGCAGAGAATGGTCCCAATCCCGTAAAAATAGCCGAGCTGGCCAGCAGCATGGAGCAGCTCTGCAACAAACGACGTCTGGTTACCTTCATGACCCTCTCCCAAGGTTCCTGTGCCCCAGACAGCAACACGTCTGCGGCCTGTACTCGTATGGATCTGATGTGCGAAAACAAAAAAAGGCCGCCGAACAACCCGTGGTTCTCGCGCAGACGAGAAACGGTTGATCAGGCAGCCTTGCCAAGGAACCCCCTTCGTTGGGCGCTCTTTCTTTTATTAAAGTCCCAAAAAAAATACCAAATGCAAAGACAAGATTTTAGCCAATTAAAAAAATAAAAAATTATTTATTATCAATATCTTGCATTAAAATAAGCATTTCCTCTCGCTGAAGTCGACGATTGAGGCTAAAAAATAATCACCCCTCGAAGGAGGCTTCCTCCTTCAGTTGTGACTGCAACTCCAGATAGTTTTTCAGATGATCCGGATCAAACATCTGCTTATCGAAGAAGCCATCCGGGCCAAGCTCCAGAATACCACCCGTCGCACCGACGGATTGAGGGCGACCAAGAGCGCCTTCGACCTTGAGATTGGCGCCGGGAATGGGCACTGACAGCGAGTTGAGCGCACGTCGGTAGAGATCCGGACGATAGCTCTGCTTGACCTTGAGGACATTTTCGGGCGAATGGCTGCAATGACCCCATCGCACCATCTGGCTGTAGAACCACAGAGCATGGCTCTGCCAAGGAAAGGTTGCTGCGGTGCGGTTCAGCACGAAGAAGTCATCGACCTGATGCGCCACCCCGGCGGCCACATGCAAATGACCGCTGAGAGCTGGCATCAATGCTCCAGGTGGCACGCCTAGCCACTGCGGATGCGCCAGGAGGACCGCAAGTTCTTCATGGTTTTCAACGGCTCCACACCATTGCGCCGAGCGATAAAGTGCACGCAGCAGCGCATCCAGTTGCTGCGGATGGTCTTGCGCCCATTCGGCTGAAACACCCAGCACCTTTTCCGGGCTGTTGCGCCAGATCTTGGACTTGACGGTTACAAGGCGGGCAAGACCCTGTTCCACCGCCACGGTGTTCCAGGGTTCACCGACACAACAGCCATCAATCCGGCCCTTGCTGAAGGCGTCCGGCATAAGCGGCGGCGGCACAATGACAATCTCGACGTCCTCGTCCGGGTGAATGCCGCATCCCGCCATCCAGTATCGCAGCTCATAGTTATGGCCCGAAAACGCATGCACGACGGCAAAAGTCAGTTTCGGCTGACTGTTCTTCTGGCGCCGCTTAATAACGGCCTTGAGCGCGCGACCGGCATCAATCGGATCCAGATTAGGCTGAAGTCCGTACTCTGCCATCTCATCGTGCAGGGCATTCGATACGGAAACCGCGTTGCCACCAAGACCGAGCGCCATGGGAGCAATAAGGTCGCGTGCCAATGGAGCGAGAGCGAGATTACTGCTAATCGGCATGGGAGCCAGCATATGGGCGGCCTGAAAATGCCCGACGGCAATGCGATCGCGAATATTGGCCCAGTAAACCTCACGCACCAGTTTGACGGCGATCTGCTCTTCCTGCGTAAACCCTTTCTCAACCGCAGCGATAAGGATCGCTGCATCGAGAAGCGGAATGAACCCCAGAGCAATGTCTGCTTCCATGATCATCATCTTACCCCTGCAACATACCAGCAGCCATAACCAGCCCCTGCGCAACGTCTGCGATCTTGCGATTCTGGTTCATAGCTGTCTTGCGTAACAGTTGATACGCCTCGTCCTCGTTCAGTCCGCGAGACGTCATCAAAATTCCTTTTGCCCGCTCGACAGTCTTGCGGTTTTCCAACTCGAAACGGACTTCTTCCAGTTCACGCGACATACGATTGAAAGCGTTGAACCGGCTGATCGCCACATCCAGAATGGGCCTCACTCGTTCTTGACGCATACCATCCACGATGTACGCCGAGACCCCGGCATCGATCGCAGCCTCGATCATGCCCGCTTCTGAATGGTCGACAAACATGGCGATAGGTCGTTGGATGGAACGGGAAAGCTGAAAGAGATTTTCCAGCATATCGCGGTTTGGGTTTTCCAGATCGATCACAATCACATCCGGATCGATCCTCTCGATTTCGCGCGCCACTCCCGTCAACTCGTAAATGACATAGACGCTTTCAACACCGGCTTCCGTCAGTCCCTGCCTGATGATGGAAGCACGAATGTTGTTTTCATCGATTACAAGGACTGTGAGATCGTTCTTGTTCATGGTCAGGCTGACACGTCCCGCAATACAATCAGATCAATAAACGTCGCGACAGTATCGGCGATCCGCAGCCAGATACTTGATGAAATTAGCGGCATCATCGCTTGATTTCCCGCCGTATTTCTGCGCAATCGCCAAAAGCGCCGCATCCACATCCTTTGCCATGCGACTGCCGTCACCACACACATAGATATGTGCGCCCTCCTCCAGCCATGCCCAGAGATCACGACCACGCTCCAACATACGATGCTGAACATAGATTTTTTCAGCTTGATCCCGTGAAAACGCCGTCTCAAGATCATTCAGCAGGCCCGCTCTCTGCCACTGCTCCAATTCCTGCCGATAATAGAAACCGGTTTCTCGGTGCTGTTCTCCGAAGAACAGCCAATTGCGCCCCATAGCACCTGTGGCCTGCCGCTCTTGCAAGAAACCGCGGAACGGCGCGATACCTGTTCCCGGTCCGATCATGATGATCGGCACTGAGGTATCCTCAGGAAGACGGAAATGCGTCTGCTGCTGAACTTTCATTTTCACGTCGCATGCGTTCGCTCGGTCCGCCAGAAAGGTGGACGCAACACCTTTGCGCAGCACCCCATGGTGCGCATGTCGCAGGACGGAGACGGTCAAATGAACCTCACGAGGCATCAGTCTGGCGCTGGACGCGATAGAGTAGAGCCGCGGTTGAAGCTTGCGCAGATTGTCGACGAAGTCTTGCGCATTGACACGAGCTGAAGTCTGTAACACCAGGTCCACGATCTGGCGTCCCCAAAGCCAACGCTCCAGCGCCGGACGATCTTCCGCAGCCAGCAGAGTAGCAAGCTCTTCATGACGGGCGACATCCGCCCACCACTTCAAAAACCGGCAGTCGGTCGCGCAATTTCCAGCTGGGTCAGCAAGGCTTCGACAAGCGGCACGGCCTGACCGGAAACCTGCACCGTCGTTTCAGGGGACCACCGCATGGCAGCGACAAGGTCATCGACAAGATCCGGACAATTGGTCGCATGAATGCTAAGAGCATCACCTGCTTCGTACATCATATCAGGTGGAATGATAAAGCCGAATTGGCGAACGTCCTTGTCCCCAGCTCCGTCTCCACTGAGGCGAGTGTTAATGTGGAGACGGGCGACATGGGTTGGTGAACTGCTTCTGATGCCAGACGCCTGTGCAGCGCTTTTGATATGTGTGCCTTCTTTTTCAAAAATATTTTCGCCAAGAAAGGCAGCAAGGCCTGCAAGCACTTTTGCTTCTCCTGCATCTTCCTCACCCACATCGCAGGCGATGAAATCACCAAGCCGTTTAGCGCCTGCTTCTCCCAGTTGCTCGTCCAGCTTGCGGCCAAAGCCACAGAACTGTGCGTAGGTGCTATCGCCAAGCCCTATGACCTGAAACGAGAGGCCCGAAAGATTGGTCATCCGGTCAGCCCTCAGCTGATCCCAAAACGTTGAGCCGTTGTCGGGTGGATCGCCATCGCCAAAGGTGCTGACGACAAAAAGGGCCGCTTTCAATCCGGCAAGAGAGGCCGGGTCCACATCATCCAACGACTGAAGAAGCACTGAATGTCGTTGGTCACGCATGGTCGCGGTAACCCGCTCCGCCAGTGTCTCGGCCGTACCAGTCTGAGAAGCAAAGAAAACAGCAAGATCTGCCTGCACGGCTGGACCAGAAGCAGCGACTGGTGCTCTGGTCGCCTGCGGATAGATACCAGCCAGCAGACCATTCAGCACAAGTTTTGCCGGGTTTGAAAGCGGTGCGGTCTCCGGCAGTTGCGGTGGCATCGTCAGAAGATCACGCCTGAAATCCAGTCCCGCGAGATAGCCCGACAGCCACCGCAAAGCTGTTTCATCCAGATCGAGTGGTGAGAGGTCGCCCAGATTGATCGCCTTTGCGATACTGGCCAGTTCCGGTTTAAGGGGCATCAACGCCCCACCTAGAAGATCTTTTCCAATCAGTGTCTTGGCCGATTTTTTTTCTACGGAGACGGCAGTGACCTTGAACCCTATGCTGTAGCGAGATCGGATCGGTCGCAGGATCCGTGGTGGCATTGACGCAAAGATCTTCACCAAAAACATCGTTCCAGTGGAAGGGCGCGAAAAGGCTTCCTTCCTGAACCCGGTCCGTGATTTCCACCGAGAGCACCGCACGTCCACGGCGTGAGGTGATGGCCACACTGTCGCCCTTACGAAGGTCAAGCGCCGTGGCATCGCGCGGGTTCACCTCCACAAAAGGTCCTGAGTTGAGCTTGTTCAGCACAGGGACCTTTCTGGTTTTCGTCATGGTATGCCACTGGTGCTGCAAGCGACCCGTGTTGAAGATGAAGGGATAATCGGCATCCGGCGCCTCGCCCGCATTCATATGCGGGCGAGGCCAGAATTTCGCCTTTCCATTGACCGTGGCAAAGCGCACCTCCCCCTCAAGCGTCCGATAGCGAATTGGTGCACGAAGCGCCATACCGGGACTTACTCCGACATTGCCGTTGCCCTCCTTCTGCGCCATGTCCGGGGCCGGCCATTGCACCGAGCCCTGGCGGCAGTCGGTCGTGGCTGACACCCGAAATATCGTAGCCTGTCTGCGGATTGGCAAAGCGCGCCAGTTCATCAAAAACTTCAGCAGCACTGGAATAGGTAAAAGCCGACTCGAACCCCAGTGCACAGGCAACATCAGCAACGATCTTCCAATCCGGCAAAGCGTCGCCTGGAGCCTCTACCGCCTTTTGCGTTAGTACCATGTTACGCTCGGAATTGACCATCACACCGTCGGCTTCAAAACTCGTGGCCGCAGGCAGCAGGATATCGGCGTAGGCAGCAGTCTCGGTTTGACCAAAAATATCTTGAACGACAACAAGATCTGCCTTTTTCAGTGCCTCGATCACAATATCGCGTCCAGCTACACTGGCCACCGGGTTGGTACAAATTACCCAGAGCGCTCGAACATCTCCCGCTTGCATGGCGCGAAACAGCCCAATCGTGCCCAGCCCCGCATCGGCCCGCAGGCTGCCCGTAGGCAAACCCCATATATCTTCACAGAAGGCCCGGTCATCTTTCATCAACGCGGTGCGCTGGCCAGGAAGACCGCCCCCCATATATCCCATCTCGCGCCCGCCCATGGCGTTGGGTTGTCCGGTCAAGGAAAACGGCCCGCTTCCCGGCCGACAGATCTGGCCTGTGGCCAGATGCAGATTGCAAATGGCATTGGTGTTGAAAGTCCCTTGCACCGACTGGTTGAGACCCATGGTCCAAAGCGTCATGAACTCTCCCGAGAGCAAGATCATATCGGCGGCCTGCTCAATCTCTGCAACACTCAGCCCGATGATGTCAGCCACCTTTTCCGGCGCATAATCAGCCAGGAAGACGGGCATATCCTCCCAGCCTTCCGTGAAGCGCTGCACGAAGGTCATATCCACACCACCCCGGCGATGAATGACATGCAGCAATGCGTTCAACAGCGCCAAATCCGTTCCAGGCTTTATGGCAAGGTGCAAATCTGCCTTGTCGGCGGTCGCAGAGCGCCGCGGGTCGATCACGATCAGCCGCGCCCCTTGCTTCACCCGGTCCATCATCCGCAGAAACAGGATCGGATGACAGTCAGCCATATTGGCTCCCATCACCAGAAACAGGTCGGCCTTTTCGAAGTCGTCATAAGATCCCGGCGGCGCATCCGCTCCCAAGGACAGCTTGTATCCAGTGCTGGCACTGGCCATACACAACCGTGAATTAGACTCGATATGGCGGGAGCGCAAAAAACCCTTCACCAACTTGTTGCTGAGATATTGCGCTTCCAGCGACATCTGACCTGACACGTAAAGTGCGATCGCATCCGGGCCGTGTACATCGATAATCTCGCTTATGCGGCGCGCTGTTTCCTGTATGGCTTGAGCCATAGGCCGTTCGCAAAGCGGACCACTGCGATTCTCACGGATGAGGGCCCCTGTCAGACGCCCGGGTGCTGCAATCGCCTCATGCGCCGTTTTGCCTTTGGTACAGAGCCTGCCGAAGTTGGCAGGATGATCCTTGTCGCCTTGAACGCGTAGGATACGCCCCTTCTCCACCTCCAGCACCAGACCACATCCGACACCGCAATAGGGACAAGCGCTGCGCACCGAGCGGGTCTCACTCATCGCGAAGCCTCCATCCGTGGCGCATCCAACATGCCGCTCATTTGCAGATGAAAGGCACTAGCCTGATTGCCGATCTCCAAAATGTCTCGAACGCTCGCGCTCACCATTCTTGCCCGCTCTCAGCCAAGGACCCGGCAAGGGGTCCACAAACAAAAAAAGCTGCGGACACGAGCAGCCTGATTCCACTTGGAATCTCCACTACACGTCTCCGCAGCTTTGCGATGACAGGCCCGCCGTTGGACCTTTATGAAAAGATTAGATCAAAGAATAGATCGAGTTTTCCCCGTCGAGCAAGGGGTCGCCCTGCGGAGATAAGTCGCAAAAAGTATCGTTACTTGACTAAATTCGCAGCATTTTTGCAATTGCATGGATATGACCCATTGTGCGGCAGTCCATGCATAAGAGATCCGTCCCCGTCGTCGACGTATCTCCTTTACCCTTGTGGCGATCACACCGGAATGTTTCAGGACATTTTGCAGAGTACCCGAATGCAAGCGCTTGAACCGCCCCGGGTTTGCTAGAGGCTGATTTCGGTTAGTTCCGCGGCCATGTCTTCAGTTTCCTGAGCGGCGTAGAAATTTGCCTCATCTTCGGCCGGTGGGAGACATCCTCACGTCACGCCATGCACTACCTGAACTGACAGATTTGACGAAGCGCCTAGGTTTGCTATCCTCAGAGGACCACCCACGCGAAGATTTCTCGTTTTGCGAGACGAATCCATGGCCCGTCTCCGGGCCCCTACGCGGATTTGCGCGTCGTTGAGGGCTCTGACCGCAGAGCACTCTGTTCAGGCACCTGACTGAGAGAGCCAAATGACAGATGACACCCCGACTTATACAACATCCTCAGGCATTTCCGGCGAGGCTGAAGCGCTCGCCAACATGACCTTGGCCCGGGCTCAGGACCTGCAAGTTTACTATGACACCTGATCCAGAACTTATGAGCAAGACCTGCTTGATCTTGGCTATGAAGCGCCAGGCTGTCGCGGCAAAATTGATGGCAAAACACGGCGCGGATCCATCGAAGTCCGTTCTGGATGCTGGATGCGGCACAGGTCTGACAGGATTGGAGTTAGCGCGCGCGGGGTTCGCACATGTGTCTGGCATCGATCTGTCGCCGGAATCACTGAAGCGCGCGGCGGAAAAGGGATGCTACGAGACACTGAAAGTGCAGAATATGAACGAGCCGCTGGAGTTTGCTGACAACAGCTTCGGTCACGCCCAATGCATTGGCACATTAACTTATCTCGATAATATTTCAGGTCTGATGCGCGAGTTCTGCCGGATTGTCAGCAAGGGCGGTCTGGTGCTTTTCACGCATCGCCAAGACCTCTATGACGACGCTTTCAAAGCGGCTCTAGCAGGCTTGACCAACGACTGTCTCTGGAAACCAGTGCTGCATACAGATCCACAACCGTATATCCCGGGTCACAAGGCCTTCGATGCGCAGAAGAACATCATCTACGACATGTTCGAGGTGACGGCTTAAGCCGCGCATTGGTTTCGTGCAAACAGAATGCGTTTCTAAAAGGGAGACTTTCCGTGGCACGCAGATATCCTCTACGCCACAGATCTATTTCGCGCCGAGGTTTCTGATTTTTTTTAATTTTGAACGCAAACAACCCGCTTTTGTAGCGGGTGTATTTCATCATATTTGTTATAATTTGGTTGCGGGAGCAGGATTTGAACCTGCGACCTTCAGGTTATGAGCCTGACGAGCTACCGGGCTGCTCCATCCCGCGTTATTATTTTATGTATCCGAGATTATTTTCTGCGTTTTGCAGGCCTTAGCAGCGACCTACTCTCCCACATCTTGAGATGCAGTACCATTGGCGCTGGGGAGTTTCACGGCCGAGTTCGGGACGGGATCGGGTGGGGGCTCCCCGCTAGAGCCACCAGTGCCGGCGAAGCGCAGAAAATATCGAGAACTGGTCTGTTTTGAGTTTTGCGGTTTGAGCGTTTGGGATTCTGGATCCCTGAGAGGGCCTGAACAGATGTGTGTCTGTCCTTGCACTTTCGCAAAACTGGTCAGTTGATTTGATGAACATTGACTAATGAGAGGATCAAGCCGAACGAGCTATTAGTAAAGCTAAGCTTCATGCGTTGCCACACTTCCACACGCTTCCTATCGACGTGGTGGTCTTCCACGGCTCTTCAGGGAGAACTCGTTTTGAGGTGGGTTTCCCGCTTAGATGCTTTCAGCGGTTATCCCTTCCGTACATAGCTACCCTGCAATGCGGCTGGCGCCACAACAGGTCCACCAGAGGTACGTCCATCCCGGTCCTCTCGTACTAGGGACAGATCCTCTCAATTCTCCTACACCCACGGCAGATAGGGACCGAACTGTCTCGCGACGTTCTGAACCCAACTCACGTACCACTTTAATTGGCGAACAGCCAAACCCTTGGGACCTGCTCCAGCCCCAGGATGTGATGAGTCGACATCGAGGTGCCAAACAATGCCGTCGATATGGACTCTTGGGCATCATCAGCCTGTTATCCCCGGCGTACCTTTTATCCGTTGAGCGATGGCCCTTCCACGAGGGACCACCGGATCACTATGGCCGACTTTCGTCTCTGCTCGACTTGTCAGTCTCGCAGTCAGGCAGGCTTATGCCATTGCACTCAACGAGCGATTTCCGACCGCTCTGAGCCCACCTTCGCGCGCCTCCGTTACCATTTGGGAGGCGACCGCCCCAGTCAAACTACCCGCCACACACGGTCCCGGATATTGTAGTACCGCGGTTAGATATCCATAACGACAAGGGTGGTATTTCAAGGATGACTCCACATCAGCTGGCGCCAATGCTTCAACGTCTACCACCTATCCTACACATGTCGTCACGAATACCAGTGTGAAGCTGTAGTAAAGGTGCACGGGGTCTTTCCGTCTGACCGCAGGAACCCCGCATCTTCACGGGGAATTCAATTTCACTGAGTCTGTGCTGGAGACAGCGGGGAAGTCGTTACGCCATTCGTGCAGGTCGGAACTTACCCGACAAGGAATTTCGCTACCTTAGGACCGTTATAGTTACGGCCGCCGTTTACCGGGGCTTCAATTCGGAGCTTGCACACCTCCTCTTAACCTTCCGGCACCGGGCAGGCGTCAGACCCTATACGTCGTCTTGCGACTTCGCAGAGCCCTGTGTTTTTGATAAACAGTCGCCACCCCCTGGTCTGTGCCACCCCACAATGGTTGCCCACCATGAGGTCTCCCTTCTCGCGAACTTACGGGAGCATTTTGCCGAGTTCCTTCAGCACAGTTCTCTCAAGCGCCTTGGTATGCTCTACCAGTCCACCTGTGTCGGTTTCGGGTACGGTTTATAGCGGTGGAGCTATTTCCTGGAACACCTTCACCGCATCCCCAATCCAATAAGGGAATACGATACACGGCATCCGTCACTACCACCAAGTACAGGAATATTAACCTGTTTCCCATCGACTACGCCTTTCGGCCTCGCCTTAGGGGCCGACTAACCCTGCGCCGATTAGCGTTGCGCAGGAACCCTTGGACTTTCGGCGAGGGTGTCTCTCACACCCTTTATCGTTACTCATGTCAGCATTCGCACTTCTGATATCTCCAAGAGCCCTCACGGGTCTCCCTTCGCAGACTTACAGAACGCTCCGCTACCGCATGCACATAAGTGCACACCCGCAGTTTCGGTGTATGGCTTGAGCCCCGGTACATTTTCGGCGCGGAACCCCTTATTTAGACCAGTGAGCTGTTACGCTTTCTTTAAATGATGGCTGCTTCTAAGCCAACATCCTAGTTGTTTTGGGAGTTCTACATCCTTTCCCACTTAGCCATAACTTAGGGACCTTAACTGGCGGTCAGGGTTGTTTCCCTCTCCACAATGGACGTTAGCACCCACTGTGTGTCTGCCAGATACTACTTCTCGGTATTCGGAGTTTGGTTAGGATCAGTAAGGCGGTAAGCCCCCATAGCCCATCCAGTGCTCTACCCCCGAGAGTATTCGTCTGACGCTCTACCTAAATAGATTTCGCGGAGAACCAGCTATTTCCGAGTTTGATTGGCCTTTCACCCCTAGCCACAACTCATCCCCGACTTTTTCAACAGGCGTGGGTTCGGTCCTCCAGTGCGTGTTACCGCACCTTCAACCTTAGTCATGGCTAGATCACTCGGTTTCGGGTCTAATCCAACGAACTAAAACGCCCTATTAAGACTCGGTTTCCCTACGCATACACCTATCGGCTTAAGCTTGCTCGCTAAATTAAGTCGCTGACCCATTATACAAAAGGTACGCTGTCACCCAGGACAAACCTTGGGCTCCAACTGTTTGTAGGCATCC
>NZ_CM147918.1:1635000-1835000 GCF_055809635.1 Roseibium sp. 10G30-5
ACCAGATATTGCTTGTCGTTTGAAAGCACCAGCCCAGAGCGCTCTTTCAAAAAGTCTTCAGAAATTCAAAATCGGCCGGTGTCATCTGGCAGTCCCTTTCAGAATACGCGAAACTTTGGGTCCGATTTCAGGCAATGGCAAAACTTCATTACACATGTTCGTATGCGCCGCAGCCCCCGGCATTCCCCAGACCACACTCGTGGCTTCATCCTGGGTCAGAATGTTACCGCCGGCCTGGGCAATCGCCCGAACACCTTCAGCTCCATCATGCCCCATACCCGTCAGGATCACACCAAGTGTGGCGGATCCATAAATCTTCGCCACACTGTTGAACAATGGATCAACGGCTGGCTTGCAGAAATTAACCGGCGGTTCGTCCGTCAGACGGATCTTCACCACGGTGCCTTCCTTTTCCAAAATCATGTGCTTTCCGCCTGGCGCAACATAGATTTCGCCGGGACGCAGCAATTCTCCGTTCTCACCTTCCTTGGCAGGGCGCAGAGAAACCTTGCTGATGTGTTCAGCCAGAATAGCCGTGAACGTCGGCGGCATGTGCTGCGTGATAACCACCGGCACATCCCCCATGGAACTGCCAACTTCCTTCATCATCTGCTGCAAGGCCTGAGGGCCACCCGTGGAGGACCCAATAGCAAGAATACGCGGACGCGCGCCCGTATAAGGCCGCGTCTGAAAGGTTGCGCCCCGTCCAGGAGGAACAGCCCGCGGTGTCGCAGCCACTTGCGCAGCCGTTCTCGGGCGCGCAATCGGAGCCGCCTGCGAAGCCTGACGACCAGCCGTTGTGGATGCACGCATAACCCGGGAGGCCCCGCGCATACGCACGGCACGCGCGCCCAATGCCTTAACCTTGTCGATCAACTCGCGACGGAAGTCGACCGATGTGGTCACTTCCGACGTGCTTTCAGGTTTCGGTACGTAGTCGGCAGCCCCCAATGACATCGCCCGCAGCGAAATTTCAGCATTTCGCCGCGTCAGCGTCGACGCCATGATGACCACTACAGGTCACGTTTCTTCGCCAACATGAGCGGCAACGCCGTCATGCCATCCATTTCCGGCATCTCGATATCAAGCACAACCACATCCGGGTTGCTTTTCTCGATGTCTTCGACCGCCAGCTTGCCGTTCCGGTGCGACCCCACGACAGTGATATCGCTATCGGCATCAAGCCAGCGGCTCAACAAGCCGCGGATGACAACAGCGTCATCAACAACCATGACCCGGATTGCATTTGTCCCGGGGGTTGTCCCCGCCGTGAGAGTTCTTTGCGCAAATGCCATGAACGCGTTCCAGTCGCAGAGTTAGATAAGCCCGACTTCCTGAAATTTCGCTTCCACGATTTCCCGGTCAAATGGCTTCATGATGTACTCATTTGCGCCAGCGCGAATCGCGCGCGCAATATGGGCAACATCGTTTTCCGTCGTGCAGAAAACGACGATCGGCTTTTCGCCGCCCTCTTCGGCACGCAGGCTCGTCAGGAATTCCAATCCGTCCATCACTGGCATATTCCAGTCGAGCAGGATCGCATCTGGCATATGCTTGCGACATTCGTCGAGCGCAAGCTGCCCGTCTTCTGCTTCCGTGATCTCAAAGCTCATATCTTCAAGAATTCGACGCGCGACCTTTCGAATGACGCTCGAGTCATCCACAACAAGGCAAGTTTTCATTTCCCAATACTCCGTTGAAGACCCGGGCTTTGATTATGCCGCTGCGACCGGTTCGGTGAACATAGAGCCCAGCAGGCGGGCGACATCAAGAATGACCATCAAACGCCCGTCAAGGCGATGGACCCCTCCCGAAATCTCGGCCCAGCGCCGATCTAGATTGGATGGGTTCGGTTCGATGGAATCTGCCGGCAGGTTCAAAACCTCTCCGACAGTGTCAATCACAAGCCCATAGCTCTCATGTTTATATTCAATGCCCACGGCCATCATCTGCCCTTCATCCCTTTGCGGGAGGTGCAGACGACGACGCATGTTGATAGCTGTCACGATGCGGCCACGCAGATTCAACACACCCGCGACTTCCGGAGCGGAGAGCGGCACGCGCGTGACACTCTCAGGCACAAAGACATCGTGAACCTGGGAAATCGGCAGTCCGAACAACTGCCCACCAATGATCACAGTGACGTACTGAATCATATGATGACCAGCGGTGACGCTTGTATCGACAGTCGTCATGCGGCAACTCCCATTTCACCCGAGAAGACATCTTTCAATGCCGCGATCAGACCAGGCCGGTCGAACTTGGCAACGTAATCGTCAAAGCCAGCCTGACGGCCACGCTCAATAGACGCCGGAGTGACCAGCGACGACAGCGCCAGGATCGGGATTTCCCTGAACCGTGGATCGCGACGAAGCGTTTCACAGAACTCGAAACCGTTGATCTCGGGCATTTCGATGTCGCTGACAATGGCATTGAACGACGCGCCATTCTCCAGCAGTTCCAAAGCCTGCTTCACGGAAGAACACGTTGTCACATCGTAACCGGCAGCCTTGAGAACAGGGGTCAGCATGTTACGGAAGAAAGATGAGTCATCAACGAAGAGAACCTTCTTCGTCAGCGAGGAAATATCCATTTCCTTTCGCATGAACCAATCTTCAAAGGCCTGCGGCAGATAGAAGCCAAGGTCGATGATTTCCGTCGCGTGTTCCTTGACGATCGCGGACCCCAGAACGCCCGGGCGCTCAGAACCGACCTCAATATTCATGCGATCCTCGACAATATCGACGATCTCGTCGACCACCAGCCCCATGGACCGGCCACTGTCGGAGAACACCAGCATCGGCTGTGTGCCTTCAAGCTTATGCTGTCCGCATCCATCGATGTAGACAAGCGGCATGAGAGCGCCACGGTACTGAACCAGATCGCGTCCGTTGGAACGCTCGATCTTGGACACCTCAAACTCTTCGAGGCGTGTCACCAGTGACAAGGGAACAGCTTTCGGTTCAGGCGATCCGGCGCTGAACAACAGCAGCGACACTGTCGACTGGCTGGATATTGTCCGAGCGTGGAGATCTTCTTCGATTTCCTCGTTCTGCTCCGCAATAGCGCTGGTTGCATGGCTGGCCATAGCACCGGCGATGCCATTCGGGTCAACAATCATGATCACCGAGCCATCGCCCAGAATGGTGTTGCCGGAGAACATTGTCAGATTGCGCAGCATCGTCGACATCGGCTTGACCACGATTTCTTCCGTATGGAAGACACCATCGACCACGACACCGAATGTCTGGCTACCGACCTGCATGACCACAATGAAACCATTGTCCTTGTCGAGGGATTCATCCGCATCACTTTCCTCGGTCAGACCGAGCAAGTAGGACAAATGAACCAGCGGCAGCAACTTGTTGCGCAAGCGCAGGACCGGCGTGTCCTTAATGCGCTCGATACGATGTTCGGAATTGTTCTGAACACGAACCAGCTCAACAACCGAAAGCTGCGGGATCGCAAAACGATCGCCACCAGCCTCGACAATCAACGTCGAGACAATCGCCAGCGTCAGCGGGATCTTGATAATGAAGCTCGTACCCTTTGCGGGAACCGAGCGCAAATCAACCGTACCACCGATGACTTCAATGTTGTTACGCACAACGTCCATGCCCACGCCGCGTCCGGAAACGCTGGTGACCTGCGGCTGCCGTCGAGAATCCGGCAGAGAAGATGAACTTGTGGATCTGGGCATCCGTCATCTTGTCGATTTCGGCTTCGGTCGCCAGACCACGCTCCAAAACCTTGGCCTTGATCCGATCGACGTCCAGTCCCTTACCATCATCCCGTACTTCGATGATGATATGACCGCCTTCATGATATGCAGCAAGCGTAATCGTGCCCTTGTCCGGCTTTCCGGCGGCGCGACGTTCTGCTGGCATTTCAAGACCGTGGTCAGCCGAGTTGCGAACCATGTGGGTCAGCGGGTCCTTGATCATTTCAAGAACCTGCACGATCCAGTTCGGTTTCAGCCCCGACCATCTCCAGTTCGATTGGCTTTTCCAGTTCCTGGCTCAGATCACGCACAATGCGCGGCAGCTTCTGCCAGGCGTTGCCAATCGGCTGCATGCGGGTGGCCATAACGCCTTCCTGCAATTCCGCAGTCACATTGGAAAGGCGTTGCAGCGGAACCTTGAATTCGCTGTCTTCATGACGACGCACGATTTCCAGAAGCTGATTACGTGTCAGCACCAGCTCGGACACCATCGTCATCAGATGTTCCAGAGTGTCAACGGCGACACGAATGGACTGATTGGAAACGGATGAACCACCAGATTTCTTTTCAGCGGCTTCAGCTTTGGCCGGAGCTGGCTTCTTTTCTTCTGCCTTGGGCTCAACCTTGGCTGCCGGAGCGACCTCAGGAATCACGGGTTCTTCAACAGCCGCTTCGACCTCGACTTCCGTCTCTCGGAAGGCGCGTTCAAGTTCATCAAGCGACACTTCACCTGGCCGCAGGGCGCGTTCTTCGACAACCGGCTCAGGCTCAGGTTCCTTCACCGCGCCAGCTTTTGCGGCATCGGCGCTGGTCGACATGCGCTCAAGCTCGGAAATCAGATCGCTGTCATCTCCGGCTGGCTCATCGCCTTCTGCGGCTTCAAGCTCCCCGATGATGTCCTTGATCCGGTCAATCGAATTGAGAATGAGAGAAACAGCATCCTGTGTCACTGCCGCGCCTTCGCGGAACTTGCCCATCAGCGTTTCCGCTGCGTGGGCAATTCCTTCCAGACGGGGCAGCCCCAGAAAGCCACAGGTCCCCTTGATCGTATGAACAAGGCGAAAAATGTTATCGAGAATCTTCGCATCGTTGGGGTCTTGCTCGAATTTAACGAGCTCAACGTCAACTACATCCAGACTTTCGTTTGTCTCAGTAATGAATTCCCTGAGAAGGTCGTCCATGGCCTGCTCTCACCCGACTTGGTTACATACCCTGCGCCCAGGACCGGGCAACAGGAGGAAAATGTCCATGTCTTGAAGGTGAAGCGAAACAGTTAAGATAGCCTGAAACAGGTCTATCCTTTTAGATCAGAAGTTTAGGCGACAGGAACCGCTGTTATTTTTACGGTGTCTACTTCCTTAACAATATCGATCTTCATGTCACTTTCGCGCGCCAGAAGCAATGTGTAGATCGGCTGAACGGAATGCGCATCCACCCGCTCCGGCTCTTCGCCAGACAGGGTTTCCTTCATTCCAAGAGGTATACGCGGATTGACGCCACTGGCGGTCAGAACAAACGACGGCTTCTCTGGCACCCCTGTCATCTCGACAACAATTTCGCCCCCACGCGGCACGCACTGGTTGGCAATCAGGATCAGGTTAAGCAGCATCTTCACGAAGTTTTTAGGCATCAAATGGCGTTCAAGACGCCAATCGAGATTGGATTTCTCGTTTTCCATGAAGCCGGTCGCCACAACCTGCGCGTCACCCATATCAATATTGGCGCCGGCGGATCCCGCCGCGCCAAAGGCCAGGCAGGGCAAATTGCAACTTGGCGGACGCCTGTCGGGCACTCTTGCGGATCAGATCCATGGCGAACTCGCGCATGTCTTCGGATCCCTCCTCATCCAGCACTTCCAGGCCATTGGTAATGGCCCCGACCGGAGAGATGATGTCGTGACAGACACGGCTGGCAACCAGTGCCGCCAGATCGAGGGAGGTGATGTCTTTGAGTTCGGACATGGCGTTTCAAAGGTCTTTCGGAAACGAGGCCAGATTTACGATTCGATTAAACATCATCAGGGATACACAGGCAAACAGCCCGTGCCAAGCCAAAGTGACACACTACTTGTGCGGTTCACACTTCAATTCCTTGGCGTTATCCCCTGCCCGTTTCATCAATTCGGCTTCATTGGCCAAAAAGAGGAACCGATTCACGACGCTGTGAAAAAACACGAGCTTCTTGTCAACCATAGCAAAGATTGATGGATTGCCGGACGCGGCAAAGCCCTGGGCCAGAGAATACGCCCCACAGGCGGCAAATACTGGAGCATAGATCGTCGGATCTCGCTTGAAAGCCGCCATGTTGCCCTGATTGAGGAACTTCCACGACGTGCCCCTCAGGGACAGCGTGAATTTTTCCAGCCCGCTTTCCGGGTAACCATCAATAAAATAGGCGACCGGGTCAAATCCTTGAATGGCATAGCCAGAGATTGGATCCGGGACGAAGGGGGATGGTCGTGCCATCACGGGCGTAGCAAGTGTCACGCAGACAAGAGCGGCACTTGCGCCAGCAACCCGCACCATGCGCCTTAAATGTGTCCTATTTTCAGTCCATCGGAACATGGCATTCATTTCAAATTATCGCTTCCAGAGAGAATCCCTCACTATGGTTAACGATTTCTACACCATAGGGGTATGTTCTCCGGGGAGTGTGCCGCAAGGCTTTTCTGATGGGAGAAACACAGAAAATGAATTCTCTAAGCCGTTTCAGGATCAGAGATTTGGCTGTTTCCGCCTGTCTTTTGATCGCCGCCAGCCTGATGCCGACAATGGCCTCGGCTCAGACGACGAACCAAGGGCGAGGCGACACCTACGGCCAGGATGAAATCGTCGCGGCAGGACACAAGTTTTTCGGAGCAATTTCCGGAAGTCTGGCGACCGTGATCGAAAAGGCATTTGATCGCTACGGTGAACCCAACGGCTATATTCTCGGCCAGGAAGGCTCCGGGGCAATTGTCGCAGGCGCAGTCTACGGCGAAGGCTATCTTTATACCCGCAACGCCGGCAACCATAAGGTGTTCTGGCAAGGACCCTCTATCGGATGGGACTTCGGTGGCAACGGATCGCGCGTCATGATGCTGGTCTACAAACTGCCCAATATCCGCGACATGTATCAGCGCTACGCTGGCGTCAATGGCTCAGCCTACGTCATCGGCGGTGTTGGCATGACGGTTCTGTCGAACCACGACACGCTGGTTGTTCCAGTCCGCGCCGGCGTTGGCGCACGTCTGGGGATCAACATGGGCTATCTCAAGTTCACTCGCAGACCGACTCGAACCCGTTCTAAAAGCCAGTTTGCCGGCGCCGTTTCCGGCGGGGGAATTGACCCTCTGCCCTATTGATGGGAAGCTGATTCCTGTCTGATAACCATGGAGCAAGCCGTGATCGCGCCGGCAATGTATATAATTCTTGGCTTTTGCCTTGCCAGCCTGATCGGATTGGCTCTCCTCCCGGTTTTTTACGGGCGCGCCGTGCGCCTCACCCGCGAAGCGATGCAGGCGGTCAATCCCTCCAGCTACCGCGAAGTTCAGGCCGCGATTGACGCGACCCGCGCACGCCATGCGCTGGAGGAATTACGCCTCGACCGACTGCTCGAAAAGGAACGCAAGACCAGCGTTGAGCACCGAATTGAGAGCGGGCGTCTGGCACGCGAGCTCGCGGACCTTCGTCGCACGAGCGACCGCAAGATTTCCCATCTGGAAAAAGAGCTGACCCGAATATCGGGCACGTCCACCGCAGATGGCGCAGGCGCGCCGGGGATAGACCTTTCTCAGCAATCAGCGGCAAGCCTGCCCTTCAATCTGAGCGAGGCCGAAGAGGAACTAAGCGCAGCACGTGAAGAAATCCGCCGCCTCAATGCTGTCCTCGACAGCTCTGCTCCAACAGAAACCAATCAGAATGCCGTGCTTCTAGACCTGACGCGGACCACCGCACTGGAAGCAGAAGTGGCAGCGCTCAGAGCCCGCCTGACGGTTCAGTCCCAGTCGGAAGCTGGTCTCCCAACAGAGGGAGCCGACCCCGAAGCTATAACGCACCTGGAGCAGATCATTGCCGATCTTGAGGCACGCCTCATCGAAAGCGATGCGCAGCAAATTCGAGCACGAACCGAGATCCGACAATTAACTGCACGTCTCCAAACACGCGAAGAGGGTGACACGTCCGAAAGCAGCGACCTAGAGACAACCTTGCAGCAAGCCAATGATGCCAATGCGCGCCTTGAGGCGCAATTGCTCGAACGCGGCCGGGCCGTAAAACGGGCGGAAACCCAGGTCCGCCAACTGCGTCGGGATCTGCGCGCCCTCCCCGAACTTGGCAATGTGCATCAGGATTTGCTGCGCCTCACGCGCCAACTGACCGAAGAGCATTCTCCCTTTTCGGAAACGGCCGCCCGATTTGCCCGCAACCTGTTGCACCCAGCAGGTGCGAAAAAAACCACATCCTCTTCTGACACAAAGAGCGCCGCAGACGGATCGTCTGCAAAGACACCAGACGCAACCGCAACGCCATCACAGACCCCTGCCACGAGCGCTCATGTCGGCAGTCTGATCAGCAAGATCGTCAAGTCGAGCGCCAAACGCGCGCCTGCGACACCGGCTGCGGACGCCAATCCCCTGCCTGCGCAGAAAGATGCAAAGGCAAAATCCAGCAGCGCCACGGCGGACATCCCGTCAGCCAGTGAAAATGGTGATACAGGGACACAGACAGGCAGCAACGCCCAGTCAGACACGTCAGCGGATGAGACTGCCTCACCCAAAAAAACGGCGGGTCGACGCGACGTTGCGTGACATGCCGAACGTCTCCGACACCCGGCCTTCTCAGACGCCCGCCCGTGCGGCAGGTCGACATTTACAGCGCGCGCAGGACGTCTTTTGCATGCTTTCACGGCATAAACCTGCGAACAGGTCCGACATGACCCGGATCTTTCACTGGCGCTTCGTGCTACACAGGGTGGCGTGGAGATGGTCGCCTTTGACCATGCAATGCTTTATTCCTTTGATTGACCTATTAGAAATTCGACAAGATGCTCATCGCTAGACACAACATGATCCTGGAGCTGGCCCGTCAAAACGGACGTGTCAGTGTTGATGATCTGTCACGCCGCTTCGACGTCAGTCCGCAGACGATCCGCAAAGACCTCAATGAGCTCTGTGATCGTAAGCTTCTGGCGCGCACCCACGGCGGCGCACTGTTGTCATCGGGAACGGAAAACCTGGGGTATGAAGCGCGCCGGATCATTTCCAGCGTTGAAAAGAATGATATCGCCAAACAGGTGGCTGCAATCATTCCCGACAATGCGTCAATGTTCGTCAACATCGGCACGACAACAGAGGCAGCGGCACAAGCACTGCTGCAACATCGCGGCCTGATGGTTGTCACCAACAACATCAATGTGGCGACCCTCATGCGCGGATACAGCCAGATTGAAGTCATCCTGGCCGGCGGTGTTCTGCGCCACTCAGATGGCGGCATTGTCGGCGAAGCGACCGTGGACTTCATCAATCAGTTCAAGACCGACTTTGCCATTATCGGTGTCTCTGCCATCGACGAAGATGGCACACTGCTGGATTATGACTATCGTGAAGTGCGTGTGACACAGGCCATCATAGAAAACGCCCGCCACGTCATTCTGGTCGCAGACAGCACCAAATTTGACCGCAATGCGCCAGTTCGGGTCGGCCACATCTCAATGGCCCAAACCTTCGTCACTGACCAGTGTACCTTGCCAGCGATCCGCGAGTACGTTCGCCTCAACGAGATTGAGATGATCGAGACCAGTCCATTTCGAGGAGACTGACGGCAGCGGTCCTGCGCAAGTATTTTTTCAAATGAGGTTCATGATCGACGCGAAACGCAAGGCAAAGCATCGTTCGCGCGCAACGTACAAGTTTTTTCATGATGATATGAAAAGGAAACATGCGACCACCTTGCGAAGGAAGGTGGTACGCCCAACGGGAATCGAACCCGTGTTTCCGCCGTGAAAGGGCGGCGTCCTAGACCGCTAGACGATGGGCGCGCGGTAAGTCGAGAACCTTGTCTCAACCCGATGAGGGAGCTAATAGAGGTCATAGCTCCCCGGTGCAAGTCATGAAATCGAGAAAATTCAATTGTCCTGTTTATAACCTCCAGGAACCCCGGAAATCAGGCTCGTCGTCCCAACCGACTTTCCTGTGATCGCGTCGAAGTGCATCAGCTTGAAAATTCCATCCTGTCGCACGAGCAGCACGAGCTGACCGCCTTCCAGCGCCATATCGACAACCTCGGTGTTCTTGCCGATATTGATCGTGTCTGGCACCGAGATTTTTGCCGCGCTGTGTTCGGAATGGTTGATCTTGTAAAAGATAGCTGCGAATACAGCGATAAATCCAAGAACCATGACAAGGGATGAGCCGGCCAGAAGCCTTCTCAATTTTCCCTGGATGCGGGCAACAGCCGGATCCAGCTCCTGCTCTTCCTGTCTCTTGTCGTTACGCTCAGGTTGTTTCATGAAAGACGTCACTCCCGAAGATCTGGCCGATATGGACGGGACCTTCACATGCAAGGTTGAACCGGACGATGCCGGCAAGAGACTGGATGCCGTATTGGCATCCAAGCTGGATACACTTAGCAGAAATCGCGTCCAGGCTCTGATCCGCTCAGGCGATGTGACCGTGGACGGGCGCAAAGTAGAGGAGCCCAAATACCGGGTCAATGAGGATGAAACGCTGTTTCTGACGCTTCCCGAACCGGAAGATCCAGAACCGCAGGGAGAGGCCATTCCCCTCAGCATTGTCTTTGAGGACGATGACCTCATCGTCGTCGACAAGCCGGCAGGTCTCGTTGTGCACCCGGGTGCCGGCAACTGGACAGGTACGCTGGTCAACGCGCTGATCCATCACTGTGGCGACACGCTCTCCGGTATTGGTGGCGTACGACGCCCCGGCATCGTACATCGACTGGACAAGGATACCAGCGGCCTGCTGGTTGTGGCCAAGACAGACCGCGCCCATCAGGGACTTGCTGCCCAATTCGCCGACCACGGCCGTTCCGGTCCGTTGCAGCGCGCCTATTCAGCACTCGTCTGGGGCGCGCCGTTCAGCCACAAAGGCACTATCAACACCAATCTGGCGCGATCAAACGCCAATCGGCAGAAAATCGCGGTGGTCAAGACAAGTGGGCGCAATGCCATCACCCATTGGCAGGTGAAAGAACGATTTGGCCCCAAGGATCAGCCTGCCATTGCCAGTTTGGTGGAATGCCGATTGGAAACAGGGCGCACCCATCAGATCCGTGTTCACATGAGCCATATCGGTCATCCGCTGATCGGAGATCCGGATTATGGTGCAGGCTTCAAGACCAAGGTCAATCGGCTGGAAGAAAACGTCCGTGACGGCATCAATGCCTTCACCCGTCAAGGCACTCCATGCCGGTCTTCTGGCCTTTGAGCATCCGGTCTCCGGAGAGACGATGAATTTTACAAGCCCATTTCCTGAGGATTTTAGACAGCTTTTGGAAACCTTACATAAAATTTAGAAACCTTTTCCAATTCAAGCCCTCCAAAAACCACAAAAGCAAACTTATATTTTTAAGGCGGGCCAATGAACGGCCGCGTCTTTTATGCGTTTGCCTTAGCAGAAGGCGACGAGACATCTATTTCCGGTCTCGTCGTCCACCCAAAGGGAATGCTATCTCGGGAGAAAGGGGGCGCATTTTATGGCCCAGAACATACCGATGTTAACAGCCGGGGAAGGTGGCCTGAGCCGCTACCTCGACGAAATTCGTAAGTTCCCGATGCTGCAACCGCAGGAAGAGTACATGCTCGCCAAGCGGTACAAGGAACACGAAGACCCAGGCGCTGCCGAGCGCCTCGTCAATTCTCACCTGCGCCTCGTTGCAAAGATCGCCATGGGCTATCGCGGCTACGGCCTGCCGATTGGTGAAGTGGTATCTGAAGGCAATGTGGGCCTGATGCAGGCCGTCAAGCGCTTCGAGCCAGACAAAGGGTTCCGCCTGCAGCAACCTATGCCATGTGGTGGATCAAAGCGGCTATTCAGGAATATATCCTGCGCTCCTGGTCTCTGGTCAAAATGGGCACAACCGCCAATCAGAAGCGTCTGTTCTTCAACCTGCGTCGCCTCAAAGGTCGCATTCAGGCGCTGGAAGAAGGTGATCTGAAGCCGGAACAGGTTCAGGAAATCGCTACAAAACTTGGCGTCAGTGCTGAGGAAGTGATCTCCATGAACCGCCGTCTGGGCGGCGATGCCAGCCTTAACTCTCCGATCCGGGCAGAAACCGAATCCGGTGAGTGGCAGGATTGGCTGGTGGATGAGAGCGAAAATCAGGAATCTCTGCTGGCAAAGCAGGAAGAACTGGATGTTCGCCGCAAGATGCTGTCCGACGCCATGGACGTTCTGAACGACCGGGAACGCCGCATCTTTGAAGCGCGCCGCTTGGCAGAAGACCCGATGACACTGGAAGATCTCTCCGGAGAATTTGGTGTCAGTCGGGAGCGCGTGCGCCAGATCGAAGTTCGCGCCTTTGAAAAGGTACAAAAAGCGGTCAAAAACAGCGCCACTGCGCTGGAACAGCAGCAGACAAACGCACTGGAACACGCCTCCCATTAAGGGCAGGCCTGTTCCGGGTGCACGCTCTGCAAGCGTGAGCAGTCTCCCGCACACAACAGAAGAACCGGGCTTAGCGCCCGGTTTTTGTTTGTCTACCAGACTATCCGCCTGAATTCTCCGCACCTGACACCTCACGATGAGATGCTACAGGCATGGAAAACCGCGAGAGAATCAGCGCAGTTCGACAGCGTAATCACTGACAGGCTGCACCGTCTTGATAAGCCCCTCGCCGTGCAGGAACTCTGCGAACCGCTTGTAACGACCTGCATCCAAGGCAGCCGGACGCTTGGCGAAACGTGGCAGCGTATCGAACCAAGGCCTTGCGATTCAGCTTGTCGTTCAGACTTGGGTACGCCTTGATGAACTCTTTCCACGCAGCTTCCGGGTGATTTGTCAGATAAAGCGTCGCCTTTTCAATCGCCGCCAGGAACTTGGGAAACCGCGGATCCTTGATCTTGTCCTTGTTGGCAATAAAGATCAGCTCGTCATAAGGCGGCACCCCGTGTTCCTCGGGGAAGAAAGCCCGACCCGGCGTTCCTTCGGCAGCCATCTGGTTGAGCTCGAAATTACGATAACCACCAATGAAGGCGTCCACCTTGTCGGAGAGCAACGACGGCGTCAGTGAAAAATTGACGTTGATCAGGTCAACATCCTTCATCGTCAACCCTGCCCCTTGCAGCATCTTGTGCAGCATCGCATCTTCCATACCGGAGACCGAATAACCAATGCGCTTGCCCTTGAGGTCCTTCAAGGTCTTGATTGGACCATCTTTTTTGACGATCACGCAGTTCAACGGCGTGGAGATCAGGGTGCCGATCCGCATGACCGGCAGGCCTTCTTCAACCTGCGAGTTCAATGTCTGCTGATAGCTGACCGCAATATCACCCTTGCCCGCCGCCACGAGTTTCGGTGGCATGGACGCATCCGCAGGCTCGACGAGGTCAACAGCAAGCCCCTCTTGCTTGAAGAAGCCGTGGGTTTTGGCAATGACAATCGGTGCGTGGTCCGGATTGACGAACCAATCCAGCAGAACTGTGAGCTTTACCGTGCCGGATGCTTCGGACGCATCAGAAGACGCCGCACGGGCTGGAACGGTGGCGACCAACAACAAGAACATCAGGCCGGTGATGAGAGTTTTCAAGAGAACCTCCAAAGGGTCTGGTCCGTCTGCCCGTCAGCTTTCCTGCTGCCAGGGCACAAGACGGCGCGTGAGCACATCAACACAGAAACGTAAGATGAGAACCATCACGGCCAGCAGGAACAAGGCAGCGAACATCATGTCCGACTGCATGCGGGCATTGCTTTGCAACATGATAAAGGCAAGCCCCCCTTGGCACCAACCCACTCGCCCACAACTGCGCCGATCGGAGCAAAAACCGCAGCAATCCGTACTCCAGATGCCAGCGCAGGCAGCGCCGCTGGAATACGGAAATAAGCAAGCTCTTTGACCCGTGAGACACGGTAGAGACGCGCAAGATCAACCAGTCCTTCATCGACACGACGCAGACCGTCGTAGAAGGACGACGTGATGGCAAAAAAGATGATCAGGACCGCCATGACAGCTTTAGACGCAAGGCCAAACCCCAACCACAACACCAGGATGGGTGCAATGGCAAAGACCGGCAGAGCTTGTGACACCAGCACGATAGGCAGAACAGCCCGTCGCACCAAAGGTGAAAACCACAAGATAAGCGCCAACAGACTGCCTGCCGCCACACCGAAGACAAAGCCGACCAGCGTTTCATAGGTCGTCAGTCAGGCGTGGTAGAGCAGGAAAGGCCAGCGGTGGATGAGGACCTCGGCAACGGCCAGGGTCCAGGCGATCATGTATTTCGGGATATCCAGCACACGGACGAAAACCGCCCAGAAAGCTGCAAAACCGGCACACCACAAACCAGCACGAAGGATACGTGAGAAAACATGCATCATATCAACTCTGCTCCAGCACACGATGCGGAGCAGAAAATGTCGACAGATACACAAGCACGCAGGGCGCGCGACAAAATCCACATAAGGATCTCCCGTCTTCGGACAAGCCGAAAGTGACACTGGAGATCCGGGAAAGGCTAAAGGTTTTCCGTCCCTTCGCCGGCATGACCCGGATCAGGTTCTAAGGGTTCGGCATCTCGCCATCTCAGTTCCTGCTTGCAGGAACACCCCTCGGACCAAGATGCAAGATGCCCCGCCTTGCCGGAAAAAGCAAGACGGGGCATCAAAGTTCCAGATCACTCGGCCAGTCTCCTGGCCAGTGTGCGGACAAGACGATGCCAGAAACCTATTTCCGCCAGGACAGCTAATGCCTTGTCAAAGGCCTCAGAACCGGTCTTGCCCTTTTCAAGCGTCAGGATACCGCGCTTTCCATTGCCATAAAGCATGGGAATATCGATCCAGCCGCGGTCCCTCAGAAGCGAAAGATTGCGCTGTTGCTCGGAATCGATGTTCGACAAGGCAATCCAGAAATATTTTGGCGAAACCTTCACGGAGGCGCCAATCAGAGCATCGCCGCGCGCCTCTTCCGTCGGCTTCATCACCAGACCCGGAACATTCACCACATCACCCGGCCCAAAATCCTTGGGCAGCTCGAAGCGGATTTCAACAAGATGGCTGGCCGGCAAGGAACCGTCATCATTCTTCTTGATCTGAATGTTGACGGTGACATTCCGCTCCGGAATGCTCGCCTTGGCGATCAGGATCGGTTCATTCTTGTTCTTGGTCTGCTCCAGGCATCCAGGCGACATTGCCGCGGGCAGCGGTGCCGGATCCGTCCTTGCCTTCGCCTTCTTCATACAGAATAGCGCGCTGCTGGCCGGCCACAGGCTCACTGTCTTCGACCGATCCATTGGCAGCCTTCAAGGTCGCCAAACCGCTGGTGATCGATTCTGCACTGGCAGCAGCAGAGCCGTCGTCGTCATCAGTCGCAGACCCACCGTCCTGAGCATCCGCTGCGCTGGTGTCATTGCGCACTTCCGAAGACGAGGTTGTATCGCCGGTCGTACCTGGACGAATGGTCGTGGTTGTCACGGTACGTGCATCAGGCGCTGCAGCAGGCTCACCGCTATCATTCAGAAGCCGGTCTTCGATCTTGCCGGACTTATCATCCCCAGCCGTTGTGTCACTCAAATCGGTCGGCATCGCCGTGTTTGGAGACGCGGCAGGTGTCTGCTCAGCCGTTTCTTCCTGCGCTGGCGCCATGATCTCGGACACCAGATCACTCTGACTGTAGACAATCACACCGATCCCGCCAAGGATCAGCAGCAACACCACAACGAGGAACAACGGACCTGTCTTGGACTTCTGTCGTTCGCCTTTACGTGAACGTGCAGGCGCGGACTTAACATCAGAGTTGCGCCGTGTCGCCCCTTCGCCCTGAGCGCGACTGACACCATCGAAAGACGATGCATCAGACGCCTCATAGGGGCGCTGCGGCTGCTCCGCACCAAAAGATGGTTCGATAGCAGCATGCGCTTCCTTGCCGGTGCGGCTGGTGCTGCGTGGTATCGAAACCTCATCATCGCTACCACCGAAAACCGGTTCGCGGCGGTAATCAGGCTTCCCGGCAGCCGACATGCTGGACGACAGGGCCGTGGAATTTTTCGACTGCGCTGGTTCAACGTGGGTTTCGTGCTCGATCTCCGCTTCGCGCGAAAATGTTTCCTGCTCAGGCTCTTCATGCACACCAGGCAATTCTGCGGCATGGTAGCCACGTTCATCGTAGTCTGACACATCCGGCTCATGAAGATCATCATCATACTGATATGCTTCAGAAGCGCGCCCATAGGCTGGACGGTCTTCGGGCGCAGGCCGCGTCGGCTCGGCACGCTCTCTGGCACCATATCGGGCCGCGGCATTTCCGTAATCCTCGGCAGGGGAACGGGCATATGAACCGGGAGCGGGAGCCGCTGGGGCAACCGGAGCATCCGGGGCCCGTCTTGGGGCGCTGAGCTGCGGAGCCACGGGCGGTGCGCTCAACGCAGGCTGGCTGGCCGAAGATGCGCTGGCACCGCTTCCACGCGCAGGAGCGGACGGACGCCGCATCGAGAGGCTTGCACGGGCAGCTTCCGCCTCAACCTTGCGAATTGCCTCCTCCAGCCTGAGCTGTTCAGCGGTGATTTCAGAAGGAGAAAGCGGCGGTTCGTAGGCTTTCAGCTGATTGACGATTGCATTGCGGGCACGACTGTAGACGCTCCGCCGCGATCCACCGTTGTTCTCCGGCAAGGATTCAATCGTTCGCTTCAAAATTGAATAATAGTCAGCCATATTCCTGCCCGTTGGCCGTATGTATGCTTTTGCGCACGCCCCTTAATAAGGCATATACCATGTTTTTCTGAGCGCGAAGCCCTCGCAATCGTCTCAAGGTGTCTCAAAACAGCGAGAAGTTGGCCCGAAGAGGGCAAACATGCGAAAATACGCAAGTTTCAAGAAGAAAATATCGTTTTTTCAAGAAGATGGTCGGCAGGATCACGAAGAACCCTGCCGACACGCCCAGCCAGAAGGCTGGGGATAGTTCTTATTGATCGTGAAAGGGATTCTGAACCAGAATCGTGTCTTCCCGCTCTGGACTGGTCGACAACATCGCCACTGGCGCCTCGATCAGCTCTTCCACAAGGCGAACGTATTTCACGGCCTGTGCCGGCAACTGGGCCCAGCTGCGCGCGCCTTCCGTGGTTTCCTTCCAGCCCGGCAGAGTTTCATAAATCGGAATCACACGATCCTGCGCGCCCTGAGAGGCTGGCAGATAATCAATGCGTTCTCCATCCAGCTCATAGGCAACGCAGATCTTGATTTCGTCCAGACCATCAAGAACGTCAAGCTTGGTCAGAGCAATGCCGCTGATGCCAGAGGTTTTGACCGTCTGACGTACGAGAACCGCATCAAACCAGCCACAGCGACGCTGACGACCGGTGACCGTACCGAATTCGTGCCCCTTGGTGCCCAGGAACTCACCAACTTCATTTTTCTGTTCGGTCGGGAAAGGGCCCTCGCCCACACGCGTCGTGTACGCCTTGGTGATCCCAAGAACATAATCCAGAGCATTCGGACCCAACCCACATCCCGCAGCAGCCTGACCGGCCACCGTGTTGGAGCTGGTCACGAAAGGGTAGGTGCCATGGTCAATATCCAGAAGCGCGCCCTGTGCGCCCTCGAACAGAATGCGCTTGCCGTCTTTCTTGGCCTGATCCAGCAAACGCCAGACCGTATCCATATACGGCAGGATCTCGTCTGCAACACTGGCCAGCTCTTCGAAAATGACTTCCGGTGAGATCGGCTCCTGATCAAGCCCACGACGCAGCGCATTGTGGTGCGCCAACAGACGGTCAATCTTTGCCGGAAGCGTCTTGAGGTTTTTCAGATCCATCAGCCGAATGGAGCGGCGACCAACCTTGTCTTCATACGCCGGACCGATACCGCGCTTCGTCGTGCCAATGCGTGTGCCGGTATTGGAATTCTCGCGCAGCGCATCCAGTTCACGATGCAGCGACAAAATCAGCACGACATTATCGGCAATACGCAGGTTGGCCGGGGAGATCTCTACGCCCTGCTCACGCAGGCGCGATGCCTCATTGACGAAGGCATGTGGATCGAGAACCACGCCATTGCCGAGTACAGACAGTTTGCCCTTGCGCGCCACACCGGAGGGAAGCAGCGACAGCTTGTAGCTGACACCGTCGATCACCAGCGTATGGCCGGCATTGTGCCCACCCTGAAAGCGTGCGACGACGTCAGCCTGCTCAGACAGCCAGTCGACGATCTTGCCCTTACCCTCGTCACCCCACTGCGACCCAACGACAACCACATTGGCCATTGCTTGAAAGCTCTCCTAAAGCGGTTATTCTTCAATACCGCTCTCAGGCGGCAGAACACAGATATCCCCGGAGCGTCAGCGCCCGAGGCAAACGCGGCGGACTATAGACTTTCGAACACAAACTTGCGACCCCTATTCGGGATTTTTAAATCGCGCTCGAAGTCTTTGACGCTTTAGAAATTTTATTCTTTAAATTCAATTTATTAGCACCTCCACCGAGACAAGCATCGAGCGACGTCAACACTTAACTTGCCTCAAGCAGGCGTCTGAAGATCAGCCGACAAGGTTGCAAAGGCCCAGTCGAGCCATCCGACAAGAGCAACCACATCGTTCGTCTCAACCGTAGCCCCGGTCCAGATCCGCAAGCCACTGGGCGCATCACGGTGTGACCCGATATCAAGCGCCACCCCTTCGCTTTCCAGCAGCTTCACCATGCGCTTGACAAAAGCGGCACGATCATCAGCGTCCAGTGCCAGGATCGCTGGATCAACCACTTTGAGGCAAACCGACGTATTGGAACGTGTCTCTTTCGTCTCTGCCAGAAAATCGACCCAGGGTGTCTGCGCAACCCAACCTTCAATGGCCGCCAGACTTGCATCCGCACGTTCCCTCAACGCCGTCAAACCGCCCAGCGACTTGCCCCACCTGAGCGTGTCCAGATAATCTTCCACACACAGCATCGAGGGCGTGTTGATGGTTTCGCCGTGAAAAATTCCCTCGATCAGCTTACCGCCTTTTGTCATGCGGAAAATCTTTGGCATCGGCCAGGACGGTGTATGGCTTTCGAGACGCTCAACAGCGCGCGGCGACAGGATGAGCATGCCGTGAGCCGCCTCCCCACCCATGGCTTTTTGCCAAGAAAACGTCACCACATCGAGCTTGGAAAACTCCAGATCCTGCGCAAAGGCCGCCGATGTTGCATCACAGATTGTCAAGCCAACCCGATCAGACGGGATCCAGTCGGCATTCGGCACACGAACCCCTGCCGTCGTGCCGTTCCAGGTGAAGACGACATCGTGATCGAAATTCACCGCACTCAGATCCGGCAGGTGGCCGTAAGGGGCCTCAAGCTTGCGCATGACTGGCAAGCGCAACTGGTTGATGACATCGTTCACCCACCCAGCCCCGAAGCTTTCCCAAGCCATCATGTCGACAGGGCGGGGGCCAAGCAGAGACCACAAGGCCATCTCGACAGCCCCCGTATCAGAAGCAGGCACAATACCGATCCGATACTCCGCTGGCACCTGGAGAACCTCTCGAGTCAGCGAAATAGCTTCTGCCAGTTTTTCCTTGCCGAGATCAGAGCGATGCGAGCGACCAAGTGCAGCATCTTGCAGCGCCGCAAGTGACCAGCCTGGACGCTTGGCGCAAGGACCCGAAGAAAAATTGGGGTTATCCGGCACTGGTGACCGGCTTCACGATCTCGACAGTCATTCTATTCTTGCCCTTAAACTGGCGGCGCGAAAATATGCGTCCGCTCGCTTTGGATAGGACTCTTGAAGAAACAGGTCAAATACAAAGACCCGACAACCTTGTGACCGATACAAACAAAAAAGAAGCCGGATGTCAGAGACACCCGGCCGCAGGCAAAAAGGAATATATAGTCAGATCAGAAATTGCTGCTGATCGGCTGATCGTTGAAGCCTGACGGTGCAACGTAGCTGTCGAACTGGTATCGCATACCGATCCGAACTTCCTGGGCAGCAAGCCCCTTGTATTCGATGCGTGAGTTCCCTGCGTCAAAGATCTTGACGGTCTTGGCCGTACCCATGCTCTTGTACTGGTAGCTGGCGTCGATGCTCCAGTTCGGCGTCAGCGCATAGGATGCACCGGCCATCAGAGCCCATGGCCAGATTCCACTCACCGTTGGACCCGCCATAAGGAATGTCCGTGCCTGTGTTGTTGGAGATCTGGTCCTTGGTATTGACATAAGCCACACCGATACCAGCACCCACATAAGGCGTCAGATTGTGCCAGGTGCCGATGTCATAATAACCATTGAGCATCAACGTCCAGACATCGATTTTAGCACGCTCGGTTGAATACGAGTTAGTACCACAACTTGCGCGACACGGAGACCGCCCGCTGACCTTCGCCGGCGTTTCATAATCCAGCGTCAAGTCGGTGCGGAACCTGTCATTGAACTTGTACCCGACACCGACACCCGCCATCCAGGCATCGTCCATGTCTTCATGCGTAAACCGCAGATCACCAGTTGTGGAACTGTTGTAGTCCCCACTTGGATCATCATACAGCTTGTACCCAACGTCGCCACGCAGATACCAGCCACCTGCAGCAGGCACAGGTGCAACATAATTGATTTGTGGCGCGGGCAAATCCGCCGCATAGGCGGACGAAGAAAGTATCAAGAACGCGCCGACGCTAAACAGACGTCGCAAAAACATAGTATGAGCCTTCCGTAACGACACCCCAGAAATTGGGTTCACAACTCTCGCTAGAAGAGATCATTGTCAAAAATATTTAATTCTGTATTAACCCAAGTCTTTAACCCAGAATATTTACCTTTAAAATTCCTTACCTTCAGCTTACGTCAGAAAGATCTTGGTAAAACATGTTAACGGCACAAAAACGCCGGATCCTTTCCAAGACCCGGCGAGATAAAACACCATTGAACAATATTGTTCAGAGAACAACTCTCTGAATCACGCAGCACTGCTCGACAAAACACCAACAATATCAGAGACAACAGAGCGAACGAGATGATCATCGTCTCCCTCTGCCATAACGCGGATCAACGGCTCGGTCCCCGATGCCCGGATCACCAGGCGGCCCTGACCGTTCAGTCGACCTTCGCCATCTGCAATAGCTTCCTTAACGTTTGCAAGCTGCAGAGGCTGACCACCGCTGTAGCGAACATTCTGCAAAATTTGTGGCACACGCTCAAACCGCCGACAAACTTCAGACGCAGGAGCGCCATGATCCTTGATGCAGGCAAGAATTTGCAAAGCCGCAATCAGTCCATCACCGGTTGTGGCAAAGTCCGACAGGACGATGTGGCCTGACTGTTCACCCCCAACATTAAATCCTTCAGCTCGCATCCGCTCAACGACGTAGCGGTCACCAACCTTGGTGCGCGCCAGCTCAAGACCCAGCGACCCCAGATAGCGCTCCAGACCCAAGTTCGACATCACCGTCGCAACGATCCCTGGGCGGGACAAACGGTCATTCGCATGCCAGAACTGAGCAATCACCGCCATCAACTGATCGCCGTCAACTTCCTCGCCCTTTTCGTCGATAATGATCAGGCGGTCCGCATCACCGTCCAGCGCGATACCAACGTCGGCACGCACTTCATGCACCTTTTCAGCCAGCGCAGCTGTTGAGGTGGAGCCGCAGTCCTTGTTGATGTTGTATCCATCCGGGGTGACCCCCATCGTCACCACATCTGCACCCAGCTCCCACAGCGCTTCAGGGGCAACTTTATAGGCAGCACCATTTGCACAGTCGACAACCACGCGCAGGCCTTCAAGGCTCATCTCGCGGGGCAAGGTGCGCTTGGCAAACTCAATATAGCGCTCTTGTGCACTTTCGACGCGCTTGGCACGCCCAAGGTCCGAGGCCACCGACAATTGCGGCGCCAATTCAGTTTCCATCAGGCTTTCGATTTGCCGCTCGACGTCATCACTCAGCTTGAAGCCATCGGGCCCGAAAAACTTGATGCCATTATCTTCAAACGGATTGTGCGAGGCAGACACCATGACGCCAAGGTCGGCCCGCAACGACCGGGTCAACATGGCAACTGAGGGCGTAGGCATCGGCCCCAGCAGCATGACATCCATTCCAACAGAGGTAAAACCAGCCACCAGTGCATTCTCCAGCATATAGCCAGACAAGCGCGTGTCCTTGCCAATCACAACGCGATGCCGATGCAGCCCGTTCTTGTAGGCCAGGCCTGCAGCCATGCCGACACGCATCGCCATTTCGGCGGTCATCGGATAAACATTGGCTCGTCCACGGATACCATCCGTCCCAAAAAACTTGCGCATCGGTTAATCGATCCTTGCTCGTCGCATTTCAAACGTCGCGGGTATGCGTCTTGTATCGTGAACCACCGGTAAACGCGCTTCAAAAAATATATTGCTTTGTTACGCAGAACGCAAAAATGCCCGGACGGATCCGGGCATTCTCAAACGTCTCAGTGATGGAAAATCAGGCCTCAGGGCTGAGGTTCCATGCCGCCACTGGCTTCGCTCTCTCCGCGCTTGGTGCCCGTGGGCGGAACAGCAGAGGAACGGCCAACCGGCTGATCGTCATCGGTATCACGTACGGGCGGCTTGCCGTCCAGCAGATCCTTGATCTCCACGCCGGACAGCATTTCATATTCGAGCAAACCCTGCGCAATGGTATGAAGCTGATCTTCAAACTCGGTCAGAATCGCCTTTGCAGTCTCATATCCGGTGTTGACGAAGGTCTTGATTTCCGCATCAACAATCTGCTGGGTCTCGTCGGCAACACTTTGATTGCGACCGACAGAATGGCCCATGTACATCTCTTCCTGGTTGTCGCCATAAAGCAGCGGCCCCAACTTGTCGGACATACCGTATTGCGTGGCCATAGCCCGCGCCAGCTTCGTCGCCATCTGGATATCACCAGAGGCTCCAGACGTGACTTTCTCGTAACCGAAAATCATTTCCTCGGCCACACGGCCACCCATCGCAACAGCCAGATCGGCCTTGCACTTGGCACGTGTCAGCGAAACCTGATCCTTCTCCGGAAGGCGCATGACCATACCCAACGCACGTCCACGCGGAATGATCGTCGCCTTGTGGATCGGATCAGACGCTGGCTGATGCAAAGCCACCAGAGCATGACCAGCTTCATGATAAGCCGTCAGCTTCTTTTCTTCTTCGGTCATGACCAGCGTGCGGCGTTCCGCACCCATCATCACCTTGTCTTTGGCATCTTCGAACTCGGCCATCATCACCAGCCGCTTCGACCGGCGGGCAGCCAGAAGCGCTGCCTCATTGACGAGATTCATCAAATCCGCACCCGAGAAACCAGGCTGTGCCACGTGCCAATGTCTTGACATCGACATCGGGAGCCAACGGCACCTTGCGCATGTGGACCTTGAGGATCTTTTCACGGCCAGTGATGTCCGGATTAGGAACAACGATCTGACGGTCAAAACGGCCCGGTCGCATCAGCGCCTTGATCAAGAACGTCAGGACGGTTGGTCGCAGCAATGATGATGACGCCTTCGTTGGCTTCAAAACCATCCATCTCCACCAGCAACTGGTTCAAGGTTTGCTCGCGCTCATCATTGCCACCGCCCATACCGGCACCACGGTGACGACCGACGGCATCAATTTCATCAATGAAGATGATGCAAGGAGCATTTTTCTTGGCCTGTTCGAACATGTCGCGCACACGACTCGCACCAACACCCACGAACATTTCAACGAAATCAGACCCGGAGATGGTGAAAAATGGCACATTTGCTTCACCAGCCACGGCTCTCGCCGTAAGCGTCTTCCCCGTCCCCGGAGGGCCGACAAGCAGAACACCACGGGGAATACGACCACCAAGACGCTGGAACTTTTGCGGATCCCGCAAAAACTCAACAATTTCCTGAAGATCTTCCTTGGCTTCGTCAATGCCGGCGACATCTTCAAATGTCACCCGTCCATGCGCTTCGGTCAGCAGCTTGGCCTTGGACTTGCCAAAGCCCATTGCCTTGCCACCAGACCCCTGCATCTGACGCATCACAAAAATCCAGATCCCGAGAATGATGATCATCGGCAACCAGTAAATCAGGGCAGTCAACAACGATGAGCGCTCGGACGGCGGACGCGCGGTGATCTGAACACCCTTGTCGCGGAGCTGCTTGAGATAAGTTGAAGCCCCTTCAGGCGCATAACTCTTGAAGGTGCCACCAGTGTTGTAATGACCGGAGACCTGCTGCTGCTGAATAATAACGTCGCGAACCTCACCTCGATCGACCTGGTTCAGAAACTGCGAGAACGCGACCTCATTGGAGGCGGTCTGCTGGCCAGCGACTTTGAAACAGCTGAAAGAGCGCGATCAACAGCAGTGCGATGATCACCCAGAGTGCGAAGTTGCGAAAATTTGCGTTCATTTCGATCCCTTGTCCGCCCGAGCGGCGACTAGCACGGGTTTTCTTCCTTATGACAAAGATAGGTTGCTTGTAGGCCTCTGCCAAGGCGGTGACGTGTTCTACCGTACCTCCTTTGACTTTTTCTTAAGAGAAAGTGCATCCACAGCCCTTGCAGACCCCGCCAAGGCCAGAGTTGCGAAACCTTGAGAAACTCTGGTGTGTCATGGCACCAGCGCTTCACACATCACACGTTTGGCGAGACCTGCCTGCTTCAGCTTCTCACGTCAAGTCACCATCCAGTCAGGTCAAACGTTCAATCAGCCCCAAGAGTTGCCTCTGATGTGCACCCTGCAAGGGGTCGGTGGCTTTTTGAAGGCCCGGCACCACCAGCAACCCCGCATCATTCCAGAGCGCCGGTGCGCGCTGAAATGCAATCTTCGGCCAGTCACGTGGAACATCCAACTCTGTGCTGACAACTGGGGCCTGAGCCAGGGCACCAAGATGCAGATCATCAGAGATCATTTCCTTGTGAGCGGCATGCGTCAAGCGCAAGCAAAACCGCCGGTCCCAGACGAAATCGCCGCCGCTTAGATAGTCGGCGACACGAACTGTCTCCGGCGGCACCCGCCCCATCTCGCGCCAAACAGCAACATGCCCAGCGTGAAGTGCAAATTCAGCCCCTCCGAGCGACTGCCGGACGGCATCGCTGCGCAAGGCCTCAGACACCGCTTCAAGCTTAACCAGACGAGGTGTTTGAACCTGCCCCGTAACTTGACGGATCAAGCGCGCAAGAAGACGTAGCCGCACTTCATCGGGCAGCGTGTCAAGCACGGAAAAAGGCAGTCGGACCGGGCCTGCCGGATGAACCTCTAATGCTGAGGCCAACACTTGATCAACCCAGACGTCAATCGCAGCCCCTGCCCGGTGAAGCCGAAAAATGGTTTCAGTCAGGCGCGCCTGCGACAAACCCTCACGGCGCAGATCCTCCGCGACCCGGCGAAGGCGTGAACGTTTGTAGGATCGATTACGGTTGCTTGGATCTTCGCACCAGCCCTGCCCGCGCTGCCGAAGAAATGCCACGAGCGCGGCTCGTTCCACGGTGAGCAAAGGCCGCAACAGATGCAGCCCGCAAGGGCCATGTGGCTCGTCGGCAGCCATACCACCTAGGCCGTAAACACCACTCCCTCGCGTCAACCGATCCAGAAACGTCTCGGTCTGGTCGTCAGCATGGTGGCCAAGCAGCAGCCGAGTTGCCCCGAAAGCCGTCATCGCGGCACCAAGCAACTGATACCGGGCGCTGCGTGCTTCTGCCTGCCGGTTGCTCTCGGGCTTCGGACCGTCCCACGTCAGGATCTGATGAGGCAAACCAAGACGCTGCGCAATTTGAGCGACAAAGGCTGCTTCTGCACCGCTTTCAGATCGAAGCTGATGATCAACGGTGAGAACCACAGCCCGCCCGGTCCAGCGAGACCGCTCCTTCCAGAGTCGCAAAGGCCATCAGAAGAGCGATTGAATCAGCTCCTCCCGAAACAGCCAGCGCAACCGCTCCCTGATCCAAAAGACCCTCAAAAAGATGGATCAAGTCACCCTCAGGCAAAGAGAACCCCTCCTGCCAGTCAGGTACAGCGATTGCGCTGGCTTTCCTTACGCGCTTTTTCCAAGGTCGCAGGAGCAGCGCCCGGGAACTTGGTCACAAGCTCCGAGAATGTGGCACAAGCTGCCTGCTTTTCTCCCAACCCTTCAAGCGACAAACCCAGCTTCAGCAAACTGTCTGTTGTCTTTTCGCTGTCCGGATGGTCCGTGTATGCCTTGAGAAAGGCGTCCGCCGCATCCTTGTAATTCTTCTGCGCGAAATAACTCTCGCCCAGCCAATATTGCGCGCTCGCCGCCAATTTGTCGTCGGGATACTGCGCAACAAAAATCTTGAACTCACGCTCTGATGTTTTGTAGTCGCCGTTCACAGCCTTGTTGTAAGCATTGTTGTACAGTTCTTTTGGCGGCAAATTAGATGTTTCAGCTGTGGCCGTGCCATCCGAGCTGCCTTGATCATCCGTCATATCGAACCCGGAATCGCTGCCACCGCCGCCAGAGGCGAGTGTGGACAAGTCAATCGGAGCGCCATTGCCGCCGGTGTCATCCTGATTGGGGTTGTTGCTCGACCATTCGTCCTGATCGGAATTGCTTTGGCTTGCAGCGCGTTGGGTACTCGCAGACACCGCAGCGGTCTCGGACGCCCCACTGTTCTGCCTGTAGTGCTGCCAGCATCAGAGCGCTTGCCCGGTTTATTTCCTGCACCATTTGAACCACCGGCACCGTTGCCCTCAAGCTGATCAAACCGGTATTCGTTATCGGATTGCGTACGGCGCAATTCATCCTGCAACTGACGCACCTGATGCGACAACTCTTCGATCTTGCCCGTCATCGTGCGCATGCGGTCTTCAAGCTGATTCAGCCGAAGACCTGTATCATCCCCAGTCGATGCCTTGTGACCGAAAAACTGGGCTTGGGAAGGCGTCGCAAAGACAAGCGCGACTGCCGCCACAGATACAAGGAGCTTGTAGCTCCGCAAACTCGCCATGATTACCTCCAGAAAAACCAGATCTGCCGATCATTGAATGATTTCGGCAAGGAATAGCACAAGGCCACTTGGAGTTCGGCCAAAATTTGGCAGTGCGGCATTTTTCCCGTTGTTGGCGGGAAATAAAACAAGAAAAGGGGCGTTGCCGCCCCTTTTCCGCCTGAGATCAGATTTGCGTGATCAAAAATGATCGCTTAGTTGCCGCCCCGCAGAACGGTGACTGCACGACGGTTCTGCGACCAGCAGCTTTCGTTGTCACACACAGCGATCGGGCGTTCTTTACCGTAAGAGATCGTCTTGATACGCGATGCGGCAATACCGCGCGACACGAGATAGTCACGCACCATTTCGGAACGACGAGCGCCCAGCGCCAGGTTATATTCACGCGTTCCACGCTCATCGGCATGACCTTCAATGGTGATGCCATAGTTGGAGTATTTACCCAGCCACTGAGCCTGCTTGTCGAGAATCGAACGGGCTTCAGAGCTCAGGGTCGTCTGGTTTTCCAGGAAGTGAACGCGGTCACCGACGTTAACGGCAAAATCCTGGCTGGACCCACGCGGGACATTGGCGTTCATGCCATTGGCACCACCATTGGCACCATTCATGTTGCCGCGATCAGTCGACGCACAGGCGGCGACCATCAGGACGGCACCCAGAACGGCAACAAATCGCATGCCGCGCAAAATTTTCGTTACTTCGAACATTTTTCAATTCTCCTTGACCTCTCCGATTTGCGGCGAGGATTTTGGTCTGTCTCATCTTGGTCGGGGACCACCGAACACGCGCTTTCACAAGTGCATCGGTTCCCCCACCCTCTTCACAGGAGGAGGGTGGAATTACACATCAATCTATCAGCGGCGACCACGATGGGTCAGACGCAAAGGCGGGTGTCGGAATCCGTTGCTCATTGTAACCGGTGAGGTCCACCGTCCAGAGCTGCGGCCCCCCGTTGGCACCCGGAGTGTCACGGAAGAAGGTGATCACGCGACCATTGGGGGCCCACGCCGGACCTTCGTTGTGATAGCCTTCGGTCAGAATACGTTCACCGCTTCCATCGGGCTTCATAATGCCGATCATGAAACGCCCCTTATGCTGCTTTGTGAAGGCAATGAGGTCTCCACGCGGCGACCAGACCGGCGTCGAATAAAGACCGGGACCAAACGAGATCCGGTGCTGATTGCTGCCGTCCTCGTTCATGACGTAGAGCTGCTGCGAGCCGCCACGGTCGGATTCGAACACCACCTGCTTGCCATCCGGAGAGAAGGACGGGCTCGTATCAATGGCGGGCGTATCCGTCAGTCGGGTCGTCTTGCGCGACCGCAGGTCCATTTCATAGATATTGGCATTGCCACCCTGTTGCAGGCTCATCACCACATCCTGACCGTTAGGAGAGAACCTTGGTGCAAACGTCATGCCGGGGAAGTTTCCGACAATCTCGCGCTGACCTGTTTCAATATTCAACAAATAGACGCTCGGCTCCGACCCACCATAGGACATGTAGGTGATTTCCTGAGAACTGGGCGAGAAACGCGGCGTCAGAACCAGATTGGCGCCCTTGGTCAGGTAGCGCACATTAGCTCCGTCCTGATCCATGATTGCCAGACGTTTGACGCGTTTGTTCTTTGGTCCGGTCTCGGCGATGAAGGCGATACGGGTATCAAAATAGCCTTTTTCACCCGTCAGACGCTGATAGATCGCATCCGCGATGATATGCGCCAGACGCCGCCAGTTGTCCGGTGTGGTATAGAACTGCTGGCCCAGCATCTGCTGCGAAGCAAAGATGTCCCACAAACGAAACTCTGCCCGCAGACGGCCATCGCCCTGACGCGTCACCGTGCCAGCGACCATGGCCTGCGCCCCGATCGTGCGCCAGTCGCCAAACCGCGGTTTGGTGGTGACGCCAATATTTTTCTGAATGTAGCTGGCCGGGTCCAGAGGTTTGAACAACCCGGACCGTTTGAGATCGGCCGAAATCACCGAGGTCATGTCGGCTGCCAACTTAGCATCCTCGCCCTCGCCGGAAAACGACGGCAAGGCGATCGGCATGGGCTCAACGTGGCCTTGTGTTACGTCGATCTCGACCAATGCAAAGGCCGGGGACGACGCCAATGCGCCAAACAGGGTCAACAGGCAAAGGGCGGCCACCGCTCGGAAACGGGACATGAAATAAGCGATACTATTCGCGTCACGCATTTTTGACATAGCTCCTTGCTTCCTCTGCAATGTCCTAACCGCCGAGGAGTTCACGGGGGTCAAAATTGATGATGACTTCTTTCCAGGCTTCATATTTGTCAGCCGGCAACTTGTAAGGCCCGCACCGCATCACCGCACGCACGGCGCTGCTCGACGCAGCCCGAAACGCCGGATTAGAACTGCTGTTGACGACCTGTGGTGAGCCGGTCACCTCGCCATTTTGAGACAACGAGAAACGAACCTTCACATCCAGCGTGTCGGCTCCCACCGCACCAATCGGCGGGTTCCAGCAGCGGGCAATCTGTCCGCGCAAGGCATCCAGCTCGGACATGGTCATCTTGACGTTTTCCTCGCCCGTATGGCTCCCCAGCGACGCTGGTTGCTTCGACTGGTCAGGCGAACCGCCTTCAGGCTGAACCTTGTTCAAAAGGGCAGCAATCTGGTTCGGACTGAAATCGTCTTTCTTCTTCTGCTCTTCCGGCGGCTTGCGCGTCGTGTCTTCCTTCGGCTTCGGCGGCGCGGGCTTGCTCATCGGCATCGTGTTGGTGCGGATGGGTTGCGGCTTCGCCTCCTCGGCCTTGGCAACCTTGGTCTCTTCCGTCTTCGGCGTCTCGGGCTTTTCCTCGGCCTTTTTCTCTGGCGGCTTCTTCTCGTCCGGCGTCTTTTCCTTCGGAGCATCCGCTGGCGCCGGATCCGGTGCTTTCTCAGGTGCTGGCGGTGTCGCAGCCGTCTTCACCGGTTTGGCAGGTTCCACTTTCGGCTCTGCTTTTGCAGGCTCAGGCGCCGGTTTGGCGGGTTCCGCCTTTGCCGGCTCTGGTGCAGGCTTCGGCGGTGTCTGCTTCGGCGCAGGCTTTTCAGGCTGCTTCTGAGGTTCAGGAGCCGGTTGCGGCGCGGGCGGCGGTTGCCGTTGTGCCTTCTGGTCTCCCGGCGTCTTCGCAGCTTCTTCAGATTTTTTCGGCGGCGTCTTGGTCGTTTTCAGCGCCCCCTTGTCCAGAATCTTCGTCTCGGTCTTCTCACCCTTCTGAAGTTTCGTGAACTCGTCGATTGGCACCAGGTCGACAGGCATCGACTCGACCGGTTTGACATTAAACCGCTCGGCGTCTGGGAGCACGATCACCCCCCACAACAATATGGCCGCGTGCCCAACAAGGGACGCCATGAGACCTGCGCGCATATGCCGTTACTGATCCTGTTTATTCTGCAGTGTCACAAGGCCGAGGCGCTTGAACCCTGCTGCATTGATCCGACCCATGATCTCCATCATCGTACCGTAGTCCGCATCCTTGGACCCACGGACATAGATACGTTCATTGTAGCCGTTCTTGGCAATCGCCTTGAGCTTGGGAACGACCTGATCGACCGCAAGCTCTGTGTCCTGAATGTAGATCTGCCCCTTGGAATCGACCGAAATCGTGATCGGCTCCTTATCCCCTTCCAGCGCCTTGGCCTGAGTCTTCGGCAAATCAATCGGCACTCCGACTGTCAACAGAGGGGCCGACACCATGAAGATGATCAACAGCACGAGCATGACGTCAACAAATGGCGTCACGTTGATTTCGCTCATCGGCTGATGGCGACGGCGTCGGCGACCTCGCCGACCCCGGCCTGCACCTGCTCCGGCGCCCGTCTGCATGGCCATGGGATCAGGACCTTTCGTCTATCTGACGCGACAGGATGGCGGTGAACTCGTCCGCGAAAGCTTCCATCCGGCCGATCGTTCTCGACACGTCGGAGGACAGCTTGTTGTAGGCGATAACCGCCGGAATGGCCGCCAGAAGACCCAACGCCGTAGCGAACAAGGCTTCCGCAATCCCCGGCGCCACAACTGCAAGATTGGAACTCTCCGAACTCGCAATGGCCTGGAATGCGGTCATGATACCCCAAACCGTACCGAAAAGGCCAATGAAAGGACCCGCAGACCCAACGGTGGCTAGCACGAGCAGTCGGCTCTCAAGCCGCTCCGCCTCGCGTTGGATAGTGACATCCATCACCCGATCGATGCGCTGTTGCAGGCTGGCAATGGCCGGACGCGCGCCTTCGTGGCTGCGCTTCCATTCGCGCATCGCAGCGACGAACAAGGCCGCCATACCGTGATTGGTTCGGCTTTGCAGCGTACCGTATAATTCTTCCAGCGACTGGCCCGACCAGAACACGGTCTCAAACCGGTTCATCTGACGGCGTGTGCGAGAGAAAAGCATGAGTTTGTCGACGATGATCGCCCAACACCAGACGGAAGCGCCCAGCAGTCCAACCATGACGATTTTGACAACGATATGCGCTTCCCAGAACAGGGAAAAAAACGAAATGCCGCCGCCAGGACTGGATAGCGTCGATTGGACGAGGTCATTCATGAAACTATAGCCCTCTTGGCCGTGTGTATTGCTGATAGTTTTCCGAAGCGGAGTTTCAGGGTCCCCGCATCAAAGGACTCCAGATCCAAAGTCTCTGTGACGGTCGATTTTGGCAAAACTGGGACCCGATACAGACTTTAGATTACCGCCCAAGAGAATCAATTAAGGTTACTGGAAGCTTAAGAGCATCAGTATTTATTGGAATAAATGTGACTGCCTCGTTTAGGGCAGCATTCATCCTTGGCACCAAAACGGCGGGAAGTCGTCATTTTTCACGGAGATAATCAACAAGAAGCGCAAGAACGTCAGCAGGCAGGCGGACCGGGCGATTTTGATCGGAAATGACTGCGACCGACAAATCAGCCTGCACAAGTATTTCTCCGTCACGCACAATTTCTTGCTGCATGATCAGGCGAGCGCCCCGAGCAGACACCAAAACCGTGCGCACCTCGAGAAGATCGTCGATGGTTGCAGGCCTGAAAAATTCCAGATCCAGCTTGCGCACAGCGAAGACAATGGAACCGTCTTCGCGCAATTGCAATTGCTGATGTTGCACTCCGGCGAGACGCAGAAAGTCAGATCGTCCACGTTCAAAGAACCGAACATAGGAGCCATGATAAACGACGCCGGTGAAATCGGTGTCTTCATAATAGACCCGCACCGGGAGCACATGCACTCCCGCATCAAGATGTCCGGCAAGATCCGGCCAAGTCGCCATGAGCAAGGTTCCCATTGTCATTTGTTTCCCTTGCCGGGCATATCAGACAGCCCCTTCGAGGTGCAAACAACAAACGGCCCTCACAATGCCAACGCCAGTTCCCGGATCAAACTGCGGCCACGTCGCGCAAGAAACTTTCAACGGACACATTCATCCTTTCGGCCTGTGCTTTCACCGTCTCCATTGCCTGTGTCATTTCGGCAATCGCCGTCGAATTCTCGTTGATGTCATGATTCAGAATACTCACCGCCTCAGACACCTGCATGGAGCCCGCCGCCGCCTGTGGTAATGTTACTGGTGATCTCGTTCGTGGCATAACCTTGCTGGCGTACAGCGTCTGCGATTGTCTCACTATAGGCACTGACGTCTTCCATCGATGTGGAAACGCGCTGGATCTCTTCGACAGCTGTCGCCGTAGACGATTGGATTGCCGAAATCTGTGAAGAAATTTCGCCCGTCGCTCGCGCGGTTTGCTCAGACAGGCTTTTGACTTCCGATGCCACAACGGCAAATCCTTTGCCCGCCTCGCCTGCGCGGGCGGCTTCGATAGTCGCATTCAATGCCAGAAGATTGGTCTGCGCCGCAATATCCGAGATGAGCGACACGACATCGCCAATCTTGCTAGCGGCCTGCGCCAAGCCCGCGACCTTATCATTGGAAGCCTGCGCGGTGGCCGCTGTGCTGGCAACGATCTCTGCCGAACTCGTCACCTGTCGAGTGATTTCGCCGATTGAAGCATTCAACTCTTCCGTCGCCGACGCCACCGCCTGCACATTGGAAGATGTATCGGCAGCATTCTTTTCCGATACAGTGCCCCGCTCCGCCGCCTGTATCCGACCGCTTGCTCAAATCAGCCGACAAATGGGACAAACGCTCCATATTGTCTTCAACCGACGACAGGATCGACTGAGCTTCCGCGCGAAAATGGCTGATAAGATCATCGACCTTTTCTTCCCGCCCCTTGCGCATTTCCACGTCTGTCTTTTGCAGGCCCGCCAAACGTTCTCGTTCCTGCGAATTTTCCTTGAAGATGGCAATACACCGCGCTAGGGCACCGATCTCATCGCTTCGGGTCAACGACGAAACCTCAACCGACAGATCTCCATCCGCCAGTTTACGCGTCGACGCCTCAAGGCTTGCCAATGGGGCAAACAAGCGCCGTGTCAGCCAGAGGATGAAAATCGCAACAGGAACAAGGCAAAGAATACCAACCCCCACGGCCATCAACGTGATGTGACGGGCTGGCGCCAGCAACTCGGTTTGACGAATGACTGTGAAAATCGCATAGGGCTTCCCCACAACAGAACCTTCGACACGAGTGAAATGGTAAGATTCACCATCGAGGTTCAGCTCTCCGGTCTTATCGTCAAACACCCCCATCGGCAGCAGTTTCCCCTCGGAACTGCCGAGCTTGACTGCCAAAAGCTGTCCTGCACTGTCCCGAAGCAAACCATGTTCGCTTGCCCCCATACCTGTATGGCGTGCAACGATGTCGATGATATTCTGTGTCTTGAGCCGAAGCCCTGCGACGCCGAAAAAACGATCCAGATAAAACACCGGTACCGCCATGACCAGCGACACCTCTCCTGAAGACGAGGTCACAAATCCGGAACTGACCAGACCAGAGCCTTTTTGCTTTGGATCGGGCTTGCTGTCGATCACAGATTGAATGGCGTTGGCCATCGGATTCCCGCTCAAGCTCGGATCATTGGCCTGCTGTGCGAACTCTGGACCTTTATTGTAGGTATAAAGAATATTGCCATTGGGATCGGACAAGGCCAGATCGGAAAACATGCTTTGCTGGAGATAATCGCCCACACTCGCCTGAACCGTCTCATGATTGCGAACGTAGAAATTTTTCACGCCCTCGGCGAGGTAGCGATATCGATCCGGAGCTTTTTCAGGATTATCGTCTATGAAAATCTTTCGCAGGATATTTGACTGATCCTGCTTCAGGTTCTTCCAGCCTACCGTCATTTTCATCAAGGCATTGCGGGCCTGCTCAAGAGAACTGAACAACCGTGTCTCGCTTCCGGCCTGGCGAAGCGTGAGATCCAGGATGGCGTTCTTCCCGGCCGTCGCCCCCATAAGCGCAGTGTTGGCCTGCATGACCGCTGCGCGCTGCGAGGCAAACGACGTGACTGCGATAATTGAAATGCAAAGGAACAGTGCTCCAACAAGAAACACCATGGACACTTTAATCGATAGACTTTTCCGCACAGCGCTCACCATTTTGACTTTTGCATAGTGTGAGCAGGGAAACAAAACAAAGATTTAACGCTGGGGCAGTTTAAGTAAAATACCGTATTATAGTTTACTCGTTAAAAAGACCTACCTGAACACTGTCCATCTTTTCAGGCACAGCCAGCCCCAAATGCTGAAAGGCGCGACGAGTCAACACGCGCCCCCGCGGCGTCCGCTGCAAAAAGCCAGACTGGATCAGATAGGGTTCGACGATTTCCTCGATGGCGTCGCGCGGTTCGGACAAGGCCGCCGCAATCGTCTCGATGCCCACAGGGCCGCCACCGAAATTGAGAGCAATCTGATTGAGATACCGCAGATCAAGGCTGTCGAGCCCTGCCGCATCAACCTCGAGTTGAGACAGCGCGCGATCCGCCAGCCCCCGATCCACCGTGTCAATTCCAGCAACCAGAGCAAAATCACGCACCCGACGCAGCAAACGACCGGCAATGCGCGGTGTGCCTCTGGACCGCTTGGCAATTTCATGAGCGCCATCCTCAGCCATGCCAATTCCCAGAATGCGCGCGCCGCGATTGACGATGTGCTCCAACTCGGGAACGGTGTAAAACTGCAACCGTACAGGAATGCCGAAACGATCTCTGAGTGGGGTCGTCAGCAATCCAAGGCGCGTGGTGGCCGCCACCAGTGTGAACCGGGCAAGATCAATCTTGACCGAGCGTGCCGCTGGTCCTTCGCCGATGATCAGATCAAGTTGATAATCCTCCATCGCGGGATAAAGCACTTCCTCGACGGCCGGGTTCAACCGATGAATTTCGTCGATGAACAAGACGTCACGCTCTTCCAGATTGGTGAGCAGCGCAGCAAGATCACCTGCCTTGGCGATCACCGGGCCGGAGGTGGCGCGAAAATTCACGCCCAACTCGCGCGCCATGATCTGCGCCAGCGTTGTCTTGCCAAGACCGGGAGGTCCGACGAACAGCACATGGTCCAGTGCTTCATTGCGCGACTTCGCCGCCTCGATAAAGATCTTGAGATTGGCCCGCGCTTTCGCCTGCCCCACGAATTCGTCGAGGCCTTGAGGACGCATCGTCGTATCAATTTCATCGCCGCGAATTTCCGGCGTCACGAGCCGCTTGTCATCCGACATGAGAGACCACCAGAATCAGGATTGCCACAAGCACCACGCAATAGACCATGCGGATGAGATTGTATTTGCGAAACTGCCGCCGCACATAGGGGTCATCGCTGATAATCCGCCGCCCCTTGACGGCAAACGAACAACCATCGACGGTCTGCGAAAAGCGATAGTCCAGATACAGCACGCCAAAAATAGACGACGTCAGAAACAGGATCGCAATCAACCCATACACAAAAACCATTATCGCGCGAGTTCCTTCAAACCAACCCGGATCAGAACTTCGGTTGTCGCGTCGTCGCCCTGCGACTGAACCGCCCGCGCCACCGCAGCACTTGCTTCTGCCTGAGCATAGCCGAGGTTGGTGAGAGCAGAAACAGCTTCCGCCACCGGCCGCCCGGAGACCGGATCCTGCGCTGCCTGCGACACGCTGATGGTGTCGCTGTCGACGCTTGCAAAGGCCGGAGCCTTTTCCCTGAGTTCTGCCAGGATGCGCTCTGCCACGCGTTTGCCCACACCCGGCGCACGCGAAATGGTTGCCTTGTCACTCAAGGCAATGGCATTGGCAATTTCGCTGGCCTTGAGGATCCCCAAGATAGCAAGAGCCACCTTGGCACCGACGCCCTGTACTGTCATCAGCAGGCGGAACCACTCGCGCTCCGCTTCATCATAAAAGCCATAGAGGCGAATCATATCCTCGCGCACGATAGTCTCAATGGACAGAACGGCTGGTTCGCCCGCCCGTGGCAATTGTTGCAAGATCCGCGAAGGACAATGCACCTGATACCCGACGCCATGCACATCAAGGATGACATAATCCTCGCCATAGCTGTCGATGGAGCCTCTCAGTTTTCCGATCATTTGGCCCCTGCCTGTGCCATACGCCCGGTTGTCGCGCTGCGGTGGTGAGCATGACAGATAGCGATGGCCAGCGCATCGGCTGCGTCATCGGAATTAAACGTTGCACGCGGCATGAGAACCTTCACCATCGCCCTGATCTGCTCCTTCTCGGCATGCCCGGTACCAACAACAGTCTTCTTGACCAGATTGGGTGCATATTCGGCGACAGTCAGCCCCGCCAGAGCAGGAACCAGCAGCGCAATACCGCGCGCTTGACCCAGCTTCAGCGTCGCCCCGGCATCCTTGTTGACGAATGTGTGCTCAACAGCCGCCTCCATCGGATCCGTACTGTCGAGCACAGACTGCAATCCGTCGTGCAACTGCACCAGGCGCTGTGCCAGATCTTTCTTGTTGTCGGAGGTTACGGTTCCCGACCCCAGAAACGTCAACTTGTTTCCAAGAACCTCAATCAAGCCCCAACCTGTGCGTCGCAGACCGGGATCGATGCCAATGATTCTGAATCGCATGTATCATAGAACAAACCGGTAACAAATAAGAAGCATTGACGCTAGCAGCATTGCATTCTATCGAAGGCTAACGCCCAGTTTTCAGGCTTTTATAATACCATGATCCGCCTTTTTGCCTTTGCGCCCCCAACGACGCTGATCGCGCTTGCGCTTGTTTTGCTCGTCGCGGGTTTCGTGCGCGGATTTGCAGGCTTCGGCGGGGCGATGATCTTCATGCCAGTGGCCGCCAGCCTGATCGCGCCGCAGATGGCTGCCGCAGGCTTTCTTATTCTCGATGGACTGATCGGCTTGCCACTGCTGGCCCGCGCAACCCGCGTCTGTCACTGGCGCTCGATCATTCCAGCCGCCGTCGCTGCTTTAATCTGCGTGCAGGCCGGAGCATGGCTTCTGGTGACTGCCGATGTGCTGTATTTACGTTGGTTTCTGTGCCTGATCGTGACGAGCCTGTTGCTTTTGCTCATCTCAGGCTGGCGATACAAGGGAAAGCCCGGCACAGCCGTCAGCTTTGGCGCCGGATCATTGGCAGGGTTTCTGGCAGGTGTCAGTCAGGTAGGTGGGCCACCGATGATTGCCTTCTGGCTGACAGGCAAGAACACCCCGGCCATCGTACGCGCAAATCTGATTGTCTATTTCACTCTGGCCAGCATCGGCACGGCGTTTGCCTATTTCCTGCAAGGCTTTTTCACCGCAAAGCTGATCGGCTTCCTGATCATCGGAGCGCCGAGTTATGCCCTTGGCCTGACCCTTGGTTCGCGCCATTTCGGGACGGCGGCTGAGAGCAGTTATCGCTGGGTGGCGTACACCCTGATCGCCCTGTCTGCGATCTCCAGCCTGCCACTGCTGGATAATGTCTTGCGATAAGGCTTTTCCGAGGGGGTGAACCTTGCGGCAAAGCACGGGCTTCAGCCCCGCGCCAGAGCGGCTTGCCATTTGCCTATCTTTGCGGAAAACAAGGCCTGCAGGGCGGACCGATACTCTTCCTCGCTGTCGCAAGTCTGCGCCAGAACCGACAGAGCGACAATAGCCGTATCGGCTGCCTCCTCACGCACATCGGCGCGGGTCAGCCCTTTGTAGCCTGACCCCGGCGCGCCCGTCGCACTCAGCACGGCTTGCGCCACTTCGCCCGCTTCCTCGCATAATTTCAGACTACGCTCTTGCAAGGTCTTCGCATCGCGCTGCGTTCCCTCGTAAATCTCAATCACCATTGCATCGAGCATGTCAAAGATCCTCATAAACAAAAAAGGCAGCCCCGATGTGAAACCGGGACTGCCTGAAAAGACGGCAAGATTCTTCTACACCGTGACGCGTCGTCTCACGCCGATCAGCTCAAGGATGCGAATGTCTCGTCATCAATATCGTAGTTGGCATAGACATTCTGCACGTCATCATCGTCTTCCAGCATATCGATCAGCTTCATCAGCGTTTGTGCTTTTTCGGCATCGACCGGTGTCAGGTTCTGCGGCTTCCAGATCGGACGCACAGAATCGGCCTCACCCAGAGCCGTTTCAAGCGCACTCGACACCTCGTTCAGATCTTCAAATGCCGTGATGATCGTGTGGCCGCTTTCATCCGACTGCACGTCTTCGGCACCCGCTTCAATTCCGGCTTCCAACACGCTTTCCGCGTTGCCAACTTCCGGCTTGTATGTAATCTCGCCCACCCGGTCGAACATGAAAGACACCGATCCGGTTTCCCCCAGAGAACCACCACATTTGGTGAAATAGGAGCGAATGTTGGACGCCGACCGATTGCGGTTGTCCGTCAGGGCCTCCACCACGACAGCCACGCCTGCGGGGCCATAGCCCTCATAGCGGATTTCTTCGTAGGTCTCGGCATCACCCTGCTGCGACTTGTTGATCGCACGCTGGATGTTATCCTTCGGCATGGACTGGGCCTTGGCGTTGTTGACCGCCAGACGCAGACGCGGATTGGCGTCCGGATCCGGATCGCCCATTTTCGCAGCAACCGTGATTTCCTTGGAAAGCTTGGAGAACATCTTGGAGCGAACAGCATCCTGTCGGCCCTTGCGGTGCATGATGTTCTTGAATTTTGAATGTCCAGCCATGTCTCTCGTCTCAGCTTGCGCAGATATGATCTTGCAAATTTTCAGTGCTTATAGGCAATGACGCGAGGAAAATCCAGTTTTCGCGCATTGCCGTCTCTCAATTCGAAATGGACCGGCGTCAAGCCTTCCAAAAGCTCGGCAGGATCGGGTCCAGAGTGCCACCGATACGAACCGGGCCGACAGCCGTTGTCAAACCGGTGCGATCATCAGTCTCGATCGCAACTCCGCAAATCGTTGCCTCCCCCGTGGCAGGCGTAAACCGGCCACCAGAGATCTTGCGCTGAAAGCGGTTGACCGGCTCTTCCTTGTCCATGCCGAGAACACTGTCATAAGCGCCACACATACCCGCATCGCTCATATAAGCAGTGCCACCTGGAAGGATTTGATGATCGGCTGTTGGCACATGCGTGTGCGTTCCCACGACAAGGCTGACGCGCCCATCGAGAAAATGTCCCATGGCCTGCTTTTCACTGGTGGCTTCAGCATGCATATCGACGATGATCGCATCGGCAATCTCCCCGAGCGGGCACTCGTTCACCACCCGGTCCATGGCCGCAAACGGATCATCCAGTGCATCCATGTAAACACGGCCCATGACGTTGGCCACAAGCACACGTGCGCCATTGCGAGCGGTAAACAGATTAGCGCCGCGACCGGGCGTCCCCTTGGGAAAATTCACCGGGCGAAGCAACTCGTCATGGCGCTCGATATACACAAGCGTATCACGCTGATCCCAGATGTGATTACCAGTGGTGACGACATCGGCCCCGGCATCCAGCACATCTTGCAGGATCTGCTCGGTGATGCCGAATCCGGCGGCTGCATTCTCGCCGTTGACGACAACAAAATCAAGCTGCTGCTCTTCCACGATGGACGGGAGTTCTTCAATGACGACGGTACGTCCGGTTCGGCCAACCAAGTCGCCGAGAAACAGAATTTTCATAAAGCCTCAACGGGTTAGAAGCTGCGAAATCCTGCTTCCGTCAAGATCCCGTCTAACTTCCGATCATGCGCCTCAGCGGGAATGCTGTCGACTTCCTGCAAGGCGAAGGCAAGGCCAATGCATGTGACGCTTCCCTGCTGCTCAAGCGCTGCAATCGCTTTGTCATAGTGCCCCTTACCATACCCGATCCGGTTTCCCAAATGGTCAAAAGCGGCGAGCGGCATCAAAAGCACATTGGGCAAAACTTCGGCGGCTGTCGACGGTGGACCTTGCGTGCCAAAACCAGCCGGCTCCAGTACATCATCGACATCATAGGACCGAAAGATCAGATGCGGCGCCCCCACCACAGGCAGACAAAGATGCGCACCTGTTGCCCGCAACCGGTCCATCAGAGGGCGCGGATCAATCTCATCGCGGATTGGCCAGAACCCGGCAACGATCTGGTCGGGACCAATCGGAAGACAATCAACATACTGAGGAAGGGCTTGTGCGACACTGGCACGGACTGTCGGAGCGAGCGCTGCACGGCTGGCGAGACGGTCGCGGCGCAGGAGGTCTTTTTGCTGCGCCTTGGTCATGATCAGCCCGTTTCACGCCTCAGATGTGCAAACGACAAGAAATTGATAAGAAGCCGCCTGATCGTTGGAATTGCAATCCTGGGAACCTACAAAGTAGGTGGGCGCCGTGTGCAACAGACCACGGTCCGGAGCAGGGACAGCTCCCTTAGGAGTGCTTAAGGCCCCAGGGATAAGTTTCCTGACGGGTCAGGCAGCCTGATCCTATATAGACCTCCACGGCGCTCTCTTCCAGAGGCACCGACACTTTGATGCAGGAACATTTTTGCCTGACGGCAAAACAATGCAAGAAAGCCCGGAAAACCGGTCTTTCAAAAGCTCTCGCCCAGTCGATTTTTACTGAATAAAGTCGAAATCCGGCGAGCGGCGTCAATTGCTCTTTGGCAAAGAGCCCAAGTCCTCAGCCAGACCCTCAATCCGCTCTGCGGCCTTCTCGATCGCCTCGGCAAACTCGCTTTGCTGCGCCTGACCATCTTCGTCAGCCACATGACGTTCGCCATGCAGCTTCTTCAGTTCGCCCTGAAGGCGTAGAACCTGAGTTTCAAGCGTCGACAACTGGTCAGTCGCCATGATTCCGGCCATCACCGTCAAACGCTGATCACCGATTTCGCCGAATGCCTTGCGCAATTCGGAAATATAACCGTCAAACCGCTGGGCCAGACCGAGAAGTCTTTCTTCTTCACCCTCATCACATGCCATCCGAAACGCACGACCATTAATGGTGACACTGATTTGCGGCATTGCTTGCTAACCCTCTCTCGCGTCCAATACGCCGCGAATGTTTTCCATGGCCGACACCAGCTTGCGCGACACATCCTTGTTGGCGTCATGCAGACGCTCTGCACGGGCCTCGCTCTTGTCGAGTTCATCCGCAAGACGGGAGCGATCATCTCCCAACCGCTGAACGTCCTTGTGGAGCGCGTTCAAGGACCAGTCAGCTTCCATGCGTTTCTCAACCGCATTTTCAAGCTGGCCGAGCGCACGCAACAACCGGTTCAAGGCAACGTCAATCGGCCCGGCGCGTCGACCCTCATGGTCGCTTGTCTTACCCGTATTGTCTTCGCTCATATAACCCCGGATCCACAATTACCCATCCAAAGCGGCCAAACGATGGCTCACCATCTTCCGCTCCACCTCGCACCCACATGCCTTGTGTCTCGCTCCACCCCAGGTGCAGCCAAAAGCCGCCCCCGTCCTATGCCATCCACCAGAACTCTCGAGCAACGTCAGAAACAGTATGTGCGCCCGAGATATGGCGTCAATCCTGCTCACGATGCAATCCTCAAATGGCTTTCGCCCGCAAGCGACGCAGGACGATGCATCGTAAAGACCCTTTTATTGACACGACCGGGGTTCCTGATATTTGTCAGACGCCTCTGGAATTTGGTTTCACAAAGCTTACCTGTCTGCAGAAAGCCTTTTAAAACCGCCCAGGCGCTTAAAAGCCATTCGGGTGCCGTCTTAAAGAACACGCCACCGAGCTGCCGATAAAAAGCAACGGGATAGATATGACCGACCTTGAGAAACACCAACGCATGGCAAATGCGATCCGCTTTCTTGCCATTGACGCCGTTGAAAAGGCCAAGTCCGGCCACCCAGGGCTGCCGATGGGCGCTGCCGACATAGCGACCGTCCTCTTTTCCCAGTTCCTGAAGTTCGATCCGACAGCTCCCGACTGGGCTGACCGCGACCGCTTTGTGCTGTCCGCTGGACACGGGTCGATGCTCCTCTACAGCCTGCTTTATCTACTTGGCTATGAAGACATCACCGTCGATGAACTGAAGAATTTCCGCCAAATTGGCGCACGCACGGCTGGTCATCCGGAATATGGTCATGCAGCGGGCATCGAAACAACGACAGGCCCGCTTGGTCAGGGTCTTGGCAATGCCGTCGGTATGGCGATTGCGGAGCGTCTGCAGAATGCACGTTTCGGCAATGACATTGTTGATCACCATACCTACGTGTTGGCAGGCGATGGGTGCCTCATGGAAGGCATCAGCCAGGAAGCCATTTCGCTGGCCGGTCACCTGAAGCTGAACAAGCTCATCGTTATCTGGGACAACAACGGCATCTCCATTGATGGCAGCGTTGACCTGAGCGACAGCACCGACCAGCTCGCTCGATTTGCAGCTTCTGGCTGGGCGACAATCGCCATCGACGGTCACGACCCCACGGCGATTGCAGCCGCATTCCGTCAGGCCCAATCCAACGACCGCCCGACCCTGATTGCTGCCAAGACGACGATCGGCTTCGGCGCGCCGACCAAAGCCGGCACCAACAAGGTTCACGGTTCTGCTCTTGGCGCCGACGAAATCGCAGGCACTCGCGAAGCCCTGAACTGGCCCTATGAGGCCTTCGAGGTTCCCAGCGACACGCTGGACGCATGGCGCATTGCCGGTCTTCGCTCAAGCCACGCCCATAAGGAGTGGAAAGCACGCTTCGACGATCAGGATTCAGAACTTCGTGCCGAATTCGAACGTCGCAACCGTGGCGATCTGCCAGCCGGCTTCGAAAAGGCCATTCTGGACTACAAGAAGAAGCTTGCAGAAGATCAACCGACGATGGCGACACGCAAAGCGTCACAGGCGGTTCTCGAAGTCATCAACGGCGTTATTCCTGAGACCATTGGCGGCTCTGCCGACCTGACCGGCTCGAACAACACCAACACCTCGCAAACGCCCTCCATCACACCAGACGACTTCTCCGGTCGTTATATTCACTATGGCATCCGCGAACACGGCATGGCCGCTGCGATGAACGGCATGGCACTGCATGGCGGCATTCTGCCCTACTCCGGTGGCTTCCTGATCTTCTCGGACTATTGTCGCCCGTCGATCCGTCTGGCAGCTCTGATGGGCAAGCGTGTCATTCATGTGATGACGCATGACTCCATTGGCCTGGGCGAAGATGGCCCGACTCACCAGCCGGTTGAACATTATGCCGCCCTGCGGGCGATCCCCAACCTTCTGTTCTTCCGTCCGGCAGACATCACGGAAACGCTTGAATGTTGGCAGCTGGCCATCGAAACCAGTGATAAGCCGTCGATCCTTGCCTTGACCCGTCAGGACCTCAAATCCCAGCGTAAGTCCTTTGACGACCAGAACCAGTGCGCTCGCGGCGCCTATGTCCTGCGCGACAGCACTAAGGACGCAGACGTCACGCTGTTCGCTTCCGGTTCTGAAGTCGAACTGGCCGTCGAGGCTTACGATGCCTTGACAGCCGAGGGCATTCCAACCCGCGTTGTGTCCGTGCCAAGCTTCGAGCTCTTCGAACAGCAGTCCGAAGATTATAAGTCGGCCCTGATCGGCTCCAGCCCGGTCAAGATCGCTGTCGAAAGCGGCATCCGCATGGGATGGGATCGTTTCATCAATAACGATGGCATCTTCATCGGAATGTCAGGATTCGGTGCTAGCGGACCTTACAAGGAATTGTATGAGCACTTCGGAATCACCACCGAAGCGATCATCGCGGCTGCCAAGAAAGGCTTGGCGAAAGACGCTTGAAGATTAGGTGTCGGCGTTGCATGAGCAGAGCCGGCATCTCTTTTGAAAAGGGGCTCCCGGCCCTGTGAAATTTGAAAATGCCTGCGGGCATTGAATTACCGGACCCCATTCGCGGTGTCCGCCTCATCAAGGAGTGTAAAATGGTAGCAAAGGTAGCGATCAACGGGTTCGGCCGTATCGGCCGTAACGTTCTCCGCGGGATCATCGAATCCGGTCGGACCGACATCGAGGTCGTGGCGATCAACGATCTTGGCCCGGTTGAAACGAATGCCCACCTCCTCCGGTTCGATTCCGTTCATGGACGCTTCCCGGCAGAGGTCAAGGTTGACGGTGATTCGATCATCATCGACGGCGGCAAGCCGATCAAGGTCACAGCGATCCGCGATCCGAAAGAACTGCCGTGGGGCGAAATGGGCGTCGACATTGCCCTGGAATGCACGGGCATTTTCACGGCCAAGGAAAAGGCCGCTGTCCATCTGGAAGCAGGCGCAAAGCGCGTTCTCGTCTCCGCGCCGTCTGCCGGTGCTGACAAGACAATCGTCTACGGCGTCAACCACGACGTTCTGACCAAGGACGATCTGGTTGTTTCCAACGCTTCGTGCACGACCAACTGCCTCGCGCCGCTGGTTGACGTGTTGCACACCGAATTCGGCATCGAACGCGGCATGATGACAACGATCCACTCCTACACGGGCGACCAGCCGACGCTGGACACCATGCACAAGGATCTCTATCGCGGTCGCGCAGCAGCCATGAGCCAGATCCCGACCTCGACAGGCGCAGCCAAGGCTATCGGTCTTGTGATCCCGTCACTCGCTGGCAAACTGGACGGCATCTCCGTTCGCGTCCCGACCCCGAACGTGTCACTGGTGGACTTCAAGTTCATCGCATCCAAGGACGTCAATCCGCAGCAGGTCAATGACGCCCTGATCGCAGCGGCTGACGGTCGTCTCAACGGCATTCTGGGTTACACCAACGCGCCGAATGTCTCGATCGACTTCAACCACGATTCGCATTCGTCCACGGTTGCTCTCGACCAGACCAAAGTCATGGATGGCACGATGGTGTCGGTTCTGTCCTGGTACGACAACGAATGGGGCTTCTCCAACCGCATGGCCGACACAGCTGTTGCGATGGCAAAGCTCATCTGATCGGACGGACGATGGCTTTGACCATCCCCTGACATCATGAAAAGAGGGCGGATGCGCATCGCGTGCATTCGCCTTTTTCGTGCTAAGGATGACCCTTGCACAAGAGACCTGAGTAGAGGGCCCTCACCCGCCACTCTGTCACAGATGGACCCCAATGATGCATGGCCTTCTTACTGTAATCTCGATCACCCTGATCGCCGCTATTGTGCCGGGCCCAGACCTGGCAGTCGTCATGCGCAATGCGCTGGTCGGAGGCCGCAAAATCGGCATCATGACCGCCCTTGGCATTGGCCTGGCCCTCACCGTTCATGCAACCTATGCCATTGCCGGGATCGGCATTATCGTGTCCCAGTCGATCATGGTCTTCAACATCATCAAGGTCATCGGTGCTGCCTACCTCGTTTTCCTGGGCATCACCATGTATCGCACCGCCAGCCGGGATATGCCCAAGGCCGGCGATCTTGGCGAGATGACCGGCTGGCGCGCGCTGCGCTGGGGGTTTCTGACCAACGTCACCAACCCCAAGGCTCCGTTCTTTGCGATCAGCATCTTTGCGCAGGTGACCAACGCCCATACGTCCCTGGCCGTTGAAATCGTCTATGGGGCGATCATGGCAGGCGGCGTCGCAACTTGGTTCACACTGGTATCTTTCTTCGTCACGCACGCTCCGGTCCGCACCGCATTCCTGCGGGCCAAACTCTGGATCGAACGCAGTTTTGGCGTGCTCCTGACCCTGTTCGGGATAGGCCTCGCGTTCACCACCCATTCCACGAAACCCTGATTTCAGGTAGGTATCCCATGGCTTTCAAAACACTCGACGATCTGCCCGACGTAACTGGCAAGCGCATTCTCGTTCGCGTTGATCTCAATGTCCCGATGGACGACAAGGGCAAGATCACCGACACGACCCGCATCGACCGTATTCTGCCGACCCTGCGCGAGCTGTCTGACAAGAAGGCAAAGATCCTGCTGATGGCCCATTTTGGTCGTCCGAAGGGCAAGCGCGTCGATGACATGTCGCTTGCTCCGGTCGTCCCTGTCTTGTCCGAAAAGCTGGGCCAGCCGGTTCTCTTTGCCGATGACTGCATTGGCGAAACCGTGAATGAAGCCGTAACCCAGCTTCGCGACGGCGATGTTCTGCTTCTGGAAAACACCCGCTTCCACGAAGGCGAAGAAAAGAACGATCCGATCTTCGTCCGAGCATTGGCGGCCAATGGTGATTTTTACGTCAATGACGCCTTTTCGGCAGCTCACCGCGCCCATGCCTCGACCGAAGGCGTTGCGCATTTGCTGGCCTCCTGTGCCGGACGCACCATGCAGGCCGAATTGGAAGCGCTGACCGCCGCGCTCGAAGAGCCCAAACGCCCTGTTCTGGCCGTTGTCGGCGGCGCAAAAGTCTCCTCCAAAATCGATCTGCTGGAAAACCTCGTGGGCAAGGTCGACATGCTGGTGATCGGTGGCGGCATGGCCAACACCTTCCTGGCAGCGCAAGGCATCGATGTCGGCAAGTCGCTGTGTGAACATGATCTTGCGGACACCGCCAAGCGCATTCTGGCCGCAGCCGACAAGTCCGGTTGTGAAATCGTTCTGCCGATCGATGCTGTTGTCGCGCGCGAATTCAAGGCAGGCGCCGATAATGAAACTGTCGAGATCAATGCCATTCCCGCCGATGCCATGATGCTGGACGTTGGGCCCAAGTCGATCGACACAGTCAGCGCTTGCATCGACAAGGCCGAGACACTGGTTTGGAACGGACCGCTTGGAGCCTTCGAGATCGAGCCCTTCGACAAGGCAACTGTCGCAGCCGCCCAATATGCCGCCAAGCAGAGCAAGGCCGGCAAGCTCAAGTCAGTTGCTGGCGGCGGCGACACAGTCTCGGCCCTGAACCATGCTGGCGCTGCCGACGACTTCTCCTATGTGTCCACCGCTGGCGGAGCTTTCCTTGAATGGTTGGAAGGCAAGGACCTACCGGGCGTTTCTGCACTTAACACCTGATTCAAGAAAATTCGAATCGCCAGCCCGCCCGAACAGACGTTCGGGCGGGCTTTCTTTTCGCGCTACTCTGCACTCTTAAATTTAAATCGTTTAAATACTGACAAACAAAATATTTTGTCTATTTAAACGATTTAAGGCAGGAACCAGTATCTTCCTATACCTTTTATACCTGTTACACATGCTTAAGTTTTGTTTGATGACGACATAATCAAAAACAAGGCACTCGCATCAATTCTTTCCAGCGAAGAACAGGAATAAAAATGGCACGCATCACACTTCGTCAGCTTCTAGACCACGCCGCCGAACATGAATACGGCGTGCCTGCCTTCAACATCAACAACATGGAACAAGCACTCGCCATCATGGCCGCCGCGGACAAGGCGGATGCACCAGTGATCATTCAGGCCTCGCGCGGCGCCCGCACTTATGCCCACGACATCATGCTCAAGCACATGATGGATGCGGTCACCGAGATCTATCCGCACATTCCTGTCTGCGTGCACCTTGATCATGGCAACGAACCAGGAACCTGCGTCAGTGCCATTCAGGCGGGCTTCACGTCGGTGATGATGGACGGATCGCTGACCGCCGACGGCAAGACGCCCTCGGAATGGGACTACAATGTCGATGTCACCCGCACGGTCAGTCGGATGGCGCATCTGGCCGGCGTTTCAGTGGAAGGTGAAATCGGCGTTCTTGGTTCGCTGGAAACCGGCGAAGGCGATCAGGAAGATGGTCATGGTGCAGAAGGCAAACTGACAGAAGATCAGCTTCTCACCGACCCGAAGGAAGCCATGGCCTTTGTCGAGGCAACTCATGTCGACGCACTCGCTGTGGCCATGGGCACCTCTCACGGCGCTTATAAGTTCACGCGCAAACCGGATGGTGACATTCTTGCGATGAACGTCATTGAAGAGATCCACAAGCACCTGCCGAACACGCATCTGGTGATGCACGGCTCTTCGTCCGTGCCACAGGACCTGCAAGACATCATCAACCAGTATGGCGGCAAAATCCCCCCCACCTGGGGCGTTCCGGTGGAAGAAATTCAGCGTGGTATTCGCCATGGTGTGCGCAAGATCAATATCGACACCGACAATCGTTTGGCGATGACCGGCCAGATCCGCCGCGTCCTGACCGAAAACCCGGGTGAATTTGATCCGCGTAAATACCTCAAGCCAGCGCGCGATGCGATGGAAAAGCTCTGCTTCAGTCATCTTGAAGCCTTTGGCACCGCGGGTCAGGCATCCAAGATCGGCCGCGTGGCAACGCTGGCCGAAATGGCCGCTCGCTACAAGGACGGCAGCCTGGATCCAAAAATCTCGTAAGGCTGCGCAAAGCATCGTTGCAACCGACAGGATTTGCAAAAATCTGGATTTGACTTAAGAGGGGCCTTGCGTCCCTCTTTTGCCGTCTTTAGGGACGATAGGTATCTTGAAATCCAGCACCGGACATCAATCGTGAACCGACCCCGTCTCTTTCTCGTCACTCCACCGTCGTTCGACACCCAGAAAATGGCTGCCGATCTGACCGAAGCCTTCAAGGGCGGTGACATCTCGTGCGTTCTGATCTACATGCCCGGCGCGAATTCACGTGATGTGCAGCAGACCGCCGAGCTCCTGATCCCCATCATTCAGGACGGCGGCGCCGCTGCGCTTCTCTATAATGACACTCAGGCGGCCGGTCGCTCTGGCGCGGATGGCGTCCATGTGGACACAAGCCTGGACGACGTGAAGATGGCCGTCGAAAGCCTCCAGCCTGCCAAGATTGTTGGCGCGGCGGGCACGAAACAGCGCCACGAAGATATGGAACATGCCGAAACCGGCATTGATTATCTGTTTTTCGGGCGTCTGGATCTGGAAGAAAAAGATGTTCCACACGACAAGACCATCCGACGCGCAGGCTGGTGGGCACAGTTGTTTGAAACACCTTGTGTTGCCCTGGCTGGCAATTCGATGGCCTCTGTCGAGGCAGCCGCCGCAACGGGAGCCGACTTCGTCGCCCTCAAGGACGCGGTATGGACGCATGAGGACGGCATCACCTCGGCCATTTCCAAGGCAAATGCCATCCTCGAAAATCATCCCTTCGAAGACGCTGAGTAAGCCAAGCCAAATGCCGTCGTATCGCCTCGTCCCCCGTCTCCGCGGACCTCTCGCTCTCGCTCTGATCGGACACCTGTGCCTGGTTTCCGGAGCGCCCCCCGCAGTGGCAAAGGATGCAAAACCTCTTCAGATTCCAGACAGCATGGTGCCGCCAGCCAAGCCTACAGAATCGCAATCGGCGGTCCAGGCACCGACGGAATCGGCCTCAATGGGGCAAGAGCCGACCGAACAGAAACCGACAAAACAGGTGTCCGGCAAAAACCTGACACCTGATGGCAAGGCTTCGCAGGAGGTGACCCTCAAGTCGCCCTTGCAGGTCGCCCTGCCGCAATTGCCGCCAAAAGGGCAACTCACGGAAGACTTCGTCTATGGCATCTTTCAGCGTGGCTTTTATCTGACCGCGCTCGGACTTGCCACGCAGCTGGCAGAACAGGGCAATAGTGCCGCACAGACACTGATTGGCGTGATGCGCGAAACTGGACTTGGCATCAAGGAAGACAAGAAGAAAGCCGCCGACTGGTACGAACTGGCGGCCTCCGGCGGCGATCAACAGGGCGCTTACCGGCTTGCGCAATTGTATCTTGCGGGCGAAGGCGTCAAGCAGGACCAGAAGAAGGCCCTGCACTATTTCGAGATCGCCGCGAAGAGCAACAACCCGGACGCGCTGTACAACCTCGCCATGCTTTATGAGCAAGGCGCCGACGGCATTCCGCATAAGCCTGAAAAAGCGCGCGAACTGCTGAAACAATCCGCTGAGTTGAACGACGCCATGGCGCAGTTTCAGCTCGCCCGGTCGTATATGCAGGCAGAGGCAAACGATGACAACAAGCGCCGCGCCGCCTATTGGATGGGCCGTGCCGCACGCCGCGGTAACACCGATGCACAAGTTTACTATGGCATCATGCGGTTTCGTGGCGAAGGTGTAGAGGCCAATGAAAAAGAAGCCGCAAGCTGGTTCGAACAAGCAGCCCATGCCGGAAACCCGATTGCCATGAACCGCCTGGCTCGTGTTTATGCCTATGGGCGTGGTCGCACCATTGACCCTATGAAGGCCGCCGCCTAGCACTATGCCGCACGGGCTGCTGGCGTCTCAGACTTTCAACTGGACGGTTTTGTCGCCAGCCTGGACGAGGGCACGCGCATGCAGGCACGCGATATGGCACGCAAACTGGCCCCTCAGATCATGGCCAGCCAAGACAAAACAGACACTGGTGGCAAGGGCAATAAGCAGTCCAAACCCTAAATGAGCGCCACGCACAAATGACGCGCACGGTAACGCTTTTACGCTTTTTCACTTGAAACCCTGCCGCATTTGTGTAGGACAGGCGAGATCTTGGGACGAAGCACCTTTGTGCCAGCTCTTGTGAGCCGCGTCCTGTCCATTTTACATTCTGTCAATGCAATCGGTCGTTCCATGAAAATCAACGGTAACGAAATCAAGCCTGGTAACGTTCTTCAGCACCAGGAAATGCTCTGGGCTGTCGTCAAGGTTCAGCACGTCAAGCCTGGCAAGGGCGGTGCGTTTGCCCAGGTTGAAATGAAGAACGTCATCGACGGGCGTAAGCTGAACGAACGCTTCCGCTCGGAAGACAAGGTCGAGCGCGTTCGCCTCGAGCAGAAAGACTTCCAGTACCTGTACATGCAAGACGGAATGCTCGTCTTCATGGATACGGAAACCTACGAGCAGCTTGAACTGCAGGATGACTTTGTCGGCGACCGCGCCGCATTTCTTCAGGATGGCATGATGGTGACCGTCGAGATGCACGAAGAACGCCCGATCGGCATCGAACTGCCACAGTTCGTGACGCTGGAAATCACCGAAGCCGACGCCGTCGTCAAGGGACAGACCCAGTCTTCGTCCTATAAGCCGGCCGTCCTCGAAAATGGTGTTCGCGTTCTCGTCCCGCCGTTCGTCAAGTCCGGCGAGAAGATCATTGTCGACACCGGCACGCTCGATTACGTGCGCCGCGCCGACTGATTTGACACATCCTTTGACCCCGGTCCGGCCCCTCGGGCGCCGAACCCAAGAAAAGACGGCATAGTCCTATGGCCCGCACAGCGATTCTCAATGTCATGGTTCAGGCCGCGATGAAGGCTGGCCGCAGCCTTGTTCGCGACTTTGGTGAAGTCGAGAACCTGCAGGTCTCCCGCAAGGGACCCGGCGACTTTGTTTCGGCAGCCGATCGCAAGGCCGAAGACATCATTCGCGCCGACCTCACCAAAGCGCGGCCGACATTTGGTCTGGTGATGGAAGAGAGCGGCATCATAGAGGGCACCGACGGGCAGCACCGCTGGCATGTCGACCCTCTGGATGGCACGACCAACTTCCTGCACGGCCTGCCGATGTTTTCGACTTCCATCGCGCTTGAGCGCCATGGCCAGATCGTTGCTGGTGTTATTTACAACCCGGTGATGGACGAACTTTATACGGCAGAGCGTGGCCGCGGCTCTTTCCTGAATGACCGACGCCTGCGCGTTGCAGGCCGCAAGGATCTGCCCGACATGGTCTTCGCCACCGGCTTGCCATTTATCGGCAAGGGTCACCACGGCCGCGCCTTGAAAGAACTGCGCTACACCATGCCCGAAACCGCCGGCATCCGCCGCACCGGTTGCGCATCGCTGGATCTGGCTTGGACGGCATCCGGTCGTCTTGATGGCTATTGGGAACACAACCTCAACTCCCGGGACATCGCCGCAGGCATCTTGATGGTCAAGGAAGCTGGTGGTTACGTTTCCGATACGGATGGCAAGGAAACAATGCTGGAAAGCGGCAACGTGGTTGCGGGCAATGAATTTGCCCAGCGTCATATTCTACGCCTGCTGAAGACGGCGGAAGAGGCTTAAGGCCCAGCGACTGACGCGGTCTGAACTCCTGAAAAAACTGATTGAAAACGGGCCGTGTGCGGCCCGTTTTTGTGTCTTTCATCCCACTCACCCAGGGGAAAGAAAGGCAAATAAGGCTTTTTTAAACTTAACGGTTTTCAAGCGACGGCTATTCACGTTATCACTTCTGACGACATCCATCGCAAGCAACCGGCACCCATGGCACGCGACTTCGATCCCTATAGTCTGTCCAGTCCCAAGGCATATCTCTCGTTCATGACCATCTTTCTGGTGATCGTGGCCTTTCTCGGACTTATCCTCTATCAGCAAATCGCGACGGCCTTCATGAGCAACCCGGGCCTCAACGGCCTGATCATTCTGGTTGCCGTGTTCGGAACATTGCTGCTTTTCGGACGTGTCGTGCGTCTGTTCCCGGAAATTTCCTGGATGAACAGCTTCCGCATTGGCGACCTAGGCCTCGACACCAGATCTCCCGTTCTGCTTGCACCAATGGCCACGTTGCTTGGCAACCGTATGGGCGAAATGGCTCTGACGCCGAGCACTGCGCGCTCCATTCTCGATTCGATCGGCATGCGTCTCGATGAATCACGCGAGATCTCACGCTACCTGACTGGCCTTTTGGTTTTCCTCGGCCTGCTGGGCACCTTCTGGGGACTGTTACAGACCATTGGCTCCGTCGGTCACACCATCCAGTCGCTTGACGTGGGTGCGGGCAGTGCCAACGTGATCTTCGAAGATCTGAAAGCTGGCCTGGAGGCACCATTATCCGGCATGGGCACGGCGTTTTCCTCCTCGCTCTTCGGCCTGACAGGTTCACTTGTCCTCGGCTTCCTCGATTTGCAGGCAGGTCAGGCGCAAAACCGCTTTTACAACGAGCTGGAAGACTGGCTGTCCACCGTGACGGACATCGAGCCGGATGACCCCAACGCTCTTGTAACACCGGTCAACAGCACCGAGCAGATTCAGGCGTCCATCAGCCAATTGCAGAAGTCCATTGATGCCGGTGGCGGCAAGAACAACAATTCAGCGCAGGCCATGGCCAATCTTGCAGAAGGCATTCAGGGACTGGTGAAACATGTTCGTTCCGAGCAGCAGATGATGCGGCAATGGGCGGACGATCAGAAAGAGCAGCAAAAGCGCATTGAGCGCCTGCTTACCTCGATTTCGGACGCCTTCGAGCGCGCGAAGGAGTAGGCATGAAATCCTGGCGTGGCCGCCGATCCAATCAAGGTACAGATTACTGGCCCGGGTTCGTCGACGCGATGGCCACCTTGCTTCTGGTCATCATCTTTCTGCTGTCAATCTTCATGCTGGCGCAGTTCTTTCTCTCTCAACAGCTCACCGGCCGTGATGCCGTGCTGAAACGTCTCAACACGCAGATCAGCGAATTGACACAGATGCTGTCGCTGGAAAAGGCCAAGGGCAACGACCTGAAGGATACCATTTCCAGCCTGCGCGCGAGCCTGAGTGACATCACAAGCCAGCGCAATTCGCTGCAGGGTCAGTTGAGCTCCAGCTCGGATGAAGCCGAGACTGCAGGCGGCCAAGCAACCCGCCTGCAAGGCAAACTCGATGACGAAAAGCAGGTTTCGCAACGTGCACTTGCTCAGGTCGAACTGCTGAACCAGCAGATCGCAGCTCTCCGACGCCAGCTCAAGGCCGCCAATGCCGCTCTGGACGCCTCGGAGGCCAAGGAAAGCGAGAGCCAGGCTGAAGATTGCCAGCCTCGGCCAGAGACTCAATGCCGCTCTGGTGCAGAAGGTTCAGGAACTCTCGCGCTATCGCTCTGATTTCTTCGGTCGGCTGCGCAAGATCCTCGCCAATCGTTCCGATATCCGAGTGGTCGGCGACCGTTTCGTCTTCCAGTCGGAGGTGCTTTTCCCAACCGGCTCCGATGACATCAACCCGCAAGGGGCCGATGCTCTTAGCAAACTCGCGTCCGCCATTCTGGATCTGACCAAAGAAATTCCGCCAGAAATTCCGTGGGTTCTGCGCGTTGACGGCCATACGGATTCGCGGCCGCTCTCAGGCAATGGGCGGTTCCGGGACAACTGGGAACTCTCGGCAGCCCGCGCCATCTCAGTGGTCAAATTCCTGATTTCAAAGGGCGTTGATCCAAACCGGCTGGTCGCCGCAGGCTTCGGCCAATATCAACCCCTCGATACCAGCGGCACGCCTGATGCCATGGCCAAGAATCGCCGCATCGAGCTGAAGCTGACCGAGCGCTGATTTCACGTAAATCCGCTACGCTCCACTTCTGACCCGGACATAAAAAAGGCCTCGGACAGTGTCCGAGGCCTTTTTCTTAGATTTCTTCGACGATAAGCAGCGCACTCAGGCGAGAAGCGTTCTTCAGTCGCTCTTGTTCTCGTCTTCGGACGAACCGTCATCCGAGTCGGCATCGTCTTCCGCGCTGCTCTCATCCTTTTTCAGAGAGTTGAGCTTTGCAAAGACAGCATCCGCGTCGAACACTTCTTCTTCTTCACGCTGGATCGGCTTGCTCGTGTCGAAGGAGAACGCAGCGGAGATTGCGTCTTCGCTCGTGCTTTCTTCAACCGACATCAGCGTCTCTTCACGACGCACAACCTTATTTGGCGACAGCTTCGCAGCCGTTTCCACTTCCATATCCAGTTCGATCTGGCTGCACAGCCCAAGCGTCACCGGATCAGACGGCGTCAGATTGGCCGAGTTCCAATGAGTCCGGTCACGGATCGCTGCAATCGTTGGCTTGGTCGTGCCGACGAGACGCATGATCTGTGCATCCTTCAACTCCGGATGGTTGCGCACCAGCCAGAGAATAGCGTTCGGGCGATCCTGACGACGAGAAACGGGCGTATAACGTGGCCCCTTCTTGCGCTTGCCTTCCGGGACAACGACCTTGGACGTCTGCAACTTGATCACGTGATTAGGATCGTTCTGCGCGATCTCCAGCTCGTCGCGGCTCAACTGCCCGCCGACGATCGGATCCAGGCCCTTGATACCCTGCGCAGCTTCACCATCTGCAATCGCCTTGACTTCAAGCGGGTGCAGTTTACAGAACGTTGCGATCTGCGTGAAGCTCAGTGCGGTATTGTCAACGAGCCAGACGGCGGTTGCCTTCGGCATCAGCGGCGTATTCGCCATCAGTCAAATCCCTCCTGTGTGCTCACTCGCCCGGCAGGGTCAAGAAAGCGGTCAATTCCATAAGAAGTTCATGGGAGATGAAGCAATTATAAGCATGAATGGCGGGAAACGCAAACGGCACAATGCGTCACAAGGCCAGTAAATACGCATAGAAACCTCGTTTTCTGCCCTTTTCTCTGATTCCCCACTCATGCTCTTAGCTGAAATCAAGAACGATCTTGCCAATATGCTGCGATTCTTCCATTCGCGTATGGGCCTTCGCAGCGTCTTCGAAAGCAAAGACACGATCCATCACAGGCGCGACCTGACCAGAGACAAGAAGCGGCCAGACCTTTTCATGAAGTTCTCGTGCGATCTTGGCTTTGTACTCCGCGCTTCTCGGCCTCAATGTCGAGCCGGTATGCGTCAACCGCTTGGCCATCAGGCGAAAGAAATTCACATCCTGCGCATTGCCATGCATTGAGGCGATCTGGCAGATGCGCCCCTCAACGGCTGCCACCTTCCAATTTTTCTCAATATAGTCCCCGCCGACCATATCAAGAATGACGTGGATACCTTCCTTGTCGGTTTCGGCACCAAAACACTCGACGAAATCCTCTACCCGGTAATTCACCGCAACATCGGCCCCCAGTGCGAGAACAGCCTGAAGCTTTTCAGGAGAGCCAACGGTGGTAAACACCTTTGCCCCAAAAGCTTTGGCGAGCTGAATAGCGGTCGTCCCAATGCCGGAGCTGCCGCCATGGACCAGTAAACGCTCGCCCGGCTGCAAGTTGCCAATATCGAACACATTGGCCCAGACGGTGAAGAACGTCTCGGGCAAAGCGGCAGCCTGCTGAAAGCTCAAACCATGCGGCAGAGGCAAGGCCTGTGTTTCAGCGACCTTGCAAAATTGCGCATAGCCACCACCATTCACCAGCGCCGTAACCGCGTCGCCGACCTGATGCTGAGAGCCGTCTGGCCCGACGGCGACCACCGTGCCACTGACTTCAAGCCCCGGCAGATCCGATGCACCCGGAGGCGGTGGATACGCTCCCTTGCGTTGCATGACATCAGGACGATTGACCCCGGCAGCCATCACCTTGATCAGGATTTCATTGCCAGTGATTGCTGGAACATCACGGGTTTCAACCTTCAGAACTTCAGGTCCTCCCGGCTCCGAGATGGCAACCGCTTTCATGCTTTCTGGCAAACCGGCCATAGTCAGGATCCTCCGTTATCTCTTCAAGCGACAGTGTGACGCCCAAATTGAGACCACACGCTGCGCCTTAGATAAATATCCCCAAGAGTGTCTTGCAAGGGCAACTGGCGCACCAAGCCCTCGGACGCGGCGTTCACGACCTCAGCGGCCGCGTGGCGGACACTATATTTTTCTCAACATTGACCAACCAGAAATCGAAGGTCACCCAAGCCAGCATTATGAGAGATTTCAAAGTTACTTCTCGTAGATTTTTATAAAACAAATCATCATTATAAAAAATAACAACATAGATAATTCTACATACTTGATAAATACATCATAACCTGTATCGAGTATCCCGAAATAGGACAACACACGTTCTAATTAATTCTCATTTTTACACTTTGTTAATCTTTATAATCAATAAATATGTGCATCCAGTCATCTGGATATTGAGTGACTTTAGGTCACTCTGTTTGACGCCTCCCTGTTAAAGACTCAGAGCTGCACCTTGTGCGGCTCTTTTTTTGCCACCTCTTGGCTGTAAACTCGTTGAACTTGATGGTGAGAGGGGTGGAAGCTCCATTTCTCCCGTTTGGCACGAGACTTGCGGGTTGAGGCTATCCGGCACGCCAATGTGTCTCGAAGCGACACATCTTTTCAGAGCATGCAGCTCAGACAAGACCCAAGGCGACCAATAAATGATAAGATTCGAAAGGCGCGTATAGCCAATGACGGACATCAGCACACCCTTTGGCAGAAGGCCCGACACTGTTTCCTTCGCCCACAAGCTCGCAGTTTCAGAAAATTTCTTGGTGCTCTTTCAGGAAGGCATGGCCCTCGTTGAGGAAACCGCCAGCTATCTTGATGGGCAGGGACGCATTGAAAGCAAAGACCTTTCTCGCCCTGCGTCTCTCGCTTACGCCACCGAGTCCATGCGTCTGACCACGCGCCTGATGCAGCTTGCCTCTTGGCTTTTGCTTCAACGCGCCGTCAACGAAGGCGAAATGTCGCTCGATCAGGCCAGTTCCGAAAAAAATAAGGTTCGCCTCGACAAGTTGAGCAGCGCGATTGACGGCCCTGCGTGGGACGGCCTGCCCAACGGCTTCCGAGCGCTTGTGACCCGGTCTGTGCGCCTTCAGGAGCGCATTCAGCACCTTGACCACATGCTGTACCAGGACTGACCAGGACGATGTGCCAAATTCGCACAATCCCGTTTTCGCACAACTCAACGAGTTGCAGGCCGCGTTCTCTCACGCTCGCTGAGGCCACACGTCACATCACAGGAGAGCGTTTGCGTCATGTCCAGGCCGAACACTCCGCCTGAGGGCCATACCTAGGCGTTCCTGACAGAGCCAGACTGAAATGATCCGCCTCACAAGGCGGATTTTTTTATGCACTCAACTTGCTCTCTGCGCTTTATCAGACGGAACAGCCAGCACGCATCATGAAAACACCAGACAAAGAAAAAGCCCGGTCAAAAGACCAGGCTTTTCAAAACATATTTGCGATGACATCGCGGTCCAATCAGGAACCGAGAAAGCCTGCAAACTTGTTCTTGAAGCGAGACACGCGGCCACCGCGGTCCATGAGCTGGCGGTCACCGCCGGTCCATGCCGGATGCGACGTCGGATCAATGTCCAGCGTCAGCGTATCGCCTTCAGCACCAAACGTGGAACGTGTGGTGTATTCGGTACCATTGGTCATGACGACCTTGATGGTGTGGTAGTCGGGATGGATATCCGCTTTCATGACTGGTCCTTTCCAGCACCGGAAACGGTTACGCCAAGCGATGCTCGTTTATAGGTGCAAACGTAACATTAGCCCGCGCGCACATTGGGCGCAGACCCCAAAACATGGAGCGGAGCTATAGCGCAAGGAGGCAGGGGAGACAAGAGGAAAAGGCGCAAGGATGAGATTCAATTTTTCCTTTCCTTTTTCGCAGCGAGTCCCCAAATGCAAAGTGCCCTGCTATGATCAGCCAGACCCGGAGAAACCGTGAGCCAATCAACCGATAGCCAGCCACAAGACGCCAAGGCCACCTCCAGACGCACCCTGCGCCCCTTGGCAAGTCTCCTGCCCTACCTGGCCCGTTATAGGCTGATGTGCGCCGGTGCACTCCTGGCACTTGTTGGCGCGGCGATCTTCACCCTCGTACTTCCATCCACCATCCGCCGGCTTATCGACCACGGCTTCACGTCCAATTCAGCCACTGGCATCGATACCTACTTTTATATCCTGCTGCTGGTGGTCCTGGCACTCGCTGCAACCAGTGCTGCCCGATATTACTTCGTCATGTGGATTGGCGAGAGGGTCGTCAATGACGTGCGCGCGGATGTCTTCGCACATGTCGTGCACCTCAGCCCAGAATTCTACGACGCCTCACGTTCCGGCGAAATCCTGTCACGACTCACGGCTGACACAACCCAGATCAAGTCTGCCTTTGGCGCCAGCGCCTCCATTGCCGTGCGCAATCTGATCATGACGATCGGAGCCATGACAATGATGGTGATCACCAGTCCGCATCTGTCGATCATTGTTCTCGCGGCGATTCCAATCATTCTGGTGCCGCTGATCGGTTTTGGTCGCAAGGTCCGTCAACGCTCCCGCTTTGCGCAGGATCAACTGGCCGGTGCCGCGGCCTATGCCGGCGAGATGCTGACGCATGTTCGCTCGCTTCAAGCCTATGCCAATGAAAAGCGCGTTGCGAACATCTTCTCCCGAACTGCTCAGCAAGCCTTTGAAGCCGCCCGCATGGCCATTGGTGCACGCGCTTTTCTGACGGGGTTTGCAATCTTCATCATCGGCGCCAGCGTCGTCGCCGTGCTGTGGACCGGAGCGCACAGAGTGGCCGCCGGCACCATGACTGGCGGCGAACTGTCCCAGTTCCTGCTGTACTCGGTTCTCGCAGCCAGCGCCCTGGCAGGCTTGTCAGAGGTCTGGGGCGAACTGCTCCTGAGTGCCGGAGCAGCAGAGCGTCTGGGCGAGTTGCTGCGCGTAGAAAGCACCATTACTGCCCCGCCACGCCCCACAGCCATGCCGCCGATGCCACAAGGCCCGGTTCGCTATGAGCATGTCACCTATGGCTATGCCAGCGCCCGAGGAGAAAGCGCCCTCAAGGCGATCGACCTGGACGTCAACCGCGGCGAAACAGTTGCCATCGTCGGTCCCTCCGGGGCGGGTAAATCGACCCTGTTTCATCTGCTGATGCGCTTTTACGACCCAACATCCGGCCGCATGTCCTGGGATGGGATTGACCTGAAGGACTTTGACCCGATCGAACTGCGCCGACAAATCGCGCTTGTCCCCCAGGAAACCGCGATCTTTGCCGACACCTTGGCGAATAACATCGCTTTCGGACGTCCGGATGCGGGCCGAGACGAAATAGAACAGGCCGCCATTGCCGCCTCGGCCCATGACTTCATTCTTGCGCTTCCCGATGGATACGACACACAGGTCGGCGAAAACGGCATCACCCTTTCCGGTGGCCAGCGCCAGCGCATCTCCATTGCCCGCGCCATTCTCAAGGATGCACCTTTGCTGTTGCTGGACGAGGCGACCAGCGCGCTGGATGCCGAGAGCGAACGTCTTGTGCAAACCGCACTGGAACATCTGATGAAGGGGCGTACCACACTGGTGATTGCTCATCGGCTGGCGACAGTGCTCAAGGCCGACAAGATCGTGGTGTTGGACAAGGGAGAGATTGTCGAAACCGGCACGCACCATGAACTGGTCGCACAGGGTGGCCTTTATGCCAAACTGGCCCGTTTGCAGTTCGATATAGAACGCACAGCGGTTGCTGATGCCGCCCTGCCGCCATCCATCTGACGCAGCGAGAAACGGCGCAGGCCGAGCGAGAGGCGACAGGCCCTCAAACCCAAAAAGGCGGCGCTGATGATCGCGCCGCCTTTCCAGAGATAAAACTCATGAAAGTGCTTTAGTCAGCGTCCGGAACATCGACGGTGTAGTTCAGCGGCATGCGCCCACCATCCGCATAGATTGTCTGTCCGGTGACGTAGCTTGAATCGTCTGATGCAAGAAAAGCCGCAACGCCTGCAATCTCGGACGGCTCTCCCAGTCGCAGCATCGGCGTACGGCTCATGATGCGGTTACGCGCAGCCGGATCGCTGTTGACGCTTGCCAGCATTTCAGTGGCAATCGAGTCAGTGCTCGATCGCATTGACACGAATGCCATAAGGCGCCAGCGCGACGGCCGTCGTCTTGGTCAACTGCGATACGCCGCCTTTGGAGACGCAATAAGGAATTTGGCCCGGCAGCGCCAAAACCGCATTGATCGACGACATGTTGATGATCACGCCCGGTTCACCGCCGTTCTTGACCTTTTCCACCAGATGCCGCGCCACCGCTTGGGAACACATGAATGTGCCCTTGAGATTGACGTCCAGAACACGCTCAAAGTCGTCGATTTCCAGATCAAGGAAGTCCTTACCCACAACGACCCCGGCATTGTTCACCAGAACGTCAATATCGCCATAAGCGTTCAATGTTTCGGCAATCAGATTGCGCACATCCAGCTTTTCGGAGACATTGCAATGAACATAAGTCGCCTCACCAATGGTCTTGAGGTCTTCGGTCGCGGCCTGACCGGCAGTGTCATCGACATCGGCGAGAACGACCTTTGCTCCATCAGAGACGAAACGTTTGGCCACCGCCAATCCGATTCCACGGGCAGCACCCGTCACGATGACAATCTTGTTTTCCAAAGGCACTGAAAACCTCTTGATGTGGTTGGCTGACGATTACGGACTGTTTTGCGAACCATAGAAGGCTTGCTTTGCCCTGTCGACCGTCCAATTGCGTAAGCCTTTCCCCCGTGACGGGCAACACCAGCCACCTTTTCAGAGCCTGAAAAGCGCTAAATCCAGCGCGGGACCCGTCCTCACACCTCTTTTGCAGTCCGAACATGCACAACCAAGTAAAACCGCCCCAGCCCCTTAAAAAGACGGGGATTGGGGAAACCGTCCCATGAACGCAACGAAAGGCCACCGGACGAACACAAAAAAACGCCGCGGAAAACCGCGGCGCTTAAGTTTGGAGCTATGCCTTCAGTGAAGTGTGTCGGAGGACCGAATTTTCTCGATCTCCTCCTTCAACCTCAACTTTTTTCGTTTCATGTCTGACAATTCCAGAGAGTCGGTACTCGGGTGAAGTCGGGCATCTTCAATCTGCCGTTTAAGGCTGGCGTGACGGCGCTCGAGTTCGGTGAGGTGAGACTGCATTGACATGGAATTGCCTCCTGTCTTGGTGGTCGATTTTCAAATCCTGCCACACTCGAAAGTTGGTTGTCGATCACCTGAAGCCACGAAAATCGATATTTGATCGCCCTTGAAGAAAAAACCTCTCTTCAGACTTAGAAATGTCTAAAGCCCGTCACAAAAACTACCACGTAGAATCACTTTCTCGAAATTATGTCGACATTTTTGCAAGGAATGCATCAATACGCCGCTGGAAACGCAAAATGATTGCATTAACGGAGAGCACACCGAAATCCCGTGCACAGGCAAATTCTGACCTTCAGGTCCTCATGCACGGACGCGCGGCAAGACTTCTGGACTTCTCTCGCAACTTCGCACTAAACATGAGACACTGACCTTGTTGAGCAAACAGGCCTCGTGTCCTTGGTTCGAAAGTCCATCGACGGAGCGCTCGTATCGCGCGTTAGATTATTTCAGGAACGTCCATGCCGGATGAAAACGCAGTGCGGGTTGAACTCGCCCAGTTGAGACAACAACATCGCGATCTGGATGCAGCAGTAGCCGCTCTTTCGAAGGCGGGAAACGCAGACGCACTGCAAATGCAGCGTCTCAAGAAGCAAAAGCTCAAGATCAAAGACCGGATCGTCAGTCTGGAAGACGATATGTTTCCAGACATCATCGCCTGATCAGATCACCAAGGTGTCTAGCCCGGCGGCCTGTCCCCGCGCGCCATTGCAGCGCCGCAAAGATTTCTTGCGCCCGCCCGGCACATTACTATACTGCCGCTCTTCTTGGGATCTGGCCTTTTTGGAGCCTCGCTTTTCATGGCAGACGTAGCAGTGATCATGGGCAGTCAATCTGACTGGCCGACGATGAAGCATTCGACCGACGTCCTGGACACGCTCGGAATTTCTTACGAGGCGCGGATCGTGTCGGCACACCGCACGCCAGACCGGATGTATGATTTTGCCAAGGCCGCAAAGGCCGACGGCTTCAAGATTATTATTGCAGGCGCAGGCGGCGCTGCCCATTTGCCGGGCATGGTCGCAGCCCTGACGCCCCTGCCCGTCTTCGGCGTTCCCGTTGAAAGCAAGGCGCTGTCGGGCGAAGACAGCCTTCTGTCCATCGTACAAATGCCCGGCGGCATTCCCGTGGGGACACTGGCAATCGGCAAGGCAGGTGCCACCAATGCAGCCTTGCTGGCGGCAGCTGTTCTGGCGCTTGCCAATCCCGCCATTGAAACCGCACTCGACGCCTACCGCGCAGAGCGTACGGCTGGCGTTGCCACGACCCCGTCACTCGATTGAGACTTTTGCCAGCCTCACCCTGCCGAAAAGGACCATCCCATGAGCAAGCCACGCCGTCTCACACCCGGTGATACCATCGGTATTTTGGGGGAGGCCAGCTCGGTCGCATGATGTCGTTGGCAGCAGCCAGCCTGGGCCTGAAAACGCATATCTATTGCCCGGATGAAAACAGCCCTGCCTTTGAGGTGGCCGACACATCCACAGTCGCCGCTTATGACGATATGGATGCACTGGAGACTTTTGCCCGCACGTGCGCGGCTGTCACTTATGAATTCGAGAATGTCCCCGGCCCAACCGCTGCGCGATTGGATGATCTGGTGCCGATACGTCCCGGCGTCAAGGCCTTGGAAGTCTCGCAGGATCGCTGGAGCGAAAAACAGTTTCTGCGCGCAAGTGGTATCGCTCTTGCGGATTTCGCCCGGATCGACAGCGACGCAGATCTGCGCGCCGCGCTTGACGCTTTCGGAGGACAAGGCGTGCTCAAGACGCGCCGTTTCGGGTATGACGGCAAGGGACAGGTGATGATCCGCACGGCGCAAGACGCTGAAAGCGCTCTTGCAACACTGGGCCACGCACCCGCTGTGCTGGAAAAGCTCATCCCATTCGAGCGCGAAGTTTCTGTCATTGTCGCACGTGATCTGGAGGGCCAGTGCACTGCCTATGACTTGACGGAAAACCATCACGAGAACCACATTCTGAAAACGTCGACCGTTCCAGCCAACGTCGACGCGAAGACCGGCGAGATCGCCCGGACCATGGCCGAGCGGATTGCCGCTGAATTGCAGTACGTTGGCGTCATGGGTGTGGAGATGTTCTTGTGCAACAGCACAGATGGCTACGAGCTTCTGGTCAACGAGATTGCGCCGCGCGTTCATAACTCTGGTCACTGGACAGAAGACGCCTGCCTGACATCGCAGTTTGAGCAGCACATGCGGGCGGTCGCCGGTCTGCCGCTCGGATCAGCTGAACGTCATTCAGATGTCGTGATGGAAAATCTGATCGGCGACGATTGGCTGACGTGGGACAAGGTCTTGCTGGAGCGAAATGCGCGCCTGCACCTTTATGGCAAGAGTGAAGCCCGGCCCGGCCGCAAAATGGGTCACGTCAACCGCATCACGCCGCGCAAGGACTAAGTGTGGTTCCCTAAACGTCCTCGCACACGAAGGGGCGGCCTTTGCCCCTTCAATCCCTTATCAGGACCGGCGGTTTTCAATCAAACCAAGCCGGTCCCGGCGCGCGAACCGTCGGTTGGTGAGAACGGCCACAACGGCGAGCCCGCCTGCAAGGCCAAACCAGACCCCCTGCCCGCCGAAACCGCCATAGACGCCGAACCCGAGCGACAATGGCAGACCGATGATCCAATAGCCGAAGATGGCAAAGTAAAGCGGCACTTTCGTATCGCCCAGCCCGCGCAGGTTGCTGATGCCAATCACCTGACCGGCATCAGCAAGCTGGAACACGGCGGCAACGGCTAGAAAGCCAACGCTGAGACGCAGCACTTCTGCCGATTGAGGATTGTTCAGGTCGAGATAAAGCCTGATAAGCGGTTCCGGCACTGTCCAGAAGACAAGGGCAAAACAGATCATGAAGCAAAATGATATGCCCAGACAACTCCACCCGGCACGTGCCACTGCGGGACTGTCGCCACGCCCTGCCGCAAAGCCGACCCGTGCCACCCCCGCCTGACTGAGGCCTACCGGCACCATGAATGTGATCGAAGTGATTTGCAGCGCGATGCCATGGGCCGCCAATGGCACCGGACCGAGCCAGCCGATCATCACCGATGAGGCCGCGAACAAACCACCCTCTGCAATCATTGACAGACCGATCGGCACGCCCATGCGGAAAATGCGCCAAAAGGCTTCCCAATCGGGCCGCCACAACCGCCCAAGAACAGCATATTTACCGATCCGTCGATGCAAGCTGGCATAGCACAAGAGAAAGGCAAAACTTGCAGTAGAGCTGATGACAGAGGCAATGCCAGCGCCTTGCAGTTCCAAACGAGGAAGGCCGAAATTACCAAAAATCAGTCCGTAGTCGAGCACAGCGTTGACCAGCGCAGCAATGAGTGTCGCCCACAAGACGATGCTCGCCCGCCCCATGACAACCAGAAAGCCGCGAATGACCATGATGCCCAGTGAAGGCAGCAGCGTCCACAACAACCACTGCATATACTGGCCAGAATTCGCGGCAATGTCCGGCTCCTGCCCCAGCAACTCAAGAATGGGTGTACAGAAGTGCATCAGAAGCATCGCCGGGATACAATACAAGGTGACAACCCAAAGTCCCATGCGAACAATGCGTCGCAATTCGCGCGGCTCGTGGCGCGCCCGCGCACGGGACCCCATGGGAATGACAGCCAAAGACAGACCAGTGCCAAAGAACCAGCACAGAATATAAAGATTGAACGCAAGAACGGAGGACGCAAGCTGCTCGGCACCCAAACGACCGATCAGCAACACGTCGATGGTGTTGATGGAGATCTGCGCCAGTTGCGCGCCCACCAAAGGCGTACCCAACCGCAATGTCGGCTTGAGGTCACTGCGCCAGAACGCATGGGCACGTCGAACGCGCTCGCCTCCCGGCAGCGACATCTCCCGCATCAACAACTCCATTCGGTTTTCGAAAAAAGACAGGCCAGCAAAACAGCACTGGAAGTGTTTGAAAACTAATCATCCCCCTCTCTGATGTCCAGCATAGAGCCAAGGTTGCGCTGGTTATCACTCCCTTTTGCATCTGGACAGCACGCAGGGAAACTGCTAATAGCGCGCGCAAATGGTGCGAAAGCCGGTCCCTTAGATGTGATCTGGTCCATGCGCCTTGTTATGTGACTTTCCGGCCATGGTGATTGGCCGATGACAGAGCGGGAAATTAACGCGTGCAGGTACTGGTTCGTGACAATAATGTCGATCAAGCACTCCGGGTTCTCAAGAAAAAGCTGCAGCGCGAAGGTGTCTTCCGTGAAATGAAGCTGCGTAGCCACTTCGAGAAGCCTTCCGTCAAAAAGGCTCGCGAAGCTGCAGAAGCAACACGCCGTGCTCGCAAGCTGGCCCGCAAGCTCGCTCAACGCGAAGGCATTGTTGTCGGTCGCGGTCGTCACTGACACGCCTCGGCCGGATTCATGATGCGGCCGGCTGGTTCCCACAAGACCGCAGCATCCGCATGAAAAACAAGCCGGCGATCTCACGACGCCGGCTTTTTCATGGAGTGTGGCTCGCCTCTGCGCCACGATGCCCAGTGGATGTTCGCTGCATGACAATACGCAGGCTTTTTCTGGCTATCGCATCGGCAAGGCTCTAGGATCTCCGCGGGGGCCGAAAGGACCCGCTGCTTCAAAGTCCTCCCTGGCGCACCGCCAGCTTTCAGTCGCAAGGAAAAACAAGACGATGCACGCTCAATCTCAGACGTTTCCGAAGTTCACCCTATCGCGCGCAGCTCTGGTGCTTTCGGTTGCCCTGTTGTTGACCGGCTGTCAGACCAGCGGCAGTTACAACAATGTGCCTATTGATGCGGCCGCAGGCTCCAGCGCCAACATCGACAGCCTGACCGCCGTAATCAAGGCCAGTCCAAACGAGGCCGGTCCTTACGAGACACGCGGTATCGCCTATGCCAAGGCTGGCCGTCTCGACGACGCGCTCGAAGACTTCAACCATGCCCTGAAGCTTGATCCGAATGGCTACCAGACCTACGCCAACCGCGCATTGGTCTATCGCCGTGAAGGCAAGCTGAAAGAAGCCGTGGCGGACTATTCCCGCGCCATTCAATTGAAACCAGACTACGATCTGGCCTATGTCGGACGCGGCAACGCTCTCCACCTGATGGGCAATGCCAATGCTGCGCTGCAGGACTTCAACATGGTCATCTCGCATGACAGCTCCAATGCACGCGCCTTCTACAACCGTGGTCTGATCTATCAGCAGCGCGGCGAACAGCAGAAAGCTGTCGATGACTTTTCGACGGCCATTGGCCTGACGCCTGGTGCCCCCAAGCCCTATGCCGCACGCGGTATCTCCTATCTGGCGTTGAACAAGCCCAAGGTGGCGCTCGGCGATTTGAATGATTCGCTTGCCCGCGACCGCCACTCTGATGTGGCCTGGGCCAATCGCGGACTAGCGCTTGAGAAACTGGGCAAATATTCAGATGCCCGCCATTCTTTCTCCAGCGCCTTGAACATCAACGGCTCAAACGCGATGGCTCGCCAAGGCCTGTCCCGCATCGACCGTGGACAGCATTGACGCGACAAGCCCTTTCTGAAGAAACGATGAATGACAACAGCCCGCGCCTTCCAGCGCGGGCTGTTGTCATTCAGACGCAAATCACTCAAAGAACCGCATCCCCTCGCACTCAACAATCTTGCAAAACTGAACGGCGACGCTCCACATGTGAGGTGCCCATCGTCGGGTCTGCCCCTCTCAACACGGAAACATCACCTTCTTCGCAAACTGAAAGTTACGATGGAGGACTTCGGTAGCCCCTCAAAACGGACATGGAGCCGTGAAAGTCACCCGCTCACCGCCCTGCGGATGGTGCAAGGTCAGGTGCTCTGCGTGTAGCTGCAACCGGGACGCAGCCGTAAGCGCTTGCCCAGAGGCATAAAACCGATCACCGAGAATGGGATGGCCGAGAGCGAGCATGTGAACACGCAGCTGGTGTGAGCGTCCAGTGAAAGGAAAAAGGCGCACACGCGAACTGTCACCGTCTTCTTCTTCGACTTCATACCGGGTCAAAGCAGAGCGTCCTTGCTCGTGACAGACCATCTGTCTTGGTCTGTTCGGCCAGTCGCACCGCAACGGCAGATCGACTTCGCCGGCCTTGTCCGTGAGCTGCCCCCAAACCCGAGCGACATAAACCTTGGCGGTCTTGCGACGTTCAAACTGCAATCCCAGGTGCCGATGCGCTTCAGGCGACATGGCAAGCACCATCACCCCGGATGTATCCATATCCAGGCTGGTGCACAATACGGGCGTCAGGATAAAGTTTGCGCGCGCGTGATTCCACGCAATCGGCATGATCAGCGTGCTTACCTTAGTACACTCAACAAGCCACTTGGCTTGCACACCACAAGCAGGTGATCATCCTGATGCAGGATATCAAGAAACGGATCTTGTGGCGGTTCATAAGTAAATGCAGGTATTTGGGGCGCAGTCATCCTCACCTTATACGGCATGCGCCCCAAAACGAAAGTCGTTATCTCACTCTTGCATGAGCCCGACGTACAGACGCCAGACTTACAAGCTCAATCTTAAAGGGTCAGGATCGTCAGGGCGAGCGTAATGCCCGTGATCATGATCCCGGGGCGCCATCCCTGTTCTCCCATAGGGATACCGAAACCAACCGCGCCCAATGTGCCCACAAGCATCAACGCGCCAAAGGCAATTGATGTCGGACCACCGAAGCTCAGCAAAATGAGACATAGGAGACAATTGATAACCGCAAGGACCGAAATCTTGAGAAAATTCAAGAAGCCGACGTAGGTGTGCTCGTGGGCATGATAGTCCATTGCCGGAGACTTACTTCTGTGCATAGCTCTCTCCTCCCGCATTGACGCAAAGTCAACAACAAGATTAGTAGAGCACGCAAAAGCAAAATTTTCAATTTTTCTTTTCAAGAAAAGTTTCCGCAATGCAACATTCGGAAATAATTTAATTCGATAAGTAAATTATACCGTCATTGCTGCAACGCACTCAGACCAGACTCCTCCATTACATGGTTCTGACTTTGCTTAACTTTATCAATGTCAAAATCAGCGATCTGCTGATTGAAGAGTTCGTAGAAATTCAACTCTGCACGCAGATGCAGGAAGACACCTCCCAAGCCAACAGCCGCACGATCCATGAAGACGAACTCCTGCGGAACGCGCACTGGGCCCAATTCCTTGAGCGCCTTGTGCACCCGGAAAGCTTCCTTGCGGCCATATTCTGCGGCACTCACGCCATCGGCGATCTGCCGGGTCCGGTCGGTCAAAAGCGGTCCGTAGATGAACCCCGCCCAGATGTTGAGAACATCCACCAACTCATTGGACAAGCCAGTGAACCCCCAACGTTCATATGCTGCCACAATTTGATCCCGATCGCCTTTCAACAAGCCGTGATAGAGTTCAACAACACCGGCAACAAACGTCGGCGGGAAAACACGAATACAGCCATAATCCAGAAGGTTGATACCCTGCGGCTGTTCGTCTTCATCAGTAAACACTGTGTAATTGCCAAGATGAGGATCACCATGGATCACACCATAATGGCTGAACGGATGCCACCAGGCATGAAACATCGTACGCGCCAACCGATTGCGCGCGTCCTCATCTGCATCTTTGAACGCCAGAAGTGGGCGTCCTGCCTGCCATGTCATTGTCAACAACCGATTGGTAGACAGATCCGAGACCACATCCGGCACACGCACATCCTCGCGGTCAGCAAGCATCAACCGATAGGCGGCCATGTTCAGCGCCTCGCGGCAGTAGTCCAGCTCCTCACGCACCCGAGCGCTGATTTCCTTGGCAATCTCCGAGGTATCAATGACAGACTGCATGCGTCGATGCATCGAGAACAGGAACTGCAATTGGCTGAGATCCGCCTCCACGGCAGACGTCATATCCGGATATTGCAACTTGCACGCCAGCGCTTGTCCATCATGCCCGGTTGCACGATGAACCTGCCCGAGAGACGCAGCCGCAGCAGGCTCACGGGAGAATTCGGCAAATCGACCCTGCCAGTCCGCGCCAAGCTCCGCCCGCATACGCCGCTTGACGAAGGCCCAGCCCATCGGGGGCGCATTGTTTTGCAATTGGGCCAATTGAGTGGTGTATTCGGGCGGCAGAAGGTCCGGGATGGTGGACAGGAGCTGCGCGACCTTCATCAGCGGACCTTTCAGGCCGCCAAGTGCAGCGGTAATTTCGGCCGCATTGCGTTCCTTGTCGAGCGTGTAGCCGAACAGACGCGCGCCAGCCATTTTAGCCGCAACACCGCCCATGTTCGTTCCGACTTTGGCATATCGCCCGATCCGGGCCCCGACCCGATTTCCTTCACGGTCTTTGCGATCTGCCATGTCTTGCCGTCTCCATCTCATTCAAGGGCGTGAAGACTATTTAGGTCAGCTGTCCCCGGCATCCAAGGTGGCAAGGAAAACCGCTGGTCTCAAAGGGCATCAGCCCCACCCCTCACCCGGTCACCATCGCTGACGTGGGGTCCCGCGCAGTTTCGGCAAGCTCGCCCAAAAGCGCCTTCAAACGCTCTGCATAGGCGGTCAGCCCCTTGTAGGCCAATTGGTCCGCACTCAACATGCCGATTTGATCACGCAAACCGCCAGCCAACGCCGCACAACGATCGGAATGTATGAGCAGGTTCAGCGGATCCTGCAAAATCTTGATCGTGAAGAGGATATCGCCGGTGCCCGGCAACCGCCGCAGGGTCTGGCGCTCAACGCGGATAAAGGCGTTGGCAAGCGCCACTGCTGCGCCCCCCTCCAGTTGCGGCATGGACTGTTTGGCATCCGGACGATGCAACTCCGGGCCATCATAAAGCGACCAATTAAAGCGGTTCACAATTTGCCCGACCTTGAGATTGTCGAACAAGCGTGCAACGACCTGCCCCATCCGTCCGTCATTAAAACCCGGAACCTTGGCGTGGATAGACATCATCGGCTGCCCGATATGCTCGCGCAGCGACCAGCTTGACGGAAAGCAAAGGCAGGCGGCTGCAAGCCGATACCCTTCCGCACTTGGCCGCATGATCACCAGATCTTCCTGCACAAGCCGTGCTGCCGCAATCAATGGCGGCTCATCTGCACCATCGCCCAGACGTTGGAGTACGGCAGCCCCGTCTCCGGCGGCAAGATCCTGGTGGTGGGTTTCCAGATGATCCAGGATGAGCTCCAACACTTCGGTCTGTGCGGCCTGCGTATCGCCACTTGTACGAAAGACAGCATCTCGCCGGTTTGTCAGCAGCTCTGCCTTGTGCCGGCGAAACTCATCCCGCCGTGCGTCGAAATGCAGCCAACCAGAGGCATCGGTTGGCTGCAATCCAACGGTAAACGGCTGTTTGGACCCATCATACGGCGTATAGTCGAAAGGCATCAGACACCCCCGGATTTCAACTCAAGGAAAAGTCTGCGCCGGAGCCGTCTTGCAAACCAGCCGCCACACGGAAAATTCCGTGGGGCCAGAGGTTCACAGATGCAATGGCTCAGTCTTCCATGGCTTCCAGTTCATCGATGATCCCCTCGATCACCGACAGCCCCTTCTTCCAGAAAGAAGGATCACTGGCATCGAGACCGAATGGCGCCAGCAACTCGCTATGGTGCTTGGTGCCACCAGCCTTGAGAAGGTCGAAGTATTTGTCCCGGAAACCGTCTTCGGCCTCCTGATAAACCGCATAGAGCGAGTTCACCAGACAATCCCCGAAGGCATACGCGTAGACATAGAACGGTGCATGGATGAAATGCGGCACATAGCTCCAGAACGTCTCATAGCCATCATTGAGACGCACCGCATCGCCCAGAGCATTCCTTTTGCGTTTTCAGCCAGATCTGACCAATCTGCTCGGAGGTCAGTTCCCCCTTGCGACGCTCTTCGTGCACTTCGCGTTCAAACGTATAAAAAGCGATCTGCCGCACGACCGTATTGATCATGTCTTCCGCTTTGGACGCCAGCATCACCTTGCGGCGCGCGGGCGTGTCCGCCTGCTTCAGCAACGACTGGAATGTCAGCATTTCACCAAAAACGCTTGCAGTTTCAGCAAGTGTCAGCGGTGTTGGCGCCATCAAGGGTCCGTTCTCACCTGCCAGCACCTGATGCACGCCGTGCCCCAGCTCATGAGCCAGCGTCATCACATCGCGCGTCTTGCCCTGATAGTTCAACAAGACATACGGATGCGCACTGGGCACTGTCGGATGGGCAAAAGCACCCGGGGCCTTGCCCTGCCGCGAAGGCGCATCAATCCAGTTCTTGTCAAAAAAGCGTTTGGCGATCTCCGCCATTTCAGGCGCAAAACCTTCATAGGCCGTCAGTACGGTCGACTTGGCAGCCTCCCAGGATACGACCGTCTGATCCGACTGCGGCAAGGGAGCGTTCCGATCCCAGAAATTCATCTGGTCCATACCAAGCCATTTCGCCTTCATTGCATAATAGCGATGCGACAGCTTCGGATAAGCCTCGCGCACGGCAGCGACCAGAGCGTCAACAACCTCGCGCTCCACCCGGTTTGCCAAATGACGGCTGTCGGCGATGTCCTCGAACTTGCGCCAGCGATCGGAAATCTCCTTGTCCTTCGCCAGCGTGTTGGTCACCAGCGTGAAGGTCGGCAGCTTTTCCTTGAACACAGTCACAAGCGCATTGGCCGCGCCTTCGCGTTTCGCCTCGTCGGGGTCTTGCAACAGATTCAATGCCTGCTCAAGTGCCAGTGTCTTGCCATCGATCTCGACTGACATGGACGCCATTGTCTCATCGAAAAGACGGTTCCACGCGCCGGCACCCGTCACTGATTTTTCGTGAAAAAGCTGCTCGACGCGATCTTCAAGCTGAAAGGGCTTCTCCTTGCGCAGATCATCCAGCCAAGGCTTGTAATGAGCAAGACCGTCATCGCTTTCCAGTGCCGCATCCAGCACGGCGTCCTCGATCCGGTTCATTTCCAGAGTGAAGAACAGCAAGTGCGAGCTGGCATTGGTAATCCGCTCCTGCACATCGCCGTAAAACTTCTGTACTGCAGGATCCGTAGTGTTTTGAGCGTAAGACAGCCCCGCATACGAGACGACGCGCCCCATCAGGTCTTCCAGCTCTTCATAGGCCCGAATGGCCGTCGTCAACGCGCTGACATTGGAGGCTGCAAGCTCTGCCAAACGCCCTGCATAAGAAGCTTCAAACGTCTTGGCACTGTCGAGACAGGCACCGAGATCGGCCTTGACTTCATCGCTGTTCAAGCCGGGATAAAGATCCGACAGGTTCCATTCGGGCAAAGCCCCAAGCTCCGTGGAAGATCCGGCATCGCTGGCCGACCGGCACTGGGTGTGAAACTCCATCTCAACTCTCCACTTCGCGTATCAGCATGACGACCATTTGCGACCGCCTGTCAGGTCTCTTCTTGTAGGCGGTGCTGGCCATGGGACGCAATTGTCTCACTTGGTAATTTTCTTGGGTATCTGCAGGATTTGTTTACCGCTTCAAGACCATGATGCCCCGAATTGAGACAATAACAAGAAAAGCGGATCCCGACGCTCATGCATGCCACAAGCGGTAAAATTCTGGTCGTAGACGATGACCCCATCCAACGCCGCCTGCTTCAGGAGGCCGTCAAGAAATTCGGTTATCGTAGCAAAACCGCCGAAAACGGCATAGAAGCCGTTCAAATCATGACCGGGCCGGAAGGCCAGGACATTGACCTGATCGTGCTCGATATGGTGATGCCGGAGCTCGATGGCATCGGCGCCCTGACCGAAATGAGAAACCGGCGCATCTCGACACCCGTTATCGTGCAGACAGCCCATGGCGGAATTGATGCCGTTGTCACCGCCATGAACGCCGGTGCACAGGATTTTGTCGTCAAACCGGTGAACCCGGAACGGCTTAGCGTGTCGATCCGCAACCTGTTGAAAGTCTCGGTCCTTCAAGACGAGATCAGCCGGGCGCGCAAAAAGGCGTCAGGCACGCTGACCTTCGAAGACATCATCACCCAGTCGCCTGCGATGGACCGCGTGATCAATCTGGGGCGTCGCGCGGCCTCCTCTCATATTCCGATCCTCATCGAAGGCGAAAGCGGCGTCGGCAAGGAGCTGATTGCCAGTGCCATTCATGGCACTGGAGATCGAAAGTCGCGCGCCCATGTCGCGGTCAATTGTGGCGCCATTCCACAGAACCTGGTCGAATCCCTGCTGTTTGGTCATGAAAAAGGGGCCTTTACCGGCGCGAGCGAAAAGCACATCGGCAAATTTCAGGAAGCCAACGGCGGTACGCTGTTTCTCGATGAGGTCGGCGAATTGCCAAGCGATGTTCAGGTCAAGCTGCTTCGCGCCATCCAGGAGGGCGAGATCGACCCCATTGGCGGTCGTCGCCCGGTCAAAGTCGATTTTCGTCTGATCTCAGCCACCAACCGTCGGCTGGTCGATCAGGTCAAGGAAGGGGCGTTCCGCGAAGATCTGTATTACCGGCTGAACGTGTTCCCGATCTGGATTCCGCCGTTGCGCGACCGCATCGACGACATCCCCAGCCTCACCTATCACTTCCTCACGCGCTTTACGGCAGAGGAAGGCAAGCCACAGATCAATGGCATCACGCCAGATGCACTTGCGTTGCTGCAAGCTTATCGATGGCCGGGCAACATCCGCCAGCTCGAAAACACCATCTTCCGGGCCGTGGTTCTGTGCGACGGGCCAAGCCTTAGCATTGACGACTTTCCGCAAGTGGCCGCGGCGGTCGAGGCAGACCCGCGTCCGGCATCCTCGTCATATGGCGCCAGCGCCCCTGCGACGACATATCAGGCATCGACCCAGACCTCTGACACACCGCCGAGTGAGCACATACACTCTGGCAGCCAGCCCCCGTCCGCGGGCGCTGTGCCTCTGCGTGAACCTCTACCGCAAGCGATCAGCGGCGAGATGGCACACCGTCCGGTCCACGGCCACGGAATGCCAGAGCAGCCGTCCAGAAGCCTGTCCCCCCATCTCCGGTCAGATCAGCCACGCGAGCCGATGAGCACCGATGCGTTTCGCCAGACTGCGCCTTTCGGCTTCATGCGCAACCTCGACAAGGAAGGGCATATTCGCAAGATCGCCGACCTGGAGGAAGAATTGATCCGTATGGCCATAGATCATTACTCGGGCCGCATGACAGAAGTTGCAAGACGACTTGGTATTGGCCGATCCACACTGTATCGAAAGCTCAAGGAATACGGTCTGGAAGAAGAAACTACGTAGTCTATCGTAGTTCTTTCAATATACATGCCCCACAATCACCGTATTCTCCGGTTATCCAGCCTCTAAATGCGCCAGCTCACGGTAGTTTGATGCGTGACCATTGAGACAATCAGAAAACAGAGTAAATTCTTTTTAACCTTGCGAAGCTATAAAGCGTGAAGGCCGGGTGGTGGGCACATGGGCGATCAGCCTCAAAAGCGGCGAGAGAGTAATTTGCGTAACAGACTGATTGGACACTTCGCATCGCGGGTGGTCTGGCAGATAGCCGCACTCACCGGTGCCTTTCTGGCATCTTGCCTGGGCTTGAGTGCGGAAGCGCTGGCGGAAACCCGAACGCTGAAGCTTTATAACCAGCACACAAAGGAACGGGTCAACATCACCTTCAAGAAGGATGGTCGATACCTGCCGGATGGCCTGAAGAAGGCCAACCAGTTCCTGCGCGACTGGCGCCGCAATGAAGCGACCATTATTGATCCGCATTTGCTGGATCTCGTCTGGGAAGTGTACCAGAAGGTCAATGCGAGCCAGCCAATCCACGTCGTGTCTTCCTATCGCTCTCCCGCGACCAACAACATGCTGCGCACCCGCACACGCGGTGTCGCAAAGAACAGCCAGCATATGCGCGGCAAGGCGATGGATTTCTTCATTCCCGGCGTCAACCTGGCAACTTTGCGCAAGACAGGCCTGCGCAAGCAGATCGGTGGCGTTGGCTATTACCCCACATCAGGCTCTCCATTTGTGCATATGGACACAGGCGGCGTGCGCCATTGGCCAAGGATGACCCGGTCGCAGCTTGTGAGTGTGTTCCCGGATGGCAAGACCATTCACGTACCAACGGACGGCAAACCGTTGAAGGGCTACAAAGTGGCGCTGGCCGAAATCCGTGCGCGCAAAGCTGGTCAGACAACGTTGATGGCCAAGGCAGGATCAGGCACGTCCAAATCTTCGTCGTCCAGCGGTGGACTGTTTGCCTCGCTGTTTGGTGGCGGCTCGACCAAATCCAAGGCCGCTGCAGATACGTCTCTACAGGCGCCAGGGCTCTTGTCCGCTCCACCGCACCCGTGCAAGTTGCCTCGGTTAACCCCGTTCTCGCACGCGCACCGGTCCCCTCCCTCAAGCAGATCGACCTGGATGATGGCGTAAGCACGACAGCGGCCAGCGACATGCAAGAGGATCAAAACGACCAGGCTCGATGCGGAAGAGGACACCGCAGAAGACGCTATCATCGTGGCAGCGCTGCAATCCATCAGCTCCATTCCGACCATCAAGCCACATCTGAGCGCCAATGTTCCAGCGGAACAGGACGAAATGGCTCCGGCTTTCGAGAATGCAGCACCCAACACCTTCGGCTCACAAGTCGTCGCCATGCGGAGCAGCAAGAGCAACCCGGCGCAGTCTGCACCTATGGCACAGCGGTTCGCGATGACGATGGCCTCACCGCACCAGAAGCCGTCGCAAGCCTTGGCGGATGCCGCACGCCGCCATGCGGTCAAGCGCAGTATGCAGGTTGCGCAGGTTGCGATGGCAAAACCAGATATGGATGATCCCATCGCCGCGATTGCAGCCGTCGCCAGTGAAGAACCAACCCGGCGGACACGAGATGATACTGGCGGCACCCTGGCCTTTGCATCGGCAACGCGAACCTCGCAGTCTGCCCAGATCGCGCAAGCACGCATGGGCCAGCCAGACATTCACCATACGGCATCCCGAAAAGCTCTACAGGCCAGTCTGAAACAGCGTGTCGCCGCGCTGACCCGACGCAAGGCGGAAATGGACGCCGCGCAACGTGCACAAGCCAGCCGCCGGTTGCCGACATCCCAGATCCATGATCCCCTGGCGGGTTTTGTCGCCGCGCGCAACGCAAGGCTGGATGAGCTTGTCGTCTCACAGGGCAACTTGCAAAACCGCTCCATGGCCTCGCTTATTCACCCCGGCCAACGGCAGTTTGATGAACGCCTGATTCGCCCGGGCAATCGCTTCGTCAGCGGCGGCTTCGCCCGCAAGCCTTACGGCGTGTTGCAAACCGCAGCGTTTACCGGGCCTGCTGTCGTCACCTTGCCGCTGACATATATGCAGTGACGTTCGACGATCCTCACAGCGGTCAACGCAAAACCACATAAAAACGCCCCGGATCTCGTGAATGAGGTCCGGGGCGTGTTCAGTTGTCTTCATCGCGCCTGTCTCGACGCAGCTTTCGGCTTACCAGGATGTGAGCACAAAGCCTTTGTACTTCGTATTGATGAAGTCCTTCACAGCATCACTGTGATAGGCCTTGATCAACGTCTGAACCCAGGGCTTGTCCTTGTCTTCATCACGCACAGCGATAACGTTGACATAAGGCGACTTGGCACTTTCCCGTGCAATCGGGTCCTTGGCCGGGTTGTAACCAGCCTCAACCGCATAGTTAGTGTTGATCACGGCGGCATCAACGTCCGTCAGCGTACGCGGCAGCTGTGCTGCATCGAGTTCGATGATCTTGATATCCTTCGGATTCTTGGCAATATCAGCCGGTGTGGCGCTGAGGCCTGCACCCGCACGCAGCGTGATCAGGCCCTTGTCGGCCAGGATCAACAGTGCACGTCCGCCATTGGTAGGGTCATTCGGGATCGCAATGCTGCCGCCTTCCGGAAGATCATCAAGACTTTTGATCTTCTTGGAATAAATGCCCATCGGGAAGTTCAGGGTCTTGGCAACGCTTTCGATCTTGAACCCGCGATCCTTGACCTGATTGTCGAGATACGGCTGATGCTGGAACGAATTCGCATCCAGATCGCCATCATTCAGAGCCTGGTTCGGCACAACATAATCCGAGAAGGACATGATCGTGATATCGAGGCCGTCCTTGGCCGCGACTTTCTTGACCACTTCCATGGCTTCTTCGTGAACGCCCGGTGTGACACCGACCTTGATGGTCTGAGCCATTGCGGTGCCTGCGGAGAAAACAGCAGCGGCAAGTGTTGCTGCAGCAATCAATTTTTTCATGACAAAACTCCTCAAGAGTGCGGCGGGTCAGTTCTTGCGATTTCGCTTGTCGAACTGCCGTGCCAGTAGATCGCCGGTTGTCTGGACCAGCTGAACAAGAAGAATAAGGACAATCACCACCGCCAGCATGACGCTCGGCTCGAAGCGTTGATAGCCATAACGAATGCCAAGGTCCCCCAGACCGCCGCCACCAACTGTCCCCACCATGGCAGAGAAACCAATCAGACTGACGATGGTCAGCGTGATTGCATTGGTGATCGCAGGGCGAGCTTCAGCAAGAAGCACCTTGCGCACAATTTGCAAGGGCGTTGCCCCCATGGACCGGGCAGCTTCGATCAAGCCCTTGTCGACTTCGCGAATGGCGGATTCCACCAATCGCGCTACGAAGGGAATGGTCGCAACCGTCAGCGGGACGATGGCCGCACCTGTGCCGATGGAAGTCCCAGCCACCAACCGGGTGAAGGGAATAATCGCCACCACCAGAATGATGAAAGGGGTGGAGCGGGTTGCATTGACGATCAAGCCAATAGTCCGGTTCACAAGCGGTGCAGGAAACAACTCACCTTTGCCGCTGGTGGCGAGGAACACGCCAATTGGCAGGCCGATCAGAGTCCCGATCAGACCGGCCACCGCGACCATGTCGACGGTCTGCCAAAGCGAATGGGCGAGCAGGCTGAAAAGTCTGTCAAACGGCATAACCAATGACCTCCGTTGCGAGACCGGTTTCTTCGTAAAAGCGGTTGGCGCGTGCCATAACGTCCGGCGTTGCCGGGTACGACACAACCAATGAGCCATAAGGCTCACCGTCGATCTCGTCGACGGTGCCTGCCATAATGTTGACGCTGGTGCCAAGCCCGGTCATCAGGCGCGACGTCAAAGGCTGCCCGGACGTTGCCCCGAAGAACGTCAGGCGGACGTAAACCTGATCGCCATCCTGCGGCTGTGGGCGCAGTCGTTGTGCAATCCAGTCAGGCAACCGCGTGCCCGGCAGCGACGACAACAAAATGCGTGTCGTCGGATGCTCCGGTCGTGTGAAGACGTCAAAGGTGCGACCACTTTCGACAATCAAACCCTTGTCGATCACAGCAACGCGGCTGGTGATCTCTTTCACCACTTCCATCTCATGGGTTATAAGAAGCACGGTGAGACCCAGGTCCTTGTTGATCTTGCGCAAAAGTTCAAGGATCGACTGAGTGGTTTCCGGATCAAGTGCCGATGTGGCCTCATCCGACAACAGCAGCTTGGGGTCTGTCGCAAGCGCACGGGCAATACCCACACGTTGCTTCTGCCCGCCGGAGAGCTCCGCGGGATAGCTGCTTGCCTTGTCTCCCAAGCCGACAAGATCCATCAGCGGCCCAACTTTGGCGCGGATGGTCGTGCGGTCCACGCCAGCAATTTCCAGCGGCATGGCGATATTGTCGAAAACGGTGCGTGACGACAGCAAATTGAAGTGCTGAAAGATCATGCTGACCGAGCGGCGCAATTGGCGCAACTGACGCTCACCCAAAGGGGCGACGTCCGTGCCGTCTACGATGACCTTGCCGCTGGACGGTTTTTCAAGACCGTTGACGAGGCGCACCAGCGTCGACTTCCCGGCGCCAGAGCGGCCGATAATACCGGTGATCGAGCCGTGCGGAACCTCGAAATCGACGCCACCGAGAGCAGAGAACGCAGGCTGGTCTTTTTGTCCGGAGAAGGTCTTGGTGACCTTCTCGAACGCCACCATCGGTTGACGCCCCCCTGACAACGAAGACATCTCGGGCACCGACGTGCTCGCAGCCCCAGGCGCAGTTTGATTTACGTGCATAAGAAACTCTTTTGTAAAGTCACGGAAGGAGAGGAAGAGGACCCGCAAGAGCCCCCACACAGCCGTGCTTCACATTCGCAACGAAATGACAGGTCCTGACATCGTTGGTTCACCTTTCGAACACGAGATTCAAAATCCCTCAACAACAGATAAGGATATCTTTATACGTAAATATGAGTAGAGTAAAAGGAATATTTTTCGAAAGTTTTCCAGCTCTGCACAAAAACCGCCCACCACATGTCTTCGGATGGCGCATAAAAAGCAAGGGCAGCGTCGCAAAGCCAGCGTTCGCAATGCAGTGATGGCAAAGAAAAAGGCGAGCCCCAAGGCCCGCCTTTTCAAATTTCATTCAATGACGCGCAGTCGAGTTAACCGGCCGCCTGACCTTCCTGACCAACAAATGCAATACGCAACATGTTGGTGGAGCCAGGTGTTCCAAATGGCACGCCTGCCGTCACAATGATCCGCTCGCCAACTTCGGAGAAACCTTCGTCAGCAGCAATCCGGCAAGCCCGGTTGACCATGTCATTTTCGGTCTTTGCGTCATCACTGACAACACAATGAACGCCCCATGCCAGCGCCAGACGACGTGCCGTATCCACAACCGGAGACAACACGATGATCGGCGAAGACGGCCGCTCGCGGCTGGCACGCAGAGCTGTTGCACCGGAGGTGGTGTAACAAACGACTGCGGACAGCTTCAGCGTTTCGGCAATCTGACGCGCAGCAGCCGAGATGGCATCTGCCCCGGTTGCTTCCGGCTCGGTGCGCTGTGCGTAGATGATGTTCGGATAATTCGGGTCCTGTTCGACCTGATGAGCCACCCGGTCCATCGTCGACACGGCCTCGATGGGGAAGTCACCAGCAGCCGATTCGGCTGACAGCATGACGGCATCCGCACCTTCGAACACAGCAGTTGCCACATCAGACACTTCAGCGCGTGTCGGCACCGGAGAGCTGATCATGGATTCCAGCATCTGCGTTGCAACAACGACCGGCTTGCCTGCACGGCGGCATGCGCGGATCATCTGCTTCTGCAAACCCGGAACCTGCTCAACCGGCATTTCCACACCCAGGTCACCACGGGCAACCATGATTGCATCAACCAATTCGATGATTTCAGGCAGACGGCCAATGGCCTGCGGCTTTTCAATCTTCGCCAGGATACCAGCCTTGCCGCGCACGATTTTACGTGCCTCAGCAACATCTTCCGGGCGCTGAACGAACGACAGGGCAATCCAGTCAACGTTCTGTTCCAGAGCGGCCGTCAGATCCTTGTGGTCCTTGTCCGTCATCGCGCCAGTGGCAATTTCGGAATCCGGAACGCTGACACCCTTGCGGTTGGACAACTTGCCGCCAACGACAACTTCGGTCGTTGCCGATGTGTCGGTGCATTCCAGAACCTTGAGCTGGATCTTGCCGTCATCGAGAAGGAGACGGTGACCAGGCTCAAGCGCCTTGAGAATTTCAGGGTGAGGAAGATGAACCCGGTTCTTGTCGCCTTCAGTCGTATCGGAATCGAGCGTGAATTTCGCACCGTTCTCCAAAACGACTGGCCCATCGGCGAAAACGCCGACACGCAGCTTGGGGCCCTGCAAATCGGCCAGAATACCGATCGGACGTCCAACTTTCTCCTCCACCGCACGGATACGCTTCACAAGCGTTTGAAGCAGTTCGTGATTGGTGTGGCTCATGTTGATACGGAACACGTCCGCGCCAGCACGATGCAACTTTTCAATCATCACTTCGTCCGAGGAGGAGGGTCCGAGAGTTGCCAGAATTTTAACGCGTCTATTACGCCTCATCGCCCACCTGTTCCTTTTTGAACGGGCTCGGTCAACTGCACGGTCCAGCTGCTTTGTTCGCCCGTATCAACTTCAAAAAATCCCGTGCGTTCATAGCCGCGAGCAACACAATCCTTGATACCGCGGATGGTGAATTCCTTTTCCTTGGTACACATGAAGGCTTGTCCGCCCCACTCGCCGAATTGGTCGTAATCAACAGCGTAGATATAATAGTATCGTGACAGAAGAGTGCCGGGAACAAGAGTTTCACAGGAATTGGACTCCAGGTTCCACCATCCCTCGGTCACCCAATCTGTCTTGTCCTTGTATCCAATCGCGACACCGACTTTGCTGTCCGTCTTATTGCAAAGACGAAGCTCAGCCTGCGCTGCGCTGCTGTAGAGAAAAACAAGGAAGAAGGAAAAGCAGGCGACCTTGAGCGCTGAGGTGGCGCGTTTCAGTACCGAGACGGCGTCCGCCCGGTGTGGTTGCCCATCCTTGATCATGTCGAACATTATTCTCGCAGCTTTTGACTTCCGCTTTTTGATAGGACACAGGCTCATTTGTCAACGATCATGGCGCGAAAGTCATTCATGTTTATGAGGGGCGGCCCCAAAAGCGAACCAAAGCGAAAGGCCGTTGCAACCGGGGCTACTCTGGTTTCATGCCAAGAATGAGGCAAGCCCTCTCCTCCACACACACAAAGCTATGCGCTGGCGTGGCAATGGTAAAGTGGACAAAGATCGAACCTTGCATCTCAGAGGGCACTCAACCCCGTTTTCCCGCGAACATCAGTCTCGCTCTTCATTTTCCCGACCACATCGCTTCCTCACCAACCGCAAAATCATGTCAAAGATCACCGTCCCCTTGCTTTTGCCATATCGGGCAGTGACCTTGCGTGCTCAAAGCATGGTCCGACTCATTCACGTCTCACGGAGCTTCATCATGAATCAAACCACACGCACAGAACTGGAGGCCGCCGCCTTTCGGCGTCTTGTCGCCCATCTGCAAACGCGAACAGATGTGCAAAACATCGACCTGATGAACCTGGCTGGATTTTGCCGAAACTGCCTGTCGAACTGGTATCGTGAGGCAGCCGAAGAGAAGGGGTTGGAAATGGACAAAGAGTCTTCCCGCGAAATCATTTACGGCATGCCTTACAGCACCTGGAAAGACCTTCACCAGAAGGAAGCGACACCAGAGCAAAAGGCCGGGTTCGAGGCATCCAAACCGACCGATGCGGCCTAGGAAGCGGACTCATAAATGCGCTTTAAATGGCGTCAGAAAGCACAAAGAGCTGCAAGGAAGGCGGTGAAGGCGGGCTTTGGTCGGTTGAACCGTCTGACGCAGACGGATCGCCGCAGTTTTGACATTCAGGAAGGACCGAGCAGATTTCCCTGCCTGTGGCGTTGTGATGTCTTGAAAACTGAACGGCTTTCTGCGCAGCCGCGCCTCACAGGCAGAAAAATCCGCTTCGACCATTTGAAACGCATTTATGGGGCCACCCCCTAACAAGGCTTGACCTGACAGGCCAGTTCTGGCACGGCAGTTCATCCTTCAGCATTGAAAATCAAGAACACAGACAACTAGGAGAAGCAGACCCATGTCAGATCCGGGCGGAGTTGCCGGCGATCAGCTGCGTGCCTTTATCGAGCGCATCGAACGTCTCGAAGAAGAAAAAGTCATTTCCGACGACATCAAGGATGTCTACGCGGAAGCCAAGGGCAATGGGTTCGATAACAAGATCCTGCGCAAGGTCGTTTCCCTGCGCAAAAAGCAGCCGCATGAGCGCGAAGAGGAAGAAGCCGTTCTCGAGCTTTACCTTCAGGCTCTCGGCATGCTTGGCGCAGGCTCAGCCGCAGAATCCTAAAAAGGTCGTCTGCGCAGCATGGTTCACCCTGCTGCGCAGACCTGACTTGACCCGAGCCCCCCTCTGCGTGTGCCTACGCAACTTCTGGTGCGCGCGCACAGGTCCGGTCCCTCCACAAGACCGATTAGCCATGCGCAAGACGTCAGATCGACCACATCCCAACCGGCATTTCAGGCCTGAGCCTCGCGGCTGAGTAGATCAGGTTTGCCGACGCTCCGGCTCTCGCTCACGTTGAAGACCTCATCCATGATCCGGGCTGCATGGCTATGATGCGGCATGTGCCCTGCCCCTTCGAGCACAATCAACCGGGCATTGGGCAAGTCTCGCTCAAGTCCCTTGGCATGAATACTCGGCCAGACCACTCCATCCGTATCTCCTGTCACGATCACAGCTGGCTGCCTGATCTGGTCATAAGTTTTTGCCATGCGTGCCACACAGGCATGAAGCGCATTGATGTCCATTGTGTTGGCTCTAAACGTCCCCGGACGTAGCAGCAATTCCAACTGAAGAGCATCGGCATAACCAGCAGGCGCAGGTTCCGGCGCAAACGTGCTGAGGATCGCTGCGGGAGCGATGCGTTCTGCGACCGGCAAAGCCACCGTCCAGCAGAAGAGCCACCCCAGCACAGGCCAAGACGCAACGTGATTGTACCAGGCCACTCCGCCCGGCCACGGATGCGTTGCCGGAGAGATGAAGCAGACAGCCTCCACCTTGTCGGCACGCTCCTGCGCCAGTGCAGCAGCAACCGCGCACCCGTAGGAGTGTCCAACCACCACACACCGAGCAATCCCGAGATCGTCGATCAGCGTGGCGATTTCACTCGCCTGCGCAACCGGATCAGAATGCTTGGAGAAATCACGCGTCGAAAAGCCGAGACCAGGACGGTCCATAAACAGACAGTCCTGATCGTCTGGCAGATGCGCATCAAAAGCCATGCGCAGATCTCGCAGGTTACCACTGGCACCATGAATGAAAACCAAAGTTGGTTTTTCACGTGCGGCCTCAACATTGTGCGCCGGGATCAGGAGATAGTGCTGCGTCACGCCATTCCGCTTGATCAGTGCGCCGAGAGGATGACAACTTCGGTTGATCTGCGCCACGCGAAACGCGGTGTAGGCGGCAAGCGCTGCCAAAAGAACACAAAGAGCACCAAATAGAACAAGAACATCAATCATGCGGTAGTATCTGGAGCTCTTGCGCAACAAGACAAGGGACTGAGGCTCTGCCCTCCGATCCGCCCCTTGTGAAAAGAACTGCGTCGCAGAGAAAAAGCTCAGAGTGGACTAAATGGACTGCCCTGCTTCTTCAGCTTCAATTTCCTCGACGGCCTCTTGTGCGTCTTCAAGACCCGGATTGATGGACAGCGCCTTTTGAAAAGTGGCGAGCGCTTGCTTGTCCATCCCCAACATCCGCTGAATGATACCAAGTCCGGAGATCGCGCCCCAATGGCGCGGTTCCAGCTCCAGCGTCCTTTCGATGTCAGACAGGGACTTGCCGAAATCTTGCTGCATGTAGAACACCGTCGCACGCCGGTTCCAAGCCTCCGCATATTTCGGGGCAAGCACGATGACTGTGTTCAAAAGATCCAAGGAAAGTGGGTAATTCTTTTGTCGCAAGGCAATGGCCGAGCGTTCCATCAGCAAATTGACCGTGTCACTGCTGGTTGTCAGCCAAAGACCCTGAATCTGACGCGCCAACAGCTTGGCACTTGGGCCATCTTTTGCCTTGGCGAGCCTTGGCAAACAGGCTATTGAGACGCTCTGCTCTTGTCGCAGATGCTCGCCCACTTTCGGCGACCTCAGGGGGCGCCTGGTCAGCCTTCTCACCAGACGCTGAGGGCATATCCTCATCCGATGGCAAAAGTGTATCGAGATCATCCGGAGCGGGATATTTTTCTTCTGGCAAGATGGGCGTCTTGGCCGAGCCTGCGACCGACAAGAGGCCAACAGACAAGATCCATGTGCCAGGCGCATAATTTGGACATGAGTCAACACACCGCACAGTTCCAGACTGTGCGGAACTGAATGTCAGAGCTGTGGCCTGCGCCGCCTCTGGCAGAAGCAGATAAAAGAAAAGCCCGACAATCGATCCGACAAACGAAAAAAACCGCATACCGACAAGATGACCTCGTCGGTTTCAGCGGTCAATCCGTTAAACGGACAATCAAGAAGAAGCTGGCGCCAAAAAGGCGCCAGATATCAACCCTAGCGCGCTTTGAAACGCGGGTTCTTCTTGTTGATGATGTAGACGCGGCCGTTACGACGAACCATCTTGTTGTCGCGGTGGCGGGCCATAAGCGCTTTGAGCGAATTTTTGATCTTCATGAGATTGTCCCCCAAAAGGACCCTGTTACCGTAAACATGAAACGAGCGCCAAAGGCGCTCGCAGCTAAGAATGATCCTCTTCGAAAACTGCTGCACGGATCCAGCCTCGCGCAATTTTCTTTTTCGAGAACCATCCACGTCAATCGAACATTTCGTTCAAAAGCGTATAAATGGTGGGCGTGACAGGGATTGAACCTGTGACCCCTTCGATGTCAACGAAGTGCTCTCCCGCTGAGCTACACGCCCGAATTTCTCGGTGTTACAGCGCCTCAACGCCGTCGGTGGATGGGGATATAACGGGCTTCTGAGGCCGACGCAACACCCTTTTTCAAAGAACCTGCGAATTCGTCCACAGCCTCTTGAAAAGTCTGAACATCCTGGGACAGATGGCGGCCTCAGGCTGCCAGCATGCGATCCACTTCATGCACGAGGTCCTTCAGGTGGAAAGGCTTGGACAGCACCTTCGCATCCTTCGGAGCATCGGATTCCGGATTAAGCGCCACTGCTGCAAAGCCCGTGATAAACATCACCTTGAGATCGGGATCGAGCTGTGTCGCGCGGCGCGCCAGCTCAATGCCATCCATCTCAGGCATGACGATATCGGTCAGCAATAAGGAAAAAGGCTCTTCGCGCAAACGCTCGTAGGCGCTCTTTCCGTTATCGAAGGAAACGACATCATGGCCAGCGTTTTCAAGCGCCTTGGCCAAGGAAGCGGCGCATGTCATTGTCATCTTCCGCAAGAAGGATACGCGGCATGTTCTGCAACCATATTGATCTAAGAGAATTATTGTCGTGGCAGGACTACCCGCCAACCCTGCGCCGGTTATATAGTCTGTACGAGTTGTAAAGATAGAGTGAAACTGCGAATACGTGCTCGTCAAGCGCATCTGTGGACGGCATGTTAATGTCCAGAACAGGGAAAAAGCATAAGGGTTGTACATGCCGGCTGGCTCGAACGCGTGGGATCAGGCACTTAGAGACTTTGACGGGACATCTGCGTTTGAAGTGCTGGCGCCTGCGCAACAGCGCGTGCCATTCATTTTCAACTCTCCGCATTCCGGTCGTGTCTATCCGGACACCTTCCTGGAGCGCTCGCGTCTTGATCCTCATACGATCCGCCGCTCGGAAGACGCCTTCGTCGACCAGTTCTTCACCGCTGCCGTTCCATTGGGGGCAGCGCTCCTGCGAGCCCATTTTCCACGCGCCTATCTGGATGTGAACCGAGAGCCCTACGAGCTTGATCCGCGCATGTTCGATGGAAAGCTGCCGAATTACATCAACAGCCGGTCCATTCGCGTTTCTGGCGGGCTTGGCACCATTGCCCGCATCGTCAGCGAAGGGCAGGAGATCTATCGCTCGCGACTACCTGCAGACGAAGCATTGGGACGGGTGGAGCACATCTACAAACCCTATCACCGAACCTTGCGCCGGATGCTCGCTGAAACGCATGTGACCTTCGGGTATGCCATCCTGATCGACTGTCACTCGATGCCGTCGACCGTCAAATGCAAGGACACCGGCTATCAGCCAGACTTCGTGCTGGGAGACCGTTTCGGCACCAGCTGCGCCCCAGATCTGACCGAATTTGCAGGTAATCTGCTGCGCAACCTTGGCTATCGCGTGTGCTGCAACAAGCCTTATGCCGGTGGCTTCATCACAGAACATTATGGGCGGCCGACAAAAGGGCTGCATGCTCTGCAAATCGAAATCAATCGCGGCATCTATATGGATGAGGCAAGCCACACGCCACACTCGCACTTCTTGCAACTTCAGGCAGACTTGCAGCTCTTCATCGAAACCTTGTCATCAATGCCGGACAATTGCTTCATTCGGGATGATCGCATCGCGGCTGAATGACTGCGCCATTGACGTGCCATCCCCTCCATTCCTCTCCCAAGAGAATCAAAGAGTGCGGTGCATCATTTCTCCATTGAGAAAGCCCGTAAACGCTTTTGAAGTCTGGACACAGAAAAAAGGGCCGCACAACCGGCGGCCCGAAAGTCTAGGGAGGAAACGCCCAAGGAGGGCGACGCTACTCGGAAAAAATCGTTTCGCGATGCAATAAAATTCTCACCGCAACGCAAAAAGGTCAAGCCTTGCTTATGGGCACAACCGCCCCAAAACTATGCAACAGGCCCGCGTTTAAAGTTTCCCCTGACACGCGCCATTTGAAAGCGTATGAAAAACCTCACCTTTATTCGAAACCCTTCCATCAATGCCCGCCAAACATTGAGGCTGCAAAAATGACTTTTCCTCCCGCTTCTTCAGAAAATTCCATGGCTGCGTTCATGAACGAGCTTGCAACAGCCGCCGGGCAGGCGATTCTGCCCCATTTTCGCAGCTTGAGAGCGGTCGAAAACAAGGAAGCCGACGGCTTTGATCCCGTGACCATTGCCGACAAGGCCAGCGAAGCCGCCATGCGCGCGCTCATTCAAGCTCGGTTCCCCGAGCATGGCATTCTGGGTGAGGAAGAGGAAAGCCTCAATCTGGATGCTGAAACCATCTGGGTTCTGGACCCGATTGACGGCACCCGCGCCTTCATCAGCGGCCTGCCCACCTGGGGAGTACTGATCGGCCTCAAGACGGCCGACGCACCCGTGCTGGGCATGATGTCTCAGCCTTACGTAGGCGAGACCTACATGGGCGACACAAAAAGTGCCTGAGTACAGCGGGCCACTTGGCGAAATAACGCTGAAGACACGCGCGTGCAAGGAAGTGTCAAATGCAGTCCTGATGACCACCTCGCCACGTATTTTTACAAGCCCAGAAAAAGCAGCCTATGACGCCGTCGAAGCCGAGTGCAAGCTCGCGCGCTACGGCACGGATTGCTATGCCTATTGCATGCTGGCCGCCGGACAGGTTGATCTTGTGATCGAAAGCGGCCTGAAGCCTTATGACGTAACGGCTCTGATCCCCATCGTTGAAGGCGCGGGCGGTGTCATGACCACCTGGACAGGGGGATCCGCCACGGATGGCGGCCAGATCATCGCCAGTGGCGACCCACGTTTACATGACATCGTACTCAAGAAACTGGCCCACGCTGCGATTTAAGCGGAACCACTCACGACCCACAGCAAGGAAACAAAGGCGCAGATCAGTCTGCGCCCACCTCGCTGCCCGGAATGAACGCATCAAACGCAGCCCAGAACTGCTGCCGATAGACATCGGCCTCCATCATGATTTCGTGTTTGCTTCCAGGAACTTCCACATAGCCTGCAGCTTTCATGCGAAAGGCCAGATCTTCGGCCGCTTGCGTTGACACAATCCTGTCCTTGCCCGCCGTGATAAACAAGCAGGGCAGCGACACCGACCCGCCAAAAAGACGATGCCTGAAGGCCAACAATGCGCGGCTCATCGCCCGAACCCACATATAGGTCGGACCGCCCAGTCCAAGTTCGTCGGACGCTTCCAGCACATGAACCATACGGGCAAAGCGGCGTGGGTCACTGGTCTGTCGATTGCCTTCGAAAGGATGGATATGCCGTGCCTTTGTGCCAGGCACGAAACTGCGCCCGAAACCCACCCAGGACAACACCCGGACAAGATACAGCAAGTGCCGTTCGCGTCGCAGTGACTTGACGAAAAGCCCGGTAAAGGGAGCGCAGAGCACCGCCCGATCCAGCATGGTGCGCAAACGTCGATGCGAGGCGAGCAGAACCGTTCCACCAGCTGAATGCGCAAGCGCAAAATGCGGCCCGGCATATTCGGCAAGTGACACTTTCCTCAAAATGGTCAGAAGGTCGTCCTGATATTGCGTCAGACTGCGCACATGACCCTTGCGGCGATGACGCAACGCGCGCTGCGACCCTCCCTGCCCACGCCAATCAAAGGCAACGACATCGAACCCGCGCGCACGCAACTCGCCAATGACTTCAAAATATTTCTCGATAAACTCTGCACGACCTTGCAACAGGGTCACTGTGCCACGCCGTAGCGATCCTGTTGCCCGCCAATGCGCATAACGCAAAAACACGCCATCAGCGGTTCTTACCATCCCGCTTTGCGCGTTGGCCGGGATCAGATTGTCCGGTGTTTCAATCAGATCTATCAACGCGGGCAATCTCCCGTGAGCGCTCGAACAGAACCACAGTCTCACTGATACCGGGGATACCTGCCCCCTCAAGAGCAAAGGCCCCGGCACCCACAAAAGGAACGCCGAGACCTTTGACACATCACAAAGGCAGTGTTGCCTGCCATCTTACCAACGGTATCCCCAATGACGACCTGATGCCCCCATCGGACGCTGGCCGATCACGTGACCGCTGCGGCTATCAACGACAAGGCGCATGGTCATGCCCTTCCAGCCTCGTGCCCGCACGATATAAACATTGGGACGCTGACCGATCACCCGGATGTGGCGATAGCCCTGTCGATGCAAGCGGCGCGTGACGCCACGGGCGTCCAATTTACCATTGGGACGATGATTCCGGTCCCAGCGACGGTCACGGCGCTCCTGACGTCCACGCCAATCGACCTTTTGAACATGAGCCTGCTGACTGGTGGTCTGCGCAACCGTCGCGGTTGCATTCCCTAGCGCCGCCGAGGCGACGCCGGCGAAGATCGACAAGGCGATGGCTGCGGCGAAAGGCGCTGCGATAATTTTTCTCGTGAAGGTCATGGCGTTTCTCCTTGGCTGATGCGCCGCCTTTTCTGCGACGTTGATCTTACCTTGCCATGCCCGACTTGAACCAAATTCGAACCGCCTGTTCATCTGCCATTCAGGCGCAAACCACGATCACGATAAAAATTGACAACACTCGTTGACAGAGACCTTGAAAGCCGAAAATCGGCTCCCCATCTACTTTGCATGGTCGCCAGTAAGGGGCCATTAATACTTGTCAGCTCGCCAGTACCGGGAGCTGAATGAACGTAAATTCGTTGCTCATTCAAGAGGACAGAAACAATGCGTCATTTTGACTTTACTCCACTGTATCGTTCCACCGTTGGGTTTGACCGGCTCTTCTCCATGCTCGATTCGGCCAACGCCGAAGCTCCGACCTACCCGCCCTACAACATCGAACGGACTGGCGAAAACGCCTACCGCATCACGATGGCTGTTGCCGGGTTTGCGGAAGAAGACCTCACCGTAGAGGCGAAGGAACATGCCCTGACAATCAAGGGTGACAAGGCTGATGAAGATGGAGAGAAGGAAATTCTCTACCGCGGAATTGCCTCGCGCGCTTTTGAACGCCGCTTCCAGCTTGCCGAATTTGTTCGCATCGAAGGCGCGCACCTCGAAAACGGCTTGCTGCATATTGATCTCGTCCGTGAGCTTCCTGAAACAATGAAGCCGCGCAAGATCGAAATTGGTACGTCTTCGCCGAAGCAAATTGAGACTTCGGCGGTCTGACGGACCCACAGACCTTCCTCCTGAAGCTGTTCAGGCGATCCCCCACCTGAACTGAATAAAAAAGCGCCCGGTTCACCCCGGGCGCTTTTCAGCTTTTATAAGATCATTCGCTTGAATATCACGCGGCCAACAGTGCAATGAAGGCGTCAACCTCGGCATCGCTGGTAGCAAAGCTGGTGACCAGACGCAGGCAGATCTCATCGTCTGCCGGACGATCGCCCGGCCCCAGATCATCCGTCGGCCAATCATAGAAATTAGCACCAGCCTGCCGCAATCGTTCACAGGTACTGCGCTTGATGACCGGAAACAACTCGTTGCTTTCCACCGGCCACAAGGTGCGTCCGCCAACATTGCGAATGCCCTCCGCCAGGCCGCAGTGCCATTTCATTGGCATGTGCCGCGTTCTCCAGCCAATGCTCGTCCGACAGATACCCATCGAACTGTGCCGAGACAAATCGGGACTTGGAAAAGAGCTGACCGCTTCGCTTGCGGAAATACTCGAACCCCTTCGCTTGTTCCGGATTGAAGAAGATCACTGCCTCAGCGCACCAGCACCCATTCTTCGTACCGCCGAAGGATAGGATGTCGACACCTGCTTTCCATGTCATGTCCGCAGCTGAAACCCCAAGAGACACCAACGCATTGGCAAAGCGCGCGCCATCCATGTGAACCGGCAGATTGCGTTCCTTGGCGACAGCACTGAGGGCTGCAATTTCATCCAACGTGTAAACTGTTCCGCATTCACTTGCCTGGGTCAAAGAAACCGCTGTGGCCTGACCGTGATGCACAACGCCGTCCGGAAAGCGCGCAATCGCCTCGCGCAGCAGATCCGGGTCCATCTTGCCGTCAGGTCCGGCGACAGACACGAGCTTGCCACCACCCGTCATGAATTCAGGGCAACCACATTCATCAACCTGAATATGGGCCTGCGTCTGGCAAAAGAAAATGCCGCCCGGCTTGGCCACCGAGGCCAGAGCCAGAGAATTGGCGGCAGTGCCTGTGCCGACGATAAAGACGCTGAGATCTTCCTTTTCGAAAATCTCGCGCAATGTCGCTTCGACAGAGAGGCTCACAGGATCTGTGCCGTAAGCTGGCGCAAACCCCTCATTATGGCGTGCCAGAGAGGCCATGACCGCCTCCGAAGCACCTGCCCAGTTATCACTCGCAAAGTTCATGCCTGTGTTTAAGCACCAGATGGCAAGCCTGACAACCGGGAACCTGAGCTCAGGCAAACACCATCAGCCGAAATCAATAATAGCGCTCATGCCTGCGGTAATAATTGAAGAGAAATGCATCCAGAGAGAGCGTTCCCGCCCCCTTCAACATCGGCACCAACAGCAGGGCAATCCACAACAGACGCTGGTCTGCGATTGGAGAACTTGGATTGCCATCAAAAACCATACCGATGGCCTTGGCCCCGACATGATGGCCATAGATATCCGTGTAGGTCATCACCGCGATGAAGATAATCATCCCGAGCCCGGAGATCCGGGTAAACAGACCCAGCAGAATACAGACCGGCAGAACGAACTCTGCCCATGTTCCGACCAACACAATCAGTCCATAGGGAAAAAAGTCTATCTTGCTGACGTCATACCCGACCCGCTCCATCATCTGTGGCAGGATCTGAGCATAGGCGCCGTCTGTGGGATACAGAAAGCCCAACGCACCGCTCCCAATCTTTGTCATGCCGGAATTCAGGAAATAGACAAGCGCCACGGAAGAAAACGCAAGCCGCGCCGCCAGTTCGACCAGCCAGCCGAACGTCAATCGCTCCAGCGTGCGGAAAAAAGCCTGATAGGCCTCAAGAAAAAAGAAATCAGCCCGTTCACGTCCCACCCTCACGAAATTGCAATTCATTCGTCTGTTACGGCCTATTCATCGCACAAAAAGAACCGGTTTCAAGCAACAAGGCCAATATCTGCGAGATCGGCACATCTGGCACATTGATCAGAGCCGCCTGAACGGCATCGCCAAGCGTCTCCCCCTCCAGCAATGCCGCTGCCAGCTCCGCACCGCCGCAAGGCACGGCCCTCAGTTCGACATCAACGTCTGGCCGTGTCACGAGACAGGTTTCGGCACATGCCATATCCAGCGCCGGATCTATCTCTGAATCCGGATTCTCCACCGTTGTGCGGTTGGCCTGAAACAGCGACATCACCGGCCAGCGCGATGCCACCAGCGCAGCCGCCGGATGGGCAACGAAACAACACGCCTGCAAGTCCGCCTCCGACATCCCGCTCAGGCAGAAAGGATCGAGCGGACGAGCATCGGCGGCATGATAGGCCTGCAACTAAGGCCCACTCGAGCCGCGCAACGTCACTCAAATAGGGATAAGCGTGCAAGGGTGGAAACGCCTCAATGAAATCCGCAAGCTCGCCGCCAAACCAGATCAACACAGGTGAACGCGGCGGATTTGCTGCGACGAACACCTGCGTGAGTGCGCGAAAATATTCGTCTCCGACCAATGCCCGCAGCGCCGGAAAGCTGGCCGCCAACGCTTCAGTCAGCCCCACGCTGACATTGTTGCGATAGACATCGAAGCGTTTTCCGGCTTCTCGTCCATTTGGCCCGATCACACCTCCGGGCACGGCGAGAGAAGCATCGCCGACAGCCTGCCGGAAGGCAGTCCAAAGTGGCTCCTGATCAATCATTCCTGACCCGTTGCTTGTTGCACAAGCGCTCAACCGTGGTGATCGGTGAAAGCCTGCAACCGCACATCGGCCCTGTGGGCCTGCTTCAGTAATCCTGCCCACTCGGGAACCTCATTATCCCATTCAATCAATGTCGGCACGGCTCCAGTGCGCGCCAGCACCTGATCATAAAGCGCCCAGACAACCTCATCGACTTCGCGATCATGCGCATCGATCAACAGGGGTTCTCCGGCATCGTCATGATCCGGCGCGTGGCCCCCAAGATGCAACTCCCCAACCGCCTGCATCGGGAATGCCTCAAGATAGGCCTCAGCATCCATCGCCTGATTGGTACACGACACGTGAACATTGTTGACGTCCAGCAACAGCCCGCAGCCTGTTCGAGTCACGACCTCATGCAAAAAGGCCAATTCGCTCATAGTGCTTTGCTCAAAGGCAACATAGGTGGACGGATTTTCCAGCAGCATCTGACACTCCATCACATCCTGCACCAGATCAATATGGTCACAGACGAGTTGCAGCGTCGCCATGTTGTAAGGCAAGGGCAACAGGTCGTTCATATAAACTGTATCATGTGTCGACCATGCCAGATGCTCCGAAAACAGACCCGGCTCATAGCGTAACTTCAGATCCCGCAGGCGCGCCAGATGATGCTTGTCGAGCGGTTGCGGCCCGCCAATAGACAGTCCGACGCCATGCAGCGAAATGGGGTATTCCGCGCGAATGGCTTCAAGCTGGCGATGCGGCAGGCCACCTGCCCCCATGTAATTTTCCGCGTGGATCTCAAAGAACCCAAGCGATGGCCGAGTGCGCAAGATCGCTTCAACATGCTGCGCCTTCAGACCCACACCAGCCCGCGCAGAGATGTCTTCCGAGGTCCTCCCGCGTGGCGAGGACGACATCGCCCCAGACCGCGACACATCTGCAGCGCGCGGACCCGTTACCTGCTCACTCTGGTGCACCATGCCACTCTCCCCTTGGCAGTTTAACGTTTTCCGACAGCCGCAATATCCCGCCCGACTGATTGTCCCGAGAAACCGCGACTGCCGCCGATCTTGACTTCAAGCCTCAGCCTTTGGGGGCATCCCGATCCAGCTCTTCCAGCGATCCCTGTCGGCCGTCCGGCAAATCAATCGAGGCACACGTTCCCTTCGGCACCAGTTTGCAGGCGTTGCCCTGATAGTCCACTTTGGATGTCCCTGCGCATGTGGTGCCAGGGCCAGCCTTGCAGTCATTCTGACCAGCAAGAGCGACGCCGTAGCATTTTTCCTTTGCCTGCGCCTGCGCCTCGGCGGTGACCGCCAGACTGGCCAAAGCTGATGTTACGGCGGTTGCCAAAACAGCCGTTGCGAGTGTCTTGTTCGACATGAGTTGTCTCCGATTAAAGAATCCGACACGAAAACGCTCTGAAACGATCGCGTGCCTTGTCGTTCCCCTTCGCCAGCATGCCCCAGCGGTGCCGTGAGCGGAAATCAAAGCGACGTGACACTCAACCTCACCATGCAGAGTTGAGGCACGTAATAATATTTCAAAAAAGTCTTTATTTTTGTGCGCAAATGATCACACAGAACAAGAAGCAAGAAACAATTATAACAGAGTAGTGAGAAGAGGCTTGCTCCCTCCCGGAAAATCTGGCAATGTCTCGCAGCTTGCGATAGGACAGCATCACTGTCCTTTGTCCAACACTTCGGATCAGGACCCCAAAAGGGCCGGATCCGCCACGGCGAATTATCAGAGCAGCGGAACGACTGCCTGGATAAGATAACAGCCCGGGAAGGAAACTGCGAGCGACGACGCAAACACGCGTCGTGACCTGAAAAACGGTTCGCTTTGTTGGAGCGAACCGGGCAATATTCGACAGAACCGAGGCCGAAAGCCAGGGTTGTCGCACGAGCCGCGTCCGGAGAGGAACGCGACCCGAACGCAACCTTTCGCTTCAAGCCACGGGAACCGCTGGAATTTGGTGAGGACGCACATGACGAGAAAACAGCTGAGTACAGACACAGCTATTCAGGCAGGGCCAACCGATGCGACGCCAGTCGCACCCATGACATCCCTGACTGCTCGCCGCGAACAGGCAACTGCGCTGGGCCTTTATAACCCATCGCGCGAACATGACGCCTGTGGTGTCGGCTTCATTGCACACATGAAAGGTGACAAGTCTCACCGCGTTGTGGCTGATGGCTTGCAGATCCTGGAAAATCTGACGCACCGTGGTGCCGTGGGTGCTGACCCGTTGATGGGCGACGGCGCAGGCATGCTGGTCCAGATGCCACATGAGTTTTTCAAACAGGAACTGTCAACGCAGAGCGTGGACCTGCCCGAGCCGGGATTTTACGGTGTTGGCTTTGTTTTCCTGCCGCAGGATGACACGTTGCGCAGCCAGTGCGAAGCGATCATCGAGCAGGTGATCAAGGCAGAAGGTCAGGCGTTAATCGCATGGCGTGATGTTCCCGTCGACAATTCGTCTCTCTCCAAGGCTCCCGACATCGCGGCCACCGAGCCTGTGTCACGCCAGGTGTTCATTCGTCGCGCCCATGAGGAAGACGAAAACGATTTCGAACGCCGCCTCTATGTCTTGCGCAAGGTTATTTCGAACCGCGTACGCGACGAGTTGAAGGCCTCCAAATCGAACTTCTACATCGTATCGCTGTCTAGCCGGACCATTGTCTACAAGGGCATGTTCCTGGCCTATCAGCTCGGCGCCTATTACCGCGACCTCAAGGACGAGCGCTTCACCTCGGCCCTGGCTCTGGTTCACCAACGTTTTTCCACCAACACATTTCCGTCCTGGGAACTGTCGCACCCCTATCGCATGGTGGCGCATAATGGTGAGATCAACACTCTGCGCGGCAACGTCAACTGGATGGCAGCGCGTCAAGCCTCCGTCTCCTCGCCGCTGTTTGGCGAAGACATCTCGAAGTTGTGGCCAATCTCCTACGAGGGCCAGTCGGACACGGCCTGCTTCGACAATGCGCTCGAATTCCTGACTATGGGCGGCTACTCGCTGGCCCATGCCGCGATGATGCTGATCCCGGAAGCCTGGGCCGGCAATCCGCTGATGGATGAAAACCGCCGTGCCTTTTATGAGTACCATGCCTCCATCATGGAACCGTGGGATGGCCCTGCAGCCGTTGCCTTCACCGATGGCCGTCAGATCGGCGCGACGCTGGACCGCAATGGTCTGCGCCCTGCCCGCTATGTCGTCACCGAAGACGATTTCGTCGTCATGTCGTCGGAAGTCGGTGTGCTGCCGATCGAGGAAAGCAAGATCGTCAAGAAATGGCGTCTTCAGCCTTAGCCGCATGTTGCTGATCGATCTGGAAGAAGGTCGCATTGTTTCTGATGAAGAAATCAAGCGCAGCCTATCAACCGCCAATCCCTATCGGGACTGGCTACATCGCTCGCAGATCGTGCTGGAAGACATGCCGCAGGTGCGCGACCGTGCGCCGATTGCCGGTGAAAGCCTTCTCGACCGACAGCAAGCGTTCGGGTATTCCACCGAAGACATCAAGATCCTGATGCAGCCGATGGCCACTGTTGGCCAGGAAGCCATCGGGTCGATGGGCACGGACACACCGATTTCGGCTCTGTCAGACAAATCCAAGCTGCTTTACACCTACTTCAAGCAGAACTTCGCACAGGTGACCAATCCGCCGATTGATCCGATCCGCGAAGAGCTGGTGATGAGCCTTGTGTCTTTCATCGGACCACGCCCGAACCTGTTCGATCTGAAAGGCCTCTCGACCTCCAAGCGTCTTGAGGTGCGTCAGCCGATCCTCACGAATGAGGATCTGGAAAAGATACGCGCTATCGGCGACATTGCCGACAATCAATTCTCGGCCAAGACGCTCGACATCACCTACACGTCCGAAAAAGGCGCTGACGGGATGGAAAGCGCTTTGACAGATTTGTGCGCCCGTGCGGAAAAAGCCGTCCTGGATGGCGACAACATTATCATCTTGTCGGATCGTCTGATCAGCCGCTCCCGCATCGCCATCCCGGCGTTGCTGGCAACCGCAGCTGTCCACAACCATCTGATCCGCAAGGGTCTGCGCACTTCCGTGGGCATTGTGGTGGAAACTGGCGAAGCGCGCGAAGTACATCACTTCTGCGTTCTTGCAGGCTACGGCGCCGAGGCGATCAATCCGTATCTGGCCTTTGAAACGCTGGCTTCGCTGCATGCCAAGCTCGACTTTCCCGAGGAAGTCGATGCGTCCGAAATCGTGCATCGCTACATCAAGGCTATCAACAAGGGCATGCTCAAGGTCATGTCCAAAATGGGCATCTCCACATACCAATCTTATTGTGGAGCTCAGATCTTTGATGCCATCGGCCTGTCGACCAAGCTGATCGAGAAATACTTCTTCGGCACCGCCTCCCAGATCGAAGGCGTCGGGCTGCCGGAGGTTGCTCATGAAACAGTGATGCGTCATGCCGAAGCCTTTGGCGATGCAGTTGTTCTGCGCCGGGCGCTTGAGACGGGTGGGGAGTATGTCTACCGCGTGCGCGGTGAAAACCACACTTGGACGCCGGACAGCATCGCCATCCTGCAACATGCAGTTCGGTCCAAGCTGCCCGACACCTATCGCGCCTTCTCCAAGATGATCAACGAGGAAAGCGGCCGTTTCTCTATTCGCGGTCTTTTCCGTATCAAGAGCGCCGATGAACTAGGCCGCACTCCTGTGGACCTTAGCGAAGTGGAATCCGCCGAAGACATCGTCAAGCGCTTCGTCACGGGCGCCATGTCCTTCGGCTCGATCTCGCGCGAAGCCCACACAACGCTGGCCATGGCGATGAACACGCTGGGCGGCAAGTCCAACACCGGTGAAGGTGGCGAGGAGCCAGAGCGCTTCAATCCGCTCCCCGATGGATCGGCCAACCCCAAGCGGTCTGCCATCAAGCAGGTTGCCTCCGGACGTTTTGGTGTGACCACAGAATACTTGGTCAACGCCGACATGATCCAGATCAAGGTAGCCCAAGGCGCCAAGCCGGGTGAAGGCGGACAGTTGCCGGGTCACAAGGTGGATGCCGTGATCGCCAAGGTGCGTCACTCCACCCAAGGTGTTGGCCTGATTTCACCTCCGCCCCACCACGACATCTATTCGATCGAAGATCTGGCACAGCTCATCTACGATCTGAAGAACGTCAACCCGGAAGCCGACATCTCCGTCAAGCTCGTCTCTGAAGTAGGCGTCGGCACGGTGGCGGCCGGTGTTGCCAAGGCACGCGCCGACCATATCACGGTGTCGGGCTACGACGGTGGAACGGGGGCCTCACCTTTGACCTCGATCAAGCATGCAGGCAGCCCTGGGAAATCGGCCTGGCGGAAACGCAGCAGACGCTGGTTCTCAACGGCTTGCGGTCCCGTATTGCGCTTCAGGTTGATGGCGGCCTGCGCACAGGTCGCGATGTCATGATCGGCGCGCTTCTGGGCGCTGATGAATTTGGCTTCTCGACCGCACCGCTGATTGCGGCTGGTTGCCTGATGATGCGCAAGTGTCACCTCAACACCTGTCCGGTTGGCATTGCCACCCAAGACCCGGTTCTGCGGAAGCGCTTCAAGGGGACGCCAGAGCATGTCGTCAACTACTTCTTCTTCGTTGCCGAAGAGCTGCGTGAATTCATGGCAGCCCTTGGCATTCGCAAGCTGGAAGAAATTGTCGGCCGGTCTGACTTCCTCGACAAGAGCGCTGCAATCGACCATTGGAAAGCCAAGGGCCTGGACTTCTCGCGGATTTTCTATCAGCCGGAAGCCGCTCCCGAGGACATTCGCTGGACGCAGCTGCAAAAGCATCCGATTGACGACATTCTTGACCGTCGACTGATCGAAGCCGCGAAACCGGCTCTTGAAGACAAGACGGCCGTCGTCATTGACGAGACGATCTGTTCCGTTGATCGCTCTGCCGGGGCCATGCTGTCGGGCGCAATTGCCAAGAAGTACGGCTCCAAAGCGCTGCCGGATGACACGATCCACGTCAATCTGAAAGGCACCGCCGGACAGGCATTCGGCGCATTCCTCAGCAAGGGCGTGACCTTCGATCTCGTCGGCGATGCCAACGACTACGTTGGCAAGGGCCTGTCAGGCGGACGTCTCATCGTGCGCCCCTCGGAAAACAGTCGTATCATTGCGGAAGATTCCATTATTGCAGGCAACACCCTGCTCTATGGTGCCACAACCGGCGAGTGCTACATTCGCGGTGTTGCAGGCGAACGCTTTGCCGTTCGCAACTCCGGCGCCATTGCAGTTGTCGAAGGGGTCGGCGATCACGGTTGTGAATATATGACCGGCGGTGTCGTCGCCGTGCTCGGTGAAACGGGACGCAACTTTGCGGCTGGGATGTCTGGCGGCATTGCATATGTGCTGGACGTGGACGGCCAGTTCGCCTCCCGTTGCAATCTGGCCATGGTCGAACTGGAACCGGTGTCCGCGGAAGACGATCTGCTTGAAAAGCTGCATCACCATGGCGGCGACATTGAGCACAAGGGCCGTGTTGACGTGACTTGCGACATGAATCGTCACGACGATGAACGTCTGCGTCAGATGCTCAACGACCACATCGACTACACCGGCTCGACCCGGGCGCGCACCATTCTGGAACATTGGGACGAGTATCGCCCCAAGTTCGTGAAGGTAATGCCTGTCGAATATCGCCGCGCCCTTCAAGAAATGGAAGACAAGCGCATGGGAATGGTTGCTGCCGAGTAACCTGAAGACGACACCAAAAGGCGCGCGGGCGATGATGAGATTGCCCGCCAGCCGCCGACAAAAGTGACGAAAGATTTTGAGGAGGTCGCCTTGGGTAAGGTAACCGGTTTTCTGGAAGTAGATCGGCAGGAACAAAAGTATCAGCCTGCATCTGACCGCATCCGCCATTTCAAGGAATTCACCATTCCCTTGACCGAGGTGGAAGTACAGCGACAGGCTGCGCGCTGCATGGATTGCGGCATTCCGTTCTGTCATGGCCCAACAGGTTGCCCCGTCAACAACCAGATCCCCGACTGGAATGATCTGGTCTACAGCGGTGACTGGGAACTGGCGCTGCGCAATTTGCACTCAACCAACAACTTCCCCGAGTTTACCGGCCGCATCTGTCCGGCCCCTTGTGAGGAAGCTTGCACGCTGAACCTTGAAGATGTTCCTGTGAACATCAAGAGCATCGAGCAGGCCATTGCCGACAAGGGTTTTGAAGAAGGCTGGATCCTGCCGGAACCGCCCTCCCACAAGACTGGCAAGGCCGTTGCTGTGATCGGTTCAGGCCCGGCTGGCATGGCCGCTGCACAGCAGTTGGCCCGCGCAGGACACACGGTTCACCTCTATGAGCGCGAGCCAAAGGCCGGCGGTCTGATGCGGTACGGGATTCCGGACTTCAAGATGGAGAAGCGCTTCATCGACCGTCGCGTCCAGCAGATGGAAGCCGAGGGGGTGACCTTCCATTATGGTGTCGACGTCGGCACCAATGTCACCCTGGAAGAGTTGACCGCACGCCACGACGCGGTCGTCTTGTGCGTTGGCGCAGAGCGGCCGCGTGATCCCGGCGTCTCCGGCATGGAGATGGAAGGGTGCCATTGGGCCATGGACTATCTCGTTCAGCAGAACCGTCGCAATGGCGGTGAGCCCGAACTGAGCCAAGGCTCCAACGTACCGCCGATCTGGGCCGCGGGCAAACACGTCGTTGTCATTGGCGGCGGCGACACGGCATCAGACTGTGTCGGCACAGCCTTCCGCCAGGGCGCGCTTTCCGTGACACAGCTCGACATTCGCCCGATCCCTCCGGTCAAGGAAGACAAGTTGTCGGTCTGGCCCTATTGGCCGACCAAATTCCGCACGTCGTCGTCTCAGGCAGAAGGCGCAGAGCGTGAGTTTTCCGCAGCAACTCTGGGCCTTGTCGGTGAAGACAACCACATCACCGGCGTAAAATGCGCCCGCGTCGATGAGAAGCGTCGTCCGATCGAGGGAACAGAGTTCATTCTGCGGGCTGATCTGGTGTTGGCAGCAATCGGTTTCTCAGGCCCGCGCCTCGACACCTATATTGCCGAGGCCGGCGATGCCCTGGAACTGGATGCCCGCACCAACGTCAAGGCCGACACCGTCAGCTACAAGACCAGCATCGACAAGGTCTTTGCCGCAGGTGATGTGCGTCGTGGCCAGTCACTGGTGGTCTGGGCGATACGGGAAGGACGTCAGGCGGCCCGGTCAGTCGATGAATACCTGACCGGCTCGACAAACCTGCCGCGTTAAAATCCGCGCAAGACAGACTACGAAAGGCCGTCTTCGAACAGAAGGCGGCCTTTTGACGTTACCGTCGATGAAGGTCTCACTCAGTCGGTGCGTTGCCCGCAAAATAGGGATCATCAACCCGCCCGGGCACAACAGGAAGGCTCTTGCCATCCACCAAGGAAACTTTGGGCGATTTCATCTGAATCTGTATTCAGACGTGGAATGATCGACGGGCCGTCAGCCGTTTCCGACTTCTTCCCCGAGACGTCAGGAGCATCTTTGCCGAGCAGGCGCGGCATCAGGCCATTTGCCCGCCCGGTCAGGACAATGAAATCGGGATCATCAAGAACACCATCATAGGCTAGGCCTTCGAAGCCCCCAAGCACGCGCGACACGGCCTTGTCGACAAAAAAGGCGAGCTTGTCATTTCCGGCAAGTGTGAAGCCAATCTTGTCACCTGCGCGCAAACGACGTCGGCGGCCTTCCGTATCCGGGCCATAGGACGTGTATTTACCGTTATCTGATAAAAAGACGCTCCACGTATCTATGAAGACAGCACCGCTTTGGCGGGCGCGCGTTTCCAAAAGGTCGTTCAGAACAACCGCATCCGTGTTCATTCTGGTGTAAACTGTCGGCGCTCAGGCCAAGCCAGAAAACCGGGCGGCGGGTCCAACGCACGGCCTCGGTCATCGCCGCGACCTTGTGATCATACAAGGTCTTCCAGCGTTCATCTTCGAAACTGCTGTCATGACCATTCTGGGTCATGGATTTGGTCGAATCTTGCCGCCCCAGCACAAAGACAACAGCCACGACCTTTTCCTTGCGGATTTGCGCCAGCACCTCGGCCTGCCAATCTGGCAGACCGGATCCGGCAAGTCCCTTGCCCGCATGTTCAATGGTATCAACGCGAACCATCGGCTTTTTGGCATAGGTCCGTTTCAAGCCGGCAGCCAGACCATTGACGCGCTCATCTCCAACCACCAGGACAACACCCGCATTCGGATCTTTCGGGTCAATATCAGGAACCGGGGCACTTTGGACACGACGCGGGCGGGAGCTGCGCCGCTGTTTCGCCTGTCTTGCCTTGCGTGCATTCTCCGCATCGCGGGACCGACCACCTCCGAAAAACCGCGCCAATGCCCGGAAAGGATTAAACCCCTGAGGCTTGTCAGTATCCGAGGCGGCAAATGCGGGCGAGACAAAGCCAATGTCCTGCACACCGGAGAACAGAGCAGATGTCCCCAGAGCAAAAGCACACATCACACAAGCGACAAGTACGCGGCGACGTGTCCATCGCACCAGAGGACGAACCTTCTCAGCAAAAAATCTCATGCAGAAAGCCCCCACGCATGCGCCCAACGACGATCGGGACATGGTTGTGATCTGCCCCGAAAACCGCTGCATTGTAGAAGCGCACAAGCCGTCTGGAAAGGTACTTCATCGGCTCACCAGTATTGTTCACGACAAGTCGCGCACAGACAGCCCCCTACCAGGAGGTAGTCCTAGCTGTTCATCCTGACGTGGGCGAGAAGGATGACCGACGCGTATCCGTCCGGGACCATATCATGGGACTTCTGATAGCGCCGAATGCCCCGGCGTGTTGCCGGCCCAAGCAGCCCGTCAGGCGTCCCCACGTTATAGCCGCGACGATTGAGAGCAACTTGCAGTTCCTTCGTTTGACTCCGGGTCAGCGGCAGATAATTCGTTTGCCACTGCCCGATGAGCTTGCCCCCACCGATAATGCGATCAGCAAGATGCCCCACGGCCAGCGCATAGGCTGTGGCGTGATTGTAGTGCTTGATGACATAGAAATTGCGCAGCATCAGAAATGTCGGACCATGTGCCCCAACGGGCGTTACCAGAATGGCCTTGTCATCAGGTCTGGGGAAGGCGCGGCCATTGGCGCGCTGCACACCGTGGCGATGCCACTCGCCCAGTGTCAGTTCTCGGTCATGCTCTGTCAGCGAATAATCGAAATTGCGCGGCAACTGCACTTCGTAGCCCCAGGTCTTGCCATGCTGCCAACCATGTTTGTGAAGATAGTTGGCTGTCGAAGCAAGGGCATCCGGGATCGACGTCCAGATATCACGCTTGCCGTCACCATCGAAGTCAACCGCATAGGCTTCCCAGCTTGTCGGCATGAACTGCGTGTGACCCATGGCACCGGCCCACGATCCTTCCATGTCCTTGAACTTAACGTTCCCTGCTCTGGACAATCTTAACAGCCTTGAAAAGCTGCTCGTCCCAGAAGTGACGCCGCCGCGGCGCCGCATAGGCCAGCGTTGCCAAGGCCCGGATGACGTTGTGACGGCCCATATATGTGCCGTAGTTGGTTTCCATGCCCCAGATGGCCAGGACGGCTTGAGGCTCCACCTGATAGCGCGCTTCGATGCGGCTCAAAAGACCAGCATATTTATGCAGCAGCTCCCGTCCTGTGTTGACTCGATCATCCGACACAGCCCCTTCGAGATAGCTCCATAACGGCTTGACGAACTCCGACTGCTTACCCATCAAACGCAGCGTATCCGGATCCGGGTCCATGCCGGAAAAGATATGGCGAAAGGTCGTGCTGCGCACGCCAGCCGCTTGCGCTTTGGGCCAAAGGCCGGAAACAAACCGATCGAAGCCCGGGTCTGCCTGCGCCGAAACGACCGAGAAAACGACCGTGAAGGCCGCGACGAGAGGAACAAAACGTGCCCCTGGTCCTTGTTTCCGTGGCTGGCTCGTCTTGAACAGATTCGCAATGGATACGAACGACTTCATTCAGGTCTCCTAGGGCAGATTGATGGCCGCCCCGCTTTTGAAAGTGTGGTTTTATCTTTGCGTCGACAGCAGGCGAAATGATGTCAACGCGTCGCGGGCCACTCCTCAGTGGCGGTATCTGATACCTGCCTGGATCAGATTTTCGTCGTAGTCGTCGGCGCTCGTAGCACCGCTGAAGTGGCTGTAGGTGTAGCCCGTCAGCAGTGCGAAGTGACGCGTGAGCGCATAGGTCACCTGACCATTGGCCGACAGTGTTTCTTCCTCTGCATCCGTCCCCTCATAGGTCCGATATGAATAGGAAACGCCCGTCTCCGCCGCCAGACGATCTGTAAACTTATGGGCAACACGAAGGCCACTCGAATAGACGACCGATCCGGACACTCCGCTCACCTGCGAGGTCTCAAAGCGTGTATTGCCATCCAGATAGACGGTCGTCAGACGGGTTGGTGACCAGATCAGCGATGCATCGGCGACCAGACCACTCAAGGTATCGAGAGAGTCATCTTCCGGGTCCTCACTGCGATAGCCACCAGACAGTGTGCCCCGCAGTTTCGGTCCTGTATCAAGGGCAACTCCGGCAAGGACTTCGTACCCCTTCGTGTCGCGATTGACACAGCTGGCGTTCTTGCAGTCGCGATCATAACGCCGCGCCAGAAAATCCCCCTCGACAAAGGGTTGGAAGATCGCGCCGCGGTTGCTGGAAAGCCGCAAGCCGGTCGAATAAAGCGTGTTGTCGTCGTTATCGGCATCATCGGTGCCTTGATTGGTATAAATCGTGCGCTGCGCACCGACATGCGCGGTGGCAGACACCACACCAAGATCGCGCGTCAACGCCACATCGCTCGTCAGTGTGTGGGAATCCCGACGGCCATTTTGCGTTTCCAGCGTCGAGGAATCATCACGGCTGAAGCTATAGCCACCCGACAGGGTCAGGCTTGTGGCATCAAGCAAATCCAGCCGCAGCGCTGCCGTCAGATCCACCGAGGGATCATCGCTCACCTGGGAACGAGAATACGCACGATAACTTCCACGCAAGCCAACGGAAAGCTGATGGCGCGACCAGTCGGATGTAATGTCCACGGAGGGATCGATTTCATAAAAACCCGCAGATGTGTGCTGCGTGTCTTCGTTGCCGTTGTCTGTCCAGCCGGTGGTGACCGTCGCTGTTGGCGTAATGACAAAGGTGCCAAGACGAATGCCCTCAGCCTCATCAAACGTCGTTCCGCCATCATAGGACCCATCGTCAAGCTTGCCCGTGCGCCCGGTGATGTCTGTTACCCGGCTCATGCGCGCGGCGCGCGTTCCAGCCAGAGTTGGAATAATCGCTGAGCCGGGCCTAAGCGCTTTTTTGTCGGCAGCATCCGTTTGCTCGGCATCAGCCTTCGCTTTGGCAGCAGCAGCATCTTCGACATCTGCGTCCGCAGCATCTGACGATTGCTGTGCACTCGTCTCTCGCAGGCTGGAGCTTGAAGACGATGCATCAATGTCATCGTCTATATAGCCAGGCCGGGAATAGCTCGGCCCAGTATAATCAGGAGAGGCATACTTCGGCGTGATCGCACCGGTAACCAAATCATCGTCGCTGCCCCCCACGGGTGCCAGAACCAATGGAGTGCCGGCATTTGCCTCAATTGGCCCGCGCAAACCGGCAATAGTCTCCTGCGCACTGACCGGGAAACCGGACAGCGCCAGCAACACGGCACACAGGAGAACGGAACGTAACATGAATGATCACTGTCGATTTAACCTAGCTTGCCAGACAGTGAAGAAACAGGGTTAATTGTTTATTGATAGAGCCTGCGCCCTCCCGACTATTTGATCAGACCTGCAAAAAGATACCGGGGGAACCGCTCCGGCCTTGCTTCTGGCATTCATCTGTCTTAGGGCGTGGGCACATGACTGCGCTTTAAGTGGCGTCACACCTTGCCAGACCATCTGATACAGACAGATTGCAACAAGGCGGCGTCCTGGAGGATCAATGACCAACCGCCAGCACGCCGTATCTGCTGCCCGTACCCTTGAAACCGAAATTGCAGGTCTGAGCGCGCTTCATGCCGCGCTGGACAACGGCTTGTCCGAGCCTTTTGCAGCGGCAGTCGAACTGATCCGCAGCCGCTCGGGGCGCGTGGTCGTGACCGGGATCGGCAAAAGCGGTCATATCGCTCGCAAGATCGCGGCAACACTGGCATCCACCGGGACACCGGCCTTCTTTGTCCATGCGGCAGAGGCAAGCCATGGCGATCTGGGCATGATCGCCAATGATGATGTCATCCTGGCCCTGTCCTGGCCGGGTGAAACAACCGAACTGGCAGGCCTCGTCTCCTATTCCAGACGCTTTTCTGTACCTCTTCTGGCCATGACCTCTTCCGCTGACAGCACACTGGGGCGTGCCGCCGACGTCGTTCTGCAAATGCCGCCGGTCACGGAAGCCTGTCCGCATGGACTGGCCCCAACAACCTCAACGGTCCTGCAACTGGCGCTGGGGGATGCGCTTGCGATCGCTCTTCTTGAAAGCCATGCTTTTACAGCCCGCGACTTCAGAGTTTTCCACCCTGGTGGAAAACTGGGTGCCACATTGCGCAGTGCCTCCGACATCATGCACACCGGCCAGCGCGTGCCTGTGGCCGGAGAAGCCACGCTGATGCAAGATGCCATCATCATGATGAGCCAGTTCGGTTTTGGCACGCTGGGCATTACCGACGCGACAGGCGCCCTCGTGGGCGTCATTACGGATGGCGACCTGCGTCGTCATATGAGCCCGGATCTTCTGACCCGTCCCGTGACGGACATCATGAACCACAGCCCCAAAACCATCGACAAGACCATGTTATCCGGCGCCATTCTGGAGTTCCTCAACAGTCGCGGCATTACCTCGACGTTCGTTGAGGAAGCGGGCAAGCCGGTTGGACTGATCCACTTGCATGATTTGCTGCGTCTCGGCGTTGCCTGACGGAAAATTTCCAAAGTCTTGAATATCAAGACAATATTGATATCGGTTTGCCTCCACGCATACTTAAAAAATTAAACAATTCCGCAGCGCACACCAGCCTGGTTAGGAATTGATTAGCCTTGTTCCACGTAGAATGACCTGCAAGCACAAAACGGGTCTGCCTCCTAGGGTTAAGGTGTGGAATGGATTTAGCAACACTCATCGGGATTGTTGGTGCCTTTGGCATTGTCACGACCGCAATCTTCATGGGCGGAAGTTTCGGCCAGTTCATTGATATTCCCTCCATGCTGATTGTGATCGGGGGCGGCCTGACTGCAACCCTGATCCGGTTTCAGCTTGCCGATATCATTGCGTCTTTCGGAACAGGGTTCAAAGTCGCCATCGCCGGCAAAGGCCCTAGTCCGCGCGACCTCATCGAGGAAATTGCAAATCTGGGCGAAGTCGTGCGCAAGTCCGGCCCGCTCGGCCTTGAAAATGTCGACGTGTCCGACCCGACCCTTGCAAAGGGCGTCCAATATATCGCTGACGGCTACGAGCAGGACTTCATCCGCGAATCCATGGAACGTGAGCGTGACCTGAACCTGACGCGCCTGTCGGAAGGCAAGCGCGTTTTCAAGGCTCTGGGCGATTCCGCTCCTGCTTTTGGCATGATCGGCACGTTGATCGGCCTGGTGCAGATGCTGGCCAACATGGATGACCCTTCGGCCATTGGTCCGTCTATGGCCGTAGCGCTTCTGACAACTCTTTACGGCGCGTTGATCTCAAACGTTCTGTGTCTGCCGCTGGTGGACAAGCTGGACGCGAAATTCGACGTCGACGAACTCAATCAGACGCTGATCATCGACGGCATTCTTCAGGTCCGCGAAAGCAAAAGCCCCGCGCTGATCAAGGAAATGCTGATCGCCTATCTGCCGGAGAAGGCACGGGCGGAATTTGAAGACGCGGCCTGACGGGCGCAGACAGGACACAGCAAATGCCAAAGAAAAAACAAGAAGGGGGCGGTGCTCCCGAGTGGCTGGTTACCTTTGCTGACCTGATGTCTCTGCTCGTCTGTTTCTTCGTGCTGATCATTTCCTTTTCCATTCAGGACAAGCAAAAATTGCAGGTGGTTGCCGGCTCTATGAAGGAAGCCTTCGGCGTCAAGGAAAACTCCAAACGCACAGGCATCATCGAGGTACAGGGCATTCCGGTGCGCGACTACATCAAGAACGTGTCGCAGGTGCAGCAGGAAAACGATACCGAGTTTGCCAGCCAGTCGCACGATCAAAAGCGCAAGCAAGGTCCTGAAGCCGATACGCACGACAGCCGCGAAACCGACATCGAGAAGCCGCGCCAATTTGCCACCGCTGCTGCTTCGTTGCGTCAAGCTTGGCAGGAAATGCCTGAAATCACAGAGCTTTCCTCAAACATCATTATGCAGGAAACGGATGAAGGCCTGAACATCATGCTGGTCGACTAGGACGGTCGATCCATGTTCCGTGAAGGATCGAAATATCCGTATGAAACGACCCGGAGGCTGTTGGCGAAAATGGCACCGGTCTTGGCCAAGATGCCAAACCGGATCGAGATCACCGGGCACACAACCGCAGGCCGTAAATCCACGGATCCCGCCTATACCGGATGGGAATTGTCGGCAGAGCGCGCCAATGTCGCACGCCAGATTCTCAATGAATATGGCGTTCCGAATGACCATTTCTATTCCGTTGCGGGCAAAGCCGACACAGAACCCCTGTTTCCCAACGACCCGTATTTGGCAGCCAATCGACGGATCAATATTCTGCTAAAAAGCGAAGCTCCGCCCATCCCGCCTGATTTCCAGCCGTGATCGACACATGCTCTTGCTAGGGTACGGACCCATCAACGACAAACAAAAAAGGCTGACGCAGACCCTGCGTCAGCCTTTTCATGTTCTGTTCAGGGCAGGCGCGCGGCTATGCCTCGACAGGGCGCACGATCAGGCGAGAGCCTTCTATGGCCACCACCACCACACGAGTCCCCGCAGCAAGGTCAGGTCCCTTGATGCGCCAGACAGTATCATCAACGGACAAAGACCCAGTCCCCAAGGCCAGTGCTTCCGTCAACACAAACTCCCGTCCCACATAACGACTTCCGCGCCGATTAAGATGTGCGACATCCCCATCTGGTAGCGCATTATCCTCCTTGCGATTGCGGAAATAACGCCGCCCGACAAGCAGGCAAACACAGGACAGAACCGCAAACAGAATGAGGTTCGTTTGCCACGACAAATCAACGCCCAGATTGACCGCGCCGACAAGCAGGGCAGCCACGCCGAACCAGAGAAAGACCGCGCCCGGCGCAGCGATCTCCAGCGCCAGAAGCAGGAGGCCGACAAGCCACCAACTCCATGGGCCGAGTTCCAGCAAAAGAGCCTGAGTGGCACTCACGCATCATCCTCCAATGATCCGCCACGTGTGCGGCCGGCGGCCGGAACGGCGCCGCTGCCACGGCGTGGGCTGGAACTGCTGGGAGGTGTGTTGCCAAAAGCTTCCTTGGCAATGGCTCCGATACCACTGAGAGAGCCAAGCAGCGCACTTGATTCCATAGGCAGGATCAATGTTTTCTGGTTGCCCGAGGTCGCCAGCGCCTTAAAGGCTTCAACATATTTGTTGGCCACGAAGTAGTTGATGGCCTGAACGTCGCCTGTTGCAATGGCCTCACTCACCATCTGCGTCGCCTTGGCTTCGGCTTCGGCCTCACGTTCACGTGCTTCAGCATCGCGGAACGCGGATTCACGGCGCCCTTCCGCCGCCAGAATCAAGGCCTGCTTGGCGCCTTCAGCCTTGAGAATTTCCGACTGGCGTTTGCCTTCCGCTTCCAGAATATAGGCGCGCTTTTCACGTTCCGCCTTCATCTGACGGCCCATCGCATCCACAAGATCCGTCGGCGGATTGATGTCCTTGATTTCGATGCGTGTGATCTTCACACCCCAAGGCTCAGCGGCCGCGTCAACAACATGCAGAAGCTTGGTGTTGATCTCATCGCGGTTGGAAAGAAGCTGATCCAGATCCATCGACCCCATCACCGAGCGGATGTTGGTCATGGTCAGGTTGCGGATCGCGTTTTGCAGACCCAGGACTTCATAGGCGGCCTGCGCGGCATTCACCACCTGATAGAAGGTGATGCCATCGGCAGCGACGGACGCATTGTCGCGAGTGATGACTTCCTGCGAGGGAACGTCCAGCACCTGCTCCATCATATTAAGCTTGTGCCCGATCCGATCAACAAAGGGGACGATGAAATTCAGTCCCGGGTTCAGCGTCTTGCGGTATTTCCCGAAGCGCTCGATCGTATAGGCATAGCCTTGGGGAACAGTTTTGACCCCGGCAAGGATCGTCAGAATGACAACAACGACGACGCCGATCAAGACGACGTCCAGGCCCATGAATTGCATTGGCATTCTCGCTCACCACTTTCAAATTAATCTGGCGGCAGTATGAGTGGAATTCTACCTAGGCGCGAGTCATTCAAAGCCTTTTATACAAGAAGACGGGCCGAAATGGCCCGTCCTGACGTTCTTGTGTTCGCAGCGTTAGAAAAGACTTAAAGCCAGCCGGCCAATTCACGTCGAACGACATGCTCCAGTACTTCAAGTCCCAGATCGCTATCATTCAGACAAGGGATGTGAGTGAAGGTCTCGCCGCCATTCTCATGGAAGATCTCGGCTGCTTCGCCAGCGATCTCTTCCAGCGTTTCGAGACAATCCGCCACAAACCCCGGGTTCATCACGGCAACGGACTTCTTGCCTTCTTTCGCCAGTTTCTCAACCGTCTTGTCCGTGTAAGGCTGCAACCATTCTTCCGGCCCAAAGCGCGACTGGAAGGTGATCTGCAACTTTTCCTTGGCCCAACCCAGCGTCTCACGCAAGAGGCGAGCCGTCTTTTGACACTGGCAGTGATAGGGATCGCCTTTGCGGAAATAAGACTGCGGAATACCGTGGAACGAGGTCAACAGCACATCCGGCTGCATGTCGACAGAGGCGAGGTGGCGCTCAACGGATTTGGCAAGTGCTGTCACATAAACGGGATCATCATGATATGGGGGCACCGTACGAATGGCCGGTTGCCAGCGCATTTCCAGCAGCTTGCGGCACACCTCGTCATTCACCGTGGCAGTGGTGCTGGCTGAATACTGCGGATAAAGCGGGAAAATCAGAATACGATCGCAGCCTTCATCTTTCAGAGCCTGAAGCCGGGACTGGATCGAAGGCTTGCCGTAGCGCATGGCCCAATCCACCTTGAGCCGACCGCCAAAATCGCCCATCTGTGCCGCCAATTTATCCGATTGGCTGCGCGTGATGGTGCGCAGAGGCGATTCATTCTGCTCGTGGTTCCATATCTCTTCATACGCCTTGCCCGATTTCTTGGGCCGCGTCATCAGCACAATGCCATGCAGGATCGGATACCAAAGCAAGCGTGGCCACTCGATCACCCGCTTGTCAGAGAGAAACTCGCGCAAATAGCGCCGCATCGACGTGTAGTCCGTGCCATCAGGCGTACCCAGATTGACCAGAAGCACACCAATGCGACCAGCCCGAACCTCTGGATGACCCGGCGGCAACTGCAACTGGCTCATATCACTGGAAAGACGATCTGGTTCTTGTGGCGTAGACTGAGAGGTCATGCTGATCCCATAGATTGCAAGTGGACTTCCCCACGATAGGCGGTCGCGTCGCATCTTCCAATGCGACAAAATACCTTACGCGTATGCTCATGATTTAGATCATAATGATTCCAGATAAAAGACACCTGCATCACAAAGGCTTGCGTCTCCTTGCGAGGCACAAAAAAGCCGACACGGAATGCTCCGCGTCGGCTGATCTGATCGAGATCTTACGCACCTTAAAAATTGAGCGAAATATCCCGGTGGTAGGACAGGCATCCGGCGACCGTCAGAGCATCCGGCTTGTCCAGATGCGGCTGCTGGCGCAGACCGATGGTGTTGCGAATGGCCTCATCATAGGCTGCAAGCGCAGGCAGCAGCTCTTTTGCGCCTTTCTGCCGCCAGGCAAGATCCTTATCGAATTCGGCAATCGAATCGTTGATTGCAGCCACAGCCTTTTCGCTGTCCGGCTTGCGACCGCGCATGATTGAACGCGCCTTGCTCAACCCCTTGCGAATATCGCTGGTCCTCTCAACCTTGCCGATCGACGTCCGCACCGTTTCGATTTGCTCGACAGCAGCCTTCGGATCCAGTGCCGGCAGGGCCTCCCTCAGATCGGTCAACTCAGACCGCTTGGCGGCCAGAGCATCAGCATCCTTGAGAACTGCCATCGTCTCCACGACCGGGCGATAAGCACTGTCGACGGTGCTGCGATACTGACGACGCGTGGCTTCCTCAGCCTTGGTCAGCTTCGCAAAAGCCTTGTTCTTTTCGCTCCAGTCCGCCGGAATTTTCGCCAACGTCTGTTTGCGTTGTTCTTCAAGAACTTCACGCTTTGCAGCCGCATCCTCACCCTGCTTCTGGGTGTAAATACCTGTCGGGCCAGAACGGCTCTCGATCACCTTCAACTCCTTGACCTTCGCCGTCAGACGCCCGGCCTGCCGTTGCAAGGCACGCACATCGTCGTGCAAAGGCCGGTAGGCAACAGCCGCTCTGTCAACTTCGGAAGCGGCTGTCTTGATCGCTTCGACATCGGCTTTGGCCTGCGACGCGTCATCCAGTCCTTTTTCAAAGACTTCTGCATCCGGCTTGGCAGATAGCTCGTATCAGCGGCCTGCATCTTTCCGATCGCACCGGTAATCTCGCCACCATGCGCCTGAAACCGATCATAGACCATATCCTCGATGCAATACTGCAAGCGCGGATTGCGCGGAGGAGGTGCAGTCTCAGACGTCAAAGAGGACCGATAGGGCAGATAATTCACGATCGGAGGATAAAAACCAACAATGGCCAACGCCATGATCTGAAGGCCGATGAAGACAACCACGCCCTTGTAGATATCCAGCGTCTTGACCGATGCCGGGGCAACACCACGCAGATAGAACAGCGCGAACCCGAAGGGAGGGGTGAGGAAACTGGTCTGAATGTTCAGGCCAATCATCACTCCGAGCCAGACTGCCGTGACATTGGCAGATGGATCCGCCAGCAGGATCGGTGCGACGATTGGCACCACAACCACGGCAATCTCGATAAAGTCGAGAAAGAACCCCAGAATGAAGATCACCAGCATGACGATCAAAAACTGAGCCCAGAAGCCTCCCGGCAGGCCTTGCAGGAAATTGCGCACCAGCTCTTCCCCGCCGAAGGCACGGAAGGTGGAGGTCAGCATTGCCGCGCCCAAAAGAATGATGAACACCATCGCCGAGGTCTTGGCGGTCTCACGCATGACACCGCGCAGCGTGTCCTCGATGTTCAGCGTGCGCCAGCCGCTCCAGAACACAGAGATCAGCAACAGCGACACGGCGATGCCAGCCAGAATGAGTTTGATCACATCCAGAGAGGTTTCAATGCGGCGAATATTGACGGCTCCCCAGAAGCTCATCACCACGGCAATGGTCAACAGCCCCAAGATGCCGATGATCGCGGGAGAATATGCCCCCCTCCTCCCCTCGCGCAAACGGTAACCAGCCATAACGGTGGCGCCCACAGCGCCGATGGCGCCCGCCTGATTAACCGTAGCCACACCACCGATGATCGACCCCAGAACCAGAAAGATCAATGCAAGCGGCGGCACCAGCGTGACCAGAACCTGCCACAGGAAAGCAAGATTGAAGCTACCCTTTTCATGCACGGCCGGAGCAGCACTCGGTTTGATCAGCGCAAACCCAAGAATGAACAGCATATACAGGCCCACCAGCAGCAGACCCGGCACAAATGCGCCAAGAAACATCTCACCGGCACTCGTCGACACCACAGAGAAGTCGGAGGGCATCGAGAACTCGCCCGTTGCCTGCTTGTAGAGCACCTGACGCATTGATCCGGCCTGATCGACCGCGCTGGAAAGCTGGTCGGCGAGAATGATCAGCACGATGGACGGCGGAATGATCTGCCCCAAGGTCCCCGAGGCAGCAATCGTTCCGGATGCAAGCGGCACGGAGTATTTATTGCGCAACATTGCCGGCAGCGAAATAAGCCCCATAGCTACAACCGTTGCGCCAACAATGCCTGTCGTTGCCGCCAGAAGTGCGCCGACAAACACCACAGAGATACCAAGACCTCCCGGCACCGGGCCAAACAGCCGTGCCATAGTCACCAGAAGATCTTCAGCGATCTTCGAGCGTTGCAGCATGATGCCCATGAAGACAAACAGAGGAATGGCGATCAGCGTATCTCGCTCCGCCTCCCAATAGACGCCCCGGAAGTTGGTCACCCCGGCGCTCAGCCATTGCGACGGCCCGCCGACGGTGAAGAAGGCATCCGGCGTTCCGGCGTAGATCACTCCCGCGAGCGATGCCAGAGCAATGGTGATGATCGCAGAGCCGGGCAGCGAAAATGCCACCGGAAAGCCCATGCCCAAGGCTGAAGCCATCAGCACGATCAGCAGGACAAGAAAGAAAATTTCCATCAGACGCCCTCTTGGAGCAAGTCATGGGACAGGTCCGGATCCCCCAACGGATCCACTCCGCCCGGTTCCTGACGCCAATCGGCAACGGCTGTAAAGAAATAGCCGACGAACTGGATCATCATCGACACAGCGAACACCCCAAGAAACCCGGCCATGAGATACTTGACGTAAAGGCCAAAACCCGCCTGCGTTGTTTCATAGCTCAAGAACGGACTGTTGATGATGTCATGCTTGCCGCTCAGGCTGACGATCAGGATCACCCAGCACAGCGGCAGGCCGAGAAACAGTGTTCCCAGCGCATTGATCCGCCCCCGCGCCCGACGCGAAAATCCGGCGAAGAACACATCGACACGCACATGCCCTTCTTCTTTCAACGTGTAGGCGCTGGCAAAAAGGAACAAGGCCGCATACCAGAACCGCACAAGATCGGCCATGAAGGCCTGCTCATAGGAAAATACAAACCTACCGATCACGATGAACAATTCGGCCATGACCACCAGAACGGACAGCCAGATAAAACCGAGCGTGCGCGTAAAGGCGCCGATAACGAAGGACAGCGCAATCAGCGGCATGTGCACGTAAGCCCCCCGAAACTGCGACCGCGCAAGGTCGGCGCTCAGATCGCTGCCGATCAGCCCTTCCAACAAGTTTTCGACACGGAGAAAAGAAATGACGCTATCCGTCAGGCCAACGATAAGGACGCCCCAGAAGACAGAACGGATCAGATAGGCATTGATGGCATTGATCCGCTCGCTGTCTTCACGCAAAGACAGGTGCCTCAGTGTGGCAGACATAGCGCACAGCCAACACAATACCGACGCCGTAGATCAGCACCTGAACCACGGACCAAAGCGTATTCGGACTGCCATTGGGCTTTGCCCCCAATAGCACCCAGAGCCTGGCAGGTCTTGCCAAAAGGTCAGGTAATTGTTCGCCAGAAATGCCGCCAGAACGGCCAGCATACTCCAACCGATCACCCGAATGACGCCGGACAATCCAAACGCAGAACCGGAAACATCGGCAGGTGCGATTTCGCCCTCCCGTTTTGGCTCCCCCATGATCCAAAACCCCTGTTTTAACGCTTTGGAGATTGCAGCAGGGGCCTCATTTTAAAAAAGGTCCCTGCCGAAATTATCCTAAATGGTGATGCCGAGAACGCGATTCCGCTCTTCGGTAAACGTTGTGTCAGCCAGCATCATCCAGCGTCCCACGTCGGAGCGTGACTTGGCGAAGCTTTCATGTACCCGCTTCGTCAGGTCATCGTGTTGCTGCAATTCGTCGAAGACTTCCTGCGACGCTTCACCGAAGGCTTCGTAAACCTCGTCGTTGAACTTCTTCAACTGCACGCCGTTCTCATCAATCATTTTCTTGAGATAGATGCCGTTGTTGAAGTTCGTCTCAGCCATCATCTTGCCGTTCTCTTCAGCACAGGCCACACGAATGACGTTCTGAAGATCTTCTGGCAGGCTGGTATACCATTCCTTGTTGAGACCCATGGAGGTCGCAGCACCCGGCTCGTGCATGCCAGGATAGTAATAGTACTTGGCCGCTTCGTAGAACTTCATGAAATAGTCATTCCACGGACCAACCCACTCGGTCGCGTCGATTGCGCCCGAGATGAGGTTTTCGTAAATCTGGCCACCCGGCAGCGAAACAGTAGACACGCCCAGCTTGGCCATCACGTCACCGCCAAGACCGGGAATGCGCATCTTCAGACCCTTGAGGTCATCCGGGCTATTGATTTCCTTGTTGAACCAGCCGCCCATCTGCACACCGGTGTTGCCACACGCAAAGGACACCAGACCGAACTTGTCGGTCAGCTCATCCCACAGCTTTTGCCCACCACCGAACTCGGTCCAGGAGTTGAACTCCGGACAAGTCAGGCCAAAGGGCACATTAGTGAAATAGGCAAAAGCCGGATGTTTGCCCTTCCAGTAATATTCGGCTGCCAGATATGCCTGAGCATTGCCGGATGTCACTTCGTCGAAGGAATCGAAGGCGCGAACGCGTTCACCCGCAGCAAAATATTGCACATCAAGACGACCCTGAGACAATTCGCCCAGCCGCTTGGCCAGACGCTGCGCCGATGTTCCGACACCCGGAAGATCACGCGGCCATGTCGAGACGATTACCATCTGATGACGTTCCTGCGCGATCGCCGGGGCAGCCAAACCGGCTCCCGCAATCGTCCCACCAACACCAACAGCTCCAGATTTCAGAAATGAACGCCGATCCACCGCGTTGCCTCCCATTATAATTTTTTTATCTCCCGCAATAAACAGTTACATTAAACGCAGATCAAGTCCAGATCGCCCACACCGCACTTATACACCCCCCACCAATCACGATCACTTGGCCATTTCTTGCAAGCAGGGACACTGAACCCAAAAAGTCCTGTTTCGAGAAAAATTTTGCGATATTCATTTCGTCAAAGTGGAAATTTATCTTCTTACGCTACGGCGATATGCAAAATTAAAGCCCCCAAACAAAAGCCTTGACCCACACGCCAGCCTTGCGGAAATTGCAGCGGAAAAACTTGTATAAATCACCGTCAAACCGACGGAAAACCGCTCAATCCGGGACATTGCAATGCACAAACCGCTCATTCTCGTGACAAGCGACGTCAAACCGGTCGACGGATATCGCTGGCATGCGGCCCCCTCCACCTATCTCAAAGCGGTAGTCTCCGGGTCAAATGCGCTGCCTGTGATCCTGCCGTCATTCGGTGAAGACATCGATCTGGACGATGTCCTCAGTCAGGTCGACGGCGTTCTGGCGACAGGGTCGCGTTCCAACGTCAACCCGACCCTCTATGGCGAAGAACCAACCGAAGAAAACGGCCCCTATGACGATGAACGCGACGCGACGACGCTGCCGCTGCTGCGCAAGGCCATCGCCAAGGGCGTGCCGGTTTTTGCCATCTGCCGCGGGATGCAGGAACTAAACGTCGCCTTTGGGGGAACGCTGCTGACGGAAATTCAAGACCTCAACGGTCGCAATGATCACCGTGCCCCCCTTCCGACAATCAGGACGAACGCTTTCGCATTGCCCACCCCATCCGCATCGAAGCAAACAGCCAACTTGCTCAGGTTCTGGACGGGTCAAGTGTCGAGGTAAACTCCGTCCATCGCCAGGCCGTCGGCGTTCCCGGCTCGGACCTGACCGTCGAAGCGCGCGCCGAAGACGGCACAATCGAAGCGGTCTCCGTACGCAATGCCAAGGGCTTTGTCCTCGCAACGCAATGGCACCCGGAATATTGGGTCGCCACGGACAGCCCGTCGCAATCGCTGTTTGCCGCCTTTGGCAAAGCCGCGCGCGATTACCGGGCACAACGTCTGGGCAAGGATGCCTGAGGTACTCAGCCATCAGGATACGGCGTCATAAACACGGCGCAAGTACCGCAGCGATGTGTTGTCCCGAAGCAAAAAGAGGGAGCCAAGCCCCTCTTTCTCAAGCCGATACTCGGCACTCGAATCTCAGATTTCAATTCCGAGAACGCGGTTGCGCTGTTGAGTAAAGCCAGTATCCGACAACAACATCCAGCGGCCGACATCAGAGCGTGATTTCAGGAAGCTCCCGTGGATCTGCTTGGTCAACTCGTCGTGCTGAATGGTCTCCTCGAAAACCTCTTCAGCCGCTTCGCCAAACGCATCATAGATCTCATCCGAGAACTTGCGCAGCTGCACGCCATGCTCATTGATAAGCTTGTCGAGATAGATGCCGTTGTTGTAGTTGGATTCGTCCAACTGATTGCCGTTTTCTTCCGCGCAAGCAACCTCGATGATCTTCTGATCTGCTGCAGACAACTGAGACAACCATGCCTTGTTCACGCCAAGTGTGAGCATCGTCCCTAGCTTCATGCATGCCCGGATGATAGTAATATTTGGCAGCTTCATAGAACTTCATGAAATAGTCATTCCACGGGCCAACCCACTCAGTCGCATCAATGGCCCCAGACACGAGGTTTTCGTAGATCTGACCGCCGGGCAATGACACAGCCGACACACCCAGCTTTGACATGACGTCGCCACCAAGACCCGGAATACGCATCTTGAGACCCTTGAGGTCGTCAGCGGTCTGAACTTCCTTGTTGAACCAGCCCCCCATTTGACAACCCGTATTGCCACAGGCAAACGGCTTGATGCCGAACTGATCAGACAGCTTGTCCCAAAGCGCCTGCCCGCCGCCGTAGCGCACCCAGGCGTTCATTTCCGTTGCCGTCAGACCGAAGGGAACCGCTGCAAAATAGGCGTAGCCTGGATGCTTGCCCTTCCAGTAATAGTCAACAGCGACATAGGCCTGGGCGTTGCCCGACGCCGTTGCATCGAAGGAATCAAACGCTCCAACACGTTCGCCGGCAGCAAAATACTGCACATTGATGCGACCTTCGCTAAGATCTGCAATACGCGCAGCCAAACGCTGCGCCGATGTCCCAAGCCCCGGAAAATCTCGTGGCCAAGGTTGAAACAATGACCATTTCCTGGCTGTCCCTGCGCAATTGCAGGGGCGGCCAGACCACCGCTGAGAACCGCTCCACCAGCCCCAAGCGCACTCGCTTTAAAAAACGAACGACGATCCATTAGTTCTCCTCCCAAATAGAACGAAACGTCTCCTCCAAGAGGAGCTTACATCGTTTACTGATCAAGTCCACCTTCACTTTGAGGAAGGACAGGAGGGATAGGTCAAGTCAACTTAAAATCAAAAGTCCGTTTCTTTGCTAAGTCGGAATAGCATTGAAAGAATTTTCACCCCACCCGACCGCCGCGATCAACATCGTGATACCCAACGTGAACACAAACAGAGCCGCAAGCGCTTCGATCACGCGGACTACCCGCATGCCCGCATTCGACTGATAGCCAAACAGGCGCAGAGCAAGGCCCTTTGCGCCGACGGCAAGCGCTGCGAGCAGGGAAACAGTAATGCCCGTTCCCACCGCCATGGCGAAGGTTGCGGCAATTCCAGCCCAGATCATGCCTTGCGACAAGGCAAAGACCAGAACAATCAAGGCGCCGGAACAGGGCCGCAGTCCCACTGCCAGAATGATCGACAGCGCTTTGCGTGGAGAGATATGCCCCTGCACCATTGCAGGTGTCGGCGCATGGGCATGACCACAGGTAGAGCAAACCTCCATCCCATGCGCGTCCTCATGGTGATGACCATGCGCGCTGTGATCATGGTCGGCGTGGAGGTGATGGTGCGAATGATCGCCGTGGACATGAGCCGTCTCATGGCTGTGGCTGTGACCACGCCCTAACATCGGAGCCAGCAGCTTTTGCCAGAGAAGGACAGCCCCAAGCCCGGTCACCATGGCGTAGGACCCCACCTCGAACCAGCGCGCCGTATTGCTGATGGCGATACTCGTCATGTTCAACAGGATGGCCGCTGCTCCGATCAACGCCACAGCCGTCACGGCCTGAGCAAAGGCCGAGAGGAACGACAACACGATGCCCTTGCGCAAGGCTTCGTTGTTGGCAATCAGATAAGATGAAATCACGGCCTTGCCGTGCCCCGGTCCAGCTGCATGAAAAATGCCATAAAGAAACGATAATCCCATCAGGAACAACGCCGCATGCGGGTTGACCCGGAAGGCCCGCATCGCGTTGATCAGCTTGTGATAAAATGTCGCCTGCGCGCTGGCGATAACGCCGAAAAACCGGTTGGACAATCCACTTAAAAACCCATTGCCCTTGGCTGTTACCGCCGCATCGGCAGCTTGCGATGGCGCAGGCGGTGAGACTGGTGTCTTTGTCTGCATCGACTGAAAATCATCCGCAACCCGCTGATTTGCTGCCACGTCGCTCAGACTCTGCCCATTGCCACCAGATCCACCAATCACCAAACCGGTGATGGCACCCGCATCCATGACAGCGCCACCATTGGCGTCCGCTGCCACTTTGCCACCGCCCACCAGTCCATTGGCGGTTCCGGTCGCAGGCGCATCCGGGCACGTTACGATCATCTGATTGATCTGGGTCGCAGCGGCCGCGCGCAAGTTGTCCGGTATCTGACGCTGGTCCATGGGGATCTGGGCCAGCGCATAGGCAGCGACATCATCAAGCGGCGGCGGATCCTTGCGCGTCATCGTGCACTGAACCGGAGCATTTTCCACCTTCAGCGCCGTGCCGGTCTTGGCAAAGCGAAAGTCGACAAAATACGTCGGATCATAGACGTCAAGCGTGATCGGCTGCGTCGCTTCGCTGGCCTGTTTGAACGGCAAGGTGAAATGCAACTCAAGCAACGACACTGTCTTGGGGATCTTGGTTCCGTTGCGCTCTGCATCTTCCTTGATCGCGGCGAAATCCTGCGGCTTCAAGGCCCAATAGTCATGCAGCGGAACATCCACCAGTTTCAGGAAATAGCCCTTCGGCGGATTCTCGAAATCCAATTCCGCCCGCGTGTTATCGCCAAACGTGAAATAGCCGAAATCCTTCATGCCGGTGATGTTCACCTTGGCAAGGTCTGCCAATTCCGACTGGCTGTATTTGCCATCGCCGTTCTTGTCGAACCCCTGCAGGGCATAGGCGGTATAGGCATCATCAAAACGGAAAACATATTTGATCGCATCAGCCATCCCCTTGTCATTGAAGACAAGTGTCGCGTGGACCTCCACAAAGACATGCGGATGCGCCAGTGCAGGCAACGCAAGGCCGAGCAGGCAGGCAACTGCCAGCAGCACTGATGTGATGCGCGACCAGATCGTAAGCATTCCTAACACCACCCCGTCACCTCGCCCCACAGCGCGTGAGAAACGCTGCGTCCAAACGCCGGTTCTTATCCTGTTTGGTCCGTTCTGTCAGCCCGGACAGGGCATGCCTTCCTTGCGCCGCTCGCTGAACCAATGCGCCAGAAAATCGACAAGCGCCCGCACCTTGCCGGTCAAGTGACGTCGATGCGGATAAACGATATAGATCCCCAGATCATCTGGCTCATACTCGTCCAGAATGCGGATCAAGCGGCCATGATCAAGATCGTCGCTGACAAACGTCAAAGGCGTGCGCAGAAAACCCAGATTGCAGATAGCCGCCTCGCGTCCGCCTGCCGCACTGTTCACTTCGACAGGCCCATTGACCGTGACATTCTGTTTCTCGGCGCCCCGCGTAAACAGCCAGTTCTGCTTGAAACGATAGTTGGTGTCGACAATGCAGGGAACGCTGGACAGCTCCTGCGGGTTGGTCGGCGTACCATGCAATTCCAAAACCTGCGGCGATGCACAGACGACAGTGCGAAACGGTGCCAATTTGCGAGCAATCAGGCTGGAATCAGTCAGCGACGTCACACGCAGCGCCGCATCAAACCCCTCATCAACCAAATCAACGATGCGGTCATCCAGACGCAAATCCAGTTTGATGTCGGGATAGGCGACCAGAAATTCCATCATGGCGCGGTTGAACAGGCCGTCGCCCATGGACCGTGGCGCAGAAATTCTCAGCCGCCCACGCACAGCGTGATGAGACGATTGCACCGAGGTATGCAGATCATCGATTCGCTGAAGAATGTCCGTAGCTTCCTTGTAATAGGCCTCGCCCACTTCCGTCAGCGACACCTGCCGGGTGGTCCGGTTGAGCAATCGGCCGCCAAGCTCATCTTCCAGTTCACCGACATACTTCGACACGAGCGCCTTGGACCGACCCATCTCGCGGGCGGCTGCCGAAAAGCCCTTGCTGTCGACAACCTGAATGAAACACCGCATCCGGGTAATGGTATCCATTGATATTCTTTCCGCCCCTTGGCCGTTACGCGACAGCGGCTCCGCCGTCCGCACGCGGGTCATGTGCGCCTTCAAGGCCACCACGACTGTTGCGCTGGATCATACCCGCATGACCGGCAAGATCACTATAGCCTTCCGGCAAGATCATGACCTCGTGCCCCAGGCGCTCCAGATCGCGGATCACATCCGGATCAAAACGGTCCTCCAGACGCAATGCAGTTGTATCATCGCCCCAGGTCCGGCCCAGCAACCAGCGCGGCGCATCAATCGCCTCGCCAACCGACATGCCATGCATCACATGGCGGGCAAAGATCGCCGACTGGAACTGCGGCTGCCCGTCGCCACCCATGGTGCCATAGGTAATGGTCCGGCCATCGTTCAGTCGAGCCATGGCGGGCGACAGCGTATGAAATGGCAAGCGTCCGGGAGCAAGGACGTTCAAGGCATCTGGCCGCAGAGAGAAACTTGCGCCGCGATTCTGCCAGACTATGCCCGTGTCCGGCAGCACACAACCAGAGCCAAACTCCCAATATGTAGACTGGATGAAGGACACGCAGATGCCTTGCGCATCCACCGCGCCCATCCAGATGGTGTCGCCCAGATCGCCGGCGCGCCGCCAGTCTTGCGCCCGCTTCATGTCAATCAGAGAGGCTTCCTCTGCCAGCCACTCCGGCGTCAGATAATCCCGCACCTTGTGATCACTATGAGCCGGATCCGTCACCACCTGATCGCGCAAATCGAAGGCCCGTTTTGTCGCCTCCACCATGCCATGCACGAAGGGCGCCCCTTCGCGCGGCGGCAAGTCCAGACGATCAAAGAGCCCGAGAAGAACGACGGAGGCCAGACCTTGCGTCGGCAGTGGCGTGTTGAAAATCGTGCCCTGCTTCAAATGCACCTTGAGCGGATCGCGGAACTTCGCCTCGAAGGCCTCCAGATCCGCCTGCGTCACCGGCGCGCCAATACGCTCCAGATCCTCGGCGATGGAGTGCCCGACGTCGCCACGGTAGAAATCATCAAATCCAGCATGCCCGAGATGTTCCAGCGTATCAGCCAGACGCTCCTGCCTGAGTATGTCCCCTTGCGCAAGCGGCTTGCCATCTTTCAAAAAGACATCGGCAAAGCCTGGCTGAGCTTCGAGTTCAGAAAGTTTGTCCCTGGTCAGGGCCGCTTGAGACCTCGACACCGCGATGCCATCCTTGGCATGTCGCACAGCCGTCGCCATCAGATCGCCGCGCGGCAACCGCGCGGCATTGATGCTCGTAGCCGCTTCATGTGCCTTGGCCCATCCGCCAACCGTGCCGGCAACCGTCAGGGCAGCAAGAGGCCCTCGGGTTGGAACGCTGCCATGACCAGCACGGTGGTACAGTTCAGGTCTGGCCAACGATCCGGCAGCCCCACAGGCCATCAGCGCACGGGGGTCCTTGCGTGGCTCGGACATCAGCCAAAACCCGTCGCCGCCAATCGAGTTCATATGCGGATAGACAACGGCGATGGTGGCAGCCGCAGCGATCATCGCCTCAATGGCCGATCCACCTTCTGCAAGAATCTCGGCCCCCGCCTCGGCGGCGGCCCGATGCGGGGCAACCACCATGCCACCAGACGACGTAATCGTATCCATCAACCGTCCCGTTGTTCAGAGCAGGGAAACAATCCCGGCTTCGCCGTCCTCAGAGCCAAACACCAGGCGCGTTCCGTGATCATCCCATGCCAGAGCCGAAATCCTGGCCTTGCCGGGGCGACGCAGCAGCACTTCTGCATTGTCCTCCAATCGGCACATCATCACCATGCCATCCTGATAACCAACGGCAACAACGTCTTCCTTGGGGTGACAAGCAACACTGGTCACCAGTGCATCGCCTCGCACACCCAATTGCAAGGGTGTTTGGCCCATGGGGCCGGTCTTGCCAAAGAACGGCCAACAAATGGCGGCGTTGGCACCCGCTGTCGCAAGATAGCGTCCCTTCTTTGACCAACTCCAGGATTTCACCTTACCGGGATAGCCTGTCATACGCATGTCCTGCGCGTCAGCCATCCGCCAACCATGCAGAGCATTTTCCTGCATGGAGGTCACCAGATATTTGCCATCCGGCGAGAAGGTGACGTCCAGATGAGCGCCCTTCCAATTGTAGGTTTGCGGCTCACCTGCCGCATTGCCCCACCACAGAGTAACGCCATCGTAGCGGCCAACCGCAAGACGTAATCCCTTGGGCGCAAAGGCCAGCCCGCCGACGGCGCGCTCATGCGAAAACTCTTTTTCCGTGCCATCCGCAAGACGTACCCACGCTGTGCGCCCGGAGGCGAAAGCGACAGCACCGGACGGGCCGCTCGCGATCAGATCGATCCACTTGCGTGGGCGCTCGGCCAGCACCTCGGCCGAACCGTCCGTCGCCACGCGAATGATCTTGCCATCATCGCCCGACGTGATCAGGCCATCACCGGCCAGCGCTTTTGCACAGGCCAGAATGCCGCCCTTGTGCGCGCGGTAGACTGTCTGTTTGCCATTAACGAAAATCACTTCCCCTTCACCATTGGCGAAGAAGGCCGTGTCATTCAGGAATCCGGCGCGGACGACAAAGCCGTCCACGTCTACTGGTGCAAGTGTTGGCAAGTTGCTCTCCTCAGACTTCGGCGATGCAGGCTCGAAGCTCTGCGCAATCTGGTCGAAGTCAAGATTGCGCCCGATGAAAACAAGACGGCTTTCACGCGGCTCATCCGGCTTCCAGTCACGCTGATGGTCGCCTTCAACAATCATGTGAACGCCCTGAAGCACATAGCGCTGCGGATCGCCCTTGAACGCCAGAATGCCTTTGAGACGCAGGATATTGGGACCGTCAATCTGCGTAACCTGATTGATCCAGTGAAAAAACAGATTGGGATCAAGGTCGCCCGCCTGAAGAGAGACACTTTTCACCGAATGCGGGTTTTCATCTTCATCATGATGATGGTGGTCATGCCCGTGTTCATGATCATGACCGTGATGATGGTGATCATGATCGCAGTCGGGACCGCAGTCGTCCGCGTGGTGACCATGTTCAAGAAAATGTGGATCAAGCGACAGAATGCGATCCAGGTCAAAAGCTCCCTTGTCGAGCACGGCCTGCAAGTCGATGGCACACCGTTCCGTCTTGTGGATGACGGCATAGGGGTTGATCTTGCGAATGCGCGCTTCCACCGTTGCCAGCTCGGCCGCATCCACCAGATCGATCTTGTTCAGCAAGATGACATCGGCGAAGGCAATCTGATCTTCAGCTTCCCCGGTGTCGTCCAGACGCTGAAGCACGTGGCGGGCATCTACCACACCCACAACGGCATCCAACTTGGCGGCTGCACGCACTTCATCATCCATGAAGAACGTCTGCGCCACCGGAGCCGGATCGGCCACGCCTGTGGTTTCCACGATGATCGCATCAAACGAACCACGGCGCTTCATCAGGTTCTGAACCGTGCGGATCAGATCACCGCGCACCGTACAGCAGATGCAGCCATTGTTCATTTCGAAGATTTCCTCGTCGGATTCGACAAGAAGATCGTTGTCGATACCAACCTCGCCAAACTCATTGACGATCACGGCATATTTCTGGCCATGGTTTTCGCTGAGAATGCGATTGAGAAGTGTCGTCTTTCCAGACCCGAGATAGCCGGTCAGAACCGTCACCGGAATTTGCTTGGACGCACTGTCCTGTGTGGTGGACATGATGAATACCTCAAAAGCAATTGCGTGGGAGCCATTTGGGGATCGCCCATGGCCCAGTCACGCCGGATATAGGCATTCGCCGCAGCGAATGGGAGGGGCGCGCCCGTCAAGACGCGCCAGATTAAGGCTAAGGTCATGGACCCGCGACCAGAGGATCACCGGACAACACATCATAATCCTGACATCAACCGGCGAAGCCAACACGCAATGATCCTCGCCAGGGTCACGCTTTGTTGGGCGTCTCCGCAACCGGAGTAACGACCTTGCCAGTTTTGAACCAGGCTTTCAGATTGTCGACGACAAGCTGGCCCATGGCATCGCGTGTGTGAACCGAGGCCGAGCCGACATGCGGCAAGAGCACTGCATTGGAACACTCGACCAGCGCCTGAGGCACCTTCGGTTCATCTTCGAAAACATCCAGTCCAGCCGCAAGAATGGTCTGGTTTTGAAGCGCCGCGATCAGGGCAGTTTCATCAACCACCGTGCCACGCCCAATATTGACCAGAACACCCTCTGCGCCCAACGCCGACAGCACTCCAGCATCGACGGCATGATGCGTCGAAGCCCCGCCCGGAGCCACAACCATCAGCGTATCACAAATCTCGGCCATGCCTTTCAGCGTCGCATGATACGGATACGCAACATCGTCCTGCTTGTGCCGACCATGATAATGAATTTCCAGCCCGAACGCCTCTGCCCGTGTGGCAATCGCCTTGCCGATGCGCCCAAGGCCCATGATGCCCATCTTGCGATTGCGCAACGTGCCGCGGGTCAGGGCGAAAGCGCCTTTGGATTCCCAATTTCCGTCTCGGATCCAACGCTCGGCCTTCGGCAACTCACGTGTCGCCATCAGCAAAAGCGCAATCGCAGTGTCAGCCACTTCGTCCGTCAGGACATCAGGTGTATTGGTCACCATGACACCGCGCGCAGCACAAGCCGCCGCATCAATATTGTCATAGCCGACGCCGAAATTGGCCACAATCTGAAGATTGGGGAACTGATCCAGAAAGGCCTGATCAACGCGCGCACCAACGACTGCCGCACCTGTGATTGACGCACCACATTCCTCGATCAGAGTAGCCAGCTCATCCGCTTCATAACCTTTGTGCACCGTGAACTGCTCTTCCAACTGTGTGGCAATCAGATCGCGCATGGGGCGGGGCATATAGATTTCAGGCGAGGCCATTCTGCATCCTTCATCTTTTCAAGGAGATCACGAGATCAGGACCCTGATCTTTCGACCAAGAAAGCAGGTTCACACCCGAGCTGCAAGGCAGCTTCACGCATTGTCCAGCACACAGACTTCAACAAACACCAGAAACGCCGAGACCTGTTCAGATGACACACGCCGAAAAGCCTCGGCACAAGCCGTGTCAGCGCTGTCTCTGATGGGTAAAGAGGATGGAGCTTTCTCGCAAACAGAGTTCCGGTTCAATGAGGATCGGCCGATAGGGCACCCGTTCTCCGGCGACCTGACGCATCAAAGTCAGGGCACTCAACTTGCCGATCTTGTCCGGGTTGTTGTCCATGGTCGTCAAGGAGGGCGTCACAATGTCTGCCCCCTCAATATCGCCGTACCCGGTAACGGCCAGATCGCGACCCGGCTCCAATCCACGCTTGCGCAACCCGTCGATAATGCCCCAGGCGACGAGATCATTGAAGCACACGACCGCCGTCGGGCGCTCGGATGCCTCCAGCAACTGATCAACGCAATTGAAGCCATCCATGCGGGTTAGCAAATCGGAGATATCGAGCTGTGCGCCGGGATCAAAATTTGCCCGCAACAACGCCTTGCGCCAGCCTTCTCGCCGCTCCTGCCCGGTGGATGTGCCACGCAAACCACCAGCAAAAGCAATCCGTCGATGGCCACGCTCAATCAGATGTCGGGTAATCGCATTGCCGCCAAGACGATCATCACCGCCCACAAACGGTGCCCAAGCGCCATGGAATATTACGCCCGCACAACGTCACCGGAATGCCCTGACCAACCAGCCGATTGACCTCTTCCTGCCCCGTGCCTGCCGCCGGGCACAACACCAGACCGTCGGCACGTTGCTGCAACAAAGTGGTGATGAAGGCACGCTGACGCTCAATGTCATTGCGATGGCTGCAAACAACGATCATCTGCCCCTGATCTTCAAGGGTTTCTTCAAGAGCAACGAAGATGTCGGAAAAATGCGGACTAAAGACATCGTGGACAGCGAAGCCAATGATCTGGCTGCGCGCCGTGCGCAGCGATGCCGCGGAACGATTGTGAATGTAGCCAAGCTCTTCCGCCGCCGCCTTGACACGCTTGCGCGTTTCGGCAGAAATCGCTGAATTGTCTCGTAAAGCAAGTGAAACGGTTGCGGTAGAGAGCCCGAGCTTATCCGCAATATGCCCTAGCGTCAGGCGCTTGGGCGAGGGCGGGTATTCGGGAGCCCCTGCCCGTCCGTTCTCTGGAAAACCTGCCCTGTCGGGCCCGGTTTCATCGCTCATTCACGCCTCACGACCCGTCTTCTGCTGCCTCTCTGATGACACAGCTCCGGGCGAAGCGCAAATCAGGTGAGCACCGATCCCAACATCAATGCAACGACGGCGATACAGATCCAGATGATCAGGGACTTTTGAAAGGATGCGCTGGACCGCATCCCCCGACGAGATTGCCCCTGCGCCGGCCGGGACAAGGGGCTGCGCCTGAAAGATCTGCGCGACACTTTGCCGAAGCGTTTCTTCAGCTCTGCCGCCCGGCGGGCACCCCTATCTTCGTCCAGTGTTTTACGCGCCATCGTTCAACTTTGCAGAGGTCCAGTTTCGTCAAGAGTTCCCTTGTGAAATAGGCCCCGAAAGGCAAAACTTCAATTGTCGGTTTCCTGAAGGGTTAATCGGCCCTCCTGAAGCCCCCTTCAAAAGCGCCGCATCTGCGCACCAACCTTTTGCAAAAAGCCTTTGCGGCGCGTTTCCCCGGCTCGGTTCATGTCATAGAGCGCCATATATTTCACCGGCGTGATCGACCGCGTGATGCCTCGGAACACTCGCACCCCGATCTTGCGTGGCGGATCCCCCACGAGAAAGGTTCGCAACCACGACCCACCATAGGTGGTGATGATCGCCACCTTGCGGATGTTGGTCAGACAGGCGACCACCTTTCCGTCTTCCATATCGAACGACACGCCGGGCAGAAACACCCGGTCCATGAATCCCTTGAGGATGGCAGGATAGCCATAATTCCAAACAGGCGTGACAATCACCAGGGCCTCCGCCTTCAAAAGGCGCTCGACATAAGGCGCAACCGTTTCCCGATTGATATCTTTGTCGTGGTAGTTCAACCGCTCTTCCCGGCTCAAGATCGGATTGAAGCCTTCCTCATAGAGGTCGCAATTGTCGATCTCATGTCCTGCGTCCCGCAATCCGCTCAAGACCTCCCGATGCAAGGCCGCAGCAAAGCTGTTTTCAACCGGATGAGAAAAGAGAACCATGGTACGCATCGGGCAGAAACTCCTGAGCAATTACATAAAACAAAAATGGATCCGGGCGGTGGCCAAGACGCCTATGCCGTTTGCAGACCGGGGAACAGAAACACCTTGTCGGAGGTGTAATCGTAATCGGGATTTTCCCAGGCAATCATCTTGCCTGGATTGAGCAAGCCCTTTGGGTCTGCTTCCCGTTTGAACGACAATTGACTTTCGTCGGTCTGCTTCATGCCACCTTCTTCCAGCGTGTAGCGGTGTGGATTGAACACCGGGCAGCCGTTGTCCTCATAAAGGCGGATGATCTCGTTAAGCCGCTCTTCGCTTGAATACCGGACCAGCGGCAGGCCGAAGCAGGTGATCTTGCCGTCGAAGCGCACGAACTCCAGGTGCTCTGGCACCTCATCGCCCAAAAGCTCCGCCATTCTCGCAATCTTCTGCAAGTGGTCCGGAAAGGGATACAGAACCTGCAGATAGGTGATGGATGGATCAACCCGCAAGGCGCGCAAGGTGGTGTGATTCCAGGCCAGCTCATAAGCCGGCGGAAGGCCCTTTTTTTCCTCTTCGCTTGCCAAATCGGCGCGATACAGGAGCGATGCTTGGGTAAAGCGCTGCATGAATGTGACAAATGCATCCATGGCGAAGGAAGCAACCATACAGATCGTCACCGACTGATCCCGGCGGATGAACTTGGCATGACGCAGAAAATAATCGTGCGGCACGGGGGCGGCCACCGGCGACACTTCCTTCAGCAGCAAACCATCCTGATTGCCAAGAGCATCGGCAAATTCGGCAGCCTCGATGAAGCTATCATGACCAACGAGCACATCGACCCAGTCATAGGCAGCCGTCAACGGCATTTCGATCTCGGTGATGACACCATTGGTACCATAGGCATGCATGACCTTTTGCAAGTCATTGCCAGTCAGTTCCAGCACACGCGGTTCAGCCTCCATGGTCAGAACCCGCAGGCGGATGACGTTGCCCAGATCCCGCAGCCCGCCCCAATTGATAGACCCGACACCGCCGGAACCACCAGCGATGAAACCGCCAATGGTGGCCATTCGGTATGTCGAGGGATGCAGCCGCATTTCCTGACCGGAATGCAGGCGCGTGGCCGTGTCGATCTTCGAAATAATGGCCCCCGGCTCAACAATGACGCGACCGGGCCGGATGTCCTTGACCCGGTCCATCTCCGCAAGGTTCAGCACCACCCCACCGGAAAGTGGCATCGCCTTACCATAATTGCCCGTGCCCGCACCGCGCACAGTAACCGGCACATCATGCGCATAACAGACAGCAAGCACCCGGCGCACGTCGTCTTCGGTTGTCGGCGTCACCACAAGCTCGCCGCTGACATGGTCGAGCTGCTCTTTGAGCACCGGCGAATACCAGAAGAAGTCCCGGCTCTTCTGTTTGACGATCCGCGGATTATCCTCGATCTGCAGACCCTCGAGATCGGCTTTGACCTGTTCAATGCGGCTCATGAGAGGCTTCCTTCTTCATCATCAGGTCATCCAGTTCGCGGTAGTCCGGCAAAGCGTCGGTTACTTTGCAGCCCTTGCGCAGGACAGCACGTGCACCGCGCGGGCGCGCGAGCCATTCGCTCCAGTTCCGTGCCCGCAAGACGATCAGATCGGCGGGCATTCCCGGCTTCAGACATCCGGCGTCAATCCCCATCAGATTCGCGGGGATGCGCGTTGCGCTGGTGATCCAGTCGCCAACCGGATGATCAAGGTGCAGGATGCGGGTTGCCTGCGTATAGACTTCGCTCATATCGAGGTCGCCATAGGCATAAAACGGATCGCGGGTGTTGTCGGAGGCAACGGCAACGGGGATACCGCGCGCCTTCATCTCATGTACCAGGGTTACCCCCCGCCAGCGCGGCGTTCGACCAGTCTGACGATCCTGAAGATACATATTGCACATGGGCAACGTCACGATACCGATACCGGCCCGCGCCACCAGATCCAGTGTCTCATCAGCAATGACATCGTCCTGACGCGCCAGCGAGCAGCAATGGCCGCACACGATCTTGCCGTCAAACCCAGCATCCAGCGCCGCTTCCGCGATCATGCGCAAGGAGACTGCAGAGGTATCGGCCGTTTCATCGACGTGAAAATCAAGGCTCAGACCTCTGTCCATCGCCGCCCGAAAGATGTGGTGCAGATCCAGCTTCAAAGTCGGAGACATATAGGTCACGGCACCCAGCGTGCCCCCGCATGCCACCATTCGATCTGCAATTCGCGCGAGAAAGCCCGGATCAAGGCTCACCCGATCCGCTCCGAAAAGACAGGATCCTTGCAGCTCGACACGGCCACGCCAGTCTTCCCGCAGCTCTTCGAAAACAGGCCAGGTAAATCGCATCCTGTGGCGGCAGACTGTCGATATGCGTGCGGATGGCAGATGTTCCATGGACCCAGGCGCAGCGCAAGGCGAAGTCCATGCGGCGGCGCACATCTTCGGCATCCCAAAACGCCACTCTGTCTTGCCCGGCAGCTTCAAGCGCGCCCGGAAAACTGCCATTCGGGTTGACCCGCCGCGGTGTAATATGACCCTTGTCGAGGTGCGTGTGCAGATCAACAAAAGTCGGCAGCACCATGCCCTGATCCAGATCAACGACTGTCAAATCAGAGGTACGGGCCGACGCCATGCCATTTGGCAAGGAGGGCGTGATCGATTTGAGGATGCCATCCCGCACCTCAAGATCGACCAGAACAAGATCATCTCCCAAACCGGCCAATGACACCCCAGACACCAGACAGGCAGGTACCCTGGCATTGGCAAGGAGGGCATTGCCTGTCAACGCCTGTTCCAGATCATCGAACATACCTCAATTCTCCCGGCGCAATGCGCTTTCATGCCATTTGCGCAGGGCAAGATGGGACACGAGGCTGGTCAATGCGAAGATGAGAATACCGGTCAGGGACAGCAGGAACAGGGCTGCGAACATGCGGGGAATATTCAGGCGGAACTGTGCTTCCAGAAGACGGTAGGCTAGACCCGATTGCGCCCCGGCCGAGCCCGCCGCAAATTCAGCTACCACTGCGGCGATCAGCGCCAACCCTCCGGCAATGCGCAGGCCCGCCAGGAAATACGGCAAGGCGTTGGGCAACTGAAGAAGCACCAACGTCTTCCACCGGCTTGCGCCATACAGCTCGAACAGATTCAGCAGGTTGTGGTCTGTCGATTTGATACCTTGGGTCGTGTTGGACAAAATAGGGAAAAAGGCGACGATCCAAGCACAGATCAGCAGCGCGGCCTGTGTGCTTGGCGCATAGATCAGGATCAGCGGCGCAATTGCAACGATCGGCGTGACCTGCAAAACCACCGCATAGGGATAGAGCGCCAGTTCGAACCAGCGCGACTGGGTCATCAGGATGGCCAGAGCCACACCACCGACAAGCGCAATGCCCAGCGCACTGAAGGTGATCTTCAATGTCACCAGCAAGGCGCTGGACAGAATGCCCCAGTCTGTGACAAGCGCTTCAGCCACGCGTAAGGGGCTTGGCAGAATGTAATGCGGCACATTGTAGGCCGCGACGTACACAGGCCCAGATAATAACCAGCAGCACCAGCATGAAGACGGGCACGACAACCTTCAGGATTCTTGTCCGCAGAGCCTCGCGCCGCACACTTGCGCCCCGAACATCTGCGGCAACAAAAGGCACCCCTCCAGACATAGCACTGGATTGAGAGGGCGCAGCGGCAACAGGACCTGAAATTGGTGCAGCGTCAGTCATAGATGATCGTTCGCCTCCATAGCCGTGTGAAGCGCGTTGGAGGCCTCCCGGCAGTAGCTGTTGTAGACATCGGATGTGCGGAACTCGTCGCCACGAGGATAGGGAGCGTCAATCGCCATGTCATTGACAACACGGCCCGGACGCGCGGCCATCACCACGATGCGGCTCGACAGATAGACGGATTCATAGACCGAGTGTGTCACGAAGATCACGGTCCAGCCGAACTGCTCCCACAACCGCAAAAGATCGTTGTTCAACTTGAACCGCGTGATCTCATCGAGGGCAGCAAAAGGCTCGTCCATCAGCAGGATCTTGGGACGCGTAACCAATGCACGCGCAATCGATACGCGCATTTTCATGCCACCAGACAGTTCGCGCGGATACGCATCGGCGAAACTCTCCAGACCCACCATCGACAAGGCCTCCATCACCGCGTCACGGGAAGCCGATTTCGACTGACCCTTGAGGCGCAAAGGCAGCCAAACGTTTTTGAAAACGGTCGCCCAAGGCATCAACGTCGGCTCCTGAAAGACGAAGCTGATTTCCGGCGTAGCCTTAGCCAGATGCGTCATAGCCGGAAGTGGGCCAGTCAAGCGACCCGGACGAGGTCTCTCCCAACCCGGCAATGATGCGCAAGGCAGTGGATTTGCCGCAACCGGACGGACCTAGAAGACTGACGAACTCCCCCTGATTGACCGAGAGGTTCATGTCATGAAGGGCTGTGGTGCCGTTTGAGAACACCTTGGACACCCCGGACAGGGCGACAAGCGGCTTGCCGTCTTGAGGATTAGACGAGCGTGGCATTCTTGTAGTTTCTGCTAACAAGGAACAAGCTCCGTTTTACGCCAGAAGCCGGCGCTTACAGGGAAGACTGCCCGATTGGGCGACCGAAACGCCACGTGGCCGACAATCATCAGATCATCGCCGAACACGCCCGGATATACAGCCTCACCTCTCGACAAAATGAAATGGCGGATCTCGTTATTATTTCTTCTGATCGAGGCCAACGCCCTTGCACACGAACTCTGTCGTATAGGCATCGGTGATCTTGAGACCGGCCTGAATGACGCCCGCACCGCTCATCTGATCGTAGAAGGTCTTCTGACGCGCGTCGGTCATACAGCCAATGCCTTTGGTCAGCGTATCGCCAGAATCCACCAACCCATAATCCTTCATCGCCTTGATCGAATAAGCGATCTGACCATCAGTCATATCCGGATTTTCTTTTTTGATCAGCGCGTTTGCGGCCGTATTGTCGCCGTAGAGATAGTGATACCAGCCAATGATCGACGCATCGACAAATCGTTGCACCAAATCCTTGTTCTTGGCGACAAAATCCTTGCGCGCTTCAATCAAGGTCGAATAGGTGGCCCAGCCGTTGTCTGCCAAAAGGAAGATCTTCGGCTTCATGCCACCGACCTTTTCAATCGCATAAGGCTCGGACGTCACATAGCCCTGCTGAGCAGACTTCTTGTCTGCAAGGAAGGGAGCTGGACTAAAGGAATACGGCTTGTACTGGCTGTCATGAAAGCCCTTGTCCTTGGACTTCAACCACTGAAAATAAGAGGAGAACCCTTCCTTGGCCATGAAAATGGTCGGCAGCTTCGCCAGATCATCAATGGTTTCGAGACCCTGATCCGGGTGAGCCAGCAGCACCTGTGGGTCTTTCTGGAAAATACCGGCGACCTCAACGACGGGAATGTCCTGCGCCAAAGCATTCATTGGCGCCAGCATGTTGCCCGACATGTAGAAATCAATCTTGCCAGCCAGCAACAGCGCGCGGTTTGCTGCTTGTGGTCCGCCCTGAACGATCTTCACCTTGAGACCATACTTATCATATGTGCCATCAACGATGGCCTGATAGAAGCCGCCATGCTCCGGCTCGGCCAGCCAGTTGGTGCCGAAGGTGACGTTGTCCAGCGCAAATGCGCTGCCGGCAGTCATGCCAAGCGCCGTACTTACAGCAGCGAGGCCCAAAGTCATTTTTCTGAAAAATGCCATGTGTATCACCCTTCCTCTCACGCGCGCACCGATACGGCGGCGACCCTGCAATCGATCGGCGCACGCAAATATGCTGTCGCTGCCGCTGTGCCTCCATAGGCCCTGAGAGCGGAACAGGTTATCTGTGCCCTACTCTGCAATGCCTGTGCCACTTGGCAAAAACATCAGGAATCCTCGCGGGAAACCCGGGTTTGTAGGCTAAAACAGAGGAAACTGAGAAAGCGTTCGTCACTGATCCATAAGCCGACCGCAAAACTTGCTTAAAAAACGACCAAATCGGGAGATCGGGCTGCTCGCACTTTGCGCAAGCACTGCAAAGGTCCCATAGGGGCGGAGCCACAGCCGCGGATCCATAAAGCAAACAGACGAGCCGAGGCCCGCCTGTTTGAAAGAAAAAGAATGCACGGTCGACCCGGGTCCGCCAACGCTTGCCAACCGTGCACGTCCAGTCTGAACTACCCTTTCACACCGGACGAAATCATGACGGCTTCTGTGACCTTCTTCTGGAAGATCAGATAGGCAACTGCGACCGGCATGGCTGCCAGCAAAGCCACCGCCATCAGCCGTGCATAATGAACCCCAAACGCGTCATTGACCTGCGTGATCCCCACTGGGATGGTCATCTGGTTTTCCGTGGTGATCACCAGGAAGGGCCACAGGAACTGGTTCCACGCCGTGATGAAGGTCACGATGGCAAGCGCGGTGGTGATGCCCCAGTTCAACGGCAGATACAGCTTGAACAGCAAGACATAGTGGCCGCCACCATCCAGCACGACGGCTTCTTTCATCTCGCTTGGCACTGCATCGAAGAACTGCTTGTAGACGATAATGACCACCGGAACGATGAGCTGCGGCAGAATGATCCCCGCCCAGGTGTTGATCAGATGCAGATGGTTCATCAACACGAACTGGGTCACCACCAGCGCCTGTGTCGGGATCATGAAACTGGCCAACACGATGCCATAGAGCAAACGACGCCCGGGAAACCGCATCTGCGACAATGCATAGGCGCACATCATGCCGCAGATGATAACAACCACCGTAATGATGACCGCAGTGCCAATCGAATTGGCATACCACGTCAGCATCTTGGTGTTCCGCAGCACTTCTATGTAGGCGGTGGGATCAAAGATATCCGGCAGAATGCCCGAATTATTGCCCACGACCCGATTTTCAGTGCGGATCGATGTCACGACCGCCCAGTAGACCGGGAAAATCCATAAGGCCGCGGCAAACAGGGTGCCAATGGTCAGGACGCTGTTTTCAACCTTCCGAATGTTGAATTTCGATTTCATCGACGCCCTCCCGCTCTGAGAAGCTGAAATTGCAGAACCGAGACAATGACAATGATCAGAAACAGCACCAGAGAAATGGCCGAAGCGTAACCACCGTCATTCAACTGGAAAGCCTCGCGATAGACCATCAACAACAGTACGTAAGATGTGTTGAAGGGACCGCCTTGACTGAGCAGATAAACCTGATCGAACAGTTTGAGCTGCAAGATGAGCTGCAATGTGAGCACCAAGGCTGTGACGGGCCAGAGCAATGGCCAGAGTCACACGCCGAAACTGCTGCCAACGTGTCGCTCCGTCCAGAGACGCAGCCTCATAATAGTCTTTTGAAATATTTCGCAGACCAGCAATGAACAGCAGCACATTGAAGCCATTGGTCCACCAGATTGTCACCACGGCAATGGATGGCATCACCCAGTAGGGATTTTTGAACACCGGGATCGACTTGCCGAACACAAACGCCAGCATGGGCTGAAGGATGCCAAACTGGAAATCGAACATCCAGTCCCAGATCATCGTGACCACCGACACGGGCAAAATATACGGTAAGAAGAATATGACCAGCACGAAGCCCTGCGTGCGCCCGCGCAGACGCGTGATCATCATCGCAATACCCAGCGCCAGCAGCGTTGTCGGCACGACGGTGAGCACCAGAAAATAACCATTGTTCTTGAGGGACGTATAAAACAGGTTATCGGTCAGCAAGCGTTTGTAGTTGTCCAGCCCGACCCAGTCTCCGGCGCCGATCAGCGGCGCGTTGGTGAAACTCAATTCCACCATGTGGATGGTCGGCCACAAAAAGACCAGCGCAAACGTCAAGACAAAAGGGGCCACCAGCGAAATGGCGACAATCGTCTCCTTGCGCCGATTGGTCAGCATTGCCACGGGTTCGTCTCCTGCAAGAGAAAATGCGGCTTCATGGGAAGTTCCGCCAGACAGAAGCTACGGCGACAACAGCCGCCGTAGCCAGGCACATGGAAAACCTCACCGCAGGTGCGACTGAAGTTCGCTCTGCATCTGTTTTGCGGCAGCTTCAGGTGTCAGATATCCGCTGAAGACCGGCGCAATGATGTTGATGGCCGCGTCATAAACCGGCGAAGCAACACCAGCGATCGGGGACCGCGGATCATAGGCAGCCGTGTCGACCAGCGAGGCGTAAGTCGCATTCGGCTGCAAAGTCTTGAAAGCCTCTGTGTCGCGGACCGGTTTATAGGCCGGAATGTGCCCGGCTCCTGCCCAGGAGATGGCGTGTTTTTCCATCCAGCCAATGACCTTCATGACAGCGGCCCGCTTTGCCGGATCCTTGTCACTGCCCTTCGGCAAGGCAAAGGAATGTGAATCGGCCCAGGTTGCCTTCTGAGACAGGAGCTTAGGCACCTGAACGGCCCCCCACTTGAAGCCAAGCGTACCCTGTTTCTGCATGTCCTTCATTGTCGGCACTTCCCAAACCCCGTTCAGGAAGAAGGCAGACTTTCCGGAGGTAAACAGTGCAACGGAGGCTTCATAGGAAGCCTGCTCAGGCTGCCAGCCGTTCTTGGCCCAGTCATTCATAATGCTGATCGCCTTGGTGGCTTTGGCAAGATTGTCGCCCGGCAGCACCTTGCCGTCCTTGATCAAGTCACCGCCCTGCTGTTTCAGCAGAGTGTAGAAAATCCGGTAAATACAGCCATCATCTGCCGTACCGTAGGATACGGGAGCACTCGAACCGTTTTTCTTGGCAACCGCGAGCGCATCCTCAAAATCCTTGAGGCTGTTGATGCCAGTTAACTTGCCATCCTTATCCAGGTACTTGGTGCCTTTGAAATATTTGGTATTGTAATAAAGCACAATCGAATGGATATCGAAGGGCACGGCATAAAGTTTGCCATCCGGGCCCGTCGCCGCGTTCAGCGTATGCTCAGGAAAATCCGACTTCTTCAGGTCCGCATTCTTGAGATCCTCATCGGTGATCGGGCTCAGGACGCCTTCCTTGAGACCAAGCGGCATACGCGACAGGTGATAGGTCATCACGTCGGGCCCCTGCCCGATGGCGACCGAGGTCCGCACCTTGGTGTAGAATGGGACGCCCCATTCCAGCGTCGTCGCATTGATCTTGATGTCCGGATTTTCCTTGTTGAATTCGCTGATCAGCGCCTTCATGCGAACGCCGTCACCACCGCTCAGAAAATCCCACCAGGTGATGTTTTGAGTGGCCGCAAAGGCCGGAACGGCCAACATGCTTGCCACACCTGCAATCATGAGTGTCTTCAGGTATTTCATCGTCTTCCTCCCAGTTCCCGACCGTGCCGCTCTCTCCCAACAACAGGCCGATTTGCCAAATCCAACGCTTTAACGCAGGCGAGCTCCTTCTTGCGAAAACACCAGAACATCCTGAGGCTCTGCGCCCAATCGCATTTCTTCGCCACTCAGCGACTGACGCTTGCCACGCCGTTCAACGACGATCTCCCGGCCGTCGCTCAACCGACTGTGCAGATAAGAAACCCCTCCCAGGTCTTCTTCCATTTCGACCACCGCCGAAAACCCCTCCGGGCGAAGCTCAAGATTTTCCGGACGCAAGCCCAATGTCACCTTCTGCCCGACAGCAATGTCGGATGTGACCGCAGCGCGCACCTTGGAAGACGTCCCCTCAAGCGAGCAGACAAGTCCTGTCTCATCATGGCCCTCAACCGTCGCCTGCAAGAAGTTCATGGCAGGCGAGCCAATAAAGCCGCCGACAAACTGATTGTCCGGGTTGTCGTAAAGATCCAGAGGCCTGCCGGCCTGCTGCACCGTGCCCTTTTTCAAGACGAAGATGTGATCCGCCAATGTCATTGCCTCAACCTGATCATGCGTCACATAGATCATCGTGGCTCCGATCTGCTTGTGCAGACGGGCCAGTTCAAGCCGCATCTGCACACGCAGTTCCGCATCCAGATTGGACAAAGGCTCATCGAACAGGAACACCTTCGGCTGACGCACGATGGCGCGTCCGATGGCAACGCGCTGCCGCTGGCCGCCAGATAACTGACTGGGCTTCTTCTTCAACTCATCCCCAAGTTGAAGAATGCGAGCAGCCTCATGCACCATGTCATCGACCTGCGATTTGGGTGCCCGCTTCAGCCGCAAAGAAAACGCCATGTTTTCATAAACGCTCAGGTGCGGATACAGCGCGTAAGACTGAAACACCATGGCAACGCCGCGCTTGGCGGGTTCTGTCATGGTGACATCCTCGCCCTCAATGGCGATGGAACCGGCGGTCGTCTCTTCCAACCCAGCTATCATGCGCAAAAGCGTCGACTTGCCACAGCCCGAGGGCCCCACGAAGACCGCGAAGTCTCCAGTGGGAATTTCAAGCGAGACGTCATGAATGACATCAAGCGCCCCGAACCGTTTGCGAACATTCGTCAGAGTGACACCCATGGCCGCCCCCTCACCCGACGTTCAGGCGAATGACGTGATAGGACAATGGAGCCAGCGCGCCTTTGACCTGACCATCCTCGACACCGACGCCCTTGCCCTTGCCCGGCACCACGTGATCCGGCTTGTCTGGACCATTGCGCGCTTCCAGATCATAGCCTTCAAACGAGATATGGTCGGCCAGTGACAGATTGGAAAAGCCCGGCAAGGACACGTCAAGCTCGGCGTTTTCACTCAGATGTCGGTTAACGATGAACAACGTCAACATACCCTCTTCCTTGTCATGCACTGCGGCGACATCAAGATATTTGACGTCATCAGCCACCGAGCAATCATAGGTCGGGCTATCAACGGCGACGTTCAGCGCATCACCGCGCCCATAAAGCGAAGCAAACTGATACGGATAGTAGATCGTTTGACGCCATGCAGGGCCATTCTTCTCGGCCCGGATCGGGGCGATCACATTGACCAGTTGGGCAATACAGGCAATACGCACCCGATCGGAGCGGCGAATGAATTCATTCAACAGCCCACCGACAAACAATGCATCCTCGAAGTTGTAGCTTTCTTCCAGCAGAGCGGGGGCTTCCGGCCAATCCCACTCCTTGATGCGACGATCATCGTTGTCACGATCATGGTACCAGACGTTCCATTCGTCAAAGCAGATGTAAACATCATTCTTGGCGCGCTTTTTGGCTTTCACATAGTCAATGGCACCGGCGATCGTCTGAATGTAACGACCGGTTTCCTCAATCTTGCCGAAATAATTCAGCGTGTCCTTGCTCTTATTGCCGAAGTATTTGTGCAGTGAGATGTAATCGACATTCTCATAGCACTCTTCCAGCACCTGACGCTCCCACTCGGGATACGTCGCCATGCGATCATTGGAGCTGCCGCAGACCACAGTTTCGATGGTGGAATCAAAGCCCTTGAATGCCTTGGCCGTTTCATTGGCAAGACGGCCATACTCAGTCGCAACCTTGTGGCCGATCTGCCAGGGACCATCCATCTCGTTGCCCAGACACCACATCTTGACGTCGTAAGGATCCTGACGACCATTGGCGCGACGCTTGTCACTCCAGGTGGTACCGCCCGGGAAATTGACATACTCAAGGAAATTGCGGGCATCCTCCAGGCCACGCGAACCAAGATTGACGGCCAACATCATTTCGATGCCGGCGGCCTCGGCCCAGATGGCAAAGTCGTCAATGCCGACCTGATTGGTTTCCTTCGAGCGCCACGCAAGATCAAGCCGCACAGGCCGCTGATCCTTGGGTCCCAGACCATCTTCCCAATGGTAGGCCGAGACAAAATTACCGCCGGGATACCGGATGGCCGGGATCTTGAGGTCCTGAACAAATTTCAGAACATCCTGCCGAAAGCCGTTCTTGTCCGCCTGCGGATGACCCGGCTCGTAGATGCCGGAATAAATGGCCCGACCCATATGTTCGATAAAAGCCGAATAGAGGCGACTGTCGATTGTGCTGATCCGGAAATCCCGGTGCACAGCTACACGAGCTTTCATATTCCCTCCCAAAGAATATATCAGAATTTCAGATTTACATCTGATTTACCGATACGTTCATTCTGAAAGGCCTGAATGTCAACTCCTATAATATGCTGCGCCGCATCAAATAGGTGTATTCTACAGTAAGCACAACCTATTTTGGCTTGGTGTTGAGGCGCAGAATAATATCCTGATCATAGTTGCCAAACCCCCGCCCAAAGACGTTGACACCACCAGGGTGGTTGCTGCCTGCCCGCACTTCAATTTTCAACCGAACCGACCGATGATCGTTGATTTCCAAGTCAGAAAGCACGACATCGGAGATCCTGTGTCCATCGACAAAGGTTCCCTCTGTCGACACACTCCACGTCTTTAGCATGCCGTATTGCGAGCCTTGAAGCTTCCACCAATCCGGCGTGTAAACACCCCGCCGATCCCCAAAATCTCCTGGTGATGTCCACATGCCGATTTCCTTGCCATTGATGCAGAGCACAATGTCCGAAGGCCAGTTACTCACGGTGCCCTGGCACCTCAGAAGACACCTCCATAACGATCTCCAGGCTTTCGACCTCGACCCCTTTAAGCTTGGCATTGTTGGGAAATTGATACTCGACGTGCCCGCTGGTGAACCATAAGAGGCTGGCTTTCATGCGCTCCGGATCCATGAAAGTTTCCGGCACATCCAACAGGCCGATGATGCCATCCGGCGAGCAGATGCCACAGGGTCCCGTAACCGAACTGCTGGTGTACAGACCGAGCGGCATCGACACTTCAATCTGATCTTTCGAAACGGTTTCCATGGTCGAGCGCAGGGCCAGCACCAACTCGTCGTAAACCGCAAAGCAAATTTTCTGACTGCCTTTTCGTGCCTTTTGCGCTTCAGTGCGCACCAACCCCGTCTCTTCCAGAATTTGCAGATGCGAGGAGACCGAGGACTGAGGCAGCCCCGTTGCACTTGCCAGTGCATTGACGTTCAAACCGGGGTGTCTTGCAATTTCCTTCAGGAGTTTAAGCCGAGGCAATGAGGCAATCCCTCTGAGCACATCCAGATCCTCGCCAGGATCGACAACAAGAAAATTCTGGCTCATCCGGAAGCCCCTCTTTGTATCTGTTTTTCTAATTTATATCCATTTATCCGATTAAAACAATTCCAAAATATGGACCTTGGACAGGCAAGCTTCTTGATCACTGCACCGCTTCTCAATAGGCTCATCCGGTTGGCATTCCAGACGCGAGAGACATATGAAACAGGCCCTGACACCGGACATCCTGCGTGCGCCCTTCGCCCGCTATAGTCACGGGATGCATGTCCCGGCGAACCATCGGCTGATTTTCACGTCTGGCCAACTTGGCATCGCGCTCGATGACACCATTCCCACAACCGTGGAAGCCCAGACACGCCTGTGCTTTGAGAATATCGCGAAGATTCTTGAAGCGGGCGGCATGAGCCTCACCGACATCGTGCGTATCAACGCGTTTGTCACAGGCCGCGAACATCTGGCGGGCTACATGAGCGCACGTGACGAATTCACCAGCTTGCCCGCACCCGCCTCAACGCTGATGATTGTGTCGGGCTTCGCCCGCGAAGAATTCGTTGTGGAAGTGGAAGTCATTGCCGCCTGCGCGGATACACACACCAACGGCACGCTCGAAACAACCTGATCATGCAACGCCACTTGCCTGAAGCCTCAACCGGGAAGGAAACATAATGCGGTTATGGGTCAAAAACCCTCTTGCCATTCTTGCGCAGGGCGCCGAAGGCGGCATTGTCATTGAAAATGGCGAAATTGCCGAACTGATCGGCTCCGGACAAACTCCGTCAACCCCGGTTGATCAAACGTTTGACGCCTCAAGGCACGTCATCCTGCTCAGGACTGGTGAACACGCATCATCACTTCTTTCAGACCATGACGCGCGCGCACCCGGACGCCATCAACAAAGAGCTGTTTCCCTGACTGCAAGCGCTCTATCCGATCTGGGCGAAAAACGTCAATCCGCATACATTTCGTATGGCGACGCGGCTGGCGCTGACCGAGTTGATGATGTCTGGCTGCACCGCCGCATCCGATCACCATTACCTGTTCCCGGATGGTCTTGAGGAAGCGCTCGATATTCAGGCGGAAGAAGCCGCCCGCGTTGGTGTCCGCATGACCATGACACGCGGTTCCATGAACATGTCACAGAAGGACGGCGGCCTGCCGCCCGACAGCGTGGTGCAGGACGAAGATACCATTCTGGCGGACTGTGAGCGCGTTCTCGCAAAATATCACGACACCTCCAAAGGATCGAAACTACAGGTCGCACTTGCCCCTTGCGCGCCCTTCACTGTGACCAAGCGCCTGATGCGCGAAAGCGTCACCCTGGCCGAGCAGTTTGATTGTCGCCTGCACACGCATCTGGGCGAAACGCTTGATGAGGACGCTTATTGTCTGGAAAAATTTCAATGCCGCCCCGTGGATTATCTGGAAGAATGCGGCTGGCTCAATGACCGCGTCTGGCTGGCACATGGTATCCATTTCAATGATGACGAAGTCCGTCGCCTTGGCCATGCCTGTGTTGGTGTGTGCCACTGCCCAACTTCAAACATGGTGCTTGCCTCCGGTCAGTGCCGCACAAAGGAACTGGAAGCCGCAGGCTGCCCTGTCGGCCTTGGTGTCGACGGCTCCGCCTCGAATGACAATTCCAATCTGATCGAGGGGGTGCGCCATGCCCTGATGATCAACCGGCTGACCTATAATGCAGAAAGCATTACGCATTTTGATGCCTTCCGCTGGGCCACCGAAGGGTCGGCCCGCTGTCTTGGTCGCAAGGACATCGGCGCCATCAAACCTGGGATGATGGCAGATCTTGCCTGCTATTCTCTCGAAGAATTGCGCTTTTCGGGGGCCGGCGATCCTTTGGCCGCGCTTGTTCTGTGCGGCGCGCACAAGGCGGACCGGGTGATGATTGGAGGCGAATGGACCGTCAGCGACGGCGTGCCAACGACAATCGACGTCGAGAAATTGCGCTACGAGCACGGCGAGGCATCAAAGCGCTTTCTCGAAGCCCTTTGACACCGTCAACTCTGTTTGGTGACCGGGCAGAACAAGGCTCTCAGCCCGGCTCGGTCACCTTCAGATGCCTGAGCGAACAGAACAATCAGAATACACAACAGTGCGATGAACAAGAACGAGATCCGCAGCGAGAACGTGTGACCGATGAAGCCGAGCAGCGGCGGCCCGAACAGAAACGAGCCATAGCCAAGGGTTGCGACTGCCGCCAGCGCCTTGCCCGGTGACAGGACCGGATCTGCGGCAGCGCGCGACATGGCGAGAGGGAAAATGGCTGCAACACCCGCCCCGATGATGCCACAGGCGATAAGCACGATGGCCGGATGCAGACCGGATACAAGCAGCAAGCCGCCAAACAGGGCAGAAAAACCACTCATCCGCGCCACTTTGACCGGTCCATACATCAAGATCAGCCGATCTGAGGCAAACCGCATCAACATCATGCAGATTGAGCAGACCGAAAAGCCAAGCACAGCAAAAGACTGCCCGTATCCAAGATCATTCATCTGATAGAGCGCGGCCCAATCAGCCAGCCCGCCTTCGTTGATGCCAGCGACCAGCGCCATAATCCCGGCAAACAGCAGCGCACCCTTGGGGATGACGATAAACGGCACCTTCTTCGCCGACGCATCCACAGGACGTGGTGCGGGACGGGGCCATGGCACACGCAAGGCATAAATCAACGGCACCAGCATCACCACAGCCCAAAGCGCAAAGTGCTGACCGATAGACAAATCCAGCTTCAACAGACCCGCCCCGACTGCAGTGCCCAGCGCACCTCCAAGGCTATACAGACCATGGTAGGACGACATTACAGGTCGACGCAGCGCCTTTTCAACGTCTGCACCCCACCCATTCATCGACACATCGAGAGCGCCAAACGTCCAGCCCAGAACAAAGATGCAAGGCAGGAACAACGGCACATTTTCGGGTAGCGTCACCAACACAAAGGCCGCCAACATGCAGCATGCCAGCACCTTTGAAGAGCGCGCAGGCCCAAACCGGTCAATTGCCATCCCGGCAAAGGGAAAGGAGGTCACCGCACCAATGGCCATGCACAACAGCACCAATCCGAAGCCGCTTTCGTCAACGCCCAACATCGCCTTGAAATCGGGAACACGGGCGGCCCAGTTTCCAATCAACGTGCCACAAATAAAGAAGATGGCACCGACCGCACGTCGGGCCCTGCGAGCCTGTTGCACTGAACAATCCAATTTTCAAATAAGGGGGTCGACCCGAAGCAAGACAGTTGAGAAATGGGCACTCTGCAACAGTGACCGGAGAATGATCCAGACACAATGCGCCTTGTGAGAGCAGTTGTGCCGATTTGCAGCCACAGGTCAAGAGAGGCCACAGCTCATGCGACGAGGCTTGCACCATTCGAACGGTTTGCAGCGCTTTGCTGAGAACTGGAATAGGCGGAGGCCACACGCTCGAACAGAAGCCGATCTTCGCCACTCATCTTATCGACATAGCCCGCAAACGAGGCCTGCTGTCCTGTCTCTTCGTCGCTCGCACGTTCGGCGCCCAAGCTCTCCTTCTCATCACTGGACACCTCGGAGGCCGCCTCTTCGCGCGCTTGCGCCTGTGCATCGGCCAATTGGGCCCGCGCTTGCTGGGCAACACGCAGATCCTGAGAGGAAGGCTCCGCCGGAGCTGTCGCCGCGCGGATCACCACCTGCATCTTGCGGATGGTAGCCTCGGCCGTGCGCTCCTTGGAGGTATCAATCGGCACTTCACCACCAATGGCGTAGCGTGTTCCATCCGGTCCCTGCTGGAACGTGTAGCTGGGGCCACCAGCATAGGCCCCGCCCGTCCGCGCATGGGCTTGTTCATGCGCGCGAACCTCGCGGTCCCGTTGCTTCAGATCCGCGACTTGCTTTTCTTCTTCTTCCGTCAAGCCGTCATTATCGGGGTCGTCTTCAGCGGTTTGGCCATCATTTGCCGCCGACTGACCATCCGCGCTGGCCGCCGCTGGACGTCCACCACCTTGCTGCGCTTCGTCGGTGGCTTCTGACTGAGCCGAATTGAGAGATGGCCCAGAGGATTGATCTTGCTGTTGCCCGCGCTGTCCTGATAACGGGGACTTTTCAAGTTGCTGCGTCGCTATAACTGCGTCCTTGGACAGCGAGGGCACAGCCCCCGCGCGCTCTGCCTGAACAGAAGCCGTCGCAGCCGACCGCCCAACACTTAACCCCGCCGCAGACCGCTGTGCGTCTTCTGCAGTTGCCGTGGGGGGCGCTGTACGACGCAAGGCAAAACTCGATGTCGCCGTCGCCAGACTGTTGAGCTCGGGTGTCATGATTGCATTTTGCGAAAACTGCCCTTACGGCATGTTAACGCGCATCGACACGCAGATCAGCTTTGCGTGATCACTGCCGCGAAAAGCAGCAACCTGCCTGCTGACGCCTCCGGGAAAAGTAAGTAGTCTTCACGCGATAGAAAATTCATGAGGCCCTGATGTCGACACTTCCCAAGCGCTACTGGCACGAAATGACGACGCTGGATTTTTCCAGCTCGGACACACAGGACTGGATCGCCATCCTGCCCATTGCCGCCATCGAACAACATGGCCCGCATCTGCCTGTCTTCACCGACACAGCTATTGCGGAAGGTCAAATCCGCCGTGTTCTGGAACTCCTGCCAAGCGATCTTCCCGTCACTTTTCTGCCGACACAGGCCATTGGCAAATCAAACGAGCATATTTCTTCACCCGGCACATTGACCCTGTCTTGGGAGACAGTCACCCGCGCCTGGATTGAAATCGGAGAAAGTGTCGCCCGCGCCGGAATCAAGAAACTGGTCCTCATCAACTCGCATGGCGGCAATGTTCCGATTATGGACATTGTGGCACGTGAACTTCGCGTTTCGCATGACATGCTCGTCACATCCTCGGCCTGGTCGCGCTTTGGCCAGCCGGAAGATGTCTTCCCACCGGAGGAGTTCACTTACGGCATCCATGCCGGCGACGTCGAAACCTCGATCATGCTGCATCTGCATCCCGAATTGGTAAAAATGGATCAGGCGCAGGACTTCACCTCTGCACAACAGCAATTCCGCGAAGAGTTTACTCACTTGCGCGGCCACGGACAGCATCAATTCGGCTGGAAAGCACAGGATCTGGGTCTGAGCGGCGCCGTTGGCAACGCCGCCAAGGCAACAGCTAAAAAGGGCGAGGCATCGCTGAATTTTGCAGCGGAAGAATTCGTCAAACTGTTACACGATATCCACGCCTTCGACATGAAGCGCTTGTGGACGCCTGACGTTTGAGCACACCCACTCTGGCGCGCCTCAAGCGCGCTGGAGTAATCCCCCGCTGGAGACGAACACAAGCACTACCAGGGAACAGGCTTGCCAAGATGATCGAAAAACTTGCCACTATCGGCGGGCCTCAGCTTGTCGAGAACCGAGAGAAGTCGGCTGGCGGCCACCTCTGGGGACTGCACCTCCAGTCCGGTTTTCTGGAAGCCCTCGGTGAACGACGTAGCAACAGTGCCCGGATGCAGAGCGACGCAGATTGAGTTTGGCGCCCGGCGTCGCATCTCCACCGATGCTGTGCGCAGAATCTGGTTTAACGCCGCTTTCGATGCCCGATAACTGTACCAGCCCCCCAGATGATTGTCGCCGATACTGCCCACGCGCGCCGACAGACAGGCGAAAATCGCGCGCTCATCCCTTGGCAACAAAGGCAGAAAATGTTTCACCAGCAGCGCTGGCCCAAAGGCATTGACCTGAAACACTGATAGCAGCGTATCCATATCGATGTCGCCGAAACGTTTCTCCGGACCAGTGTTGGCTGAGAGCACACCCGCCGCATTGATCAGCAGGCAAAGACGCCCCTTCACCTTCAGCCACGCAGCCAGATCGGCAAGGCTGGTTTCTTGCGCAAAATCAGCAGCCGGGGAGGTATTGCGTCCAATCGCGATCACCTCGTCATAAGCATTTTGGCGCTGCAAGGCACCGACGAGCGCCGACCCAATACCGCCCGTTCCGCCGATAACAACGGCCAGCCGCGCTCCCTGTTCTCTGCGTCTCGTCATCCTTAGTCCCTTGCTCATCTGACGCCTTCTGCTCGACAAGAGGATGGGCCACGGTCTAGATATTTCAAGCTTTTCCAACCTGCCCGATCTCGGGCACCTTTCCCCGAGCAAGGATCCCAAGCATGACCACCGAGATCAATCTGGACCAATGTGACTACACGGGCGCATGCCACTGCGGTGCAGTCCAGTTTCGCGTCAACCTGAACAACGGGCTTCATTCGGCGCGGCGCTGCTCTTGCTCGCTTTGCGAGAAACGCGGGGCGATTGCCGTGTCCGCCAAGATAGCCGATATGCAGATTACACAGGGTGCAGACAATCTTTCAGAGTACCGGTTCAACACAAAAGAAGCCCGACATTTTTTCTGCTCGACATGCGGCATCTACACGCATCATCAGCGGCGCTCCAATCCGGAAGAATTCGGCATCAACCTCGCCTGCCTCGAAGGCCTCAGCCCTTTTGACCTCGACGAGGTCAAAGTCGTCAACGGGCGCAACCATCCCCGTGACGCACCGGGCACCCCGCGCCAACGCTCGTCCGGAATCCTAAGGTTTTTTCCAGACGAAACCTGATCCATGGGACAAGCAACTGCCCGCACTGAAAGGCCAAGGCTGGCGCCGACCTTTCAGTGCGAGCGCCCCGCCGCCAATATCCTGCCTCCCTTGCCGGCCTGCACTAGAATTGCCGTCTTGAGGCCGGGGGCGGACGCACCGGGAAGCGAAAAGGTTTGCGAGTGTCCCGACCACGCTCCAAGATTGACCAACTGCTTGACGATATTGCGATGTGGCAAGGTGCGGTCCCGGTTTTCACCACGGCGAATGTGAACTTGCAGCGTGCGCGGATCGTACCGCACCAACCAGACAGTTGCCGCACCAGATCGGGCCGCGCCAGACACCTGTGCCGTCTTCCCGGACACAGTCACCGTTGGCCCCTTATTACCGCGATCATGCGCAGTGATGGCGGCCTCAACATCGCTTGCCCGATTGCCGACCAAAACGCCCGTTCCATTGACGATCATCTGAGGCGTATAAACCTGTTTACGCCCACCGGCATGTGCATAGTCCCATTGACGCGCCGTATAGGCGGGCGTGGCGAATGTGTCCTTCCAGCCGAGTTGATCCCAGTATGTCACTGAAAAGCTCAGAGCCAGAATATCCGGACGCCCGGCAATCGCATTCAGATTGGCATTCGCCGGAGGACAGGAACTGCAGCCCTGGCTTTGAAATTCCTCAACAACAGTGGGATGCGCAGCATCCGCAGCCCACCCCACGGTCGGAACCGCCATCAAGGCCCAAACTCCGACCAGCGTGCCAGACAGTTTCACACTCATTGATCCATTCCTCAGATGTGGACGTGGTTACACCAAGCGTCCTGCCAAGCCCCGACCCCTTTCACTCATTCCTCTGTCAAATTCCGGCGTACCAATCATAGTCCGCGTCATCTTCCCAGAACCCGCCTTTGCCCTGACCGATAGCGGTGAGCGAGGAGACGACCTCAATCCGCATGACATATTTCGCCTGCTTATAGCCAAGCTGACGCTCGACCCGCAGGCGAATCGGAGCACCGTGTCCAATACTCAAAGGCGCATCATTCATCTCGTAAGCAAGCAGGGTCTGCGGATGAAATGCCGCGTCCAGATCAATGCTTTCGTAGTAAGGTGTGCCGCTGAAATCATCCGCACAGTGAAACACCACATAACGGGCATCCGGCTTGAGTCTTGCCTGTTTCAGCAAGGCCGACAGCGGCACGCCCTTCCACTTGCCGATGGCACTCCACCCCTCGACGCAACAATGCTGGGTAATCTGGGTGCGCGATGGCATCGCCTTCAGCGCGGCAAGACCAACAGATTGCGGCGCAGCCACAAGACCGTCGATTTTCAGCGTCCATTTGGCGAAGTCCTCCTGCGCCATCTGCTGATAGCTGATCGAACTTGGCAGCGTGTTGCCGTTGGTCCGAAACTCCGGCGACATCTGATCTTCGCGAAATTCCGGTGCCAGCGCTTCGCCAGCCACCAGACGCTGCACCCGATACGTCAGCCAGTCTCCCGCCTGAAACAAGGTGGAGCGCAGACCTGCCGCTTCTGCTGCCTGGCTTGAAACGGCCAGCCCCGCGCTGCCCAGCGCCAGCGTTTGCAATAAGGCACGGCGTGAAAGTTTCCCGGTCATTTACGTGTCTCCTGCGGCAAGCGGTAACGCCCGGTGATCATCGACCGGATCTCATTGAGCGGGCCGGCGAGCAGCACCATCACCAAGTGCACAAGAACGAAGATCACAAACAATGATGCGCAGATGAAATGGACCGAGCGCGCGGACTGCCGACCACCAAAGATCTCGATCAGCCACGGCAAGGCCGCATTCATGGTCGGAGACATGGTCAGGCCCGTCAGAACGAGCCCCGGCAGGACAACGATCAACATGCCGAGATAAGCCATCTTTTGCAGGATGTTGTAATTCCGCGCTGCTTCCCCCTTCGGGAAATTCAGCGTTGCGTGGTTCTTGATGTCCTGCCAGATATGCCCGGCACGTAATTCTTTGCGAGATGGGGCCAGATCCCGCCACAGATGCCGGTTGCCAAGACTCCACAACAGATACAGCAGAATGCCCGAGGCAAAGACCCAGGCAACAGTGATGTGCCAATGACGCGCACGGGCAAGGTCATAATGCGATGGCAAAGTCAGCCAACCGGGAAAGGCGCTGTAATGCGTGTTGCCATCACCGCTCTGCCACACGCCAAGCCAGCCAGTTGTCTGCACTTCCAGATCACCAATGCGCAGATAGCCCTGATCTCCGCTGTCGGCAACCTGCAACCAGGGGTTATCGGGATTGGCGCCGTATTGCCCCCAGTAGAGCTGCGGATGCGCGTTGAAAATCATCAGGCCGCTCATCAGCATGATGACCATCGCGACCACATTCACCCAATGCCAGATACGCGTCGACAGGCGGTGGCGACGCACCACAGTTGCAGGCAGGGCGTTTGCATTGGCCTCGGCTTGCTCGGAATGCTCCATCCCTTTTCCTTTTTACTCCCCCTTGCCCCTACAGGCCGGGCGATGCCTCAGCACCGCCCGACTCCAATCAGAGCAGAGATTTGAGGATCGAGCCAATGGTCGACTTCGGGTGCGTTTTGCACATGGTCGCAACTTTCATCATCGTATCGTGACTGGCGCCCATCTTGTCGGATGACTTCATTTTATCCGAGGACATGGCATCAGACTTCATCTTGCCATCGGACCCCATCTTGTCCGAAGACATCGCATCTGATTTCATCTTGTCGCCAGAACCCATCTTGTCGCTGGACTTCATTTTACCAGACGACATGTGATCAGCACTCATCATGGCCATGTGAACCGTGGCCATCTTGTCCTTGCTGCTCATGGACGTGAAGGTCTTGCAATGCACGGCGGCACCCGTTTGGGCCAAGGCCGGTGCAGCAAGCAGGCTCACAGCGGCGGCGGCAATCAAGATCTTTTTCATTTCAAACACCTCTTGTTCGGATTGATCCGATGGAGGGCGCACGCCTGTTGCTGACGGGCCCGACACTAAGGTGCTGGAAAGCGACGCTTGATTGAAATGCCAAGTACCAATGGTTTTGATAGCCACGAGCTATGGCAGACAACTCCGTTCCATGTCTGTTGGCTATCCAACAGATACACAAAAGACATTTCCTCCAGTTGCAATCATGCAATAGACTGCGAGCATGGACAGCATGCCCCCTCTTTCGCGCCATCTTAAGGCGGTTCGGGACGAAGACCCCGATTGCGACCGACTGTATGATACGGTCGTGGCGGATCTGCACGCGCATGGTGTTGGCGACGGCGCACCGCGCATCGAAGAGCCATTTCCAGACTTTACGCTCCCGGACCTGACCGGTCAGAATCGACAGCTCGCAAGCTATCTTGGCGACGGGCCAGTCGTGATCAGCATCAACCGGGGCAACTGGTGCCCCTATTGTCAGGCAGAAATAGCGGCATGGGCGGCGCAGCGCGCGGAACTGGACACGCGTGGTGTGCGTCTGATTGTTATCTCGGGAGAAGCCGGTGGCCGCATCCGCTGGATTTCCGACCTGATCGGCGACGAAAAAGCCGTGCTTTGCGATGTCGACCATGGACTGGCGCTGGCACTGGGGCTGGCCTTTCGCTGCTCGGATATCTTGCGCAACGCAATGCTGGAAGAAGGCATCGACTTTGCCGAGATCTATGCGAGCAATGGCTGGTTCCTGCCTGTGCCTGCCACCTTTGCACTCGACGCCAATGGCAAGACGCGCTTCGCTTTCACCAACCCGGACTTTCGTCTTCGCGCCGAGCCCTCAGACGTGCTCGCCGCCCTCGCTGAGTGACACCCGGTCGGCCGATGTGCGTCACCATTCCCGCGCACGCGCCGCACGAATAAACGCTTCGGCAGCAGGGGAGCGGCGGCGTCCGGCGACGCAGGCGAGTGAAATATCAAGCTTGGGTATGCTGTCATCCAACGTCACTGCGGTCAGAGATTCCGGCAAGTCTTTCCAAACCGGTTGAACAGCGCTGCCAAGACCGACTGCAATCAAGCCGCAAGCCTGATCGAATGAAAAAACGGTGTGACGAAATTCCAGTTTCACACCGGCTTTCTCGACAAGCTTTTGCAACAAAGCCGACCCGTCATCATTGCAGTGGATCAAGACTTCGCCCTCAAGCGCCTCCAGCCCAACATTGACCTGATTGGCAAGACGGTGCGTCGATTGCATGACTATGCTAAGGGATCGCTGGCACATCAACCACGTGTCCAGCCGCTCGGGCAAATCGTTTGTTTGGGCCAGCACGGCAAGATCGAAATCACCGCGCAACATCGCTGCAACGAGCTCATCAGACCCGGCGGCCCGAAGAGTGATCTGCAAACCCGGCAATTTGGACGCTAACTCGACCAGAACCGCGTTCAGCCCCGGAGAGGCAATCGATGTTGCAAGGCCCAGCTTGAGCGGCGCCATTTGCGTTGTTTGAAAATCCTTGGCCAGTTGCTTGGCAGCTTCGGCCGCATTGTAAATCTGTTCCAGATGCGGCTGCATTGATCGGCCCAGCGCAGTAAGATGCGTCAGGGTCCGCTCCCGGTGGAACAAAGCGCCTCCCAGTTCATCTTCCAGCTTTTGCACAGCGCGTGTCAGCGACGGCTGCGTCACATTGCAGGCTTCGGCCGCCCGGGTAAAATTGAGCAAGCGCGCGACAGCTAGAAAGTATCTGACCTGATGCATTTCCATCCGTCGGAAATTCGCCTTTCAATTTGGGGCCATGGACATTCCATAGCACTCATTCCAAAACCCGTCTGCCCTGCTCTGTTTTTTCTTGCACACCGAAGGCACTCCCTCACAGCCGATAAGCAACAATGTGGCGACAGTCGGACCAACTAAGATCTTGTCAAAAATGCAGCCTGCATCAGAGTTCAGCCTGCAAGACATACAGATACATCCACCGGTTGATAAATCGCCCGGTGACGACCAGCACTATTTGACCTAACATCCTCATTGGGATGGAGTGAAACCAAGGAGGGGAGGACTTCAAAGAGTGAGCGCTTTTTGACAAGAAAGGTGTCCGGTTCGAGGTGACGCACCTCACTGGGCCCCCACGATATCGATAGTTTTCGTTCGATGCTGGCCAAGCTGAATCAGAAGTGGACCGAGAACCGTCATGCAATCGCGCATGACAGCCGCAATGTTATGCGCGCATTCGCATTCATGATCTGAGTTCTGCCGTTCTCGGCCAGATGTATTTTCCGGAGTTTTGAAATATGGATACCGTATCTGCACAGCCGCGTCTGGCGGCCAAGGTGACACAGCCGCTTGGGGGAGTTGGACCGTGCGGGCAGCACGCCAAAGCGCGAATGTTCCCCGTGACATTGCAGACAAGACTTTGCCAGCCACCGTACCCGGCTGCATTCACACAGACCTGCTGGCCCTCGATCTCATTCCTGATCCCTATCTGGATCGCAACGAGATGAAAGTGGCCTGGGTTGGCCAGACCGACTGGATCTACGAAACAGAAATCGATGCCGGTGCCGACCTGATGAGCCAGCCCATCCGCGAACTCGTCTTCGATGGATTGGATACCATGGCCGAAGTGCGTCTCAATGGCACTTTGGTCGGCACGGCGCACAATATGCACCACGGCTGGCGTTTTGATGTGAGTACCGTTCTGAAGGCTGGCACAAACAAACTGGAAGTGCTGTTCTTGTCAAACGAAACGGCTGCCCTTGAAGAAGCTGCCCGCCTTGGCGACATGCCGCGGGTTCGCCGTCTGCCCTATAATTTCATCCGCAAGATGGCCTGTAATTATTCCTGGGACTGGGGCCCCGAGTTGGTCACATCCGGCATCTGGCGTCCGGTACGCCTTGAGAGCCATGGAGGCAGTCGGATCGACGCCGTGCGCCCACTGGTGATGCAGGCGAATGAGACTGAGGCGCAGATCGATATTCACATTGACGGCACGAGGCTGAACGGTTTGACCGCCCACGCTGTGTTGGTCGATCCCCAAGGCAACGAAGTCGCAAACACTTCGGGCGCTGCAGATGCCATGGCAACGCTCAGTGTCGCCACCCCACAGCTCTGGTGGCCGATCGGACACGGCGCGCAGCCGCTCTACCGTCTTGTCATCACTCTTTTGCAGGGGGAAACCATTGTCGACGCTTGGGAAAACCGCATCGGCCTGCGTAAGGCCGAGCTGGACACCACAGCGGATGACATTGGCACGCCCTTCACCATCCGCGTGAATGGCAAGGCGATTTTTATTCGCGGTGCCAATTGGATTCCTGACGATTGCTTTCCCAACCGCGTCACACATGAGCGCTACCTCACGCGATTGCAGCAATCCGTCGATGTCGGCATGAACATGCTGCGCGTCTGGGGCGGTGGCCTCTATGAGACAGACACCTTCTACGACCTTTGCGACGAGATGGGTATTCTTGTCTGGCAGGACTTTGCCTTTGCCTGTGGCTGCTACCCGGAAGAAGATCCATTCCCGGCTCGGGTCGAAGCAGAAGCCCGCGCCAACGTTACGCGTCTCAGCCGACACCCAAGCCTTGTCTTGTGGAATGGCAACAATGAAAATCTGTGGCTGTTTCTGGTGCGCGACATCGATGGCCAGGGCAATACATGGCAAAAGATCGTCGGCGAACGGGGTTGGGGTCCACAGTACTATTTCGATCTTTTGCCCAAAGTCGTGGCCGAGCTGGATCCATCCAGAGCCTACTGGCCCGGCAGCCCCTGGTCCGGCAGTTGGGATCTGGAGGCCAATGACGACCGACACGGTTGCAACCACGAATGGGACACTGCCGAACAAGGTGGACTATACCCACCAGCGGAAGCACAAGCCGCGCTTCATCGCCGAATATGGCCACGGCGGCCCGGCAACCTACGCCACATGGAAACGAACACTGCCCGACGACCAGATGAAGCCGGGAGCCGACGGTCTCGCCTTCCACAACCGGGCCGACAATGGCGAAAAGAAGCTGCATGATCGGCTACAGGAACATTTCCCCCTGCCCGACAGCTTCGATGACTGGCTTTATGTCACGCAACTCAATCAGGCCCGTGCCATTCGTCTGTCAGCCGAGTGGCACCGCAGTCTGAAACCGCGTTGCATGGGTACACTGGTCTGGCAGATCAACGATTGCTGGCCCGTGACAAGTTGGGCAGCCGTCGACGGTGATGGCCGTCCCAAGCCACTCTGGTATGAGTTGAAGCGCACCTACGCCGACCGCTTGCTGACCATTCAGCCGGAAAATGATCGCCCGGACGCCCCGTTGTGGTTGCATGCCGACAACGAGACGGATGAGGAGTGGACAACGACGCTGAACATCAAGCGCCTGGGCTTTGATGGGTCGGTCAAGGCAGAGGTAACCTGCGAGCTTTCCGTTGCCGCGCGTGACAAGCAGGCCATCCGGCTGGAGCGCGCGCTCATCACGGCAGAGGCTGCAGCGGCAGAATTGATCGTGGCAGAGGCCGCCGATGGCACGCGCCGGGCAGACTGGTTCTTCGTCCGCGACAAGGATGCGCACTATCCCGCGCCCATGTGGGATGCAGACGTGCGCTCCGGCCTCAATGGCCATAGCGTGCGGATCACCGCCAGAACTCTGCTGCGCGACCTGGCGTTGTTTCCGGACCGTCTATCTGGCGACGCAACCGTCAACGATCAACTCGTGACGCTGCTGCCGGGAGAAACGGTCACCTTTACCGTCAACGGCATCGCATCCGAAGACGCGGACAAGCTGACGACAGCCCCGGTCTTGCGCTGCGCCAATCCATTCGGCAAAGCCTGAGCAGTTGCATCCGGCATAACCGGCTCAAGCATGTGATCAACCATCGGCGCAGGCTTCCACCTGCGCCGCTTTTATCTTCAAACCGGAAGACGCCAGACAATTTACGAACAGGTAGGTGACGCAGGATCAACCTCCCCGGGGACCAAGGCCATGGCTGAAGCCGCGCAAACGTGCTAGCAGCAAGGGAGATGGAAAAGGGAATGTGGTGCGGGATTTGTCCCCAAGGCCACAACTGCCCCCGCAACTGTAAGCGAGGAGCTGACACCAAGAAGACCACTGGGCAACTGGGAAGGTCGGCTGTCAGCAGGGATCCGCGAGCCAGGAAACCTTGCCGTCGACAATGGTCTGCGCAACCCCATTGGGCGGGGTGTTTCAATGCGTCGTGGGTGGTGACGAGCGCCCCGGCACGGTTGCGGAGACGACCAAACGCTCGAGTTTTTCATGACCGACACATCTTGCCTGCCATCCGCTCCCCCTCGCACAGGCACATTACGATTACGCATCATCAGCATTTATGCGTTTCTGGCCCTCTTCAACATTGGCGCATGGGTCTGGGCTTTCATCGCATTTGACGCGCAACCATTGCTGTTGAGCACCGGGCTTGTGGCCTGGGGCTTCGGCCTGCGCCATGCCGTCGATGCAGACCACATCGCGGCCATCGACAATGTTACCCGCAAACTGATGCAAGACGGCAAGCGCCCGGTCTCCGTCGGCTTCTTCTTTGCAATCGGCCACTCGGCCGTTGTCTTGATCGTCTGCGCTGCAGTTGCCGCTGCGGCGATGATGCTTCAAGGCGAATTCACCGCATGGCAAAGTGTCGGCGGCGTCGTCTCCACGCTTATTTCAGCGCTGTTTCTCTTTGTAATCGCGGCGATGAACATCGTCATCTTGCGGGGTGTCTGGAGCGCCTTCAAAAAGGTACGCAAGGGTCTGCCTTATGAGGAAGAGGATCTGGATCTGCTGTTGAACAAACGCGGCTTTCTGGCCCGATTGTTTCGCCCCCTCTTCCGGCTTGTCTCCAACCCGCTGTGGATGTTGCCACTGGGGTTCCTGTTCGGTCTGGGCTTTGATACGGCAACCGAAATCAGCCTTCTGGGGCTCTCCGCCAGTCAGGTCTCACAAGGCCTCTCAATCTGGGTCATTCTGGTCTTCCCCGTCCTCTTTGCCGCCGGCATGTCTCTGGTCGACACGACCGATGGCATCTTGATGCTCGGCGCTTATGAATGGGCCTTCGTGCGCCCCGTGCGCAAACTCTACTACAATTTGTGCATCACACTCGTGGCCGTGGTGGTCGCCCTGTTCATCGGCGGGGTCGAGACCCTCGGTCTGATCTCACGGGAACTGAACCTGTCCAGTGGCATCTGGGCAGACATCGGCGATTTGAATGACAATTTCAACAATCTCGGCTTCGCCATCATCGGTGTTTTTATTTTCGCCTGGGCACTATCGTATCTCATCTATCGCCTGAAAGGGTACGACACGCTGGATCCAACACCAGCCGACCGATAGCCAGTCGTCTTGACCCGCCCCGTGCCCTGAAGAGCTGTCCGCTTTGGCAAGCGGCAGGCGAACAAGCAGGACTGAAACTGCCCTTACGACATGATGAAAATGCGTTGTTTCCTGCGACATGCAGACCACTCGCATCGGGTTTGTTGCTTGACAGCCGTTCCTGCCAAGGCACTAACAACATCTCACCTTTTTGGAATTGGGCATCCGATGATCTTTGGCGCGCGGGAGGGCGACAGTGTGATCATATGCTCCCTTGTTGCAGTAACCCGGCAGCCGTCTTCCACGCGACCACCGCCGGCTTCCAGACACGCGTCTGTCTGACAGCGGGTCCCGCCGAACATGCGAAAATCTCAAATATAACGTCCGCTCATCAGAGCCTTGCAGAGACTGCCGATGACACCGCGACGTTGAAATAAGACCAAAAGATCAACTGGGAGGAAATCATGGTTTTCATCAATAGACGGCAGACACTGGGTCTGCTCGGCGCTGCCGCAGTCACAGGATTGAGTGCCCCGGCTCTGGCCAAGCCCAGAAAAGTCGTGGTTGGCGCCCTTCATCTGACAAGCCACTCCGGCAGCTTCATCGCGTTGGAACGCGACTACTTCAAGAACGCTGGTCTGGATGTCGAGCTGAAATTCTTTCAGGCAGCCCAACCGATGGCCGTGGCCATTGCCAGCGGCGATGTTGACTTCGGTGTCACTGCGATTACCGGCGGCCTGATTTCACTGGCCGACAAAGGTGCTGTGAAGGTTTTCGGCGGCGCGTTGTCCGAAGAACCCGGCATCGATGGTCAGAAGATTCTTGCTTCGGATGCCGCCTTCAAGGCCGGCGTGACCTCGCCCAAAGGCTTTGACGGCAAGCGCTACGGCGTCACCACCACCGGATCCTCCTTCCATTACATGGGGTCCAGGGTGGCTGAGAAGGAAGGCATCAAGATGCGTTTCGTGCCACTGCAAAAAGTGGGTGCGGTCATCGGCGCACTGAAGTCCAGCCAGATCGACGGCTGGTCCATCGTGCCGAACATCGCTGAACCACTGGACAAGGCAGGGGCCGCGCATATCATCGGCAAGATTGCCGATTACATTCCAGACTATCAGGTGACCACTCTGTTCACCTCGACTCGGCTGGCCGCCAAGAACCGCGATACCGTCACAGCGTTCCTCAAGGGCTACAGCGAAGGCGTTGCCGACTACAATGCAGCCATGGTCGACAAGACCACGAGCAAGGAAGAAATCGACGCGCTGGTCAAGATCATTCACAAGTACGTCTACTCCGACAAGTCGCTGGACAAGGCAACCGGCTCCATTCTGGCGGGATCCATGCGTCTCAACAAGGATGCGGCGCTGAACATTGGCTCGGTGCGCGATCAGCTTGAATGGTTCCAGTCGGAAGGCATGGTCAGCAAATCGATCAAGCTCGATACACTGATCGACACCAGCTACGTCAAGACCATCGGCGGCTAACCCGCCCCTTTCTGATTTTTCGATGGCGGCTTGCTCGCCATCGCCCCTTTGCACAGAGACTGCCGCATGGATATCAAGCTGGATGCCATCAGTCACAGCTATGGCAAAACCGAAATTCTGAGGGACATTTCCCTCGACATTCCCTCCGGCAAGATCGTCTGCCTCGTCGGTCCGTCCGGGTGCGGCAAATCAACCTTGCTACGCTTTGCGGGTGGTCTGGAGCGTCCAACGTCCGGGCGCGTCCTGCAACTGGGTACGCCACCCGAAGGCTGTCTCAACCCCCTGACCTACATCTTTCAGGACTTCGCCTTGCTTCCCTGGCGTAGTGTGCGAGGCAACATCTCGCTGGTGCTTGAAGATCACGGCATCAAGGGCGCAAAGGCAGAGGCCATCATTGCCGATGTTCTGGCACGAACCAAACTCACGGACTTCGCCAAGGCTCTGCCGAAGCAGCTCTCCGGTGGCATGAAGCAACGTGTCGCCATTGCGCGGGCACTGGCCGTCAACCCGGCCGTCATGCTGATGGACGAACCGCTGTCAGCGCTCGACAGCCAGACGCGCGAATTGCTGATGGACGATCTGATCACCCTCTGGTCGCGGACCCCTTTTACAGCCTTGTATGTCACACACAACCTGGCCGAGGCTGTTCGGTTGGGCCATCATGTCGTCGTGCTGTCACGACGTCCCGGACAAGTGCGAGAGATTGTTGCAATCGACAAGCCATTGGCCGAGCGTCACCATGGCGACCCGGACCTCGACCGCATCCAGAAACACCTCTGGGGGTTGATGCGAGAAGAAGCCCGCGCTGCGGATGAGGAGTTGATCAATGTCTGAGATCACCGAGGCCCACGCAACAACCGAGCCGCTTGCGAAAGACATCACCCGAAGCGAAGTACGCTTTCGCGGCGGTGGCTTTGCGCCCAAAAGCCATCGTTGGGTTGGATTTGTCGTCTTTGCCGTGCTGATCGCCTTGGCAGAATGGGGCACTCGCAGCGGCTGGATTTCCAATCTGACCTTACCACGCCCCTCCGACGTGCTCGACACACTCATTCAGCTCTACACGTCGGGCCTTCTCTACAAGCACCTTGTTCCGTCGCTGACGCGCCTTGTCGTTGGAGCCATTCTCGGGGTCAGCGTTGGCATCTCGGTCGGCATCGCAGCCGGGCTTTTCTCTTATGTGCGAGCGGGTGTCGTTCCCCTGCTTGCCGCCCTCTTCCCGATCCCCAAGATTGCACTGCTGCCGTTATTCGTCATCTGGTTCGGCATTGACGAAGGTTCGAAATACGCCCTCATTGCCTTTGGCACCTTCACGCCAACCGCAGTTGCCACCTATAGTGCCGTCGACAATGTCGACCGTACACTGATCCGCATGGGACAGAGTTTTGGCCTGTCCTGGTCGTCCATCGTCCGTAAAATCGTGTTGCCCGGAGCCATGCCCGGCATTCTTTCCGGCTTGCGCATCAGTCTGGCAATCGCCATCATTTTGCTTGTCGCCGCAGAAATGCTCGGCGCGCAATACGGCATCGGCGCCTATATTCTGGAAGCCGGATCGCTCTACGATCTCAATCGACTGTTTGCGGGCGTCGTTATTCTCTCGCTGCTGGGGGTGATCGTCAGCACCGTTATCGGCATGATCGAACGTCGCCTGTTAAGCTGGCGTACCTGAGACAAGAAAACCCTTGATCGCAGCTCGGCCCGGCGGGCCGAGCTGCGAAATGCGTCATCAAGCGGTCTGATCGTCCAATGCTGCCTCTGGGGCATTCTTCATCACAGAGGCGATACCATTGTCACGAGCAGACGCACTGGAATAGCTTTCACTCGTACCGATGACCTGACCATTTGAAGCTTTCAAATTAAACATCGGCTTACCGGACGATGTGGTCTTGCGCTCGTAACGATCATCCAGAAGCGCGTTCTTGCGAATGGACTCGATTCCGTTCAGCGCACTCGCTTTCTGCTTATAGCCTTCGCCAACGAGAATGATCTCACCATTGCCTGCCTTGAGCCGGAAGCGAAATTCACCGGCCTTGTCCTGATAGAGTTCGAATTTGCCCGCCATTAAAATTCCTTTCAAAAATAACCTTCACCATGAAACTGACCTTAAGTAAGTCATCATGAGTGTTACTCGGAATTTTTGACAAGTAAAAGTCACAAGACTGCGGTCATGCCACCGTCGATATACAAGATCTGACCATTCACATAGTCAGACGCCGAGGACGCGAGAAAAACGACGGCCCCTTGCAACTCCTCTGGGCGTCCCCATCGGCCAGCCGGTGAGCGGCTTTTCACCCACCCATCGAACTTCGGATCATCCTGCAAGGCTTGCGTCATGTCGGTCATCATATAACCAGGGCCAATGGCATTCGCCTGCACATTGGAACCGCCCCATTCTGCCGCCATGGAACGGGTCAACAGCTTGACCCCGCCTTTGGCAACCGTATAGGGCGCGACTGTCACGCGGGCCAGGTCACTCATCAGCGAGCCGATATTGACGATCTTGCCGCCGCCGCGCGGGATCATGCGTCGAGCTGCCTCACGACCGCACAAGAAGGCAGAGGTGAGATTGGTATCCAGAACACGTTGCCAGTCGTCACGAGACACTTCAAGCATTGGACGTCGCAGTTGAATGCCAGCATTATTGACCAGAATATCAACCTGTTCACCCTCGGCATCGAAACGCTCGAAGGCGGCCAGAACCTGAGTTTCATTTGAAACATCAAAGGCAGCTCCCGAAACATCATACCCTTTGGCTGACATTTCGGCCCGTGCGTGCTCCAATCGATCCGGATCAAGCCCATTGAGGATGACGCGCGCTCCAGCCTCGGCCAATCCTTCGGCAAACGTTCGGCCCAGCCCGCGTGAAGAGCCTGTCACCAATGCTGTTTTCCCGGACAGATCGAAATTGGGCATCTGGGTCTCCTGGCGCAAAAGAAATAACGAAGGACAGGTCAAGGGACCGACCTGTCCTTAAAGATGTCTGGCGTGGTGGCGCCAGACATCATGGTTGTCACGCGTCGATCAGCTCTTGGATTCCATGCCGTCGATGGTCTTCTGAACACGGTCGATCACATCGCCACCGATTTCGTCCCGGTGCTTTTTATAAACAACCTGAGACTTCTCACGCATCCGTGCCAGTTCTTTTGGCGAGACCTTGTTGAACTTGAGGCCCGCTTTTTCCATCTTCTTAAGCGACTTCTGGTTGAGATCCTGGATCACCTTGCGTTCCACATCACGACCGACCGCCGCACAATCACGCAGGGCCTGCTGTTCGTCCGACGAATAAGTGTCGAAGATCGCCTTCGAGAACAGAAACAGGAATGGCGTATAAGCGTGCTTGGTTTCGCTAACGTACTTCTGCACTTCGTAGAACTTCGAAGTGTCGATCGTTACGTAAGGGTTTTCCTGCGCATCGATCGCCTTGGTTTCAAGGGCAGAGAACACCTCGCCAAACGCCATTGGCGTTGCGTTGGCGCCCATATTCTGGAACGTATCGAGGAAGATGTTGTTCTGCATCACGCGGATCTTGAGACCCTTGAAATCTTCCCATTTGGTGATCGGGCGTTTCGAGTTCGACACGTTACGGAAGCCATTTTCCCAATAGGCCAGATTGATCAGCCCTTTGGCAGCCAGCTTCTTGTCGATGAAGTCACCGAACTTGCCATCCATCACCGCGTAGGCCTGTTCGTTCGACTGGAACAGGAACGGCAGATCGAAGACACCAAGGGCAGGCTCGATGCCAACCAGCGGCGAAGATGAGGTGACCACAGCGGCCTGCACGCCGGAGCGAAGAGCCTGTGTCGCCTGCAAATCGCCGCCAAGCGCACCACTCCAATAGGCTTGAAGCTTCATCTTGCCGCCAGTCTTCTTGTCGAGACATGCCTGCATCGCATCAATGCCATTGTGAACGGGGTGGTTTTCGGCCACGCCGTTGGACACGCGAATAGTACGGCTCTGGTAGCCGGCCATCGCCGGGCTGGCAATCGCCATGATCGTCGACGCCATAAGCGCGATCTTCAATACAGTGGTTTTCATGTTTTCCTCCCAGAAAATCAAAATCGTCTGCAGTGCAGTCAGCAACCCTCAGTAGAACCAGTGTGCAGGAACAAGCACGATCTGGGGAAAGGCTACCAACAGGAACAACACCAGAATCTCGGCAATTAGAAAGGGCCAGACACCGGTGATGACACGGCCAAGCGGGATCCTCCCGACCCCACTGACCACGTTCAGGACGACGCCAACCGGTGGCGTCAAAAGGCCGATGCAACAGTTCATGATGAACATCACACCGAAGTAAACCGGATCGATTCCGGCCTTCTGAACCAGCGGCAGAAGCACCGGCGTCAGGATCAGAATCGTCGGCGTCAGATCAAGCGCAGTTCCCACCACGATGATCAGGAGCATGATCACGGCCATCAAAAGCTTGGGTCGCTCGAACAGAGGCTCGATATAACCGCCAACTTCTGCCGGAATATTCGCCGCCGTGATCAGCCAGGCGGACACCAGCGCTGCACACACAAGGAACATGATCGCGGCCGTGGTGCGCGCAGCCGCAAGAATGACTTTGGGCAAGGTGCGCCAAGTCAATTCGCGGTAGATGAACAGACCTACGAACAACGCATAGAATGTGGCAATTACGGCTGCTTCCGTCGGAGTCACCACGCCAAACTTGATACCGCCGAGAATGATCACCGGCATGCCGAGCGCCCAGATCGCACGAGCACCGCTGCGTCCCCGCTCTCCCCAGGTGGCGCGTGGCAAGGTTTGGACATTGTCGTTACGAGCGACAATCAGCCAGGTCGAGATCAGAACGAGCCCCATCAACACGCCCGGCGCAATACCGGCCATGAACAGCTTGGAAATCGAGATATTACTGGCCACACCAAAGATGATGAAAGCCATCGACGGCGGGATCACCGGCGCGATGACGCCACCGGCGGCAATAAGCCCGGCCGAGCGCGGAAGATTGTAGCCCGCCCGTGCCATCATCGGCAGCAAGATAGCGGCCAGCGCCGCACTGTCCGCTGCGGCAGAGCCTGAAATCGACAGCCAGGATCACCGCCGCCATAATGGCCACGATGCCGAGGCCGCCGCGAATATGGCCGACGCAGGCAATGGCAAAATCGATGATCCGACGCGACAAACCGCCCGCATTCATCAACTCACCGGCCAGAATGAAAAACGGAATTGCCAACAACGTAAAAGTGTTGGCTCCAATCGCCATGTTCTGCGCAATGATCTGGGTGTTGTACATACCCATGTAAGCCATCAGCGCGATGCCACAGAAGATCAAAGCAAAAGCAACCGGAACACCAATGGCCATGGCGCCGATAAGCGAAGCGATAAAAACGATCAGGGTCATGATGCACGCCCCTCGATGTCATCCGCATCATGAAACTCGCCCACGAAACGTGCGATTTCTTCTTCAGTCATACGTCCGCTCACCAACCGGACCAAACGTTCCAGTGTAATCAGAATGATGCAGGTAGCCGTAAACAGTCCGACACCGTAGACCCATCCCATCGGGATCTCGGTCACCGGCGCCGTCATCGACATATTGATTGGCAATTGCTTCCAGGTGCCCCACCACAAGACGGCAGAACAGCCGATAATGACCATATCGCTCACCCCCATCATCACCAGCCGCCAGCGCCGGTTTAGTGCCGCAACCACCGTCTCCATGCCCATATGCATGTGATGGCGATGCGCCACGACAGCGCCGATAAAGGTCAGCCAGACGAAAAAGAACCGCGACAACTCGTCAGAAACATTCAGGCCCGAGTTGAAAACATAGCGCAGGATCACATTGACGAAAACCATCAGCGCCATGCTCGACAGCAGCACGCCAAGCAGAATATCCAGCGCCAGATAGAACAGATCAATCAGTTTTTTCATGGCCTCAGATCCTGTCCCCGAGGCCGCGAGCGACCAGATTGCGCATCAAAGCAAGACTGCCAAACTGCCAGGGTGGACAGGCATCACTGCGCTCGACACGATTGACCAGCCGACCCAGTGCAGGTGACGCAATCTCGACCAGATCGCCGACTTCGTGGGTAAAACCCTGCCCCTCGCCGCGCCGGTCCTGCACGGGAGCAAACAAGGTGCCGAGAAACAGCACCGCGCCATCTGGGTACTGATGGTTGGCGTTGAGCATCTGACTGACAAGATCTTCAGGTGTGCGGCTGATCGCTTCCATCCGACTTTCACCAGTCATGGTGAAGCCATCCTGCCCGGTCACACTCAATTCGATCACCGCCTGCTCGACATCTGCAAGCGTAAAATGCGCGTCGAAAATGCGAATGAACGGGCCGATTGAACAAGACGCATTGTTATCCTTGGCCTTGCCGAGCAAAAGGGCAGAACGACCCTCAACGTCGCGCAGGTTCACATCGTTACCAAGGGTTGCCCCAACGATCGTGCCGTCCGAGCGCACCGCCAATACCACTTCAGGCTCTGGATTGTTCCAGTCCGAAATCGGATGAATGCCGATCATGTCGCCACAGCCAACCGATGACATGGGTTGAGATTTGGTGAAAATCTCCGCGTCTGGCCCGATGCCGACTTCAAGATATTGCGACCACAAGCCCATCTCCTGCAACAGAGCCTTGACCTGTGCCGCGGCTTGCGACCCAGCCTTCAGGCCGCGCAGGTTTTCGCCAATCACCGGCGTAAGGCGGGCGCGAATATCGCGCGAACGGGCCGCGTCGCCATGCGCCTGTTCTTCAATGACCCGTTCCAGCATACTCTCCGCAAAGGTGACGCCCGCAGCCTTCACTGCCTGGAGGTCAATCGGTGCAAGAAGATGCCCTGCCTTGCCAGACAGAAAATCGTCGAGAGAACCGAGGGCTTCAAGGTCATCGCCTTGCAAAATGTCCTGAAGATTCGGTGCCTCCAAGAGGCTTGAGACCGTCGCCACAAGGGGCGTCAGATCATGCAAGATCCCGTCTCGCACGGTGACCACACAAGGCCCTCCCGCCTTGTTCGACCACACCCGGCCAACCAGCATCGCTTGCCCGCGATCCGCAGGCAATATGCGATTGGCTTCCAACTTGAAGGTTGACGCCAAAACTTCCTCCCTAATGCTGGAGCGATGCCTCCCCGCACCGCCCTGACATATGATGTCAGACAACACTACAACTAATAGCCCGACAGTTTGCAACCTTTAATTCACTTTAGTGAAACCGCTGCCCGATCTTCGTTTGTCAAAAAAAATCAAGGTCCAAACCAACGCGGTGCGCAGAGCCGATCAGGTGCCGCCGCATCGCTGCCCGTGCATTGACAGGCTGCTGAGTTCGAATAGCCTGACAAATCGCCTCATGTTCTTCAATGGTGACAGCAATCACCTCTTCGAGTTGCCCCTTTGCCCGCGCAATGGTGATGACGTGACTGATTCGCTCCGAGATCGCACCGATAAACTGGGCGAAATAGTCATTGCCCGTTGCCTCGGCAATGATGCGGTGAAAATCCAGATCCGCTGTCACACCGGATTGACCCCAGTCTTCCACGCCCGGCATACGCGCCATCACGGCGTCCAGCGCTTCCATCTGTTCATCAGTCCGGTTGACTGCAGCCAGTGCTGCCGCCTCCATTTCCAACGGCACACGCAATTGGTACAGATCCCGAAAAGCGGGGCGCTTCATGGTCTTGCCGTCTTCAAGCCGGATTTGACGTGCCCGCCGCTCGACGACAAAGGCTCCAACGCCCTGTCGTGTCTCGACCAACCCCTCATTGCGCAATTGCGCAATCGCCTCCCGAACCACTGTGCGGCTAACGCCGAACGTCTTGGACATCACCAACTCAGTTGGCAACTTCTCGCCTGACTTCAGCACCCCGTCATAGATCCGCTGCGCAAACTGCGTCGCGATCCGTGTCGGCAGATGCGCTGTTCGCGCCAAGTGCTCGAAATCGCTGTCCATCAGGTCATCCTTTTGCTGTGACGATCACGCCGTGTTCATTCAAAGTCAATCTGACAGCCCGGGTTCATCATCAAGGCCGGATCGATCGCACGTTTCACGGTTTCAAGCAATTGTCGTTGCACATCCGGCACACGCGCCAGAAAGTCGGCCTTTTTCAAACGGCCAAGCCCATGTTCCGCGCTGATTGACCCTGAATAGCGATCAAGCACCGTGTTGAGCACTTTCTTCGCACTCGTAATCTGATCCTCGATGGGCAAGGTCGCATCGCTTGTGTCCGGCAAGACATTGAGATGCACGTTGCCATCACCGACGTGCCCATAAGAAACGCATGTCGCTCCGGGCAGAGCCTGCGCCACAGCGGTTTCGGCCTCGGCCACAAACTCAGCCATGCGTGAAAGCGGCACCGACATATCTGTGCGCAGATGCTTGCCACGCCGGGCCTGACCTTCGTTCATTCCCTCACGGACCATCCAGATCGTGCGAGCCTGTGCCTGCGATTGTGCCACAACACCATCCAGCACCAATCCGTCTTCAAAGCCCTGTTCGAGAAATTTTTCCATCAACACATCAATGTCGACAAGACCGGATCCCGAAATCTCGACCAAGGCATAGGCCGGATATGCATCGCCCAATGGCAAGGCAAGGTCCGGTATCCCTTCACGCGCCAGCGTAAAAGCCAGCGGCGGCATGAATTCGAAAGCCGACATCAGATCACAACATTGGTGACGCGCTCTGCGATACAGCGTGATTGCATCTTCAAGCGAACCCAGAGCCAGCAAGGCGGTCGCCACTTTCTCAGGCGCTGGCAACAACTTTAGAGAGACGGCCGTGATGATCCCCAGCGTGCCTTCCGCGCCGATAAACAACTGCTTCAGGTCAATGCCGCGATTGTCTTTGCGCAACTGGCTGAGTCCCTCAAACACGCGCCCATCCGGCAACACCACCTCAAGCCCCAGAACCAACTCGCGGGTCATGCCGTATCGCAGCACATTTACCCCGCCTGCATTGGTCGAAACATTCCCCCCGATCCGACAACTTCCCTGAGCCCCAAGCGTCAATGGAAAGAAAAGTCCGGCCTCAGAGGCCTTCGCCTTGAGCTCTTCCAGGACGATTCCAGCTTCAACAACCATGGTGAAATCATCCGCGTCCAGCGCGCGAACCCGCGTCATGCGCTCCAGTGACAGCACCACTTCCCGGTCCGGGGAATCCGGCACGGCACCGAGCGCCAGACCGGTTCTCCCGCCCTGAGGGACGATGCCGAACCCAAATTCCGCACAGGCTTTGACGGCGTCGGACACTTCTTTTGTTGATCGTGGACGCAGCACGGCAACCGCACCGGTGATGACATCGCCATGCCAATCGGAGCAATAGATCGCGACCGTTTCCAGAGTCAGTGGACACAACATCCGCCCCAAGCCGAGCGACCAAGGCCAAAGCTGCATCGGTCGCAGCCGCTCCTGGTGTCATTGTTTCGCTCGCCGCCATCGCCTTTTTCCTCCCGAAGCCAAAGAGCTGAAAAATATTTGCAACTCATGTATATCTGGTTATCAGACAACATTACAACCTGCGTTCGACTGGGAGGTCAGCGCATTTCCATGGGAGAAGGAATTCAATGCACGCACTCATTATCGGTGCCGCCGGCATGGTCGGACGCAAGCTCGCGCAAAGACTCGCGAAAGATGGCCAGCTTGGTGAAGAGACACTAGACTGCCTGACACTCGTTGATGTCATAACGCCCGGTGCCCCGGCAGACTGCGCTGCCAAAGTGGACTGCCAACAAGCAGATCTTTCCGACAACGGCATCGCGGAAAAGCTGATCTCCGGGCGCCCGGACGTGATTTTCCATCTGGCGGCCATCGTCTCTGGCGAGGCCGAATTGGATTTCGAAAAGGGCTATAGAATCAACTTTGATGGAACGCGCGCGTTGTTCGAAGCCATCCGTCTTGCCAATCAAGACGATGGCTACAAACCACGTGTTGTGTTCACGTCCTCCATTGCCGTGATGGGCGCGCCCCTGCCCTCCTCCATCCCAGACGAGTTTCACACCACACCGCTCACCAGCTACGGTACGCAAAAAGCCATTTGTGAATTGCTGCTGTCCGACTATTCGCGGCGCGGCTTCTTTGACGGCATTGGCATTCGGCTGCCAACTGTCTGCATTCGTCCGGGAAAGCCCAATGCGGCGGCCTCAGGCTTTTTCTCCAACATTCTGCGTGAGCCACTGGCGGGTCAGGAGGCCATTTTACCGGTTCCTGAGACCGTTCGCCACTGGCATGCCTCACCCCGGTCGGCCGTCGGCTTCATGATCCACGGTGCAACCCTGGACCTCGAAAAGGTTGGCTCCCGCCGCAACCTCTCAATGCCGGGCCTGAGCGCAACGGTCGGAGAGCAGATTGAAGCGCTGCGTCGTATCGCAGGTGCCAAGGCTGTCGCTCTGATCCGTCGAGAGCCGGATGAAATGATCATGCAGATGTGTGAAGGCTGGGCTCCCGGCTTTGAGGCTACGCGTGCCCGTGCACTTGGCTTTACCGCTGAAAACAGTTTCGACGAGATCATCCGCGTTCATATCGAAGATGAACTGGGATGCTCGCTATGATTGCCAAGACCCCGAAAATAGCTTTCCTTGGCACCGGCTTGATGGGCGCACCGATGGTGCGCCGCCTGCTGAAAGCCGGGTTTGACGTGACGGTTTGGAACCGCGCGGCGGAAAAGGCCTCAGCCCTTGCCACAGATGGTGCGACAGTTGCCCGAACCCCGCCGGATGCCGTTGTCGGTGCGGACTTTGTTTTCACCATGCTGTCCGACGGAACGGCAGTAGAAGATGTTCTGTTCACGCAAGGGACGATCAAATCGCTTCACCCTGACACCATAGTCATCGACACCTCGTCTATCGCCCCCGACATGGCCCGCGCGCACGCTGAAAACCTGGCGAAGGCCGGGATCCACCACGTCGACTGCCCTGTCTCCGGAGGGACGGTTGGCGCACATGAGGGGACACTTGCCCTCATGGCCGGTGGGATGCCTGACATTATTGAGCGCATTCTCCCAATCATGCAGCCTCTGGGCCGTCTGACGCATGTCGGTCCATCAGGAGCCGGGCAGGTCTGCAAGCTTGCCAATCAGCAGATCGTCGCCATTACCATCGGGGCCGTCGCCGAGGCGATGATGCTTGTCGAGGCCGGTGGCGCGGATCGCGCGAAATTCAGGGACGCCATTCGCGGCGGCTTTGCCGAAAGTCGAATTCTGGAATTACACGGCGCCCGCATGGTCAATCGCGACTTTGCTCCTGGTGGTCCCTCACGCCTTCAACTCAAAGACCTGCGCGCAGTCGATGATGTGGCGCGGAAAGCAGGCCTGAAGCTCCCCTTGTCAGAAGCTGTTCTGGCGGAATTTGCAGAGTTTGTAGCCTCCGGTCACAGTGAAACCGATCACTCTGGTCTGCTGCTGCACCTTGAGTCCCTGAACAACGCAGACACCTAACATGACACTCTCCACCGACGCACTTTGCTCTTTCCCGAGATCAAGGTGCACCCCAACCTCCGTCAGGTGAAGGACACCAGCGCCTGACACAGTTTTTGCGGGTCGTATCGCAACGGGTCTCGTCCATCGCAAAGAGGCGTTGCGAGACAGGGTATGCCATGCCTTTTCTCGACAGCCCGTCGCGCTGATTTGCTCACGTTGGCCTTGTCGCAAAGCACGAAGGACATCAGCGCTTCTGCCGGACACTCCGGCCCGGCATCAGCCCGCAGAGCCGACAGGATATCTCCAACCTGATCGGCCAGGTCCAGACCAACACACTCCGGATCGGCTCCAAGACTTGGAATATAGACCTTGGGGACAGTCCGCTCCGCAACCGTGCGACCGACACCTTGCGGCAGAAGGTTGGCAATCACGCTGGAGTAGAGACTGCCCGGAGCATAACAAATCAGGTCGGCCTGTTCGATCAGCCGACGGTTGCGTTTGGGCAAAGGCGCCTCGGCAGCGGGCACTTCCTTGCCCTCGCGCGCAAGAAACAGGCGCTTGATCGGCTGGCTGAGAGGCGCAACTTCCTTCCCCGAGATTTCCCTTTGGCCAATAATGCGTGTCCCATCAGCCAGATCCGCACCGATTTGCAAGTTATCATCCACAACCGCACGAACCGTGCCTTGAACCTCGACCATTTTCGACATCAAAAACAGCACCGGCTCCAGTTCCTTGCCATTGGCGAAATAGCCCCCTGTCAAAATCAGATTGCCAACGCTGGCATACCGAAGGTCAAAGTCGTTGGGGCGGCGCACATCAAAAGCGGCCAACTGCGTCAGGATAAGTTTGCGCATTGGCTGAGTGATTGCCTGTACCAGCGCATGACTGCCATCAATCAAAGTCTGATATTCAGCACTCAAATCATCTGACTTTGCATCACGCGGCAATCTATAGGAAAACAAACGGAAAACGTCTGGCTGACTCAACACGCTTTCATCAGCAAGCGCCATCAGGCGGCTACGCAGATCACCAACGGCGGGCATATCGAACGCTTCACGCAGCACCTGACTGCTGCCGCCACCATCAAAAGGCGTGATGAGATGCACGGAGTTATGAGTGTAGGTTTTCAAACCGCGCGCCGTCTCATTCAAGGCACTTCCACCGGAGAAAAACAGCATCCTTGCGCCCAGACTGGGCAAGGCCATTGCTCTTGCAACGCGCAGTTCATCAGGCACATCGACGTTGCGGGATATTTTCAGGTCCGCCATATGATAGGAGCCTCCAACGAGCATAGCCTGTTGTCACTTACCTTTCTCAGAAGCTCTTTACACCCCCATGAAGGCATCGCCGAACACATTTATCCATCAGCCACGTTCCAGATGGGTCCTGTGACCTTTCGCAAAGGAGAGACTGTGAACCACGATCAAACGCAATGAAAACAGACGATCAGAGAGTTGTTCTTTGACCGACCTCAGGCTTGATGTCGTCGGCATCCCCGGCAAATGGTCAACGCGCTGAAAGCCAAAATCAACTTCCGCCCTGCCATCGAGATGCGCGTTGCCAATGTACTTGATGAATTGGCTCTGCCCACCCAAGCTGAAACGCTTTGCCTTGAAATTCGTCCCGTTCGGCTCGCTCCGCGAGGCAATGCCCCCATTGATATTCTTGAAGGACAATCCCTCAAATCCGAATTTGAGTGGGCTGATTGGGTCCGTGAGGCCAGTAAATCCGGTCCAAGAATGCCTATCACGACCTTGAGGACGGCAGGCTGATGCATAAGGTACGCACCGGCAGCACCGGCATGACTTCTTACAGTCGCGCGAGGCTCGGGTTGCCTTTGACGAGCAAAGGCGAAGAACAAGTGCAAGCGTGTGGCGAAGACTTGGCAAAGCTGACTTCTCAACATGGCCATGAGGTCAATCCCATCGTGCAGTATTTCTGCCAGTTGAGGGCCTGACAGACCGCTCGCCCGGTCCTTTCGCCACCTTGAGGGTTTGGCAGGAACTGGAGCGGAAGCAACCCTGATCTTTCCGACCGGGGATATCATAGGGTTGAGCTCAGACTATCAGAAGTCCAAACATCTCAAGCCGGTGAGCCATCCCTGAGAGGGCAAAATGATCCGTGACGACGGCAGCTTTCGTCATGAACCGACCCAGACCCGCGAGTCGATCAAGGCGATTCTCGAAGCTGTGACCAAAGGAATTGGCAAGGGGGAACTGGCCTTGAGCGGTGGCGATGGGCATTTGTGATGGAACCGGGCGCTCTGATGACGCTCAAAGTCCGCGCCGAACGCGTTGATGGCTCTAACCGTCTCAATCTGAGCCTCCCCTGGACAGACACAGCCGATCTCACAAATCGCAAAAGTGAGTTAAAGATCAAATAGGCTGATTGATATTTTCGGGCTGTCATTTCCCCTACAAAAAGACTTCGCGCGTCACTCCGCTGGCTGGCCATCGCTTCTTGAACGTCTGTCGGAGGCCGCTCGCCGCTCTGCGATAGCTTCCAATGCGGTTGCGTGGCGCGCTCCCCATTCGCACAATGTCGCCAGCGCAGGCGTGAGGCTCTCACCAAGAGGTGTGAGTGAATATTCGACTTTCGGCGGTATCTCACCATAGTCGCTACGATCCACAATTCCATCCAGCTGCAACTCCTTGAGTTGCTGGATCAAAACTTTATCGCTGACGGTCCCAACGGCCCGGCGCAACGCGCCATAACGTAAGGGACCACGCGTAAGGTGATACAGGATCAGTGGTTTCCACTTCCCACCCATCACCTAAGGAGGACGGCATCCAGGCCACAGGTTGAGGTGCTCGCCATTCCCTATTCCTTTTCTGGGTACTTACCAAATGGTGCATACTTGCACATTAGGCAGCGTGTCCACAATTCAAGCATTCCACATCGGACCATTTCCTAGAAAGGATCTATCATGGGTAAGCTTGAAGGAAAGATCGCAGTCATTACCGGAGCCAATAGTGGAATCGGTTTGGCAACTGCCAAGCGCTTCGTCGCCGAGGGCGCGTATGTCTATATAACAGGGCGGCGTCAGGATGCCCTTGATCAAGCAGTCGCAGAGATCGGCTCCAATGTCACCGCGGTACAAGGCGACATATCCCGTCTCGGCGACCTCGACAGATTGTTCGAAACGGTGCGGACCGGGCACAGCCGCATCGATGTCCTCTATGCAAATGCCGGATTGGGCACGATCGAACCTCTGGGAAACATTCAGGAAGCGTCTATCGACCTCACCTTTGACGTAAATGTAAAAGGAACCGTCTTCACTGTGCAAAAAGCGCTGCCTCTCATGGGCAAGGGAGCCTCCATCATCATGACTGGATCGACCACAGGTTCAATGGGAACACCCGCCTTCAGCATCTATAGCGCCTCCAAAGCTGCAATCCGCAACCTGGCACGCAGTTGGGCGCTTGATCTCAAGGGAACGGGCATCCGGGTCAATGTCCTGTCACCCGGGGCGACGGCAACGCCCGGCCTTGAAGGTGTTATCGAACAGGGCGGCGGAGCAGCGGTATTTGAAGGATTGATTGCGCAGACGCCTTCGGGACGCATTGCGGATCCCTCCGAGATCGCAGCCATCGCCACGTTCCTCGCCTCTGATGACAGTGCCGTCATGACAGGCAGCGAAGTTTTTGCTGATGGCGGCATGGCACAAGTCTAACTCTAGCTGTGGGCTGGGAGCAGATAACATCCAGCTCACAGCTGCCCGTTGCCAAGGCTCTGCTCTCTCACCCGTGTTGGTGGCCCAACAAAAATCGCCCTGAAGACGGCTGTATTTGATTTGATTGCGATAACTTCAGGAGCAGCAACTTTCGCGCTAGTCCTGACGGGTGTTACGGATCGCAAGCGACGCGAAAGCCGGCATGAGCAGTAGAACTGTCCGGATCATTCTTTGTCCGAGAGTGCACATGATAGCGATCGCAATAACTGACATGACAGAGATGAGAGCCTCCGCGTTGTACGCGAGTAAGGCCCTCTTCTGGTCCCGACGGATTGACGAGAAGTGTACGTTCATCTCCTCGACGCCCGAAGCGATCTGACACCCATTCCCATACGTTACCTGTCATGTTGTACAAGCCGAAACCATTTGGTAGAAACGCGTCGACAGGAGCGGTCCCTGCGTATCCATCTGCGGCGGAATTGATAAGCGGAAACTCTCCTTGCCAAGGTGTTCATGGCATATTGACCTTCGGGCATCAGGTCATTACCCCAAGGGAATTTCCATCCTTCCGCACCACCGCGTGCAGCGCGCTCCCATTCGGCCTCGGTGGGCAGACGCAGGCCGGACCATGTGCAATAGGCAAGGGCGTCATACCAGCAGACGTGCAACACAGGATGGTTCAGCCTGTCACCTATAGAGGTCCCCTTGCCTTCTGGCGAAGCCCAACAAGCACCAACGACCTTACGCCACCATGGCAACCCGGGAGGAGACTCCGGCCATTCGTCGGGATTAGGAAGCGAGAGATGGAACACATAGCTCCATCCCTCTTGCTCCGCCACTGTCCGATATCCCGTTGCCATCACAAATTCGGAAAACTCGGCATTGGTAAGAGCACAGGCGGCAATGCGATACGCGTCGACCTGCACAGCAAGCGAAGGACTGTCGAAGTCATCGACAAAAGTCGACCGCTGCGTCCCCATTTTAAAAAAACCGCCCGGTATTTTTAAAAGAGCGTCTTTCAGGCGCTGACGCGTGTCAGCATCCGCAAGCCTGACCGCCAGAGCTGCCGCAAGCCACCTGTTCTGCGCCGACAGGTCCCCGGCACTTCCGTTGCTCCTGCTTGATCCGCAGCATCCACCAACCATGATCCGTGTCTCCTGATAACACTCAGGCTTGTTTCGCCAACGCCAGGCCGTCTGCATCAAACAGATGAATTTTGCCGTCCTGCGGCGTCAGCCACACAGTGTCACCCCGGTGCAGGCTGACTTCTCCCGTAGAGCGGACATTCAGCACCCCGTGATCCGTGGTCACATGCAGGAACGTATCCGACCCCAAGTGTTCGGAATGGCTGACCTTGCCCTGCCATTCGCCTGCATCCGGTGAAAGCGCGATATGTTCTGGCCTTATGCCAAGTGTATGAGCACCAACGCGTTTTGCCTCGTTGCCCTCAATGAAGTTCATCTTCGGGGATCCGATAAACCCTGCCACGAAGAGATTGCGAGGATGCTCATAAAGCTCCAATGGACTTCCTACCTGTTCAATATGACCAGCATGAAGGACAACAATCTTGTCGGCCATCGTCATCGCCTCGACCTGATCGTGGGTAACGTAGATCATTGTGGTGCCAAGCTTTTCATGCAGCTCGGTGATCTCCAGCCGCATGTTGACGCGCAGCGCTGCATCGAGGTTCGACAGAGGTTCATCGAACAAAAAGGCGGAGGGTTCGCGCACAATCGCCCGACCAATGGCCACTCGCTGCCTTTGTCCGCCGGATAACTGGCTCGGGCGGCGATCCAGATAATCCGTGAGGTTCAGGATCGCTGCGGCCCGTTCAATTTTCTCCTGAGCTTCTTGCTTGCCAATGTTCGCCATCTCCAAAGGAAAGCGCATATTTTCTGCAACCGTCATATGCGGATAGAGCGCGTAGCTCTGGAACACCATGGCAAGTCCACGCTGCCCCGGCGACAGGGACGAAACATCGCGACCTGCAATTTCAATTTGCCCAGCAGTAAGATCTTCCAGTCCGGCGATAATGCGAAGAAGAGTCGATTTTCCACACCCAGACGGGCCGACAAAGACAACGAATTCTCCTTCCGCGATTTTGAGGTCAAGCTGAGGAATGACTTCAACGTTCCCAAAGCGCTTCACAACGCGATCAAGTGTGATGTTTCCCATTTCGACCTCTCCCTCAGGATGCCGCAAGGGCTCGGCGGAACCCTTGTGTTTTCTTGTCACTTTCGATGCGCCAGCGCAGAATCTCTATAATCAGGTCCTGCTTGATAGTCGCAACTTCCGGATCGTCCCAGCGGTTTGTCCGCTCCTCTGGGTCAGCGTCCAGATCGAAAAGCTGTCCTTCTGTGCTGTCAACGAAATGGACAAGCTTCCAGTTCTGACGGCGCACCATTGTCATAAAGCTGGTCGAAGTCAGGATCGCGTCATTGGCGTGTTCGGCAAAGACCATATCGCGCTCGTCAGCTGTCTCTTTCAAAAGCGGATTGAGGGATTGAGCCTCCATCCACTCCGGCGGCGTTACACCTGCCCACTCCAGGATCGTGGGGCCCCAGTCAAACAGCGAGACAAGATCCCGCTTGCGCGAGGCAGGAATATCCCTCCCCCAAACGACGGCGGGAACATGTACTGTTGGCTCGAACATATTCCACTTTTGCGAATGCCCGTGATCGTTGATGCAGTCGCCGTGATCTGAGGTGAAGACGATAATTGTGTCGTCCAGAACGCCGCGTGCCTCCAGAGCTTCAATAATATGGCCGATCTGGCTGTCTATCATCGAAACGTTGGCATAATAATGGGCACGCTGCAGCCGCATCTGATCCGCAGTGGGATCGGCCAAGTGGACCACGGCGTCATGGTCTTGAGCAATGTGGGCGGACCTGAGGTCGCGCATCGGTTTGGGCTGTGTCTCAAAATCATAACGGATCGGCTCGGGCAGGTCGGTATTGTCTTTGTACTTATCGAGATACGCCTGCGTCGGATCATAGGGCGGGTGCGGTCCGGGAATGCCAATCTGCAAGAAGAAAGGCTCATTGCCGTTGTAGCGCTCTAGCCACATGCAAGCGAGATCCGGCACAAAGTTATCGGCATGCAGATCCTCTGGTGCGTCCCAGATGTAGCAGCCCAGCCGTTCGCGGTAATCCGGCAAAAGGCGCTGACTGACGCGGGTGGGCTTTTTGACGCCACGTGTCCAGAAGGCCTTGTCCCAATTATCGAGAAAGAACGGCAGGTTTGGATGATCACGATCCTTGTTCTCGACCACATGGCGCTCATCAAATCCGAACGCCCCCTCAACGGGCCATGTATGCATCTTGCCGACGTTGACCGTTCGATACCCGGATTGCTTCAGCAGACCAACCCAGGAGTAGACCCATTCCTCATCATTCCGGAACACACCGTTGGTGTGCGGATAGGTGCCGGAAAACAGCGAGGCGCGCGAGGGACTGCAGGACGGTGATGTCACATACATGTTGTCGAAACTCGTTCCAGCCTCGACCAGCCGGTCGAGATTGGGTGTTTCCATGTAGGGGAAACCAAGGGCCTGGATCGTATCGTAACGCTGCTGATCCGTGATGATGAAGACGATGTTTGGATGCTTCGGACTTGTCATCCTGATTATCCTTTCACAGCTCCGCCAAGGGACTGCACAATGTATTTGTTGGCAACGATGATGACCGGGATAACCGGCAGGGTCAGCGCGATGGAAGCAACGGCAATGGCACCCCAATCCACGCTCGCATAGGACACGAAATTCATCACGGCGACGGGAGCGGTTACGGTCTGTGAGCGGGTTATGACGAGGCTAAAGAAGAAGTCGTTCCAAGCAAGAAGGAAACTCAGAACACCTGCCGCGACAAGCCCGGGCCGCGCGGCTGGGATCACGATGCGACGTAACACCGTTGTCAGCGATGCGCCGTCCATCAGACCAGCTTCAACCAGTTCATTGGGGATCTGGTTGAATGATGTCCACATGGACCAGACGACAAAGGGAAGTGTCAGGGCTGTGTACGCGAAGATCAGGCCGACGTAGCTATCGATCATGCCCACCTTCACGTAGACGAGGAACAACGGAATGACAAAGCCGACTGGCGGGGCCATGCGCAGGAGCAGAAGAAGCCAGGACGCCATGAATTTCTTCGCACTACGCTGCTTCGCGAGGGCGAAAGCGCCCGGCACTCCGACGAGCAGCGCTAACAGCGTGGAACACCCGGCGGTGATGAAGCTGTTGAGCAGCGCTTTCGGAAAATCGGACCGTGCAATCGACAGAATGTTGTCGAAAGTCAGCGCCCCAGGAGTTTGCCAGATCGGTTCGAACACGGCATTGGCCGGTCGAAAGGTCAGGATCACAACCCAAACGATGGGCAGCAACGTGAAGGCCAGAAAACAGACCATCGTGATCGTGCCGAAAGCCTTTTTGACACGGAAGGACGTTGAAGGGTCATGCATCGTAGAACCTCGCATTGAAGCGGGCGATATAGAAGCTGATAAGCGCGGCAAACACGAAGAGGAACACTGCAATGGCCGCACCGTAGGCAACATTAGAGTTCTGAAATGTCTGCACATAGGCATAGTAGTTCGTGGCCTGCGTGGCGCGGCCGGGCCCGCCGTTTGTCATCACGAAAATCAACGGAAAATGCTTGAGTGTTTCAATAAAGCGAAACAGTGCAACCATCAGCAGCGTCGGATAAAGCAACGGCAGGGTGATCCGATAGAAGGTCCGGACGCGCGAGGCGCCATCAAGTGCTGCGGCTTCCTCAAGATCGGGCGAGATGCTTTGTAAGGCTGCCAGCACAATCAGCATTACGAAGGGATAGGTTGCCCAAGTGTCCGCAATGACGATGGCACTGATGGCCCCATTCTGGGTCGTCAACAGAGCCGGAACGTTCAATCCGAACATATCAAAGAAGGCATTGATCGGCGAAAGCGTTGGCGTGAAAAGCGATAGCCAGATGAGTGCAACGGCGACATGCGGGACGGCGAAAGGAATGACAAATACACCCCGGACAAATCGCCAGGACTTCACGACCTTGTCCAACCCTACGGCAATAGCGGTTCCAAGAACCACCTGCGCCAGCACGCCGAACACACTGAGGGCGGCCATGATATAGACCGACGATATGAAGCGACGGTCGTGTAACAAATGCAGGAAGTTCTGAATGCCAATCCGGCCGCTCCAGCCGCGAACTAGATTGTAGTCGGTGAAGCTGAGAGCCAGCATGCCCAGCAAGGGAGCAACGGCAAAGATGCCGACGGCGAGGGACGCCGGTAACAGCATGCGACGGAAACTACGGTCCATCGCCGCAGAAGCGCGTGCTTGCGGCATGGAATACCTCCGATTTCGGAAAGGGCGGGGAGGCCACGAGAACCTCCCCGAAACAAGGTAGACGTCAGCCGCCCATGATCGACTGCATCTCGGATTGTGCCTCAGCAAGAGCGTCTGCCGGGCTCGCCAGACCATTGACAGCACCGTTGACGTTATCGCCAACGGCCGCGCCGACTTCCGCCCACTGCGGAATGAGCGGACGATAGAACGGGCTGGCTTCGTTCAATGCCTTGACGCGCAGTTCCGGAAGTTCTCCTGAATGTGGGCATACTTGGCCTTGACCTTGGGATCATCGGCAACGGAGGCGCGGGTGAAATCCGGGAATGGTTCGTTGAGTGCAAGCTTGGTCAATGTCTCCGAACTGGTTGCCCATTTGATAAACTGATAGGCCGCGTCGACATTCTTGGTGCCTGCGGGCACGCCCATGCCGTGAACGGCAATGGCAGGCGATCGACCGGCAGGGCCTCCCGGTGGCAGCGCCAGTTCGATCTTGTCAGCAAACTTGGAAGCCTTCGGATCAACCGTCTGTGACACGATTGAGGTGCCGTCCACAGTCATGGCAACCTGACCGTTCTGCATCGCAGCAACCACTTCGGGAAAGTTGAAGTTGCCAATGCCTTGAGGACCATATTTGTTCATCAAGGTGGAATAAACCTCGAGCGCCTTTAGATTTTCCTTGCTGTTCAGTGCAGGCGTCAGATCGTCTGGATAATGCTTGAAGAACTTGCCACCATAAGCATGCATGATCATCGGGAAGACGAACATGTTGAACCCCTGCCCCGGAGCGACACGCATGGCAATAGCAGCGGTCTTATCGCTGTTGATGGCTTTTGCAACCGCAAGCATCTCGTCCCAGGTTTCTGGTGCGTTGACTCCAGCGGACTTCAGAATGTCCCTTCGGTAAGCCATCAGCCCGGTTTCGGCGAAGAATGGCAACCCATAGCTGTCGCCCTTCACGTCAAAGGATTTCAACGGCCCGGTCAGAATGTCATCTTTGTCCGAAAGGTCTGCAATCTGCTTGGTCAGCGGCGTCAGCCAGCCGGCTTCCACCCACCGCTGCACTTGAATAACCGGCGTGTGCACGACGTCGACATCCTGAGCTCCACCAGTGAAAGACAGTGTAATGCGGCTTTCAAAAACGTTCTGACCAACCACCTTGATGTTGGCCTTGATACCGGTTTTTGCCTTGAAGTCATCCGTCAGGGCTGGCAGCCCACGCGTTGATGGCATTGAAAAAAGCAGCACGTTGATTTCACGGTCCGCAGCGCGGGCCGGCATGATGAATGGACGCGACAGCACAGCCACCCCTGACATCAGGGCACCCGACAGCACGGTCCTCCGGTTGAAGTCTCTCATGATTTCCTCCCATTCAAGATGAATGCGGCGGCCATTTCTCCTCCAGGCCGCTGCATGGTCTTAGCTCAGCATCCGCAATCGCACTTCAGTTTCTTCATTCTTGCGTTCTGCGATCATGAACGCTTCCAATCGCGCGCGCTCCTCCATAAGGGCTGCGCGATACCGTGTTGCCAGCTTGCCATCGCCGGTCCCTGGGGCCGCGCGGTCGGCAATTGACAAAAGATGGGTGAATTGACCGTCGTTGTTGCGCACAAGCGTCGCGAACCGACGAATGCCTTGGTGGTTGGCAACGCGGTCACAGGTAAACTCCCTGGCCACGGGTCTCTGACACCTGCGCACGGACTTCCTCGTCCGGCAGCCACCGGATTTCACGACCTGAGGCACAGCCGGTGTCAAAGAAGCCGATCATGTCGAAGTCCTTCTCGAAGTGCTGGGGCGTCAGCGTCGAAAGATAGAGGCGTGAGAGAGCATCGAACTCAAGAAGACCGCGGCGGAAACCAGCGCGGGCGACAATGTGCACACTCGGATCGGGATGTGGCGTACGGCAATGCCACAGCAGCTCGTGCCCAACGACGACGACGGCTTCTGCCGCGGCACCACAGGTTTGGGTCAAACGCTTGGCAGCCGCATCCAACTCCGCCAGATAGGAGGCAGACATCGAAATAGTGCGCTCTAGCGCAAAATTCTTCATCAGGTACTTCTCAGAAGTGCGGAACAGATACCCCCGGTCAGACAGGATCCGGACAATCCGGTTCAGCGTCGCCGGCGACAATCCCAAATCGCGCACGATATCAACCTGCTTCACCGGTTCAGGGCCTGCAGACATGAGATATTCAAGCACTTCAAGGATCCGTTCTGTGGGGTTCACCGTCCCAACTCCACCTTAGAATTTCAAATATGGAATTGATAATTATCATAAATGAAATTTTATTCAAGGCATGATTTTCTGACGCCGCAAATTGCTGTGTTTATGCCCCCTGCCCTGCTCCCCTTCGAGTCACGGCTTGGAGTTAATCTATTCCTTGTAAAAGAGACGGTCGGACTGAAGCGCTCACGGTTCACAAAAAAACAGATCATCGGCTTCTTGCTGGAACAGGAGAGCGGTCAGAAGACGGCCGATGTTTGCAGGCGGCGCGGCATCTCGGAAGCCACCTTCTACAAAGACAAGGCCAAGTTTGGCGGCATGGATGTATCCGATGCCCGCAAGCTGAAGAAGCTTTTGGCGGGCATCGATCCGCATGCCTATCGGTGACCACCGACACGGGCGGAGGACGCAGACCTTCGGGCACGATTAAAAGACCTGTCGTCGGAACAACGGTGGTTCGGGTATCGACGCCTACGTCTGTTGCTCAAGCGTGATGATTGGCAGGTGAACTGGAAGAAGCTCTAGCGTATCTACAAAGAGGAGGGTCTGACGATGCACAAACGCGGTCGCAAAAAGCGTGCCTTGGGCACCAGAGCGCCCCTCGCAATCCCACAAGGGCCGACCCCGCGCTGGAGCCTCGACTTCGTGTCCGATAGCCTGTTCTGTGGACGCTGGTTCCGCATCCTAAACGCGCTCGACAACTTCAGTCGGGAGTGTCTGGCGGCTGTTGTCGATACTTCTCTTTCATGTTTCCGGTTGGCTGCGAACTGACCTCGAACGCCATCCAGAAATGGCAGGAGGACGGGAAGAGCGATTTTCCAGGCCGGCGGAGCCCAGTAGACGATAGCGCCTCAGCCACTCCCGCGTTCGCCGTTCGCTCAGGCCGAACTCGGCGGCGTCGTTCGGGCATTTTTATGCGGGTTGTTCATCCTTGAAACCTTCCGGTGACTGTTTGGTCGCAAACACCTTCAGGCTTTCAATCCGGATGAACAACCTTCTCAGAACTCACATCTAGATCGCTGCTGTTATTTTTATGAAGATAACACTGAAGTGCCTGCCCGCCTGATTGCTGGGCAGGCCAACTCCGGCTCAGCAAACTTCGGTGACGAAACTCTCGCGGTCACGACGGACCTTCTTCAGGTCGACCAGCCAGTCGCCTTCCGAGGCTCGGTAGCCGATCGGCAACACTATCACACTGCGCAAGCCTCTGACACCGAGGCCGAGGATTTCGTCGACCGCCTCCGGTTCGAACCCTTCCATCGGCGTCGTGTCCACCTCCTCGAACGCAGCGGCAAGCAATCCGACCCCCAGCCCGATATAAGCTTGACGGGCTGCCGAGTGGTAATTTGCTTCTCGTCCCTGTTTGGTGGCGATCTCAAGAAGTTTCTGCCGATAAGCCTCCCAAGCGTCACTCTTGAAGCCACGCACATCGTTGGTAAGGTCAAACATCATGTGGATGCGTTCGGGCGTGATGTCGTCCCAGACCGCGAGCACCAGAAGATGAGACGCGTCGGTGATCTGCTGTTGGCCACAGGCTGCTCCCCTGATCTTCGCGCGGATATCGGAATTTCGCACGATGATCACTTCGAATGGCTGCAGGCCGCTTGATGTAGGCGCTAGCCGGATGGCATCGACAACACGATCAATAATTTCTTCGGGCACCTTGCGTTCCGGATCGAATTTCTTCGTGGCATAGCGCCACATCAGTCGGTCGTTGACGGTCGTCATATTGGATCTTTCCTCGTTCGGCTTTCGATTGACACCCATCCTCACCGCTTGGCGAAGACAGTTCGTCGAAAATATGCCTGCCGCAGGAGCTAGGAAAGTCCATTTGTTTTCACTATATTGCTGCAATAAATGCAGCAATCTTGCGCTGCCTTAGCGGACAACGAGGAGCGATTTCGAGAGATGTCTCTGAAGAACACTCGAACTGACGAACTTGCTGCGCTCTTGGCGATTGCCAAGGAGGGATCGTTTGTTGCCGCTGGGGCGGCTCTCAACAGACATCCGACCATTATCTCCAAGCGCGTGAGCGCGCTGGAACGGCGACTTGGGGTACGCTTGCTGGAAAGGACAACACGGCAGGTGAGATTGACCGACGCTGGCGCGAGTCTTGCCGAACGTATCCAATTAGCGAATGATGCCATTCTCGATGCGGAGCAGGAGGCCTCAGCCGGCAGTGCAGAGTTGCGCGGCAGGTTGCGCCTGGCCTTTCCGGCAGCCATGGGCCGGCAATGGCTGGCACCTGCCATGACCGAATTCGCTCTCCTCTATCCAGCGCTCGAGATCGAGACGGACTATGCCGAGCGACACGTCGACCTGGTCGGCGAAGGCTTCGATGCCGCGGTTCGTCTCGGCAAGTTGAACGACAGTCGTCTGGTCTCACGCAAGCTCGGCGAGCATCGCATCGTATTGGGCGCGTCGCCGAATTATCTGGCCAGATGTGGATCACCGGCATCGCTAGGAGATCTGGAAGGGTTGAACTTGCTGCGCTACACCGGGCCCGTCGTGACCTCGGAATGGCGTCTACGAAAGGGCAGCCTACGTCAGACAATCCTCCCAAACGGCAACTTTCGCTCGAATGACATTGGCGCCCTGATCGAGGCGGCACGCCGGGGGATCGGCATTGTGGCCTTCGGAGAATGGTCGATGGCGCGTGACTTCGCCGCCGGGTCGCTGGTTCAAGTTCTGCCGGATTGGCAGTTCGAAAGTGATGGAGGCATCCATCTGGTTCGCCCCTCGGCCCGCTTCACTCTGGCGCGGACCGAGGCCTTCATCCAGTGGATATCCGCGATGTTCGCAGATGGGCTGCCTTGGGAAGGAGAAATCGGCGAGAGCGAAAACAGTGCGACGACATTGTGATAGAACAAGAGCCAGTCAGCTCGCTGGCTCTTGTTCTAACGGATCGACGGCTCGAGATAACGCAAGCCCGACACAATTTTCGTGCTGCCTATTTTGCAGGTTTTCGAATCATGCGCGTCTTAACCATAGTTCAAACGGTTGAATAGCAACGCCCAACGGCGCTTCTCTCACAGACCCAGCTCGGAAAGGCTAGGATGACCTTGAGGGCGCGCGCCAAGCGGCCAAGCAAATTTTCGATCCGACACGGTTATGGGCACATCGTTGATCGAGGCTTCTCGCCGCCGCATCAGTCCCGATTCGTCGAACTCCCATTGCTCGTTTCCGTATGAGCGGTGCCAATGGCCTGTTTCATCATGCCACTCATATGCGAAGCGTACAGCGATACGGTTTTCATGGAAGGCCCAAACCTCTTTGATAAGCCGATAGTCGAGCTCCCTCTCCCATTTGCGTTCGAGAAACGCCACAATGGCATCGCGACCGGAAAGAAATTCCGTCCGATTACGCCAAATGCTGTCCGGTGTGTATGCGAGCGCCACCCGGTGCGGGTCACGGGTATTCCATGCATCTTCCGCCGCTTGAGCCTTAAGCGCAGCGGATTCGGCCGTGAAGGGTGGAAGCGGGGGGCGTGACTGTGACATAGACATTCCTCGTCGTTGCTAGGCGGACCACGAGCCAGTGGCCTTGGGCGTATGGCGATGAGCCAAGAAATTGAAATTTCATAGGAAAGGCACCGCGTAGCCAATAGCCTCTCAGGTCAGACAGGCGCCATTGGCGTTCCGCGCCCTGAACCAATGGCGCTCCGGACTGATCGACTGCGTTGCTTTCGATGATCGCGGCGCCTGATAGGAGCAGGAGGTCGTCAGTATCAAACACAGGAACGACGATAGCGGCACTGCCTGTAACCAGTATGTTGCCCAGCGTGTTGAAATACCGATTGCCAGGAAAATCGGGAATCGTCAGGGTGCGATCGTCATCGATCCGCACAAAACCCGGACGCCCGCCGCGATGCGACATGTCGACCGCAAATGCGCCGTGCGGGCCAGAAGCGAAACTTGCCACGAAAAGCGTGTCGCACACCTCGAGAAGACGGCGCGCCTCGCCATCAAGCTTGCTGAACGGCTGTGCATCGACCGCGTCAGGCCCGGGCCTCACATCAATGGCAACGCGTTGCTGAATATATTTCGGACAGTTACCGAAGCTCTGCTCCACACGGATCGAGAACCCGGTGGCGTCGCATTCGTACACCACGCCGTTGACTCGATTTCGCCGCCGCGTCGAAAGCTCGATCCCAAGGACCCCGATCGGCGCGCCGGGGCGCAGAACATCCCCTAGCGGATCGCCTTGGGCCAGCGCTTGATCGACTCGCAAGAAAAGCGGGCTAGGACTCCGGATAAAACCCGGCACCCCGGAGATAAGCGTGCCACCGGGCCTGCCTTGCCCATCGAGATAGCCGATGGCTACGAACGGTAAGCCCGCGAAAAACGCCCGCGACGCCTCATTCAGATCCGGTCGTAGAATCCGCGACGCCGCTCGTTCAAGCGCATCCGCTGAACCTGCTTGCTTCTGCAGGATGCGTTCGCCAGCATGCCATTCGTCATGCCGCTTCGGCATATCATCTTGCCTGTCGTGCGGTCGAGAGCCCTTTATTTTCTGACCCTCCAATCCATTGATCAGGCCTTCGGTGAAATTCTCAAGATGCCGAAGCCCTTCGGGAGGTATTCTGGTGTTCATGGCAGTGCCTTCGGTTCGGCCTGCATCGCGGCGATGGTGCAGGCTACCGCCAGGATGCAGACCGATAGCCAAAGACCCGCCTTGATGCCGCCTGCGCCATCCGACATGGCACCACTCAGCACTGGACCGATGCTTTGACCGATCCCAAAGGCGACCGTCAGTGCAGCGATCACGGATGTCCAGGCATGCGGACGGGCTGCGCGGCGCGCGAAGGACGTTACTGAAGCGACGACCGCGAGGAAGGAACCACCGAACAGAATGGCCGAGAGGAACGCCCCGGCAACCCCGCCCCAGACCATCGGCATCGCTGCACCCACCGTCACCATGAATATCGTGGCAGCGGTTCCCCAGCCTCCTTTCAATCTGCCGAGCACGGGGCCCCATGCGAAAGCCGCGACAATGGACGAGAGGCCAAGAACTGCCCAGAAGGCTGAGAGAAGCGACCCCGAAAGCTGCTCCACAGTCTTGAGATAAGCGATGATGAACGTGGCATAGGCAATGTAGCCCGCACCGAACAGGCCATAGGCAATGAGCTTCGGCGCCAGAAAGCGCGCTGACCATCCGCCCTCCATCTTACTGCCCATGGCCGTCGCTGTCGCCGGCGCGCGGGACATTACGGAACACGCGAAGACCGTCGCGGCCAGCGAGAGGCCGCCCAGGGCAAGCCAGCCTCCCCGCCATCCGGCCAGTTGAATCAGTGGGGGCACCGCAAGCGCCGATGCGGTGACGCCCAGGCCTCCTCCCGCGAAATAGACACCGAAGAACATGGGGGCTCGGCTCGGACCGCCCCCGTGGGCTGCGGCAGAAGTCAGTCCGGCCCCGGCGACAAAGGCCGCCGCCCCAGTGAGGCCGGCAATGAAGCGAAGGACCAATTGGGCCCCGTATGACGACGTGACTCCAGAAGCACCCACCGTCATAGCCGTCAGTAACAGTCCGAGAGCAAAGACCCGCTTGTCGCCGAATCGCCTGACCATTGCGGCGGCCGCAAGCGCACCGGCAAGGTAACCAGCGGCGTTCGACGTGTTCAGGGCGCCGGCTGCGGCATAACTCCAACCCAGAGCGGCCCGCATCGGGGGAGAAGGAGCGCATAGGCAAACCGAGCCAGACCAAGCGCGACGGCAGGGCCCATGGCTAAGGCCAATCACGACCCAAAGAGGTGTGAGCGAGTTTTCCAGTTCATCTGGCCGCGTCCGGCTAGCCGTTTTTGGGGGTATTGCGTTGACCAAAGATCTCGCTCCGAAACAAGGTGATGTGAATCATATTCCCAGGAACGCGACGTGCACATCTGGAAATCAACCACAATAATACGGCCAAAGACGTATGGAGGCGAACCAAATGGACTCACGTTGGATGTGAGCTATATTGACAATGATGAATCAGTATATTCCTCCACTCCAGACCCTCCGAGCCTTCGAAGCGGCGGCGCGTCACCTAAGTTACAGCCGCGCGGCCGAAGAGCTTTCGCTGACCCATGGTGCCATCAGCCACCATATCGCCCGGCTGGAACGCGACCTTGGCAACCGTCTTTTCGTACGTGACGGCCAACGCATGATCCTGACGGATGCCGGACAAATCCTCGTGCTCGACATACGTCAGGGGCTGAAGCAACTCGCAAACGCATTCGCGGCAGCGCGCAGTCGCGTCCGGAACCATGATGCGCGGCGGACCTTGAATGTCAGCGTCCTGCCGAGCTTTGCGGCGCGTTGGCTGGTTCCGCGGATTACCGGGTTTCAGGCCGACTATCCCGATGTGGAGATCGCTATCCGCCCGACCGCAAGCCTGACTTCGCTTGATGGGCGCGACGGCATCGACCTCGCCATTCGGTACGGCCCGGGGGAATGGCCGGGGCTACAGTCAACCAAACTGATGACAAGCACTATCTACCCGGTCTGCAGTCCGGATTTCGCCGAACGGCACCGGCTCGCCGCGCCGCGCGACCTTCTGTCGGTCACCGCCATTCGCTCCCCCGGCAAAAGTGGCGGCCATGGCTGACTGCCGCAGGACTCGACGCGCCGGAGCCGCAGGAAGGCCCGATCTATGATGATGCCGCCCTCGTCCTGCAAGCTGCTGCCATGGGACAAGGGGTGGCGCTGGCGCGCGCGGCGCTTGCTGCCGACGATATTGCAGCCCATCAGCCTGGTCCGCCTGTTCGATGTCGAGATTGAAGACGATTACAGCCTGGCATCTAGTATGGCGAGAACCGATCGTGGGTGACGCCGAGGGGCATGACGCATTCCGGCGCTGGATCGTGGCGGAAGCATCGCGGGACCTATGAAATTCCTGGGCAGTGATCTTATTGATCCGTTGGTAGATGTGAAAGCAGGTCTGCGGCAGCTAATTGCGCACGGTCGAGCCGCTCTGCCTGAGTAGCGCCCTCCAGACCCAGCAGAACGCGCAGGCTTTCAGTTCCCACCAGACGGCTGAGGAAGGACATGCTGAGGAGCCGACACTGATGCGCGTCGAGGCTCGCGCATTCGGCCCGGCCTACAAGGAAATCGGTCAACATATCTTCATGCGTGCCGATCATCCCGCGATAGGCCATATCCGCAAGCTCTGGAAATCTCTTGATTTCCGCCATGACCGTCCGGAATAGGGTCGTCGTTACTGGGCTGGCCAGCCGCTCCTGAAACATCATCCCAACGAAGACCAGGATATCCTGAAGGGGCTGCTTGAGCGCCTCTTCGATTCGTGCTCGGTCCTCGTGCTCGACCGGGTGACAAGCGCTCTCGATTACCGCAGCGAAAAGGTCATCTTTCCCTTCTGCATGGCGATAGAGAGTCATGATCGAAACACCGGCGCTTGACGCGATCGCCTCCATACTTGCGCCGCTATAGCCGTCGCGCAGGAAAGCCTCACGCGCAGCTTGCAGGATGACGGACCGCTTGCGCGCCATCAGCTTCGCCTTGGGATGGTCTGAAGGCCAGTCTTTCATATGCCGCTTGACTCCAAACAATAATGAGCATTATCGTTTGATGGTGACGATAAGATACCCACCATTACCTTATACGAAAGTCGGACCGACACAAACTGGCGATCCGTCAAGATCGCTTTGGTCGGCAGCGGATGCCGAATTTCTTTTGTTAACGGGAACTCAGTGCCATGACAGATGATGATACGGGCGCAGCGGCCATCCGCAGACGCGGGATTACCCGGAGGCCGATCTGGAGAATAATTGGCGGGTTCGCCGCGATCCTACTGATCGGATTGTTTGTCTTTGGCCTTACATTCACGCCTGCCACTCTGGACCTCCCGCCAGTCTCCGTGGGGAAATTGCCTCCGGCAGCGCCGCCTGTGGGAATGTCGATCAGCATAATTCCAACGGGCTCGTATGACAGCCCTGCGGCACTCACTTATCGCGGTGGCTCGTGGATCCAAACACGGCACCTTGCGGCGACGGCAGTGCTGATCCGGCATCCGCGGGGCAATCTGCTTATCGACACCGGTTTCGGCACCAAGGTTGAACAGCAGATGAAGCTGCTTCCCGCAATTCAGCGATCGCATCACGTCACGGGAACCCCGGCTGTCGTCCAATTGGCAGCGGGCGGTATCCGGCCCGGCGACATTGCAGGCGTTATCCCTACGCACGCCCACTGGGATCATATCGGCGGCCTTACCGATCTGCCGGGAGTGCCGGTCCTGATTGATGCCGCGGGCAAGCGGTTCATTGAATCCCACGCCAAAGGTACTGAGGTCATCAACAGCATTCCCGACGTCAACTATCGCCCCTATGTATTCGATGGCGGGCCTTACCTTGGGTTTCCGCGAAGTCATGACGTTTGGGGTGACGGTTCGGTCGTCATTGTGCCGGCACCCGGCCACACGCCTGGCTCGGTGGTGATTTTCGTCAGCTTGCCTTCAGGGATACGTTACGCATTTGTCGGGGATCTTGTGTTTCAGAAGGAAGGCCTAGACATCCCGGCAGAGAAACCATGGTTGATGCGGTTTCTGATCGGCGAGAACAGGAAGGTAATAAACCGGGATATCGCTCTTATCAGGGCGGCGGTGGCCAAATATCCCCAAATTCACGCCATCCCCGCGCACGATTCTTCTGCCCTGTCCATCATACCAACGTTTCCGGCTTCGGCGCATTAGATAGGGCATCGGCACCCCCCCGGCTGAGAGCTTTGCCTTGATGCACACGCTTTAGATACTCTGACCACGGCCAGCAGGAAACGTCGTTCATGTTGCGCGAGCCGACGAGCACAAAACGTCCGTGGGCGGCGAGCTCCTTCGCTATCTGAAGGCCGATACCTTGGTTAGCGCCGGTGACCAACGTGACCCTGTTTTCATTCTGCATGATCATTTCAGATGAGTGGATTGGCTTCATCTGACACAGACCGCGCCTTCAGGACATTATACCAACGATAGTCCTGATTTCGTTCCCAGATTAGCCTCGACTCGCCAATGCGTACCCGTCACGGTGCGTCAAACATCGTTGGAACACTCGACTGGACCCAGCGCGTTGCCATAAGGCTCGCTGGACTGATCGATGGCTCCGCAATCATGGTCACGAACAGGTTGTTTTCGTGCTCTTGTCTGGCATTCCCCAGCGATTTCTCGTAACTATAGGTTCTCCATGGCGTCGAAGCGAATAATCCCAGAAAGCGTCCAATATGCTCTTAGAGATCACTGATAAAGATATACCGTCGATCGTCACTTTGATGAATCGGGCTTATCGAGGGTCGGACAGATCGCCAAGCTGGAGCACACAGGAACGTTATCTTTCCGGTGACCGCATTTCCGAGCCCCTTCTACGCTCGGATCTACTGACAAAACCCAACGCCAGCCTCCTGAAATGGGAAGATCCCAGGGACGCCACGCTGCTGGGATGTGTCTGGATCGAGCCGCTGGGTAATTACGTCTGGTATATTGGTTCGCTGGCAACAGACCCCTCCCGGCAGAAAGAAGGCTTCGGCCGGACGTTGCTGAATGCCGCAGAGCAATGGGCGCGCAAGCGCGGCGGAAAACGCATCCGGATGACCGTTATTAACGTTAGGCAAACGCTGATCGATTGGTATATTCGGCGTGGCTATCGTGCGACCGGCGAGACAGAGCCTTTTCCCTATGGTGACGATCGTTTCGGCACGCCGCTTCGCGATGATCTCAGCCTCCTGGTGCTCGAGAAGGAACTGTCCGACGTGTGACCAAGTGGCGAGCGGCACCAAAAGCCGGCCCCGAATGCGGGCACCTTGCCTCAGCGGCCAATAAATTTGTCCCAAGCGTTCGGCGGACCAAAAACCTCCGAGATAAAGTCAAGGAACGCCCTGACGTTAGGACTGGCTCGCCGGCTCTGTGGCCAAAGCGCGCTAACGTCGTGGCGATGGACCGAGAACTGTATGAGGATCGGCACAAGTTCGCCTCTCGTGACATAGGGCGCTGCGATATATGAGGGTGAGACGCAAATGCCCCCACCGGCAACAAGAACGGCCATAACCGCATTGCCCTCATCAACCGTGATTCCGCCCGGCGGCGTTATTTCAATCTCGCGTTCGCCGATGCGAAAGGGCCAACGCGCCAGTTGACCGGTACTTCGGAACCGAAAATTTACACAGTCATGTTCGTTCAGTTTGTCCGGATGTTCCGGCGTGCCCCTGTGCGCCAGATATTCAGGCGATGCGAACGCACAGAACAGGTTCGGTGCCAGCACCTTTGACAGCAACCGGGAATCATCGAGAGCGCCCACTCTGATTGCCAGGTCCACCCCCTCTTCGATCAGGTCGACGCGCTGATCTTCCAGCCGAAGGTCGACGTGCAAGTTGGGGTAGAGGGCGCGAAAGCGTGGCAATTGGGGACAGAGCACGTTTACACAGATCGGCGGCGGAGCGGTAACCTTGATCGTGCCGATCGGTTCGCCACGCGCGGCCAGAGCGGCTTGTTCAATCTGCTCGGCTTCATGCAGCAGCCGCAAAGCGCGCTCGTGAAGGTCTCGGCCTTCGGGGGTCAGCGTCAACGTGCGCGTGGTGCGGGTGAAGAGCGATAGGCCCAGCTGCTGTTCCAGCCGTTGAACGCTCTTGCTCACAGCGGACGGCGAGATGGAGAGCGCTCGGGCCGCAGCCGTAAAGCTACCGAGCGAAGCTGCTCTTGCGAACGCGATCAGACCGGTTAGCCGTTCCAAGCCAATTTGTGCCATAGCGGCATTACTTATCGGAATTCCGACTACATTGTCAACTATGGGGAGCCATGACTACTCTACAGAGGCGTATCTCAGGCACATTTCCAGCCTTAGCGCGCCCCCGGCACGGTCTGGAGCGGCAAATGCCGACGGCCTTTAAGAGTGGACCCGCGCAGTCTTGCCGGCCCGATATAGTTTAAGTCGCAGGCGATTTACCGCGTTGAGCCGAAGCGAATGAAAGGAGGAACTCATGACCCTGAATGGAAAAGTTGCACTCGTCACGGGCGCCGCAACTGGAATTGGAGCGGCGCTCGCTCAGGCGCTTCATGCGCAAGGCGCCACCGTTGTCGGTGCCGACCTGTGTTGGGATTCCAGCACCGGAGCACCTGATGTGGAGCACGCACAATGCGACGTCTCAGATCAGACGAGTGTCCACGCCTGTATCGCCGACATCGAAAATCGCCATGGTTCGGTAGATATCCTTGTCAATAACGCTGCGCTCTCTTCCAGCCTCAAGCCCAAGCCTTTCGAAGAGATCAGTCCGGAGGAATGGACCCGCGTCATGACCGTCAACACGTTAGGTCCGTTTCTGTGCAGCAAGGCTGTTGCGCCGCGGATGCGGGAGCGAAAGTGGGGTCGCATCGTCAACATCACCTCCGCAACCATCTTCACCGGTCAGCCGCGCCTCCTTCACTACATTTCCAGCAAAGGTGCGATTGCTTCGCTGACCCGGTCGCTGGCACGCGAACTCGGTAATGACGGGATTACTGTCAACGCCATCGCGCCCGGCCTGACGATAACCAGGAACATGGCGGAGAATGGCAGTTATACAGAGGAGGTGCGGGAGCAGGCGATCATGGGGCAAAGCATCCCAAGGCCAGAGCAGGCCACCGATCTCGTCGGCGCTTGCCTGTTCCTGACCAGCGATGGGGCGAGCATGATGACAGGGCAAATCCTTGCTGTGGATGGTGGAACCGCTGTCCATTGAATCGCACCGAAGAGAGGGCGGCTACTGCCATCCCAGCGACGGGGTAGCCGCGGACGCGCGCAAACCGTGTCAGGTCACAGGCCAGCGCCGCTGCGCATCTGGGCCCGGCTCGATAACCCGACATGGGGCTGAGGTTGTCCAACTCGCGACCAGCAACGAGATGCACTTTCAGAACGGAGAAGGAAACAATGTGGAAAGTCAACTCGCGCTGCATCAATTGCATGGCTTCCCGGACCATGGCGCCTCAACTATTGGAGGAGAGGGGCGGGCGATCGGTATTCGTACGACAACCCCTGACTGACGACGAGACGATCGCTGCCTGGCGAGCACTCGAAGTATGTCCAACGTCTGCTGTCGAAGCTCCGGGCGTGCTGACGCGACCTGCCAACCTGTTTCCTCAAGAACTCACGCCGGACGTGTTCAGGCTCGGCTATAACGCGCGATCATCCTATGGTGCCCATTCTTACTTCGCGAACACTCCTGCGGGCCGGGTGATGATTGATGCTCCGCGATGGTCCTCACATCTGGTCGCATGGATCACCGAACGCGGCGGACTGGACCACATCCTCCTGACGCACCGCGACGATGTCGCCGATGCGGAACGATACGGCAAACACTTCAAAAGTCGAATCTGGATTCATCAAGACGACGCGGACAGCGCACCATTCGCCACGGACATCTGGCGCGGTAACGACAGGCAGGAAATCCTGGCCGAAATCACTGTGCTGCCTGTGCCCGGCCATACGCGAGGGAGCGTCATGTATCTTCTCAATGATCGCTTTCTCTTCACGGGCGACTCATTGGCGTGGAATCCAGAAACCCATACTTTCGAAGCATTTCCCGACGTCAACTGGTATAGTTGGTCGGAGCAACTGCGATCCCTTCGATGCCTTCTCAGCGAGAGTTTCTCCTGGATCCTTGCCGGCCATGGCGGAAGTGTCGAGCTCGCCCCCACCGAAATGCGCCTACATCTGGCGCGTTTTCTCGATCTGGCGACATAGTTTTAGGTTGTGTTGACAACGAGGATTCCAAAATCGGCTGATCCGTGATTCTAGACTGTCTTTTAGGAGGCCGTTTTGGCACGTGGTGATCTGATAGACGCAGAATGGGAACTTATCGAAGGGTTGCTTCCAACAGAACGCGGCCGGAAGTCCCACCCGGCCCTGGATAATCGCCGGTATTTGAATGGCATGCTGCATGTCCTACGCGTTGGCTGCCCCTGGCGCGACATGCATGAGCGGTACGGGAAATGGAACTCTGGTCTATGTTCGCTTTCGCCGATGGGCGGAGCAAGGCGTCTGGGATGACCTTCTGGAAACGCTGGTGGACCTCGGGCTAACCGATGACTGGCAGCACGACGGTTCGCGGCCACAGTCAGGCGGCGGGCGCAGAAGGGGGACTCATAAGGAGGCTTTTGGTCGATCACGCGGCGGCTTTACGACAAAAATCCATTCCAGAACGGACGGTCAGGATGTCCTCTCGGCTTTGTCCTGACGGGTGGCGAAGCATCCGACTACAGCACTGTTCCAGCTCTTCTGGACATGCCATGCCGCAAGCCAAGACTTGTTTCTGGCTGACAAGGGGTACGATGGCGACGCGGTGCGCCAAAGTCTGTTGCTCGCTGGCATCAGTCCCGTCATTCCGCCCAAGTCAAACCGCAGGGAGCCAATTCCGTGCGACTTTCGGGCTTACAAAGACAGGAACCGGATCGAGCGCATGTTCAACAAGGTCAAGCAGTTCCGCCGGATAGCAACCCACTACGACAAGACCAAGGCGTCCTTCGCCGCTTTCCTCAATCTCGCAGCCGCACGCATATGGCTACGTGACTTTGTCAACAGAACGCTAAAGGTCGCCCGTCAAACACTTCGTCCGCGACGCCATTTTTATTTCGATTTTGCCTTTGGATGGGAGGCACAGTTTCTGCGTTTCTGATTTTTTTTTAATTTTGAACGCAAACAACCCGCTTTTGTAGCGGGTGTATTTCATCATATTTGTTATAATTTGGTTGCGGGAGCAGGATTTGAACCTGCGACCTTCAGGTTATGAGCCTGACGAGCTACCGGGCTGCTCCATCCCGCGTTATTATTTTATGTATCCGAGATTATTTTCTGCGTTTTGCAGGCCTGGCAGCGACCTACTCTCCCACATCTTGAGATGCAGTACCATTGGCGCTGGGGAGTTTCACGGCCGAGTTCGGGACGGGATCGGGTGGGGGCTCCCCGCTAGAGCCACCAGGCCGGCGAAGCGCAGAAAATATCGAGAACTGGTCTGTTTTGAGTTTTGCGGTTTGAGCGTTTGGGATTCTGGATCCCTGAGAGGGCCTGAACAGATGTGTGTCTGTCCTTGCACTTTCGCAAAACTGGTCAGTTGATTTGATGAACATTGACTAATGAGAGGATCAAGCCGAACGAGCTATTAGTAAAGCTAAGCTTCATGCGTTGCCACACTTCCACACGCTTCCTATCGACGTGGTGGTCTTCCACGGCTCTTCAGGGAGAACTCGTTTTGAGGTGGGTTTCCCGCTTAGATGCTTTCAGCGGTTATCCCTTCCGTACATAGCTACCCTGCAATGCGGCTGGCGCCACAACAGGTCCACCAGAGGTACGTCCATCCCGGTCCTCTCGTACTAGGGACAGATCCTCTCAATTCTCCTACACCCACGGCAGATAGGGACCGAACTGTCTCGCGACGTTCTGAACCCAACTCACGTACCACTTTAATTGGCGAACAGCCAAACCCTTGGGACCTGCTCCAGCCCCAGGATGTGATGAGTCGACATCGAGGTGCCAAACAATGCCGTCGATATGGACTCTTGGGCATCATCAGCCTGTTATCCCCGGCGTACCTTTTATCCGTTGAGCGATGGCCCTTCCACGAGGGACCACCGGATCACTATGGCCGACTTTCGTCTCTGCTCGACTTGTCAGTCTCGCAGTCAGGCAGGCTTATGCCATTGCACTCAACGAGCGATTTCCGACCGCTCTGAGCCCACCTTCGCGCGCCTCCGTTACCATTTGGGAGGCGACCGCCCCAGTCAAACTACCCGCCACACACGGTCCCGGATATTGTAGTACCGCGGTTAGATATCCATAACGACAAGGGTGGTATTTCAAGGATGACTCCACATCAGCTGGCGCCAATGCTTCAACGTCTACCACCTATCCTACACATGTCGTCACGAATACCAGTGTGAAGCTGTAGTAAAGGTGCACGGGGTCTTTCCGTCTGACCGCAGGAACCCCGCATCTTCACGGGGAATTCAATTTCACTGAGTCTGTGCTGGAGACAGCGGGGAAGTCGTTACGCCATTCGTGCAGGTCGGAACTTACCCGACAAGGAATTTCGCTACCTTAGGACCGTTATAGTTACGGCCGCCGTTTACCGGGGCTTCAATTCGGAGCTTGCACACCTCCTCTTAACCTTCCGGCACCGGGCAGGCGTCAGACCCTATACGTCGTCTTGCGACTTCGCAGAGCCCTGTGTTTTTGATAAACAGTCGCCACCCCCTGGTCTGTGCCACCCCACAATGGTTGCCCACCATGAGGTCTCCCTTCTCGCGAACTTACGGGAGCATTTTGCCGAGTTCCTTCAGCACAGTTCTCTCAAGCGCCTTGGTATGCTCTACCAGTCCACCTGTGTCGGTTTCGGGTACGGTTTATAGCGGTGGAGCTATTTCCATGGAACACCTTCACCGCATCCCCAATCCAATAAGGGAATACGATACACGGCATCCGTCACTACCACCAAGTACAGGAATATTAACCTGTTTCCCATCGACTACGCCTTTCGGCCTCGCCTTAGGGGCCGACTAACCCTGCGCCGATTAGCGTTGCGCAGGAACCCTTGGACTTTCGGCGAGGGTGTCTCTCACACCCTTTATCGTTACTCATGTCAGCATTCGCACTTCTGATATCTCCAAGAGCCCTCACGGGTCTCCCTTCGCAGACTTACAGAACGCTCCGCTACCGCATGCACATAAGTGCACACCCGCAGTTTCGGTGTATGGCTTGAGCCCCGGTACATTTTCGGCGCGGAACCCCTTATTTAGACCAGTGAGCTGTTACGCTTTCTTTAAATGATGGCTGCTTCTAAGCCAACATCCTAGTTGTTTTGGGAGTTCTACATCCTTTCCCACTTAGCCATAACTTAGGGACCTTAACTGGCGGTCAGGGTTGTTTCCCTCTCCACAATGGACGTTAGCACCCACTGTGTGTCTGCCAGATACTACTTCTCGGTATTCGGAGTTTGGTTAGGATCAGTAAGGCGGTAAGCCCCCATAGCCCATCCAGTGCTCTACCCCCGAGAGTATTCGTCTGACGCTCTACCTAAATAGATTTCGCGGAGAACCAGCTATTTCCGAGTTTGATTGGCCTTTCACCCCTAGCCACAACTCATCCCCGACTTTTTCAACAGGCGTGGGTTCGGTCCTCCAGTGCGTGTTACCGCACCTTCAACCTAGTCATGGCTAGATCACTCGGTTTCGGGTCTAATCCAACGAACTAAAACGCCCTATTAAGACTCGGTTTCCCTACGCATACACCTATCGGCTTAAGCTTGCTCGCTAAATTAAGTCGCTGACCCATTATACAAAAGGTACGCTGTCACCCAGGACAAACCTTGGGCTCCAACTGTTTGTAGGCATCCGGTTTCAGGATCTGTTTCACTCCCCTCGTCGGGGTGCTTTTCACCTTTCCCTCACGGTACTTGTTCACTATCGGTCGACAAGGAGTACTTAGGCTTGGAGGGTGGTCCCCCCATGTTCAGACAGGATTTCACGTGTCCCGCCCTACTCAAGGATCATAAAAGCTTCTACCCATACGGGGCTATCACCCACTAAGGCCCGACTTTCCAGACGGTTCCGGTTCTACTAATATGACCACTGGCACTGGTCCGCGTTCGCTCGCCACTACTAACGGAGTCTCGGTTGATGTCCTTTCCTCCGGTTACTTAGATGTTTCAGTTCACCGGGTTTGCTTCCCTTGCGGGATACTCCATACGGAGTGGGTTTCCCCATTCGGAAATCCACGGATCAAAGCTTATTCGCAGCTCCCCATGGCTTATCGCAGCGTATCACGTCCTTCATCGCCTCTTGTCGCCAAGGCATCCACCGAATGCCCTTATTACACTTGATCACTCTCATTATCAATGTTCATCAATCACGCGCCCTTTACTGAAGCAGGAACGCTCCAACGCATGATCACACTGATTATTAGACCAGTTTCTCGAGATCAATCCAACAGCCATGCGGTCAAGCTAGCTACCTACTTAAAACGTAGATCCCTGCAGTAAACCACAGAGGTCGAACGATCTTCTCTTCAACGATGTCAAGAACATAAATGCAAAGCCAACAGGCATCGCAAACCTTTTTCTTCTTCAACAAAACGAACAAACTCAACCCAAAAGGGAGCTCGTAAAACAAACACCCAGAGCACAAACCCCACCCAAACATCCAATCAAAACCAGATGCAAAAAGACACGGTAAAACCCGAACGCAGTGAGTGGTGGAGCCAGACGGGATCGAACCGACGACCTCATGCTTGCAAAGCACGCGCTCTACCAACTGAGCTATAGCCCCGCTCTCAAGATAAGACATACTCACCACCCAAAAGGATGGTGGGCCGAGGAGGACTTGAACCTCCGACCTCACGCTTATCAGGCGTGCGCTCTAACCACCTGAGCTACCGGCCCATGTCTTAA